>NZ_JAIXTC010000023.1 GCF_027484365.1 Brevundimonas sp. | reverse complement strand
TCCCAGATTTCAGCCCGCTGAGCCGCCGAATAGTAGATCCGCCGCCGCTGCTTCATCGCCCACGCTCCATCTCCGAAGAAAAGCTAGCGTGTTGCGTTCACCGGTTGAGCCCGCCGTGGGAAGCTGATATCCAAACGGCCCATCGCGCCAGCGGTGATGGCCGAACAGGATCATCGATCATTCGGACAGGAAGGGGCGAATTTCGGCCTGACGGGGTAAACCTATCAGCGACCGCAGCCGCAAGCGCCATTCCAGCGCGATCTCTAGCCGATGCGCCCTTTGAGGACGGTTGAACTGGGTGGCGAACGAAACCTTCGCTCTCATGCAGGGGTTTCCCTGGCCAACCCGGAACCTGACCATCACGGATCCGAACCGTCGGCCGCGCCAGACCAAAATCTAGAACCAGCGCACCGACCGTAACGGCAAACGGCCTCGCCCCGCCACCGAACAGGACAGCTCCGGAGGCAGCAGCAACTCCAGTAAAACCGGCGCGGACCCGGCGACGAGAAAGCCGAACGACTAGCCACAACCGGCAGCTACCTCGACACACTCTGGGTTGATCCGAGGATCAGCTTTTCGGTACCCTCGTAGGCACCTAGCCTATACGGCGAAAAAATCTTCCACAAACATGCTGCGTGTTAGCAGCCGGAAGGATAGCAGCCGCGATCCTGTTGTCTTTCACGCCAAGCATCCTGCGTTTCTTGCGCATCTCTCTGTCTACGCTCTCTCATTCTATCTGATGCGGAAGATTCAATCGTAGATGTAGTCGAAGGATTGGCTGCTCCCGTAACGGCTGCCGCCACCAGCAAACTCAAAACGCCCGACTGATAGGAGTAATCACCCACGGGCCGGCATCGGCTTGGATAATCATGGTAGATTATGCATTCTACACGACCATTACTGATGTTAGCTCTGATCCATCCCCTGCTCCCGCCATTATAGGTATAATCGCCTTGAACTGCAGTTGAGCCCGTTTCACCATCAGATATAAGCCGCGCGTTTGTCACGCTTCCAGTATCATAGGAGTTAAAGGCCCAGCCGGCCGAGTCTGCGAGCAGAATTTGCTCCAGACTTTCTCGGACTTGTGTCGAGTTGAATGTTGCGGGCGCTGACCGAGCGTTGGAGACTGGTGTCGACGGCGTCGATGTAGATGCGCGCATTTGGAGGTCTGACGAATAACTTCTTGCCGTTCCAGACAGCGGAGGCTGGACGACGGGGGGCTGTGTTGCTGACTGTTGTTCTTCAGCACGGAGAGCTGCGACCTGTTTGTCAGAAATGGTTGGCGAGGTTTGGGTGTTTGAGTCCGCGATCGCGGCATCCCACGATTGTGACCCTGCTCGCCAGGCCTCTAACTCCTGCGTGCGCTGGTTTCTCCGGGCCTCCGCGCGCGCCCGGGCTTCAGCGACGCGGGCGTCCAACTCTGCCCTGCTCTGCGCCCTTCGAGCTTCACCTTCCGCGCGGCTCCGCTCATACTCCCGTCTACGCCGATCCTGCCGTGCTTGAGCTTCCGCGCGCCGGCTCTCCGTGCGTGCGCGCCTTTCGGCGGCTCGTGCCTGAGCGTCAGACCAAGATCGTTGCACAGTTAAAGTTTCAAGCTTAACCACTGGTTCGGGAGCATAAGCCGATGCTCGCACCAAATGCATCGAATGCACTGCATCAACCGCCGCACTACTAAGCTGGTTTTGTGCATGCGCCGGGGCGGCTGCTAGTGTGACGACTGCCAAGAACAAGACACAAAGTCGCATTTGACCGCTCCCGATTTTTCGACCTATAGGCGAACCCTACGCTCAGCCACGAGCTAAGCAACCGCCGTTTTGTGAAGCTTTTGCTCGTCCAAAGCGAGAAAGGCCCCCCGGTTCTCACCGGAGGGCCTTTTCTAACTTGATACGCGCTCAAGACGCGAGGCTCCGCGAGCCTCGCGTCAGCGCGCCACCAGACTGCTGACTCGACGACCTTGGCCACGACGCCGACACCGACGGTTAGCTGCCCTCGCGGATGGCGAAGTGGAGCTTTTCTTCCATCGCAATCGGGGTGATCAGCTCGTCGTTTTCGCCGGGCATGATCATCTCGACACCTTCCTTTAGGTGCACGAAGCCGGCCATGAGCGGACATTCTTGACCGCCGCAAAGGGTCGAAAGCGGTCATAGACCTTACGCCAGAAAGCGGACCCGACGGGGAGGCTTCAACTGTGCATTTCCTGCAGTCTTTCTGCAGCGATTGTATAGCCTCCCTCACCGAAGTCGTCGGATTCTGCAGGATCTGACTGGCCGAAATCACCACGAACTCACCGGCCAACGTAAAGACGGCATTCCGGCGCTATAGCGCCTTCACCACCACCGAGATCGCGGTGAGCAACAGGTAGATGGCGAAGGCCTTGCGCAGCACCTTGCGATCCAGCCGGTGCGCCAGTTTTGCGCCATAGGGCGCCACCAGGGTCGTCAGCACCCCCATCGCGACGGCCGCCGGCACATTGACGTAACCCAGGCTCAACGGTGGTCTGCCATCTGCGCCAAAACCGAACACGATGAAGCCCAGGGTCGCCGCCGCCCCGATGGCGATGCCGAAGCCCGACGCCGTCGCGACCGCCTGATGGATGGGCCGTCCGCACAGGGTCATCAGCATCCCGCCGAAACTGCCGCCGCCCACCCCCATCATCGCCGACAACAGGCCGATCAGCCCCCCGATCCCGCGCCGCCACCCGCCTGTCGGCAGGTCCTTCCGGAGGTGCACGGTCTCGGGCAGCAGCCCCATCTGGGCCGCGACCACGGCCAGACAGACGGCATAGACGACCGCCAGTCCCTCCATCGAGGTCATCCCCGCGATGGCCGCCCCGACCAGGGCCCCCGCCCCGACCCAGGGCGTCCAGGTCTTCAAGACCTCTTCGTCCACCGCCCCGTGCGCCCGGTGCGCCCCCAGCGACCGCCAGGACGTCGCCACGATGGTCAGGAGCGAGGTGCCGATGGCCACATGCAGATTGCTCTCCCCGCCCAGCCCCAGAACCGAGAAGGCGTAGAACAGCGCCGGCACCAGCACCGTCCCGCCGCCGACCCCGAACAGGCCCGCGATGAGTCCGCCCGCCAGCCCCGCCGCGAGCACCGCAGCGGCCAGCAAAGCCAGGTCGTTCAGAGGAAGGGAGGTCACTCGGCCGGTCTAGCGCACGCCGACCCGCCTGTCTGGCTCAGAACCGCGCCGTGACGCCCAGTTGCACCACCGGGAAGAAGGCCTTGTCCTTCGCGTCCTCCTGGATCTCGCGGGCTTCCTGCTCCAGCCGGGCGCGGAAGATCGGATCGTTCGACAGGGTCCCGCCGCTGGAGGACAGCCCCACCTCCGGCTCCTGGCTCCAGGCCACCCCGACCATGCCGCGGAAACCCCAGGTCCCCTCGCGATAGAAGCTGTCGTCATAGCCGATGCCGACGAAGGGCGCGGTGTCCGACAGTTTGATCCGTCCGCTCAGGGTCCCGACCTCGGCCGGCGTGAAGGTCGCCCCGCCGATGTTCACCGGCGCCGTCGGCTGCCCGTTGAGATTGATGGTCCGGTTGCCCACATAGGCCCCGCCGGAGATGAGGAAGCCATTCAGGAACGGATGCAGATCGACGAACCCCGACACCGTGTCGAAGTCGAACCGCCCCGAATAGTCGACGTCGCTGTACGACTGGTCGAAGTCGTAGCCCAGCGTATCGATCCCGCCCCGCACGACAAACACTGAACCCAGCGAAAGCTGCACTTCCGCCCCGACCCCGGTCGTCCCGGTGTTCAGGGCGGCGGTGATCGGCGAGCGCGGATGCCGGCTCTGCGCCTCGGCGGCGCCCGCCGAAACGGCCAGCAGGGACAGGGCGATCAGCGGGATGCGGGTCATCCCGCAGCCTTGTCGCCGTTACGCTTAACGGACCGTTGACCGTGTCAGGCGGCGTCCTCGACCCGGTCGCGCCGCGCCTCGGCCTCGCGCACCGCCTCGACGGCGCGATCGACCACGTCCAGTCCTGCGCCGGGCCGGATCGCCTCGACCGTCAGGATGCGCCGGAAGGCCCGCGCCCCCGGCCGCCCGTGCATCAGGCCCAGCATGTGCCGCGTCATCGCGTGAAGGCCCCAGCCTTCCTCCAGCCGCGCGGCCAGATAGGGCCCGTACCGCTCGATGGCCTCAAACGGATCGACATCGGCGCCCGCCGCCCCGAACAGCCGCCGGTCGACCTGACCCAGAAGGGCCGGCTCATGATAGGCCGCCCGCCCGATCATGACCCCGTCCAGCTGGACCCCGTCGCTCGACTCCAGATGCGCTTCCGCCTCGTCCAGCGAGCCGATGCCACCGTTGATACAGACCGTCAGATGCGGCCGCTCCCGCTTCAGCCGCCGGACCAGACCATAGTCCAGAGGCGGCACGTCCCGGTTTTCCTTGGGCGACAGGCCGCTCAGCCAGGCCTTGCGGGCATGGACGATGAAGGTCGTGACCCCGACCGCCGCGCTCGCGTCCACCGTGGCGAACAGACTGACCTCGGGGTCCTGATCGTCCACCCCGATCCGGCATTTGACCGTCGCCGGCACGTCGACCGCCTCGCGGATCGCCGCCATACAGTCGGCCACCAGTTCCGGCTCGCGCATCAGACAGGCCCCAAATCGCCCCGACTGCACCCGGTCCGAAGGACAGCCGACGTTCAGATTGATCTCGTCATATCCCATGGCCGCGCCGATCCGGGCGGCCTCGGCCAGCTGGACCGGATCGGACCCACCCAGCTGCAGCGCCACCGGATGCTCGACCGCATCGAAGCCCAGCAGACGCTCGCGGTCGCCGTGGATCACCGCCGGCGCCGTGACCATCTCGGTATAGAGCAGGGCTCGCGTCGACAGGGCGCGGTGAAACGCCCGGCAATGCCGGTCGGTCCAGTCCATCATCGGCGCGACGGACAGAGTATGGGCGGGGCGGGATGTCATCGTCGGCGACCCCATACGCGCAAGAGGCCCGAAAGTCAGCCCAGCCCCAGCCGCTTCACAATGGCCTCGGCCGCCTCCACCGCGCTCAGGGCCGTGGTGTCGATGACGATCTCGGCGGCCTCGGGCGCCTCATACGGGCTGTCGATCCCGGTGAAATTCTTAAGGTCCCCCGCCCGCGCCTTGGCGTAGAGACCCTTCACATCCCGCGCCTCGGCGACCGCCAGGGGCGCATCGACGAACACCTCCAGGAACTCGCCCTGGGCCATCAGTTCGCGCGCCATCCGCCGCTCGGCCCGGAAGGGGGAGATGAAGGCCGTGATGACGATCAGACCCGCATCGGCCATCAGTTTCGCCACCTCGGCGACCCGGCGAATGTTCTCGACCCGGTCCTCCTCGGTGAAGCCCAGATCCCGGTTCAGCCCGTGACGGACATTGTCCCCGTCCAGCAGATAGGTGTGTCGCCCGAGCGCATGCAGCCGTTTGTCGACCAGGTTGGCGATGGTCGACTTTCCGGCCCCGGACAGTCCGGTCAGCCAGACGACGGCGCCCGTCTGTCCCTTCATCGCCGCCCGCGCCGAGCGGTCCACGTCGATGGCCTGCCAGTGGATGTTGTCCGCCCGCCGCAAGGCGTAGCGGATCATGCCCGCCCCGACCGTCCGGTTGCTGATCCGGTCGATCAGGATGAAGCCGCCCAGGTCCCGGTTCGTCTGATAGGGCTCGAAAGCGATCGGACGGTCGAGCGAAAGGTTGCAGACCGCGATGTCGTTGAGCTCCAGCCGCTTGGCCGCAAGCTTCTCCAGGGTATTGACGTTGATCCGGTGCCGGATCGCCGTGACCTGGGCCGTCGCGGTGCGCGCGCCGATCTTGAGCAGGTAGGAGCGGCCGGGCGACAGGGTCTCCTCGTCCATCCAGACGATCGTCGCCTCGAACTGGTCCGCGACCTCCGGCGGCACCTCGGCCGCCGCGATCACATCGCCGCGCGAGATGTCGATCTCGTCCTCCAGCGTCAGGGTGACGGACTGTCCGGCCGCCGCCTCGGCGAGGTCGTCCGGCATGGCGACGATCCGCGCGATCCGGCTCTCGCGCCCGGCCGGCAGGACCCGCACCGGGTCGCCGGGCGACACCGTCCCCGCCGCAACAAGCCCGGCGTAGCCGCGAAACTCCGGATTCGGACGATTGACCCACTGCACCGGCATCCTGAACGGCCGTGCGGCGGCGTCATAACCGACCTCGACCTCTTCCAGCCACTCCAGCAGGCTCGGCCCGGCGAACTCCTCGGGCGAGGGCGCGACCACCCCCTCACCCGTCAGGCCCGACAGGGCGATCGGGGTCACATCGTCCAGACCGATGCTGTCAGCAAAGGCGCGATAGTCCTCGACGATCTCCGCGAACAGGCCGGCGTCCCAGCCGACCAGATCCATCTTGTTGACCGCCAGCACCACCTTCCGGATCCCCAGCAGGGCGCAGAGGTAGGAGTGCCGCCGTGTCTGGACCAGCACGCCCTTGCGCGCGTCGATCAGGATCACCGCCACATCAGCCGTCGAGGCGCCCGTGACCATGTTGCGCGTGTACTGCTCATGCCCCGGCGTATCGGCGACGATGAATTTGCGGTGCTCGGTGGCGAAGAAGCGGTAGGCCACATCGATGGTGATGCCCTGTTCCCGCTCTGCCGCCAGCCCGTCGACCAGCAGGGCGAAATCGATGTTCTGCCCCTGGGTCCCGACCTTTTTCGAGTCCGCTTCCAGCGCCGACATCTGGTCGTCGAGGATGGTACTGGTATCGTAGAGCAGCCGCCCGATCAGGGTCGACTTGCCGTCGTCCACCGAGCCGCAGGTGATGAAGCGAAGCAGGGACTTCATCAGAAATAGCCCTCCGCCTTCTTCTTCTCCATGGAGGCAGACTGGTCGTGGTCGATGACCCGTCCCTGCCGTTCCGAGGTGGTGGAGGCCTTCATCTCGGCGATGATGTCGGCGACGCTGGTCGCCTCACTCTCGACCGCCCCGGTCAGCGGATAACAGCCCAGGGTCCGGAACCGCACCGACCGCACCCGTGGCGTTTCGCCGGGCCGCAGTCGCATCCGCGCGTCGTCGACCATGATCAACCCGCCATCGCGTTCGACCACCGGACGTTCAGCGGCGAAATACAGGGGCACGACCGGGATCGCCTCCTGCTCGATGTATTGCCACACATCCAGCTCGGTCCAGTTCGAGATGGGGAAGACGCGGATGCTCTCTCCCGCCCCGATCCGCGTGTTGTAGAGCCGCCAGAGCTCCGGCCTCTGGTTCTTCGGGTCCCAGCGATGCCCGGCGGAGCGGAAGGAGAAGATCCGCTCCTTGGCCCGCGACTTCTCCTCGTCGCGCCGCGCCCCGCCGAACGCGGCTTGAAAGCCGTGATGATCCAGCCCCTGCTTCAGCCCCTCGGTCTTCCACAGGTCAGTATGCAGCGAGCCGTGATCGAACGGATTGATCCCGCGCGACCGGGCGTCCTCGTTGATCCAGATCTTCAGGTCGACGTCGCCGGCCGCCGCGACCTGCTCGCGCAGCGCGTACATGTCCCGGAACTTCCACGTCGTATCGATATGCATCAGCGGGAAGGGGATCGGACCGGGGAAGAAGGCCTTCCTCGCGAGATGCAGCATCACGGCGGAATCCTTGCCGATCGAATACAGCATCACCGGCCGTTCGATCTCGGCCGCCACCTCACGCAGGATATGGATCGCCTCGGCCTCCAGAGACTGGAGGTGGGTCAGGCGCGCTGAAGACGTCGGGTCGGTCACACCCGTCGATAGCAACAACCGCGACGCTGCGCACCCCGTCCCGCCGAGCCCGACAGAAAGACACACCGGCTACAGAAACGGTTGTCTTTATATGCACCGTGCCCTGCGGCGGGGTTATGATGCCTCCCGCCTCTCCGGAAGGACGAGGCGAACGAGACTCAACGGACTATCCGGACTCCCGTTTCGGAACCGATTCGCCATCCGAACGGGACTCAGTGGACTATCTGGACTCCGTTTTCAGAGTCCGGCCAGTCTGACTTTTCGGTCTGAAAACAAGTGACGCTTCCGGCTCCGCTGGCTAACCAGAATGACGATGACCTCCTCCCCTGATCGATACGTCTCCACCCGGGGCGACACCGCCCCGACCGATTTCGCCGAAGCCCTTCTGCGCGGCATGGCCCCCGACGGCGGCCTCTACATGCCGACCGCCTGGCCGACCCTCGGCGTCGACGCCTGGGCGCCGGGTCGCGTCTATGCGGACATGGCCACACAGGCGATGGCGCCCTTCATCGGAGACGCCCTGCCCGCCGGTGCCCTCGACCGCGCGCTCGAACGTCTGACCGCTGGCTTCGCCCCGCCCGAGGTCACGCCACTGCGCAGGCTCGAGGACGGCCTCTACATGCTGGAGCTTTTCCACGGCCCCACCGCCGCCTTCAAAGACCTGGCCATGCAACTGGCCGCCGCCCTGTCGTCGGAGGCCTTGCAGGCGTCGGGCGAACAGCTAACCCTGGTCACGGCGACCAGCGGCGATACCGGCGCCGCCGCCGTCGCGGCCTTCGCCAACACCGAACGTGTCCGGTTGATCGTCCTGCACCCGCACGAGCGGGTTTCGCCGGTCCAGCGCCGCCAGATGACCACGGTCGATGCGCCCAACGTCTTGAACCTGGCCGTCCGGGGCGACTTCGACGACTGCCAGCGTCTGGTGAAGGGCCTGCTGTCGGACGAAAGCCTGCGCGCCCACGGCCGGTTCTCATCCGTCAACTCGATCAACTGGGCCCGCCTCGCCGGCCAGATCCCCTACTATGTCTCCGCCGTCTCCCAGCTGGCGGCCATGGGCGAGATTCGCGCCCCGGTCTTCGTGGTCCCGACCGGCAATTTCGGCGACGCCTTCGCCGGCATCGCAGCCCGGAAGATGGGCCTGCCGGTCGCCGGTTTCGTCGCCGCCGTGAACCAGAACGACGCCCTCGCGCGCGCCATCAACGACGGGGTCTACGCGCGGAAGGCCGCCGTCGAGACAGCCAGTGTCAGCATGGACGTCCAAGCCCCGTCGAACTTCGAACGTCTGGTGTTCGAGGCTTCAGGCCGCGATCCCGCCGTCACCCGCACCCTGTTCGAAACTTTCGCCGCCGCGGGCGCGGTGACCCTGCCTCCCGTCCTGCTGGCCGCCCTCCGCGCCCAGGTCTCCGCCGTCTCGGTCGACGAAGCGACCACGCGCTCAGAGATCGCCCACGCCTACGCCGCCTGGGGTCAGGTCGTCTGCCCCCATACCGCCGTCGCCCTGTCGGCCGCGCGCGGCGTCGACCGCGCCCTCGGACCGGTCATCGCCCTCTCCACGGCCCACCCCGCCAAGTTCGGCAAGGACGTCGCCCCCGTGTTGGGCTTCGCCCCCGACCCGCCAAAGGTCATCCGCGACCTCGGCGACCGGGCGGAACGGTTCGAGGTGATCGCCGCCGATGCCGGCGCGGCGCTGGCGGCGGTGCGGGGGTTCTCATGATTGTCGCTTGGACCGTCTGGATCAGCGGCACCCTTTTGGGCGTAGCCGCGCTGTGGGCAACGGACATTCCCGTATCCGTAAGGATCGTAGGGCTCTCCGCATTCTTGCTCAGCGGAATGTTCGCAAGTGCTGTTCGTCACCGCACGTGTGGCAAAAAACTTTTGGAGAACGAGGAGTTTGCTTCAAGGATGGCGAGTTGGGGTCGCGGCAAGCCAAGGTTCGAACTTCCCAAGCGGACATGTTTTGGATGCGGCCAGGATCGACTGTGGGCTTGGCCGACGGTCCGCCGCCGTCCTAGTTAAGCCGCTTCTCTCCACCAAGCCGCACGGCGGAAGAAGGCGCCGGGGTCCTTGGGCGTGACCAGCTTGGTCGGGTCGTGGAAGATGCGGTCGTGCAACCGGGTCAGGGTGAAGCGGATCGCGGCGGCCTCTCCCAGCCTCGGCAGGGCGGCGGCCTCGGCGGACGTCAGGGGGCGCACGGCCTCATAGCCGCGTCGGAAGGCCTCGACCGCGCCGGGGATCGGCGTCCCCGCCCCGTCGAAGCCCCAGGCGCTCAGGGCGATGGCGAGGTCATAGGCCAGAAGGTCGGTGCAGCCGAAATAGAAGTCGATGACGCCCGATACTTTTCCGTTCTCGAACAGGATGTTGTCCGGGAAATAGTCGGCATGGATCGGTCCGCGTGGCAGGTCCTCCGCCCACGGATCGCCAAGCCTCGACAGCGCCGCCTCGACGCCGTCCAGGATGTCCCGGTCTTCGCCCTTCGCCGCCGTCGCCGACCGGTCCGCCAACGCTCGCCAGACCTCAGGCCCGACCGGATTGGCGCGCTCCAGCAGGAAGCCCCCGGCCTCCAGATGCAGCCGGGCCAGCATCGCCCCCGCCGCCTCGATCTCGGCCGGGGACGGGTCCCGCAGCCACGCGCCCGGAAGCCATTCGATCACCGCCGCCGGCCGCCCGTTCAGCGTCCCGACCCGGTCACCGTCCTTGTCCGGGACGGGCCTCGGCGCCGGGAACCCGCGCACCGCCAGATGATCGGTCAGACCCAGGCAGAACGGAAGGGAAGCCGCATCCGTCCGCGCCTCGAACAGGGTCAGGACGTGACGGGCGGACGCTAGACCAGCGGGGGCGGTCTCCAGCCGATAGTTGGTGTTTTCCACCCCCTCGGCGATGGGATGCAGGGACGCGAACGCGCCCAGCGGATAATCCGCCAGGAAGGCCCGCGCCTGTTCGTCGGTAACCGGAGTGAAGACGGCCAAGGGTCAGTGATGGCCCAGCGACGCGTGGCGCGCCCGAACGATGTCGGCGAGGTCCGCCAGCACGCTCTCGGTCGTCGGCCAGCGCCCTGCGCCGCGGCCCTTGCAGGACCAGATCCGTCCGTCTTCACCGTAGACCTTCAAGCCGTTGCGCTCCCCTTCAAGACTCTGGAAGAACGGATCATCGAGGCCGACGTCAAGCGAAACCGAGGCCTTCAGGCCATCGCCCGCCCGGACACAGGCGCCGATCTGACGCACGGGTCCTGCCGGCTTGAAGGCTTCCGACAGCACGGCGCAGGGCACATCGGCTTCGGCCGGCGTCCGGCCGAAAGCCTCGAACGCCAGCAGCCGTACCTTGGCGGCCGAATCGCGACCTTCCAGATCCGACGACGGGTCCTCCTCGGCAAAGCCCGCGACCCGGGCGTCGGCCAGGGCGTCGGCGAAATCGGCGCCGGCCTGGATGCGGGTCAGCATGAAGTTGACCGTGCCGTTCAGCACGGCCTCGAATCCCTTCACCGGCCCGGCCGCCTTGGCCGCGCGCAGGGTCTCGATCATCGGCGCCCCGCCGCCGACCGCCGCCGAATAGGCCAGCTGGGCACCATGGACCCGTGCCGCGTCCGCGAGACCGGCCGGGTCGCGGCTGATCGCCTGTTTGTTGGCGCTGGCCACGTCGATGCCGCGTTCGAGCGCGGCTCGGATCAGGTCGTGTCCGGCGCCGCCCTCCGACAGGGCTTCCAGCAGGATGTCGGGCTGGAGGTCCAGCAAGGCCTCGCGGTCCGCAGTGAACAGTTCCACCGGCGCCTCGACGTCGCGCGGCTTGGCCGGGTCCCGAACCAGTACGCCCACGACCTCGAACCGGCTGTCCTTCTGCAGCCGTTGCAGCAGGCCGCCGCCGACCACGCCGCAGCCGGCGATCGCGACTTTCAGCGGTGCGTCCGGCACGGACGGTCCCGGAGGCGCGGAGTGGTCGCCGACGATGGTGCAGTCGGCGCGACCGAGGGCGGCGACCTCGATCTCCACCGCGCGTTGCTGGCCCAGATCGATCGCGTCGTGCTGGACCAGGGCGCCGCCATGACGGCGCGCGTCGTCCCAGCTGGCGCGACGATAGCGCAGCGGCTTGCCCGAGGCGGAGGCCGGGTCGCGGTCGTACAGGCCGTCGACATCCTTCACGAGGCGCACGCGGTCGAGGCCCAGCTCCGCCGCCAGGAAGACTGCCGTCAGGTCGGATCCGCCACGTCCGAGCAGCACGACCCTGCCGCGCGGTCCCAACGCGCCGAAGCCGGGGACGACGACCACCTGATGGTCCGCCAGCGCCTTCCACAGCGCGTCGCTGCGCAGCGAGACGGGGTGGGCGTGTTCCGACGGCCCCTCGGCGACGATGCCCAGTTCGCGCACGGACAAGGCCGCCGCGTCGAGACCGATCCGGTCGCAGGCGATGGCCACGAGCGCCGCAGCCTTCTCTTCGCCCAGGGCTACATAGGCAGGCAGGAGATCATTTTCGTGGTCCAGCCCCAGGGTCCGGGCGTCAGCAAGCAATCGATCCGTATGGCCGCCGAGCGCCGACACCACGGCGATCACCTTCCGGCCCGCGCGGACGTGGCCGTAGACCTCCGATGCGACGGCCGGGGCGCAGGACTGGTCCTGCAGGATCGAGGAGCCGAACTTCAGAACCACCACCTCGGCAGCGGGCGAAGGTTCGGCGAGCGGTTTCTCGACGACGGAGAGGCGGGCGTTGGCGTGGGGCATTGGAGAGGTCCGTTCGGGAAGGATGTTCTGGGTTCTGGGCAAAGAGAAACCCGCCTGGCCGGGGCCGGGCGGGTCTGGGTTGGCTGGGTGTCTTCCGACCTCCGCGCTAACCTGTTCCCGCCCGCGAGGGGCCGGTGATGGTCATGCCGGTGGTGGTCGAAATGAGGGTGTCGAGCGTCATCGTCCGGCCCGCGAGTGCGGCGGTCGAGGTCGAAACGGCGATGCGGCCGAGACGGGACACGGGCGAAACCTCTGGAAAATCGTTGATCTCAGGGTGTCGGCGCAATCGATCGCCGTCAACCCGGTTCGTGCATCTTTTTTGCGCCCCGTGGCTCCTGCGAGACCTTTCGGTCACAGAGCTCGCGCCACAAGCGAGCAATGAGGTAGATTTTTTCTCTTGACCGGCGCTCGTCATGCCCGCAACGTAGGTTCACTCATCAAGACCGACCGAGGGATAGGCCCTTTGACGTCGGGGCAACCATCGGTTTCCAGCCGAACGGTGCCAACTCCTGCGAGGACGGTCTCAGGACCTTCCGCGAGAGATGAGTGGAGCGTCGACAAGGCGACGTCTCCACGATCTGTCATCGCATCCGGAGCCTTGCTGGGCGGGACGATGCAGACGACGCCATGGCTTTCGACACTCAACAGATTTCCTCAGACCCGCTCTGTCGTCCGACGGCCCGGTCGGCTGCGATCTTCGCCCGCAAGGGCGGCGGTGCGGTCGATATCGCCGTCGACATCCCGGGCGACTTCCGCCTCCAGTCGGGCGAACGGCTGGGCCAGCGCAAGATCGTCGGCCGGCTGCACGGCCGGGCGGGGGCGCCGCTGGTGGTCGTCGCCGGCGGCATCTCGGCGGGGCGGTTCGTGCACCGGACCGAGACCAACGGCCTGGGCTGGTGGTCCGGCGCGGTATCGATCCGGGGTCCGATCGACCTCTCCCGGTTCCAGGTCCTGGCCTTCGACTATGCGCCGGAGGCCGCAGAGGGGTCGACGCCGGTCACCATCACCACCCATGACCAGGCCCGGCTGCTGGGGCTGATCCTGGACGAGATCGGCGGTCCGGTCGTCTCGGCCTTCGTCGGCTGTTCCTACGGCGGGATGATCGCCCTGGCCTTCGGCGAGCTGTTCCCCGAGCGGGTTGAGCAGCTGATCGTCGTGTCCGCCGCCCACCGGGCCCATCCGCAGGCGACGGCCTGGCGCGGCATACAGCGCCGGATCCTGCAGCTGGCCGAGGCCGCCGGTCGCCCCGAGGACGGGGTCGCCCTGGCCCGTGAGCTGGCCATGACCACCTATCGGACGGCCGAGGAATTCGCCGAGCGGTTCGAGACCGAGGCGCCTGCATCGGCCGGCCAGGCCTATCCGGTCTGCGAATACCTGACCGCGCGGGGCAGGGCCTACCGGACCCACACGACGCCGGCGCGCTGGCTGTCGCTGTCCGACTCGATCGACCGTCACACCGTCACGCCCGAGGCGATCCGGACGCCGGTGACCCTGGTAGGCTTCACCTCCGACCGGCTGGTGCCGATCGACGACATCCGCGAGCTGGCCGCACGCCTGCCCGCCCTGTTCCGGCTGGTCGAGGCCCCGTCCCTGTACGGCCACGACGCCTTTCTGAAGGAGGACGAGGCGGTCGCCGCCATCCTCCGTTCCGCGCTCAAGGAGATCGACCAATGACCCGCCCCGCCGGCAAGCGTCCGCACGACGTCCGCACCACCTGCGCCCGCTCGGGCGTCGATACGGACACGGCCCATGGCGCGGTCATGCCGCCCCTGTATCTGTCGTCGAACTATTCGTTCGCTGGCTTCGAGCAGAAGCGGAAATACGACTACAGCCGCTCCGGCAATCCGACGCGTGACGTGCTGGCGGAGACCCTGGCGGAGCTGGAAGGCGGCGCGGGCTGCGTGGTCACGGCGACCGGGATGGCGGCGGTCGATCTGCCGCTGAGCCTGCTGGAGCCCGGCGACCTCTTGATCGCGCCGCACGACTGTTACGGCGGGACGCACCGGCTGCTGTGCGCCCGGGCGAAGAAGGGGCATTTCGAGGTGCTGTGGGTCGATCAGGGCGACACGGCCGCGCTCGACGCCGCCCTGGCCCTGAACCCGAAACTGGTTCTGGTCGAGACGCCGTCCAACCCCCTGCTGCGGGTCGTCGACATCGCCGACATCTGCACCCGCGCCCACTTGGTCGGGGCCAGGGTGGTGGCCGACAACACCTTCCTGTCGCCCGCCCTGCAGCGGCCGATCGAGCTGGGGGCCGACATCGTGGTCCACTCGACGACGAAATACATCAACGGCCATTCCGATGTGGTCGGGGGGGCGGTGATCGCGGCCGATCCGTCGGACCATGCGGAGCTGGCCTGGTGGGCCAACTGTCTCGGCGTCACCGGCTCGCCGTTCGACGCCTATCTGACGCTGCGCGGGGTGCGGACCCTGTTCGCACGGATCGAACGGCAACAGACCACGGCCGGCAAGGTCGCTGCGCTTCTGGAGGCCCATCCGGCGGTGTCCGTCGTCCACTATCCGGGCCTGAAGTCACACCCGAACCACGAACTGGCCGCGCGCCAGCAGCAGGGGCCGGGCGCCATGCTGAGCTTCGAACTGGCCGGCGGCGTCGATGCCGTGCGGCAGCTGGTCGAGACCCTGGAGACCTTCACCCTGGCCGAGTCCCTGGGCGGGGTCGAAAGCCTGATCGCTCACCCGGCGACCATGACCCATGCCGCCATGACGCCCGAAGCCCGCGTCGTCGCCGGCATCACCGACGGCCTGCTGCGTCTGTCGGTCGGGCTGGAGCACGAGGACGACCTGATCGCCGACCTCGTTCAGGCGCTGGATGCGCTGGCGGAGGTGCGTGCAGAGGCGGCCTGACTGGACTCTGAAAAACCGGGTCCAGAGAGTCTAACTTCTGAGGGACGCTCCAAGCAGAGCGAGCTATCTCGCTGAGTTATGGGAATACTTTCCTTTTGTCCATTCTGGACTCCTGTTGCACTGTCGGTGGTCGTCTCTCGCCGTTTCAAGGAACCGCGTCAGACATGGGTCCGAGCTGGCACGGCGCAAGCCTGTCGCAGGAATTATTTCCTCGCCACCCCGGGGCAGAACCCGGGGTCAGCCTCCGGGGTTGGGCGGCCTCTAGGGCAGGAGCAGGATCGCGACCGGGATCACCGTTCCGGCGAGCAGCGACCAGCGCGCGACGGTCTTCAGCCGGCCCATCGTCACGCCCATCCAGACGCCCAGCAGGGTCGACAGGAAGAGGCCGACCGAGACCAGGACGAAGAACCACTGGAGCAGGGTCTTCGAGAGCGGGGTGGCGGGCGTCTCGGCCTCACGCGGCGCAGCGACCCCGGCCGGGCGCGCGGGCTCGGGCCGGGGCGCCCGGGGCGCGCGCATGGCGAAGACCTGATCCTTGTGCACACGGCCCAGCTTCTCGATCAGCGGCGCTGGCGTATAGCCGGGCTGGCTTTCCTGCAGCCGGAAGATCTGCAGCCCCCCGGTCACCGCGAACATCAGAATCGAGGGCGCGATGACCATGCCGACGACCGTGTGGATCTGGCGCGCCAGCATGGGCCAGGCGATCGGCCGCGGCGTTGGTTTCAGGCTCATGATGGTTCCGTTTCCGACCTGGAAGCATATCCAGTCCGGATCTTAGACGGACCTCACGCGGGATTCCGTCGCTGCTGCATCGCGCCGGTCATAGGAATGAAGAAGACGCCCACGTCGCGTCGGCTGCGAACCCGGCCGTCGGCGTCCTTGGTGTAGACGTAGAGGACCTGACCGCGGCGGAAGGGCTGGCCGATCGGGATGATCAGCTTGCCGCCCGGCTTGAGCTGGCGGAACAACTCGGGCGGGGCATATTGGGCCACGCAGGTCAGCATGATGGTGTCGAAACCCTCGGTCACCTCGGGCCAGCCGAAATAGCCATCGCCGACCCGGCCGTGGACATTGTCATAGCCGAGCGGGGCCCAGATCTTCCCGACCGCCTCGCCGATCGGCTGGATGATCTCGATGGTGTAGGCGTCGCGGACGATGCGGCTCAGCAGGGACGACTGGAAGCCCGAGCCGGTGCCGATCTCGAGCGTCACGTCGGTCGGCTTGGGGGCCGCCAGCTGGGTCATATAGGCCTGACCCAGATAGTCGGAGAGGACCGAGCCGTGGCCGATGGCCCAGGGCTTGGGATTCGCCTCATAGGCCTGATACGCGGTCGAGGCGTCCGAGGCGTAGGCGTAATGGAAATACTCGCGCGGCAGGCTTTCGAAGGCCTGGAGCACGTTCGGATCGTGGGCGCCGAAACGGCCGTCGAGATAGGTCTTGATGCGTTCGATGGCGGCGGGCTTTCGCGCCTGGATCTCCTCGAACTGGGCCTCGGTGATCGCGTGCGGGCGGCCCGACGCCGACATGGCGGCATTGAACCGGGCGAAGGTCCAGGGCTCCGTCGGCATACGGACGGTCGCGGAAACGGCCGAGGCTTCACCGGCGGCGGCCGCAGTCGGGGCTGCGGGCGCGGCCGCCCCTGCCCCGCCCGCCGCCTGGGTCGGATTGAGGCGGGCCTGGACGGACTTCATCGTGTTCTCGTCGCAGGCCGCCAGCCCGGTCAGGGTCGCGGCGCCCGCGGCGGTCAGCAGGGTGCGGCGGTCCATCATCATGCGATCTGGGGTCATGCGGGGCTCGTCTGGCTCTGGACAGGCTGGCCCGGGCCAGTCTGTTCCGGGAAGGGGTCAAGGCGGGCGGGTTCAGGGTCGGGCAGGTCGGCGAAGGGATTGGTCGGGACGGCGGGCTCGAACACCGGAACGGTCTTTCGCACCGCCGCGGCGACCGGCAGGACGAGGAAGGCGATCGCGTACAGGCCGGCCGCCACGATCAGCAGGGACGAGAAGCCGACATCGCGGCTCATCAGATTGGCGAGGGGCGTGGCGACCACGGAGAAGGCACCGTTCAGCCCCCAGGCCCAGGGCAGGGCCCGGCCGTCGCCGACCTGGATCAGGCCGAGCGGGAAGGGCAGACCGAGCGCCAGCGACACGGGCGCAGCGGCAAGGATGACCAGTCCGGCCTTCACGACCCAGGGCTGGTCGAGGGTGCGCATCATGAAGTCCTCGGCGCCGACCAGCATGGCGCCGATCCAGCCGAGGACCACTATAAGGCCGATCAGGGAGGCGACCTTGGGCATGCGTGCACACAGGCCGGCGATCATGCTGCCGAGGCCCGAGAAGATCAGCATGGCCGTCAGGACCAGGGCGAAGGCCGACGAGTAGTCGTTGAGATAGAAGGCCGCCTTGTCGATCAGGAAGATCTCGACCAGCAGGAAGCCGAGGCCCAGTGCCGGGAAATAGAGGGCGGGCCAGAGTCTGGCCTTCTCCTTCACCCCGCCCGCCCGGCGGCGGAACAGGGCGGGAGCGGCCAGCACCAGAAGGGCGATGACGATGGCCTGACCGAGGACGGCGATGTTCACCAGGGCACCGATCTCGGCCTGTGGCAGGACCTCGAGCCGCTTGATCAGTGTGTCGAGGCGTTCGAGGCGCAGGGACGAATAGAAGGCGGGCCGGTCGAGCGTGGCGGGGCGGACGTGGAAAGCTTGCGACGACGGCGACGGGCGGCCGGCGAGGACAGCGGCGACCTCGTTGGCGATGGCGTCGTCTGGACCGTCGGAGGTCATCTGGCCCGTCTCGAACGAGACGCTCGGCAGGTCGTTGAACAGGGTCGCGCGGGCGGCGCCCACGTCCATGCCCGGGCGCCAGGAGACGTCGAAGGACCGGGCGGCGCACCAGGCCTGAAGCGCGGCCACGTCTGCGGCCGACCAGGCTGTGGGGCTGATCAGGATGCGGGCGTTCCAGGCGGAGCGATAGATCAGGACGTGGTCGGACGGATCGCCGATCCCTTTGGCCAGCAGGGCCTCACGGGCGGTCGAGAGGACGCGCAGGGCATAGACGGGGAAGTCGCGGATGGAGACCGAGATCGACACGGTGCCGCCCGGCTTGAGCGCGGCGAGATAGGCGGCCAGGGCCTCTTCGGTGACGCCTGTGACGTTGGCGGGGGCCGCGTCCACGAAGTCGGCGGAGACGTCGATGATGTCATAGCTGTCAGGACCCGCGCGCCAGGCGGCGGCGATCGGACCTCCGTCCAGCAGGGTGACCCTGGCGTCCTGGGCGAGCGCGGGGGACGGGCCCAGACCGGCGACGAGGGCGTGGCGCAGGACGGGCTCGCCCTCGACCCCGTCGACGCGGGCGGCGCCGAGCGTCAGGGCCTCGGCGACGCGATAGCCACCGGACAGGCCGACGAGCAGGACGGCCGGAGACTGGCGCAGGGCGTAGGGGGCGGCGCTGAGGGCGCTCGGCGCATAGGCGGCGTTGAGGGGGCCGGCCTTCGGCAGGGAGGCGATGCGGTTGCCGTCGCGATACAGGCCATAGGTCGAGGGCGGACCGGCAATCCCCATCAGCCCCGCGTTGTTGGAGACGTCGGCGTCGACCCGTTCGGTGAAATTCTCGAGCAGAAGATAGTGGCCGCGCGGCTGGCGGATCTCGGCGACAACGGCCGCGCCCGGGGTGTTGAGCGGGGCGTAGATGGCCTTGAACTCGGAGAAGGCCGGGGGCGCGCCGAGGAACAGGATGGCCTCGCCCCCGATCAGCGCGACCCCGGCGAGCCCGATGCCCAGCCCGCGGAACCGGCCCGGCTGAAACACCGGGGCAAGGGCCAGCGGGATCAGCAGGACGGGGGCCAGAAGGAAGGGGTGGACGACGAACATCAGCCCCAGGGCCAGGGCCGCGCCGAGCCCTGCGCCGATCAGGTCGTACCCGTACACCCGTCCGATCTCCCGATGGTTCAGGACGAAGATCAGGCTGATGTAGAGGCCGGCGAGGAAGAAGAAGGGCAGGAGGGCTGCGTAGTAGAGGCCGATGTTCTTCACCTGATCGGGCCAGGTGGTCGGGTTCTGGAGCTGCAGCGGGTTGAACGGATTGGCCGTGACCTGCTGGTATCCGACCGCTGCGGCGATCACCATGGCGGCGGGCAAAAGCGTCCGCAGGATCACGCCGTGCCGGGCGACACTGTCGCGGAACAGGGCGACCACCACGCCGGACAGGGCGAACCCGGCCATGACGATGGAGATGATCCAGTAGCCGTACTCCGACCATTTCGCGACGGCGAAGTACCGGGTCAGGGCATTCTCGATCCCGACCACACCCATGGCGATCAGGAACAGCGGGATCAGGGCCGCGCGGGTCTTGCCCGCAAGATCGGGGGCGGCGGTCAATGGACCGTCCTCGCCACCCGGGTGTCGAGGAAGTCCTGCAGCAGGGCGTTGAACCGTTCCGGCTCATCGACGAACAGGGCGTGGCCCGCGTCCTCGAACACGGTCATGGAGGCATCCGGGTGGGTGCGGACCAGGTTTTCGCCCTGCTCGCGCCAACGCGGCCGGACGACATAGAGGACCGGCCGATCGGTGGCGTGGACGGCGGCGCGCCAGTATTCGCGCGGCACATCGTAGGCCAGCAGACGGCGCTCATCCTCCACGCTCATCCGCAAGGCCTGATCGGTCAGGCGGGCGCGATAGTCCGCCCCCGGATCACGGGCGAACATGGAGGCGACGAACGCGGTCCGGCGCTCTCTGCGTTCCGGCGGCGTGGGTTCGGGCGGCGGCGCGGCGGAGCGCTGTGCTGCGGGCGCTGCGCGAGGCGCCGGCTCCTCGCCGATGGAGTTGTCGATCAGGACGAGGCCGGCGATCCTGTCGGCCCCGCCGTCGGCGACCCAGGCCAGGCTGTCGAGCACACCGAGAGACCAGCCGACGAGGACGACATTGCCGACGGCGGCATGGTCGATCAGTTCGCCGATATCGCGGCCACGACGCTCATGGGTATAGCCGAAGCGGGTGACCTCGCTCTCGCCCTGGCCGCGCGGGTCGAGGGCGAGGACGTGGTAGCGATCGGACAGGGCCTCGATCTGGGCTTCGAAGATCCAGGCGGGCATAGTCCAGCCGGGCACGAAGACCACGGTCCGGGCCCCGCTAGGACCCGCCTCCAGGTAGTGGAGGCGGGCCCCGTCGGAAGTGATGAAGCTGCGGCTTTCCGCCTCGACCGTACCCCCCGATACAGTCGTCGCACTCGCGATAACGGCTCCGCCCAGCACGCCGACCATGGCCGCCCGTGTCCATGCCGGCAGGGTCAGAAATCCGTTACGCCCCATCGGGCGGCATGTGACGCAGACCTGCGTTCGATGTCGACAGGGTTCGCCGGTAACGGGAGCGATAGGGTTAAGAGCGTGGCCCGAACGGCACGACCTTGTTGTCGCGATCGTGGGCGATATCGGCGAGGCCGAGCCAGGGGATGCCGGAGCGTTCGCACCAGAACTGGACGATCTGTTCGCCGGTCAGGCCGAATTCCGGCTCGTTGACCGTGACGTCGGTGAAGCGGCCGGCGCGGATGCCAGCGACGCGGCGGATCGAGGGCTGGCTGGTCAGGTGGAACATCATCCGGTCGATCCGGTAGGCGGCCTCGGACACGTCCTCCAGCATCAGGACATGGCCGGTCAGGTCGGGCTCCAGCGGCGTGCCCAGCAGCTGGTCGAGGACGGTCAGGTTGAAGGCGACGGCCGGGCGGGGGTCGGTGAGCAACGATGGCTCCAGCCCCTCGGTCTCGCCCTTGCGCAGCCAGTTCAGGGAGCGGAAGCCGGTCGGGTCGTTGCGCACTCCGTCCGAGGCCATCGGGCCGTGGGCGACCTGGAAGCCGTTCTTGTAGAGAATAGCCAGCATCGAACCGACGTCGGAATAACCGATGTACCGCTTGGTCCGGGCGACATCGGTCAGGCGCGGTATGACGGCCTCGGCGATGCGGCAAGAGCCGTAGCCGCCACGGGCGAACCAGATGTGATCCAGACGCGGGTCGTTGGCGAACTCAACGAAGGCGTCGGCGCGGGCCGCGTCATCGCCGGCGAAATGGCCGGATTTGTCGAAGCTGTTGGGGTGGAAGGCGACGGTGACCTCGCCCGTCGGGAATTTGAGATCGAACCAGGCCTGGATGGCCTCGGCGCGCTCCTTCGCGAAACGGGACGAGACGGCGACGACCCCGATCTTCATTCTTGTGTTCCCTCCCCGGCTTCTCCTCTTTAGTCACCGGACCATGAGCGAACCATCCTATTTCTTCTGCGGCATCGGCGGGTCGGGCATGCTGCCTCTGGCCATGATCGTCCAGGCGCGGGGCGCGGCGATCGAGGGGTCCGACCGGGCGCTGGACCAGGGCCGGACGCCGGAGAAGTTCGACTGGCTGCGCGCACACGGCGTCGTGCTGCACCCCCAGGACGGATCGGGCGTGCGCAGCGGACAGACCGTGGTCGCGACCGGGGCGGTCGAGGACACGGTGCCGGACATCGGGGCGGCGAAGCGGGTCGGAGCCGAGATCGTGACCCGGCCGCAGTTGCTGAGCCAAATCTTCAATGCGGCGCCGACGTCCGTGGGCGTGGCGGGGACCAGCGGCAAGTCGACGATCACCGGCATGATCGCCTGGATCCTGAACCAGGCCGGCCGCGAACCGACGGTCATGAACGGGGCGGTGATGCGCAATTTCGCCGACGCGGACCATCCGTTCGCCAGCGCCCTGGTCGGCGGGGCGGACCTGTTCGTGGCCGAGGTGGATGAGTCGGATGGGTCCATCGCCCGCTACGATCCGACGGTGGCGGTAGTGTCGAACATCTCGCTCGACCACAAGTCGATGGAGGAGCTGCGCGACCTGTTCGGTGGCTTCACCGGGCGGGCGCGGACGGCGGTGCTGAACCTCGACAACGTCGAGACGGCGGCGTTGGCCCAGACGATGGTCGACGACGGCCGGGCGGAGGCGGTCCTGACCTTCGCCCTGGGCAATGAGGCGGCGGACTATGCCGTGCATGACCTCAAACCCCTGCCCGCCGGCATGACCTTCGACCTTACGGAGCGGTCCAGCGGGACGCGGATCGCCGCGACCCTGAACGTGCCCGGCGCGCACAATGTCGCCAACGCCCTGGCGGCCCTGGGCGCGGTGCGGGCGCTGGGCGTGCCACTGGAAGCGGCGGTGACGTCGCTGGAGAGCTTCGCCGGGATCAAGAGGCGGATGGAGGTCGTGGGCACGGCGAACGGGATCACCGTGCTCGACGACTTCGCCCACAACCCGGACAAGATCGCCGCGACGGTCAAGACGCTGCACGCCTTCGACGGGCGGCTGCTGATCCTGTTCCAGCCGCACGGGTTCGGGCCGCTGAAGCTGATGAAGCGGGAGTTCATCGAGACCTTCGCCGGCCTGCTGAAGCCCGACGACGTCCTGCTGATGCCTGAGCCCGTCTACTACGGCGGCACGACGGATCGCAGCGTCGGATCAGAGGACATCGCCTCGGGCGTCCGGGCCGAGGGCCGCAACGCCGAGGCCCTGCACGACCGCGCGGCCTGCGGCGACCGGATCGTGGAACTGGCGAAACCGGGCGACCGGATCATCGTCATGGGGGCGCGGGACGACACGTTGTCGACCTTCGCGGCGGAGCTTCTGGGCCGGCTGGGCGCTTAGGCCCGCATGATCCAGGACCTGCCCGCCGACCTTCCCGACATCGTCGTCACCGCCGCGCGGCTGCCGCCCGCCGCCGGAGATGCGGCCTTCTCCGTGATCCGGCTCGACGAGCGGGTGCTGGGCCGGGCGACGCGGATCGATGAGGCCTTGCAGACCGTGCCGGCGGTCAGTCTGTTCCGGCGGACCTCCAGTCTCGCGGCGAATCCGACGACCCAGGGGATTTCGCTGAGGGCCATCGCGCCGTCGGGGGCCGGGCGGACACTAGTGACCCTGGACGGCGTGCCGCTGAACGATCCGTTCGGAGGCTGGGTGCTGTGGTCCCAGGTGGCGCCGGAGAGCCTGTCGGGCCTCGACATCATTCGCGGCGCGGGGGCCGGTCCCTATGGGGCGGGCGCCCTGACGGGCGTGATCCAGATGCGCGAGCGGGACACGGACGGTGGAGCGCTGGACGTCTCGGGCGGCCAGTACGGTGGCCAGAGGATGGCGGCGGCGACGACGCTGAGCGCCGGCCGGTTCGCCCTGACCGGAACAGTGCAGCGGGAGCTGAGCGACGGCTACACGCCGGTGCGCGGGTCAGCGGCAGGTGCGGTCGACACGCCGCTGGACCTGGCGACGTTGAGCGGATCGTTGCGGGCCGACGTGGCGATCAGCGACGCCACCGCCCTGTCGCTGCGCGCCTCGGCCTATGAGGAGGATCGCGGGTCCGGGCTGGCCGGGGCGCGGTCGTCGGCGACGGGCCAGAGTTATGCGGCGACCGTGTCCCGCACGCCCTCGGCCGGGCAGCCGGGCTGGCGGGCGCAGGTGTGGCGGCGGGAGAGCGACTTCTCCAACACCTCGGTCGCGGTGGCCGCCGGGCGCGGATCGACGACGCCGGCCAACAACCAGTTCGCGACCCCGGCCAAGGGCTGGGGCGCCAATGTCGCCGTGCGCCGGGTCACCGTCGATCTGGGCGGCGGCCTTCTGGAATGGGAGCTGGGCGGCGACGCCCGGTTCAACGAGGGCGAGACGCAGGAACTGTTCCGCTACCTGGCAGGAGCCTTCACGCGGGACCGGGTCGCGGGCGGTGAGACCTCGGTGATCGGGGCCTATGGCGAGGCGTCGTGGACGGCCGGGCCGTGGCTGGTCGCGGGCGGGCTCAGGCTCGACGGCTGGGAGAATTCGAACGGGCGACGGATCGAGCGCGATCGGACGACGGGCCTGCCGACGCTGGACGAGCGTTCGCCGGACCGTTCGGGCGGGGTCATCTCTGCGAGGCTGGCGATGCGACGCGATCTCGGCGGCGGGCTCGCGGCACGGGCGGCGGCCTATTCCGGGTTCCGGCCGGCGACGCTGAACGAGCTGCATCGGCCGTTCCGGGTCGGCAACGACCTGACCGAGGCCAATGCCGGGCTGGTTCCGGAGGAACTGCAGGGCGTCGAGGCCGGCCTGGCCTGGGAGACCGATACAACGTCCGTGGACGGAACGGTCTTCTGGAACCGGATCGAGGACGCCATCGTCAACGTCACCATCGGCGTCGGCCCCGGGACCTTCCCGAGGGCGGGCTTCGTGCCGGCGGGCGGGGTGCTGAGGCAGCGTCAGAACGCGGGGATGATCGAGGCGGTCGGGATCGAGCTGACTGCGAAACACCGGGTCGGGGAGCGGCTGTCGTTCGACGGGGCCCTGTCCTGGACGGATGCGGAGGTCGACGGCGGGGCGTCGGCGGCGCGGCTGACAGGCCTGCGGCCGACCCAGGCGCCGGAGTGGAGCGTGTCGGCGGGGGCGGACTGGCGCGTCCTGGATAGGCTGACCCTGGTCGGTCGGGTCCGGTACGAGGGCACGCGGTTCGAGGACGACCTGAACAGCCGCGTTCTGGAAGCGGCGACGACGATGGATGCACGGGCCGAGTTCGAGGTGCGGACCGGGGTGATCGCCTGGGTCGCGGCCGACAACCTGTTCGACGCCGAGGTCGAGGTCTCCGAAACCGGCGACGGGGTGGCGGGATACGGGCCGCCCCGGACCGTTCGGGCGGGTCTGACGCTGAGCTGGTAGGCCGTCAGACCTCGGACCAGCGGCGCAGCAGGTTGTGATAGACGCCCGTCAGTTCGAGGACGGCCTGATCGGCGGGCCCCTTGTCGACCGCCACGCGTTGGGTCGCGACATCGAGCTGGAACAGGGTCTCACGCGCGGCGTCGTCGCGGACCAGGCTCTGGAGCCAGAAAAAGGACGAGACGCGGGCGCCACGGGTGACGGGCGTGACCCGGTGCAGGCTCTTCGACGGATAGAGGACCATGTCTCCGGCCGGAAGTTTGACCGTCTGGGGTCCGTAGGCCTCCTCGATGGTCAGCTCACCGCCGTCATAGTCCGAAGGCTCGGAGAGGAAGAGGGTCGCGGACAGGTCGGAGCGGATGCGCAGACCGGACGGATGGACACGGATGGCGTTGTCGACGTGAGCCGCGAAGGCCTGACCGCCCTCGTAGCGGTTGAACAGCGGCGGAAACACCGTGTGCGGAAGGGCCGCCGAGACAAACATCGGATTGGCGGCCAGGGTCTGTTCGATCAGGGTGCCGACCTCGCGCGCCTGGGGTGACTCCTGGGGCAGCTGGGTATTGTTCTTGGCGCGGGCCGACTGGTGGCCCGAGGTGACGTTGCCGTCGGTCCAGGGACCGGCGTCGAGGATCGCACGCAGACGGGCGACCTCCTCCTTGCTGAAGACTTCAGGGATGTGCAGCAGCAAGGACGGGGTCTCCGGCGGATGGTCTTAGAAGCGCAGGTTCAGCGCCAGGGTGGCCGAGCGGGCCGGCGCGACATCGGCGTGATGAACCCCGTTGGTGCGGATGATGTACTCTTCATCGCCCGCATTCTGCACGTTCAGTTGCAGGGTGGCGCGGTCGGTCAGGTCCCAGGCCGCGAACAGATCCACGCGGGTGTATTGCGGGGCGTAGATGCGGTTGGCGCCGCCGCCGGCCCCGCCCTGGTTCCCGCCGAAGCTGGTCGAGACATAGTAGAGACCGCCGCCGGCCGAGAGGCGGTCGGTGACATTGTAGGTCGAGAACAGGCTGAACGAATGCTCGGGCGTATTGGCCAGGGGGTCGCCCTGGTTGATGTTGTTGAAGGCGCCGCGAACCAGTTCGGACTCCATCCAGGTATAGCCGCCGAACACCTGCCATCGGGTGGTGATATTGCCTGAGGCGCCGAGCTCGATGCCCTGGACCTCGACCTCGCCGACCTGGGCGTAGACGCCGGTCGCGATCTGGATCTGGGCGTCCTCGCGGGTCAGTTTGAAGGCCGCAGCCGACAGCAGGAGCTGCTGGCGGAAGAGGCTGAGCTTGCCGCCGATCTCGTAGCTGGTGGTCTCTTCCGGCTCGAGCAGGACATTGACGAGGTTGCCGGTACCCTGGCCGTTGCCCGCATTCTGGTCGCCGGCGGCAATGGTCGGAGGCGTCGATGAGGTGGACCAGCTGGCATAGATCGAGGCGTTGCGGCCGGGCTTGTAGACCACGCCGACCTGGTAGTTGACGAAATCCCAGTCGCCGTTGCGCGGGGTGTAGACGGGGGCCGCGATCGTCCCGGTCGCGTCCGTGCCCTCGACCGAATACTGATCGTAGCGGACGCCGAGGTTGACGATCCACCGCTCGCCGATGGCGATGGAGTCGAAGGCGTAGAGGCCGACCGTCTCGGCCAGATTGGTCGAGACCACGCCCTTGACGATCGTGCCGGTCCACGGGTCCGACGGGTCGGGGGCGTACAAAGGGGTGCAGTCCAGGCCGGTCAGCGGGGCCGGGCAGGCCGAGCCTGACAGGGTGGTGACGGTCCAGGACGCGTTGTTGTTGCGCTCACGGCTGATCTCGACGCCCACGTCGTAGGAATGGGTCAGGCCGCCGACGGAGACCGTGCCGAAGATGTCGGTGACGTTCGACAGCGTCTTCGTCGGGTTCCAGCGCGACTTCAGGCCCCGCTTCATCCAGTAGACGCCGTTGACCAGGGCGACGCCGTTGTTGGTGATATTGCCGCCGTCGCCGGGATTGGTGACGACATAGTCGTTCAGGTTTTCGGAATATCGGGTGACGTTGCGGATCGTGACCGCGTCCGAAAGCCGCTTCCGGAAATCCAGGGTGAGGGCGTCGGTCTCGCCGGTCAGATAGTCACGTGCGGTCAAGCCGTAGAAGCTGTCGTAGGGTACGTCGAGCACGCCCGACGGCGTAGTGCGCACCCCGATCTTGGTGAACAGGGGGATGCCGTAGTCGGGCATCGAGTTGGCCGTCAAATGGTAGTAGCTGGCCGTCAGACTGGTGTCCGTGCCGAGGCCGATCCCGGCCGAGACCAGCAGGCCCCACTTGTCATAGTCGACCGCCTCGCGGCCGGGGACGTCGCCCTGGGCGCCCATGAGGTTGATGCGCAGGGCGGCCGTCTCGCCCAGAGGCGCGTTCCAGTCGACTGTGCCGCGCAGATAGCCGTCCGTGCCGCCGCCAAGGGAGACGTTGGTGAAGGGTTCCAGGTGCGGGCGCTTGGTCGAGAGGTTGATCGAGCCCCCGCCCGAGCCGCGGCCCGAATAGACCGAGTCCGGGCCCTTGATGACCTCGACCTGTTCGAGGGCGAAGACCTCGCGCTGCTGGCCGCCGGTGTCGCGGATGCCGTCGAGGAAGACGTTGTTGGCCGAGGCCTGGCCGCGGATGAAGGGGCGATCCGCCAGGGGCTGACCGCCCTCGCCTGCGCCGAAAGTGATGCCCGGCGAGGTTCGCAGAAGGTCCTGCAGGGAGGTGGCGCCGGTCTGTTCGATGACCTGCCGCGGGATCACGGTGACGGCGCGGGGCGTGTCAACCACGGCTGCGGTGAACCGGGGCGAGGCCGGCTGGCGATGGACACGACGGCCCTCGACATCGACGGTTTCCAGGGTGGAGGTCCGGGCCTGGAGCGCATCGGTCGCCGGATCCACAGGGACGACCGCCTCTGGCTCTGCGGCGTACGCAGGCGCGGCGCACAGCATTCCGGCGGCGGTGGAGGCGCTGAGGAGGGCGCGGAGAGCGTTGGCGTTGGGGAGAGACAATGCGGCGGTCCGGTGTTGAAACTGCGATGCGGTCGCAATAACACCCCGGCACTGCCGATCAAGCCAATTTGCGAATTGGTCGCATTTTCATTCGCAGAACAGCAGACGGGAACTCCCTCTCCCAGAGGGAGAGGGCTTGAGGCTCGCAGGGCGGAGCGATGCGCCAGCCGAAAGGGTGAGGGGTTCGGTGCGGACCGGTGGGGGCACGCCCCTCGCCCTTTCGCACAAGAACGACGGCTATCGCCGCCGTGTGCTCAAGCCCTCTCCCACCGGGAGAGGAAAGACTATCCCACCACCGAAATACTGGGTCGCACGGCGGGGACCGGTTCCAGCCAGGGCGGATCCGGCATGTTGCGATGGGCCTGGGCGAGGGCTTCGGACCAGCGGCGGCCGAGGTCCTTGAAATACGGGTCGTCGGCCTCGATGCGGCGCTGGTCGCCGTGCAGGGCATCGCGCGGAATGACGATCATGTCGAACGGCGGACCGACGGCGATGTTCGAACGGATGGTCGAATCGAAGCTGATCAGCCCCAGCTTGACCGCCTCGGACATCGGGGTCTCGGGGCGCAGGGCGCGGTCCAGAATGGGCTTGCCGTATTTGAGCTCGCCGATCTGGAGATAGGGGGTGTCGGCCCCGCACTCGATGAAGTTGCCCTGGGCGTAGATCAGGTACAGACCCATCCTGCC
This sequence comes from Brevundimonas sp., assembly GCF_027484365.1. GTDB lineage: Bacteria > Pseudomonadota > Alphaproteobacteria > Caulobacterales > Caulobacteraceae > Brevundimonas. The sequence goes on along the minus strand of NZ_JAIXTC010000023.1, from coordinate 199,169 downwards.
GCCCTTGATCTGGCCGCCGAGGAGCATGGAGGCGGTGATCTTCAGGGCGTCGGCCTCGACGGTCGGCTGCAGATCCTGGCGGACCTGATTGAGGCAGTAGCCGACCAGCTGGGCCGCGCGGAACAGGGTCGGGCAGGTCTGAAGGGTTTCCGGCACATCGTGGCCGGGCATGCGCACGCCCTCGGTCACCATGGCCAGGGCCGTCTGGGTCACCGACAGGTTGCCGGCGGTGGCGATGGAGATGACGCGGTCGCCGGTGATCTCGGTGACGTGCAGCTTCTTGTAGGAGGAGATGTTGTCCACACCGGCGTTCGTGCGGGTGTCGGCGATCATCGCCAGACCCTCCTCCACCATCATGCCGACGCAGTAAGTCATATGATCAGATCAGGCCCGAAGCCCGATCCCCACCGAATGAAGGGATGACGTTAACAGATTCGAGAATCAAGACGAGGTTAACGGCGTTCATGACCAGCCCTGCGACTGCTGTTGCTGCTGGGTCTGTTGCATCTGGCGCACACGCAGGGCCACCGTCATGGTCTCGCGTCCGCCGCCGTAGCTGGTGCCCCGGATCGGAGAGGCGCCGAGGGCGTCCAGACCGCAGGCGACACGGACATAGTGTTCGGTCGGGCTGATGCCGTTGGCGGCGTCGAAGCCGACCCAGCCCAGATTTTCAACCCAGGCCTCGGCCCAGGCATGGGCGGCGTCCTGGTTCTCGATCCCGTCGGACCGGTGCAGGTGGCCGGAGACATAGCGGGCCGGGATGCCCATGCGGCGGGCGGCCGCGATGAAGATCTGGGCGTGGTCCTGGCATACGCCCTGGCGCTGGGCCCAGGCGTCGGCGGCGGTGTGATCGGCGGTGGTGGCCCCGACCATGAAGGCGACCTGCCCATGGATCGCGGCCATCAGACGGTGCAGGCGGGACAGGGCGTCGCCCTGGGCGCCGACGTCTTCAGCAAGAGCGCGAAGGGCCTCGTCGGCATGGGTCAGGGGGGTGTCGCGCAGGAAAACCAGGGGCGACAGACGCTCGGGCGACCCGCGCAGGACCCCGCCAGTATCGACGGTCGCCACCTCGCCCGTCACCCGGACCATCAGGCTCTCGGTCGGGCGCTCGGTATAGAGGGTGTGGACGATGTTGCCGAAGGCGTCTTCCGAGCGGCGCAGATGGGCGTCGACATCGGTCTCGATGCGCCAGTCGCGGACCTGCTGGCCCTCGGTCGAGCGCGGCGTCAGGCGCAGGACCTGGACGATGAACCGGGCGGCGCGGTCATAGGCGTAGCGGGTTTCGTGATCGATCCGGATACGCATCAGGTCAAACCAGGTACTGATCTTGGATGGCGGCGGCCAGGGCGTTGTTCTCGCTCAGGAACGACAGGATGTATTCGTGCAGACCCGACTGGAAGATCTCTTCGATATTGGTCTCGTTGAAGCGGGTCAGGCGGGCCGAGGCGATGCGCTGGGCCGGACCACGCCGGCCGTAGTCGGTGGCCAGACGGTCGAGGTAGGAGACGATCATCCCCTGACAGCTGGCCAGGGACCGCGGCATCTGGCGGTTCAGAACCATCAGGTCGGCAACCAGCCACGGGCGGACGCTCTCGCGATAGACCCAGCGGTAGGCGGTCAGGGCCGAGACCTCGCGCAGCAGGGTGGTCCACTGGAAATAGTCGAGCTGGCCGCCGACGCGTTCACCGGCCGGGAGCAGCAGGTGGTATTTGACGTCCAGCAGTCGGGCGGTGTTGTCGGCCCGCTCGATCGCCATGCCGAGGCGCAGGAACCAGTAGGCGTCATTCCTCAGCATGGTCCGGGACGAAGCGCCCTCGACGGCGAGGCTGACGTTTTTCACCCATTCGAGGAAGCGGACGAAGTCGTCGCGTCTGGTCGGTTCGCCGAACTCGTTCAGCCCGTTCCAGGCGCCGTTGATCGCCTCCCACAACTCGATGGTCAGGGCGGTGCGGACCGACCGGGCGTTGGTGCGGGCGGCCGTGATACAGGCCCGGATCGAGGAGGGATTGTCCGGGGCGAAGGCCAGAAACTCGCGGACAGACTTCTCCGAAGGGGTGCGGCCGCTGGCCGCGAACTGACGCGATACGCCGGCGGAGGCGATGGCCGACGCCCAGGCGTTGGCGGCGGCGCCGTCGCGCGCGGGCAAGGCGGCCAGACGCACGGCGGCCTCGAGTATGCGCGCCAGGAAGTCGGCCCGCTCCATGTAGCGGCCGGTCCAGTACAGGCTTTCTGCGGTGCGGCTCAGCATGGGCGATCAGTCATCCAGCACCCAGGTGTCTTTCGTGCCGCCGCCCTGGCTCGAGTTCACGACCAGGGATCCGGCCTTCAGCGCCACGCGCGTCAGGCCGCCGGGCGCGACGCGGATGCCGGCCGGGCTGGACAGGACGAACGGGCGCAGGTCGACGTGGCGGGGCGACAGGCCGCCGCTGCTGTCCAGCGTCGGGGCGGTCGACAGGGCCAGGGTCGGCTGGGCGATGAAGTCATCGGGGTCTGCGATGAGCTTTTTGCGGAAGTCCTCGATCTCGGCCTTGGTCGAGGCCGGGCCGACCAGCATGCCGTAGCCGCCGGACCCGCCGACCTCCTTGACGACCAGCTCGGGCAGTTTGTCGAGCACCTCCTTCAGCGCGTCCGGTTCGCGGCAGCGCCAGGTCGGGACATTGCCGAGGATCGGATCGCCGCCGGAGAAGAACCGGATGATCTCAGGCATATAGGTATAGACAGCCTTGTCATCCGCGACGCCGGTGCCGACCGCATTCGACAGGGTCACGTTGCCGGCCGTGTAGGCCGCCATCAGGCCGGGCACGCCGACCGTGGAGTCCGGGCGGAAGGTCAGGGGATCGATCCAGTCGTCGTCGACGCGGCGATAGATGACGTCGACCCGCTTGGGACCCTCGGTCGTGCGCATGAAGACGATGTCGTCGTTGACGAACAGGTCCCCGCCCTCGACCAGCTCGACCCCCAGCTTGTCGGCCAGGAAGCTGTGTTCGTAATAGGCCGAGTTGAACGGGCCGGGCGTCAGGACGACGATGTTCGGATCGGCCCCGGCGCTGTCGGGGGCGGAGGCCCGCAGCGAGGCCAGCAGCATGTCGGTATAGGTCTCGACCGGGCGAATGCGGTGCTCGGCGAACAGGTCCGGGAACAACCGCATCATCATCTCGCGGTTCTCAAGCATGTAGGAGACGCCCGAGGGGGTGCGGCAATTGTCCTCCAGCACCACGAAGCCGTCCTCGCCCGTGCGGACCAGGTCGACGCCGCAGATGTGGGTCCAGATGTCGCCCGGGGGGCGGCGTCCCTGCATCTCGGGCCGGTAGTGGGGGTTGGTGAAGATCAGCTCCGGCGGGACGATCCCGGCGCGGATACACTCTTGCGGGCCGTAGATGTCCTTCAGGAAAGCATTGATGGCCGAAACGCGCTGCTTCAGCCCCTTTTCCAGATCGTCCCATTCGGTCTTGCCGATGATGCGGGGCACCACGTCGAACGGGATCAGGCGCTCGTTGGACTCGACGTCGCCATAGACGGCGAAGGTCACGCCCATGCGGCGGAAGAACAGCTCCGCCTGACGCGATCGGGCCTGGAGCAGGTCGGCCGGCGCGCTTTCGAGCCACCGGGCGAGCGTCCGGTAGCTTTTTCGGACCTCTTTGGATCCGGCGTGGCCTGACATTTCGTCGAACGTGACGGTCGCTCCCGCGCTTGTGGCCACTTTGCTGAAGGCGCCAGCGTGGACCGGGCGACAACCGTTGCGCAACAGTTTTGTTGCGGTGCGGAATAGGTTTTCTGGCTTTGAACCGCCTCGGGTCACGACATCCAGACGGATCAGGGCAAGTTTTGCCCGAAAACGGGTCGGGCCGCGAAGCCGACGCCTTTGTCAGACATGGCGATCTGCAGGGGCTCGACCCCGGTCGCCCCTGTCGACGGCCGGGTCGCGCGGGAAACAGGGTGGCGATTCACGGCAGCGATTGTCGCAGACACGCGCCTTGACCGTTCCACTGTTACAGCATAGTGGAACGCGCAGATGTCCGACGTCACCCCGCTCAGCCCCGCGCCACTCGCGCCCGAACGCCAGACGGCCGACCGGGTGGCGCTGTATGACGCCCTGTTGTCGCTGACGTCGCGGGACGAGCTGGACGCCTTCCTGAACGACCTCTGCACGCCTGCGGAACTTCGGGCCTTCGCCGAGCGCTGGGCCGTGGCGCGGCTGCTGGACCAGAAGACCAAATCCTATCGTGAGATCGCCCACGAGGCCGGGGCCAGCCCGACCACCGTCGTGCGCGTCGCGCGGTTCCTCAAGGAAATGCCGCATCAGGGCTACCGCCTGGTGCTGGACCGAACGAACAAGAAAGCCTGAAACCAAGATGAGTACCGTACAGGGGCGACTTCGCATCGCCGTGCAGAAATCCGGTCGCCTGGCCGACCGCAGCCTCGACCTGGTTCGCGATGCGGGTCTGCGGGTCGTGAAGGGCGCCAACGACCTGCTGTACAAGGTCGAGAACTATCCGATCGACCTGCTGCGGGTGCGCGACGACGACATTCCGACCTTCGTGGCCGACGGGGTCTGCGACCTCGGCATCGTGGGCGAGAACGTTCTGGAGGAGGGCAAGAACGGCGGGGCCAACGCCTCGGTCGTGATGCCGCTGGGCTTCGGCAAATGCACCCTGAAGCTCGCCTGTCCGCCGACGCTCGACTACGCCGGGCCGACCTCGCTGCAGGGGACGCGGATCGCGACCTCCTATCCCAAGATCCTGCGCCGGTATCTGGAGGAGCAGGGCGTCGACGCCGAGATCGTCGTCATGCGCGGCGCGGTCGAGGTGGCTCCCCGGCTCAAGCTCGCGGCCGCGATCTGCGACCTCGTCTCAACCGGTGCCACGCTTGAGGCCAATGGCCTCGTCGCCAAGGAGACCGTGTTCGAGAGCCAGGCCGTGCTGATCCAGTCGCCGGTCGCGCCGGAGCCCGGCCTGCAGCACCTGCTGGACTCGATCATCGAGCGGATGGCGGGCGTGGTGTCCTCACAGGGCGCCAAATACGTGATGCTGAACGCCCCGCGCTCGGCCCTGGACGAGATCACCGCCATCCTGCCTGGAGCCGGAGCGCCGACGGTTATGCCGCTGATGGGGCGCGAGGACGCGGTCGCGGTCCACGCCGTCTGTCAGGAGGCCGTCTTCTGGGAGACGCTGGAGAAGCTCAAGCGCGCGGGCGCCTCGGCGATCCTGGTGCTGCCGATCGAGAAGATGATGTGATGCAGCGGATAGACTGGTCATCACTGGATACGGCTGAGCGGCGCGAGGCGCTGGCTCGGCCGAAACGGCGCTCTGAGACGAGCGTCGGCGATGTCGTGCGCGCCATCTTCGACGATGTGCAGGCGCGCGGCGGCGCGGCGGTCACCGAATGGGCGATCAAACTGGACGGGGCCCCGCCCCGGCGCATCGCCATCACCGATGAGGCCGTCTCGGCGGCCCGCGACGCCCTGCCCCCGGCGGACACGCGGGCGCTTCGGGTCGCAGCGGAGAATGTGCGGGTCTTCCATCAGGCGACGATTCCGGAAGACTCGAAGCGGATAGAGACGACCCCCGGCGTGAGCTCGCAGATCGTCTGGCGGCCGATCGGCGCGGCAGGACTGTATGTGCCCGGCGGGACGGCGCCCCTGTTCTCGTCCCTGTTGATGCAGGCGATTCCGGCGGGCGTCGCGGGCGTGACCACCCGGGTCGCCGTGACGCCGCCGTCGAAGGACGGATCGGCGCATCCGGCCATGATCCTCGCCGCCGCCGAGGCCGGGCTCGACGCCCTGTGGCTGCTCGGCGGCGCGCAGGCGATCGCGGCGATGACCTTCGGCGTCACGCTTGAGGACGGCGAGATCCCGGCCTGCGACAAGCTGTTCGGACCCGGCAACGCCTATGTGGCCGAGGCCAAGCGCTATGCGTCCTCCCTGCCCGGTGGGCCGTCTGCGGACATGCCGGCGGGGCCGTCGGAACTGCTGGTGATTGCCGACCGGTTCGCCGATGCGGAGCTGGTCGCCGCCGACCTGCTGAGCCAGGCCGAGCACGATGCCGACGCCCAGGTGGTGCTGGTCGCCGACTGCAAGGCGACGATCGACGCCGTGTTGGACGCCGTCGAGGACCAGGTGGCCACCCTGCCCCGCGAAGCCATTGCGCGGGCGTCTCTGGCCGAGGCCCGGGCGGTGCTGGTCGCGGATCTGGCCGAAGCGGTTACGGTGTCCAACCTCTACGGCCCGGAACACCTCGCCCTCCATGTCGAGGAGGCTGAAAGGCTTGTGCCCTCCATCCGGGCGGCGGGCGCGGTCTTCGTCGGGCGCTGGGCGGCTGAAACGCTCGGCGACTATGCGGCGGGACCGAGCCACGTGCTGCCGACCGACGGCGGCGCGCGGACCCTGGGCGGCATTACCACCTCCAACTTCATGACCTCGATGTCGGTGCAGACGGTGACTGAAGCGGGCGCCGAACGGCTGGGGCCGATCGCGGCGCGGCTGGCGCGGCTGGAAGGGCTGGAAGCCCACGCCCGGGCGGCGGATCTGAGGAGTGTGGGATGAGATCACTCTGTAGTTCCCTTCTCCCCCTGGGGGAGAAGGTGGCCCGCGCAGCGGGACGGATGAGGGGTATGCGTCCGCGCATGAAGCCCTCACCGGGAAGCCCCCGGTTCGCTGACACCTACCCCTCATCCGTCAGCCTCCGGCTGCCACCTTCTCCCCCAAGGGGAGAAGGAGACAAATCATGACCCTGCCCGCCCCCTGGTCCCCTCTCGTTTCCGGCGGCGAGGGTCTGGAGAAATACCCCGGCGAGGCGTCGGCGCTGCAGGCACGGATGGCCCAGATCTATGGCGTCGCAGCCGATCAGGTGCTGGCCGTCCGCGGCCTGACTCACGGGCTGGAGCTGGTCTGGCGGCTGGCCGCGCGCGACGGCCGGTCGGTCGAGGCGCCGGACGCCGAACCCTATAAAGGGCTGGGCCGCATCTATCGGGCGAGCGACGGCGAGCGGGCAGCGGTCGTCATCCGGGCGCTGGGCTCTCCCGAAGCCGTGGCCGAGATGGCGGAGCGGGTCGTGCCCGCACTGCTGGTCGTCGACGAGGGACTGGCCGAGTTCGCCGACGCACCGTCGGCGGCGACCCTGATCACGGACCACGCCAACCTCATCGTCCTGCGCAGCCTGTCGCTGGCCTACGGGCTGGCCGGGGCGCGGGTCGGGGCGGCCCTGGGACAGACGCAGACCCTGGCGCGACTGGCCGAGGTGGTGGAACCCTATGCCCTGCCCGAGCCTCTGGTACGGCTGGCGATGCAGGCGCTGGATCCTTCGCGGATGATCGAGACGGCGGAGCGGATCGCGGCCGTGCGGCGCGAGCGCGAGCGACTGGTGCGCGAGATCGGCCGGGTCATGGTGGTCGAGAGCGGCGTCGGGCCTATCCTGATGACGCGGCCATCGGACCTCGACGCGACCCTGGCCGAACTGGCGAGATACGGCGTGGCGGCGGACCGGTCCGGCGACCGGGTGAGGCTGCCGGTCTCGATCAAGGCGGAGGTCAACGACCGGCTGCTGACCGCCCTCGGTTTGGCACCGACCAAGACCCGCCAGCACCGGGTCGGGCAGGCCGTTCGCGATACGAAAGAGACCCGCATCGTCTGCGCCGTCGATCTGGACGCCACCGGACCGATCCGGATCGAGACCGGGGTCGGCTTCTTCGACCACATGCTCGAGCAGGTCGCAGCCCACGGCGGGTTTTCCCTGCGACTGCAGTGCGAGGGGGACCTGCACACCGACCCGCACCACACGATCGAGGACTCGGCCATCGCGCTCGGACAGGCGTTGAAACAAGCGCTGGGCGAGCGGCGCGGGATCGCCCGCTACGGCTTCATCCTGGCCATGGACGAGGCCCAGGCCAATGTCGCCATCGACCTGTCCGGGCGGCCCTACCCCCTGTTCGAGGGCTCATTCGCGACCCCCTTTATCGGCGAGTACCGGACCGACCTGACGGCCCACGTCTTCCGCTCTCTGGCCGAGGCCATGGGGGCGGCGGTGCATATCTCGGTCACGGGCGACGACGACCACCACAAGACCGAGGCCGTCTACAAGGGCTTCGGCCGGGCGCTGCGTCAGGCGATCCGGATTGAGGGCGATGCTGTCCCGAGCACCAAGGGGGTGCTGTGATGAGCGCGTCCGGTTTCCTTCTCCCCTCGGGGGAGAAGGTGGGCCCGAAGGGCTCGGATGAGGGGGCCGGTTCAGCGAACCGGCCTTCGGCAATCGAGCGTGCGGACAGTGCCCCCTCATCCGTCTCGCTCCGCGAGCCACCTTCTCCCCCGAGGGGAGAAGGATCTTGATCTCGGTCGTCCACCTCGGCGCGGGCAACACGGCCTCGGTCCAGTTCGCGCTGGAGCGACTGGGCGCCGATGTCGTCGTGACGTCCGACGCCGCTGTGATCGCGGACGCCGAGCGGGTCGTCCTGCCGGGCGTCGGCGCGGCGGGCTATGCGATGGAGCGGATGGGCGCCCTGGGTCTGACCGAGGTCATCAAGAGCTTTGAGCGGCCGTTGCTTGGGCTGTGTCTGGGCCAGCAACTCCTGTTCGCCGAGAGCGAGGAGAACGGCGGCGCGACAATGCTGGGCTTCATCCCCGGACGGGTCACGCGGATGCCGGTGCGTGACGACCTGCCGGTGCCCCACATGGGCTGGTCGCAGCTGCGTGGTCTGGCGGATGATCCGCTTCTGGAAGGCGTTTGCGAGGGCGACTATGCCTATTTCGTCCACTCCTACGTCTGTCCCGACACCGATGCGACGATCGCCTGCGCCGACTACGGGGCCGAGGTCCCGGCCATGGTCCGCAGCGGCAATCGCTGGGGCTGCCAGTTCCACCCGGAACGGTCGGCGAAGGCCGGTGCGCGGATACTGAAAAACTTCCTGGAGCTGCCCGCATGATCGTGTATCCCGCCATCGATCTGCGGAACGGCGTCTGCGTGCGGCTGATGCACGGGCGGTTCGACCAGGTCACGGAGTATGACCAGGTCCCGGCCGCACGACTGGCGGCCTTCGGCGCCGAGGGCGCGACCTGGGTGCATGTGGTCGACCTGGACGGGGCCGAGGCCGGCCGGGCGATGCAGCACGAACTGATCGGCGAACTGGCCCGGAGCATAGACGTGAAGATCCAATCCGGGGGCGGGGTCCGCGACATCGACGATGTCGAAGCCCTGCTGGGCGGCGGGGTGTCGCGGGTCGTGGTCGGGTCCCTTGCAGTCAGCAACCCCGCGGTGGTGGCCGGCTGGCTGGAGCATTTCAGCCCCGACCGGATCACCCTGGCCCTGGACGTGAAAGTCGGGGCGGACGGGGTACCGGTGCCGGCGCTGAAAGGCTGGACCGAGGCGGCGGGCGTCGATCTGTGGGCCGCGCTGGATCGTTATCCGGTCGGGACGCTGAAGCATGTGCTGATCACCGATGTGGGCCGCGACGGCGCACTGACGGGGCCGAACCTCGAGCTTCTGGCCGAGGTTCTGCGGCGACGACCTGAGCTGAAGGTCCAGGCGTCCGGCGGGGTCTCCTCGATCGAAGACATTCTGGCGGCCAGGGCGATCGGCTGCGACGGCGCCATCGTCGGACGCGCCATCTACGAAGGCCGGTTCACGGCGCGACAGGCCATCGAGGCTGTCCAGTGACGGCCAGACGCATCATCCCCTGCCTCGACGTCAAGGACGGTCGGGTCGTGAAGGGCGTGCGGTTCGAGGGACATGTCGACATGGGCGACGCCTCGGAGCTGGCCGCCCGCTATCGCGACCAGGGCGCCGACGAACTGGTCTTCTACGACATCACCGCCAGCCCCGAGGGCAGGACGCTGGACTACGGCTGGGTGCGGGATATCGCCCGGCTACTGGACATTCCGTTCTGCGTCGCGGGCGGGATCCGCAGCGTGGATCAGGCGGCGGCCTGTCTCGACAACGGGGCGGACAAGGTCTCGATCAACTCCCCGGCGCTGGAGCGGCCGGAGCTGATCTCCGAGATGGCCGAGCGGCTGGGCTCGCAGTGCGTCGTGGTCGGCGTCGACAGCCGGCGCGAGGACGGCGACTATGTCGTGCACAAATACACCGGCGACCCGGATGCACGGCGGCTGGCCGGGCGACGGACGATGGACTGGATCGTGGAGGCGCAGGAGCGGGGCGCCGGCGAGATCGTGCTGAACTGCATCGACCAGGACGGGGTCCGGAAGGGCTATGACACGGCGCAATTGGCTGACGCGCGGTCGCGACTGACCATTCCGCTGGTGGCCTCCGGCGGCGCCGGGGCGACCTCGCATTTCCTGGATGTGTTCGACCGGGCCAATGTCTCGGGCGCCCTGGCGGCCAGCGTATTCCACTCGGGCCAGATCGCGGTGCCGGATCTGAAAGCCTTCCTGGCGGCGTCGGGTGTCGAGGTGAGACAATGACCATCAATCCGGACACCCTCGATTTCGCCAAGGGCGGCGGCCTCATCCCGGCCGTCGTTCAGGACGCCGACACCCTGCAGGTGCTGACGCTGGCCTATATGGACCGGGCGGCGCTGCAGGAGACGGTCGAGAGCGGCGAGGCGACCTTCTTCTCGCGCTCGCGCGGCGGGCGCTGGCGCAAGGGCGAGACGAGCGGCAACCGGCTGACCGTGGTGTCGATCACGCCCGACTGCGACGGCGACGCCCTGGTGGTGGCGGTCAGGCCGATGGGGCCGGCCTGTCATCTGGGGACGACCAGCTGTTTCGGCGACGACGACGCGCCGGGTCTCGGGCGAATCGCGCGACTGGAACGGACCATCGCAAAACGGGCAGCCGCCGATCCGGAGACGAGCTGGACCGCCAGGCTTCTGGCCCAGGGGCCCAAACGGGCAGCGCAGAAGGTCGGCGAGGAGGGCGTGGAGACGGCGCTGGCCGGCGCGGCGGGACCCGATGAGGAAGTCGCATCCGAGGCTGCAGATTTGATCTATCATCTGCTGGTCCTGTTACGGTCGCGTCAAATGTCGTTTCAGGACGTTCTCGATGTGTTGGCGTCGCGGGCGGGACCGGCCACACACGCGGACTGATCGAGGGCGTCCTGCCTTCGCGAACTTGAGGAGCAGGCATGACGGCTCTGGTGCTGTTCGGTGGCGGCGGCGATCTGGCGATGCGGATGCTGCTGCCTTCGCTCTATTTTCTGGAGCACGACGGCCTGCTGCCGGACGGGCTGAAGATCATCGGTGCGGCGCGCTCTGAAGAGAGCCGCGACGAGTACGTCGAGAAGGTCCGCGCCGCCGTCGAGGGCAAGGCGAAGGCCGACGACGCCTGGGACGACGTCAGCTGGAACCGGCTGGAGGCCCGCCTCGACTATCTGGCCGTCGACGCCACCTCGGCCGAGAGCCTGAAACCGCTGAAGGACAAGGTCGGGCCCGGCGCCTGCACCAGCTTCCTGGCGGTATCGCCGTCGCTCTACGCCCGGATCGTCACGGCGATGCGGGCGGCGGGGCTGGCCGAGGCCGACGACAAGGTGGTTCTGGAAAAGCCGGTCGGCCGTGACCTGGAGAGCTTCCGCGCCATCGACGACGCCGTCGCCGACGCCTTCAGCGAGAACCAGGTGTTCCGCATCGACCACTACCTCGGCAAGGAGACGGTCCAGAACCTGATCGCGCTGAGGTTCGGCAACGTCATCTTCGAGCCACTGTGGAACAATCTTTCGATCGACCACGTCCAGATCACGGTCGGGGAGACGGTCGGGGTCGGCGACCGCTGGCCCTATTACGACGAATACGGCGCGCTTCGGGACATGCTGCAGAACCACATGCTGCAGCTGCTGTGCCTTGTGGCGATGGAGCCGCCCTCTGACCTCGATCCGGACTCGGTGCGCAACGAGAAGGTCAAGGTCATCCGGTCCCTGCGCCCCATCACCGACGAGGACGCCGAACGCACCACCGTCCGGGGCCAGTACGTATCCGGCACTGTCGAGGGCAAGCGGGTTCCCGGTTACGACGAGGAACGCGGATCGGACAGCGACACCGAGACCTTCGTCGCCATCCGGGTGGACATCGACAACTGGCGCTGGGCCGGCGTGCCCTTCTTCCTGCGGACCGGCAAGCGACTGCCCGAGAAGCGCACCGAGATCGTCATCCAGTTCAAGCCGGTGCCGCATTCGATCTTCGGCCAGGACGCGCGCGACGAGGACACCGCCAACCGGATGGTCATCGAGTTGCAGCCGGAGGAGGACATCTCCCTGACAGTGATGAACAAGAAGCCGGGCCTCGATCAGCGGATGCAGCTTCAGCCGATCCAGATGTCCCTGTCCTGGGGCGTCGGTGGCAAGGACGCCAAGCCGCCGCGTCGCCGGATCGCCTATGAGCGGCTGCTGCTCGACGCCCTGAACGGCGACTCGACCCTGTTCGTGCGTCGTGACGAGGCGGAGAAGGCCTGGGAATGGGTCGACGGGGTCTCGCAGGCCTGGGTCGACGGCAATGTGAAACCCCAGCCCTATCGCGCAGGGACCTGGGGTCCCGACGCCGCCGACATGCTGATGGTGCGAACTGGCCGGGACTGGAACACCCAGGGATGACCGTCGAACTTGAAACCTTCCCCACGCTCGAAACCTGGGCTCAGTCGATCGCCGGGCGGATCGAGGAGACGCTGGGCGCCGCGGTCATCCGGAACGGCAAGGCCCTGTTCGCGGGACCGGGCGGCTCGACCCCGTCCCCGGTCTATGCCCGCCTGGCCCAGGCCGACATCGGCTGGGACAAGATCTCGGTCACCCTGGTGGACGAGCGCTATGTGCCCGAGAGCGACCCGGAGTCGAACGCCCGGCTGATCAAGGACGTGATGCTGCAGGGACCGGCCGCGAAGGCGACCTTCATCCCGCTCTACCATTCCGAGGTCACGGTCGACCGGGCGGCGGCGGTGGCGGCGCGCAGACTGGCCGAGGCCGGAGAACGGTTCGACGCGGTCCTGCTGGGCATGGGCGAGGACGGGCATATCTGTTCGATGTTCCCCGGCAGCCCGACCCTGAAGACCCTGTTGTCGCCGACGCTGAAGCCCACCGTGCTGGGCGTGCCGCACGGGCGGGACGGGATGGCTCCGAGCCTGGAGCGGATCTCGATCAACCTGCCCTACCTCATGACCGCGGGTCGGGTGATCCTGGGCCTGAAAGGCGCGGCCAAGCGTTCCGTATTCGAGCGGGAGGCGCAGGGCGATCCGGCCGTGCAACCAATCGCGGCCCTGATCGCCGCCGAGGTCCCGCTTGAAGTCGTCTGGACGGAGGCCAACTGATGGCGCTGCATCCTGTTGTCGCGGAGGTTACAGCCCGCATCGTCGAACGCAGTCGCGAAACGCGGAGCGACTACATCCGCCGGATGGACGCCGCGCGGGATTCCGGCGTCGGCCGGGCCAAGCTGTCCTGCGCCAACTGGGCCCATGCCTTTGCGGGCCAGACGATCGCCGACAAGCTGACTGCCATGTCGGGCAAGACCCCCAATGTCGGGATCGTCACCGCCTACAACGACATGCTGTCGGCGCATCAACCGTTCGAACGCTTCCCGGAGGTCATCCGCAAGGCGACGCGCGAGGTCGGGGCGACGGCCCAGGTGGCCGGCGGCACGCCCGCCATGTGCGACGGCGTCACCCAGGGACGGCCGGGTATGGAGCTGTCGCTGTTCAGCCGCGATGTGATCGCTATGTCGGTCGGGGTCGCCCTGACCCACGACGCCTTCGACGCAGGGATCATGCTCGGCGTCTGCGACAAGATCGTGCCCGGCCTGTTCATGGGTGCGCTCGCGTTCGGCCATCTGCCCGTCATCTTCGCCCCGGCCGGTCCGATGCCGTCGGGCATTCCCAATGCCGAGAAGGCCCGGGTCCGCGCCGAGTATGCGCAGGGGAAGGTCGATCGTCAGACCCTGCTGGAGTCCGAGATCGGCTCCTACCATTCGCCCGGCACCTGCACCTTCTACGGCACGGCCAATTCCAACCAGATGATGATGGAACTGGGCGGGCTGCACATGCCTTCGACCGCCTTCGTCCATCCGGAGACCGGCCTGCGTGACGCCCTGACGGCGGCGGCGGCCAAGCGGGCGGTCGAACTGGCCCAGTCCGGCGAATGCCGCATGGCCGACGTCGTCGACGAGAAGTCGGTCGTCAACATGATCGTGGCCCTGCTGGCCACGGGGGGATCGACCAACCACGCCATCCATCTTGTCGCCATGGCGCGGGCGGCCGGGGTGCTGATCGACTGGACCGACATGGACCAGCTGTCGTCGGTCACCCCCCTGCTGGCGCGGGTCTATCCGAACGGATCGGCGGACGTGAACGCCTTCCAGGCGGCGGGCGGCGTGGCCTTCGTGGCGCGCGAGTTGGCCCAAGCCGGCCACATCCACTCCGATGTGACCACCATTATGGGCCGGGGCATCCATCACTATTTCCAGGAACCGGCGATGATCGACGGCGAACTGGTCTGGAAGGACGGGGTCGCCGAAAGTCTGGATCGTGACATTCTGCGTCCCGCCTCCGACCCCTTCGACACCGAGGGCGGTCTGCGGCTGGTCAAGGGCAACCTCGGCCGGGCGGTGATCAAGATGTCGGCGGTCAAGCCCCAGCATCGGATCATCGAGGCCAGGGCCCGGGTGTTCGACGCCCAGGAAGACGTTCTGGCCGCCTTCAAAGGCGGCGAGCTGGACGAGGGCTGCGTCATCGTCCTGCGCTTCCAGGGCCCCAAGGCCAACGGAATGCCCGAGTTGCATTCCCTGTCGCCCCTGATGAGCGTGCTGCAGGATCGCGGCGTTCCGATCGCCCTAGTCACCGATGGGCGGATGTCGGGGGCCTCGGGCAAGACGCCGGCGGCCATCCATGTCACGCCCGAAGCGCTCGAAGGCGGGCCGCTGGCCTATGTGCTGGACGGCGACGTCGTCCGGCTGGACGCCGAGGCGGGTGTTCTGACCATCGACGCCGACCTGACCACCCGCGAGCGGGCCCGGCCGGCCTCGGTGCAGAGCTGGGGCTATGGCCGCGAGCTGTTCGGTGCCTTCCGCGCTGCCGTCTCCTCGGCCGAACAGGGGGCCTCGGTCTGTTTCGTGGCCGAGCCGACCGACCGACAACCAGAGATCCGCGACGTAGCGGACGCGAATGTACAGAACAGGGCAGTGGACGCATGAGTAACGGCAAGACGCTTCTGGTCGGCGACGTCGGCGGCACCAACGCCCGCTTCGCCATCGCCCGAATGGTCGACGGCCAGATCGCCCTGGACCATCACGAGAGCTTTCCGGCGGAACAGTATCCGACCTTCCTGAAGGGGGTCGCGGCCTTCATCGACGGCTGCGAGGTCAAGCCGACGGGCGGCGTGATCGCGGTGGCCGGACCGGTCGAGCACGGGGCCATCGACCTGACCAACAGTCCTTGGGCCGTGTCGGAGACCGAACTCCAGACCCTGGGTCTGAACCCCGTCAAGCTGATCAACGACTTCGAGGCCCTGGCCTGGGGCGCGCCCGTGATCCCGGCCGAAAACCTGGAAAAGCTGGGCGGCCCCGAGGCCGGCGATCCGCATGCCACGATCGCGGTGCTCGGCCCCGGCACCGGCTTTGGCGTCTCGGCCCTGGTGCGCGATGCCCACGGCGGCGAGATGGCCATGCCTTCAGAAGGGGGCCACGCCTGTTTCCCCCCCGGCGACACGGTCGAGGACGAGATCCTGCGCATCCTGCGCCGCCGTTACGACCGCGTCTCGATCGAGCGGCTGATCTGCGGCCCCGGCCTTCTGAACATGCACCGGGCCCTGGCCGAGATCGACGGGCGCGAGACCCATATCGAGGATCCGGCCGAGATCACGAAGACCGCCCTGGCCGACCCCGATAGCCCCTGTGGCGCGACGCTCGCCCGGTTCTGCGCCATCCTCGGGGCCGTGGCCGGCGACATCGCCCTGACCACCGGTGCGCGCGGCGGTGTCTATATCGCGGGCGGCATCGCGCCGCGCATCCTGCCCTTCCTGAAGGCCAGTCCCTTCCGCCAGCGGTTCGAGCGCAAGGGCCGGTTCAAGGACTATATGGCCGACATCCCGACCTGGGTGATCACCCACAAGCACGCCGCCCTGCTCGGCGCGGCCCGGGTCGCCTTCGCCGAGGCGAGGTAACGGCGTTCGGATTATTCGTCACGGCGACGTGAACCTTCCGTGAGGGGCCGCATTTTTCTGGCTCAACAAGGAAGGGAATTCCCTATGCGTAAACTGATCATCGCCTCCGCTTCGCTGGCTCTGGCCGCTTCTCTCGCCGCCTGCGGTGAATCGGCCGCCGACAAGCAGGCCGAAGTCCAGGCGGACGCTCTGGAGCAGCAAGCCGCCGCTGCTCCGACCGAATCCCAGGAAACGGCCCTCAACGCCGAGGCCGACCGCATCGAGCAGCAAGCCGGCAACGCCGACGGCGGCATGACCACCTCGAACACGCCGAACACTTCGCCGTCGGCTCCGGAAGGCGCCATGGCCCCGGTCACCACGCCCCCGGCCAACTAAGGCCCGAAAGCGTTTGAAGACCGATTGGCCCCCGCCGCAACCGCGACGGGGGCCTCTTCAGCGCGCGCAGTGGGGGACACGCGTTCAGAAGTCGAATCGGGCCGACAGCGAGATGGTCCGACCATTGGCGGCCCGGCCCAGACCGATACCGTTGGCCGGGACGGCCGGGGTCGTGATCTCGATGAAGGCCACTTCGTCGAACAGGTTATTGGCGTTGATCATGAGCTGGACCCGGTCCATCGGCCGGAACTGAACGAAGGCGTTCACCAGGGTGTAACCCGGCATCTTCATCTGGTTGACGTCCTGGACCCAGCTGCTGGTCGAGCCGATGATGTTGGCTCCCACCGTGAATTGCCGGGTCTCGTACTGGGGCGTGGCCTGGAAGATGAAGTCGGGCTGGCGGCGGGGGACCATCCCGGCCACTGCGGCATTGAACTTGTCGTTGACGATCTCGGCCTGTGTCCAGGTCACTCCGCCCGTCAGACTGAAATCGCCCACACGGTAGCCGACCTCGGTCTCTATGCCGTAGGCGGTGTACTCGCGGTCGGTGGTGATCGCCCCGGCCTGGACGTTGGTGTCCTCGGTATCGGCCGAGAAGCCGGTCACGTTCACCGTCAGCTGCGGGGTTCGGTACTTGAAGCCGCCTTCCAGCTGTTCGACGACGTCATAGCCGTCCTCGGGATCGGGCATGCTGCCGTCGACCATGCTGACCTTGTTCGAGAACAGCACCTTGTCGGCCGCAGCCCGGGCACCCCGGCTGTACCGCGCGAACAGCGCGAACGGCTCCGAGACCCGGAAATTAATCCCGGTCGAATAGCTGATGTAATCATAGCTGTAGTCGACGGGCGCCGGTCGATCGAGCGGGGTGAAGGCGGTCCGTGATTCCGCCACCGAGATGACGCCGTTGCCGTTGAAGTCAAACGGTCGAATACCGACCCGACCGCCGCCCAGATCGGCCCCGTAAAGTTCGCCGTTTACCTGACCCATGTCGTAGCGGACGCTGGCGCCGATCGCGATCCGGCCGAACCGGTAGTTGATCGAGCCGTAGGGAGCCGCGATCTCGTACTGGACATCGTATTTCCGCCGGAAGAAGGCCGTGCTCCCCGAACGGTTGAATCCCAGATAGCCGCCCTGGGACTGGGGCACGCCGGCGGCATTGGTGAAGTTGATCAGCGCCGATTGGCCGTCAGCCGCCACATCCTGGAGGTGGTTCCCGTACAGCCAGTCGCTCTCATAGTTCTGGACCGAGTTGTACAGGCCGCCGGTCAGGGTCAGTTCGCCCCCGGGAAGGCTGAAGGCCCGGGTCGCGCGAAGATCGCTGATGATGTTGCCCAGATCACTGGAATCGATCCGGTTGAGCGCCGAGGCCACCACCAGGCCGTTGCCGTTCATGGTGCCGAGGTTGGAGATAACCTGACCGGCGCGCGGACCCGTGGCATAGGTGAACGTGCCTGTCCCGCCGCCCAGCGACGCCGGCAGGGCGCCGCCGGAATAGATGTTGGCGACCAGGTTGCGGGTCGTCCCGCCCGAGACCTCCGAATAGCGGGCGCGATGGGTGATCAGCCAGTCGCGGACGTCAAACTGGGACTCCACTCCGATCGAACGCACATGGGCGTCCTGGCCCTGGCTGATCGGAAGACGCACAGGATTGTTGTTGGCGTCCAAGGTGATGAGATCGCCCAGCTGGCCTGACAGCATGGAATCGCGCCGGACGTCATAGCCGTTGAAGCTCTCGAACACCGGCCGGTCGTTCGTGCCGGTGATCCGGACCGGACCCGGCAGGTAGTGCGGTGAACGGTCGTCGAGATACTTGCCCGAAAGGCGGACGTAGCCGTTGGCGAATTGCTTGGTGACGTTGAACCTGAACTGGCCTCCCTCGTAGGCATCAAAGCCGACCCGACGCTGGCCTTCGCCCGATCGGTAAAAGCCCCCGACATGGAACCTCAGGGTGTCAGTGATCGGCGCGCCATAGTGGAAATCCACCCTGTCGGTGTCGTAGTCGAGGCCCGTGGTGAACTGGACCGCGCCGCCTTCCACGTCACCCGTCCGCGAGATCAGATTGATCAAACCGCCGGGCGAGTTCGAGGCGAAAGTGGAGGCCGAACCGCCCCGGATCGCCTCGACCGCCGACAGGTTGAAGTCAGCCCGGATGAAGATGTCCGTCGCGCCGTTGAAAAAGTCGCCGAACTCGAGAACGGGCAGGCCGTCCTCCTGGATCTGCATGTACTTGGATCCCCCGGACGCCAGGGGCAGGCCGCGGATGGTGTAGGCGGAGCTCCCGTCCCCGGTCGAGGACTCGGTCCGGATCCCCGGGATGTTCCGCAGTATGTCGCCCAGCGAACGGGCCCCGAGCACCTGGATCTCGCTCTGGCGCAGGGCGCTGGTCGACGTCGCGCTGTCGAGCGGGTCGCGGCCCCGGGCAACCCCGGTCGAAAACACCTGCTGGGTGCTGGTCGGCGCGCGGGCCGCCTGGGCCTGGGTGACGACGACGTCATCCGCCGCACTGGCAGGTTCAGCCGCGAGGGCCGGGGTAAAGGCGGCTGCGAGAACGACTGGAGTGAAGATGAGATATGCGGATTTTGCTGCCATGGAATTTCCTCCGATCCATTAGCTTTTTCCGCTATTTCTACCGTCGCAGTTAACGCGTGACTAAAAGGTCAACTAAATTCGATCCAGGCGACTTCGAGTACGTATGATTACTTATGGAATTTCCCCTGTAACGTTTACATCTATATTGAACGCTCCAATTACTGGACATGCAGCCCGCCGGACGACGTCTATGGCGGTTGTCCGGCGAAGCCGATGCTTCAAAGCAAAGAGGGCAACCATCGTCCGGTACGGCGAGACTATGTCTTCGGCGGCAGCGGGATAAAGGCGCTCGTCCGGCGGATGTAGTCGGCATATTTCGGCTTGGTCTTGCTGATCGCCTTTTCGGTGATGCCGATGCCCGACCACTTCGTCAGGGTGAAGGTCAGGAAGACCGGGCCGACGATCGAGGCGATCCCCACCCATCCGGTCTCGGCCGCAATCAGCCACAACCCCCACCAGACGCAGGCGTCGCCGAAATAGTTGGGGTGGCGGGTGTAGCGCCACAGGCCGGTGTCCAGCACCTTGCCCTTGTTCGCGGGGTCCTTTCGGAAGGCCGCAAGCTGGGCGTCACCGATGCTCTCGAAGGCGATGCCGACGACCACGACGACCGCCCCGATCCAGCCGAGCCAGCCGATCGGGCCATCTTCGACCTGGCCCATTTGCACCGGCAGGGAGGTCAGCCATCCCAGAAACGCCTGGGGCAGGAAGACGAACAGGAGGGCGGTCCTGGCAAAGCTCCAGCCGTGCTCTCTTTCCTGGGTCTCCACGATCTCGGCATAGCGACCGTCGACACCCTTCTCGCGCCAGCGATGGAGCAGGTGCCAGCCGAGGCGAACGGCCCAGACGCCGCAGAGCCAGAGCAGCAGGAATTTCCGGGTCTGATCGCCGTCGGTCCGGGGGAAGGTGATCAGGGCCAGCAGCAGCATCCCCAGCGGCCAGACGCCGTCGATGAAGCTGACGTCCTTCAGCCGCAACGCCAGCCCCCACAGGGCCAGCATCACGACGACCAGGACGGCCAGATTCAGAGCCAGCAGGGCGGCGAGTTCAGTCAGGGTCATACTGCAGAAACGCTAGCATGACCGACCCGGATGCGTCGCCGTCAGTCGACGCAAAGAGTCGGGCCGGGGCGTCCGTCCTCGATCGGCGTGTTGCAGCCGAACGGCAGGTCGTTCGGGGCGCAAACGCCGGTGGTGGTTTGCGTGTTGGGTCCGGCCGAAACAGCGCGGCAGTCGCCCAGACAGTCGTCGCCGTCGCGGCAGACCTTGCCCGCATCCGCGAAGGGCACGACGCACCGTTCGGTCTGCATCCGGCCGACGCGCATGAGTTCGCCCCCGTCCTCCTCGCAGACCTGGGCCAGGTCGTGGTCGGCGCGGGCCATCGGCGGCAGGTCGGCCTCGTTCGGGACGGACGGCGCGCAGCTGCCCGACAACAGGGCGGCGGCGGCCAGGGCAGCGGTGATCAGAAGGCGCATGGCTTATCCTTGTTGTGAGACGTCGCCGCTGGCGAAGCCGGTCCAGACGTCGTCGTAGTCGAATTGCATCGTCGGGGTGGTCTGCGCCCATTCCGTGGTGCGGATCGGGAATCGCGTTTCGAACATGAAGGCCAGGGTGTTCTCGAGCTTGTGGGGCTTAAGGTCGGCAGACACGGCCTTGTCGTAGCTGGCCTGATCCGGACCGTGGCCGCTCATGCAGTTATGCAGGGACGCGCCGCCGGGAGCGAAGCCGCCCTCCTTGGCGTCATAGGCCCCCGTCACCAGACCCATGAACTCGCTCATGACGTTCCGGTGGAACCACGGCGGACGGAAGGTGTCCTCGGCGACCATCCAGCGCGGCGGGAAGATGACGAAGTCGCAATTGGCCGTGCCGGGCGTGTCCGACGGCGAGGTCAGGACCGTGAAGATCGACGGGTCCGGGTGGTCGAAGCTGACGGTGCCGATGGTGTTGAACCGCGCAGTGTCCCAGCGATAGGGGACGAGGTTGCCGTGCCAGGCGACGACGTCGAGCGGCGAATGTTCGAAAGTCGTGACCCACAGCCGTCCGGCGTATTTCTGCACGCATTCGGTGGGGAGGGCGACGTCCTCGAAGGCCGCGACGGGCGCCTCGAAATCGCGCGGATTGGCCAGGCCGTTCGAGCCGATGGGGCCGAGATCCGGCAGGCGGAAGGGCGCGCCGTAGTTCTCGCAGACATAGCCGCGGACGGGCCCGTCACACTCGACACGGAAGCGGACGCCGCGCGGGATGACGACGATGTGGCCGGGACCGGCCTCGATCCGCCCGAACTCGGTGACGAAGACGTGTTCGCCCTCCTGAGGCACGATCAGCAGCTCGCCGTCGGCGTCGTAGAAGACGCGGTCGGTCATCGACCGGTTGGCGGCATAGAGGTGGATGCCGACACCCGTCTGGGCCTCCGCATCGCCATTGCCGCCGTAGGTGACGAGACCCTCGACCCAGTCGGTCGGGGCGGTCGGGATCGGCAGGGGGTCCCAGCGCATGCGGTTGGGGCTGGGCGGGGCGTCGTGGAAGGGGCCGGAGCGGACCCTGCCCTGGGCGAACGGTTGATACGCCGGGTGCTGGGCCGAAGGACGCAGGCGGTAAAGCCAGCTCCGGCGGTTCTCGGCGCGCGGGGCGGTGAAGGCCGTGCCGCTGAGCTGCTCGGCATAGAGCCCCATCGGGGTCTTCTGCGGCGAGTTGCGGCCCACCGGCAGGGCGCCCGGAAGGGCCTCCGTGGCGAAATGGTTGCCGAAGCCTGTCAGATAGGTCGCGCTGTTCAGCGTCATGAAGAGTCTCCCTGAGGAGGACTTAGCCCTTCTCCCCTTGCGGGAGAAGGTGGCCGAGCGAAGCGAGGTCGGATGAGGGGTTTCGCCGACCCGACCGCCTGCACGACCCCTCGCCCGACCGCACAAGGACGACGGCTGCGCCGCCGTGTGCGGTCTCCCTCTCCCGCAAGGGGGAGAGGGGTGGGATCAGTATCCCCCCGCCCTTGCGAGCTTCTCGGCGTGGAATCCGGCATCGCCGAGGAGTTCGTTCAGGACGCGGACACGCTTCATGTAGAGGCCGACATCGAAGGCGTCGGTCATGCCGACGCCGCCGTGCATCTGGACCGCCTCCTGGACGGCGAGTTCGGCGACGCGGCCTGCCTTGGCCTTGGCGACGGAGACGGCCAGGTCGGCCTTCGGCGCGCCGGCGTCGAGGCGTTGCAGGGCGCTCAGCACCGCAGCCTTGGCCAGCTCAATCTCGGTGAACAGGTGGGCGGCCCGGTGTTGCAGGGCCTGGAACTCGCCGATCAACTTGCCGAACTGCTTGCGGGTCTTGAGGTATTCGACCGTCGACAGGAAGGCCTGGTCGCCGGCACCGGTCAGGCAGGCGGCGGCGCAGGCGCGGCCGAGGTTGAGTGCGCCCTCCAGGGCCGCTTCTCCGGCATCGACGCCGCCGATGACGGCGTCAGAGTCGACCTGGACATCGGTCAGGGTGATGCGGGCGGCGTTGTGGGCGTCAACCATCACCGTGCGTTCGATCTCGACACCCGAGGTCCCGGGATCGACGAGGAACAGGGTGATGCCCGCCTCGGTCTTCGCTGCAACGATCAGGGCGTCGGCGATGTGGCCGTCGAGAACGAAGCCCTTGGCCCCGTTCAGCTTGAAGCCGTTGCCGCTGCGCTCGGCCGTGGTGGCGATGCGGGAAGGCTGGTGCTTGGGGCCCTCATCGAGGGCCAGGGACAGGATGGCCTCGCCCGCCGCGATCTTCGGCAGCCAGGCGGCCTGCTGATCGGCCGAGGCCGCGTCGATCAGGATGCGGGCGGCCAGGATGGACGAGCCGAAAAAGGGCGACGGGGTCAGGGTACGACCCAGCCCCTCGGCCACGATGCCCGCCTCAACGGCGCCGAGGCCCGAGCCGCCGTGTTCCTCGGGGATGATGACGCCGGCGAAACCCATTTCGCCGAACGCCTTCCACAGGTCGCGCGAGACGCCGTCGGCGTCGTTCGAGTCTCGCAGCTTGCGGAAGTGGGCGACGGGCGCGTTCTCGCTGAGGAAGCCGTCGGCGGCGTCCTTGAGCATGGTCTGCTCTTCGGTCAGGATCAGGGGCATGGGCTCAGGCTCCCGGCAGCTGAAGCAGGTGTTTGGCGATGATGTTCAGCTGGACCTCGGAGGTGCCGCCTTCAATGGAGTTGGCCTTGGTGCGCAGCCAGTCGCGGGCGGGCGTGCCCTTGTGCGAGCGTTCGCTCTCCCACTCGAGAGCGTCCGAGCCGCCGGCGGCCATGGCCAGTTCGTGGCGGCGCTTGTTCAGCTCCGAGCCGTAATACTTCAGCATGGAGGCGATGGCGGGGGAAACCTGCCTGGCCTTCACCTGGTCGCCCACCCGCTCCATCGACAGACGGAAGGCGGCGGCGTCGATTTCAAGCTCGGCGATCCTGGTCCGCAGCATGGGTTCGTCGAGGCGGCCCGCGTCGTCCAGGCCGATGGAATCGACCGCGACCTGGCTGATCGGACGGCCCATGTCGCCGATCGCCCCGATCATGGTGCGTTCGTGGGCCAGCAGGGCCTTGGCCACGTCCCAGCCGCGGTTGAGCGTCCCGATCAGGTTCTCCTTCTCGACGCGGACATTGTCGAAGAAGGTCTCGCAGAAGGCCGACTTGCCCGAGATCAACTCGATCGGTCGGGTCGTCACCCCGGGGGTGGCCATGTCGAACAGGACGAAGGAGATGCCCAGATGCTTGGGCGCCTCCGGATCAGTACGGATCAGGCAGAAGATCCAGTCGGCCTTGTCGGCGTAGGAGGTCCAGATCTTCTGGCCGTTGATGATCCAGTGGTCGCCCTTGTCCTCGGCGCGGGTCTGGACAGCGGCCAGGTCGGAACCGGCTCCGGGCTCTGAATAGCCCTGGCACCAGCGGATCTCGCCGCGGACGATCTCGGGCAGGAAGCGCTTCTTCTGTTCCTCGGTGCCGAACTGAAGCAACGCCGGGCCCAGCATCCAGATGCCGAAGGACGACAGGGGCATCTGGGCGTCGATGCGGCGCATCTCGGAGGCCAGAACCTTGGCCTGTTCCCGGTCGAGACCGCCGCCGCCGTACTCCGTGGGCCACTGCGGCGCCGTCCAGCCGCGCGCGGCCATGACGTCCATCCATTGCTTGTGGGCCGGAGTCTTGAAAGTCGCGTTGCGACCGCCCCAGACGCGGTCCTCGTCATTGTCGAGTGGCCCGCGACATTCGGCCGGGCAGTTCGCCTCCAGCCAGGCGCGCGTCTCGGCGCGGAAGGTTTCCAGATCGGCCATGGTTTGCTCCCTGACGCCTGTGCCTGCGTCTCAGGCGGGCAGGTTAGCAGTGATCAGTCTGGAAACGCCACCGTGACGCGGCGTCAGCTTGTGAGACTTATTTCGTCGGAAGGAAGGGCGAGAAGGTGATCACCGTGAAGGTGTCGCGGATATGCGGCCGTGTCTGGACCGACTTCGTGACGAAGGTACCGATGTCCATTTCCTTCGGCAGCTGGAACTTCGCCAGAAGGTCGTACTGGCCCGAGGTGGAATAGACCTCCGACACGTACTCGACATTGTCGACCATGTCGGCGGCGACATCGTTGGCGTGGCCCAGCTCGCATTTGATGAAGACGAAGATGGCGGTCATCATGGTCGTGGGCTCCGGTGTTCGCGGGCTTGAGTAGCGGATGCGGACGTGGCCGGTAAGACCCTCGATTTCGAAGCGGAATACAACAACCGGGCCGCCGTGCCGGATCACCCCGTCGTCATGGCGCGGTGGAAGGCGGAGGCCGCAGCCGCACGGGCCCTGCATCCGCCGATCGCCCTGCCCTACGGATCCGGCGAGCGCGAGGTCATGGACCTGTTCGACGCCGCGCCTGACGCACCGGTCGCGGTCTTCATCCACGGCGGCTACTGGCAGGCGCTGGACAGGTCGTGGTTCAGCTGGGTCGCGCCGGCCCTGCTGAGCCACGGCGTCAGCCTGGCCGTGCCGTCCTATGATCTGTGCCCCGATGTGCGGCTCGGACGGATCGTTCGCGAGGTCCGGGACGCGGTCGAGCTGATCCGCGCGCGGACAGGCAAACGGCCCGTGGTGTTCGGTCATTCGGCGGGCGGACATCTGGCCGCCTGCATGCTGTCGGAGGGACGGGCTTCGGCGGCCGTCGCGATCTCGGGCCTGTTCGACCTGGAGCCGCTTATCCCCACATCGCTGAATTCGGCCCTGAATCTGGATCCGCGCGAGGCGGCCGCCCTGTCGCCGATTCACTGGCCCGTGCCCAATGGATCGACGCCGGGCGGGACGGTGCTGGACTGCGTCGTGGGTGCCGATGAGACGTCGGAGTTCGTGCGCCAGTCGCGGGAAATGGCGGACTTCTGGGGCGGCAAGGGTGTCGAGACGCGGTTCGAGGCCCTGCCCGGCCTGAACCATTTCACCGTCCTGGACCCGCTGGCGGATCCGGACAGCGGACTGGTGAGGCGGATCGTAGAGCTGGCGAACGCCTGACGCCTCTCGCAATCGCAACAAAGCGTCGCCACTATAGGGGCTCGCGACACGGGACGGATCATGGCGGAACCGACGGGAATGGGGCTGGGCCACGCGGTGGCGCTGCTGGCGGCGGCGGTCGTCGCCGTGCCCTTGTTCAAACGCTTCGGCCTCGGCGCGGTTCTGGGCTATCTGGCCGCGGGGCTGATCCTGGGACCATCGGCGCTGGGCGTGGTGCGCGAGCCCGAGACCATGCTGCATGTCGCCGAGATCGGCATCGTGCTGTTCCTGTTCATTATCGGCCTGGAGATGCGGCCGGCGCGGCTATGGAGTCTCCGAAAAGAGATCTTCGGTCTGGGCGCCGTCCAGGTGATGACCTGCGCCGTCCTGCTGACCGGCGCCGCCCTGCTGGCAGGTCTGCCCTGGTATGCGGCAGTGATCGCCGGCTTCGGCTTCGCCCTGTCGTCGACCGCCATCGTCATGCAGTTGCTGGACGAGCGGAACGAGCAGTCCGAGCCGGCGGGCCAGCGGGTCGTGTCGGTGCTGCT
The DNA here is from genome assembly GCF_027484365.1 of Brevundimonas sp. Classification (GTDB taxonomy): domain Bacteria; phylum Pseudomonadota; class Alphaproteobacteria; order Caulobacterales; family Caulobacteraceae; genus Brevundimonas. The sequence goes on along the minus strand of NZ_JAIXTC010000023.1, from coordinate 173,131 downwards.
GTTCGAGGACATCTCCATCGTGCCGTTGCTGGCCCTCGTCGCCGCCCTGGCCGCCTCCTACGGGTCGGCGATCGAGGCCGCCCGACCTGTCTGGATCACCATCGGCGCGGCCGTGGCGGCAGTGGCCGGTGTCTACGTCGCCGGGCGCTGGCTGGTGAACCCGCTGTTCCGCCTGCTGGCCCGTTACGGCGGGCGCGAAGTGATGACGATGGGCGCGCTGGTCGTGGTCCTGGGTTCCGCCTTCGCGGTCAGTCTGGGCGGACTGTCCATGGCGATGGGCGCCTTCCTGGCGGGCGTGCTGCTGTCGGAATCGACCTTCCGGCATCAGCTGGAGGCCGATGTGGAGCCGTTCCGGGGCATCCTGCTGGGCCTGTTCTTCCTGGCGATCGGCATGTCGCTGGACCTGGCCGTGGTCGTGCGCGACTGGGCCTGGGTGCTGGGCGGCGTCGTGGTCTTCTCGGCCCTGAAGATGATCGGCGTCTATGCCATCGCCCGGTTGAAACAGAGCCATGGCGAGGGCCTGCTGCGGGCCGCCCTGATGGGCGAGGGCGGGGAGTTCGCCTTCGTCCTCTATGCGACGGCCGGAACCGCCGGTCTGTTCGATCCGCGTATGGCCGCGATCCTGTCGGCCATCGTGATCCTGTCTATGGCGCTGACGCCCTTGCGCCTGTTCGTCGCCGACAAGCTGCGGCCGGACGAGGCGCTGGATCCGGACAAGACCGATGGCGTGGACAGGGCCCGGAACCTGCGCGAGCGGGTGCTGGTGATCGGCTTCGGCCGCTTCGCCCAGGTGGTCTGTCAGCCGCTGCTGGCCCGCGACGTCGACGTGTCGATCATCGACATGGACGTGGAGATGATCCAGGCGGCCGGAAACTTCGGCTTCAAGGTCTACTACGGTGACGGATCGCGACTGGACGTGCTGAGGGCTTCGGGCGCCGAAACGGCGGAGACCATCCTCGTCTGTGTTGACAAGCCCGAGATCGCCGACCGGATCGTGGAACTGGTCAAGGCCGAATTCCCCCTGACCAAGCTGTTCGTGCGCGCCTATGACCGCGGCCATTCGATCCGCCTGATCAAGGCCGGAGTCGAGTTCCACATCCGCGAGACTTTCGAAAGCGCCCTGGCCTTCAGCGAGCATGTGCTGAAGGATCTCGGCTTCTCCGAAGACGAGGCGCACGAAACGATCGAAGATGTCCGTCGCCGCGACGAGGAGCGACTGACCCTGCAGGTCACCGGCGGACCCCAGGCCGGGCGCAGCCTGTGGCGGAACAACACCTCGACGCCGCAGCCCGAACCCTATGTGAAGCCCCGTCGCGAAGCCCAGGCCCTGAACGAGGACGCGGCGGGGGTGATGGTCGCCGAGGACGAGGAACGGCAGCAGGAAGAGGCCTGATTTCGCCGAACCGGGTGATGCATACCCGCAACATGGCGGCTTGATTGCGTCTGGCATCAGCCGAACGGGGGAAACTTCACCGTGGCAGGACGTTTCCGCTGGTCAGGAGACCTTCATGCCCAAGACCACCGGAAACCGTTCCAAACCTGATCTGCATATCGTGGCCGAGTCCGAGGTCTATGACCTGATGCGCGGTCCCCAGTCGACAAGCGACCGGGTCAGACAACTCCAGGCCGAGGCCCGCGCCCTGGCCATCGAACAGGTCGAGGACCTTGAGCGTCGGCTGAACGAGGCGGCGTTGCTGGCCAGGGAGATTTCGGCGGGCGGGGACGCCTACCCGGTCGGCGCGCGCGAGCTGGCGTCACGCCTCGCCGAGGACCTGCCTGCACGGGCGGAGACCATCAAGGCGATCGTGTCGCGCCTGCCGTAGCGCCGTCGCGAGCGTAGAGTTTCTCGCGCAGTCGCTTCGCCAGCCGGAAGACGAGCACGGCCAGGACGATCAGCACCACCGGGACGAGGATCGGTGCCAGGAAGGCCAGGATCACCGTGAAGAAGGCCAGAATGTCCTCAAGGAAGGACAGGACGGGATTGCCGACGCCGCCGGTGGTGGCCGTGGACGTCAGCCGCGCACCCCCCTGGGCGGCATTGAAGGCGAAGGCGGCAGGCGCGCCGACGATGATCCCGGCGACGGCAGCCGTGGTGGGGTCAAGGCCGGCGAAGACGCTGCCCGCCGCGACCGCGCCTGCCACCGGCCGGGTGAAGGCCCCCAGAACATTCAGGCCGTGATCGACGACGGGGATCTTGTCGCCGGCGAACTCGACGACCGCAGCAATTCCGAGGGCCGCGATGGCGGGCCAGTCCGCGAGCCAGCTCATCTGTTCGTTCAGGGCGATGCCGAACAGGCCGAACCGGGCGGCCAGCGCCAGCATCAGGAGCGGCAGGAAGGTCCGCAGCCCGGTCGCCGAGGCGAGGCCCAGTCCCAGAAGGGCGGGCAGGACCCAGGTCTGCAAAGGACCGGCGGCAGCGCTGACGCCGTCTCGAACGCCCTGAAGATCGAAGCCGTCCATCCGGTGATCCCTCCGCGGCTCAAGGCCGCCAATGACATGATGCGCCCAAACGGCCCTGGGTGCGTCGGTTTTCGAGGTCACCCCACCACGTCGGCCTGATCCTGGTGACGCCGGAACCAGGCGACCGCATAGCCGCAGACCGGCGTGAGCGTCTGACCCTGTGCGCGGGCGTGGTCGGCCAGGCTCTGCATGAACGTGCCGGCCGCGCCGGAGCCCCGGAGCGCGTCGTCGGCCTCTACGTGCAGGATGGCGCGTCGGTTGCCCTGGACGGAATAGTCGGCCCAGACGCGACGCATTTCTCCCTCAGCGTCAGCGAAGCCTTGCTCGTAACGTTGCTCGGCTATGACGTCGCGAAAATCGGTCATTGAACGCCCCTCGTCCGAGGTCAGAACTCCGACGCCGAAAACCCGTTCCTCACGGCCACGCCCGGTCAGGCGGGCTTGTCGGAGACCAGATTCACGACGCCGAGGATGCTCTTCACCGTGAACCAGATGCTGAGCAGGAACCACAGGGCGCCGAACAGCAGCAGGAAGGGGATGCCGATCAGGATGATCGAGGCGAATATGCTGATGACGATCAGGACCCAGAGGGCGATCGTCCACCAGAAGACCGACCAGAACAGCGCGATCTGGGCCTCGATATGCTGGCGGGGAAGACCGGTGGCGGAGCTGCGCGCGGCATAGGCGACGACGAGTCCGACCAGGACCAGCACATTGGCCGACGGGATCGACAGAATGTAGAGGCCCCAGGCGATCAATGCGGCGGGCTTGCCCTCGGCCTCATGACCGGCCTCGAGACGGGGCTGGGGTGCGTCGGACATGATGTCTCCTAGAACAGCCAGGCGCGCGGCCGTTCAATCGGACGACCCGCCTTCAGCTTCATAACGCCGCCGGCCCCGCGAAGGATCAGCCAGACCGCCAGAATGAACAGGACGAAGACGCCCATGCCCACGGCGATCAGGATGGCGCCGAGCAGGGCCACGACCGCGCCGGCCCAGAGGGTGCGCTGCTGGAACATGAAATGGCTGGCGGACACTTCGCCCTGGGGACGGGCCCGTCCGGTCACCGCCACAAGCGCGATGAGGGCCGAGACGCCCAGGGTGGGCACGGCGAAAAGGATCAGGGCATAGACGTTGTAGAGCCCCATGGCGCCGTCGATCGGCGCGGGCTGTTCCCGGCGGCGGGCGAAGCTGCCCACCGGCTGTTCGGAGATCGGCGTCTCCCGGGCCCACTGCGGGATCGGCTCTGGCGCAGGCGGCGGGGCCGGTGTCAGCGGCGGCCCAACGATCTCGGGCGCAGGGATGACGACAGGATAGGGTTCCGGCGCGAGCAGCACGGGTTCTTGAGCCTCGGGTTCGGGCTCGGGCTCGATCAAGGGCTCGGCCGGTGGCGGCGCAGGCGCACGCATCTGACCCTGCAAGGCCGCAGGCGAGGCGAATCCGATCAGATCGTCGTGGTCGACGTCATGGGTCGATCCAGACTCTGGCGCCCTCTGTTCGGAATTCTGGGGCGCATTGGGATCGCCGGGCTCGGCCATCGGGGTCCTCGCGTTCATTCGTGGGACAATGGCGGGGCCGTCGGCCGGAGGCAAGCCGATCCGGGCTTCACTTTGCAGCAGGCAGGTCGTTGATCGACAGATCAGGCCTGTCGATCCAGCTTCCCGCAGCCCAGGCGCGTTCGGCGGCGCTCAGGTGTTCACCGATGATGATGGCGTTGGTCGGAGTCTCTTCCAGGGTCAGTTCGACGCAGCGGAAGGGTGAGCCGTCGTCGGCCAGGATGGCGTCCAGCTTCCTTCGCAGGGCGATGGCGAAGGCCTCGGTCGTCGGATCGCCGTCGAACACCATCAGGCGGGCGACGCGCTGGGGCTCGTTCGCCTGGAACCAGGCCAGCATGGGATCCACAGCGTTCAGCTGGAACGCATGGTCCACGGCCTTGTCGATGAAGCTGTGCCAGCGGCCCTTCAGGGTTTCGAAGGAGGCGACATAGTTCGAGCCGCCGAAATCCATCTCCGCGTCCGTGGCCAGGACGACGTGCACGAACTCGTTATGGCCATGCGGCACCGCGCACCGCGACGCGGGGTCGGAGAGCAGACGATGGGCCATCGAGAAACGGCGGGTGAAGCGAACCTGGGGCATTGCGCGGCGACATGTCGTGCCGAAATCCGGCAAAGGCAAGGTTTCCGGCGAATCAGCGCCGATAGGTGAGCTCGCAGCCGGCGCCGTCTGCGGCCTCCAGCGCACCCGGCTTGTCGACCCGGACGGTGACGCCCCTCACCCGGAAATCCTCCAGACAGTGCAGGGCCAGACGCTCGGCGAAGGTCTCGACCAGGCCGACGTGCCCCTCGGCGATGATTCGACGGGCCGAGGCGGCCACGGTCTCGTAGTTGATGGTGTCGGCAAGGCCGTGGATCTCGGCCGGGCCGAGATCGAGGGTTACGTCGATGACCAGGGTCTGCAGCCGGCCATGCTCGTGGTCATAGACGCCGATGCCGGCCTCGACCCGCAGGCCCTTGACGAAGACGGTCAGGTTGTCGCGCCGGGCGGCCGAAAGAGATGGGGTCACGGCGGTGTTCACTCGGCGATGTCGGGGGTTTGCCAGGCCAGGTGCTGGCCGCCGTCCACGGCGATCATCTGGCCGGTGACTGCGCGGGCGTCAACGAGATAGACGACGGCCTGGGCGATGTCCTCCGGCGAAGGACCGTGGCCGAGCGGCATGGCGGCCTGTTCGGCGGCGAACTCGGCGTCTGACTGGTGGATCGAGGCCAGAGTCGGGCCGGGGCCGACGCCATTGACCCGGATGCCGGGCGCCAGCGCCTGGGCCAGGGTCCGCGTCGCCCACCACAGGCCGTTACGCGACAGGGCGTAGGAGAAGAAGCGCGGATCCGGCTTCAGCACCCGCTGGTCCAGCAGGTTGATGATGGATGATCCCTTGGGCGCCTGGGCCGCAAAGGCCTCGGCCAGAACGACCGGCGCGCGCAGATTAGTTTCGAGATGCAGGTCCCAGACCTCGCGCGACAGTCCGCCCACCCGGTCGTCCTCGAACACCGAGGCGTTGTTGACCAGCACGGACAACGGACCGAGCGCCTTGGCCGCCGCTGGAACCAGGTCGCGGACCTCGGCCTCGTCGGTCAGGTCGGCGGACAGGACGGCGGCGCGGCGCCCCAGAGCGCGCACCTCTCCGGCCAGAGCTTCCGCGTCCTCCACCGATTCCCGATGATGGATGGCGACGTCATGGCCACGCGCAGCCAGCGCCAGAACGATGGCGCGACCGATCCGGCGCGCCCCGCCCGTGACGAGCGCCGCGCCGGGACGCGATTCAGTCAACCCGGCCGAACTCGAAGATGTTGAAGGCGCCGACGACGGCGACGAAGCCGAGAATGATGTAGAGGGCCAGCATGGGAAGCTCCTGATTGTGACGCCGGAATAGAGGGGCGGAGGCACAGGTTCAAGGCGCGTCGAGGGAGTTTCGCCGCGTCAGGCTTCGCCGCCCTGCCCGCCCCTGACCGCCATGAGGGCTATGGCGGACAGGTCCGTGCCGGCCGAGATCGTTACGCCCTCCGATTTTCGCTCCGAATAGCGATCGACCAGCCGGACGGCATGGGGCCGGGTCAGGACGGTGAACCGCACCAGCTCCTCCATGACGTCCACGATCCGGTCGTAGTAGGCCGAGGGCAGCATCCGGCCGGCATCGTCGAACTCCTGAAAGGCCTTGGCGACGCTGGACTGGTTCGGAATGGTGATCATCCGCATCCAGCGTCCCAGAAGGCGCAGGGTGTTGACGGTATTGAAGCTCTGGGAGCCACCGGACACCTGCATGACCGCCAGGGTCCGGCCCTGGGTCGGGCGCACCCCGCCCATGCTGAGCGGCAGGTGGTCGATCTGGAGTTTCATCAGGCCGGAGACCTGACCGTGGCGCTCGGGGCTGCACCAGACCATGCCCTCGGACCAGAAGGCGTGTTCACGCAGTTCCTTGACCGCCGGATGATCCTCGTCGCCGGCGGAACCCGGCAAGGGCAGGTCCGAGGGGTCGAAGATCCGGGTCTCGCAGCCCATGAACCGCAAAAGCCGCGCCGCCTCCTCCACGCACAGGCGAGAGTAGGACCGCTCCCGCAGCGAGCCGTATAGCAACAGGATGCGCGGCGCAGGATCGAGGGGACCCAGATCCGCCGCCGGACTGGCCGACAGACAGGCCGGGTCCAGGGCGGGCAGATGGTCCGGATCGGGCAGGTCGCGAAGACGGTCCATCATCATGCGCCTTTGGCCGGGGCGGTCGCCGGAAAAAAGAGTCGGCCCAGCCACAGGGCGACCGACACCAGAAGGATCAGCACCGGCACTTCCACCAACGGCCCGATGACGGCGGCGAAGGCGACAGGGCTGGCCAGGCCGAAGGCGGCGATGGCGACGGCAATGGCCAGTTCGAAGTTGTTGGAGGCGGCGGTGAAGGCCAAGGCCGTGGTGCGCGGATAGTCCGCCTCAATCAGCCGGCCCATCAGGAAGCTGACCACGAACATGACCAGAAAATAGATCGTCAGGGGAACGGCGATGCGCAGCGCATCCAGCGGCAGGGCGACCACGTCCCCGCCCTTCAGGCTGAACATGGCGACGATGGTGAACAGCAGGGCAATGAGGGTGACCGGCCCGATGCGGGGCAGGAAGCGGGTCTCGTACCAGTCGGCCCCCTTGCGGGCGATCAGGGTCCGTCGGGTCAGGTAGCCGGCGAGGAAGGGCAGGCCCAGATAGACCATCACCGCCCCGGCGATGGTCCAGACGCTGATGTCCACGACACTGCCCTCAAGCCCCAGCAGGGGCGGCAGGACGGACAGGAAGAACCAGGCGTAGGCGCTGAAGAACAGGATCTGGAAGATCGAGTTGAAGGCCACCAGTCCGGCAACATACTGGTTGTCGCCTCGCGCCAGCTGGTTCCAGACCAGGACCATGGCGATGCAGCGGGCCAGGCCGATCAGGATGACTCCGGTCATGTACTCCGGCTGGTCGCGCAGGAAGATCACCGCCAGAACGAACATCAGCACCGGGCCAAGCACCCAGTTCTGGAACAGCGACAGGGCCAGCACCCGCCTGTCGGCGAAGACGCGGGGCAATTCCTCGTACTTCACCCGGGCAAGGGGCGGATACATCATCAGGATCAGGCCGATGGCGATAGGAATGTTGGTGGTCCCGAACGACAGGCTGTCCAGCCAGGCCGGAAGGCCGGGCACGACGCTGCCCAGCAACACCCCCACCGCCATGGCCGCGAATATCCACAGCGTCAGCCAGCGGTCCAGAAAGGACAGGCGCCGGGGCGGCGCGGCGCTGGTCACAGGGGAATCGGCCATCAGCGGACCCGGCGTCCGGTCTCGTCGATGACGACCTCGCCGTCTTCCTTGACGAAGGGCTTCAGCCCGTCTTCGGGCAGCAGGTCCAGAACGGCCTCCGACGGACGACATAGCTTCACCCCGCGCGGGGTGACCACGATCGGGCGGTTCAGCAGGACCGGATGCGCCTCGATGGCGTCCAGCAGCTGCTCATCTGTCAGGCCGGGATCCTCCAGCCCCAGGTCTGCGAAGGGCGTGCCCTTTTCTCTCAACAGGGCGCGCAGGGGTTGGCCGGTGCGAGCCGCCATCCCGGCGACCAGGGCGCGGCCGGGCGGGGTCTTCAGATACTCGATGACATGAGGCTCGATCCCGACGTGGCGGATCAGGGCGAGGGTGTTACGCGACGTTCCGCAGGCAGGGTTGTGATAGATGACGACGTCCATGGAGCCTCAGGCGCGGCAGGCGGCCAGATCGGCCAGGAGTGGGTCGCACAGGTCGGCTCGACCCGCGCAGCAGTCTTCGAGCAGGAACAGGATCAGGCCGCGCAGCCGATCCAGCGACGCGCGATAGACGATGGAGCGGCCGCTTCGCTCGGACCGGACCAGACCGGCTTGGGCCAGAACATTGAGGTGGGACGACAGGGTGTTGGCCGGCACCGCCAGTCGCTCGGCCAGGACCCCGGCGGCGATCCCGTCCGGCGCGCATCGCACCAGGCAGCGGACAGCATCCAGCCGCGTCGGCTGGGCGAGTGCGGCGAGAGCGAGCAGAGCCTCTTCAGATTCCATAATTCCAGCATAATCGAATCGTTATGGCGATCAAGTTGGTGGCGAACCGGAAGTCTGGCAGCGTGCAGCCATGAGCTGGCGCGTCCGAATCGAGCCCTTCTCCCGACCGCTCTTCTTTGCCTGGTCCCGGCTCCAGCGCGGGATGACGCTCGGCGTGCGCTCGGTGGCCGTGGATGCGCAAGGGCGGGTCATGCTGGTGAAACACACCTATCTGGCCGGCTGGTGGCTGCCCGGCGGCGGGGTCGATCGCGGCGAGGCCACCGGTGACGCCGCGGCGCGCGAACTGTTCGAGGAGACGGGGCTGAAGGCCACGTCGCCCGGCCGGCTGGTCTCGGTTCATTCGAACGAGCGGTTCTTCAAGGGCGACCATGTGCTGGTCTATCGCTTCGATCATTTCGAGCCGGGCGAGCTGACCCATCACGGCGAGATCGCGGAGACCGGCTGGTTCGATCCCGACGCCCTGCCCGGGGACGCCCACCGGTCGACACGGTCGCGGCTGGCGGAGATGTTCGGCGGTGCGCCGGTCGATCCGCGCTGGTAGAGGGTGATCCCATGAACTTCGCACCCGGGATCGCACCGCTTCTGGCCATGCTGGCGGTGGTCCTCGCCGGCGGCGCCACCGCCCTTCAGGCCCCGACCAACGCCCGGCTTGCGACGGCCGTGGCCAGCCCGGTCAACGCCGCCTTCGTCTCCTTCGCCGTGGGCACGGCGGCCCTGGGGATTCTCGCCGCCATCCTTCACACGCGGCCGGACATCGCAGCGTCCAAAGCCCTGCCCTGGTATGCCTGGGTCGGAGGCCTGTATGGCGCGATCTTCGTGGTCGCGGCGGCCTGGGCCGTGCCAAGGCTCGGGGTCGCGACGACCATCACCCTGATGGTCGCGGGCCAATTGATGATCAGCCTCGTTCTCGACCATTTCGGCGCCCTTGGGGTGCCCCAGGCACCGATCAGCCTGACCCGGCTGGCGGGCGTGGCCCTGGTGATCGGCGGTGTCCTGCTGGTGCGCCGGGGCTAGACCGGCGTAACCTTGCGGGATCCGGCGGCGAACCCGGGGCGAACCGCCACCGGAGCGCCCATGACCCCGTCCCAATCCCTGTCCCGCCTCGACGGCCGCGCCGCCCTGCGGTTCGGCATCGCGCTGATCCTGCTGTGGTTCGGCTATATGAAATTCCTGCCCTATGAGGCCGAGGGGGTGCGCGGCATCGCCGAGGACTATTGGCTGTTCGGATGGCTGTATCCGCTGGTCGGCGTCGGCGGTGCCTCCGCGGTGATCGGGGTTCTGGAAATCACCGCGGGCATCCTGATCGCCATAGGCGGCCGGTTCCCGTGGGCCGGACTGCTGGGCGCCCTGATGGGGGTGGCGACCTTTGTCGTCACGCTGAGCTTCTTCTTCACCGCGCCCGGCGTCTGGCAGGACGGCTACGGCTTCCCCGCCCTGGGTTCGACGGGTCAGTTCCTGGCCAAGGACGTCGGACTTCTGGCCATCTGCGTCTATCTGGCGCTCAACGCGCGGGATCGGCTCGACCTGTGACCTGACGCCGGGCGGACGGAGTGCTATCCGTCCACCATGTCCGCCCCCCTCCCCGACGCCGGCCACAACTGGGTCGACGCCCGCGCGCCCGAAGGCCTGAAGCCCTGGCTCAAACTGGGTCGGTTCGACCGGCCCATCGGTATCTGGCTGCTGCTGTTGCCGGGGTGGCAGGGGATCACGCTGGCCCTGGCTCAGTCCCGGACGACGCCGGACCTGAATGACCTGTGGCTGTTCCTCGGCTTCGCCATCGGGGCCTGTCTGATGCGGTCCGCGGGCTGCGCCTTCAACGACATCGTCGATCGGGACATCGACGCGAAGGTCGCCCGCACAGCCGCACGGCCGATCCCGTCGGGCCGGATCAGCGTGAAACAGGCCTGGGCCTTCGTGGTCGGATGCAGCCTCGTCAGCCTGCTGATCCTGCTGACGTTGAACTGGACGGCGATCCTGCTCGGCGTGGGTTCGCTGGCGCTGGTGGCGGCCTATCCCTTCATGAAGCGGATCACCTGGTGGCCGCAGGCGTGGCTGGGGCTGACGTTCAACTGGGGCGCGCTGATGGGTTTTGCGGCGGCGACGGGAGGGATGGGACTGGCCATGTGGCTGGCCCAAATCGATGCGGGATATGCCGTCCGAGATGTCTACCGCGTCGATAGCGAATGGCTACTGACGCCCGGGCAGATCACGATTGCGGCCTTCCTCCTCTACCACGGCGGGGTGTTCTGGACCCTCGGCTACGACACCCTCTACGCCCTGCAGGATATCGAGGACGACGCCATGGTCGGGGTGAAGTCCTCGGCCCGGCGGCTGGGCAAGGGCGTGAAAGGCGGCGTTGCGGCCTTCTACGGCCTGGCCGTGCTGTCGGCCGGAGCGGCGGGCGCGGTCGCCGGATTGAGCCTGCTCTTCTTCGCCGGTCTGGTCGCTTACGCCGCCCACCTGGCCTGGCAGGTGCGCACGTTGAAGCCCGAAGACGGCGCCCTGGCCCTGACCCTGTTCAAGTCGAACCGCGAGGCAGGACTGATCCTGCTGGCGGCCATCGCCCTCGGCGCCGTATCACTGCCTGTCTAGTCCGGAGATCGCCCCATGATCGCATCCATGTCCACGCCGTTTCGCCTCACGGTCCTGAGCCTCGCCATCGCCGCGAGCCTGGCCGGCTGCAATCGCGACAAGGCCGAGGACAAGGCCGCGCCTCCGGCTGCGACCGCAGGAACGGGTCCGGTCATCACCCCGGCGGACGCCGCCGCCCCGATGGCCTTCGAGTCCAAGACGCCGTTCGCCGAGGTCAGCCTGACCCTGCCGGTCGCGATCAAGGCCCAGCCTGATCTTCACGCCCGCCTCTACGCCGCTGCGGTCCGCGACCTGCGCGAATTCTCCGAGGGGGCCCAGGCCGACCGCACCGAGGCCGGCGGCGACGAGGGCATGGGCGCCTATGACAAGTCGATCGAAGTCACGCCCGGCGCCGAGACCGGCAAGCTGTTCAGCCTGATCCGGACGGATTCCGAATACACGGGCGGGGCCCACCCCAATTCGTCCTTCGCCGCCATCCTCTGGGACAAGGCGCTGAAGCGCGAGGTGGGCGCGGCCGAGCTGTTCACCAAGGCCGGCGATCTGTCGGCCCTGGACGTCGCCCTGTGCGCCGCCATCAATGCCGAGAAGAAGACGCGCGACCCCCAGGCCGAGACCGTCTCCCTGACCGGTAGCGAGATGTGGAAATGCCCGCGGGCTGAGAGCCTTCCCTTTGTGCTTGCGCAGGGGACAACGCCCGGGAAGGCCGGCGGTCTGGTCTTCCTGATCGGCCCCTATCAGGTCGGCCCCTACTCCGACGGATCATACCAGGTCACGGTGCCGCAGAGCGCGTTCCGCGCCCTGCTGGCCCCCGCCTATGCCGACGAGTTCGCCGGCGAGCCCAAGCCCCAGCCCGCCGGCGCCTGACGCCTACCTCAGGAACTCGTCGACCAGTTCGTCGAAGCGGGCCGGCTGGTCGGCCATGATGAAATGACGGCTGGCGTCGACGCGGACCACCTTCACGCCGGGGAGGGCGGCGTACTCCTGCTCCCACAGGGCCTGGGCCATGGCGGGCGGCGGTCCGCCATCGGCATCGGTGGCGTAGAGGGCTGTGACCGAAGTCGTCATGGCGGCCAGACCCGGACGCGCGTCCGTGGTCATGACGTCGGTCATGGCGGCGGCGACCGCGTGACGGTCGCTGGCCATCGACCAGTCGACCATGGCCGCACGCGTGGCGGGATCGCGGGCGAGGCCGACGGCGCTCTGGACCTGTTGCGCGCGGAAGGCGGTCTCGTCGGCCGACAGGATCATCGCAGACGCCTGGGCCGCGAACGGCCGGGCCTGTTCGGCGGTGACGGTCGGGCCGAACAGGGCGCTGTAGAAGGGCAGGGCATCGACGATCATCAGCCGGCCGACGCTGTCGGGATGCGACTGGGCCAGCAGCAAGCCGCTCAGGCCGCCCATCGAGTGGCCGATGACGGCGGGCTTATCGAGACCCGCTTCGGCGACATAGCGAGCCAGTTCCTCGACCTCCGGCGCGACGAACGGGCCGTCGCCATGGCTCCAGGGCTCGCCGGCAAAGCCCGCGAGCTGGACCAGATGCACCCGGTGCGTGGCGGCCAGACGCATCGCCAGCGGCCGCCAGACCTCGCGCGAGGAGGCGAGGCCCGGGATCAGGATGACGTCCGGACCGGAGCCGATTACCTCGACCGATAGACGGTCGGAGGCGAAGGGAGCCGCTTGAAGCGCGGAGGTCGGCTCGGCATGGGCGTTGACGGCGAAAGCGGCGCCGCCGACGGCCAGGGCGGCGGCCGAGGCCAGGAAGAGGGCGCGCAGGGTCGAACGCCCGACGAGGTGGCGGAGATGCAGCATGGCGATGTCCTTGTAAGGTTATCCTGACGAACGGTCAGGCGTGGGGATTGTCGAAAACGTCTTCCACCGGCCGCTCGAACAGGGCGGCGATGCGGTAGGCGAGGTCGAGAGAAGGGTCGTGTTTCTCGGTCTCCAGGGCGTTGACAGCCTGGCGCGAGACGCCGAGCGCCTGACCCAGCTGTTCCTGGGTCCAGCCCTTGCCGGTGCGGAGTTCGCGCAGAGTGTTCTTCATCGGCCGCTGCTCTTCACGAACGGCGACACCAGACAGAACAGGCCCCAGAACAGCGGATAGATGATCCAGCCTGGCGCATGGGGCGCGCCGCCGTAGCTCTCGGCGAAGCCCCAGCCGCTGAACAGGGCCATGGCCAGACCGGAGGCGATGACGAACCGCTTGGCGGTCAGGGCGCGCACGAACTCATCGGCCTCGTTCATCAACGACAGCGTGGCCCATAACTGCCCCGCGATCGGCGCGGCGACACAAAGGCCGAGTATGATCCCGGCGGAGGTGCCGATGATCTCGTCGAAAGCGCCGGTTATCGCCGCCACGTTGACGGCGACATACCCCGCCATGAACAGATTGGTACGGATGACATAGCGTTTGTGCGCCGGATCCAGTGTCTTCCACGAAGCCATGAGGCATCTCCTTTGTAAGGAGCACCTTACACGACCATTTTGTCAGGTCAACATGACTTTTGTCAGGTGGTGCTGACATACATCCATCCGCTTGGTCCCGGACCGGTGGCGGCCTATCATCGCCTTCATGTCCGCTGCCCCTCGCATATCGCCCGCCGAGGTCTTCGCGCCCGACGAATGGGCGCCGTTCCAGACGCGCTCCATCTGGAAGGGCCCGCTGCTCGTCCTCCATTGCTGGGGCGTCATCGCCTTGGCCATCGCGGCGGGCATCTGGCAGCCAATCCTGATCCCGCTCAGCGTCATGATCATCGGGACCCGCCAGCTGGGCCTCGCCATCCTGATGCACGAGGCCGCGCACGGGGCGCTGGCGAAAAATCTCAGGCTCAACGACTTTCTCGGCCATTGGCTCTGCGCCGTGCCGATCGGGGCGTCGCTGGACGCCTATCGCCCCTATCACCTGTCGCACCACCGGTTCGCCCAGCAGCCGGAGGACCCCGATCTGGTCCTGTCGGCGCCCTTCCCCGTCTCGGCCACCTCCCTGCGGCGCAAGATGATCCGCGACCTGACCGGCCAGACCTTCTTCAAGCAGCGGGTTCTGTTGCCGCTGGCGGTCCTGCGAAAGCGATCGGCCGGCGGAGAGGCTCACGCCTACGACGCCATCGTCACAGGCCGGTCCGTCGCCGCCTTCCTCCTGGTCAATGCCGCCATGTTGCTGGCCTTCAGCCTGGTCGGCGTCTGGTGGGCGTATTTCGCCCTGTGGCTCCTGCCGATGGCGACCTGGTTTCCGCTGGTGACGCGCCTTAGGAACATCGCCGAACACGCCTGCGTCGAGGGCTCGGCGACCGATCCCTTCCGCGCCGCCCGGACGACCCGGGCGAGCCTGTGGGAACGTGCGCTGATCGCCCCCTACTGGGTGAATTTCCACGCCGAACATCATCTGTTCATGCACGTCCCCTGCTGGAACCTGCCGCGCCTGCACAGGGCGCTGCGGACGACGGAGCCCGGTACGCGGATGGAGGTGGCGTCCGGATACGTCAGCGTGCTGCGCAAAGCCGCCTCCGCACGGGTCACCGAGACCGCGTGACCATCACCGATCCCGCCGCCTTCATCCTGGCCAACACCCGGCTGCAGGCCGTGCCGCATGCGCCGGAGATCTCGCTCTGGCTGGCCGACGAGATCACCCCGATCTGGAAGCTGACGGAGGAGGAGCTGGGCGAACTGGGCCTGCCCCCGCCGTTCTGGGCCTTCGCCTGGTCGGGCGGACAGGGGCTGGCGCGCTGGGTGCTGGATAACCCCGGGACGTTCGCCGGGAAGACGGTCGTCGATTTCGCGACCGGGTCGGGACTGGTCGGGGTCGCCGCGATGAAGGCGGGCGCAGCGAGTGTCCTGTGCGCCGACATCGACCCCTTGTGCGAGGCGGCGGTGATGCTGAACGCCGAAGCCAACGGGGTGAGCCTGTCCTTCATCGACCGGAACCTGCTGGACGCCGCCCCGCCCGAGGTCGACGTGATCTGCGCCGGCGACGTCTGCTACGAGAAGCCGATGACCGAGCGGGTCATGGCATGGCTGAGACAGGCACGGGCTCAGGGCTCTCAGGTCTTCATCGGCGATCCGCACCGGACCTATTTCCGCACCGACGGCCTGACGCATCTGGCCGAGTACCAGGTGCCGACCACGCGCGAACTGGAGGACTTCGCCATCAAGCGCAGTTCGGTCTTCTCGCTGGATTGATCGCGGCCACGCTTGGCCCGACCGGCGTCTGGCCCCATCTTCCGGGTATGAAAGCCGCCGCCCTGATCCTGCTGTCCGTCCTGTGCGCCGGAACCACCGCGGCCCAGACCTATGCGCCGGGCCAGCCCTATGTGGGCGACCCGATGGCCGACCGGCTTCGCGCCCGGATCGAGAGCCAGCGGCTTCAGTCCGAACAACAGGCCGCCTATGCTCGGCAGCACCAGTTGAACACCCGCCTGACCGAGATGGAGATCCGGGCCCAACGGCAGCCGGAACCCTATGTCCCGCTCGTCGATGTGCCGGCCTCCCCCGACGCCCGAATCCGGGCGCGCGAAGCGGCGACCGCCAGACGCGAAGCCGTCACGTCGGGCGTGGGCCAGATCGACGACTGGCTGGCGCGTTCGCCGCGATAGGATTGCATCTCTTCCCCTGCCCCCGCGTTCCGGCCTAGCTTGGAGCGGGATACCAGGGAGACGACGATGCGGTGGCAGGGCGGTCAGAGGGGCGGCGGGATCGAGGATCGCCGCGGCATGAGCGGCGGCGCGGTCGCCGGTGGCGGCATCGGTGTCATTATCCTGGCGATCATCGGTGTCGTCTTCTTCGACATCGACCCTTCGACGACCCAGCAGCTCGCCAGCCAGTTCGGCCAGTCCGGCGCCTCTCAGGAAGGTCGGCAGGGGACGCCGGAGGACCAGGCCGGGTTGTTCGTCGATGTCGTCGGCCGCAACATCAACGACGTCTGGGCGACCAAGCTCGACGGCTATCGGCCGCCGGACAACATCGTCCTCTATGAAAGGGGCACCCCGACGGGCTGCGGTTTCGGCCAGTCGGCGATGGGCCCCTTCTATTGCCCGGCCGACCGTCAGGTCTATCTGGACCTCTCCTTCTGGCAGGAGATGGAGACCCAGCTGGGCGCTTCCGGCGCCGACTTCGCCCGCGCCTATGTCCTGGCCCACGAGATCGGCCACCACATCCAGACCCTGACTGGCGCCTCGGAACAGGTGCAGCGGGCACAGCAGAGCGCCTCCTCCGAGGCCGAAGGCAACCGCTACTCCGTGGCGCTCGAGCTTCAGGCCGACTGCTACGCCGGGGTGTGGGCCGCCAACGCCGCCTCGGTGTCGGGCGGCGAAGTGGCGGTCGAACAGGGCGACCTGGAGGAGGGTCTGCGCACGGCCTCGGCCATCGGCGACGACACCCTGCAACGCCGCTCGGGCGGTCAGGTCAGCCCGGAAAGCTTCACGCACGGCTCGTCGGCCCAGCGGATGGAATGGCTGCAGCGCGGCTACCAGACCGGCGATCCGGCGAGCTGCGACACCTTCCAGGGCCTTTAGCGGCTGCAACACCGCTTGTTGCATCGCACACGGCGCGGCATGGTCGCGCCGTGACCTCGATCGCCCTGACCACGCCCGAAACCGCCTCACCCGCCGCCAGCCTGCGCGCGGCACGGCGCATTGTGATCAAGGTCGGGTCGTCCCTGGTCGTGGACCGGAAGGCGCCCGCCACGGTCTGGCTGGCCGGGCTGGCCGTCGACATCGCCGCGCTGAGGGCGAAAGGACGGCAGGTCGTGGTGGTGTCCTCTGGCGCGGTCGCCCTGGGGCGCGGAAGGCTCGGGCTGGAGAAGAATGCGCGGCTGGATGAGAAACAGGCCGCCGCGGCCGTCGGGCAGTCGTTGCTGATGCAGGCCTGGGAGGCGGCGCTGGCCGGCGCGGGACTGACGCCCGGCCAGGTTCTGCTGACGCGGGACGACACCGAACGGCGCCGACGCTGGCTCAACGCGCGGGCGACGCTGGAGGCCCTGCTGAAGCTGGGCGTGGTGCCCGTGGTCAACGAGAACGACACGGTCGCCACCGAGGAGATCCGCTACGGCGACAACGACCGGCTGGCGGCGCGGACGGCCCAGCTGGTGCGGGCGGACCTGCTGGTCCTGCTGTCCGACGTCGACGGCCTCTACACGGCCGATCCGCGTCGCAATCCGACGGCCGAGCACCTGCCCCTGATCGAAACCCTCGGACCGGACATCCTCGCCATGGCCGGCGGGGCCAATGCAGACGCCGGTGTCGGCACCGGCGGCATGGCGACCAAGCTCGAGGCGGCGCGGATCGCCCGTTCGGCCGGGTGCGCGACCCTGATCGTCTCGGGACTGGCGACGCGCCCGCTCAGCGCCGTCGCAACGGGTGCGCGGGCCAGCCTGATCACGGCCCCGGCCACGCCCCTGCAGGCCTACAAGTCCTGGATCGCGGGAAGCCTGGAGCCTGCCGGTGCGCTGGCGATCGATGACGGGGCGGCGGAGGCCCTCGGGGGCGGACGCAGCCTGCTGGCCTCCGGCGTGAAACGCGTCGAGGGGCGGTTCGACCGGGGCGACTGCGTGCGCGTCATCGGCGCCGACGGCGGGGTGCTGGGGGTCGGTCTGGCCGCCTATGCCGCCGACGAGATGGAGAAGATCCGCGGTCGACACTCCGGAGAGATCGAGGGTCTGGTCGGCTACAAGGGACCGGGCGTGGCCATTCATCGCGACGACCTGGTGCTGCACGGATGAGCGACGTTCAGGCCTCGATGCTGGAGCGCGGACGGCGCGCGCGGGCGGCGGCGGACACCGTGCGGCTGGCCCCGGCCGGGACCCGCTCTGCGGCCCTGACGGCCATGGCGGCGGCCTTGCGGACCCGGGCCGGAGACATTCTCGCCGCCAACGCCCGCGACATCGACCGGGCCCGGACGAACGGCATGGCCGAGGCCCAGATCGACCGGCTGGCCCTGACGCCCGCCCGAATCGAGGCCATGGCGGCGGCGGTGGACGAGGTCGCGGCCTTCCCCGATCCGCTGGGCGTCGAGACGGCGCGCTGGACCCGGCCGAACGGGCTCGACTTCGCCCGGGTGCGGACGCCCATCGGGGTGCTGGCGATCATCTATGAGAGTCGGCCCAATGTGACCGCCGATGCGGCGGCCCTGTGCATTCGCTCGGGCAATGTCGCCATCCTGCGCTGCGGGTCGGACTGCCTCGACAGTTCGCTGGCCATCCATGAGGCGGTGGTCGACGGTCTGAGCGAGGCGGGCCTGCCCGAGGACGCGGTCCAGCTGGTCGACACGCCGGACCGGGCGGCGGTCGGGGCGCTGCTGACCGGGCTGGACGGGACCCTCGACCTGTTGATCCCGCGGGGCGGCAAGAGCCTCGTCGCGCGGGTCCAGGCCGAGGCGCGGGTTCCCGTGCTGGGGCATCTGGAAGGGATCAACCACACCTATCTGCACGCCTCGGCCGAGGTCGGGATGGCGCGGGGCGTGGTCGTCAACGCCAAGATGCGGCGGGTCTCCGTATGCGGGTCGACGGAGACCCTGATTGTGGATCGGGCCGCGGCCGGGCGACTGTTGCCTGCGGTGGCCGAGGCCCTGATCGCGGCCGGATGCGAACTGCGCGGCGATGCAGAGGCGCGGGCCCTGGTCCCTGCGATGCGGGCTGCGACGGACGAGGACTGGGGGCATGAGTTCCTGGCGCCGATTCTGGCGGTGAAGGTCGTGGACGGGCTGGACGCGGCGATCGAACACATCCGCGAACACGGCTCGGGGCACACAGACGCCATCGTGGCGGAAGACGAGGCGGCGGCGGCGGCGTTCCTGAACCGGATCGACAGCGCCATCGTGCTGTGGAACGCCTCGACCCAGTTCGCGGACGGCGGCGAGTTCGGCTTCGGCGGCGAGATCGGCATCTCCACTTCGCGCCTCCATGCGCGGGGTCCGGTGGGGGCCGAACAGCTGACCAGCTACAAATACGTCGTCCGCGGCACCGGCCAGATCCGGCCATGACCGGTCCTTCTCCCTCTCGGGGGAGAAGGTGGCTCGCGGAGCGAGACGGATGAGGGGGCTCTGTCGACCCGTCCGCTCCCGACGATGAGTTCGCTGAACCAGCCCCCTCAACCGAGCCCTCCGGGCCCACCTTCTCCCCCAAGGGGAGAAGGAGTCACCCGCGCCCGATCGTCAGGTCCAGCGGCCGGGAGGCGTGCAGACGGCCGCCCCCCAGATCCAGCACCATCCGCCGCCCGGCAAAGGCCTCCATCCCGACCAGGGCGGCCGGAAAGCCCGGCAGGGGCACGTCGGCGTAGATCGGCGTCGGGGCGTCGCGATAGATCTGATCGCCGACGGTGATGGTCCGGGACCGGACGATCTGGGACTCGATCGACCCGCCCAGCACGATACTGGACCCCCGCTCCGCCGGCCGCCCGTCCAGAAGGCCCGCACTCCCGGCCGCGTCTCGTGACAAGGCCAGCAGGGCCGAGGCGCCGGTGTCGACCACGGCCTGGATCGTCGCCCCCTCGACCGTGACCTCGGTCGTCAGGGCGCCGCCCGCCCTCGACACCGGGATGGCGGCGACGTCAGGCGGCATCACATGGTCTTCGCGCGCGAGGAACCGCATGCGGCGTTCCTCCGTGTCGAGCTCCAGCACCGTCTCGCCCAGCAGGTCCTGACCGAGGATCAGCGGGGCCGACAGGCCTTCGCCGACCGCCAGCGGTCCCAGCGACAGGATGGCGGTGCGGAGCGCCTCGATCCGCATACCGCCGACCGTCACGTCCAGCGTCACGCCGCGCCCCATCTGGGCGCCGCCGCCGACGCCATAGGCGACCAGCGGGATGTCGAAGGCCCGGGTCAGGCCGAGGCTCTGGAACAGGGCCCGATCGATGACCGAATACTGGGCACCGGAATCGACCAGGGCCCGGACCGACCGGCCCGCGACGGTGACCCGCACCGTCGGCACAGCGGCCCGGCGCTCGTCATAGGGAAGCCAGCCGCTCGATCCCTCCGGGCCGAAAACGACGCCCGGATCGCGCCACAGCACATGGTCCCTCAGCCACCACGCCCCGCCGAGGCCGGCGGCGACGAGCACGGCGCGGGTCAGGAGGGCGCGGCGGTTCATGTCCTGACAGTGGGGATCGGTTGCGGCGCTGTCGAGGCGCGGCGGCGTCGCAAGTCCCCTCCGCGTCTCCGGGGGAAGACGCGCAACGGGACTCCGGAATTCAGAGTCCAGATAGTCCGTAGAGTCCTATGGGGCCGGTCTCGAAAACCCCGTCCGAAGCGTCCGGTGCGTTTGCCAATGATGATCCCCTCCGCGCGAAAGGGGTCAGTATGGGGGCATTTCAGGGAGTGATGGGCAAAAGGGCTCTGGTCAGGACCGAGCGTTGGAATCGTTGGCGGATTCCGGCGATGTGATGATGGGTATGGCCGGATGTCCTTCTCCCCTTGCGGGAGAAGGTGGCAGCCGAAGGCTGACGGATGAGGGGTCACGCAGGCACCTGGACTGAGGATTGGCACGCTGACCTCTGACGTCAGCGTGACCCCTCATCCGACCTCGCTTTGCTCGGCCACCTTCTCCCACAAGGGGAGAAGGACTCTAGACGTCGAACCGCACGCCCTGGGCCAGAGGGAGCACGCTGGAGAAATTCACCGTCTGGGTCTGGCGACGCATATAGGCTTTCCAGGCGTCGGAGCCGGACTCGCGACCGCCGCCGGTCTCCTTCTCGCCGCCGAAGGCCCCGCCGATCTCGGCGCCGGAGGGGCCGATGTTGACGTTGGCGATGCCGCAGTCCGAGCCCCAGGCCGACAGGAAGGCCTCGGCCTCGCGCACGCTGTCGGTGAAGACGCAGCTCGACAACCCTTGCGGCACCGCATTCTGCATCGCCACGGCCTCGTCGAAGGTCTTCCACGTCAGGACGTAGAGAATGGGGGCGAAGGTTTCGTGCTGAACGACCGCACTCTGGGCCGGCATGCGGACGATGGCGGGCCGGACATAGGCGCCCTCACGGGTTCCGCCGACGACGACCTGACCGCCTTGCTCGACCGCCTGTTTCAGGGCTGCGTCGAAGCCCTTGGCCGCGTCTTCGTCGATCAGCGGACCGACCAGAACCCCGTCCTCGCGCGGATCGCCGATGGGCAGGGTGGCGTAGGCTTTCGCCAGACGCTCGATCAACGCCTCGGCGACATCCTCATGCACCAGCAGGCGTCGCAGGCTGGTGCAGCGCTGGCCGCAGGTGCCGACGGCGGAGAAGGCGACGGCGCGGACCGCCATGTCCATGTCGGCGCTCGGCGTGACGATCATGGCGTTGTTGCCGCCGAGCTCCAGCAGCGACCGGCCGAGGCGCCCGGCGACGGTGGTGGCGACCGCCTTGCCCATCCGGGTCGAGCCTGTGGCGGAAACGAGGGCAACGCGCGGATCGGCCGCCAGGGCTTCTCCGGCCTCGCGACCGCCAACCAGAAGCTGCACCAGCCCCTCGGGCGCATCGCCGAACCGGGCCAGGGCGCGTTGCATCACCGCATGGGTGGCGATAGCGGTCAGGGGCGTCTTCTCGGACGGCTTCCAGATCACCGGATCGCCGCACACGAGGGCCAGGGCCGCGTTCCAGGCCCAGACGGCGACCGGGAAGTTGAAGGCCGAGATGACCGCGACCGGCCCCAGGGGCTGCCAGGTCTCGCGCATATGGTGGCCGGGCCGCTCGCTGGGCAGGGTCAGTCCGTACAGCTGGCGCGACAGGCCGACGGCGAAGTCGCAGATGTCGATCATCTCCTGGACCTCGCCGAGGCCCTCCGAAGTGATCTTGCCCGCCTCGAGGGTGACCAGCAGGGCGAGGTCGTCCTTCGAGGCCCGCAGTTCCTCGCCCAGCAGCCGGACCAGCTCGCCCCGGCGCGGCGCCGGAATGCGACGCCAGGCGTCGAAGGCGGCGGTGGCGGCGGCGACGGCGGCCCCGGTCGCGGCGGGGTCGGCGACGCGGACGGACGCGCCGGTCGAGCCGTCGATGGGGGAACGGGTCGGCAGGCCGGCGGGATCGAAGGACTCCTCGGAGACGCCGAGGCGGGTCAGGATGGTCTGGGCGTTCTGGGCTGCGGTCATGTCGCCTCATAGACGAGACCCTCTCCCGGTGGGAGAGGGCTTGAGGCCCGGAGAGCGGAGCGATCCGCCGGCCGAAAGGGTGAGGGATGGACGGCGGGAGGTCGGACACATCCGACCCTCACCCGATCGCGCAAGACCGACGCCCTGAGGGGCGCCGTGCGCGATCTCCCTCTCCCAACGGGAGAGGGAGACGTTCAGGCGCCTACCAGCGATGGCCGTCGCGATCGCGGCTTTCACCGCGCAGGTTGCGTTCGATCCGGTCCAGCCGGTCCTGCAGGTCGCGACGTTCCCAGTGGGACAGGCCGTCGCGGCGGTAGCGCCATTCGACCCGCTGATACTCGTCCAGCTGCCAGCGGAGGCTCTGGGCTTCGCGGCGACTGATGCGGCCGTTGTAGGCGGCCCGATCGATGCGCTGGGCCAGACGGGCCTGTTCGCCGTTCAGGCCGCCGCCGTTCCAGCCGCCGTTGTAGTTCTGGCCGTAGCCGCCGCCACGGTCGCCGTGGCCTCGGCCGTAGTCCTGGGCCAGCGTCGGGGTCGCGATCGCGACCGCCGACGCCGCCAGAAGCGAAAGCAGGGCTTTCTTCGTCAGGGCGGTCGTCATGATCTTCTTCCTTCATCTCGGCCCGGGGGTGGGCTGCGAGGAGAAGAAAAGCATGGTGAAGCTGACACCCGTCTGAGCCCGCTGTTGTGAAACAGTCAGGTTGATGAAAGGCTCCGCTTGATGGCCGCGCAGGCCGCGACGGTCAGTCCGGCGTGACATTCGGTCGGCCGAACTGCGGCGCGTCTTCATCCCCGCTTCACCGTCTTGCGAAACCGGGCGTCAACGCGGCGTCCTGCAGTGTGGAGCGGAACGGACCGGGGACGACCATGGCGCGCGCGCAATTCCAGAAGGGCCAGAAGGTCTGGGTCGAGTGCGTCGGCGCCTGGGCCCAGATCGAAAAGGTCCAGCCCGTCTGGGCCAAGGGTTTCGAAGAGCCGGTGAAGGTCACCTATGACGTCGGTCTCGGGCGCGAGTTCCAGGCGACCGAACTGATGCTTCCGGCCGAGGACGACCCAGGCACGGACCTCGGCGACTGGCGGCTGCTGCGCGCCCGTAACAAGTGGCAGCAGGCGGAAGACGTGCCGCACCATCCCTATCCGGGCACCTATCCCGTCGTGGTCACCGATCCGGCTGACTGGGGCGGGTGGCGCGTCCCGGGGGCGGAATATGATCGTGACCCCCGGAGGATCGAGTTCCAGGCCCGGCTGATCGCCGCCGCGCCCAGACTGATGGACCTGGCCCAGAAGCTGGTCGATACGGTGGCCGAAAGCCCCGACGACGCCCCGCCGGAATCGCTGGCCCTGGCCCGGCAGGCCCGGGAGATCCTGAAGTCCGTGACCGACGTCCTTGCCCCCGCGCCGGAGGCATCCACGGCCCCTGCCCGCGCGCACGCCGCGTAGAGCATGATCGTTTCTGGAGGACCCACTTCGCGGGTCCGACATGAAGCGTGAAGCATGCTCCCGGTTAAGTCTGGAGCCTGATTCACGGCATCAGCGGAATCGCGAAGCGATTCCTCCTCAGCCGACCAGGCTCCGGATAAGTTTCGTTAACCAAACCTCGACAGGATTCCGCGACGCAGCCTAGATTCCGCGGTGTCGTCGAATCGCCCAACGCCTGACCTGGCCGCCCCGGCCGGGACGCCGCGAGCATGTCCGGGAGAGAGATTTGCGGGGCGCCGATCGCCGCATTCAGAAGCCGGGGCGACGGGCGCAGGACCGTCCCGAAGGCTTGCCGGCCTGGGGCCGGGTTCTGGTTCTCGCCCTGACCCTGGGGCTGGCGATCTACGTCGTCCTGTTCGCACGGGAGAGCACGAGGCCGGCCCGCGAGGCGGCGACGTTGAAGGCCGAGGCCCTGCGACGCGACGCCGACCTGGGGGCCGCCCTGCTGGATGCAAGACTGGCCCGGGCCACGACCGGACTGACCGTCGCTGCGCAGCGATTGAGAACGAACCCCGGCCGCCCGATGGACGCGCTGGAGGCCGCACGGGCCGCGGCTCCGGACAGCGCCTTCGCCGTGATTGACTCCACCGGCGTCGCGAGTGCTGCGGTCGGCGCCGGCCCCGCAGAGTTCCGACCGCTGGCGGCGGCATCCGGACGCGCCGCGCCGCGGGCGACGCGGGATCGCAGGGCCATCCTGTCGACCACGTCACAGGCCCCGGGCCTTGTTGCCCGGACGTCCGTCGCGGACGCGGCCGGAGCGCGCACCCTGGTCGTATCGCCGACCGAGGGCCTGATCGCGGGCGCGATCGGCGTCTCTTTGAAAGATCATCTGGGCGTTGAGTTGTCGGCCCTCACCGCGACGGACGCCGCCGTCCAGGGCGCCCCCGGCCCCGACCAGGCGATCGAGGCGACCGCCGCGCCCGTCGGCGACAGCGGACTGGTGATCGTCGCCTGGCGGCCGGAGACGACCGGGGCCGCCGCGATCATCAGCGACCTGTGGCTGCTCGCTGCGCCCCTGGGGCTCGGCGTGCTGGTGCTGGGCCTCGCCCTGCTGCAGCGATGGCGACAGACGCGCGCTTCCAAGGCCTGGGCTGAAACAGAACACCGGTTCCGCGTCGCCGTCGAGGCGGCGCGTTGCGGCGTCTGGGAGTGGGATCTCGATGCCGGCGAGGTCGTCGTGTCGGACTTCATGGCCGCTCTGCTCGGCCTGCCCGCAGGCGGTTCAGTGAGCGCGGACGCGGTGATGGAGCGGATCCATCCGCGCTATCGCGAACTGGTCGAACACGCCCTGCGACAGGCCGCGACCTTCGGCACGTTCGAAGTCACCTTCCCGGTTCCCCTGGCCACAGGAGGGGCGCGCTGGATCGACGCCCGGGGACAGGCGCGCGGATCCCGCGGCGAAGAGGGTTTCAGCATGATCCTCGGCGTCGCCCTGGACATCACCGAGGCCCGCCGCGCCAAGGCCCAGGCCCAGGCTGCGGAGAACCGGCTACGTGACGGCATCGAGAGCGTGTCGGACGCCTTCGTCCTGTTCGACAAGCACGGCCGCCTCGTTCTGTGGAACCAGGCTTTCAAGGACGCCTTCGGCTTCGCCGACGAGGCCGTGCGCCGGGGCGCCATGAAGGACGAACTCAACCGGATCGCCGCGCTCGCCATCAAGGAGGAACGCCCCTCCGCCGAGGGCCGCGCCGGCGCCCGCGAAGTCGAGCTGTTTGACGGCCGGGTGCTGCAATTGTCGGAACGGTTCACCGGCGACGGCGGCACCGTGGTCACCGCCGCCGACGTCACAGCGATCCGCCGCCAGGAACTGGAGCGCCAGCGCGCCGCCGACAGTCTGCGGATCACGGTCGACCAGCTGGAGACCAGCCAGGAAAAACTCAGCCTGCTGGCCCGCAAATACGAAATCGCCATGACCCGGGCCGAGGCCGCCAACCAGGCCAAGTCCGAGTTCCTGGCCAATATGTCCCACGAGCTGCGCACGCCCCTGAACGCCATCAACGGCTTCTCCGAGATCATGGCCGGAGAGATGTTCGGGCCGCTCGGAGACCCGAAATACAAGGGCTACGCCGCAGACATCCTCAAGTCCGGGCAGCATCTGCTCAGCCTGATCAACGACATCCTCGACATGGCCAAGATCGAGGCGGGCAAGATGACCCTGCACTACGAGCCCGTATCGCTGACCGAGATCTGCGAGGACGCCATCCGCCTGATGCGCGGCAAGGCCCAGGACTCGGGCCTGATCCTGTCGCTGCGTGCGCCCGATCTTCCGGAGATCGACGCCGACTACCGCGGGCTGAAACAGGTCATGCTGAACCTGATCTCGAACGCGGTGAAGTTCACGCCCGAAGGCGGCGAGATCACGGTGTCGCTGGAGCGGCTGAACGCAGGGCGGGTGCGGATCGCCGTGGCCGACACGGGAATCGGCATCGCCGCCCACGACCTGGCCCGCCTGGCCCAGCCCTTCGAACAGGTCGAGGGCCAGCATTCGAAGACGACCCAGGGCACCGGGCTCGGCCTGTCCCTGACCAAGGCCCTGATCGAGCTGCATCAGGGTCAGATGCTGATGGAGAGCGAGCCGGGGATCGGCACCACCGTCAGCTTCGACATCCCGATGAAACGCCCCACGCCGCAGGTCGAACAGGCCCGCGCCGCCTAGACGATGATCGGGGCGATGAAGGCTACCCCGCCGGCGTGGGGATGGCCTGTTTCGCCTCTTTAGCCTCGCCCTGTTCGCCGTGACCTGCACCGCCGCCCCTGCCCCGACCCAGGATCCGGGCGAAGGCTGCGCGATCGGCCGGGTCCAGAGTGCCGAGGATGGCCAGGGTGTCGGCCTCCAGCCGGCGACGGCCGCGACTCTCGGCCTCACGAGACTGGTCCAGAAGGCGTGCGACAAGCGCGGCGTCATAGGGTTCGGCGGCGGCGGCGGCGATCGCCTGCCGACGGTGCTCGCGCGCCTGCTGGAGGTCGGGTCGGGCGGCGAGACCGGCGTCGCGCAAGGCCTGCCGCACGCGGGGCCGGGCCTCGGGACTGAGGGCGGCGACCAGTTCGCGGGGCGAGGCGCGACGGTCGTCCCAATCCTTGCCGTCCATGCGGCTCACGATCCGTTCCTGGCCGGTCAGGGCAGTGTAGGCGGCCGTGGCGGCGAACAGGTTCACCGCCACCGAGACCGCCAGGCCTGCGCCGAGAATGATGGCGAGGGTGCGGGTGTTCATCCGAAGATCCCGGTCTCGTCGAAGTCGCCGAGCATGGCTTGATCCACCACGGCGTCGGCCTGGGCCTGGGTCGCCAGATGGCCGCCCAGGTTCGCGCCGAACACGACCCCGGCGCAGGCCGCCGCCGCCCAGCCGGCTCCGCCGATCCACAGCAGTTTTCTCAGGCCGGGCCAGCCGGCGCGCGCCCTCAATCCGGCCGAAGCGGCGGAGGCGAGGACGCGGTCGCGCAGAGCCGCCGACACCACTGGATTGGACGAGGCGTAGAGGGCGGCGTCGGTCTGGCGCGCATTGAACAGGGCCCGATCCGCCTCCAGCGGATGGGCGTCGGCCCAGGCGCGCGCGGCCGGGCGCACCTCGTCCGGCCAGCGACGGACATCGCCGCCAAAGGCATCCGCCAGTTCGCCGAAACGCGTCGCGTCCATGCGTTCGGTTGTCATCCTCGTCCTCCTTCGACCACCGGCCCGGCGCCGGGGGCCAGATGCGCCAGGGTCTGTCTCAGGGTTCGTCGACCCCTCGACAGCAGACTCTCCAGCGCCTCGATACTGACCGACATCAGGCCGGCGGCCTCGATATTGGTCAGCTCCTGATAGTGGCACAACACAATGGCCTCGCGCTGGCGCTGCGGCAGGGCGGCGAGCGCCCGGTCCACCTGCGCGCCCAGCTGGGCCGTCATGAGGTCCCGGTCCGGAAGCGGCCCCTCGTCGGGCCGGTCCGGAATGATCTCGGTCGGAACCTCGCGCCGCCGACGCAGGCGATCGTAGCAGAGGTTCAGAGCCACCCGGTGCAGCCAGGTGTCGAACTTCGCCCTGCCCGGCGTCCAGCGCGGGGCCTGTTTCCAGGCCCTTAGCATGGCGTCCTGGGCCACGTCCTCGGCCTCGACCGGATCGCCCAGCATCCGCTGCGCCAGCGCCAGCATGCGGGGCAGCTTTCTCGCCACCAGGGCCTGGATGGCCGCAGGGTCACCCTGACCCACGCGGCGCACCAGATCCTCGTCGGGGTCGGCGACAGAAGCCAAGCGGTCCCTTTCCCGACAGGCGGTGAGGCGGGACGGCCAGGGAAGAGCGACCGTCCCCACCGTCTTACTCCGAAGCGGGGGCCGAAGGCGACGCCTGGCGGTCGGCAGGACGTCCCATGCGCCCGGCGCGCCGGTCATGACGCTGCTCGCGCATGGCCTGACGCGCCGCGATGCGTTCCTCGGCGGTGATGTAGCCGTCACGACTGGTGTCGACGCTGTCAAAGCGGCTCGTCAGGCGGGACTGGACGTCGGCGATAGCGAGAGGCTCGCGCACCCCGGCACGCGGGCCGCGCTCGCCGCCACGATGACCGTGCATCCCGGCCCACTGACCCCGATGGCCGCGCGGGCCGCCCATGTGACGGCCGCCACGCTGGCCGCGATCTGCACGGGCTTCAGCCGGGACGACGAATTCCTCACGGCTGAGCATGCCGTCGCCATTCTTGTCGAGCGTCTCGAACCGGGCCGAGACGCGCTGATTGCGGCGGGTCTCCATACCCGAGCGGCGTTCCTCGACGCTGATCGAACCGTCGCGATTGGCGTCGATCGCGGTCAGGCGCGCGATGCGGCCGTCGACGAACTCGGCGCGGCTGATACGGCCGTCGCCGTCCAGGTCGCCTCGCGCGGCGCGTCCCGGAGCCTGTTGAGCCATGGCGGCGCCGGCGGTCAGGACGGCCAGAACAGCAGCGGCCGCGGCGGCCAGAGTGGATTGTCTCATGTGTTCATCTCCGAATGGACGGGTCGTCGGACACGCCCGCAAAACCCCCGTCGCGATCGTGAAACGCACGGGAAGCGGACTATCCGTCGCGGGCTTTCGGCAGCGCCTTTTCGAAGGCCTTCCTGGCGTCCTTGCGAACCCGCTCCAGACGACGCCGCAGGGCCGGGAAATCCTTCTCTCCCGCCGCCTCGGCCAGGCGGGTGCGGAAGGTCGCCGATTCCGCCTCGGGGTCGCCCTTGTCGTCGAAGGCGCAAGCCAGAAGCTGGGCCAGAGCCTGGTGCAGGACCCAGGTCTGCTTCAACGCGGGATCCCTGGCCAGCTGATCAAGGATCGAGACGCTGAGCGCGCCCTTCCCCGCGGCCGCCTGCAGCTGACGGAACTGACCGACGAATTCGGCGTCGACCAGACCGCCCGGGACCAGCTTCAGGTCCCAGAACCCCTTCGCCGGCCGCTCGCGATCCATGAGGTCGCGCATGGCCCGCACGTCGCCGGCCGTATCCACCCCGGGTCGCGGACGGCGCAGCGCCGCCTCGATGGCCGCCGTCACCCGCGACCCGAAGCCCGGATCGCTGGCCCAGGCCACGCGCGCGCGGGTCAGGGCCATGAACTCCCAGGTCGCAGCCTCGTCGGCGTAATAGGCCTCGAACCCCGACAGGGGCACCGAGACCGGCCCCTTCGAGCCCGACGGCCTCAGCCGCATGTCGACCTCGTACAGTCCGCCTTCGGCCGTATGGGCCGACAGGGCGGAGATCAGCCGCTGGGTGAAACGGACGTAGAAGACGTCGGGCGACCAGCCCTTCGACGCTGACACAGAGTCAGACGGCGCTCCGTAGACGGTCATCAGGTCGAGATCGGACCCCGCCGTCATCTCTCCCGACCCGGCCTTGCCCAGGGCGATCACCGCCACCGCGCCCGGCATGGCGCCGCCCAGTCGCTCCGTCTCGGTCAGGGCCGCCGCCGACAGAGTACGCATGACGGCGTCGGCGAGGTTGGTGAACCCCCTGCCCGCAGCCTCCGGCCCCACCCGCCCGCTCAGGGTCTGCATGCCGATGCGGAAGGCCTGCTCGCGGTGCAGGCGGCGCACGGCGTTCATCGCCCCCTCGAAATCGCCGGCGGCTTCGGCCTCCTCCGCCATCTGGTCGAACAGACCGGTGTTGACGCCGAGTTCGGTCTCGAACCGCACATCCAGCATGGAATCCAGGGCTGCCGGATAGCGGCCCAGGGTGCGCGCCAGGCGGGGGGCGAAGGCCATGACGCCGACGATCCGCTCGAACAGCTCGGGCTGGTTCAGGAACAGGGCCTGGACCTGGACCCCCGCCGACAGGCCGGAGAAGAAGACCGAGAACCGCTTGAAGGCCGCGTCGGCGGCGCCGGTGCGGGCCAGGGCCGTCAGCAGGCGGGGCGCCAGCCGGGTGAACAGCTCCCGCCCCCGGACCGATCGCGTCGCCGGGATCCGGCCGTGGTGCCAGGAGCGGATGGTGTCGGCGACCGCGCCCGGATCAGAGAAGCCCATCCGCTCCAGGGTCGCCAGGGTCTCGGGGTCGTTGTCGACGCCGGTGAAGACCAGACTGCCGAACGGGGAGGACAGCTCTTCCTCGCCTTCGAACAGGGCGCCGTAGCGGCGGTTGACCCCGATCAGCACCTGTTCGACGCCCGCATCGAAGGCGGCCAGATCGCCCTCCGCCGTCAGGGCCGCGACGGCGGCCCGACGGGCCGGATCAACGGGCAGGATGTGGGTCTGTTCGTCCTCCAGCATCTGGACGCGATGCTCCAGCCCCCGAAGCTCGGCGTAGAAGGCGGTCATCTCGGCCGCGACCTCGTTCGGCAGATGGCCCTTGTCCACAAGGGCCGCAAGCGCATCGACGGTCCGCGAGGAACGCAGCGACGGGTCACGGCCGCCGAGGATCAGCTGCTGGGTCTGGGCGTAGAATTCGATCTCGCGGATGCCCCCGCGGCCGAGCTTGAGGTTCGCGCCCGCCGCCTCCATCGCCTCGCCGGTCTTGTGGACGTGGATCTGACGCTTGATCGACTGGATGTCGAGCACCGCCTGATAGTCGAGGCTGCGGCGCCAGACGAAGGGGATCATGTCCTTCAGGAACTCGGCGGCCGCGCCGAAGTCGCCGCAGATGGCCCGGGCCTTGATGAAGGCGGCCCTCTCCCAGTTCTGGCCGACGCTCTCGTAGTAGTCGAGCGCCATGGGCACGGCGACGACGGGCGGGGTGGACGAGGGATCGGGGCGCAGACGCAGGTCGACGCGGAAGACGTAGCCGTCGGCTGTACGTTCCGACAACAGGCTGGCGAAGCCCTGCGCCACCCGGTTCATCGTCCCTTGCGCCTCCGTGCCTTCGGCGAGGACCGGGGCCAGGCGGTCGGGGTCGAAGAAGAAGCTGACGTCGATGTCGGAAGAGTAGTTGAGCTCGTTGGCGCCGTGCTTGCCCATGGCCAGGCCGAACAGGCCGGGGATCGGGCCACGGGTGTCGTCGGCGGCAGTCAGCAGCTTGCCGCGTCGACGCAGATCCTCGGCCACGCCGGACAGGGCCGCGCGGGAGGCGACGTCGGCGAACCGGCTCAGGGCGCCGGTGACCTGGTCCAGGTCCCAGACCCCGCCGAGATCGGCAAGAGCGGTCAACAGATGCAGCTCCGCCTTCAGAATCCGCAGCGGCGAGCGCATGTCGTCCGCCCCGCCGGTCAGGGCGATGGTCCGGGCGGCGATGTCCTCGAGCCGCACCTCGGGCGCATCGGTCAGGATGGCGTGCAGGGTCCCGGGCCAGCGTCGCGCCAGACCGAACAGATAGGGTGAGGCGGCGAAGACGGGCTCCAGCGCGGGCCAGACGGCGTCGAACATCGCGCCCCAGCCGCCCTCGGCCGCGCTGCCGGTCAACCGCTCGTGGGCACGGGCGGCCGCCTCCGCGTCGACCACGGGCCCGCAGGCCGCCAGTCGTTCGCCCAGCGGCGCCGAACTCATCCCTCGCTCGCGGGCGGCAGGACCAGGGCGACGCGCAGGCCCGGCCCGGATCCGCCGTAGGCGCCGGGACCTTCATCCAGCTGGATACGACCCATGTGCGCCTCCATCACCGCCCCTACCAGCGACAGGCCCAGACCCGACCCGGCCTCGGTGCGGCTGTTGTCGAGGCGGACGAACCGCTCGATGACCCGACCGCGATCCTCTTCCGGCACGCCCGGCCCGGTGTCGGTGACGGAGAACTCGATCTCGCCCGACGACCGGCGACGCGCGCGCAGCATGACCGCCCCGCCGACCGGGGTGTATTTGATGGCGTTGTCGATGACGTTGGCCAGGGCCTGGGCCAGGAAGGGCCGCGCCCCCTCAATCATGAGGCCGCGCTCGATCTCGGCGGAGAAGTCGAGACCCTTGTCCTCGGCGGCCGGCTCGTAAAGCTCGGCCATGTCGGCGGCCAGGTCGGCGGCGTCGAACACGGCCGCATCGGGGACGCGTCCCGCCGCCGCCTGAAGCCGGGCGATGGCCAGGACGGTGTTAAAGGTCTTCAGCAGGGTGTCGGCCTCGTCCAGGGCGACCTGCAGCGCGTCGGCACCGTCGATCCGGCCGCTCTCGGCGTCGATCAGGGCGACCTCCAGCTTGGCCCGCATCCGGGTCAGGGGCGAGCGCAGATCGTGGGCGATGGCGTCGCCGGCATGGCGGATCGAGGCCATGGAGGTCTCCAGCCGGTCCAGCATCCGGTTCAACCCGGCGCCCAGTTCGTCCAGTTCGTCGCCCGAGCCGCGCACCACCACCCTGGCCTTGAGGTCGCCGTCCTGGACCGCGCCGACGACCGCGTTCAGCCGACCCATCGAGCCTTCCAGATTGCGACTGATCAGCAGACCTCCGCCGAGGCCGAGCAACAGCACCATGCCCATGGCCATCCACAGCGCCTGGGTCAGGCGGCCCAGATAGGCCTCGGTGTCGCCGAGAGATTGACCGACGATCAATGCCTCGCCGCCCGACAATCTGACCTGCACGGCACGCACCTGGGGTCGGATGAGCCGTCCATCGGGATCGGTATCGTTGAGGGTGAAGGTGGCCCATTCCTCCGCACCCGGAGCCGCGTCGAACGGCGACATGTTGAGACTGCCGGTCCCCCAGGTCCCGTCCTTTTCGATCAGCTGATAGACATAGGCGCTGCGCGTCAGGGTCCTGTCGATGAGCGCCATGTTCAGCGCATCCAGACCCCGGCTGTCATAGACGCCGGTCAGGATCTGCAGCTCGCCCCGCACGTCGGCCTCGGCCTGGGCCTGGGCCTCCTGGGCCGAGGCGACATAGACATAGGCCAGGATCGCGCTGGCCGCGGCCGCGAACAAGGCCAGAAACAGCAGCGTCAGCCGGAAGGGCGTGCGGCGGAAGAGGGAGGGGAGACGCATCGCGGTCAGTGGTGGGTGACGACTGGCGAGTGGCGAGACGTCAGCGACCCATCAGGACGAGCCAGGAGTCGGACCCGCGTGAGATTGAGACCATAGCCCACCTCTTCGCTGTCCGGTCTTGACTGCTCGCCACTCGTCACTCGCCACTCGCCACTGCTTTCACGCCTCCAGCCGATACCCCGCGCCACGGACCGTCTGCAGCATCGCCTTGTCGAAGCCCTTGTCGATCTTTGAGCGCAGGCGAGAGATGTGGACGTCGATGACGTTGGTCTGGGGGTCGAAATGGTATTCCCAGACCTTCTCCAGCAGCATGGTGCGGGTCACCGACTGGCCGGCGTGGCGCATCAGGAACTCCAGCAGCTGGAACTCGCGCGGCTGAAGGTCGATCTCGGACGTGCCGCGATGCACGGTGCGGGCGATCAGGTTCATCTCCAGGTCGCCGACCTTCAGCACGGTCTGGACCCCGCCCGTCTCCCGACGGCGCGACAGGGCCTCGACCCGGGCGATCAGCTCGGCGAAGGCGTAGGGCTTGACCAGATAGTCGTCGCCGCCGGCCTTCAGGCCCGTGATCCGGTCCTCGACCTCGCCCATGGCGGACAGGAACAGGACCGGCGTCTGGTCGCCGTCCTTCCTCAGGGTCTCGACCATGCCGATGCCGTCCAGGCGGGGCATCATCCGGTCGACCACATAGACGTCGTAGTCGCCCTTCTGCGCCTCCAGCAGCCCATAGGCCCCGTCGATGGCGTGGGACACCAGGTGGCCGGCCTCGGTCAGACCGCGCACCATCGCCTGGGCCGCCTCGGCGTCGTCCTCGACCACAAGAATTTTCACGAGCCAGCCCCTCCGGAATCACAATCGCCGCCGACGGTAGTCCATCGGCGGCGACTTGGGGAGTTAAGGCTTGTTCAGGGTCAGGACTACTTGGCGTCCGACAGTTCCAGAACGAACGGCCGGTTGCCCTGTGGGACCCGGAACAGGAGCAGGACACTCTCTCGACCTGCTTCGCGGGCCGAGGCGATAGCGGCGCGAAGCTCGGTGACCGTCGCCACAG
Organism: Brevundimonas sp.; assembly: GCF_027484365.1. Classification (GTDB taxonomy): domain Bacteria; phylum Pseudomonadota; class Alphaproteobacteria; order Caulobacterales; family Caulobacteraceae; genus Brevundimonas. Next base: position 139,097 of record NZ_JAIXTC010000023.1, on the reverse strand, counting down.
GCCGGCCGTTCGCCTGCTGGATCACGGCGCCGGCCGGTACCTGGGCCCGGCCGGCGCGTGAGCTTTCTGCGACGGCGGTGACGACCAGACCGCGCACGCCCTCGTCAATGGAGAAGCGTGAGCGCAGCGCTTCGGTGATCGGCGCGACCGTCATGCCCTCGACGACCTCGCCCGTCGGAGCCTGCGGACGCCCTGGTTGGTTTTGGTCGCCGTCTTCGTCCTGACCTTGCAGAGTCGCGTTGATATCCGCGGGACGCGTGCCCGAACGGATGTTGACCGTCTGGCGGCGACCCTCGCGCAGGATCTCCAGTCGCAGATTGTCTCCCGGCGCGGCCTGGCCGACCTGACGGGTCAGGTCGGACGACGAGGAAATCGGCCGCCCGTTCAGGGCCACAACGATGTCGCCCGCACGAAGCCCGCCCTGTTCCGCAGGAGCGCCCGGCGTGACATCGGCGATATAGGCGCCTTCCTGATCGTCCGGCAGGCCGAGCGGCTCGCGATACTCGTCGAGCAGATTCTGGATCTGGACCCCCAGATAGCCGCGCTCGATGGCCTGACCGCTCATCAGCCTGTCCGTCACCGACTTGGCGATCGACGCCGGGATGGCGAAGCCGATGCCGACCGAGCCGCCCGTCGGCGAGAAGATGGCCGAGTTCACGCCGATCACGCGGCCATAGATGTCGAAGGTCGGGCCGCCCGAGTTGCCCCGGTTGATGGCGGCGTCGATCTGCAGATAGTCGGTGTAGGGCGTGGTGCCGTCGCCGATGTCGCGGGCGCGGGCCGAAACGATGCCGGCCGTGGCGGTGCCGCCCAGACCGAACGGGTTGCCGACGGCGATGACCCAGTCGCCGACTCGCGGTTCGGCCGCTTCCTCGAAGCTGACGAACTTGAAGTCCGAACCCTCGACCTTGACCACAGCCAGGTCGGTGTCGGCGTCGCGCCCGACCAGACGGCCCGGCAATTCGCGGCCGTCCGCCAGTTTGACCGTGATCTTGGTCGCGTTGGCCACGACGTGGTTGTTGGTGACGATGAAGCCGTCGGCCGAGATGAAGAAGCCGGAGCCGGCGCCCTGGGCGGTCGGGGCGTCTTCGTCTTCCTCCTGTTCACCCTGGGGTGTCTGCGGGGCCTGGAAGCCGAAGCCGGGCAGGCCGGGAATGGGGATCAGGCCGCCGCGCGGGCGTTCGATCGGGGTCTCGACGTCGATCTGGACCACGGCGGGCGAGACCTGGTCGAAGATGTCGGCGAAGCTCAGCGGCGCGCCCTGCGGCGGGGCGAAGGCGAGGCCCGAGGCCCCGGCGGACGGAATCAGTCGCCCGCTCGCCTCGGCGGCGTTGGCGCCCGGCCAGTCGATCACGCCCCCGGCCGTCGCGGCGGCCGCGAACACGAGGCCGACAGTGGCCCCCAGGATGAATTCCTTGCGCTTCAGCATCGGTGTCTTTTCGATCCTTCTTGGGTCCGGAGACCCGTTTCGCCTTGTGATATAGCGCGATAGCGGCTTTCGCCAACCATCGACCCCTGAGCCTTGGTCCGCCTCAACGCCCGTCGTGAGGCGCGGATGCGTCAGGATCGGGGCGAACTGTTTCGCTTTGGAGAAGATCGGCCAGCCGACGTTCCTCGTCGGGCGAAAGCGGCGCGGTTTCGACAGCCTTGCGGCGCGCGAAGAGGAACAGGGCGAGGCCGCCCAGACCCGCCAGCAGGGCCGGCCCGAACCACAGCAACCAGGTCCCGGTCCGCACCGGCGGGGTGAACAGGACATAATCGCCGTAACGGCGCACGAGATCGTCCCTGACCGCCTGATCGGTGGCGCCCGAAGCGATCTCTTCGCGAATCAGACGGCGCATGTCGCCGGCGATCCCGGCCGGGCTGTCGGCGATGGATTCGTGCTGGCAGACCACGCAGCGTACGACCTCGAAGATGGCCTGGGCGCGGGCTTCCTGACCGGGCGAGGCCAGGGGCTGGTCCGGCGGGGCGGCGGGTTCCTGGGCGAGGGCGGCGGTGGAGAGCAAAATCCACGCGAGGCAGACAAGGACCAACCAGCAAATTCCGCTCATCCCCGCGAAAGCGGGGACCCAGTTCTTCGGGCGTTCCGGCGCTGTTGGATGGTCGATGGAAGCAATCCCAAGTACCGTGCCTAGCAAAAGCACTGGATCCCCGCTTTCGCGGGGATGAGCGGAAATGAAAGGGCTCATGCGGCCACTTTCCGCTTCCCGCTCACCGCCAGCCTCAGTCGGCGGTCGAGCAGGGACAGGACCCCGCCCAGGGCCATGACGAACGGGCCGAGGAAGATCAGCCGCGCCCACGGATTGTAGTAGACCCGCACGGTCCAGGCCTGGGCCGCCTCAGGGGTGCTACGACGCTCGCCCATGACGACATAGACGTCGTCCAGGCCCCGGAAATCGAGACCGACCTCGGTCGTCGTCTGTCCCCCGGCGGGGAAGAAGCGGCGCTCGGCCGTGATGGTGCGCGGGACGGCGCGGCCATCGGTCGAGGCCACGGTCAGGGTGCCGCGCTCGGCCAGATAGTTGGGGCCCTCGACGATCTCGACCTTGTCGAGCGTTACGGCCCAGGGTCCGGCATGGACCTCGCCGCCGATGGGCAGGGGGGCGGCGGCCTCGACCTTGAAGCCGGTCTCGACCACGGCGCCGAGCACGAACAGGCCCAGCCCCGCATGCGCCAGGGTCATGCCCCAGGCGCCGAGCGGCAGGCCACGCATGCGGCGACCGACCTCGGCCAGCGGGGCCCGGAACAGACGGACGCGCTCGACCACCTCGGCCAGGGCCCCGAGGATCAGCCAGGCCCCGACGGCCAGACCGGCGGCCGCGAAGGCCTTCCTCGGTTCGAACGCCAGCCAGCCGACGAAGCCGCAGGCGATGGCCAGACCCGCTGCGACCGCCAGCCTCTGCATCGCCCCCTTCAGGTCTCCCCGCTTCCAGGCCAGCAGCGGACCGGCGGGCAGGATCAGGAAGGCGACCGCCATCAGAGGGGTGAAGGTCAGGGCGAAATAGGGCGGGCCCACCGAGATGGTCGCACCGGTCGCCGCCTCGAGGATCAGGGGATAGAGGGTGCCCAGAAGCACGGTTACGGCGGCGACGGTCAGGAACAGGTTGTTCAGCACCAGGGCGCCCTCGCGGCTGACGGGCGCGAACAGGCCGCCCCCCTTCAGCTGTGGCGCGCGCCAGGCGAACAGGGCGAAGGCCGAGCCGGCCGTGACGCCGAGAATGCCCAGAAGCATCAGCCCCCGCTCGGGATCGACCGCGAAGGCATGGACCGAGGTCAGGACTCCGGATCGCACCAGGAAGGCGCCCAGCATGGAGAAGCTGAAGGCCAGAAGCGCCAGGAAGACGGTCCAGCCCGCCAGCGCCCCGCGCCGCTCGGTCACCACCGCCGAGTGCAGCAGGGCCGCGCCCGCCAGCCAGGGCAGGAAGCTGGCGTTCTCGACCGGATCCCAGAACCACCAGCCGCCCCAGCCGAGTTCGTAATAGGCCCAGAAGGACCCGAGTGTGATTCCGGCCGTCAGGAAGACCCAGCTGGCCAGGGCCCAGGGCCGGACCCAGCGTCCCCAGGCCGGCCAGAAGCCGGTAAAGGCCCGCCCTTCGATCAGGGCAGCGACGGCCAGCGAAAAGGTCACCGAGAAGCCGACATAGCCCGCGTAGAGCATGGGCGGATGGATCGCGAGGGCCGGATCCTGCAGCAGCGGGTTCAACGACAGGCCCTGGAACGGCGCGGGGTCGATCCGCTCGAACGGATTGGAGGTGAAGACGGCGAAGGCCAGGAACAGGGCCCCCAGTCCGCCCTGCACCCCGACCGCCGAGGTCTTCAGCCCGAACGGCAGGCCGCGCGCCCGGGTCAGGGCCGCGCCGAACCCGGTCATGACCAGACACCACAGGACCAGAGACCCCTCGTGGCTGCCCCAGGCCGCGGCGACCTTGTAGAGCATCGGCTTGTCGGTGTGGCTGTTGTTGGCGACGTTGGCGACCGAGAAGTCCGAGGTCGCGAAGGCGAAGATCAGGGCTCCGAACGCGAGGGCCGTGGCCAGGGCGGCACCGATGGCGGCGCCCTCCGATCCGCCGGCCAGAAGCGGGCTGGACCGCACGCGCCCGACGGTCGCCAGGCCGGTCTGCAGCACCGACAGCATCAGGGCGAGGACCAGGGCGAAGGCGCCGAATTCGACGATCATAGAGGTCTTTGAGCGCTGTCGCCCGCAGGGCTGTCCGGGCGCGGTCCGCCCTCGGGCCGCCACTCGCCCTTGGCCTTCAGCCGATCGGCGACCTCGCGCGGCATATAGGTCTCGTCATGCTTGGCCAGGACGGTGTCGGCATGGAAGACGCGGTCGGGTCCGAAGCGGCCCTGGGCCACGATCCCCTGCCCCTCGCGGAACAGGTCGGGCAGGTCGCCCTCGTAGATCACCCGGCTGGTCGCGGCGTTGTCCGTGACGGAAAAGGCCACTGTCGTGCCGTGCTGCTGCACACTGCCTGTCTCGACCAGTCCGCCCAGCCGGATGACACGACCCTCAGGCGCAGCCTGGGCGGTCGCTTCCGACGGCGAGAAGAAGAAGGTCACGCTGTCCTGCATCGCCCACAGCGACAGGCCGACCGCGACCGCCAGCACCGGCGCGGCGGCGGCCACGACCCACAGGCGACGGCGCGCCTTCGGCGATTTGGGTAGCCAGCTCATGGACGGACGACGGGTTCCGGGAAGGCAGAGGTCGCGCCGTATAGCGCCACTCCCGGCCGGCTCCAACGGGTCATGCCGCCGCGTCCAGTCGGCTGACGAGTTCGGTTCGGCGCGGATCCGAGGGATCGAGCGCGGCGATCAAGGGCGCCCAGACTTCACGGGCCTTGACGACATCGCCGCGGGACAGCGCCGCCTCGCCGAGGAAGAAGCGTGCGCCCAGTTGATCGGGATCGAGCGACAGGGCCCGGCTGAAGGCCGCCTCCGCATCGCCGCCGACACTCCCGTCGGCCGCCCGCACAAGGCTCTCGCCCAGTCGCGCCCAGCTGGTCGCGTCGTCCGGATCCAGCGCCAGGGCGCGGCGGAAGGCCGAGGCCGCGCCGATCGGATCTCCCGCCTCGAACCGGGCCGCGCCGAGCATGGTCAGGGCGGTGCGGTTTTCGGGCTCGCGCTTGACCGCGCGGCTCAGGACCGCCGCGATCCGGGGCGCGTCGAGGGTTTCGGGGCCGGCCGCCCATTCGTCGATCCGGCGCTCATAGGGCTGATCCGGCAGTCCGGGATCACCGATGACCAGATACAGGCTGAGTGTCGCGGCGACCGCCCCGACCAGCCCGGCCATAACGACCGTCCGGTCCCGCCCACCGACCCGGGGGGCGACGTCCGGCGATGCGCCCGCCAGCAGACGGCGCCCCGCCTCGGCCCTTGCGGCCGACCAGGCCTCCTCGTCCAGCAGACCGCGCGATTTCAGGCGATCCAGCTCGGACAGTTCGGCCGCGCCCGTGTCCGACACAGGCTGTTCGCGGTCCACGCCGCGCCTTGCAAGGCTCAACACCAGCAGTCCGGCCAGCGCCGTGGCGAGGCCGGCCAGGGTCCAGAAAACGATCATCCGCGATGATTAGCGGATCAGGCGGCCCGGGGCGAGCGTTCCTCTTCGAGCGACGCCCTTGCGCCCGCGGCGCCGGCCCGCCGTCGAACGGTGCGGGCGGCGTCGGTCGCCTCGATCAGAAGCAGACATTTGGCCAGGGTCTCGACCATGGCCAGCGACTTGCGTTGATCGGGAGCCTCGCCCGCGTTCACGGCCTCGATGACCATGTCGACCCAGTTGGTGATCTTCTCGGTCACCGACTGCACCAGCTGCGAGCGCAGGGTCTCGCAGCCGAACACCTGGGCCGCGGTCCGCAGGGCGCCGAGCAGGGTCAATTGCAGGACGGCCGTCTCGACCGTCTCGAGCGGCGGCGCATCGGCGTCCAGATCCGGCGCCTGTTTGGTCATCCGGCCGGCGGTCTTGACCGCCTTGGACGGCATCAGCCTGTCCATCGTCTTGTCCAGCGACCGCAGGGTGCCCGACAGACTCTTGTTGATCCGTTCGCGGGCCTCACGCGCCTGCTTGCCCCAGGCGCCTTCGGGATCGAGCCGCAGGGTGATGTCGAGTTCGCCGAGGGTCTCGGCGCACCAGGCGATGTCGGCGCGCAGACCGGGCCCGGGGTCGGCCTTGGCCCCCGGCTTGTACGAGGCGATGCGCGTCACCCTCGCCTCGACCTCGGCGATCAGACGATTGACGAAGACCGCCATCTCCGATTCCGACAGCAGGGCCTCCTTGGCGGAGGCCTTCGACGAATGGACCACCAGCCGCAGGATCAGGGAGGCGTCCCCGAGGTGTGCGAACATGATCTCCAGCATGCGCGGACCGCCGTCGGCGGTGATCTCGGCGCTGTCGCGAATCAACAGGCGGAGCTCGGCCAGCTGGTCGCCGGTCGGACGCAGGATCAGATCGGGCAGATTGAGCAGGCCGCGCCGGGCCATGGCCGCCAGATCGAAACAGAGGGCCAGCTCATCCAGCCCTCTTGTGCGAACGGTTTCATCGCCGCCGTTGGACGGCCAGACGAGATCGGGCAGGTCCCGCACGGCGGCGGCCGCGGCGACGCAGATGCGGTCGGCGACGGCCCGCATCTTCGGATTTTCCTCGATCGGGCGATAGTCGTCGAGCTCCATCAGAAGCTCGGGCTCCTTGCTGGACGCCGCCTTCCACAAGCGGGGCAGGACGCCGGACGGGAAGGTCAGGGCCTCGACGCCGTCGGGACGGCGCTGGAACATCGGCAACAGGGGGGCAAAGGCGATGGCGCGGCGACGCCGGTCGATGGTCTCGTCCGCCAGCATGATGCTGAGCGCGGCGGCGCGCTCCCCGGGCATCTGGGCGACAGCGAGCGACAGGGTGTTCAGGACGCGGTCGGGCACTCGCTCCAGCATCTGGGCGAGCACTGCACGCTGAGCGACCGACAGCTCGGCCATGCCACCTCCGTCAGCCGCGAAAGCACGGCCGAAATTCACAGTGAAGGCACGAGGTTAAGAATCCGGAAGCGCGGGTTCAGGCTTCGGCGGCCGGCAACTCCAGCACGGCCTTGAGCCCGCCAAGGTCGCTCGCCGCCAGGGTCAGCCGGCCGCCATAGGCGCGGGTCAGGTCGTCCACGATCGCCAGGCCCAGTCCGGATCCCGGCGCGTTCTCATCCATCCGGGCTCCGCGCTTCAGGGCGTCGTCGCGCTGCTCGACCGGCAGGCCCGGGCCGTCGTCCTCGACCACGGCGATCATCTGACCCAGGCCGCTCGCGCCGGCGGAGACCCGCACCCGGCGTGTCGACCATTTGCAGGCGTTCTCCATCAGATTGCCGAGGATCTCCTGCAGGTCCTGACGCTCGCCGAGGAAGGCCAGTTCGTCGGGCGCCCGCCAGTCGATCTCCACGTCCTTCGACTGGAACACCCGCTCCAGCATGACCGCCAGTTCGTCGATGACCTCGCCCACCGGCGTCTTTTCGCCCAGGCCGTGGGCGGCGCGGGCGGCGGCGCGGGCGCGGCGCAGGTGGTGATCGACCTGGCCCTTCATCACCTCCGACTGACGCCGGACGATGTCGGCGAGCGGCCCGGCGTCGGACCCCGCCTCGGCCAGCATCACGGACAAGGGCGTCTTCAGGGCGTGGGCCAGGTTGCCGACGTGGGTCCGCTGGCGGTCCACCACCTCCTGATTGTGATCAAGCAGCCGGTTGACCTGTTCGGCCAGGGGCTGGATCTCGGTCGGATAGGCCTTCTCGATCCGCGCCGCCTTGCCCTTGCGCACATTGGCGATCTCGACCCGCAGGTCGAACAGGGGCCGCAGTCCGATCTGGACCTGCAGGAAGACGGCGATGACCAGTCCGATGCCCAGGATCAGCAGGGCCGTCCAGGTGAAGGTGGCGAACTGGCGCGTGTCCATGTCGATCTCGGACCGGTCGATCCCCGCCATGAAGACGAAGGGCCTGCCGTTGAGCGCCTTCATGCTGGCGGCGATGCGTAGCGGCTGGGCCCCGTCGGGCAATATGCCGGGGTCGTTGTAGCTGAGCGTCGCCCCCATCGACGCCTGCAGACGCGCGGGCAGTTCGGGATCGACGTACAGGCTCTCGCCGGACAGGGACGGAGACTTCGCCAGGACGACGAAGCCGCCCTCGGTGTCGACCTCGCCAACCATCCAGTATTTGCCCGACAGGCCGCGCAGGGTCGGGGCGTCCTTGATCTCGGCGACCTGAAGCCCTTCGGGCGTCATCACGCTGGCGATCACGACATCGTCGATCACCCCGCCGAGGGAGTTGCCCAGGCGGCGCAGAGCACTCTCCTGATACTGGCTGGTCAGCATCCAGCCCGTCAGCATCAGGGCCACGACGATCCAGGCCGAGGCCAGCCAGATCAGCCGGCGCGTCAGGCTGCGGCCCGGCCGACCGAACCAGCGCCCCCAGGACGGTTTCGTCACAGGCCGGGGCGCCGGGGCGTCGTCGCTCACGCGGCTTCGGACTCGCCCGCCAGAGGCGTCAGTCGATAGCCGAGCCCGCGCACGGTCTCGATCCGGTCGGACCCGACCTTCTTGCGCAGCCGGCCGATGAAGACCTCGATGGTGTTGGAATCGCGATCGAAGTCCTGGTCGTACAGGTGCTCGACCAGTTCGGTCCGGCTGATGACCCGACCCTGGTGCATCATCATGTAGTGCAGCAGCCGGTACTCCAGCGAGGTCAGCCTCAGGGGCTCGCCGCTGACCGTGGCCCGGGCCGCACGCGGGTCCAGCCTCAGGCCGCCGCAGGCCAGGGTCGCCGAAGCGATCCCGGCCGAGCGCCGCAGCAGGGCCCGCAGGCGGGCCAGCAGTTCCTCGGTGTGGAAGGGCTTGGTCAGATAGTCGTCGGCCCCGGCGTCGAAGCCCGAGACCTTGTCCGACCAGGCGCCGCGCGCCGTCAGGATCAGGACCGGCGTCGCCTTGCCGTCGCGCCGCCAGCGCTCGAGCACCGACACGCCGTCGATCTTGGGCAGGCCGAGGTCGAGCACGACCACGTCATAGGGTTCGGTGTCGCCGAGGAAGTGGGCTTCCTCGCCGTCCGCGGCATGGTCGACCGCATAGCCGGCATCGCCCAGCGCCTGTTTCAGCTGTCGCGACAGGTCGGCGTCATCTTCGACCAGGAGAACTCGCATGGTGTGGTCCTTCGTATCCGTCAGCCGCGCGAATCGACGGAGATGTCGATGATCTGACCGTCGCGCTCGAAGCGGAAGACATAGCTGTTGCCGCGCAGGCCCAGCGACCCGACGAAGCGGGCGCCCCGCGCCCGGGACTGGGCGATGCCCTGGGCCTCCGCCTCGGAGATGCGGCGCGGCTCGCGCTGGAACTCCTGATTGCCCCGGTCTCCGCGATTGCCACGGTCCTGCGCGTTCGCGGCGCTCAGCGGGGCTGCGGCGATCAGGGCGGACAGGAGGATGGCGGACAGGCGGGTCATGGGGCGTCTTATGAGGCCGGCGCTCTGAACGGCGGCTGAACGCATAGCTTAGGGACGTTTAACATCGGGGGAAACGGGCCTCTCGCCTCAGAACCGCAGCACCGAGCCCATCACCGTCACCGCATGCCCCCGGATCAGCACCCGGTCGCCGGTCAACTCGGTCTCGAACCGGGCGCCCCGACCCGGATAGACCTGTTCAAAGGTGACAGTGCTCCGGTCCAGCTTCATCGCGAACAATGGCGCCAGACCGCAGCGGGCCGAACCTGTCGCCGGATCCTCGTCCAGACCACAGCCCGGCCCGAAGAAACGGTCCACGACATCGACGCCGGGGTCACCCGACAGGGCGGCGGCGATCACCTGTCCCCGTTCGATCGCCCCGTCGCCGAAGGCCAGCAGGGCCGGGATATCCGGCGTCAGGCCGCGCACCGTGGCGGCATCCGCCATGATCGCGATCAGATATCGACTGGCCCACACCTCGAGCGGCGCGGCGCCGAGGGCCTCGGCCAGCCCCTTCGGCGTCTCGACCCGTGTCAGCGGATCCGCCGGGAAGTCCATCTCGTAGCCCTCGCCGAACCGCCCCACCGTCAGAGGCCCCGACGCCGTATCGAAAGTCAGTTGCCGCGCCTCGACCCCCAGTTCGCGCCAAAGCACATGCGCCGCCGCCAGGGTCGCGTGACCGCAAAGGGACACCTCGGTCGAAGGCGTGAACCAGCGCAAGTCGAACCGCGACGGACTGGCCGTCGTGCGCAGGAAGGCGGTCTCGGAGTGGTTGTTCTCGGCCGCCAGCGCCTGCATCCAGCCGGCGTCCGGCCAGGCGTCGAGCGGCTGAACCACGGCGGCGGGGTTGCCCATGAACGGGCGTTCGGCGAAGGCGTCGACGGTCCACTGGCGCATGCCGAACGGCTTAAGCTAGGACGCGAGGGGAGACCAGACGGACCCGCCCATGACCGCCACCCTGACGACCACCTTCGATGAGGCCCAATTGCGCACGGCGTGGCGCTGGATCGCCGAGGAAAGCTACTGGGGTGCCCGGATCCCTTGGGACACCTTCTCGCGCGCCTGCGCCGGATCGCTCTGCTTCGGCCTGGTGGAGGACGGCGAGCTTCTCGCCTTCGCCCGTGTGGTGACCGATCAGGCGACCTTCGCCTGGCTGTGCGACGTCTTCGTCGACGACCGCGCACGTGGTCGAGGTCTGGGGAAACGGCTGATGCAGGACATCCACGCCGATCCCCGGCTGCAGGGTCTGCGCCGGTGGGGCCTGGCCACCGCCGACGCCCACGGCCTCTATGCGCAATACGGTTTCGAAGCCGCCGACCCCCTGCGCCACATGGAGCGGGTCGACCGGGACATCTATCCGGTGCTGTCGCCCACGACCTGAAGCTCGGGCCAGCGCGAGCGGGCGCTGGCGACGACCTTGTCCCAACCCTTGGCCGGAGGCCGGTTCGGATTGGGCCGGATCACCATGCCGAACACGTCCTGAAGCCCGAAGGGGGCGGCGACGCTGATCATATCGTCGTCGTCCAGCCGCACCCCGATCGCGAAGGCCGGTGCCACGAACCGCGCCAGGGCCGCGTCGGTGTCCGGCAGCGGTTCGTAGTCCTCGCCGAACCGGTCCATGAACCACAGATGCACCCGCGCCTGGTTGCGGACCTCGACATCGCTGCGGAACGGCTCGTCGAAGGCCGCGGCGACCCGCTTGATGACGACATCCTCAGCGTCCCAGGACGTGTCCGGGTCGAAATAGCCGAGGTCGAAATCCTTGCGGCCGTAGCCGACCGGCCGGCCCGTCACGGCATTCCAGACCGACTGATAGACCGCGCCCGAAAACACCCGCCAGTCCGGCAGGCCGAGCCCGCGCACCGTCGTCAGCACCTGCATCAGGTCGGCGTCCGCCCGGACGATCTCGACCAGGCGCGCCTCGAGGTCGCTCATCGCGCGTCCTTCAACGGCCAGCCGTGATCCAGCGGTCCGTGCCCCTGGCCCAGACCGGGCGCGCGCCGGATCGCCTCGGAGACATAGGCCCAGGCCTCGGCCACCGCGACCTCCAGCGGCCGGCCCAGCGCCAGCCCGGCCGCGATGGCGCTGGCCAGGGTGCAGCCGGTGCCGTGGGTGGAGTTCGTCTCGATGCGCGGACCCTCCAGCAGGGTCTCGCCCGACGCCGTGACCAGCAGATCGACGACCGTCTGACCCGGCACATGACCGCCCTTCATCAGCACCGCCTTCGCGCCCAGTTCGAGCAGGGCCGCGCCCGCCCGGCGCTGGCCGTCCAGATCCGCCACCAGGATCCCGGTCAGGGCCTCGGCCTCCGGCGCATTGGGCGTCAGCAGGGCCGCGCGCGGGATCATCAGGCTGCGCACGGCCGACACCGCGTCGTCGTCCAGCAGGGCCGCCCCGCCCTTGGCCACCATGACCGGGTCGACCACCGCGGGGGCGTTCGACGTGTCGAGAATGGCCGCGACCCGTTCCACCACCGCGACCGAGCCCAGCATCCCGGTCTTGATCGCATCGGCGCCGATGTCATCCAGCACCGCCCGCGCCTGGGCCTCGATCAGGTCGAGCGGCAGGGGGTGGACGCCGTGGACGCCGAGGGTGTTCTGCACCGTGATCGCCGTGATCGCCGTCGCCGCATAGCCGCCCATGGCCGTCACGGCCTTGATGTCCGCCTGGATCCCCGCCCCGCCGCCGGAGTCGGACCCGGCGATGATCAGGACGCGGCAGGGAAGTGGAGAACGGCGATCTGACATCTCGCACAGATGCGGCAACGGGCATAACCGGGCAAGCGCACGACGTAGCCTTTGCACCGGTTTCAGCGAATGACAGCCTTTGGGAGACCGCGCCGACAATGATCCTGACCGTTGCTCTCGTTCTGGTCGCTGCCGGCAGCGCCCTGCTCATGGGCTATGCGCTCAATCAGGGAACGACCTGCGCGGTCACGGCAGCGCGTCAGTTGATCGACGAGCGGCAGGCCTGGATGCTGATCGGTTTTGGCGTGGCCGTGGCTACGGCCGGCATGGTCTGGCTACCGCTGGCCTGGTTCTCGGGCGGGATTGTGCACCTTGCGCCCGAACGGCCCGTGGGTTGGGGGTTGGTCCTCGGGGCCGGACTTCTGGGGGTCGGAGCCGTCCTGAACCGGGCCTGTCTGCTGGGCAGCGTATCGCGGATCGGGGATGGCAAGATGCGGTTTCTGGGTCTGCCCGTCGGTCTGTTCATAGGGTTCGCCATGGCCGACCGCATTCTGCCGTCCTCCCCCATGGGCCTGCCAAATTCCCTGGCCCCTCTGTCATTCGCCGGCATCGCTGTGTTGATGATGTTCGGCGGACTGCTGCTCCTGGGCTGGGCCCTGATGCGGCGGTCAGGGGACAGCGGAGATCTGATCCACTGGCCGGGACGGGTGTCGATGGTTGTGCTGGGCGTCAGTGGCGCCCTGCTGTTCGCCATAACGCCCGGCTGGACCGTCGCCGACGCCGTCCGGAGCGGGGTGGATGCCTTGCATCCGACCGGCCTGTCGCCGGTCTTCGGCATGTCCGGACCAATGATGGCCGGCGCTCTCGGCCTGATCATGTTCGGCCTGCTTTGCACCGGGGCGATCACGGCGGGAATTCGCCGCCGGACGTTCCGTTTCAGGCCCCCCGGTGCGGTCGCCGTGTCACGATCGATCGGCGGCGGAGCGGTGATGGCGTTCGGAGCCAGTCTGGTGCCCGGGGGCAATGACACCTTGCTTCTGGCAGACCTGCCGGCCGCAACGCTCAACGGTCTTGTCGCCTATCTGGCCATGTCGGCCGTCGTCTTCGCCCTGTTGCTGCTCAGAAAGACGATGACGACCAGACCGCTTCGATCGCGGCCTGCATCGTGAGCGCCTGGACCGTCTCGCGCACGTCATGGACCCGCACGATGGACGCTCCACGCCGCGCCGCATCCAGGGCGATCGCCAGCGACCCGCCCAGCCGGTCTCCCGCCTCGGTCGCCGAGGGGTCGATGTTGCGGATCATCCGCTTGCGGCTCGCCCCCATCAGCACTGGGAAGCCGAGCTCGACCAGCGTTCCCAGCCCCGCGATCAGGGCCAGGTTGTGCTCGATCGTCTTGCCGAAGCCGATGCCGGGATCCAGCGTGATCCGCTCGCGCAACACCCCCGCCGCCATCGCCGCCTCGGCCCGGGCGGCCAGATAGTCACGTACCTCCGCGACCACGTCCGTGTATCGCGGCTCCACCTGCATGCTGCGCGGCTCGCCGAGCATATGCATCAGGACGACCTCGCACCCCAGTTCGGCGGCGACCTCGGGTGCGTCGGGCGCCCAGGTCAGGGCCGTGACGTCGTTCCAGATCGTGGCCCCGGCCGCCACCGCCGCCCGGGCGGTCTCGGGCTTCATCGTGTCGATCGAGATCGGTCCGTGCCAGCGCGCATGAACCGCCGCGATCACCGGCGCCGTCCGCGCGATCTCTTCGTGGACATCGACCGGCTCGGCGCCCGGGCGCGTCGATTCCCCGCCGATGTCGAGGATGTCCGCCCCGTCGCCGATCAGCTTCATCGCCTGGGCCAGGCCGGCCTCGACCGAGGCGTGGAGCCCCCCGTCGGAGAAACTGTCCGGCGTGACGTTCAGGATGCCCATGACGCGGGTCCGCGAGACGACGCTCATGCGCGCGTCTGCGGATAGGGGGTCTCGCCCCACTTCAGCATGGCGACGAGATCGGCGATCTTCTTCTTCCGCCCTGCCTCGGTTTTCAGGGCGTTGGTGCGGTGGATCAGGGCGAACCGGTTCTGCGACGTCAGCTCGGCGAACAGCGCCCTGGCCTCCGGCTCCGCATCGATGGCCGCCTGCAGGTCCGCGGGGACCTCGGCGCCCTTGATCCGGTAGGTCCTCTCCCAGCGCCCGTCGGCCCTGGCCGCCTCGACATGTTTGAGACCCGACGGCTGCATCGTTCCGTCGGCGATCATCCGCTCGGCATGGGCGACATTGATCTCGCTCCAGCTGCTCTTCGGCCCCCGCGGTGTGAACCGCTGCAGGAAGCTGACCTCGTCCAGGCTCTTTCGAACCCCGTCGATCCAGCCCCAGGCCAGGGCGACCGGGATGGCCTCCTTCCAGCTGACGCTGGGCGTCCCCGACCCGACCTTGAACACCCGGATCCAGACCTCGGCCTCTGCGGCGTGGTGCTTCGCCAGCCAGTCGTGAAAAGCCGCGCCGTCCGCGAACGCCTGCACCCGCTCCGGATCGACGACCATCGGCGCCATCAGTCCCTCTTTCCGATCAGTCCGCCCAGGGCCTCAAGATAGGCCGCGAACGCCTTTCGGCCAGAGGGGGTCAGGGTCACGCGGGTCAACGGCTTGTTGTTCTGGAAGCTCTTGTGGATGGCGACATGGCCCGCCTCTTCAAGCTTCTTGAGGTGGACCGACAGATTGCCCTGGGTCGCCTCCAACACGGTCTTCAGCTCGGTGAAGTCGGCGGTCTCGACGTCGGCCAGATAGACCATGATCCCCAGCCGCATCCGGCCGTGGATGACCTCGTCGATCCTGCCGAGATCGCCCAGCGCCATGGGCTCAGGCCTCGGCCTTGAGCGCGTCACGCAGGATGATGGCGCCGGGCAGGGCGAACAGCAGGAACAGGGCGGCCGTCGCGACCCAGAGATAGGCGACCGGCTCGCGCACCAGCAGGCCGAGAGTCACGGCGGTCGTCCAGTGTCCGACGGCCACCAGCCCCATCCACGCCTTGCGCTTCAGGGTCCAGGCGACGAACCAGGCCATGGCCTGGAAGGCGAAGACGATGGCCGGATAGTAGAGCCAGACCGCGAAATCGCCGTCGCGCGCCGCACCGGCGCCGAAGATGATGATGACCGCCAGATTGCCCAGACCCGTGGCGGAGAAGGCGCTGTTCATGGCGCGGCCGGCCGTCGGTCCCTTCGTCGCCGTGACGCCGGACCGGCGATCCGCGACGACGACCCAGGCGATGGCGACGCACATCGCTCCGGTGATGGCGACGAGGAAGGTCAGGGTCGCCCAGTCGGGCCAGCGGACGAGGCCCGCGATCTGGCCCAGATGGAACAGGCACTGGACCCCGTACAGGAGTCCGCCGACGAGGAAGAGCACGCCCATGGGGATCTGCTTGCGCCCACCCCCGCCCTCGACGATGGCGCGCAGGAAGGCGAGGTCGGCCTCGGCGGACGGCTTGCTGGAGCTTTCGGACATGGCGATTCTCTCGTTGGACCGGCCCTCCCGGGGTGGACGAGCCGGGCGGGCTTGGCAAGCTATTCGGCGGGAACGGCGGCGACAGGTCCGGTCTTGCGCCACGGAATGCGCCGCCCGTTCAGCCACCGGCCCATGAAGCTGTGCCGGATCAACAGCTCATAGGTGATCAGGCAGACGGCGAAGACGCCCAGCGACACTCCGCCCAGCTTGAGCCACCACGGTCCCGCCCAGTCCTGAACCCAGACCTGGGCCAGCATGACCAGCGGCAGGTGCAGGATGTAGACCCAGTAGGAGGCGTCGGCGAGATAGCGCCGGATCGCGCTGTGGCCCGACAGGAACCGCAGGCACAGCCCCATGGCCGCGAACGCGGAGGACCACACCGCCAGCGCCACGGTCCAGGCCGCCACGGCCTTGTCCGCCGTCGGCTCGGTCATGGGTTCGAGCTTCGGGCCACCTGCCAGATGGTAGGCCGCCACGCCCGTGACCACGGCCATCGCCAGCACCAGCGGCGACCATGCGGCGATCCGGTCCAGCAGGTCGCGGCGGCGGTCGATCAGGAAGCCGACGCCGAACGCCAGACCGAAACCGACCAGCGCCGCTGTATGGGGAACCACTCCGGCATCCGGTGTCGGCACGGCGAAGAAGGCGATCCATTTCGGATCCAGCCAGAAGGCCAGTCCCAGCGGGACGGCCAGCACGGCCGGCGTCCAAGGCCCGATCAGGGCGCCGGTGACCCTGTCCACGACCCGGCCCCAGCCGCCGTCCCTGTCCAGCATCGCGAACGGCGCGCGCAGGATCAGGACCGCCGCATAGAAGAGGGTCAGCACATAGAGGAACCACAGGTGGGTCAGCGGGAAGTTGGTCCAGTCATAGGTCGGCGGCGGCGGCGGCGGCGCGCCCGGCACGACAAGGCCGTTCATATAGGAGGTCCAGATCAGGGCCCCGACGATCCCGACCATGACCGGGAACCAGAAGGCCGCCAGCGGTCCCGTGATCCGCAGGACCCGGTCCTTCGCAAAGCCCAGCCACCCTCGCCGCGCCAGCATCATATGGGCGAACAGGCCGGCGATCAGGAAGAAGGCCGTCATCCGGAACAGGTGGATGGCGAAGAACAGCCCCGCCGCGCCGATGGACCGGCTGTCGTCGGCGACGATCCAGATCCGCTCCGGAAAAAAGGCCAGGCTGGCGTGCAGGACGACGCCCAGCAGCAGGGCCCCCGCCCTCAGGGCGTCCAGTCCGTGCAGCCGCTCGGGCCGGTCGATGTCGGTGGTCATGATGGTTCTCCCCTCGGGTCGGGAGACCATTTCTCACAGACTTGTTTGAATTGCAAACATGTTCATTGGAAAGAACCCCGCCTCGATGACTCGATGGCGGGGTTCTGCCGTCTAGTGGAGCGTCGTGTGGTTGTCCGAGGCGACCACGCTGACGCCGTCCGACACCGGGGTGACCGGCACCGAGACCGACGGACCGGCGTTGGGGAAGTTGTTCTCGTCGCGGTTCGGCGCGGCGCCCTTCTCCAGCAGGTCCTTGATCTCCTCGCCCGACAGGGTCTCGTATTCGAGCAGGGCCTGGGCCAGGGTCTCCAGATCCGCGGCCTTGTCAGTCAGGATCTGACGCGCCTCATCCCACCCCGAGGTGACCAGTTTGCGGACCTCGGCGTCGATGGTGCGGGCCGTCTCTTCCGAGATGTTCTGGCTGCGCGCGACCGAGTGGCCGAGGAAGACCTCCTGTTCGTTCTCGCCATAGGCCACAGTGCCCAGCACGTCGGAGAAGCCCCACTGGGTCACCATGCGGCGGGCCAGCTTGGTCGCCTGCTGGATGTCCGAGGACGCGCCCGAGGTGATGTTCTCCTTGCCGAAGATCAGTTCCTCGGCCACGCGACCACCGGCCATGATCGCGATCCGGTCGATCATCTGCTGGTACTTCATGGAATAGCGGTCGCCTTCCGGCAGCTGCATCACCATGCCCAGGGCCTGTCCGCGCGGGACGATGGTCGCCTTGTGCACCGGATCCGCCATCTTGACGTTCATCGCCACGATGGCGTGGCCGCCCTCGTGATAGGCGGTCAGGCGGCGCTCCTCCTCGTTCATGGCCATCGACTTGCGCTCGGCGCCCATCATGACCTTGTCCTTGGCGTCCTCGAAGTCGCGCTGGGTGACCATGCGACGGTCCTTGCGGGCCGCCATCAGGGCCGCCTCATTGACCAGGTTGGCCAGGTCGGCGCCGGAGAAGCCCGGCGTGCCGCGCGCGATGGTCTTGGTGTTCACGTCGGCGGCCAGGGGCACGTCCTTCATGTGCACGCGGAGAATCCGCTCACGCCCGGCGACGTCGGGATTCGGCACCACGACCTGACGGTCGAAGCGGCCGGGACGCAGCAGGGCCGGGTCCAGCACGTCGGGACGGTTGGTGGCGGCGATCAGGATGATGCCCTCATTGGCCTCGAACCCGTCCATCTCGACCAGAAGCTGGTTCAGCGTCTGCTCGCGCTCGTCATTGCCGCCGCCCAGACCTGCGCCGCGGTGACGACCGACGGCGTCGATCTCGTCGATGAAGATGATGCAGGGGGCGTTCTTCTTGGCCTGTTCGAACATGTCGCGCACGCGGCTGGCGCCGACACCGACGAACATCTCGACGAAGTCCGAGCCCGAGATGGAGAAGAAGGGCACGCCCGCCTCACCCGCGACGGCGCGGGCCAGCAGGGTCTTGCCGGTGCCGGGAGGGCCCACCAGAAGGGCGCCCTTGGGGATCTTTCCGCCCAGACGCTGGAACTTGGCCGGGTCCTTCAGGAAGTCGACGACCTCCTGCAGTTCTTCCTTGGCCTCGTCCACGCCGGCGACATCGTCGAAGGTCTTGCGACCCTTGTGCTCGGTCAGCAGCTTGGCCTTGGACTTGCCGAAGCCCATGGCCCCGCGCGCCCCGCCCTGCATCTGGCGCATGAAGAAGATCCACACCCCGACCAGCAGCAGGATCGGCAGCAGCCCCAGCAGGGCGTTCATCCAGATCGACTGACGGATGGTCTTGGCGCCGACATCTACGCCGGCGGCGTCCAGCCGGGCGGCCAGCTGGTTGTCCGAAATCGGCACGACCGCCGTGAACCGGTTCTCGTTCTTGTAGACGCCGGTGACCTGGTCGCCGGAAATGACCACCGACTTGACCTCTCCGGCCGCGACACGGTCGTTCAGCTCGGAGTAGCTGATCGTCACCGGCCGCGCCTGGGCGCCGGCCGCTTGTCCCGGCAGCGTCGCGCCGCCGTTCTGGCTGATGGCGGCATAGACGGCCAGAAGGCCCAGTATGATCACGCCCCAGATCGCCAGGTTACGCAGGTTCATCGGTCTGAAATCCTCGTCGCCGACCCGTTGAGCCGGCTGATGTTACGTCGTTGTCGTCAAAATAGGTCAGGCGGCGGCGTTTCGCCATGGATGGTTCCGGCGAGGTCGCTTTCCTGCGTCGTTTCGCCCAGCGCAAGGCTGAGGCGACGCGGTGCGAGGGCGCGAACCTCCGCCGCCCGCCATGCAAGAACCGGCGCATCCCGGCCGTCCCGGATCAGGACCGGCAGGGCCGCACGCGCCCAGGACGGCGCGGTGTTCACAATGGTGCGATCCGCCCCCGACAGGGCGTTCAGCCGACCGAGGGCGGCAGTGACGCTCCAGCCTGGCTCGTGGGCGGTGATCTCATAGCGGCCGTCCCAGACCTCGGGCTCACCGGGCTGAAGCGCGATGTCAGGTACGGGATGCCGGCGCAGCTCTCCCGCCTCCCGGCCGATGATCACGTTTTCGCCGATCGCCTCGACCCGCGCGCCGGCGAGGGTGGCGGTGAAGTGATCGCCCGCGTTCAACCGTTCCGCCAACCTCTGGAGCCGATCCCCGCGCGTGGGTGCCTCGCCTCCAGAGACGCACACCAGCACCGCCGCCAGATCCGGCAGGCGGATTGAGCGATCCACCTCAATCCCCTCTCCCAGTGGGAGAGGGCTTGAGCGCACGACGGCTTGCCGTCGTTCTGGCGCGAAAGGGTGAGGGTCGTGCGTTCCCGGTGAGGCCCGACCCTCATCCGTCTCGCTTCGCGAGCCACCTTCTCCCACCGGGAGAAGGGACAGCGCCCTGCGCGCTGCACCCCTCCCAAATCCTGCATTCCCCGGATCCTCGATCCAGTCCCGGCCCGCCGCCCGCAACCCCGCCCGCAAACTCTCCCGCCGCTCCTCCAACAGAGGCCGCAGCAGCATCAGCCCCCGACCCTCGGGCCAGGCCGGGCTCGGCGACCAGTCCCTCAGCCGGCCCAGGGTCGCGCCCCGGTCCCGCATCCAGTCGCTCTCGGCGATGTCGTCGGCCGTGTGGGCGAACAGGACGACCCGCGCCCCCGCCTCGCGCGCCGCATCCGCGATCAGCGCATGCCGCGCCCGACGCGCCGCCGCAGGCAGGCCGGTCTTCGGCTTGTCCCCATGCCAGCGCCGCTCGATCCAGGTCGCGCCGACCGCCCGTGCAGCGGCCTCGCAGCGGCGGCTCCATTCGGCGCTGTCGGGGTTCAGCCCGTGATCCACGGTGATGGCCAGCAGCGGTCTTCCGGCGCCCTTCGCCCACATGACCGCGAGGTCCAGCAGAGCCATGGAGTCTCCGCCGCCGGACAGGGCGAGGGCGAGAGGGTGATCGACGTTGCGGTCCAGCCGCGCGTCCAGCCGCGCCGCGACCCGGCCTTCCAGCCCGGCCGCGTCGGTCGGGTTCAGCGGCAGGCCGCCCGGGTCCGGGTGTCGGCGGCGATGGCGCGCAGGGCCGGCGTCGAGGTCCGCTCATAGCGCCGGACATATTCGGCCAGGGCCGCACAGGCCTGGGCGTCCCGGTTGGTGGCCTCCAGCCCGCGCGCGAGCTTCAGCGTCACCTCCCCGGCCCAGGGCAGGGTCGGCCAGCCCGACAGGGCGGTCGCATATTGCTGCACGGCGCCGGCCTGGTCGCCGGTCGCGCGGATGATGTCGCCGATGCGCCAGACGGCTTCCTTGCCCGACGGCGTGTCGGGCCAGTTGATCGTCACCGCCTCGAGCGCGGCGCGTGCGGCGGCCGGATCGGTCAGGGCGCGGGCGGCGGCCAGGTCGGAGACGGCGTCGCCGGTCGGCGAGCGCGGCCCGCGCGCGGCTTCTTCGGCAGCGGCCTCGGCGGCGCGGCGGCTCTCCTCGGCAGCCGCCTCCAGACGCGCGACGCGATTGTCCGCGTCGTTCAGCCGGTTGCGCAGGGCGGCGTTGTCGCGGTCGCTCTCATCCAGCTGGAAGGTCAGCCGCTCCAGGTCCGCGTTCACCCGCTGGACGGTCTGCTCCATGTCCTGAAGCCGGCGATCCATCTGCGACACCCGCCCCTTGAGGGCGATCAGCTCGGGATCCGACTCGACCAGCATCGGCTCGCCGACCTGGTCGTTCCGCTGGATCAGGGCGCGCTCCAGCCGGCGGACATTGCGGTCCAGGTTGTCGAGGCGACGCACGTCCCACTGGATGGCGGGCAGGGGCTGGGTCTGGGCGATGACCGCGCCGCCGATCAGGACGAGGCCGACCGTGGCGAGGGCGATGTTTCGAAACGAAAGAGGGCTCTTCATGTCGCTACAGCTTTCACCGATTTGAGGCCGCCGCAAGGCGTCAGGCACCCAGGCCCAGCGCGACGATGGCGACGAAGAAGAAGGTCGAGACCAGCAGGCAGAAGAACAGCAGAAGGCAGGTCCGCCACAGCGCCGACCAGATCGACAGCCCGTAGGTCCCCTTCAGCTGGGCGAACATGTGCGCGGGCACCGCGAAGACCCCGATCGTTCCCAGCACCCCGGCGAACCAGCCGTTCATTCGCCCAAGTATGCCAAGGGCCATGAACAGGATGGCCATGAAGGTCAGAGAGTAGAGAACGAAGACCCCGTGATCGTACCAGGTGAACCCTCGTTTCCAGGCGAACATCAGCCAGACGAACGGGATCGACATCGGCACCAGAAGGAAGGCGAACTTGTAGGTCGTCTGCTGGAATTTGTAGACGGCCAGGTCCGGGTTCGCGAGCTTGTGCAGGATCTTCTCCTGCATCTTCTTGTCGCCCAATCCGACGGTTATTCTGCCGTCATGCACCGCGTCGGCCATGTTCGCCTGCCAGCTGCCGGGCGTCAGGCCGTCGGCGCGCGGACCGCCCGCCTTGGCTTCCTGCAGGGCGCGAAGCTGCCCTTCAGCCCCGGCCAGCCCCGCCTGAAGCCCAGTCTGGACGCCTTCGGCGCCCGGCTCGTCCGCCGCGATATCGGCCTCCACCTCCACCAGTTGCGCGCGGAGCTCAGCGATGGCGGCCTCGCTCGAGGCGATCTGCTCATCGATGCTGCGCGTCTCGTCCGGGACCAGACTCCCCCCGAAGCTCAGGGCGAAGAACATCAGGAAGACGGTGAACAGGAAGATGGCCAGGGGCGAGACATAGCGCGTCCGCCTGCCCTGGATCCACTCGCGCGTCAGCCGGCCCGGATTGGCGATCAGCAGCGGCAGGGTGCGCCAGACGCGGGCGTCGAAATGCATCACGCCGTGCAGCAGCTCCTCGCCCAGATGCAGCAGGGTGCGGTGCACATGGGTCGGCTGGCCGCAGTTGGCGCAGAAGTTTCCGGTCGTGGGCTCGCCGCAGTCGGTGCAGGTTTCGGCGTGGTCGTCGCCCGCCTTGCCCGTCGGCTTCTCGACCGCCCCCGCGATCAGACCGCCGGTCACCAGACCGCCCGCCGCATCGATGTCCACCATAGCCCCCTCCACACGCCCGTCCCTATGTGCAGTGCAGCGCGAAGCCGGTCAAAAGGAAAGGGCGTCCGCACCAGCGAACGCCCTCTCAAATCAACGTCAAACCGCGCTCAAGCCGCGAGCGACCGTTGTGGCTTGTCCTCGGGCCGATCAGGGATCGGACCCGGGGGCGAGCGGTAGCGCCCCTACCCTACTGCGCGCCCGAGGCGATCGCCGTATGGCCGTTACGGTTGCGGGCCCAGGAGTCCTCGTTGGAACCGACGGCGATCGGCCGCTCCTTGCCGAAGCTGATCGTGTCGATCCGTCCGGCCGAGACGCCGCGTTCGATCAGATAGTTGCGGATCGATTCCGCGCGGCGGGCGCCGAGGGCGAGGTTGTATTCGCGGGTGCCGCGCTCGTCGGCATTGCCCTCGATCCGGACCGTGACGCCCGGATAGCGCGACAGCCAGGCGGCCTGGGCATCGAGGCGGGGATAGGCTTCCGGGCTGACCTGATAGGAATCGAGGTCGAAATAGATCCGGTCGCCGACGTTGACGACGAAATCCTGTTCCGACCCGGGCGCGCCCGAACCGATGTTGCCGCCCTCGATGCCGCCGTTGCCGGGGCCGGGATAGGCGGGGTTGTCGATCGCCGGTGCGCCCGTGCCGTCAGCCACACCGGTCACCGGGCGGCGGGGCGCGCAGGCGGCCATCGACAGAACAGCCAGACCGAGCAATGCGAACCTGGTCATCGTGGAAGCGGTCGTCATCGGGTCGTCTCCTTCTCATTGGCGGTCCCGCGAAGCTTGAGCATAGGTCGCGAACCGTGGCTTTTGTCTGTGCCGTCTCCGGCGATAACGCACTGTTGTTCGGGCGGGTCCCCCGAACGGCCTTTACGAAGAACAGCTGTCGGCCCCCTGACCGACGCCGAGGTTGTTGGGGCTTTCGTCGAGCAGCGGCGACCAGGCGGGGTCCGACCCCCGGCCCTGGTATCCCGACTGGGCGATGACGCGGCCGGACAGGTCGACCATCCACAGATTGGTGTTCCCGCCGCGCGTCTGGCGCGAGAACATCAGATAGCGGCCGTTGGGGGCCCAGGACGGGCCTTCCTCGAAGTACGAGCGGCTCAGCATCCGTTCGCCGGATCCGTCGACGCCCATCACCCCGATGCCGAACTGGCCGCCGCCGGACTTGGTGAAGGCGATCAGGTCGCCACGCGGGCTCCAGGCCGGGGCCGTATAGCTGCCGCCGCCACGCGAGATCGGCCGCTGGCCCGATCCGTCGGCGTTCATGACATAGAGGCGCGGCGTCCCCGTCCGGTCGGAGTTGAACACGATCCTCGAGGCGTCGGGCGAAAACGACGGCGAGGTGTCGATGCCGGGGTCACTGGTCAGACGCGACAGCTGCCGGGTCCTCAGGTTCATCACATAGACGTCGGTGTTGCCGCCGCGGATGATCGAGAAGGCGACCTTGGTCCCGTCCGGCGAATAGCGCGGCGCCAGGGCCTGGCCGTCGAACTCGCCCAGGCTTTCGCGCCGGCCCGTGGTCAGGTTGTAGAGGTAGATACGCGAATAATCCTCGCCCAGCGCCATATAGGTGATCTCGTCGGGATTGGACGAGAAGCGCGGCGTCAGGATGATCTCACTGCCGTCCGTCAGGAAGACGGGATTGTAACCGTCCTGGTCCACGATCGCGAGGCGCGACAGGCGGTTCAGCTCGGTGCCGCTCTCGGCGACATAGATGATTCGGGTATCGAAGATGCCGGTCTCGCCGGTCATCCGGGCATAGACCACGTCCGCGATCTTGTGCGCGATCCGCCGCCACTGTTCGGACGTGGCGGTGAAATTATAGCTGACCAGCTGGCACTGCCGGTACGGGTCGTACAGGCGGAAGCCGAAGTCGTTCCGGCCGTCCGGACGCGGGGTGACCGAACCGTAGAGCACCGCCTGGGCCCCGATCTGGGTCCACAGCGGGAAGTTCGGCGCATTGGCCAGGCTCAGGTTGGTCTCGATGAAGCTGGCCGGGTTGATCGGCTCGAAAAAGCCCGAGCGGCGCAGGTCGCCCGACAGGACGTCGGCGATCGAGGCGCCGTTCTGGCCGCTGAACGGGGCCACGGCGATCTGGAACGGTCGCAGCACGCCCTGGTCGATCTCGACCTCGATCGGTTCGCCCGTCTGGGCCGGCTGGGCCTGGGTCTGCTGACGCGAGGGGCCGTTCAGATCCCGCGTCGACTGAGCCTGCGCGAAGGAGGTCGCGGCGATGCCGATGGCGGCCACGGTGCTCAGAAGCAGGTTCAGACGCATCGATGTCTCCTCAGGCGCAGCGAGATCTCCCGGTCCTTATCGCCAGACCGTGTGACAAACGCCAGTACGGGCTCCAGCTTGCGGGCGAATGGGGCGACTTTCGGGACGGCAACCTTTGCCGGGCCGGCCGTCAGGCATCGTCAGGGCAAGCCTCAGCGGTTCCGGCATGCGCGTTCGGTATTGAACGTCGGCCTGAAGGCGCCGCCCGGGAAACCGGCCGGAACATCGAACGGCGCCGTCTGGCGAATGGCCCTGAGCGCCCCGTCAGCCGCCGCGCGATAGACCGGATCGGATCGCGGGCTGCGCAGCGTCGGCCCTGCCGTGATCCGCCCGTCGGCCGACAGGGTGACGTCCATCTCGATGCGCAGCTGGTTGGCCCCCGGGATGTCGCAGGGCAGGGTCCAATTCGGATAGACCTGGTTGAAGATGGCGGTCAGCTGCGGGCCCGTGGCCTGGGCCGCCTGTCCCCGGCCTTGCTGGCCCGTCGGGGCGCGGGGTCCGGGCGTCGGCGCCGGGCGGCGGGGACCGGCCAGGGCGTCCAGATCCAGCGACGGCTCGGTCCGGCCGGGCGGGGCCGGACGCGGCGGCGTCGGGGTCGCGCGCGGCGGGGTCGGACGTGGCGGCGTGGGCCTCGGCGGCGTGGGACGCGGCGGGGTCGGGCGCGGCGGGGTCGGGGTCGGACGCGGGGTCGGCGCGGGCCGGGGCGGCGGAGGCGCGGGCGTCGGCGGTGTCGGAGCCGGAGGCGTCGGTTCGGGCGGCGCCTCGACCGGAGCGGTCGCGGCCTCCTCCGTCACCAGTTCCTCGGACGGATTGTCCGGCGCGGCCGCCTCGACCACTTCCGACGAGACGATCGACACCGGCACCGACGACACGGTCGGAATGATCTTTTCGTCGGCCTCGGGCCACTCGATCAGGAACATCGCCGCCACGCCGACGTGCAGCAGCAGGGCGCCGATGATCGCCGGAGAGGGACGCGACCTCGTCACGCGGTCAGGCCTCGGGCTCTTGCGAAGGCGTGACGACGGCCGCCGCCACGGGGGCAGCTTCGGCCGTATCGGTGATCAGGTTCAGCTTGGTGAAGCCCGCAGCCGACAGTCGCGCCATCACCCGCGCCACGGCCTGGTAGGGCGCGCGCCCGTCGGCCCGCACGAAGATCGACAGCTCGTCCCGGTCCGTGCCGTCGGCCGCCTCGGCCACCCGCTCGGTCAGGGCGTCATAGGCCGTCTCGTCGCGCTGGACGAAGATCGCGCCCTCGCGGTCGATCGATACCGTCACCGGCGGCTTGTCGGTCTCGACCGCGCTGGCCTCAGTCTTCGGAAGCTCCACCGGTACGCCTACGGTCAGCAGCGGCGCCGAGATCATGAAGATGATCAGCAGAACCAGCATCACGTCCACCAGGGGGGTGACGTTGATCTCGCTCAGCGGCCGTTTGCGGGCGCGACGTCGGCCCCGGACGTGGCCTCCGCCTCCACCCATCGCCCCACCACCGGCCATGGCTCAGACGCTCCGGCGGAAGGACAGATCGGGCGCGGATGGCGGCGGGGGCGGCGGGGCGACCGGGGCCGAACCTCCGCCCAGACGACGCGCCACGGCGGCCTGCAGGTCGTCGGCGAAACTTTCCAGACGGCCGGTGAACTTGCCCGCATCGATGGAGAACTTGTTGTAGGCGATATAGGCCGGGATGGCGGCCGCCAGACCCACGGCCGTGGCGAACAGGGCCTCGGCGATGGCCGGGGCCACGGTCGTCAGATTGGTGTTCCCCGCCGCCGCGATCCGTCCGAAGGCGTTCATGATGCCCCAGACGGTGCCGAACAGGCCGATGAAGGGCGAGGCCGTCGCGACCACCGACAGGACGCCCAGACCTTCCTCGATCCTCTGGCCCTCGCGCGCGATCAGGGAATCGAGGCTGCGGTCGATGCGCGAGATCAGCAGATTGCCCTCTGTGTCGGTCAGCGGACCCTTGCGACGCGTCTCGCGCCAGTCCGACAGGGCGATGACCAGCATGCGCGGCAAGGCATGCGCCGGCTCCGGTCCCGCCTGGGCCGCCACATCCTCCAGCGACCGGCCGGAGGCGATCGCCTTTTCGAACGCGTCGGCCTGGGTGTTCAGGGCGGTGAAGCGGAAGGCCTTGTCGATGATGACCGTCCACGACCACACCGAGGCAATGGCCAGACCGACCATCACGCTCTTCACCACCCAGTCGGCGGTCATGAACAGGGTCACCGGATTCAGCATCGAGGCTTCGGAGGCGACGGTGGCGGCGACAGTCATGGGCGGATCCTGGGAGAGCAGTCGGACTCTATCGAGCCACGCGGCGTGGCGGTTCTATGGCCGGGAGGCGGATTGGGCGGCCGTCTATTCCTGACGAAGCAGGGCGCGAGTCTAGCGGCGCCGCAGGTTCCGGCAAGTTACCAATGCGTCAGTCGTTGGCCAGCCAGGGTGTCACCGCCTCGACCAGGGCCTTCGTCGGCCTGCGCGGCCGACCGTCCAGATGGATGCAGACGGCCGTGACATCCGCCCGGCACAGCGCTTCCCCGCCGCGTTCGATGGTCTGGGAGATCAGCAACCTCACCCCCTTCACCGCGTCATAGGTGGTCCGCACCACCAGGGCGTCGTCGATCCGCGCGGGCTTGATGAAATGTAGCTTCATCTCCGCCACGACAAAGGCCAGCGGCGGATCGATCTCCAGCAGCTGCGTATGGCCGATGCCCGCCAGCCTGAGGAAGTCCGACCGACCCCGCTCGAAATAGCGGACGTAGTTGGCGTGATAGACCACCCCCGTGAAGTCGGTGTCCTCGTAATAGACCCGCACGGGCAACAGGTGATCGCGACCCTCGAATCGGCCGGCGGTGGGATGATCGGAATGGGTCATCAGGCGGGCGCTTCAGGCGAACGGGCGAAGGCTGGACAGAACTCTTCGCGCAGGGCGCGGAACTCGGTCGGAAGGGGCTCGTCGGCGAACAGGATCCGGCCGATGCGGGAGATGAAGGCCACGGGCTCTTCGGTCACGCCGCTGCGATTGCGCGCCGCTGCATAGCCGCATACCGCCGGGCCCGAACCGGCCTCGACATAGCGAACTTCCCAGTCCGGGCCGCGCTGTTCCCGCACCTGCCGCTCGGCGCGCTGGAACGGGGCCTCTTGCCGCGATCCCGCGCCGCCGCTCACGACCACCCAGATGCACAGCCCGCCCAGGATCAGGACGACGATCCCGAGGATGGGCACGAGGGTTCTGACAGTCATCCGGGGCCGCGCCATCGCCTCAGGCCGGATCGAGGGTGAAGTCCAGCGGCGTGCCGGCAGGCGGGAGACAGCTGCGGTCCACCGGCGCCGAAGGATCACGCAGGAAGTCCCGCGCCATCGCCCGCGTGCAGGGGCTGGCATTGATCACCCCGTGCGTCGCATTGGTCACGATCACCACCTGGCTGTTGGCGTATCCTCGTGCGGCCGCCTCGGTCAGGGGCGGCGGACAGCCGGGATCGATCTCGGCGGCCACGAACAGGGTCGGGATGTCGGTCACCACCGGCGCGTTCTCGATCGGATCGGCAGGCGTCTCGCCGATCGCCTCGCAGACGTCGAACAGCCGCGACAGGGACGGCACCAGCACCTCCGCCACCGGATCGCCGGCCGCGCCGGCCACCAGTCGCGCCTTGGATTCGAACGGCAGCTCTTCCCGGCACAGGTGCGCCATGTGCTGACCTTCGAAATAGTAGGTCCGGTTTCCGGAGACCTCGGCCACCGGGCTCAGGTCGCCCGAGATGATCCTGTCCAGATCGGCCGGCAGGCGGCGGACCCCGACCCGGCTGTAGGTGGTGTCCATGAGGAAGGCCGAGAGGTCGTCGACAGTGAACGTCTGCCCGTCCTTGCCCGTCACCGGCCCGGCCAGCCAGCGCCGCGCCTCGGTCTCGAACCGCGCCTGCATGTCGGGATAGCGGGCGGCGCATTCGGCCTGCGCCGCGCATTTGGCCAGGATGATCCGTACGGCGGCCGAGACCTGCTCGGGCGTGCCCACGGCCCAGTTCCCTTCGGGCGGCCAAGGGCTGTCCATCACGGCGGCGCGCACGATCTCGGGATGATGGGTAATGACGGCCGCCTCGATGCGAGGCCCATAGGAGCCGCCGCGCAGGTCGATCTTCTCCAGTCCCAGCACCTGGGCCAGGTCGCGCACGTCGTCGGCGATGACGGCGGCGTTGTACCAGTTCAGGTCCACGCCCTGCGCCTGCCAGCCCTTCAGGCAGGCGATCAGCCCGTCGCGATCCTCATCAGACGGCGGTCCCGCGTCGGTCAGTTCCACGCCCGGACAGTCCATCGACGGCGTCCCCCGCCCGGCGCCGCGCTGGTCGAAGAAGATCATGTCCTGATCCACGGCCAGGGCGTCCGGGTTCTGCTGCGCGTATCGCAGCGCCCCGCCCACGCCCGGTGTGGACGCCCCGCCCGGCCCCCCGTGAAAGTTCACCACCGGCGGCAGCAGACGCCCCGATGCGTCGCGCCAGGGCGTCGACGCCTTGACGATCACCACGGCGATATCGATGCGCCGGTCGCTCGACCCGTCGCGCGCCTCGTCGACCGTCAGGGTTCCGCAACGAACCTCGCGCACCCCGGCCGGCCAGTCGGCCGGACAGGCCGTGTCGGTAAACACCGGATCGGCGGCGATGGCGGGTGCGGCCGGGGCGATGCCGCAGGCCAGAAAGGACAAGGCGGCGAGGACGCGAAAGATCATGGACGGTCTCCGGTTCGCCGACACCAAAGTCCCCCGCCCCGCGCTTGGCAAGCCGCTATTCGAACAGACCGCCCTGCGGCGGAACCACGACCTTCGGCGGTTCGGTCAGGCCGAGGTGGGCATAAGCCTTGGCGCACGCCATCCGTCCGCGCGGCGTCCGCATGATGAAGCCCTGCTGCAGCAGATAGGGCTCGATCACGTCCTCGACCGCGTCCCGCGCCTCGGCGATAGCGGCCGCCAGGGTGTCCATCCCGACGGGTCCGCCGCCGTAGTTCTCGATCAGGGCCTTCAGGAACCGCCTGTCGTTGGAATCCAGGCCCAGCTCGTCGATCTCCAGCCGCGACAGGGCCCGGGACGCCACGATCCGGTCGATCACCGCCGCGCCCTCGGCCTCGGCGAAGTCCCGCACCCGGCGCAGCAGCCGACCGGCCACGCGCGGCGTGCCCCGGGCCCGCGAGGCGATCTCGCGCGCGCCTTCGTCATTGATCGGCGCCCCCATCTTGCGCGCCGCCCCGGTGATGACCCGCACCAGCTCGTCCGGCGTATAGAACTCCAGTCTCAACGGAATACCGAACCGGTCGCGCAGCGGCGTCGCCAGCAGCCCCGCGCGCGTCGTAGCCCCGACGAGGGTGAAGGGCGCCAGATCGATCCGCACCGAGCGCGCCGACGGCCCTTCGCCGATGATCAGGTCCAGCACATGGTCCTCCATGGCGGGATACAGGATCTCCTCCACCGTCGGGGCCAGCCGGTGGATCTCGTCGATGAACAGGACGTCGCGCGGTTCGAGATTGGTCAGGATGGCCGCCAGATCTCCGGCCTTGGCGAGGATCGGTCCCGAGGTCGCCCGGAAGCCCACCCCCAGCTCCCGCGACACGATCTGCGCCAGCGTCGTCTTGCCGAGCCCGGGAGGCCCGAACAGCAGCACATGGTCCAGCGCCTCGCCACGCTTCCGCGCCGCGTCGATGAAGACCTTCAGATTGCCCTTGGCCGCCTCCTGGCCGACGAACTCGGACAGGGTCTGGGGCCGCAATGCACGGTCATAGGATTCGCCGGGGGCGGGCTCGGGCGAGATGATGCGGTCGTCAGTCACCGCCCCAGCTCCTGCAAGGCCGCCCGGATCACGGCCGACAGTTCCGCATCGTCACCCAGCCGGATCAGCGCCTGATCCACGGCCCGGCGCGCATTGACCTCGGCCATGCCCAGACCCAGCAGGGCCGAGACCGCCTCTCCCGTTACGCTCGGAAGCGGAGCGACGATCTCCGTGTGCAGGCCAGGCGCCGACGGCGTGAACGAGACATCGCCCAGGGACTTGCCCTTCAGCTCGGTCACGATCCGCAGGGCCAGCTTTGGCCCCACGCCATTGGCCCGCCCGATCGCGGCCTTGTCGTCCCGCGCCACCGCGCTCGCCAGTTCGCCCGGCGGCAGCACGTCCAGAACCGACAGCGCCGCCTTCGGGCCCACGCCCTGGATGCCCAGAAGGGTCGTGAAGGCCCGTCGTTCGTCGCGGGCCAGGAAGCCGTACAGCCTCGGCCCCGCGTCCTCGCTCCATTGCGAATGAACGTGCAGCGTCGCCTCGTCGCCGGGCGCCGGCAGCCGCCCCAGGGTCCGCGCCCCGCAGGCGACGACATAGCCCACCCCCGCACAGTCGATCAGGCAGTGGCCCTCCTCGACCTCGGCCAGCACGCCCCTCAGACGGCCGATCATGCCGCCCCCCGCAAAGGATTGAGCGCTTCCAGCAGCGTCCGCCTCCTCAGCTGCGCATGGGTGATAGCCACGGCGAGGGCATCCGCGGCATCGGCCTTCACGTCACCGGCTGCCGGCAGCAGCCGTTTCACCATGAAGGCGATCTGCCCCTTGTCCGCATGCCCGGCCCCGACCACCGCCTTCTTGATCAGGTTCGGCGAGTATTCGGCGACCGGCAGACCGGCGCTGGCCGGAGCCAGCATGACCGCCGCCCGGGCATGGCCCAGCTTCAGGGTCGACGACGGGTTCACATTGACGAAGACCTCCTCGATCGCCGCCTCGTCACAATCATGGGCGGCGCAGACCTCGCCGACCTTCTCCAGCAGCCACAGCAGCCGCTCGGACAAGGGCGCCGTGTCCGGCGGCGTCACCACCCCGTGCGCGACCCAGCGCAGCCGCGACCCTTCGGCCACGACCACGCCCCAACCGGTGCGGCGCAGGCCGGGGTCCAGCCCCAGGATCCGGGTCCCCCCGCCTTGATGAATCATATTGTTCGTCATTCGTTCCAGTCATGCCGCAATCAGGGTTACCGGACAATGACCAAGGCGTCCGTCGCCAGCGGCCGTGACCGCTTCCCCTGCCGCCGGCTTGGGCATAGCGTCTCTTCCGCACAGGGAGCGGACTATGAGCAACAGCGCGGGCGCCGTCATCGCGGCCCAGAGAATGCGGGCCGAGCGCCAGATGATCGAGGCGCTCAAGGCCGCCGAGGCCTTCTCGCCCGAAAAGGCCATCCCCCTCGCCCCCGACAGGAACCTGGCCCGGCTCGCCCTGCGCGGCCTGCTGCGCCAGAACGCCATCCGTCAGGCCCGGGCCGGCTTCTACTATCTGGACGAGCCGGTCTATGCGGCGGTCCGCAAGAGCCGCCGGCGTCTGCTCATCGGCGTCGCCGTCATCGCCGTCGTCTTCGGCGTGGCCGTCGCCATCGCCAGCGCCTCCAAGGCCCAGACGGCTCCCGCGCCCCGCCCCGACCAGCTCGCCTTCCGCGCCCTCTACGAGGAACTGGTCGAGACCAACACCACCCTGTCCGAAGGCAGCTGCACCCTCGCCGCCGAGCGGATGGCCGCACGTCTGACCGCCGTCGGCTACCCGGCCGCCGACGTCCGCGTCCTCGCCCCGGCCGACCGGCCGAAGGACGGCAATCTGGTCGCCACCCTGCACGGCTCCGACGCCTCGGCGCCCGCTCTCCTGCTGCTGGCGCACATCGATGTGGTCGAGGCGAGGGCCGCCGACTGGACCCGCGATCCCTTCACCCTGGTCGAGGAGGGCGGCTATTTCTACGCGCGCGGCGCCTCGGACGACAAAGCCCAGGCCTCGGTCTGGGTCGATACGATGGTCCGTCTGAAACAGGACGGCTTCGCCCCGACCCGCGACATCAGGATCGCCCTGACCTGCGGCGAGGAAACCGCCGACGTCCACAACGGGGTCGAGTGGCTGCTGGCCCATCACCCGGAGACGCTCCAGGCCGGGTTCGCCCTCAACGAAGGCGCCGGCGGCCTGCTCGACGCAGAAGGCAACCGCGTCGCCCTGGCCGTCCAGGCGGGCGAGAAGCTCTACCAAGACTTCCAGCTGGAGATCACCAACCCCGGCGGCCACTCGGCCCGGCCGAGGAAGGACAACGCCATTGTCGCCATGTCCAACAGCCTTTCGCGGGTCGGCGCATACGACTTCCCGCTCCAGCTTAATCCTGTGACCCGGGCCTATTTCACCGCGCTCGCCGACACCCAGCCGCAGCACGCCGCCGACATGCGCGCCCTGACCGCCGGGACCACGCCGGACGCCGGGGCCGCCGCCCGGATCTCCGCCGCCAATCCCTCATGGAATGCGACCCTGCGGACGACCTGCATCCCGACCCTGATCGAAGGCGGCCATGCGCCGAACGCCCAGCCCCAGCACGTCACCGCCAACATCAACTGCCGCATCTTCCCCGGAAACACGATCGCCGGGACCCAGGCCGAGCTCGCGCGACTGATCGACAATCCGGCGGTGACGATCACCACCGTCGGCGCGCCTGATCCCTCGACCCCGCCCCCGCCCCTGTCGGACGCGGTCATGAGTCCGATCCGCGAGGTCGCCGGCCGGATGTGGCCGGACGTGCCGATCCTGCCGACCATGTCGACCGGCGCCACCGACGGCCGGTTCACCAATGCGGCCGGCATACCGACCTATGGGGTCACCGGCATGTTCGGCGATCCGGACGGCGGCGGCGCCCACGGCCTCAACGAACGCATCCGAGTCCGCTCCCTGTACGAGGGCCGCGACTTCCTGTTCGAGATCGTCAAACTCTATGCCGTTCAGGGCGACTAGAGGCTCAGCCATTGGCCTCGATGTAGGCTCCGGTTTCCGTGTTGACCCGCGTCACGCCCGTGATGTGATCGGCCTCAAGCGCATCAAGCTCGACCGCCGGTGCGGGCGACCGGGCGGCCGGCGCGCGGCCCCGGCGTGGACATCGATTATCCGACGGGTGATGTCCATGGGGCGGAAGTCCTTCAGGCCGGGCCCGGTCTAACCCGGCCGCCGACCCACGGTTCCGCCTTCGGGCGTCAGCCGATGATGGGCTGGACCGATCCACCCTCGGTGGGCGCCGGCCGGCCGCCACGCTCGCGACGGGCCGCTTCCAGAGCGGCGGCCGACATCGCGGCCTCGGCGCGG
The DNA here is from genome assembly GCF_027484365.1 of Brevundimonas sp. GTDB lineage: Bacteria > Pseudomonadota > Alphaproteobacteria > Caulobacterales > Caulobacteraceae > Brevundimonas. Next base: position 105,359 of record NZ_JAIXTC010000023.1, on the reverse strand, counting down.
ACGCCTTCCAGTTCGGCGCGCAGGGCCGCAGTCTGCTGACTCATCACCTGGACCTTGGCCTGATGCTCGTCCTGGACGGCGGTCAGCTTGGCCTGGATCTTCAGCATCCGGTCCTCGGCGCGGGCGATGGCCTTCTCGTGGGTCGAGGCGGCCTTGGCCAGGGTCTCGGCCCGGTCGACGGCGGCCAGACGGGCCACTTCCATCCCGGCCAGACGCTGGCGCGTGTCCTCGGTCTCGGCTTCCAGACCGCGGATCCGCTCCATGGCCCGATCCAGGCTGATCTGCAGCTGTTCCGCCTTGCGCTCCGCGGCATGCGATCCGGCCTGCAGCTCGCTCAGACGCGAGGCCTGTTCGGTGTTCAGCACCTCCAGCCCGTTGGCGCGGGCCGTGGCCGTGTCGAGCCGCGAGCTCAGCGAGGCGATCTCCGCGCGCGCCGTCTCGGTCTGGTTCTCAAGGGCGCGCAGGCTGCGGGCGGCCTCGCTCTGTTCCGAGGCCGCGCGGGCGCGTTCGGAGGCCAGCTGGCCCTCGCTGGCCGCCGACACACGCGCAAGGGCGGCGATCTCGGCCGAGACCTCGTCGACGCGGCGACGCAGGACGGTGTTCTCTTCGGACGCCAGGGCGTGGTCGCGCTGGATCTGGGCGCGGCCGCTTTCGGACTCAGTCCGCAGGGTCTCGGCCTGTTTCAGCTGGGTGCGCAGGGCGTCCTGGTCCTGCTCCAGCTCCTTGATGCGCTGGCTGGACGCGCGATCCGCGATCTCAAGCGCCTCGATCTTCGCGGTGGCTGCGGACAGCTCGCTGCGCAGGCGGTCGGTCTCGACCCGCGCTTCCTGGGAGGTCGCGGTCTGTTCGCCCAGCCGTGCGGACAGTTCGTCGGCCCGGGCCTCGCTTTCGGCCAGGGCGTCGGCGAGGCGGCGGGCCTCGGCGTTGAGCGCTTCCAGACGGCCGACCGAATCGATGTTGGCGGCGCGCAGATTGACCAGTTCGACATGGCTGTCGCGGCGCGACCTGAACTCGGCTTCCAGCGGCTCGCGCAGCTGGCCCAGCAGGCTCTCGAACGTTCCGAAACGCCGCGCCATGTCCGACAACTGGTCGAGGTTGTCCTGAATGGTTTCAAAGCGTTCGCCGATGATGCCGGCCGCGTCGCCGTTCTCGCGTTCCTCGGCCGGCGACGCGACGCCCTGGGCCTTTCCGTTCCGCGACAGAACCCGATCGATTCTCGACAATACCGTCATGACGTCCCCCGCTGACGGGCGGATGGAGCCTTATAGCCGAGGGCCCGAATCGGGCCGCCCACCCTTTCCCGTTCAGAAAGATTAATGGCCGTCGCCGGACGAGTCGATACCGCGGTTCCTGTACGGTTCCGTTCCCTGTGGGCCGATCGACTCCCTGCGCTGCGGACGGCCCCGCAACCGCATCCTCGGCGGGGGATCCCGATCAGCCCGCGTACTTCGCCATGTCCTCGTCGGAGATGTCCTCGTTCGAATAGACCATGGAGACGTCGTCCTCGGCGTCGAGCGCGTCGAGCAGCTTCATCAGCGTACCGACCTGTTCGCCGGAGATCTCCACCTCGGTCTGGGGCTTCCAGACGATGGCGGTGGATTTGGCGTCGCCCAGGACCTTGGACATGGCTTCAGCCACCTCGTTCAGGTCTTCAAAGGCGGTCCAGATCACGTGGCCCGGCGCATCCTCATAGATGTCCGGCTTGACCAGATCGCTCTCGACGTCCTGGGCGCCCGCCTCGATGGCGGCCTCCATGACGGCATCCTCCGTGCCGGCCTCGGCGGGATAGGTGATCTTGCCGACCTTGTCCCACATGAAGGCGACCGAGTTCATCTCGCTCAGCGCCCCGCCGTTCTTCTTGAACGCCGTGCCGATGTTCGAAGCGGCGCGGTTGCGGTTGTCGGTCAGGGCCTCGACGATGATGCCGACGCCGCCGGGGCCCCGGCCCTCGTAGCGGACCTCTTCCATCGTATCGACGTCGCCGCCGGCGGCCTTGTTGATGGCGCGGGTGATCACGTCCTTGGGCAGGCTTTCGGCCTTGGCGTTGTTGATGGCCAGGCGCAGGCGCGGGTTCAGGGCCGGATCCGGCATGCCCGACTTGGCCGCCACCGTGATGTCGCGCGACAGTTTGGAGAACAGTTTGGAGCGCACCGCATCGGCGCGACCCTTGCGGTGCATGATGTTCTTGAACTTGGAATGGCCGGCCATCTGGGTCTCTTGAAGGGCGCTGACGCGAGCGACGCGGTCGCTTGCGGCTTCAGCGCGTGCGGTATTGGGTGATCGGGCGTCTAGCCCATGGCCGCGCGCCTGTCACGGCTGGGGCGGGAACCGCAACGCTCGGGACGGGTTGAGGGATCGAACCTTCCGGAGTCTCCCATGCAAGCCGAAGACGTCTATTTCGACGAAGAGACCGCGGACGAGGCCGACATCGTCGAATGGTACGAAAGCCGGCCGGTGACCGTCTCCACGGCCGTCGCCACCGGCTCCATCGTCGCCGCCTTCGCCCTCGGCGTCCTGACCGCCGTCGGCGCCCTGGCCCTGCTCGGCTATATGGACGACAACTAGGTCGCCCTCAGGTTCTCGACCACGCCCCTGAGCACCGCCGGAAGCGGCTTCGGCCGCCGCGTCTCCGCATCGACATAGACGTGCACGAAATGGCCGATGGCGGCCGGCTCGGCCACGCCCCGGCGGAAGACGGCGAAGCCGTATTTCACGCTCGAGGTGCCGATATGGTCGACCTTGATCCCCACCTCGATCACATCCGGAAACGCCAGGGCCGAGGTGTAGCGGCAGCCCGAATCGACCACGAGACCGATCGATTCCTTCAGCGCCCCGCCGATGATCAGGTGGGCGTTCACCGCCGAGTCCACGAACTCGTAGAATTTGGCGTTGTTGATGTGGCCGTATTGGTCGTTGTCCGCCCAGCGCGTCGAGACCGTATGGTAGGCCTTGTAGGTCGCCCGGTCGGCCAGCGGCCCCTCGTCGCGTTTCGGCATTCTCGTTTCGTCCCTCATGGCGCCGGCTGGATCGCCGATCCTGATGCGACGCTCGGGCTTGGCCTCCGTCGCGTCAAGCGCCTATCGAAGGTCATTCGCGCGTTTCCGACAAGGCCGCCCATGACCCGGACCACAACCCGCGCCGCCGTCCTGCGCGCCATGGGCGCCGCCCGCCCCTATGCCGACAGCCGGCCCCTCTCGATCGAGACCGTGACGCTCGACCCGCCCGGCCCGGGCGAGGTCCGCGTCGCCATCAAGGCGGCGGGCCTGTGCCACTCGGACCTCAGCGTCATCAACGGCGACCGCCCCCGGCCCCTGCCGATGGCCCTGGGCCATGAGGCCGCCGGCATCGTTGAGGCCCTGGGCCAGGGCGTCACCGATCTCGCGATCGGCGACCCCGTCGCCATGGTCTTCATGCCCTCCTGTGGCCACTGCAATCCGTGTGCGGAGGGGCGCCCGGCCCTGTGCGAGCCCGGTGCCGCCGCCAACGGCAAGGGCGAGCTCCTGACCGGCGGCAGACGCATCCATCATCATGACGAAGCCCTGAACCATCACCTCGGTTGCTCCGCCTTCGCCGAACACGCCGTCGTGTCGCGCCGCTCCCTGGTGAAGATCGATCCGGCCCTCAGCTTCGCCGAGGCCGCCCTGTTCGGCTGTGCGGTCCTGACGGGCGTAGGGGCCGTGGTGAACACGGCCCGGATTCGCGCGGGCCAGAGCGCGGTCGTCGTGGGTCTCGGCGGCGTCGGACTGGCCAGCGTCCTCGGCGCCCTGGCCTCCGGCGCCTCCCCCGTCATCGCGGTCGACCTGTCGGAGGACAAGCTGGCGCTCGCCCGCACCCTCGGCCCGGTCCAGACCGTCAATGCCGCCGATCCCGACGCCGTCGATCAGGTCCGCGCCCTGACCCAGGGCGGCGGCGACTTCGTGTTCGAGATGGCGGGCTCGGTCCGCGCGCTTGAGGCCGCCTGGAAGATGACCCGTCGCGGCGGCACGACCATCACCGCCGGCCTGCCGCCCCCCGACGCCGCCCTGCCGGTCAATGTCGTCTCACTCGTCGGGGAGGAGCGCACCCTCAAGGGCTCCTACATCGGCACCTGCGTGCCCGGCCGCGACATTCCCCGCTACGTCGCCCTCTACCGTCAGGGCCGCCTGCCCGTGGACCGGCTGATGAGCGGGACCATCCCGCTCGACGACATCAATGCGGGCTTCGACCGGCTCCACGCCGGCGAGGTCGTCCGTCTGGTGGTGACCTTCTAGGGCTTCGGCGCGTCCGCGGCCGGAGCCGCCGGGACAGCCGGATCCGCCGGAGCCTCGACCGCCGGAGGAGTGACGGCGGCGGCGGCGCCCTGGGCCGCCTCGGCGGCGGCCAGTTCGGCCTCTGCCGCCGCGATCGCCTCAGCGGTGTAGGCCGGATCGATTCCCTTGTCGCAGTAGTCGAAGAAGGCCGTGATCTCCGCCTCACCCGCGGCCTTGGCGACCAGTCGCATGTCCGCGCCGCTCAGCCCCACATCGATCGCGCCGCTGTCCTTCAGGGCGGTCAGGACGGGATGGTTCGACGGTACAGAGCTCCCGGGATGGAAGGTACCGGTCGCCGTGCCCGAGGTCAGGACGGCGTCTTCCTCATAGCCCCAGGTGATTTGCACGGTCTTCGATTCCGGCAGGCAGGACAGGGTGAAGACGCTGACCCCCTCGGCCCAGTCGCCGTCGCCGAAATCCAGTTCGCCCGACCCGCCGTGCGCCACGAAATGCCAGTCATAGGCCGCCGGCATCGCGTCGCCGGAAGGCAGGGTCGCCTGTCCCGCCGACGCGGCGTCACCCTGTCCGGACGGCTGGCAGGCTGCGAGCGCCAGCGCGAGGGTCACGATAGACAGGGTGCGGTTCATAGGGTCGACTCTCACTCACCGTCCCCCCGACGGCCCTCCAACCCTAGGCCTCGGGACACCGCTTCGCCAAGGGCGTGACAATCGTCCAGGGCGGGGCTAGACGGGCCGAAAGTTCTCAAAGGAGACTGACCCATGGCGACCGAACTCTACGACCTCACCGTCCCGCCCTTCTCGCGTGGCCTGCGCGCCCTCTCCGGCCTGCTCGACAAGGCCGTCGCCCATGCGAAGGAAACGGGCGTCGATCCCGAAACCTGGCTGGCCCTGCGCATCATCGACGACATGCACCCCCTGATGAAACAGGTCCAGACCGCCTGCGACAGCCCGAAACTGTGCGTCGCCCGCCTGTCCGGCGTCGCCGCCCCGGTCCACGACGACAGCGAGACGACCATCGCCGAGCTGCAGCAGCGGATCGCCGACACCCTGGCCTATCTGGCCTCGGTCCCGCGCGACACGATCGACGGCCAGGAAGGCAAGGAGGTGACGCTGACCTTCCCCGGCGGCGAGATGAAATTCCTCGGCCAGCCCTATGTCACCGGCTTCGCCATGCCGAACTTCTACTTCCACCTGACCACGGCCTACGCCCTTCTGCGCGGCGCCGGGGTCCCGATCGGCAAGCGCGACTACATGGGCGCCCCGGCCTGACCTGACAGCGCCTCGACCTCCTCGCGCGTCGGCAGCGACGGCTGGGCCCCGGCCCGCGTCGCTGCCAGGGCCCCGGCGGCGCAGGCGAAGTCGAGCGCGTCCTTCGGCTCCATCCCGTCCAGCAGGGCGACGACGATCGCGCCGACGAAGGCATCGCCCGCCCCCGTCGCGTCGATGGCGACAACCGTCGGCGGCGTGGCACAGGCCATCCTGACGCCGCGGTGATACATCTCGGCCCCGCGCGCGCCCCGGGTGATCACCACCCGTCCGCCGCCCCGGTGCAGCAGGTCGCCGTAGAAGGCCGCCTCCCCCTCGTTGACGACGATCAGGTCGCAGCGCTTCAGCAGCTGTTCCGACACCGGCTGCGCCGGCGCCAGGTTGGCACAGACGAACCCCACGGCCCGTCCCACGGCGGCCTCGACCGTCTCGATCGGCAGCTCCAGCTGCACGATCAGAGGGGTTTCGATCCGCGCCGGCAGCTGTTCCGGCGTGACCTGATGGTTGGCGCCCGCGGCCACCACGATCTGGTTTTCGCCGGACGGATCGACCGCGATCAGGGCCACCCCCGTCGGCGCCGCGATATCGACCTCGACTCCCGACAGATCGACCCCGAACGGCTCCATCAGGGACAGGGCCTCACCGGCCATGGCGTCGTCGCCGACCCGTCCGATCAAAGAAACCCCGGCCCCCAGCTTCTGTGCCGCCAGCGCCTGGTTCGCGCCCTTGCCGCCCGGATGCCGCGCCAGGGTCGCCCCCGTGACCGTCTCCCCGGCCGCCGGCAGGGACGGCGCCGAGGCCACCAGATCCAGATTGATCGATCCGACCACGGTGACGTTCATGCGACCGCGCCCAATCGCCCGGTGATCAGGTCGAACACCCCCTGGCCGTCCGCCTCGACGGCCCACAGGTGCCGCGCGCCCGCCGGATCGACGCGGAACTCCACCGCCGTATGGCCCCGGGTCAGGTCGCTCGCGGTTTCGACCTCGATCCGGCAGGGTCTCAGCCGGAACAGTTCGGGCTTCAGCAGCCAGGCCACAGTGCACGGATCATGCAGGGGCGCGGCCTCCCAGCCGACGATATCCCGCTCGATCCGCTGGGAGAACCGCACCATCGCCGCCGCCGTCAGGGCCGGCCCGTTGCCGATCGCCTCCAGGGCCCGGATCCGGTCCTCGGTCGCCCGCACCTGATGGGTCGCGTCCAGCCCGAACACCACCATCTCGCAGGCGCTGGCGAAGACCTCCGCCGCCGCGTCCGGATCGGCCCAGATGTTGAATTCGGCGGAAGCGGTGATGTTGCCCCCCTCCGACCGCGCCCCGCCCATGACCACCACCGGCCCCAGCAGGTCCGCCAGCCGCGGCTCGGCCCGCAGCGCGAGGGCCAGATTGGTCATCGGCCCCATGACGGCCAGGGCCACCGACTTCGGTTCGGCCTCCATCACCATGCGCACGATGGTCTCGACCGCAGACCCGTCCGTGGCCGGAGCATCGGGCTCGACCGCCTCCAGATCGCCCAGTCCTTCGGCCCCGTGGAACTCGCCCGCCCCGGCCGGCTCGCGCCGCAGCGGCCGCGCGGCGCCGGCGAACACCGGCACATCCTCACGCCCTGCGACCTGGCGGATGATCCGTGCGTTCCGGGTCGTCTTCTCGACCGGGACATTCCCGCCCACCGTGGTGACGGCCAGAAGCTCCAGCTCCGGCGAGGCGAAGGCCAGCAACAACCCGACGGCGTCGTCCACGCCGGGGTCGCAGTCGATGATCACACTCTGTCTTTTCACCCGCCCTGAATGCGGCGGGTCGCGCGCCCTCGCAACGAAAAAGGGGCGCGCCGTGGCCGGCGCGCCCCCTGTCTCCAGCGATGAGGCAGGCCCTAAAGACCGACCACGCCGCCGTCGTTCTTGGTGATCACGATCGTCGCCGAGCGCGGACGCGCCGTGGAGACCGCGCCGTTCTGGTTCGAAGGCCAGTTCGACGAAGGCGTCGCGGTCGGGCCGCCCTCACCGGGGTGCTGGATATTGACGAACACGGTCCGGCCGTCCGGCGTCGAGTCGATGCCGGTGATCTCGGCGTTCCTCGGTCCGACCAGGAAGCGCTTCAGCGTCAGGCCGGGAGCCCTGCCGACGATGGTCGCCTGCTGTCGGGTCGCGCCCGTCGCGTCGGTGTTGGTGATGGTGCGCGCACCCCCGTCGCCGACCCGACCCGGCAAGGCCAGAAGCATCTGGTTGTTGGTCACGTCGGTGAAGGACCCGTCGTCGGTCTGGATCCACAGCAGCGGATTGATCTGACCCGACGGATTGGTCGGGCGGCCGAACCACAGGCCGTCCGGGCTGGCGAAGTCATTGGTCGCGTCCAGGCCCGACAGGTTGATGTTGGCCGCATCCAGGTCCGAACCGGCGCCGAACAGATAGATGTCCCAGCTGAAGGTCAGGGCGGTGGCATTGTCGCCGGTCTCGCGCAGGCGAATGATGTGGCCGTTCGGGTTGCCGCGCTGCGCCGTGCCGTTCGTGCGGGGATCGTTGTAGTGGCGCGGGTTGGCCGCGTCGGTCCCGGCGAGCGGCCGCGATGTGGCGTTGCCGTTGGTCAGGGTCAGATAGACCTCGCCGTTCGCCGGATTGACGCTGGCCCATTCCGGCCGGTCCATCTTGGTCGCGCCGACCGCATCGGCAGCCAGGCGGGCATTGATCAGGACGTCGGCCTGGTTGGCGAAGCTGTAGAGGGCGTTGGCCGCCGTCAGAACGCCGGTGCCGAACACCAGCGGGATCCAGACGCCGGCCCCCGTGGCGTCGAAGCGGGCGACGTAGAGCGTGCCGTTGTCCAGATACTTGTCACCGACATTCAGACGGTCCGTACGCTGGGCGTCCGCTGCATCCCACGGGGTGGCCGAGACGAACTTGTAGAAATACTCACCGCGGGAATCGTCGCCCATATAGTAGACGGGCGGGCGGCCGGCGACGAAGTTCGCGGGCCAGGCGCCTTCGTGAGCCATACGACCCATGGCGGTGCGCTTGCGCGGCGTCGAGGCGGGGTCATAGGGATCGATCTCGACGATCCAGCCGTACTGGTTCGGCTCGTTACGGAAATCACCCGAGCCGTCGGCAGGGCCGGCAACGACCGAGGCGTTCCATTTGCGATAGGTCGTGTTGGCGGGGTCCGACACCGCCAGAGTGCCCCAGTTCAGGCCCGCGACCGGGCCGCCGGCGACGCCGTAGCGGGCGTAGGCCTGGCCTTCCTTCGCCGGCCGCAGGGCGTTGTCGCCCGTCGCCCGGTTGAAGTAGCCGGCCCAGTTTTCCTCACAGGTGAGGTAGGTGCCCCAGGGCGCAAAGCCGTTGGCGCAGTTGTTGACCGTGCCGCGTCCGGCCACGGCGGTCGGGGAATAGAGAGTCCGCAGCTGGGCGGCGCCGCGCACCGGGCCGTTGAACGCCATGGGCGTGTTCGGCGTGATGCGGCGGTTGAACGTCGAGGTCTGGCTGTAGGCCCAGGTCCCGTTCGAGCCGCGCGCGACCTCGATGATGCCCACGCCGTGGCATTCGATCTCGCGATCGACCTCGACCTGGACCGTGCGGGCGCCGCCCACCACGGTCAGGGTCCCGTTGGCGTGGAGATACTGCTCCGTGACGTTCTCGTGGTTCACGCAAAGGATGCCGCGCGTGTTCGACGTGTCGTCGCGGCCGGTGCCGGCGGCGTTCAGGCCGAAGAAATACATGCCGTCATGGTGATCGCCGGCGCGCTGGGCGAAGTTGGTGTCATTGCCCGTATTGCCGAACGCCGGCACGCCCGGCGCGATGGGATCGCCGAGGGCGTACAGGACCGAGATCGTGTAGCCTTCCGGCACCGTCACGACGTCGTTGAGCAGTTTCGGAAGGGCGCTGAAGGTCAGGGCCGCCGGGTTGACCGTCACCGTCGTCTGGGCCGAGGCGATGATGTTGTTCGAGCCCGGCGCATTGAACGAGAACACCAGCGGCGTGGCGCTGGCCACAGCCGGGGCGATGAAGGTCGCGGAGTTGGTGTTGGCGCCGGTCAGGGTGACGGCCGGGCCCGAGACCTGCTGCCACAGCACGCCGGTCGAACCGGTTGCGGTCCCGGTCAGGGTGACGACCTTGCCCGAGGACGTCGCGCCGCTGGAGCCGGCCGAGACGGTCGCATCCGAGCGGGGCTGGTCGCTGTCACCGTCGCAGGCCGACAGACCGAACAGGCCGGCCATGGCCACCATGCCGCCGAGGATCTGGCGACGCGAGTTGCGCTGTTCGATGATATCCGAAATGTGAGCGTTTGCCGAGAAGTTCAGCTGGATATCGCCGTCGTCATGGGTGCCGGCGCGCTTCGATTCGGACATGGTCAGAACTCCCCCGAGGAATGTGAGACGCCACCGGTATCCGGAGTTCTTGAGGATGATGTGTCGGCTTGTTTACGGTTTTATATTTCAATCACATTACACAATACATTGTGATTACATCTGATCCGCGACCGGATCATGAGATATGATTAGTCGCGACAGGCCCTTACGCAAGCATCCGCCAGCACCTCTGCTGAATCGACCAGCGGAACAGACACATCGGCCGCGTCGAGCAACAGGGGAACCTCCGTACACCCCGCAATCACCGCATCGGCGCCCGCGGCGTTGAGCGCCCCGGCCAGCCGCGTCATGGCCGCGCGATTGTCCACACCCGTGTCGCCCCGCTTGACCCCGTAGACGCAGGCCATGAAGGCGGCCCGGTCCTCGCCCTGCAGAACCACCGGCTTGACCCCGGCCGCCGTCAGGGCCGCGACATACAGCGCCTCCCCGCCCGGCGTGGCCAGGATGCCGATGGATCGGGCGTCATATCCCTTCGCCGCCGCTACGGTCGCCGCGATCATGTCGATGAAGGGCAGTCCGGCCGCCACGATCCCCGGCTTCTGCGCATGCGCCGTGTTGCACGGCATGGCCAGCACCTCGGCTCCGGCCGCCTTCAGCCGCATCGCCATCCGGCCCAGTTCCGCCTCGGCCTCGCCTGGCCGGGTGTTCCGGTCCGGGACCTGGGGGTTCATGTCCATCACGACCCGGATGTGATCGGCGTCGCCGCCGGCCGGAGTCAGGGCCTGCACCCGCGCCAGAAACGCCACTGTCGCGGCGGGCCCCATGCCGCCCAGAACACCCAGAGTCTTCATCGCGCCGTCGTCTCCCTGATCGTTCCCGTCCCGATGTCCGGGGCCGGACCCCGCGTGCCCGGGCCCAGGGCTTACCGGAAAGGCCCCGCGAAGGGGAGCCGGGACCCCGGGACCCTTGAAGAGCCGCTCGATGGACGAAGGTCCCGACCGATCTTCACATCTCATCGCTATGCGACATTGAAATCCATGTCGCGGGGGGTAAGGTCTCCTTCGAACATCGGGGGGTGGTCATGACAGCATCAAATACCGGGCGTGCGCCGGGCGCAGACCGCGTCTTTCCCGGCCTGGCCATCACCATGGTGCTGGTCGTGGTGGCCGGGTTTTCGATCCAGCTGGCGGCAGGTCGCTCAAGCTTCGACGCTCCTCTGATGGTCCATGCCCACGCCGTGGTCTTCATGGGCTGGCTGGCGATCTTCCTTGTCCAGAACCTTCTGATCGCCACGGGCCAGGTGCGCTGGCACCGGCCGCTGGGCTGGCTGGCGACCGTCTGGCTGGTCCCCATGCTGGTCCTCGGCTGGCTGGTCACCGAGGCCATGGTGCGTCAGGGGAATGTGCCGTTCTTCTTCCGGCCCCTGCAGTTCCTGGTCTTCGATCCCCTGTCGCTCGTCACCTTCGTCGGACTGACGATCGCGGCGGTTGTGCTTCGCCGGTCGACGGACTGGCATCGCCGCCTGCACTATTCCGCCATGGCCATCCTGATGGGACCGGGCGTCGGCCGAATTCTGCCGGTGCCGCTGCTGATCCCCTGGGCATGGGAGGCGACCGCTGCCGTCACCCTGCTGTTCCCGGTGATCGGCATGATCATCGACCTGCGAAAGACCGGCCGGATTCACCCGGCCTGGGTCTGGGGCTTCGGTGTCCAGGTGGCGATGATCATCGCGATCGAGGCCATCACCTTCTCGCCGCTCGGCACCGCCTTCTATGACGCGGTCGTCGCCGGTTCGCCCGGCGCCGCCGTCGCCCCGCTGGACTTCCCGCCGCCGCCCGGCCCGCCGCCGGCCGCCTAGGCCAGCATCGCGTCTAGCTCGCCCTGATAGCCGAACAGGCCCTGGGCCCCGCCGGTGTGCAGGAAGACGACCCGCTCGCCCTCGAACCGGCCGGCCTTGGCCAGGGCGATCAGCCCCTTCATCGCCTTGCCCGTATAGACGGGGTCCAGCACCAGTCCGTCGGTCCGCGCGGCCAGCACCAGGGCGTCGACCACCGCCTGATCGATCAGGCCGTAGCCGGCCCCGACATAGTCGCAGTCGGCCACGACCATCCCGTCCGTGACCCGGTCCGGATGGCCCAGCAGGGCGGCGGTCTCCTTCGCCAGCTTCAGGACATTGGCTTCCTGTTTCTCCTTCGGCGCCCGCACTCCGATGCCCAGCACCGGAATGTCCGCGCCCATCACCGCCAGCCCGGCGACCAGACCGGCATGGGTCCCGGCGCTGCCCGTGGCCGTCACGATCCGGTCGATGGCGAGGTCCAGCTCATCGGCCTGGATCACGATCTCGCGCGCGCAGTCGACATAGCCCAGGGCCCCGACCGGGTTCGAGCCGCCGCCCGGGATCACATAGGGCTTGCCGCCGCGCGCCCGGATCTCGGCCGCCGTCTTCTCCAGCTCGGCCGGCATGTCCGACCCTCCGGGCACGGAGCGGATGACCGCACCGAACAGCCGGTCCATCAGGACATTGCCGTTGTGGACATAGTCGACGGCCTTCGACCCGGTCCGCTCCTCCAGGATCACCTCGCACTTCAGCCCCATGGTCGCTGCGGCCGCCGCCGTCTGGCGCACATGGTTCGACTGCACCGCCCCCTGGGTCACCAGGGTGTCGGCGTCCTGCTCGAAGGCGTCGCCCAGCAGGAACTCCAGCTTCCTCGTCTTGTTGCCCCCGCCCGCCAGACCCGTGCAGTCGTCCCTTTTGATCCACAGGTCGATGCCCAGCGCCTGCGACAGGCCCGGCGCGGGCTCGAGCGGCGTCGGCAGATGGGCGAGGCGCACGCGGGGGAAACGGGCGAGATGCATGGGGTCGGCCTTTCGGGTTCATCCCCTCCCTATCACCGTCGCCGGACGGGTGCGAGACGGCCTCAGACGGCCGCGACAGCCTCGCGCATGATCGCCAGGGCGCGCGCCGGAGACGGCGTCTGGTCGGCCATCAGATCATCCAGCAGACCTTTCACAGCCGGGGTGATCCGGGCGCTCGCCATGCACCAGCCGGAGAACGCCCTGGCCTCGATCGGGTCGCGGCTGAAGACGACGATGTCGCGATGCCGGTTGTCGGTCGCCAGCCGCCGAAGGAGGCCGTCGAGGGCGTCTGAACGGCCCTCGATCACCTGGACGTAACGGCCGTCGTGTGCGGCCAGGGCCCCGGTCAGGCCGTCGCGGTCATTGTTCCTCTGCGACTCCGCCAGGATGGCGACAAGGTTTATCAGACTGTCGGTCCGGCCGGTGGCCGTGCTCCCGTAAATCAGCCGTTCAAGCCTGGACATGCGACGCCGCCTCATACGCAAACAAACACTGCGGCGGTCACATGGGGCCGCCCCTCGGAAAATGACGGGCGACCTCTTTCAGTTGCATCCGTGGGGCGGGGCTAGCTGACGCGGCCGGCTTTCGCCGCCCGGCCGACCGGCCCGAGATGGGTGTGGTTGAAGCTGGAGCCGTATTTCAGCCCGTAGCCGACCAGCCGGTCGAAGCCGACATGGGCGCCCCAGATCAGGGCGAAGGGCAGGACCGCGGGCAGGACCGTCAACCCCACGCCTGCCAGCCCCAGCGGGCCAAGCTCCGTATGTGTGGCGTTGTAGGCCAGGGTCCCCGCCCGTCGCCCGAAGACATAGGCGAGGAACGACAGGTCGGGGGCCAGGAACAGTCCGGCGAACCACCACCAGGACAGGCCGGTCCGGTGGTACAGGACGGCGCACAGGGCCAGGACGCCGAGGCCTTCCAGCCTCAGGAGCAGCATCGGCCAGCCGCGAACGCCGCTGTCGGTCTGCGGGATGTGCGGGGTCATTTCGCGTCTCCCTGAACGGTCCAGGTGATTCCGAGCGCCAACAACCAGACCAGCCAGCCGGTGAAGACCCACTGGGCGATCTGAAAATCGGGGAAGGCGGGATTTGACGTGGCCAGCAGCTCGACGTGTCCCACGATCCAGAGCGGGGCGAGGATCAGGGCGGCGGCGCCCAGAAGGCGGGACCAGAGCCCTCGCGCCAGCGGCCCGCGCACCAGAGCCAGCCCCATCGCCAGGGTCCAGGCGGCCAGAAGGGTCTGACCCAGCCATTCGCCGATGGCCACGCCGGCGAACTGGTTGAGCGCCTCATAGACCGCGACCGCCCCGGCCGATGACATAGCATCGCCGTGCAGTCCCCGCTCGGCCAGGCCCGGCACCACGAACACCCAGCGCGACAGTCCGGCCGCCTGAACCACGGCCGAGGCCGCTCCGGCCGTCGCGGCCCAGGCCGGCCATCGCCCGCCGCCCGCCCTGACCGCGTCGCCCGTCCAGGCCGAGACCCAGAGGAAGGCCAGGGCGCACAGGGCGAAGGCCAGCCAGATCAGGATCAGCTCCGGACCGCCCGCTTCGAAGGCCCGCAGCACATCCAGTGGCGGCTCACGCAGCACGTCATCATAGCCGAACCGGTCGACCAGGAGGGCGAAGGGGATGTTCGCCGCCACCGCGAAGCCGACCATGGCCGCCCCCGCCTTTCGTTTTGTCGTCGTCATCAACATTGTCGATTTCCTGTTGTCTCGGTTGTGGGACTTGTATATGTCTCAGTCATGGGACATGTCAACCCGACAGTTTCGAGCCCAAGGAGAAAGACCGTGAACATCGCCTCCCCCCTTATCGCCGCGCCTTTCGCGGCCCTGCTGACCCTGGCGGCCTGCGCCGCGCCGCGCGTCGGCGTCGCCGATCTGGATCTGTTGTCCGCCCAGGCGCCGGATGAGGTCGTCGACAGCGCCCTGCCCGTCGACGCCCTCGCCGCCTGTTTCCAGGAACGCGCCGACTTCCTGCCACTCAGCCGCTTCGTGAAGACCGGCGACCAGTGGCGCTATTCGCTCGCGGGCTATGGCGCCGCCTATGAGAGCGTGACCATCCGCCCGGCAGCCACGGGGTCCGTCGCCGAGTTGCGGACGGGCAACTACGATCGTCGCTGGGCGGCGACCTTCGAGAGCGACCGGGCCCGGGCCTTGCGCGCCTGCGCGTCCTCGGACACGAACGGATGATGGCGACCCCTTCGACAGCATCCCCTGCGCAACCCCGGCTGCGCGACCGACCGGCGACGGAGGCGGCCATCGTCTCCGCCGCCGAGCGACTGCTGCTGGCCGAGGGCTGGGTCGGGCTGAACGTCAACACCCTCGCGGCCGAGGCCGGCGTCGATCGCAAGCTGATCTATCGCTATTTCGAGGGTGTGGAAGGCGTCGTCGAACGCCTCGCCGGCCGGCTCGATCTGTGGCTCGGCGAGACGCTCGCGGCCCAGCCCCCGACCCGCGCGACAAGCTACCGGCTGTTCGCGCGCGAGATGTTGCTGGCCTATCTGGGCGCCTTGCGCTCGAGCCCCCTGATCCTGCGGCTGGTGGCCTGGGAGCTGTCGCAGGACACGCCCCTGTTGCGGCGTCTGGAGGCGGCCCGCTCGGCGGTGCTTCAGCGCTGGACGGCCTCGCGCCGCCCGGACATCCCGATGCCCACGGGCGTCGACGTCGTCGCCCTCAACGTCGTCTTCCTGGCGGCGGTCCAGCACCTGGCCCTCGCCGCCGCCACCCGCGACCGGTTCGCCGGGGTGACCCTGGACGACGCCGGCTGGCTGCGGATCGAGGCCGCCATCGACCGCCTGCTCGAGGCCTATCCGGCCTGACTGTTCGAACGCCCGCGCTGCGCGGGCCGAGCCCTCACCCTTTCAGAAAGAACGTCCATGCCTGACATGATGATCGGCGGCGTACGCCTGCACTACGACATCCACGGCGACGGTCCCGAGACCCTCGTCTTCATCCACGGCCTCATGCTGGCCTCCGAATCCTGGGAGGCCCAGGTGGCGCATTTCTCCGGGCGGTACCGGGTCGTCACCTTCGATCTCCGCGGCCAGGGGCGCTCGGCCCATGTCGCGGCCGGGCTCGATCTCGACAATCTCGCCGCCGACGCGGTCGAGCTGATCCGCGCCCTGAAGGTCGGCCCCTGTCACCTCGTCGGCTTCTCGATGGGCACATTCGTGGCCATGCGGGTCGCCGCGCGACGGCCCGAGCTGGTCCGCACCCTGACCCTGATCGGCCCCAGCGCCGAGGCCGAGGAGCCCGCGAACCTGCCCCGCTATCGTCTGCTGATCGCCCTTGTGAAGCTGTTCGGTCCCCGACCCTTCGTCCGGCCGATGATGAAGATCCTGTTCGGAGACACCTTCCTGAACGCGGCTGCGCGCAAGCCCGAGGCCGACCGCTGGCGCGCCTATCTGCGTCATCTGTCCCGGGACCTTCACCGCGCGGCCGCCGCCTCCGCCGCGCGCCCGGCGATCGCCCACGAACTGTCCGGGATCACCGCACCGACCCTGATCGTCTCGGGCGAGGAGGACCGGCCGATCTCGCCCGCACAGGCCCGCGCCGTCCACGCCGCGATCGCGGGCAGCCGGTTCGTCCCCGTCCCCGCCACCGGCCACGCCGTCATGATCGAGCAGGCCGACACCTTCAACGCCCTGCTGGAGGCCTTCCTCGACGGCCGCCCGATCTAGGCGCGGCAGACGTCGTCCATCTGGGCGAAATGCTCGGTCTCGGCCGGGGCCGCCATGGCGGCGGTGGTCCGCGTCACCACACGGGCTCCCGCCTCCAGCGTGCGGTGGACCGGGCATTTGTCGGCGATCTCGAACAGGCGGGCGCGTTGCCCGTCGTCCAGCGCCCCCTCCAGCGTCAGGGTGCGTTCGAACAGATCGGCCGGCGTCTGGCCGGCCTGCCGGTCGTGGCGCACCTCGACCGAGGCCCGCTCCAGCGCCAGCCCCTTCCGCTCGGCATAGAGCCGCAGCGTCATGACCGTGCAGGCCCCCAACCCGGCGGCGACCAGCTCATAGGGCGTCGGCCCCGAGGCCAGGCCGCCCACCGAGACCGGCTCGTCGGCCAGCAGCATGGCCCCGCCCGCCTCGACCTTGACCTGGAACTTGCCGGCCCCCGTCTCGGCCACCCGCACCACCCCATCGGCGGGCGGCGTCGTGACCTCGGCCTCCATGAGGTCCAGATACCGGCTGGCCCAGGCGGCGATGACGCTGGCGGCATAGGCGGCGTCCGCCGGTTTCGACAGCAGATGGTCGGCCGTATCCAGGGAGACGAAGCTCTTGGGGTGTTTCGCCGCCAGGAAGATCCCCGCCGATTCCTCGATCCCCACGATCTGGTCGACCGGCGAGTGCAGCACCAGCAGGGCGCGCTTCAGGTTCGCCAGCCGGGTCGTCTGGTCCTGCATCTTCAGGTCGTCGGCGAAGCCGGCGCCGACCGAGACCGGTCGTCCCCCGACGCTTGCCTCGTGGCGCTCGCCGGGCTTCACCGTCTCGGCCCCCGGACCCAGAAGATGCAGGACATGGGCCACGTCGAAGGGCGCGCCGACGGTGGCCACCGCCTTGACGCTGGGGATGTCGCCCGCCGCCGCGATCGCCGCCGCCCCGCCCAGGCTGTGGCCGACCAGCAGTCCCGGCGCGCAGCCGTGCGCCGCCATATGGGCCGCCGCCGCAACCAGATCCCCGACGTCGACGGAGAACCCCTGGGGCATGGCCGCCACCCCCTGCTCGCCGATCCCGGCGAAGTCCAGCCGCAGCGTCGCCACCCCCTCGTCCGCCAGGGCCCGGCTGATCCGCGTCGCCGCCAGATTGTCCTTTCCGCAGGTGAAACAGTGGGCGAACAGGGCATAGGCCCGCACCTGTCCGTCCGGCCGGTCCAGACGGGCCCGCACCCGACGTCCGTCGGCGCAATCGAAGTCGAAGGGTTCAGTCTGCATGGCGGCTCCTCCCGGCTGACAGGCCAGCCTATCCCGACCGTTCGTCCTCCGCCCGCGAAAGGTTTCCAACCGCGCGCGATCGGCCTATCGTCGCCCCGTTCTCCGGGGAGCCGCAGGTCAGCGGCTGAGATTGGCGTATCCGCCTGACCCGTCGAACCTGATCCGGGTCATGCCGGCGAAGGGATGGGAAACGTGGCGGAATTCGAATTCCGTCATTCCTGCGAAAGCAGGAACGCCCCGACGTCGGCGGACCCTCTGAACGCACAGAGGCCGCCATGAACATTCTCGTCACCCCGCCCGCCGAGCAACCCCACGAGCCCAATGTCGAGCTCGCGCTGAAGGACGCCCGCGAGGCCGTGATGAAGGAGACCGGGACCATCCCCACCGGCGAACGCGCCGGCTCCCGCAAGGTGTACGTCCAGGGCGAGCTCTACCCCGACATCCGCGTCCCCTTCCGAGAGGTCGCCGTCCACCCCTCGGCCAACGAGCCGCCGGTGACCATCTATGACTCGTCCGGCCCCTACACCGACCCGACGGTGACCATCGACATCAAGAAGGGCCTGCCCCTGGTGAAGTCGTCGTGGCAGCTGGACCGCGGCGACATCGCCCCCGTCCTGAACCCGCGCGAGGTCAAGCCCGAGGACAACGGCCACGCGTCGGGCCGCCACCTCGCCCCCCGCTTCGATGTCTCCAACCACAAGGTGTTCAAGGGTGTCGAGGGCCGTCCCGTCACCCAGTACGAATACGCCAAGGCGGGGATCATCACGCCCGAGATGGAATACGTCGCCATCCGCGAGAACCTGCGCCGCGAACAAAACGCCCCCTGCATCCGCGACGGCGAGGACTTCGGCGCATCCATCCCCGACTTCGTCACGCCCGAGTTCGTGCGTCAGGAGATCGCCCGCGGCCGCGCCATCATCCCGCACAACATCAACCACCCCGAGGTCGAGCCGATGATCATCGGCCGCAACTTCCTGGTGAAGATCAACGCCAACATCGGCAACTCGGCCGTCCTGTCCTCGGTGGACGACGAGGTCGACAAACTGGTCTGGGCCACCCGCTGGGGCGCCGACAACGTCATGGACCTGTCGACGGGTCGCAACATCCACAACATCCGCGACTGGATCATCCGCAACTCGTCGGTCCCCATCGGCACCGTCCCCATCTACCAGGCCCTGGAGAAGGTGAACGGCGTCGCCGAGGACCTGACCTGGGAGGTGTTCCGCGACACCCTGATCGAACAGGCCGAGCAGGGGGTGGACTACTTCACCATCCACGCCGGCGTCCGCCTGCCCTTCATCCCCATGACGGCCAAGCGCGTCACCGGCATCGTCTCGCGCGGCGGGTCGATCATGGCGAAGTGGTGCCTCAGCCATCACCGCGAGAGCTTCCTCTACGAGCATTTCGAAGAGATCTGCGACATCATGCGGGCCTACGATGTCTCCTTCTCCCTGGGCGACGGCCTGCGCCCCGGCTCGATCGCCGACGCCAATGACGAGGCCCAGTTCGCCGAGCTGCGCACCCTCGGCGAACTGACCAGGATCGCATGGGCCAGGGGCTGCCAGGTCATGATCGAGGGCCCCGGCCACGTGCCGATGCACAAGATCAAGGCCAATATGGATGAGCAGCTGAAACACTGCCACGAGGCGCCCTTCTATACGCTCGGGCCGCTGACCACCGACATCGCCCCGGGCTATGACCACATCACATCCGCCATCGGCGCGGCCATGATCGGCTGGTTCGGCACGGCCATGCTCTGCTACGTCACGCCCAAGGAGCATCTGGGCCTGCCCGACCGCCAGGACGTCAAGGACGGCGTCATCACCTACAAGATCGCCGCCCACGCCGCCGACCTGGCCAAGGGCCACCCCGCCGCCCGCCTGCACGACGACGCCCTGTCCCGCGCCCGGTTCGAGTTCCGCTGGGAAGACCAGTTCAACCCCGGCCTCGACCCCGAGACGGCCCGCAAATACCACGACGAGACCCTCCCCAAGGAGGCCCACAAGACCGCCCACTTCTGCTCCATGTGCGGCCCGAAATTCTGCTCCATGAAGATCAGCCAGGACATCCGCAGGGATGCGGCGGCGCAGAACGATGCGGGGGCGTCGCTGGCGGACGCCGCCACAGCCGAGGCCGGCATGGCGGAGATGTCGGCGAAGTTCCGCGCGGGGGGCGGGGTGGTGGAGGTGAAGGTGTGAGTGGCTTCGCTAAGAAGCGCGGGTCGTCAGGTGACCGGGAATGGCCCCGATGACAACGCACTCCTTCTCGTCATCCCAGAAAAAGTAACAGCGAAATCCGTAGCGTGGGTCGCGACTGCTGCATCCCTTAAAATGCATGTCGAATTCCCGATTTCGACCCGCCCACATCGTCCGGTATTCGTCGCCGAATTCACCTGCTCCAGCTCCCGCGAAAGATGGCGTTAACGTGAGACCCAGCTCGCGCATCTTGTCATCCCAGCTGTTTTTCAGATCACTGTCCCCGCTTCTTCGCATTGGCGCGTAGCCGTCACGGATAGCCAACAGGACTTGGAACACGTATTCGACATCCTCGAACGGGGATTTTTTTGCTGCGTTCAATGCTCGAGGCAGCAACACCACTGAATCTCCGAGGTTGTCGGCAGCCCATTGCTTCAAATCGGCAAGATCGTCTGGGAATTTTTCGGGAGAGGCGGCTCTTTGTGAAGCCAGAGCCGATTCAACATGTTTGAGTCGCGCCAAAAGTCTGTTTTGCTCGGACAATGCATCGTCACGCTCACTGTGAATCCGCTGAACATCTTCTTCAGCTAAATCAAGCATTTGTGAGTGTTCTTCTCTAGCCGTCTGCATCTCTTTGGCAAGACGCTCGTTCTCATCGAGAGCCAGTTCTAGCAACTCTTGATCAGTACGGCCGTCGGCTTTCGCTGCTTGCCTCTCTCGCTGAGCGGCTATGTGGCGGACCTCAGAGAAGGGCGGAATGGCGTTGTCCGCATCCCGACGTCCGGCCGAGTAGCGCAGGCTCCAATCGATAACCTCCCGCTCAAATCGTTTGGCACCCGCTCCCTGACCCCAATCGTCAATCATCTTGGCAGTCGAAAGCGGGTGGCTAAAGCGCGTGTCTTCGAGACTAAGCGGATGCCTCCAACTACGAACTCCGCCGTTCCGGACGGAGAGCTCACCCAGAATACTCGTCAGCTCCTCAGAAGCGTCACGCCCGATCATGCACACATGGGCTGTGCCGAAGACGGCAGCGGCAAGCGCGTCAGCATCCACCAAATACCCATCATTTTCCGTGTCGATCGGTCGGTAGGATTGAGCGATCCCGATGACCGGATGCCGCCTCGAAGAGGAAGTTAACAGGGCGAACAACCACTCAATGTCCTCAGGAGTTGTAACTCGCTTTGCGGTTAGCTCAATTTCCCGCCCATCCAACCGTGTTTCAAATCGGCGGCCAACATCACGCATAAACCGTGGAATCGATCGACTGAACGGTGCTGCCTCCCCCAACGTGACGCAATGCAACCTATGACCTAGGACTACCCCACGCTCATTTGTGGAAAGCGCGGCTTCTGTAATCCAAGATCGCCGCGGAAAATCTCGGTCCTGGTCGTCTTGTCTTGCAGCCCAATACAACGGATCAGTCAGCGCTGCAGTTTCGACGCGCTGAAAACCTATAGTATTGAAATCACCTGTTTTCCCGTCAAGGATGGCATCGGGGAGCTTTGCTCCAGCCTTACGAGACAACCAGTCGATCAGGCTTGTTCGAATCTCTTCGAAAGCGGTCGGAATATCGGCAGCCACAATTTCAATTGTTGATTGGCTGATCCGTTCAACTCGCCGCTGATTGCCATCGGTTTTCCAGCGTTGAACTTGCGTCATTCTTCATACCCCTGCCCGCTTTGGTAGCGCCTTGTTCGCGCTACAATCAAGGGCATCGCGATACATGGCTCTTCACGGACTGCTCCCACCCTCGTCCCCCTCGCCGGTCCGAACGGAGCCGGGAAGCCCCCCTTCATCCACCGCTTCCTGCGTCAGCGGGCGAAGGCGTTCCGGTTCGTGAACCCGGACGCGGCCTCCCTCTCCCGGCGGGAGAGGGCTTGAGCGCCTGAGAGCCGTCAGGCGATCAGACTTGCGCGAAAGGGTGAGGGGTTGGCGGGTCCATCGGCGTGAGCCGTCGCACGGATCGAGACCCAACTTCGGACGGATGCCCCTCACCCTTTCGGCTGGCGGCGCGCTACGCTTGCCGAGCCTCAAGCCCTCTCCCGCCGGGAGAGGGGCGCCGTTGATCCTCCCTCTCCCGGCGGGAGAGGGCTTGAGCGCCTGAGAGCGCCAGCGATCAGGATTGCGCTCAAGGGTGAGGGGCTGGCGGGTCCGTCGGCGTGAGCCGTCGCACGGACACGGCTGACGCCGACTTCAACGGCTGCCCCTCACCCTTTCGGCTGGCGGCGCGCTGCGCTGTGCGAGCCTCAAGCCCTCTCCCGCCGGGAGAGGGAGTGCTATTCTCCCCCCATGACCCATCCCCTCCGCCTCACCCCGCCCGTGGCCGTCAGGTCCGCCAGGGCCGGTGCCGTCGCCTCCGGCGCGCGTGCCCTGGGGACCGGCGCGGTCGGCTCCCTGATGCTCGGCGCGCTGGCGATCGGGGCCCTGGCCATCGGCGCCCTGGCCGTCGGCCGGCTGTCGGTGGGCCGCGCGACGGTGCGGCGGCTGCATGTCGACGAACTCAGCGTCGGGCGGCTGAGGATCGGGCGGGTGGAGCGGCTGTAGAGTCCGGGCCGCCCTCGTCATACTGCCCCTTGCACCGGCCGAAGAAGTATGATCGGTGATCAGTTATCAGGCTCGTCGCTCGTCGGGCTTCACGTCCAGGGGAGGGGACAGATGTCGGCAATGACCAGGGGCCGTCGGCCGGTCGGGTTCATCGGGCTTGTGACGGCCTGGATCTCAGCCCTCGCGCTCTGGGCCGCCGCAGGCGCGGCGACGGCGCAAAGCACCACCTACACGATTGAATCGCCGACCTACGCCAGCGTGGCGGCCGCCCCTGCCTGCACTCTCAGTGAGTGTTTCAACTACACGACCGCGATGAAGGTCCAGGGCACGATCACCTTCGCCGCCCCTCTGGCCCCGAACCTGACGCTGTCGGATGTCGGCCTCCAGGTGACGGGCTTCAACCTGAACGACGGGGTGCGGACCTATACACCGGGTCCCAACATCAACCTGCACACGGCCGCGGTCACCACGAACGGCGCGGGCACGGTGACGGCCTTCCGGTTCATCGTGCAGAAGCTGACCGGCCCTCCATTCCAGGCGGGCGTCACCGATGATCCGAACTCGTACATCTCCTATGTGGCTGTGCTTCAGAACTCCGCCGTGGGGTACAACAATCGCCTGTGCCTCACGCGGAGCGATGGACCGAGCGCCGCCGCCCTGACCGGCGCCAACGGCAGTTGCTCGGCCAGCCAGACCGACAACCAGACCAGCCTGGGCAGCGTGTCCGGGCCGGTCACCTTCCAGGTCGCCGCCCCCACGCCCGTCCCGACGCTGTCGGAATGGGCCTTCCTGGCGCTGTGCCTGATACTGGCGACCGTCGGCGGCCTGATGGCGGTCTCGCGCCGCCCCGCCTGACGATCGGACGGGTGGAGCGGGTTTGAGCGCCCTCTCCCGGCGGGAGAGGGCTCCTGATGACCCTGATCGCGCACCTGCGCTAGACTGGCCGCCATGCGGATCGCCCTGATCGCCCTGGCTGTCCTGACCCTGCTCCTGCTGGCCGGCGGCGGGTGGGTCTATATCCGGTGGATTTCGATGCTTCCGTCGACGAGCACCGAGGTCGTCACCCTGACCCCGGACCGGCGCGCCCGCCTCATCGCCCTGCGGACCGAGCCCAAATTCCGGCCCGAGGATGTCCCGCCCCTCTACTATACCGGGGCGGAGACGCCCGGGGACGAAGCCACCCTGAACGCCGCCGTCAATGACCTGATCGACGCCGTTCTCGCCCGCCCCGACGGTCCCCTGCCCGCCCGCGATGTCGCCGACCTGATCGGCGCGGCCGGGCGGCGGGTGAGCGGGACGATGACCGAGGATCGCGATCGCGCCCACGGCTATATGATCGAGGTCTGGTACATCCTGGGCTTCCGGGGCGCCACGGGCCGCTTCGCCTATGGCGACGGCTTCCCTGTCCCGCCCGGCTATGCCGAGCCCCTGCCGCCGGGCTGGCTCTCGCCGGACCAGCCGCGCCCGATCGGCGCCGTGACGGAGGAGGCCCGCCGCGAACCCGGCGTCTGAGGTCAGCCCCACACCCGCCGACCTCTGAAACCCGAAGTGGCTTGACGGACCGCCCATCGATCCGCGATCCCGGTGCGGCATCCCCGGAGCCAGACCCATGCCGATCGACCGCGTATCCGTCCTGAAAGCCCTCGAAGCCCAGGGCGTCTGCCCGGTCTTCTACAATCCCGACCCCGAGGTCGCGATGAGTGTGATCCGCGCCTGTGCGCGCGGCGGGGCGCCGGTGATCGAGTTCACCAACCGGGGCGACTTCGCCGTCGACCTGTTCGCCGAGATCGCAAAGGAGCTGGGCCGGACCGATCCGGACATCGTCCTGGGCATCGGCTCGGTGCTCGATGCGGGGACCGCGGCGATGTACCTGAACCGCGCCGCGCGGTTCGTGGTCTCGCCGGCCCTGGTGCCCGAGGTGGCGACGGTCTGCAACCGCCGCATGGTCGCCTACTTCCCCGGCTGCGGCTCGGTGCGCGACATCACCGAGGCCCACGCCCTGGGCTGCGACATCATCAAGCTCTTCCCCGGCGCCTCGGTCGGCGGGCCGGACTTCGTCAAGGCGGTGATGGGGCCCATGCCCTGGACGAAGATCATGCCGACCGGCGGAGTCGACCCCGACGCCGCCTCCATCGCGAAATGGTTCGGCGCCGGGATCGTGGCGGCGGGCATGGGCTCCAAACTGGTCACCGACGCGGCGGTGAAGGCGGGCGACTGGGCCGGGATCGAGACCTCGGTCCGCGCCGCCGTCGACGCCGTCGCCGCCTTCCGACGGGGGTAGGGTCCCCCGTCAGGCCAGGTCGAACCGGTCCGCGTTCATCACCTTGGTCCAGGCGGCGACGAAGTCCTTAACGAACTTCTCGCCCGAGTCCGACTGGCCATAGACCTCGGCCAGGGCGCGCAGCTGGGAGTTGGAGCCGAACACCAGGTCGACGCGGGTCGCCGTCCACTTCAGGTCGCCGGTCGCCCGGTCGCGGCCCTCGAACTGGACCTCCTCATCGGAGGTCGCGCTCCAGACCGTGCCCATGTCGAGCAGGTTGACGAAGACGTCGTTGGTCAGCTGGCCCGGGCGGTGGGTGAAGACCCCGTGCTGGACGCCGTCGGTATTGGCGTTCAGCGCGCGCAGCCCGCCCCACAGCACCGTCATCTCGGGCGCCGTCAGGGTCAGCAGCTGGGCCCGGTCGATCATCATCTCCTCGGCCGTCAGGGAGAACTCGCCCCGCTGATAGTTGCGGAAGGCGTCGGCCTCGGGCTCCAGAACCGAGAAGGACTCGATGTCGGTCTGGTCCTGGGAGGCGTCGGCCCGGCCCGGGGTGAAGGGCGCCGCGACGTCGAAGCCGGCCGCCTTCGCCGCCTCCTGCACCGCCAGCGTACCGGCCAGGACGATCAGGTCGGCCAGGGACACCGTCTTGCCGCCCGCGTTGAAATCGCGCTGGATCCCCTCCAGCACGCCCAGCACCTTCGCCAGCTGCGCCGGCTGGTTGACCGGCCAGCTGCGCTGCGGCTCCAGCCGGATGCGCGCGCCATTGGCGCCGCCCCGCTTGTCCGACCCGCGGAAGGTCGAGGCCGAGGCCCAGGCGGTGGCCACCAGTTCCGTGACCGACAGACCGGACGCCAGGATCTTCTCCTTCAGCACACCGACGTCCGCCGCATCGATCAGGGGATGATCGACCGCCGGGATCGGATCCTGCCACAGCAGTTCCTCCTGCGGCACGAGCGGGCCGAGGTAGCGTTCCTTCGGCCCCATGTCGCGGTGCGTCAGCTTGAACCAGGCGCGGGCGAAGGCGTCGCGGAACTGTTCCGGGTTGGCGTGGAACCGCTTCGAGATTTCCAGATAGGCGGGGTCGGTGCGCAGGGCGATGTCGGTCGTCGCCATCATCGGCGCATGACGCCGCGACGGGTCGTGGGCGTCGGGCACCAGGGTGTCGGCGGCGCGGTCCACCGGCCGCCATTGCTGGGCGCCGGCCGGGCTCTTCGTCAGCTCCCATTCGTGGCCGAACAGGGTGTCGAAATAGCCGTTGTCCCACTGGATCGGATTGGGCGTCCAGGCGCCTTCCAGACCCGAGGTGATGGTGTGCACCCCCTTGCCGCTCTCCCAGCTGTTCTTCCAGCCGAAGCCCTGCTCCAGGATGCCGGCGCCCTCAGGCTCGACACCCACATGTTTCGCATCACCGGCGCCGTGCGCCTTGCCGAAGGTGTGGCCCCCGGCGATCAGGGCGACGGTCTCCTCGTCGTTCATCGCCATCCGGGCGAAGGTCTCGCGGATGTCGCGGGCCGAGGCCATCGGGTCAGGCTTGCCGTTCGGCCCTTCCGGATTGACGTAGATCAGCCCCATCTGAACGGCCGCGAGGGGCTTATCCAGCTCGCGATCGCCCTTGTAGCGGCCGTCGCCCAGCCAGGTGTCCTCGGCGCCCCAGTGGACGTCCTCCGACGGCTCCCACACGTCCTCGCGGCCGAAGCCGAAGCCGAAGGTCTCGAAGCCCATGGTCTCCATGCCGACGTCTGCGGCCAGGATCATCAGGTCGGCCCAGCTGACCTGGTTGCCGTATTTCTGCTTGACCGGCCACAACAGGCGCCGCGCCTTGTCGAGGTTGCCGTTGTCGGGCCACGAGTTCAGCGGCGCGAACCTCTGGGTCCCCGACCCCGATCCGCCGCGCCCGTCGCCGGTGCGATAGGTCCCGGCCGAGTGCCAGGCCATGCGGACGAAGAACGGCCCATAGTGGCCATAGTCGGCGGGCCACCAGTCCTGGCTGTCGGTCTGCAGCGCCCGCAGGTCGGCCTTCAGGGCTTCGACGTCCAGCTTCGCGACCTCATCCCGATATTTGAAGGTCGGCGCGAACGGGCTGACCAGCGACGAATGCTGGGACAGGATCTTCAGGTTCAGCTGGTTCGGCCACCAGTCGCGGTTCGAGCGGCCGCCGAAGCTGGTGTGAAACCGCACGCCGTGGCCCAGCGGGCACTGGGTGGTGGGCTCGACGAGGTCGTTTCCGTCCATGGGCATCGTTCTTCTCCGATCAGGGTCCGAGTTGGATGTCCAATGGGTAACAGAGCCGAGCCCAGAGATTAAGTCGATTAAACTGATGCCGGAGATCGACTGAACTTATCATCAGACGGGCAAAAAGGGCGGCAGGATCGCTCCTGCCGCCCGATTGTCCGAAGCCTGACGATGTCTAGGCGGCCAATCTTCCCAGCAGGGCCGACAGGGAGCCCATCCGCGCCCTGGTCGCATCGGTCGCGCCGTCGGGAGCCGTCGCCAGCTCGCCCGCCAGCCGACCCGCCATCGCCTTGTCGGCGGTGCCCGAACGCCAGCCCTCGATCAGGGTGCGCGCCCGCGCCTCGACATCGTCCGTGATCACAGCGGAACGCGCCAGCTGGTCGACATAGGACTCCGCCACGTCAGGGCTGTCGGCCCATTCGATCTTCGTCTGGGTCTGCGGGTTGATCTCTTCGGCCATGATGGCCTCGGCCGCCGCGATCTCGGCCGCCGACAGCTGGTCCGACGGCAGCAGCTTCAGCACGTCCAGCCCCCGCGCGATCTCGCTCGAGTAGATCCGCCCGTTGAACCAGTAGGCCGACCACGAGCCGCCGACGTACAGCCGCTCGGCGCTGATCGGGCCGCGGTCGAAATAGGCGATCTCCACGGCGTGGGCGGGATCGGTGAAGTCCATGATCGAGACCCCGCCCTGGTACCAGGACTGCACCATCAGGTCGCGCCCGGGGACGGGGATGATGTTGCCGTTGTGGGCGACGCAGTTCTCGGTCGCGCCCTGGGCCGTCGGCAGTTTGTGGAAGCTGCGTCCGGTCAGGGTGCGGTCGGCGATCGTGGCGATCATATTGGCGCCCCAGGTGGCCGGATCCTCGGCCCGGCAGCGCGCGCCGATACCGCCGCCCCACTCGTCGGTGAAGACCACCTTGTCGCCGGCGTTGTTGAAGGTCGCCGAGTGCCAGTAGGCCATGTCGGGATCGAAGATGTCCGAGGTCCTGCGCGGGTTCACTGGGTCGGTGATGTCCAGCAGGATGCCGTTGCCGCTGCAGGCGCCGCCCGCCAGGCCGATCTCCGGATAGACGGTGATGTCGTGGCACTGGTTGGTCTGGGCCGTGTCCTGGGTGGCGATGCCGGCCCGTCCGCCACGCCACAGGCCCGCGACCCGGCCGGTCGCGGCATCGGCGAAGATGCGCGGACGGTTCACCAGGGCGGCGGCCTCGGGATGGTCCAGCGGCACCTTGATCACGTCGATCGAGAACAGGGCCGTCTCCGGGTTTTCATCCGGCTCGCCGTCGGTGCAGATGTCGAGCTCGCCCGTCTCGCGCACGTCGGACGTGCCCTGGCCGTAGATATAGAGGACGTTCCGGTCCGATGGATCCGGCACCAGGGTATGGGTGTGCGACCCGCGGCAGGTCTGGACCGCCGCGATTTGGCGCGGGTTGTTCAGGTCGGAGATGTCGAAGATCCGCACCCCGCGGAACCGCTCGGCGCTGACCTCGCCCTCATTGCCGCCCGTGCCGCAGTCGAGCCGCCCGCGGTTCTCCTCGACCGACATGAACAACAGGTCGCCGTGCACCGAGACGTCGCCCTGACCGCCGGGGCAGACCACCGACATCACCAGCCGTGGCGTGTCGCCCGTGACGTCATAGGCGTTGAAGCCGTTGAAGTTGCCGACGAACAGACGCCCGTTCGACATCGCCAGATCGGAGTTGGCCGTGCCCAGGACGCTGAAGCTCGGGTTCCCCTCCCTCGCCGCCCGCATGGCGGCGCCCTCCTCGGCGTTGCGCGGCGGCGAGAACATCGTCTCGCGGGTGCCGAAGCCCGGCGCATGCGGCGTATGGCTGACCAGCGACAGGCCCACGGCCGCCAGTCCGGCGTCGTCGTAACCGGCCGACAGGCTCGATCGGGCATCCGTCCCGATCACCTGAACCGACCCGCCCGCCGAGGACTGCTGCGCCGCGGCGGCGGTCGCCCCCAGCAACAGCCCCAATGCGGCGACGGAGGAAAGCAGGGTGCGGCGGACGGTCATGGCGGGCCTCGTTCAAAGGGGGGGGCGAAGGATGGAGGGGCGAAGGGTCAGAGTTCGGCGGACAGGGACTGCATACGCAGGATCTCGGTCGACTGATCGGCGACGACCGCATTCGTGAAGTCGGACAACAGGGTGTCCTGGGCGGCGTCGGGTGTCGCCATCAGGGCCTCGACCATGTCGATCGCCCCCTGATGATGCTGGATCATCCCGGCCAGGAACAGCCGGTCGAAGTCCGTCCCGCTCGCCGCCGCCAGGGTCCGCATCTGGCGCGGAGTCAGCATCCCGGCCATCACCGGGGTGTCGTCGGGATCGGGCCCGTGCCCCATGCTCCCGTGGCCCATGCTCCCGTGATCCATGCCCGCATGGGCCCCGTGCCCCATGGCGGCGTGATCCATCCCCGGCATCGTCTCGGGCTGACCCCGCTCGGCCAGCCAGCCGCGCATCAGGGCGATCTCGGCCTCCTGGCTCAGGGCGATGCGACGCCCCAGAAGCTTCACCCGCCGGTCCGATCCGCGCGTGTCCAGCAGGGCGACCATCTCCACCGCCTGGGCGTGGTGGACGATCATATGCTGCATGAAGCCGACGTCGGCCGCGGTGTAGGTCGTCCGCCCCAGGGCCATCGCCTCTTCCGGCGTCACCACCCGCGACGGCTGTCCGGGGGCGCCCGGCTGGAAGATCGGCACGGCCTGCGCGGCCCGACTTTCGGAGACCGGAGCCCCGGCCTCCGCCGCCCCCGCCATCATCGTCGGCAGGGACGCCGCCAGCGCCAGAAGAAGACCGAACTCACCGCGCACGCCACACCACTCCCGCGCCGCCCATTTCGGCCACAATCCAGACTAGGCGCAGGCCTCGCCCCGGGGCAAGCGGCTTGCCGACATCGTCACGCCCCCGCCTCCCGTTCGATCTCGCCCCGCCGTTCGGCCTCCCGATCTTCCGCCTCCAGCCGTTCCAGCACATAGGCCAGCGCCGCCGCGTCCTGCGGCGACGGCCGATCGCTCTCGAACTCTCCGACCATACGGTCGCCCAGCCGGGCATAGCTCTCCGCCAGCCCGGCCAGAGCCTTGGCCTCGGCCCACAGTCGCCCCTTCATCGCCCGGCCGGAGGCCAGGATCGCCGCCCGCGCCAGCGCGCCGGGATCGCCCGCGTCCGGGTCCTCTTCCGGCGGCGGAGCGAACAGGGCGGTCAGGGTCGGCCCGGTCGTCGCCGGCCCCGGGGGGTCATCCCGCGCCCAGGCCGCCTGCGTCACCGCCTCTGCGTGGGCGCGCGCCCTCTCGTCGCCGCATTCCCGCTTGGTCAGCCCGGCCGCGCTGGCGTGACGATAGACGGAGTTGGGCCCGACCCTCCACTTCGCGGCCACCTCCTTCGCCATGGCCCCGTTGGCGTAGTCCTCGACGATCAGCGCCCAGGTCTCGTCCGAGAGAAGGTAATAGTTCGCGGGGACTTCGGGAGGAGCTTTGGTCATGCCGACAGTGTGCGGCCGCCGCGAGCGTATGCGCGCAAGAAGCCCCTGAATAGTGCCGGCCTTTGATCCGCAAGGCGAAATCGGGGGATGTGTTGATGGGTATCGTGATCCTCCCCCCTTGGGGGAGGGGGACCGCGAAGCGGTGGAGGGGGCCGGCCGCAGCCGCGCCGTCAGCCGACGGAGCTCCACTGTTCCGCCATCGCCTTGGCGATTTCCAACCCGCGCGCTCGAAGTCGCTCAGGCATCGCCCTAAACTCTGCCGTATCGTTGAAGGGTTGTTGTCGCTAGTCGGGTGACCGCACGTTCGTAAAGCTGGCGTACAGGCTGCCGAGGTCTTTCGACCTGATACGGAACTGGTTGCGACGCTTTAGCTGCGGTCGGTCGCTGGATGCACCTTCCAGCTTGATGCCGGGATCATAGATGACCTGGCCGATCGAAACCGCGTGCAGGAAGCGGTTGAAATCTGTTCCTTCTCCGAGACGCCAACTGGCACCGTAGCGATACTCGGCGTCCGGTTTTCCTCGGCACATGTTGGCGACATAGGCCGCCTGTGCGTGTTTCCGGTTCCAGTGGGACAGCAGGCCAGCGAAAGGCCACCCTGCGGCAACCGTGTCATTGTCGCGGAGCAGGACCAGTGATCCCAGTGGATTGTCGATCCTGCAGTCGTTGTATCCGTCCAGACGCAGCGTCAGCCCGGTGCGCGAGTTGCGCTCATTGATCCTGTGCGGGCTAGAAAAATTCAGGCGATCTGGAATGCCAGCATCACTGTACCCAAACATGCGAACAAACTGCGCCGCACCGTCCTCGCGGTAGATGCCAGTAGTTGGTTCCGGCGTCATCAGGGTCAGATTGCCGGTCGGCGTCCGATCGAAGCCCACCACAGTATGTGTTTTTAGCTCCCAGCCCTCGTAGTCCGGTTCGCTGCGTCCGTTCGGTGAGATTCCGAAGAGCGCCTCAAGCGTCAAGCCACCGCAGTTTGGGCCCCGGCAAACGCCGAAAGTTCCGTCAACAGATAGCTTCTGCGCTCTTACCCAACCCAAATCTGAAATGGCTTTGAGTTTCTCGATAAGGCGTTCCCGCGCGCCAAAGGCCTTCCCGCCCAAGGCGGATTTGAATGACCCGTATTGGGTTTCGGACGGCAAGGCCTCTACAGCCGCTGCCAGCTCTGGGTCGAGGCTCGCGAACGCATAGATTTCTCCAGCGCTTCCCACACCTAGAAACAAGGTTCTGTAGGGGTCTCGAGATGTCATGACGCTGTTTGGCGCATTCCTCGTCCCCCGCAGGAATCCAGACAGGCGCACCTCAGGATACTGCGGGTAAAGTATCAACTGAGCATGCGGCGCGTTCTGAAGCGCCGACTCCGGCTTTACCCAATACAAGTTGAGCTTGGCTTTCAGTACGGCGGTTCCGCTTTCGCTGACTTCTTCTCGCACATCTTCCATTGGAAGGACGTTCAGAATGTCGAGGCTGCCAGCCACATAGACTTGGTTCTTGGAGTTATCGTTGGGCGCCAAGGCCTTGCAGATAATGTGTCGCGCGCCGTGTCGCTTCATCAAGTCAACGACTTCAGAAATCAGCACTCAGCGCCTGCTTTCAATGTGACATTCGCTTCCGGATCGCCAGACTTCAACCATAGGTGCACGCGTGAAACAACCTCGTCAACTTCTGCGGCTTGACGCCCCTTCATTGAGCATTCCCAAATCTGCATCACACGCCAGCCCTCGGCCAACAGCTGCGCTCGCGCCGCCGCATCGACGGCCTGATTGCGCTCGATCTTCTGTTTCCAGAACTCCGGTCGCGTCTTCGGCCATTTGAACAGATGACAGTCGTGCCCGTGCCAGAAGCAGCCGTGCACGAAGATCACCGCCCGATATTTCGGCAGGCACAGGTCCGGATTGCCCGGCAGGTCCTTGCAGTGGATCCGGTAGCGAAACCCGCGCGCATGCAGCGCCTTGCGGATCGTCAGTTCGGGTTTGGTGTTCTTGCCCCGGATGCCGGACATCATCCGGCTTCGCGTCGCCGCATCGACGACGTCAGCCAACCGCCACCTTACGCTGCGCAGCCAGGGCCCGGAACAGGTGTGGCTTCATATGTTCGGCCACGGCTTTCACGGCAGGCACGACGACCGAGTTCCCGAACTGGCGATAGGCCTGGGTGTCCGACACCGGAATGATGAACTCATTCCCTTGCGGCTCATCAAACCCCATCAGCCGGGCGCATTCTCTCGGAGTCAGGCGTCTCGGCGCCTTGCCCTCCTCCTGTTCGATCAGGATTTCCGAGCCGTCCTTGTAGTAGCGGGCCGACAGGGTCCGCGCGACATCGTCAGGCCCAACCAGGCCGAAGCCAAAACCGTTTCCGGCCGCCTGGTGCTTCTCCTTGTACCGCTGGAGATAGTTCCAGAGGTGGTCGGTCAGTGTGTACTTCTCCGACACGCGGCCGGAGTTTCCGACGGTGAACCTCTGGTCCGGCGCCTCCGACCCGTCGCCCGGATGCAGGATGTCCCGCAGCTTCGGTGCGGCGTCCGGGGTCTTGAGGTCAGCGAACCGGAACCCCTGGTCCTCACGGAAGCCGATGATGAAAATCCGCTCGCGGTGCTGCGGCGTCCAGGACCGGCCGTCGATCACGCGCCAGTCGATCGTGTAGCCGAGTTCCTCCGTCAGGACGTCCTTGATCGTCTGGAAGGTCTTGCCCTTGTCGTGACCGATCAGGTTGCGGACGTTCTCCAGCAGGAAGGCCGAAGGCCGGTGATGGGCGATGATCCGCGCCACATCGAAAAACAGGGTGCCCTGGGTCTTGTCTTCAAAACCGTGTGCGCGACCGAGGGCATTCTTCTTGGACACGCCGGCGATCGAAAACGGCTGACACGGGAAGCCGGCCAGCAGCACGTCATGGGCCGGGATGTCCTCGACATCGACCTTGGTGATGTCGCCGTTGATCTCGTGATCGTCGTCCGGGAAGTTCGCGGCGTAGGTCTTCTGGCTGTACTTGTCCCACTCGGACGTGAAGACGCACTTCCCGCCGATGGACTCGAAGCCACGCCGCAGTCCGCCGATCCCGGCGAACAGGTCGATGAAGGTGAAGTCTGCTGCAGCGGCGTCCTTGTCACCGCGAACGAGCTTCAGCTTCGGCTGGGCAGCGACCGGCTTCGCCGGTCCGTCGATATAGCCAAGTTGCACTGCCTTGTCGGCTGCTGCCTGGCCCGCCTGTTTCACCATGCTGGCATACTCCGACACGGCTGATTCTCCGCGTTCACCAAGGATCGCAGACTGCCAGGTTAATGCCAGGAGAACAAGTCAGGAACGCCACACCCTCTTCCCCTCCCCCCCTACGCCTCCACCCGCTCCGCCTCCGGCGCCACGGCCCGGTGCAGGGCGTCATACAGCCTGTGCGGCTCCAGCGGCTTGGCCAGCCAGTCGGTCATGCCCGCCGCGCGGCAGGCCGCGATCTGGTCCGCCTCCGTGCACGCGCTGAAGCCGATGACGGGGATGGCGGCGTTCGGGCCGCCGGAGGCCCGGAGCCGTCGCGTCGTCTCATTGCCGTCGATCCCCGGCATGTTGACGTCCATCAGGACCACGTCGAAGGCCTGACGCGCCAGCAGGTCCAGGGCCAGCAGGCCGTCGGAGGCCGTGGCCAGTTCCACGCCCAGGGGCTGGAGCACCAGGGCCAGGGTGCGCCGGTTGATCTCATGGTCGTCGACCGCGAGGATCCGCAGCGACGGCTGCAGCTCCGGGGCCGGAATCGTGGTCGCCTCGTCCCCGGTCACCGGCTCGCCGACCGCCAGACGGAGCGACAGGGTGAAGGCGGCGCCCTCGCCCGGGGTGCTCTGAACCGTCAGGTCGCCGCCCATCAGTCGCGCCAGATCGCGGCTCACCTTCAGCCCCAGTCCGGTGCCGCCATAGGTGCGGGCGACCTCCGACGATCCCTGGGCGAACGGGGTGAATAGCCGGTCCATGGCCTCCGGCGCGATCCCCGCGCCCTGGTCGCGGACGGTGATGGTGACCGCGCGCTCGCCGGAGCCCTCGGGCGTCACCGCGACCTCGACCGCGATCTCGCCCCGGGCCGTGAACTTGATCGCATTGGACATCAGGTTGTTGAGGATCTGGCGCAGGCGATAGGGGTCGCCCCGCAGCCATAGACCAGGCTCCAGCGTCGCGGCCCGCAGCGCCAGACCCTTTTCGGCGACCTGGGCCCGCCAGAACCGCCCGGTGTCGGAGATCATGCCGGACAGGTCGAAATCGCGGCTCTCCAGCGACATCGCGCCGGCCTCCATCTTCGAATGGTCCAGCAGGTCGTTGAGCATCCGCGTCATCAGGGCGCCGGCGTCGACGATCAGCTCGGCGGTCTCCTGACGTTGGGCGGGGGCCGCGTCGTCGCGGATCACCTGGGCCCCGGCGAGGATGGCGCTGACGGGGGTGCGCAGTTCGTGGCTGATGATGGCCGCCATCGCGGCCCGGTCGGCCATGGCGCCCTGGGCCTGCTCGACCCGCATCTCGGCCTCCCGGAGGGCGCAGAGCTCGGCGGCCCGGGCCGCGTGCACACGGCCGTAGACGTTCAGGATGGCCCCGATGAACAGGACCGAGGCCAGGCTGGTCAGGACGGGATCGCCGGACGGCGATCCGAACAGCGCCATCACCGGCATCGCCAGCAGGCCGACGAAATAGGGGGTGGCCCCGACGAAGAAGATCGACCGCGCCTCGATGCCCGAGGCCACATTGGTCAGAAGGCCGCCGGCGATGATCAGCATGGCGAAGCCTTCGAGGCCGCGCCCGTCGTTCGCCCAGATCGCCACCGATGTGCCGGCGAACAGGGTCGCCATCGCCAGGGTCGAGGCCAGGGCCAGGATCACATCGACCGCGCCGGGGTTCGCCCCCGGCCGGCGGAAGCGGACCATGGCCAGAATCTCGAAGCCCTGGATCACCGCGACCGCAACGAGCCAGGCGCCGATCCACTGGTCCTGTCCGGCGCTGTGCAGCGCCCAGGACACCAGCAGGGACAGAAGAATGCGGACCGGAACCTGTTTGCGGCGCTCATGGGCCGTCGCCGACAGAGACACGCCCAGACTCTTCAATCGATCCATTCGCGCCCTCCGCCTGCGGGGTTAGAGCGTGAACCCGAACATCCGGTGAATCACCGATCGATCAGCGGGGTGAGGCGGGGCTGAGCCCTCAATCCTCATCCATCTTCAGCGCGGCGATGAAGGCCTCCTGCGGAATCTCGACCTTGCCGAACTGACGCATCCGCTTCTTGCCGGCCTTCTGCTTCTCCAGCAGCTTCTTCTTGCGGGTCGCGTCGCCGCCGTAGCATTTCGACGTCACGTCCTTGCGCAGGGCCTGCAGACGTCGGTCACGCTGGAAGCGGAGCCTTGACGAGTAGGCCCTGGGTGGAAATAAAATCGTTTCACAACCCTTGCATGTTTCCGTTTTGTTCCTCATGGTGTCGCTGTCGCCCCTGCCAGACTCGCGCTAGGAAGTTCGCCATGCAAACAGCCCTCGCCCTTCAGACAGATTTTTGGCCGGCGGCGACGCGAGAAGATGCATCAAGTCGGGATTTGGTCGCACAATTGAAGGCCTTTACCTTCAACGGCGCACCGACAATCGTCGAACATTGGAACGGGGTGCCGTTTCTCTACAACGAATTCTGGACTGCCCGGCAACGACAGGCGCACAGAATCCATGAGGTTAGCTATCGGGCCTGTTTCAAGCCCCAGCTGCCTGCATTCTTCATCGATCGCCTGACCCGACGCGGCGATCGCGTCTATGACCCCTTTATGGGGCGGGGCACGACGCCGATCGAAGCGGCGATCCTGGGACGCCATCCTGTCGGCAACGACGTCAATCCCCTCAGCGCCTTCCTTGTCCGCCCCCGTCTGCACGCCCCCTCTGACATGGATGTCGAAAGGCGACTGAGAGAGATTGATTGGGCTTGGCACGGTCCGATGCGCGAGGACCTGCTGGTCTTCTACCACCCCACGACCCTGGGGCAGATTCATGCACTTCGCCAATGGTTCGCCGATCGGGAAACGGCTGGAACCTTCGACGCCGTGGATGACTGGATTCGGATGGTGGCGATCAACCGCCTGACAGGCCACT
Source organism: Brevundimonas sp. (assembly GCF_027484365.1). Lineage (GTDB taxonomy): Bacteria > Pseudomonadota > Alphaproteobacteria > Caulobacterales > Caulobacteraceae > Brevundimonas. Next base: position 68,963 of record NZ_JAIXTC010000023.1, on the reverse strand, counting down.
CCCCCGGATTTTTCTCGGTCTACACCCTGCCCCCGAACCAGGCCGTCTCGATCGACGCTCAAACGAAGATCAATGCAAAGCGGGATCAGACGCCACCGGTCCGATCCGTTCCGGCCATCATCTTGAAAAAGTCACGCTCTCTGCTGGGCGACGCACCGTTCCGGGCTGCGGAAAGCCAGCTCTGCACCGGCCCCAGCGATGCAACGCCAGACATCGGCGCCGCCTCTGTCGATCTGGTGGTCACGTCGCCGCCCTTCCTGGACGTGGTCCAGTATGCCCAGGATAACTGGCTGCGTTGCTGGTTTGCGGACGTCGACATGTCCAACGTCGCCATCGCCATGCACAAGAAGGTCGAGGACTGGCAGGCGTTCGTGCGCTCGACCTTTACAGAGCTGGCCCGCGTCGTCCGCCCTGGCGGCCATGTCGCCTTCGAAGTCGGAGAGGTCCGCAACGGCAAGGTGCAGCTTGAAAAGGTCGTCCTCGACGCCATCACGGGCCTGCCGTTCGAACCGCTCGCCGTCGTAGTGAACGTGCAGGAGTTCACCAAAACCGCCAACTGCTGGGGCGTGGGCAACAACGTCGCGGGAACGAACACGAACCGGATCGTAGTCGCGCGACGGCTCTAGTCGTGTAGCTCGTTCAGTTCAGGAACGACCTTGCTGTAGAAGTTTGCGCGGCTGATCAGGGTCGATGGTCCCAATTGGCCGTCCAGATACAACGCTCGGATCAGGTCGGCCGGCACGATGTAGACCGGCACCTTCGGGAAGGTCGTGATATCGGAGCAGATATAGCCGCCGATCGCATCCAGCTTGGCGAAGAAGCCGTCCTGAGCAAATTTGCGACCGCTGCCCACCATATAGCTAGGGCAGAAGTAGATGCTTTTGCTGATGGAGCGCACCTCCCACTTGCCGCCGATCTCGTCGAGCAGGTCGTATCCGGCCCCTTCCGACGCCGCCAGCTTCCAGCCCGGGAATGCGTCACGAATCCGCCGTTCCAGCAGAAAGGAAACCCGCCGTCCGTCCCGGAAATACAGTTCTACATCCGCCGCAGGGATGCCCATGGACGCCGACAGGGCGTCGAGATCCCATTCGAACAACAACTTGTGTGGCACGGCCGACCCCTGACGACTCAAGATAGGAGTCATATTCCCTACACTACCGGAGGATCGCATGACGGTCTTGAATCGATTGAAGAGCATCCTCGATCTGGCCAAGCCGGTAATCAAGGACGCTCCGTTTGCAGACGTTATCAAGCTGATTTCAAGACATGACGTCATTCCGTTCGACGTGACCGACATTGCGCATCTCGCGCTGCTCGACAGGATCGATCAGGCCATGAAGGCCTGCGTAGCTCGGGTGCGCCGCGAGCCTATCGTGACAAGCCGCCCCAATGAGGCGGGAAATAAGATCGAAAAGCCTCTCGCCGAAGAGCTGGAGCGCGCCGGTCTTGAAGTCAGGGATATCTTGAACGCACGAGGCAAGAAGCAAGCCACTGGCTATCCGGACCTTTTGGTCTGTCACAACGGTGTCCTAGCGTATCTCGAGTGCAAGACCTACTCGGCTAAGAACAGGACGTCCGGAAACCGTAGTTTCTATTTCTCGCCGTCCGAAACCTTCAAAGTGACCCAAACGGGTCATCATCTGCTCGCGGCATTTGAATTAGAACAGATCGAGGTCAATGGCGTGAAGGGGCGAGCACCCGTCTCCTTCACGCTCACCGACTTGTCCGGCCTTACTTGCACGCTGAAGTTGGAATTCAACGCGAGCAACAAGGCGCTCTACGATCCTCGGGCCGTCCTTCTCAAAGGTTGAGTGGAGCCCAAACGAACCGTCTGCCGTCTATCAATCCTCGTCCATCTTCAGCGCGGCGATGAAGGCTTCCTGCGGGATCTCGACCTTGCCGAACTGGCGCATCCGCTTCTTGCCGGCCTTCTGCTTCTCCAGCAGCTTCTTCTTGCGGGTCGCGTCGCCGCCGTAGCATTTGGAGGTCACGTCCTTGCGCAGCGCGCGGACGGTTTCGCGGGCGATGATCTTGCCGCCGATGGCCGCCTGGATCGGGATGACGAACATGTGGGGCGGGATCAGGTCCTTCATCTTCTCGACCATGCCCCGGCCGCGCGTCTCGGCCCTCCCGCGATGCACCAGCATCGACAGGGCGTCGACCGGCTCGGCGTTAACGAGGATCGACATCTTCACAAGGTCCCCGACCTTGTAGTCGGTCAGTTCGTAGTCGAACGAGGCATAGCCCTTCGAGATCGACTTCAGCCGGTCGTAGAAGTCGAACACCACCTCGTTCAGCGGCAGCTCATAGACCACCAGCGCCCGTGAGCCGACGTAGGACAGTTCGATCTGCGAGCCGCGCCGGTCCTGGCACAGCTTGATGACGCCGCCGAGGTATTCGTCGGGCGTCAGGATGGTGGCCTTGATCCACGGCTCGCTGATGGTCTCGATCTGCATCACGTCGGGCAGGTCGGCGGGGTTGTGCAGGTCGATCTCGCGCCCGTCGCGCAGGCCGATCTTGTAGACCACCGAGGGCGCCGTCGCGATCAGGTCGAGGTTGAACTCGCGGGACAGGCGCTCCTGGATGATCTCGAGGTGCAGCAGGCCGAGGAAGCCGCAGCGGAAGCCGAAGCCCAGCGCGGCCGAGCTTTCCATCTCGAAGGTGAAGGAGGCGTCGTTCAGCCGCAGCCGGCCGATGGCGGCGCGCAGGTCCTCGAAATCGGCGGCATCGACCGGGAACAGGCCGCAGAAGACCACCGACTGGACCGCCTTGAACCCCTTCAGGGGCTCGGCCGTGGGCCGGCGTTCGTCGGTGATGGTGTCGCCGACGGCGGCGTGGGCGACCTCCTTGATCTGGGCGGTGATGAAGCCGACCTCGCCGGGGCCGAGGCTCTCGACCGGGGTGTTCTTGGGCAGGAAGACCCCGACCCGGTCGATCAGGTGGGTCGAGCCGTTCTGCATCATCTTGACGCGCATCCCGGCCTTCAGCGTTCCGTCGAAGACCCGGACCAGCACCACGACGCCGAGGTAGGGGTCATACCAGGCGTCGACCAGCAGGGCCTTCAGAGGCGCGTCCGGGTCGCCCTTGGGCGCCGGCAGGCGGGTGACGATGGCCTCCAGCACCTCCTCGATGCCGATGCCGGACTTGGCGCTGCACAGGACGGCGTCCGAGGCGTCGATGCCGATCACGTCCTCGATCTGCTGCCGCACCCGTTCAGGCTCGGCCGCGGGCAGGTCGATCTTGTTCAGGACCGGCACGATCTCGTGGTTGTTGTCGATGGCCTGATAGACATTGGCCAGGGTCTGGGCCTCGACGCCCTGCGACGCATCCACGACCAGCAGCGAGCCCTCGCACGCCGCCAGCGACCGCGACACTTCGTAGGCGAAGTCCACATGCCCCGGCGTGTCCATCAGGTTCAAGACATAGTCGAGCCCGTCCTGGGCCCGATAGTTCAGACGCACCGTCTGCGCCTTGATCGTGATCCCCCGCTCCTTCTCGATATCCATCGAATCAAGGACTTGCGCCGACATTTCGCGCGCGGTCAGGCCCCCGGTGAATTGAATCAGCCGGTCGGACAGTGTCGATTTGCCGTGGTCGATATGGGCGACCACCGAGAAGTTTCGGATGCGTTCGATAGGGGGCGTCGTCATGGTGCGGCGCGGTTAGCATGGGTGGCGCGTCAGCGCCAACGCAGCAGGCGTGCGGCGACGGACCGCAACCGCATTCGGCACGGATTACATCGTAGTAATGGCGCCGCTTGAGATTTGGAGGCGACGCTCGAACGCGGTATGAGGCCGCGCTTGCCGGACGCCCCGTGGCGCCGGTCGACGCCTTCCGGCGGCTCCCCCTGCCCGCCCAGACAACAGGATCGCTCCGTGGCCCCCACGACCTCGACCCGCCTGCTCCAATCCTCCACCCTCGCGCTCGTGCTCGGGCTGTCCCTCACGCTCGCCGCCTGCGGAGGCGGAGGGGAAGAGAAAAAGGCCGACGCGCCCGCTGCGTCCGGGCCGACGGTCACGGTCGCGCCCGCTGCGGTGACCAGCCTTCCGCGCATCATCACGGCCTCGGGCAACGTCTCGGCCTGGGAAGAGGTGCCGGTCGGCGCCGAGACCGGCGGCCTCGTCGCTACGGCCGTCTATGTCGACGAAGGAACATATGTTCGCCAGGGCCAGCCGCTGGTCCAGCTGAACGACTCCCTGCTGCGAGCCCAGCTGCGGCAGCAGCAGGCGAGCGTCCAGACCGCCGAAGCCAATCTGGCCCGGGATGAAGCCGCCCTCGCCCGTTCGCAGGAGCTGAAGGAACGCGGCTTCCTAAGCCAGGCGTCGCTGGATACGGCCCTCGCCAACCAGCGCGCCTCGACCGCCAATCTGGCGGCGGCCCGCGCGTCGCTGTCCGAAACCCAGACGCGCCTTTCGCAGGCGACCCTGCGGGCGCCGGTCGCCGGCCTCATCATCAGCCGCAGCGTGACGCGCGGTCAGATCGTCCAGGCCGGGACCGAGATGTTCCGCATGGTGCGTGACGGACGCCTCGAACTCGACGCCCAGGTGCCGGAAACCGAGCTGGCCCTTGTCCGTGCCGGCCAGTCAGCGACCATCTCCTCTGACCAGGTCGGCCAGACGACCGGGCGCGTCCGCATCGTGACGCCCGAGGTCGATGCCGCGAACCGGCTCGGCACCGCCCGCATCGCCCTGTCGGGCGGCGCCGGCTTCCGCCCCGGTATGTTCGCCAAGGCCGAGATCGATGTCGGAGCCCAGCCCACCATCACCGTGCCGACGGCGGCCGTTCTGTACCGCGAGAACCGCTCGGGCGTGTACGTCCTGATGACCAACAACCACGTCCGCTTCCAGCAGGTGACGGTGCTGTCCCGCTCTGCGGAACGCACTTCTGTCACGGGGCTGAACGCCGGAGCCCAGGTCGTCGTCGACGGGGCCGGCTTCCTCGGCGACGGGGACCGGGTCAACGTCGTCGCTGCGGGCGCTCCCGCTGCGCCTGTCGCCGCCGCTCCGGCCGCGCGCTAGAGCCTGACCATGAAGAACATCTCCTCCTGGTCGATCAAGAATCCGATCCCGATCATCCTGCTGTTCACCCTGCTGACCATTGCCGGTCTGCTGAGCTTCAACAGCATGCGGATCAACAACAACCCGGACATCGACTTCCCGCTGGTGTCGGTGACGGCCGCGCGGCCGGGCGCGGCGCCCAGCGAGATGGAGGTTCAGGTCACCCGGCTGATCGAGGATTCCCTCGCCGGCCTGTCAGGCGTGCGCCACATCAACTCCCAGGTCATGGACGGCGTCTCCTCCACGACCATCGAGTTCGAACTGGGCACGGACACTGAACGCGCCACAAACGACGTGCGCAATGCGATGAGCGGCCTGCGCGCCGACCTGCCGCAGGACATGCAGGAACCGGCGGTCCAGCGCATCGACATCACCGGCGACGCCCTGATCACCTGGGTCGTCCGCTCCACGACCATGACGCCGGAAGAGATCAGTTGGTTCGTCGACAACGACATCAGCCGAACCCTCCTGGCCATCAAGGGTGTCGGCGAGGTCAACCGCTCGGGCGGCGTGGATCGCGAGATCGCCGTGGAGCTGGATCCCGACCGCCTGGCCTCCTACGGCTTGACGGCGGCTGCGGTCAGCCAGGCCCTGACCGGCGTCAACTCCGACCAGCCGGGCGGACGCGTGACCATTTCCGGTTCGGAGCGTTCGATCCGGACCCTCGGCGCAGCAACCTCGATCGAGGGACTGCGCGAGACCCTGATCCCCCTGGGCGGCGGCCGCACCGTGCGTCTGGGCGATCTCGGCACGGTTGAGGACCACTGGTCCGAGCCGCGTCGTCTCGCCCGCTACAACGGCCAGGAGGCCATCACCTTCAACTTCCTGCGCTCCCGCACCGCCTCGGAAGTCCGCATCGCCGAAAAGGTCCGCGAGGCCGTCGCGAAGATTGACGAGGATCATCCCGAGCTCGAGATCCAGCAGGTCACCGCCAGCGTCGAACAGATCGAGGAAAGCTACATCGCCTCGCTGGAGGCCCTGCTCCTCGGCGCTGTTCTCGCCGTGATCGTGGTCTTCATCTTCCTGCGCGACTGGCGGGCGACCTTCATCACCGCCATGGCCATGCCCCTGTCTCTGATCCCTGCCTTCGCCATTCTGGGGCCGATGGGACAGTCGCTGAACGTGGTCAGCCTGCTGGCGCTGTCGCTGACCATCGGCATCCTCGTCGATGACGCCATCGTGGAGATCGAGAACATCGTCCGGCACATGCGGGACGGAAAGTCGCCCTACAACGCCTCGATGGAAGCCGCCGACGAGATCGGTCTGGCCGTTGTGGCGACGACCGCCACCATCATCGCCGTCTTCGCGCCGGTCGGCTTCATGCCCGGCATCATCGGCCAGTTCTTCAAGGCCTTTGCCCTGGCCGCCTGCGTCTCGGTGGCCTTCTCCCTCGTCGTGGCGCGAACCCTCACCCCCCTGATGGCCGCCTACCTGCTCAAACACCACAAGCATGAGGACCGCGACCCGTTCTGGATGGCCGGTTACCTGAAGTCGCTGAGCTGGAGCCTGAACAATCGCTGGAAGGTCTTCGGCATCGGCACGGCCCTGTTCCTCGCCACATCCCTGTTGATCGCGCCCCGGGTGCCGTTCGAGTTCCAGCCCTCGGGCGACGTGGCCCGGGCCGGATTCTCCGTCGAACTGCCGCCGGGCGCGACCCTGGCCCAGACCGACGCCGTTGTTCAGCGCCTGACCCATGACCTGCGCGCGCGGCCGGAAGTGACCTCGGTCTACGCCTCCGTCGGCGGCCAGGATGTCAACCAGGCCAACCTCTATGCCGACCTTTTGCCCAAGGGTGACCGCGACCTGAGCCAGCAGGAATTCGCCCGCGCCATGGTCGACAGCTGGAAGGACATTCCGGGCGCCCGGATCGGCGCCGGCATCGCCAACCAGGGCGGCGGTCCGTCGGACGGCACGAGCTACACCTTCTCCATCCTGAGCGACAGCGGCGAGGCCCTGCAGTCCGCGGCGCGTCAGGTCGAGGCAGAGATGCGCACGGTTCCGGGCCTGGCCAATGTGGTCAACACCGCCTCCATCGCCCGGCCCGAAATCCTGGTCACGCCCCGACCGGACCAGGCCGCCTTGATGGGGGTCTCGACCAGCGCCATCTCCCAGGCGGTGCGCGTCGCCACCATCGGCGACGTCGATCAGAACCTGCCCAAATACAACCTCGGTGACCGCCAGGTGCCGATCCGTCTGCGCCTGACGCGCGACGCTCGCGAGGACCTGTCGGTGATCGAGAACCTGAGAGTTCCGACCGCCACAGGCGGCGCAGTCCCGTTGAGCGCCGTGGCCGACATCCAGTTCGGCGCCGGCCCGTCCCAGGTGCTGCGTCAGGATCGCTCGCGTATCGCCTCGATCACGGCCGAGCTCGACGGCATAAGGTCCGGCGAGGCCGGCGTCCTGGTCCAGAAGCTGCCCTCGGTGCAGAACCTGCCCGAAGGCGTGCGTCAGGTGCCGGCGGGCGACCAGGAGTTCATCGCCGAGATGATCAACGGCTTCGCCATCGCCTTCATGACCGGCATCCTGCTGATGTATGCCGTTCTGGTTCTTCTGTTCCGCAGCTTCGCCTATCCGGTCACCATCATGGCCTCCCTGCCGCTCGCCATCGGCGGGGCCTTCGTGGCGCTGATGATCGGCGGGTCCAGCTTCTCCATATCGTCCCTGATCGGGGTGCTGATGCTGATGGGCATCGCGGCCAAGAACTCCATCCTGCTGGTCGACTACATCGTCATCGCCGAGCAGGAGGGCATGAAGCGGATCGACGCCATCATGGACGCGGCGCACAAGCGCGCCCGCCCGATCCTGATGACCACCTTCGCCATGGGCGCCGGCATGATCCCGGTCGCCGTCGGCTGGGGCGCCGACGTCGAGTTCCGTCAGCCTATGGCCATCGCGGTCGTCGGCGGCTTGATCTCCTCGACCTTCCTGTCCCTGCTGTTCATCCCGCCGATCTTCACCATCGTGGATGACGTCTCGAGCTGGGCCCGTCGACGGATGGGCGGAATGTTCGCAGGCCAGCACCAGACCCAGGCCGCAGAGGCGACGCCCGCGGAGTAGCCGGCCCGGCGCCGATTCAGCGCGGCCTGCCGCGCCTTGCCCCCTGTTCGCTGAGCCGGGTCAGGCCTCGGCAGGGCCGCACTGACGCTTGCGATCAGGCTGGCCCCATCCGGACGCGGAACGGCCGGGCGATGCATGCGTGAGGCTTTAGCCCCTGGCCTTCGCAGGGCCGCTCCGCGTCGCGGCCCCACCGGCCGGGCGGGACGTTCGGGGCCTCGCCCAACGGTATTCGCTTCGCCTGACCTTCACCCGACAGCCTGCGACCGGACATGAAAAAGCCGGCCGGGGTCGCCCCCGGCCGGCTGTCTCGTTCCCTGTATCGCCGGGATCAGTACTTGAAGCGCAGCGTGCCGCCGAAGGTGCGCGGCGCGCCGAGGAAGGCGTCATAGGTCTGGGTGTCCAGGTTGCCGTTGTAGAAGGTGCCCGGGTTGGTGCCGGCCGCCTGAACGGTGCTCTGGAAGGCGGTGCCTTGCAGCGGCGCATTGTAGCCGACCTGCAGATACTCTTCGTCGGTGAGGTTCTGGGCCCAGATTTCGAGGGTCCAGCGTTCGTCCTCGCTGCCGATCGAGACGCGGCCGTTCACCGTGGAGAAGGCGTCCTGCAGCTTGTAGGGCAGCAGGTCCGACCCGGTGTTGTATTCCGTCATATACTTGCCGGCCAGGCTGAAGCCGGCGCGCAGGCCGTTGCCCAGGCTACGGTCGAAGTTGATCGACAGCGAAGCCGACCATTCCGGAGCGAAGGACGGACGCGATCCGGGCAGCAGCGACGCGGCCGGGAAGTTGTTCGGATCGACGAGGTCGGCCGCCTTGAACACGCCGTACTGGGCGTCGGTATAGGTCACGCCGCCTTGCAGGCTCAGGCCCTCGACCGGGGTGAACCAGACCATGTCGGCGTCGACGCCGCGCGAGGTCAGCTCGGGGATCGGCTCGACGGTGAAGCCGACGCCGTTGAAGGTGTTGAGCTGGAAGTTCTCGAACGTCTGGTCGAAGTAGGTGGCGTTCAGCAGCAGGGTGCGCTCGACGAGGGTCATCTTCACCCCGGCTTCGTAGCTGTCGACATACTCCGACGGGAAGTACAGCGACGACACCGGCGTGACGGTGCCCGTGCGGTGCACGCGGTCGAGGTTGTAGCCGAAGCTCTTGTAGCCGCGGGCGTACGAGACGTACCCGAGGACCGAGTCGTTCAGGCGGTAGGACGCCTTGATCGTGCCGCTCAGCTCGCTGTCGTCGGTCGATTGGCTAATGTCGCGGTTGTTGAAGGCGCTGTTGGTGAAGGGCAGGCAGATGGCGCCCAGGATACCGCCGACGTTGGCGGCGCCGAGGCCCGTGGCAAGGGCGCCGGCGTTCAGCTGGGCGGCCGTACAGGCGTTGCCGTTGCCGTTCACGTTCCGCTGGCGACCCTCGAGAGACTTGTCATCCATCGTGTAGCGCAGGCCCACGGTGAGGTCGAAGGCGTCGGTGACGTGGAAGGTGTTGTTCGTGAACAGGGCGAAGGAGGTCGACTCCTGATCATAGGTGTCGGCATAGCCCTGACCGAGGGTGAAGCCGGGGCCCGAGCCGACCGCGGTCGGAACCGTAACGAGCGCGCCGCCCGGGCCGACCGGCAGGGAGCCGGAGCCGCCGCTGGCCAGGCAGCCCAGCAGGCCGGTCGGCGTGCCGGTCTGGCCGGTGCGGGTGAAGCAGCCCAGCGCGCTCGGCGAGATCGGGATGGAGGGGCTGGCGCGGTTCAGGTTCGCCGTCAGCAGCAGGGAGATGTACGGCGTGTAATCAGAGCCGAAGAACCAGCTGTCGCGGCGGTTGATGTCTTCCTTGGTGGCGAAGACGCCGACCAGCCAGTCCAGGCGATCGGTCGCGCCCGCCAGGCGGAATTCCTGGGTCAGGTTCTCGACGCCGTAGCCGTTCTGTCCGTCCTGGACGCGGTACGCGATGTCGGCGCCCGTGTAGTCAATGTCCTGGCCGAGGTCGGTCGACCAGTCGCGATACGAGGTGACCGAGGTCAGGGTCGCGCCGCCGAACAGCGACGGCAGATCGAAGTTGGCTTCCAGCGAAACGCCGGCGTCCTGGATCTCCTGGCCGCTCGAGCGGTTGGCGAAGGCCGTGCGCGAGTAGGGCAGCGAACCACCGTTGGGCGCGGTCGCGACAGGAGGACGGGCGCCCGAACCGGTCGACAGCAGGTCGATGAAGGCCTGGGTCGAGGACGAGCGGATCTGCACGCCGGTGCAGCAGTATTCGTCGCGGGAGGTGTAGTCGGCGATCAGGCGGAACGACGTGCTGTCGTTCGGCAGCCACAGCAGCTGGCCGCGGACCGAACCGAAGTCCTGGTTCTGGTCATCGGTCTCCGGACGCGGGCCGTCGCCGGTGTCGACGGTGTAGAAGCCGTCGCGGATCCGGCGCGCGCCGTACAGGCGGAAGGCCAGGGTGTCCGAGATCGGGCCGGTGACCGAACCCGAAGCGCCCAGGGCGCCGAAGTTACCGGCGGTGAACTCGGCGTCGTAACCCGGGGTGAACGACGGAGCTTCTGTCAGGATGTTGATGACGCCGGCCGAGGTGTTCTTGCCGAACAGGGTGCCTTGCGGACCCTTCAGCACCTCGATGCGGCTCATTTCGCCCAGATCGCCGAAGCCGACCGAGTTGCGCGAGCGATAGACCCCGTCGATCACGACGCCGACAGAGCTTTCCAGACCGGGGTTGTCGCCCACCGTGCCCACGCCGCGGATGCGGGCGGTGGTCGAGGCTTCCGACGAGGTCGAGGTGACGGTCATGCCCGGGGTCAGGATCTGCAGATCCTTGATGTCCCTGACGCCTGCGTCCGACAGGGTTTCCTGCGACAGGCTGGTGACCACGATCGGCACGTCCTGCAGGTTCTGCTCGCGCTTCTGGGCGGTGACGATGATGTCGTCGACCGTGGACTGCGCGCTGTCCTGGGCCGAGGCGACCCCGGCGAAGCCGAAGGCCACGGCACCGACGACGGCGACGGACGCGGTGCAACGAAGAATTTGAGTAAGACGCATGGATGGCTCCCGGCTCATGGCCCGACGCCTCCTCTCGGAGCGCGTCGTGGCGTTTCCTGATTCCCAACCCGCGCTCTTCTTTCGGAGCGTCGGATTCTCGAAGGTTTTGCGTAAGGCAAGCCGCACGGCGGGACAAGGCGAAGCCACGGCTCACGCCATGTTTCAGCCTTGCGACAGCGCGCTGTGTGACGCGAAAGCGACAGAATGTGATGACCCTAGGTCAATATTCGTGTCTCAGGATTCAGTAATCGACCCTGAAGAGGCTTCGGATCCTCGCGTCCGCCTGGACGCGAGCGACAGGACCACACCGCCCAGGGTGGCGGAGAGCACCGAGCCGAGGATCACGCCCAGCTTGACCTCGACCTGTTCGGGGGAATCCACTGCGCCCGGGAAGGCCAGCGCGCCGATGAACAGGCTCATGGTGAACCCGACCCCGCAAAGCAGACTGACTCCATAGACCTGGAGCCAGGTGGATCGACTGGGTTTCGCGCCCAGCCCCAGACGCGTGACGAGCCAGGCGGCGGCGAACACGCCCAACTGTTTGCCGATGAACAATCCGGCGGCAATTCCGAGAACGAGCGGGGCCAGCATCTGATCCAGCGACAGTCCTGCGAAAGAGACCCCGGCCTTGGCGAAGGCGAACAGGGGCAGGACCAGCCAGGCGACATAGGGGTGCAGGTCGTGCATCGCCTCCTTCAAGGGGCTCTGACCATCGGCAGCCCGCGGGCTCACCGGCACGATGCAGGCGAAGGCGACCGCGGCCAGCGATGTACTCAATCCCGCCTGCACGCTGAGCCACCAGACGGTGAGAAAGCCCATGACCCAGAAGGGCGCGGCGATCGTTCGACGGGACATCAACGCCCCGAAGACCAGCAGCGCTCCGGCCCAGGCCAGCGGCGCCCAGTCCACGCCCGCGCTGAACAACACGGCGATCAGTCCGATGGCGCCGAGATCATCGACGATGGCGAGTGTCAGCAGGAAGACCCGCAGCGACGAAGGCAGTCCCTTTCCGACCACGGCGAAGACGGCGAGCGCAAAGGCGATATCGGTGGCCAGGGGGATGGGCCAACCCTGATGCGGACCCTGCAAGCCCGTGGAGATCAGCAGATAGACACCCGCCGGCGCCAGCATCCCGCCCAGAGCCGCCGCGACGGGGGTCACAAGCTTCTTCGGATCGCTGAGCTCGCCCTTGAGGATTTCGTATTTGATCTCCAGTCCGACCACGAGGAAGAACAGGGCCATCAGCCCTTCCTTGATCCATTCCGAGACCGACAGTTGCAACGACAGCGGCCCGGCCTGGAACAGGTGCTCGCTCTTGAGCCAGTGGAAATAGGCCTCCGACAGGGGCGAGTTGGCGACGATCAGGGCGGCGACGGCGGCCAGTCCCAGAACTACGCCCGAGGCCGTTTCGGTCTTCAGAAAGTCGAGAGTCAGTTTGTGCGCCACGGCGGCCTCCGGTCTGGAAAGGTCTGTTCCGTGGCGTCCGGTTATCGACGGACGCCGGACCGGGTTCGTCGCCCTGCCCTTAAAGCACTAAGCGACGCCAGCCTGGCCGCAAGGGCCTGATCTCTGCGCGCAGAATAGCCGCAGCAGCGCGGGCGGCAACCGATTCCGCTCCGACCACGGTTGCGTCCCACGGTTCCAGGCCGCATCTGGCCGCCATGCCCGTTGGACCCGCCTATCGCCCCGAACCGCATTTCTTCGATCTGGGAGATGAGTATGGCGACGCTGTCCGCCCCGCCGACTTCCCGGAGACCATTCTGCGGGTTCGCAATGACCGCGCCGCCGCGACCGTGGGTCTCGACGGCCTGACCGACGCCGAATGGATTACCGCATTCGGCCGTTTCCAGCCCCTGCCCGGCCAGCCCGGGCCGATGGCCATGCGCTATCACGGGCATCAGTTCCGCACCTACAACCCCGACCTCGGCGACGGTCGCGGCTTCCTCGCAGCGCAGATGAGGGCCGACGACGGGCGGCTCCTTGATCTGGGAACAAAAGGGTCCGGCACGACTCCCTGGTCCCGCTCGGGCGACGGCCGCCTGACCCTCAAGGGCGGGGTGCGCGAGGTCCTGGCGGCCGCCATGCTGGAGGCCCAGGGCGTCCCGACCAGCCGGGCCCTGTCCCTGATCGAGACGGGCGAGCCGCTGGAGCGCGGCGACGAGCCCTCCCCGACCCGCTCCGCCGTCCTCGTCCGGCTTCAGCACAGCCACGTCCGCTTCGGGACCTTCCAGAGGGCCGCCTTCTTCGGCCGCGTCGACCAGATCGAGACCCTGGTCGAGCATGTCCGCGCCCTCTACCACCCGACCGTCGCCGCCGGAGACGCCCCCGGCCTGCTGGCCGCCATCGTCGCGGCCTCCGCCCGTCTGACCGCCCGCTGGATCGCCGCCGGCTTCGTCCACGGCGTGCTCAACACCGACAATCTGAACGTCACGGGCGAGAGTTTCGACTACGGCCCGTGGCGGTTCCTGCCGTCCTACGAACCCGGCTTCACCGCCGCCTATTTCGACTCGACCGGCCTCTATGCCTTCGCGCGCCAGCCGGAGGCGGTGTTCTGGAACCTGACCCAGCTGGCCGGGTGTCTGAAACTGGTCGCCGGGGTCGAACCCCTGACCGAGGCGCTGAACGGTTTCGGCCCGGCCTATATCCGCGAACTGCGGACCGCCTTCCTCGACCGTCTGGGCGTGAAGAGCCTCGGCGAGGCCGCCGACCAGCGGCTTCTCGACGCCACCCTGGCCTTGCTGCGCGAGAAGGGCGAGAGCATCCGGTGGGAGCCCCTGTTCCACGACTGGTTCGCGGGCTTCTCATCCTCGGCCCGGGCCCTGGCCGGTCCGCGCGCGGGTCAATGGCAGGGCGAGGCCTTCGACGCCTTCCGCTTCGCCCTGTTCGAGCACGAGCCCGACCGGCCCGAACGACTGGAGCATCCGGCCTTCGCCCGCCCCGATCCGGAAGAGATGCTGATCGGAGAGGTCGAGGCGATCTGGGCCGCGATCGACGCGACCGACGACTGGTCGCCCCTGCACGAAAAACTGGCCCGGCTGGAAGCGACCCGCGCCGCCCGCGCCTGAACCTTACGAAAGTTTCATATCGTTTATCGAGAAAGTTCTTGATCGATAATCAATGAACTCATATCGACTATCGACATAGCCGCGCTGAGCGGCAGGGAGGTAGCCAAATGAAGCTCATCGGTCGTCGTTCCGTCGCCAGCGCCCTGCGCTGGGTGCTGGGGTTCGTGAATGTGTTCGTGACCGGCACGGTCGTCGCGACCGGTGTGACGCTTCTGGCGTCACTTGTCGTGCCGGACCTCCCCCTTCAATTCGGTCTTCCGAGCGGCTCCAGCGCAAAGATACTTTTCGCCAATCCGCACGCCACCTTCCTCGCTGCCTTCCTCGCCACGCTCAGCACCTGGTGGATCCTCAACCGCCTGCGCCGGATGTTCCTCGCCGTGAACCAGGGCGACGCCTTCGAACGCGCCAATGTCGGACGGCTTCAGGGCGTCGGTGTCGGCCTCATCGGCGTGCAGGTCAGCGCCTTCATCCTGGCCTGGACCGTTCCGGAAGGGATCATCGACGACCTCGACTATTCGATCGATCTCGGCGCCTGGCTCGGCATCCTGATCGTCTTCATGCTCGCCGAGGTCTTCCGCCAGGGCGCGGCCATGCGCGACGATCATCAGATGACGGTCTGAGGCGCACCATGGCCATCATTGTGCAACTGGACGCTATGCTCGTCGAACGCCGCATGTCGCTGACGGAACTCAGCGACCGTGTCGGGGTCACCATCGCCAACCTCTCGATCCTGAAGACCGGCAAGGCACGCGCCATCCGCTTCTCCACCCTGGACGCCCTGTGCCGAGAACTGGGCTGCCAGCCCGGCCAGCTGCTGGCCAACACGCCGGAACCTCAGCCGCAAGGGGAAGGCGGCGAGGACTGACCCCGATCGCCCCGGCCCGTTGCGCCGGGGCGACGCAATTCGAGGGCCCCGGAACCCCGCCATAGCGGCATTTCCGCCACGGGAAACATTAAGTCATCATCTGATGTCATCGATTGATGTCTACGGCTGATGACATTCCGGCCCAGCCCTGCCATATCTCTCTTCAAGGCGGCGGTCCTCGCGGATTACCGACTTGTATGAATACGGCCACGCTGCTGCCCCGTACCTGCGGCACAGCTTCTTCATCACCTTCGGTTACGGTGTGGTTTGCGACCTCTTGCGGAACCCGAAGTTCGATCTGATCTAGACACTGTTACCAATTCATCCGTCCTCCCCGACGAAACGAAAACACCAATGTCAACGACCTTCACCCCGGCGACCCGCGCCCCGATCTCCGCCGCCCGCGCCCGCGCCGTGGCCGGCTACCGCAACCTCGCCCTCTGGACCCTCCAGGGCTGGGCCGCGATGTTCTTCTTCGCCGCCGGCTACGCCAAGCTGACCGAACCGCTCGACAATCTGGTCGCCCTGATGAACTGGCCGGCCCTGGTCAGCGAGAACCTCGTGCGCGGCGTCGGAATCGTCGAGGTCGTCCTGGCGCTCGGCATGCTGGCTCCGCTGATGTCGTGGAAGCTCGGCCGCTGGCCCCTTCTGATCTCGGCCGCAGGCCTGATCGCGCTGGAAGTCGTCATGCTGGCGGTCCACGCCTTCAGCTTCGACATCGGCCTGGCCCTGACCAACCTCGCCCTGCTGGCAATCACGATCCCGGTCCTGCTCGGCCGTCGCTGACGCCCGCGCGCCGACAGCGGTCGGAACAGAACTTCACCTGATCCCAGTCGCGGGCCCACTTCGCCCGCCACACGAACGGCCTGCCGCAGGAGACGCACGTCTTCTGCGGCAAATCGCGCTTGTCGGGCGCAGCGCCCTTGTTGACGTGTTTGCGCGCCATTGATCCGGAAAGCTTCCCTTTACGTCCGCGTCAAGTTTGAGCTATGTCAGTCGTCATGGCGACCGCCGACGATCATCGCACCTATTCGATCCGACAGCTCTGCCGGGAGTTCGGCGCGACCGCGCGCGCGCTGCGCTTCTATGAGGACAAGGGCCTTCTGACCCCGGCGCGCAAGGGCCAGACCCGTGTCTATGACGCCCGCGACCGCGCCCGGCTGAAACTGATCCTGCGGGGACGCCGCATCGGCTTCACCCTGACCGAGATCCAGGAGATGCTGGACCTCTACGACCGGAACGACGGCAACACCCATCAGATGGCCATCGCCCTGGCGCGCCACCGCGCCCAGATCGAGGCCCTGAAACAGCAGCGCGAGGACCTCAACGCCGCCATCGAGATGGCCGAAGAGGCCTGCGCGGCGATGGAATCCCGCCTGTCCGAACAGCGTCCCGACCTTCTGCCCGGCGCCGAGGAATATGCCTCGGTGCTGCGACAGCACCTCGACCACCACGCCCATCATCCGTTCAAGCTGAGAGCCTGACCCCATGGCCTACAAGGCGCCCGTCCGCGACCTGACCTTCATCCTGAACGAAGTTCTGGAGATCGACCGCTACACCAACCAGCCGGGCTTCGAGGACATCTCCTCGGACCTGGTCGGCCAGATCCTCGAGGAGGGCGCGAAGTTCGCCGAGGAAGTGATCGCTCCGATCAACCACTCGGGCGACAAGGAAGGCTGCCACTGGGACAACGGCGTCGTCACCGGTCCCAAGGGCTGGAAAGAAGCCTACCAGGCCATGGTCGCAGCCGGTTGGCCCGCCCTGTCAGCGGACCCGGCCTATGGCGGACAGGGCATGCCCGCCGTCGTCGGCATGGCCTTCGGCCAGTTCACCGCCGGCGCCTCGGCCGCCTTCTCCATGTATCCCGGCCTGACCGCGGGCGCCTACGCCGGCATCCACGCCAACGCCTCGGATGAGCTGAAGGCCAAATACCTGCCGAAGATGGCCACCGGCGAGTGGGGCGGGACCATGAACCTGACCGAGCCCCAGTGCGGCACCGACCTCGGCATGGTGCGCACCAAGGCCGTCCCCCAGGGCGACGGCACCTACAAGATCACCGGCCAGAAGATCTGGATCTCCGCCGGCGAGCACGACTTCGCCGACAACATCATCCACACCGTCCTGGCCCGCGTCGAAGGCGCCCCGGCCGGCATCAAGGGCCTGTCCCTGTTCCTCGTGCCCAAGGTCATGGTCAACGACGACGGCTCGCTGGGTGAACGGAACGGCGTCCAGTGCGCCGGCCTCGAACACAAGATGGGCATCCACGGCAACGCGACCTGCGTCATGTCCTACGACGACGCCACGGGCTGGCTGATCGGCGAGGAAGGCCGGGGCATGAACAACATGTTCGTGGTCATGAACGAAGCCCGTTTGGGCACCGGCCTGCAGGGCCTGGCCATCGGTGCCGCCGCCTATCAGGCCGCCGTCCAGTTCGCCCACGACCGTATCCAGGGCCGCAGCCTGACCGGACCGAAGAACCCGGACGGCCCCGCCGATTCCATCATGGTCCACCCCGACGTCCGCCGCATGCTGCTGGAGGCCAAGGCCTTCGTCGAAGGCGGCCAGGCCTTCATCCTGTGGACCGCGCTCCAGGCCGACCTCGAGAAGTCCGCCGACGAGGCCACGGCCCAGAAGGCCAAGGACTATATGGGTCTGCTGACGCCGGTCCTGAAAGCCTATCTGACCGACAAGGGCTTCCACGTCGCCTCGCTCGGCATGCAGGTCCACGGCGGCTCGGGCTATACCGAGCATTTCCAGGCCAGCCAGTATCTGCGCGATGCCCGCATCACCATGATCTACGAAGGCACCAACGGCATCCAGGCGCTGGATCTGGTGGGCCGCAAACTGCCTTCGCAGGGCGGCCGCGCGATCATGAGCTGGTTCGCCGACATCGACGCCTTCGTCGCGGACAACGGCGGCGAGGGTCCGGTGAAGCCCTTCGTCGACGGCCTGGCCGACGCCAAGAAGAAGCTGCAGGAAGGCACCATGTGGCTGATGCAGAACGGCATGGCCAACCCGGACAACGCCGCCGGCGCCTCGACCGACTATCTGCACCTGTTCGGCCTGACGGCCCTCGCCTACCTCTGGGCCCAGATGGCCAAGGCCGCCCAGGCCCAGATCGACGCCGGTTCGACCGATCCCTTCTACGTCACCAAGATGCAGACCGGCCGCTACTTCGTCGAACGCATCCTGCCCGACGCCGCCCCGCACCTGGTCAAGCTGAAGACCGGCGCCGAGGTCCTGATGCAGATGCCGGCCGAGGCGTTCTAACAATACCCTCTCCTCCCTGTTCGCGAAGGCGAATGGGGAGGTGGCTCATCGCGGTCAGCGATGAGACGGAGGGGGCGACTCGGTCTTGCCGACGAGCGCTCCTTCCCCATCACCAGAGTTTGAGCAAGCCCGCCCTCACCTTCGACACCGCCTCGCCCCCTCCGTCTCGGCGCTGAGCGCGCCGAGCCACCTCCCCATCGCCCTTCGGCGACGGGGAGGAGACAGGAAACGCCATGAACGTCATCGACACCCCCTCCCCCGACTTCATGCTGGAAGAGGACATCGTCATGTTCTCGGACAGCGTCGGCAAATGGATCGACGAGCACGCGCCGCCGGAGGCCGTCCAGTCGTGGATCGCCAACTCCAGCGTCCCGCGCCAGCTGTGGAACGACGCCGGCGAGGCGGGCCTGCTGGGCCTGTCGATGCCCGAGGAAGACGGCGGCATGGGCGGCGACTACCGCCACGAGGTTGTGCTGATGCGTCAGCTCGGCTGGAAGGGCGCGGACCATTTCGGCATCTCGCTGCACAATGCCATCGTCGCCCCCTACATCTGGCACTACGGCACCGAGGAGCAGAAGAAGCGCTGGCTCCCGCGTCTGCTGAGCGGCGAACTGGTCGGGGCCATCGCCATGACCGAACCGGGGGCCGGCTCGGACCTGCAGGGCATCAAGACCACGGCGATCAAGTCGGGCAACGGCTATGTGGTGAACGGGTCGAAGACCTTCATCACCAACGGCCAGCTGGCCAACTTCATCATCGTCGTCGCCAAGACCGATCCGGCGCAGGGCTCGAAGGGCACGTCCCTGATCGTGGTCGAGACCGACGGCGCGGACGGCTTCGAGCGCGGCCGCAACCTCCACAAGATCGGCATGGAGGGCAATGACACCTCCGAGCTCTTCTTCAACGACGTCCAGGTTCCGGGCGACAACATCATCGGCGGCGTCGAGGGCATGGGCTTCATCCAGCTGATGCAGCAGCTGCCCCAGGAGCGGCTGAACATCGCGGTCCAGGGCATCGCCGCAGCCGAGCGCGGGCTCCAGGAAACCCTGGCCTATGTCAAACAGCGCAAGGCCTTCGGCAAGTCGATCCTGGAGTTCCAGAACACCCAGTTCAAACTGGCCGAGGTCAAGACCAAGCTGACCGTGGCCCGGGTCTTCGTCGACCACTGCATCGGCCTGCACCTCAAGGGCCAGCTCGACGCCGTGACCGCCTCCATGGCCAAATACTGGGTCACGGACATCCAGGGCGAGGTCCTGGACGAGATGCTCCAGCTGCACGGCGGCTACGGCTATATGAACGAATACCCGATCGCCCAGCTCTACAAGGACGCCCGCGTCCAGCGCATCTACGGCGGCACCAACGAGATCATGAAGGTCTTGATCGCGCGCTCGCTGTAGCCATCTGCGGTCCTCTGACGGACGAGGACGGGCGCATGTGGGAATGGATCGTGACGGCGGGGCTGCTGGCCGGCTTCTTTCTGGTCATGCCCTGGGCTGTCCGATCGATGCGGAACAGCCGGCGCAGCTCCGGCGCGGGCGGCATGGGCGGGGCGTTTCTGGAAATGCAGTCCTTCATCGCCCCGTCAACGGAGCATCTGATCGAGGCCCGCGAAGAGAAGACGGTCGAGGTTGCGGGCGATGCCGACCCTGATACCCCCCGGAAACCCGCCGCCTTGCCGTCCCCGATCTCCGCTTCGCTCCGTCGGGGATGACAAGGCACCCGACTGATGTAAGACCGCCCCATGCGCAAGACGGCCCCTCAGAGACTGGCGGAACGCGAGGCCCGGGCCCGTTCGGAACTGCTCGACAGCCTGTTCGACGCCTGGATCGGCCAGGCGAACAATGAGGCGACCCTGGCCCGCCTCGGGCCTGTCGATCCGCTGAACCCCAGGGATGTCGCCCGCGCCCTCAAGGCCGACATCGCAGGTCCCTTCGCGGAACTGACCCGCGAAACCCAGACCCGCATCAAGGCCGCCCTGACCGTGCTGGCGAACAGCAATGGTGCGGAGTTCCGTGAGTACTGGCTCGACCTGCGCGGGCCGTTCGGAACCACCGAAGACGAGGCCGACGCCATCTTCCCGGTCGTCGCACGAACCTTCGGCGTCAAACTTCCGGACACGCCGCCGGGCGGCTAGGGTCATCAGAATGATCCGCCTCCACGTCACCCCCGACCTGTCCCCCGGCGTCGGCGTCGCACCGACGCTCGACCAGTCCCGCTACCTGACCCAGGTCATGCGGCTGAAGCTCGGCGATGACCTGCTGATCTTCAACGGCCGTGACGGCGAGTGGCGCGCGACCATTGCCGAGGTGCTCAAGAAGGGCGTCGTCCTCCGCGCCGAGGAACAGGTCCGGCCCCAGACCCTCGGCCCCGACCTCGACCTGATCGTCGCCGTGGTCAAGAAATCGCGGGTCGAGACCATCGTCGAGAAGGCGGCCGAACTGGGCGCCCGACGGGTCCGGCTGACCGTGACCCAGCGCACCAATGTCGAACACGTCCGCCTCGACCGCCTCGACGCCATCGCCATCGAGGCCGCCGAACAGACGGGTCGCCTCGACGTGCCGACCGTCGACGATCCCCTGAAGCTCGCCGCCATCCTCGACGGCTGGGACGCCTCTCGCCGGCTGATGTTCTGCGACGAGACCGGTGGTGCCCCGGTGATCGGCGCGGTCGTCGAGCCCGGCCCCTGGGCCATCCTGATCGGCCCTGAAGGCGGCTTCTCGCCCGAGGAGCGCGACCGCCTGCGCGCCCTGCCCTTCACCACTGCCGTCTCCCTTGGGCCGCGCATCCTGCGGGCCGACACCGCCGCCATCGCCGCCATGACCCTGTGGCAGGCCGCCGTCGGCGACTGGGAGCGCTAGGGCGATGCTCGCGGAGCTGGCGATCGCGACCGGAATGGTGCTGCTGACCGTGATCCTTCACGGGGCCGGCCTTCTGCTGCTCGGCCGGCTGATGGAATGGCGCGAGCGCGCCACCGGCCAGTCACGGGCCAGCCCGGTCTCGATGGAAGGCGCCATCGTGGCCGTTCTGGCCGCCCTGGGCCTGCTGATCCTGCACGGCGTCGAGATCTGGCTCTATGCCGTCCTGTTTCGAGGAATCGGGGCGGTCGAGCCGATGCGCGAAGCCATCTATTTCTCGACCATCGCCTATGGCGCGATCGGGTTCTCTGACGCCGCCATGGCCCCGCAATGGAAGCTCCTGGGCGCGATCGAGGGCATCAACGGGTCCCTCTTGCTGGGCTGGTCCGTGGCCTTCTTCGTCACCCTGATGACCCGCTTCCTCCCGGCCCGCCACCACCACCACCACCACGACTGAGGCCGTCCGGCGGAATCAGGATCGGATTTCGTCACGGTCGTTCACGGCGCGTTTCGGCAGGCCGAGGTTCAGCGGCGGCGGCCGTATCGGGTGGCGGACAAGGTCGCGGAGACGGCGCAGGCCTTGCTGTCAATCCAGCCGGCCGCCCGCATCGCATGACGCACCGCCGTATCCCCGAACCCGGCCGCCTTGCCCTTGTCGTGGATGATCCAGACCGGGGACGGCGCAAGGTCGGCGACCGCCTCCATCGCCTCCGGGCCGGTCACGCGCGCGACGCCCAGAACGGCCTGATCGGGCGCGACCTCGACGACTCCGGCCAGGGCGATCGCCAGTTCTGGTCCGTCCAGCGTCCCGAAGGTCCACACCGCCAGCTCCGGCGACAGGCCCATCTTCCCGGCCAGGGTCGGCAGCGGCTTCTCCAGCATCGCCTTCCATTTCAGCGCCTCGCCGGCCCCCAGACCCAGCCGGAACGGCCCCTGATCCGCCTGTCCGACCAGGTCGCCGCCGTCGACGGTCAGGCCCCGGATCGAACCGCGTGCGATCGTCAGCCCCAGCGGACGGCGCAGGATGATCCCCTCCGCCTCCAGCAGCGCCTTTGCCTTTCCGGATCGTCCGGCATAGGCCGCCTCCACGAACGCCTCGCGTCCCATGCCCTCGCCCCCCTTGAGACCTGCGACAATCTCCACCATCTAGCCGCAACGGGCCAGTCGCCCGCTGGGGCTCTCATGACCGACACCGCGCCGCTCACTTTCGACGACCTGGTCGGGGTCATGTCCAAAGGCATGAAGCCGAAGTCCGAGTGGCGCGTGGGGGCCGAGCACGAGAAGTTCGGCTTCGACAAGTCGACCCTGCGCCGCCCGACCTATGAAGGCCCCAACGGCATCCTCGCCATGCTGACCGGCCTGCAGCGTTTCGGCTGGTCTCCCGTCGAGGAGGCCGGCCATGTCATCGCCCTCGAACGCAAGAACGACGAGGGGTTCACCGCCTCCATCTCGCTGGAGCCCGGTGGCCAGTTCGAACTGTCCGGCGCCCCTCTCCAGACCATCCACGACATCTGTTCCGAGACCGGCCAGCACCTGATGGAGGTGAAGATGGTCGCCGACGAGCTGAATCTCGGCTTCCTCGGCGCCGGCTTCGACCCAAAATGGCGGCGCGAGGACGTGCCCGTCATGCCCAAGGGCCGCTACGACATCATGCGCGCCTATATGCCGAAGAAGGGCAATCTGGGCCTCGACATGATGCTGCGCACCTGCACCATCCAGGCCAATCTCGATTTCGACTCCGAGGCCGACATGGTCGCGAAGTTCCGCACCTCGCTGGCGCTCCAGCCCATCGGCACCGCCCTGTTCGCCTGCAGTCCGTTTACGGAAGGCAGGCCCAACGGCTTCCTGTCCGCCCGCGCCAACGTCTGGACCGACACCGATCCGGACCGCACCGGGATGCTCAACTTCGTCTTCCAGGACGGCTTCGGCTTCGAGACCTATGCGAACTACGCCCTCGACGTGCCGATGTATTTCGCCAAGCGCGGCGACCGCTACATCGACGCCTCGGGCCAGTCGTTCCGCGACTTCCTGGACGGGAAACTGCCGGCCCTGCCCGGCGAGCGGCCGACGCTGAAGGACTGGGCCGACCACCTGACCACCCTGTTTCCGGAAGTCCGCCTGAAACAGTACCTGGAGATGCGCGGCTCGGACGGCGGTCCGTGGAGCCGGATCTGCGCCCTGCCCGCCTTGTGGACCGGCATCTTCTACGATGCGCCGTCGCTGGCCTCCGCCTGGGACCTCTGCAAGGACTGGGACATCGAGGACCACGAGCGGCTGCGTCGCGACGTGACCCGGCTGGGTCTGCGCACCGAGGTCGCCGGCCGGTCCGTGCGCGACATCGCCGTCGACATGGTCGCCATCGCCCGTCAGGGCCTCAAGAACCGGGCCCGCATGTCCGGCGGCATGGTCGACGAGCGCGGCTATCTGTCCGAGCTGGAAGACATCGCCGACACCGGCGTGACCCCGGCCGAGCGGATGCTCGACCTCTACCACGGCGAGTGGAAGGGCGACGTCGACCGCATCTATCGCGACTTCGCCTACTGAGCTCCAGCGCGCTCGAACGGGCCCAGGGCCTCAATGACCAGCTGGGTGTCCATGTATTCGGTCAGCTCCACGATCAGCCCATCGCGGAATCGATAGACCCAGCAATAGGTATTGTCATAGCGCTTGCCGTCCACGGTCTCCGCGTCGCCCCGGCACTGGACTGCCGCCCAGTCGCCGTCGACGATGATCCGTTCTGGTGCATTCCGGTAGGACTTGAATCGCTTCATCAGGGGACGGAGCAACTCCTTCCGGACCGTCGCCTTGCCGCGATAGGCGCCGGACCAGTCGGTGGTGCCGATCATGATCCAGCTGAAGTCCTCGGCCATGGCGTCCAGGAAGGCGCGGCTGTCGCTCCGGGACAGACCGTCGTGGATGGCGACCAGGGTCGCGCGATTGGCTTCGGTGCTCATGGACGCACGGCGGTGTTGCATTGGGCGACCTCGGCCTCGGTCAGGGCCAGACCGTCGCGCGCATAGGCGGACACCGCTCCAACGCGAACGACGAAGCGGCGGCATTCGCGCATCAGCGGCTGGCCGGCTCCGCCCCCGCGCCCAATGCATTGGCCGGTCGCCTCGCAGCTCCAGCGATGGCCATCCAGGGTCAGGACAATCTCGCGGGGCTCGATCAGGGTGGCGGTGGTGCCTGCGGCGGGTGCCGGCTGTCCCATGGAGACGACGGCGGCGGCAAGGGTGACGAGAAGCATGGCGCTTCCTCCAGAAGGGCTTCCAAAACCGACCGGCCCATGCAAAAGTGACCGGTCGGTTACCGATAAGTGCACGCTCGGTTACTTTTGGTCAAGAGGCTTTTTGTGAGCAAGGGCGAGGACACCCGCGCGCGGATTCTGGACGAGGCCATGAATCAGGTCAGCGTCCGGGGCATGGCGGGCGTCAGCCTGGGCGATCTCGCAACCGCGTTGGGTCTGTCGAAGAGCGGCGTCCTCAAACATTTCCAGTCGATGGAGGCGCTGCAGGACGCTCTCATCGAATCCATGATCGCCCGCTTCACCGCCGCCATCTGGGCGCCGGCAAAGCCACTGGAGCCCGGTCGCGCGCGGCTGGATGAGATCTTCGAGCGCGATCTGGCCTGGACCGACGGGGAGTCGGTCAGAGGCGGATGCCCGCTGACCGCGACCGCCATCGAACTGGACGACCAGCCCGGCCCGCTGCGCGACAAGCTCAAGGCCGGCCAGCTTCTCTGGGCGAAGACCCTGCAGCGCGAATTTCAGGCCCTGCGGCCGGGGATCGACGAGGAGAGCGCGCGCACCATGGCCTTCCAGCTGAAAGGCATCATCCTCGCCTACAGCCATTCCCGCCGCATGCTCGACGACGAGACCGCCCGCGCCCAGGCCAAGGCCGCCTATCGTTCGCTCGTCGGCGAGACATCGCCGACACCGGCGTGACCCCGGCCGAGCGGATGCTCGACCTGTATCACGGCGAGTGGAAGGGCGACGTCGACCGCATCTGTCGACCGCATCTATTGCGACTTCGCCTGCTGACGCTCAGGTCGCGTCGGGCTTCACCAGGTCGCAGAAGGTCGCCTCCTCACGCCCGGCCCAGGCCGTGCGCATGAAGGCGCCCTGGTACCAGCCATAGGCGGCCGCGTCGTTCGACAGGGCCTCATAGTGGCTTTCGAAATAGGCGTGGGGATCCTCGCCTTCCGGAACCGGGTTGGGCAACTGGCTGAGGAAGACGTTGAAATTCTCGACCCGGTCGGCGATCGGCGCGCCGCCCGCCGTATCCTGGGCCCAGAAGGCGATGGCGATGCGATTGGCCAGGACCTCGTTGGTCCAGTTGTCGTCCCGCTCCCACCGGCCGTCGAACGACGCCACGAAATGTCCAAGCTCATGCGGGACCAGCAGGCTGTTGAAGATCTCCGCGAACTGTCCTTCCGGTGACAGCCCCAGGGTCCCGGCCGCCGCCCAGCCGCCCAACATGCCTTGAATTTCCGCCGGCATCTCGGACCAGCGCGACTGATGCACGGACCGATCGTCGATGTAGAAGGACACTAGGCTCGGAGTGGAGTCCACCACGACGCCGGGGACGTAGGGAGGCGTCACGCCGCAGGCCCGCAGCGCGGCGTCAAAGCGGGCGATGATCTGCGCCGTCGCCTCCTTGAGCGGATCGGCGTCCTGTGCGGATGCGGGGCCGGCGAACGAGGCCGATGCGACGGCGACCACGGCGGCCGCAGCCAGAAGGCGATTGAGCATTGGAATTCCGCATCTGATGAGAACGTCGTTCACCTAACCGGTTCGAAGGCTTTCGGTCCAGCCCGGGATCGACCACCGCCCATGAAAAAGCCCGCCCGGTGGCGGCGGGCTTCTGCGTTCGGTTCGGACGGGAGGCTCTCTGGTTCCTGGCGTCCTCAGCCCCGGTCGCGACCTCGCCGGCCGACGCTGAACCATGGCGCGATCAGCGCTTCAGCAGTCCGCCCAGCATGTCACCCAGACCGCCCGGCAGTTGATCCATCAGCCCGTCCGCGTCGGCGACCTGACCGTTAGGCGTCAGCCGATCGACGGCTTCGGGCAGCAGGCCCGCCAGGGTTTCTGACGCCTGCTCGGGCGAGATGCCCAGCCTGGATGCAAAATCGGCGATCGGTCCCGAACCCAGCACCTGGCGAATCTGTTCGGGCGAGACGTTGATGTTTCCACCCGTGCCGATCCAGGACTGGACCGTTTCCGCCATCCCGGCGCCGCCGAATTTTTCGGCCAGACCCGCTACGCCGCCCTGGCTCTTGAGCAGGTCGCCCAGGCCGCCTGCCGCCTGATCGCCCAAGCCGCTCAGAACCGTGTCGAAAAGACCCATGATCGCTCTCCGTTGATGCCGCCGCGCAGATTGCCCGGCCAGCGACGACGCTTTGATGTCACCGCGGCCTCAACAGCAAGAAGCCCACCGGGTCGCGGCGGTCCGGTCGCGGGTTGCATGGTCAAGCCCGATGACGATCTGCTAGGGCGTTCCTCATGAGCCAGCCCGCCGGAACCGCCGCCCGCCGTCTTGTCGAGACCCTTGCCGTCAACGGCGTGACCCGCGTCTTCTGCGTGCCGGGCGAAAGCTACCTCGCCGTCCTCGACGCCCTGGTCGACCACCCGGAAATCGAGGTCATCACCTGCCGCCACGAGGCGGGTGCCGCCAACATGGCCGAGGCCTATGGCAAGATGACCGGAAAGCCCGGCGTCTGCATGGTTACGCGCGGTCCCGGCGCGACCCACGCCTCAATCGGCGTGCACACCGCGCATCAGGACTCGACCCCGATGATCCTGTTCGTCGGCCAGATCGCCCTGACCGACCGCGGCCGGGGGGCCTTCCAGGAGGTCGACTACCGCGAGGTCTTCGGCGGCCTGGCCAAATGGGCCACCGAGTTGGAGAGCCCGGACCGCACCGTCGAGATCGTCGAACGCGCCTTCGCCACGGCCCAGCAGGGCCGGATGGGCCCCGTCGTCATCGCCCTGCCCGAAGACATCCTGCACGAACCCGGCGGCCCGGCCCCGATCCGCGCGGTGACCCCGGCCAGGGGCGGCCTCGACCCCGCCGTCCTCGCCGAGATCGGCGACCGTCTGGCGAAGGCCGAACGTCCTCTGCTGGTCCTCGGCGGCTCCGGCTGGACCGAGGAGGCCGCCGCCGCCATCGGCGACTGGTCCGAACGGCTGGGCCTGCCCGTCGCCCTGTCGTTCCGGCGCAAGGACATCCTCTCCAACGACCGGTCCAACTACGCCGGCGACCTCGGTCTCGGGTGCAATCCCGAGCTGATGAAACGCGCCCGCGACGCCGACCTTCTGATCGCGCTCGGCGCCCGGCTCGGCGAGAATCCGACCCAGGGCTACACCCTGTTCACCCGCGACGAGACCGCTCACAAGCTGGTCCACATCCACCCTTCGCCGGAAGAGCTCGGCCGGGTCTGGACGCCCCTGCTCAGCGCCGCAGCCGACAACGCCCTGGCCGCCCACGCCCTCGCCACGCTCGAGCCCGGCCGCACCTGGCACGACAGCGCCAGGGCCGCCCACGACCACTACCAGGCCTTCTCCACCCCCGTGCCGGTCACCGGTGCGGTTAACATGAGCGAGTGCATGGCCCACCTCGGCGAGGTCCTGCCGCCGAGCGCCGTGGTCACCAACGGCGCCGGCAATTTCGCCGCCTGGCTGCACCGCTTCTACCGCCACCGCGCCTGCCGCACCCAGCTGGGCCCGACCTCGGGCGCCATGGGCTACGGCTATCCGGCCGCCATCGCCGCCAAATCCCTGCATCCCGAGCGCGAGGTCATCTGCGTCGCCGGTGACGGCGAGTTCCTGATGACGGGCCAGGAGATGGCCACAGCCGCCCAGTACGGGATCAACGTCGTCGTCATCGTCGTCGACAACGGCACTCTCGGCACCATCCGCATGCACCAGGAGGGCCACTACCCGCGCCGGGTCATGGCCACCGACCTAAAGAACCCCGACTTCGTCAAATACGCCGAGGCCTTCGGGGCCTTCGCCGTCCGCTGCGAGACCACCGCCGACTTTCCCGCCGCCCTCCAGGCCGCCCGCGACGCCGCGAAGGACCGCCCGGCTCTGGTGCATCTGATCACCTCGGCCGAGGACATCGCCCCCAACCGCACCATCACCGGCTTGCGCTCAAAATGAACCCTTCTCCCCTCGGGGGAGAAGGTGGCTGAGCGAAGCGAAGTCGGATGAGGGGGCTCTGTCCGCCCCTCAACCTTGAAAGCGACGAAGGCGGCGCCAGCCCCCTCATCTGGCCCTTCGGGCCACCTTCTCCCCCGTGGGGAGAAGGGATTACCTTGGCCAGGTCTCCTCTGAGGCCCCCAGCACCTCGCCGGCCAGATACAGCGACCCGCAGATCACCACCCGCCCGGCCCCGAGCCTGAGCGCCCGGCTCAGCGCCGCCTCGACTGACGACGAGCTCTGCGCCCCCAACCCATGCCCGCGCGCCACGGCCGCGAGCGCCGCCGGGTCGGCCGCCGTGCCCTCGAAGCCGACGGTGAAGACATGCGCCTCCGACCCCTTCAGCGCCTCGAAAAACCCGCCGTGATCCTTGTTGGCCAGCATGCCGACGATCAGGGCCAGGGGCCGCGGGGCCTTCCGCTGCCGCTCCGCCAGGGCCTCGGCCAGGGCGCGCCCGGCGTGCGGATTATGCCCCCCGTCCAGCCACAGCTCCGCCTCCGCCGCCCGCGCCATCTCGCCATAGGGTCCGGCGGATATCCGCTGCATCCGCGCCGGCCAGGTCGCCCCGGCGACCCCGCGCGCGATCGCCTCCGCCGGCAGGTCCAGCTCCAGCGCCACGGCCACGGCCAGCCCCGCATTGGCGATCTGGTGTGGACCCTTCAGCGCAGGCGCCGGCAGGTCGAAGAACCGTTCCTGATCCTGGAACGCCATCCCGCCGCGCTCGTCCCAGGCGTCGAAATCCACCCCCATGACCGTCAGCGGCGCCGGCGCAGCGGCGGCTTTCGCCTCGATGACCGCCATCGCCGCCTCTGACTGGCGCGCCACGATCCCGCGCGCCCCGGCCTTCAGGATGCCCGCCTTCTCCCCGGCAATATCCTCGATCCGCGTGCCCAGGAACTCGGCGTGGTCCAGATCGACCGGCGCGATGACGCTCAGCAGCGGCCGCTCGATGACGTTGGTCGCATCCAGCGACCCGCCCAGCCCGACCTCGACGATGCACAGGTCGGCGGGCGTCTCGGCCATGGCGACGAAGGCGGCGGCCGTGGTGCTCTCGAACACGGTCGCCTCGACGCCCTTCACCGCCTCGATCCGGTCGAGGATCGCAGACAACCCCGCGTCGGAGATCAGCTCTCCCGCCAGCCGGATCCGCTCGTTGAACCGAACCAGATGCGGCGAGGTATAGACATGGACCTTCAGTCCAGCCGCCTCGGCCATGGCGCGGATGAAGGCGATGGTCGATCCCTTGCCGTTGGTCCCGGCCACATGGATCACGGGCGGCAAACGGTCCTGCGGATTGCCCAGCACCGCGCACAGGGTCCGCATCCGGTCCAGCGACAGGTCGATCTTCTGGGGGTGGCGGGCGCGCAGACGTTCGGAGACGGGATCCATTGCGGCGCCTCTAGGCCGCCTGACGCCGTCCGCCCATCAGCATCGACAGCAGCTTGCCGAGCGTCTCCGGCAGGTCGGCGCGGGCGACGACGCGGTCGACCATGCCCTTTTCCTGCAGATACTCCGACCGCTGGAACCCGGGCGGCAGTTTCTCGCGGATGGTGGTCTCGATCACGCGCGGGCCGGCGAAACCGATCAGGGCGCCCGGCTCGGCCAGGTGGATGTCGCCCAGCATCGCATAGCTGGCCGTCACCCCGCCGGTCGTCGGATCGGTCAGGACCACGATGTAGGGCAGCTGCGCGTCCTTCAGCTCCTGCACCGCAAGGGTGGTCCGGGCCATCTGCATCAGGCTCAGCGCGCCCTCCTGCATCCGGGCGCCGCCGGCGGCGGTGAAGCAGACGAGCGGGACGTTGCGTTCGATCGCGGCCCGGGCGGCGGCGATGAAGCCTTCACCCGCGGCCATGCCGAGGGAGCCGCCCATGAAGGCGAAGTCCTGGACCACGGCCACGGCGGGCGTGCCGCCGATGTCGCCGAAACCGATCGACATGGCGTCCTTGGTCCCGGTCGCCTTGCGCGCGGCGATCAGACGCTCGCGATAGGGTTTGCCGTCGGAGAATTTCAGCGGGTCCTCGGCCACCTCGGGCGAGGCGATCGGTTCATAGTGGCCGTCGTCGAAGGTGTAGCCCAGACGCTGGGTCGCATTGATGCGCATGTGCCGGCCGGACGGCGTCACCCACAGGGCGGCCTCCAGGTCGGAGCGGTAGAGCATCTCGCCCGAGTCCGGGTCCTTGACCCACAGATTGTCCGGCGTCTCGCGCCGGCTGACGATCTTGCGGACGCCCGGGGCGAACCGGCTGAGCCAGCCGCCACGTTTTTCCTGGGCGGGTTTGGGAGGAGTCTTGTCGGCCATTCCGGTGTCTCTAGACGCTTTCCTTCACGCGCGCACCGCGTACGGCATCTGCGAGCGCCTTCACCTTGGCCAGGACGCGGTCCGCGGCCGGTTCATTCGCGTCCAGCGCCGCCGCGACCTCGTCGACCAGGACGGAGCCGGCCACAACGGCATCGGCGACCCGGGCGATCTCGGCCGCCCGTTCCGGCGTCTTGACCCCGAAGCCGACCGCGACCGGCAGGCCGGAAGCCTTGCGCACCCGTTCGACAGCCGGGGCGACCGAGGCGGACTGCGCCTCCTTCACCCCCGTCACGCCTGCGACCGAGACATAGTAGACGAAGCCCGAGGTCCGCCGCGCAATCAGCTCCAGCCGGGCGTCGTCCGAGGTCGGGGTGGCCAGACGGATCAGCGAAACGGACGCCGCATCGAGCGCATCCGTCAGCAGATCGGCCTCTTCGGGCGGGCAGTCGACGACGATGCAGCCGTCCACGCCGGCCGCCGCCGCATCGCGCGCGAAGGCCTCGTAGCCATAGCTCTCGATCGGATTCAGATAGCCCATCAGGATCAGCGGGGTGTCCGCGTCGCCCTCACGGAAGGCCGCGGCCAGATCGAGCGTGCCCTTCAGCGTCAGACCCGCCTTCAGGCCGCGCAGAGCCGCGCGCTGGATCGGGGGCCCCTCGGCCATCGGGTCGCTGAACGGGAAGCCCAGTTCGATGATGTCGGCCCCGGCGGCGGGCAGGCCGCGCAGGATCTCCAGCGCCTGATCGCGCGTGGGGTCGCCGGCCATGACATAGGCCACGAACCCGGCCCGGCCCTCGGCCTTCAGCGCGGCGAAGCGGGCGTCGATGCGGGATGTGGTCATTGGACGGGCGGCGTCACAGGGGCCGCAGGGGCGGCCGCAGCACCGGCGCAGACGTCGCCGGGAATGGTCGCCATGGCGATATAGCCCGGTACTTGCGGTCCCGCCGGGCGGTCGGGATCGTAGAAGGCCTGGATCTGCATGCCGTCACAGCCGCCGGCTTCGCGGCGCTTGATGAAGACCACGCGATTGTCGTCGCCGGCTGCCGCAATCCAGCCTTCACCCTCGAAATGGGCGATATAGGCCTCGGCGATCCCGCCGATGGAGGCCAGGGGGGCCGTGACGCAGAAGGCCTTGCCGGCCAGGTCGTACAGGTTGCCGCAGGTCGAATCGGCCACCGCCCCGACCAGCAGCGGCGCCTCGATCGGTTGACCGATGCCCGTCGCCCCGCCCGCAGCCTGGGCCATCGCCGCGACCGGCGTCATCCCCAGAACGGGGGCCAGCACGGCCGCCGTCAACAACGTCTTCATCGTCACAACTCCACGCCCAGGTGCTTCGCCACCGCGAAGATATCCTTGTCGCCCCGCCCGCACATGTTCAGCACCACGTCGCCGCCCTTGCCGACCTCATTGGCGATCTCGCCGATCCGGGCCAGGGCATGGCTGGGCTCCAGGGCCGGGATGATGCCCTCCAGCTTCGAGCACAGCTGGAACGCCTCCAGGGCCTCGACGTCGGTCGCGGTCCGGTACTCGGCCCGGCCGATGTCGTTGAGCCAGGCGTGCTCCGGCCCGATGCCCGGATAGTCGAGACCCGCCGAGATCGAATGGCCTTCCAGAATCTGGCCGTCGTCATCCTGCAGCAGATAGGTCCGGTTGCCGTGCAGCACCCCGGGCCGTCCGCCCTGGATCGAGGCCGCATGGTCGGGACCGTCCAGCCCTCGCCCGGCCGCCTCGATGCCGATCATCCGCACGCCCGCATCCTCGATGAAGGGGTGGAACAGGCCGATGGCGTTGGATCCGCCGCCGATGGCCGCGACCACGGCGTCGGGCAGCTTGCCCCGGCGGGCCAGCATCTGGGCGCGGGTCTCCTTGCCGATCACCGACTGGAAGTCGCGCACCATGGCCGGATAGGGGTGCGGTCCGGCCGCCGTGCCGATCAGATAGTAGGTGTCCGCGACATTGGTGACCCAGTCGCGCATCGCCTCGTTCATCGCGTCCTTCAGCGTGCCCCGACCCGATGTCACCGGCACCACCTCGGCGCCCAGCAGCTTCATGCGGAAGACGTTCGGCGACTGACGCTCGACGTCGGTCGCGCCCATATAGACGACGCACTGCAGGCCGAAGCGGGCGCAGACGGTCGCCGTCGCCACCCCGTGCTGGCCGGCGCCGGTCTCGGCGATGATCCGCCTCTTGCCCATCCGCATGGCCAGCAGGATCTGGCCCATGCAGTTGTTGATCTTGTGCGCGCCCGTGTGGTTCAGCTCGTCGCGCTTGAACCAGATGTCGGCCCCGCCGTGGTGGGCGGTCAGGCGTTCGGCGAGATACAGCGGGCTGGGCCGGCCCACATAGTGGGTCAGGAAGTCGTCCAGCTCGGCCTGATAGGTCGGATCGGCCTTGCAGGCCTCATAGGCCTCGTTCAGCTCCAGAACGAGCGGCATCAGGGTCTCGGCCACGAAGCGTCCGCCGTAGGGGCCGAAACGGCCCTCCGCGTCGGGCATGGCGTATTCGTTGGGGATGATGGCGTTCACGGGTCAGCTTTCACGCAGGCGTGCGCCCGAAATACGGCCGGGCGGAGGGTTCAGACAACGGCCTTCAGGAAGGCCGCAATCCGGGCCGCGTCCTTAACACCCGGGGCGCTTTCGACGCCAGAGGACACGTCGAGCAGGGGTGCGCCGCTGATCGCCGCAGCCTCGGCCGCATTGTCCGGCGTCAGCCCGCCCGCGAGGAACCAGTCCTTGCGGAACGTCCGCCCGCTGAGCATCGACCAGTCGAACGACGCCCCCACCCCGCCGGGCAGGGCCGATCCCTCCGGCGGCTTGGCATCGAACATCAGATGCTCGACGTGATCCTCCCAGTTCGCCGCCGCCTCGAGGTCCTCCGCCGTCCGCACCGACAGCACCTTGATGATCCCCGCCCCGGTCAGGGTCCGCACCTGATGCGCCCGCGCCACCGTCTCGCGCCCATGAAGTTGCAGGAAGTCGGGTCTCAGATGCGCCCCGATCCGGCTCAGCAGGTCGTCGTCCGCATCCACGGTCACCGCCACGATCCCGGCCCGGCCCCGCGCCCGCTCGAACAGGGGCCGCGCATCCTCCGGCGTGATGTTGCGGGGACTGCGCGCGAACATCACCGCCCCCACGAAGGCCGCCCCGTGGTCGAGCGCGACGTCGAGGGTGTCCGGCGTCGTCAGGCCGCAAATCTTTACGCGGGTCAAAGAGACAGGTCCGCCTCGACGGGCGCGTCATGCGGCACGAGGCGGCAAAGGTCCTCGCCTCGACGAATGACGAAGGTTTCGCCGTTCTCGACGCGCTCGATCAGTTCCTCGAACCGTTGCTGCGCTTCCTCGATTGCGATTTCATCCATCGCCCAAGGATACTCGAAGTCCGCATTGAACCAAAGCAGCATGCGGCCCAACACGGCTCCTCTCGCAGGGAGAGTGGGATTACCGGAACAGGCTGTCGATCTCATCCTGCGTCGCCGCTCGCCAGTCCCCCGGCGCCAGATCCTCCGGCAGGGCCAGCTGCCCCATCCGCTCGCGGTGCAGGGCCTCGACGTGGTTGCCCACGGCGGCGAACATCCGGCGCACCATGTGATAGCGCCCCTCGGTGACCGACAGCCGCGCCTCGGTCGGCGAGATCACCTCCAGAGACGCGGGGGCCAACGGCTTGTCCTCGCCCTCCAGCACCAGCCCTCCGGCTTCGAAAACTCCCGCCTCCGTCCCGACCATCGGCCGGGCCAGGGTCGCGCGATAGACCTTGGCCACATGCCGTTTGGGCGAAATCACCCGGTGCAACAGGTCGCCGTCGTCGGTCAGCAGCAGCAGGCCCGAGGTTTCCTTGTCCAGTCGCCCGATGGTCGAGATCGCCGGGTCCCGCCGCCGCCACCGTTCGGGCAGGACGTCATACACCAGTGCCCCGTCCTCCTTGTGCGAACAGGTCATGCCCAGGGGCTTGTTCAGGATCAGCACCAGCCCCGCCGGCGGATCCAGCGGCCGCCCGTCGATCTGCATGCGTCCGGGCAGGTCCGGCGTCACCGCGATCCGCTTCGACACATCGGTCAGGTCGACGCCGTCCAGCACGATCCCCCCGACCTTGCCCAGCCGCGCGATCTCGCTGCGCGAGCCGTAGCCCATCGAGCCGAGAAGCTTGTCCACGCGCGCGGTCGGGACTTTTTTCATTGCGCTATCGCCCTTCGGGCTACTTGAGCGCGGTTCATTTGACCGCTTCGAACAGCTTGTACCCGCCGCCGTCCGAGATCGGCGTCACCCGCTTGAACGCCTCTTTCAGCTCGGACTCATAGGGCAGGTGCCGGTTGGCCACGAGCCACAGGGTCCCGCCCTTCTTCAGCATCTCCGCCGCCTTGCGGATAAAGGCCTGGCCCAGCCGCCGGTCCTCGGCCCCGCCGTCATGGAAGGGCGGGTTGGAGACGATGAATTCCAGATCGCCGGTCGCCTCCAGCGTCCGCACATCGGCCCATTCGAACGATGCCCGCGAGTCCCCGACATTCTTCTGCGCCGCCTCGACCGCCCGCCGGTCCAGATCGATCAGCCGCAGCGAGGTCACCGCCGGCGACCCCAGGACCACCGTCGCCAGCGCCCCGTAGCCGCAACCCAGATCGGCGCCTGCGCCCTTCAGCGCCGGCATCGACGCCGCCAGCTGCGCCGATCCCGCGTCGATCCGGTCCCAGGCGAAGACGCCCGGCTGCGACCAGGCCTCCAGCCCCTCGACCATTTGCATCGCCCCCGCCGCGATCGCCGCGTCCAGGCCCGTCTCCTTGCCGGTCTTGATCACCACGCAGCGCCGATGATGCGCCTTGGCCGTTTCACCGACCTCCAGCCCGAACGCCTCCAGCTCCTTCTTCAGCCGCGAGCCGCCCCTGTCCTTGGCCGCCATGACGTCCAGCCGCCCGCCGACCTTGAGCGCCCTCAGCGTCTGCGCCAGCGTGTAGCGCCGCTCCAGCACGCCCGGCGGCGCATAGACCATGGCCGTCTCGACCGAGCCATCGGCGAGGCTCTCCAGCGCGGTCGAACCGACGATCTGCGGAGAGGTCTGGGTCGCCGCGCCCGGCGGATCGAACACCAGAGGGGGGCGGCCATAGAGGATGGAAGTCGTCATCGGCGGGTGAATAGACTGTCAGGCCGCCCAGCGAAACCGCGCTCCCTCTCCCCTTGCGGGAGAGGGAGATCGCGCACGGCGGCGCAGCCGTCGTTCTGGCGCGATCGGGTGAGGGGTCAAGCAGACGCCACGGAGCTCCTCTCGCCGCCCGCGTGACCCCTCATCCGTCAGCCTTCGGCTGCCACCTTCTCCCGCAAGGGAGAGAAGGAAAACAGGCCATACCCATCAACGGATCCCCCGAATCCACGTTTGAAATCAGAGCCCGGTCCTGACGAGACGCCGTTTATGCATCACCCCTGAAAACGGGCGCACACTGTCCCGATGTCCGGGACCTCCCCAAACCGCAGCGCGACCCTGTCGACTCTGTCGAGTCTATTCCGAAGTCGCGCTCCCGCACGCTTCGGACGCTTCGGACGCTTCGGACGGTGTTTTCGAGTCCGCTCAGACCCGCTCCACGCACAGGGCCACGCCCATGCCGCCGCCGATGCACAGGGTCGCCAGACCCTTCTTGCCGCCCGACCGTTTCAGCTCGTACAGCAGGGTGGTCAGGATGCGGGCGCCCGAGGCGCCGATCGGGTGGCCGATGGCGATGGCGCCGCCGTTGACGTTCACCTTCGACGCGTCGAGGCCCAGTTCCTTGAGTACGCACAGGCTCTGGGCGGCGAAGGCCTCGTTGGATTCGACCCGGTCCAGATCGGCGACGGTCCAGCCCGCCTTTTCCAGCGCCTTCCTCGACGCCGGGATCGGCCCCGTGCCCATGATCGCCGGATCGACGCCCGCCGAGGCCCACGACCGTATGGTCGCCAGCGGCTCCAGCCCGCGCGCCTTCGCCTCATCGGCCGACATCAGGACCAGGGCCGCGGCGCCGTCGTTCAGGCCCGAGGCGTTGGCGGCGGTGACCGTGCCCTCCTTGTTGAAGGCGGGCTTCAGCTTTTCCATCGAGTCCAGGGTCGCGCCGTGACGGATGTACTCGTCCTTGTCGACGGTGACGTCGCCCTTGCGGCCCGGGATCACGACCGGGACGATCTCCTCGTCGAACCTGCCGGCGTTCTGGGCGGCTTCCGCCTTGTGCTGGCTCGCCAGGGCGAATTCGTCCTGGGCGGCGCGGCTGATGTCGAACTTCGCGGCGATGTTCTCGGCCGTCTGGCCCATGTGATAGCCGTTGAACGCGTCCCAAAGACCGTCCTTGATCATCGTGTCGGTGAAGGCGAGGTCGCCCATCTTGTGGCCGGTGCGCAGGTGCTGGGCGTGCGGTGCCTGGCTCATGCTCTCCTGACCGCCGGCGACGATGATCTTCGCGTCCCCGAGGGCGATCTGCTGGTAGCCGAGCGCGACGGCGCGCAGACCCGAGCCGCAGATCTGGTTCAGGCTCCAGGCCGGGGTCTCTTTCGGG
Source organism: Brevundimonas sp. (assembly GCF_027484365.1). Classification (GTDB taxonomy): domain Bacteria; phylum Pseudomonadota; class Alphaproteobacteria; order Caulobacterales; family Caulobacteraceae; genus Brevundimonas. The sequence continues at coordinate 31,786 of NZ_JAIXTC010000023.1, read as the reverse complement.
ATGCCCGCCCCCATCGAGGCCTGACGCGCCGGACCCTGTCCCGCCGCCGCCTGCAGCACATGGCCCAGGATCACCTCGTCCACATCCGCCGGCGAGACGCCCGCCCGTTCCAGCGCCGCCTTGATGGCGATCTCGCCCAGCTTCGACGCGGGCAGGCTGGACAGGGCGCCCAGGAAGGACCCGACCGGGGTGCGGGCGGCGGAGACGATGACGACGTCGGTCATGGGACGATCCTTTATCGGGCCTTTCCGGAAGGGGGCTCCGTTAGGCCGCTGGAAACTTTGCGTGGCGTTTCTGCCGCATCCGCGGGCTTTCGTCACCTCCGCTCGATCCGTTCAGCTGAAAGTCATCTCCCCGGCCCACTATCGAGGGAACGACAGGCAGAATTGCCGAGTTGGGTGGGACCATGCTGAACACGCTGAAGCGCCACGTCCGACGGATTTGCACTCCCGATCAGATCGATCTGGAGGAGCATTACCAGTCGCCGTCCGAACACATCGCCGATCTGGTCGTCCACGTCGTGGGCCTGACCCTGGCGGCCGTCGGCGGGATCGCCCTGGCCATTCTGTCGGCCTTCTACGCCGGTTTCGGCGCGGTGTTCGCGACGGCGATCTACGCCCTGTGCCTGATCGCCATGCTGACCTGTTCGACCATCTACAACCTGACCCGTCCCTGCGCCGCGCGCCCGGTCCTGCGTCGGCTGGACGAGGCGGCCATCTTCCTGATGATCGCGGGCTCCTACACCCCTTTCACCACCCAGCGCTTCGAAGGCGGGTGGGCCATCGGCTTCACCCTCGTGGTCTGGACGTTCGCCTTCGCCGGCGTGGCCGCAAAACTGGTCGCGCCGCGCATCTCCGACGCCTTCTGGAGCGGGGTCTATGTCCTGTTCGGCTGGCTGGCCGTGATCGCGCTGAAGCCGATGATCGACACCGTCCACCCCGTCGCCCTCGGCCTGCTGGTGCTCGGCGGACTGATCTACACGGCGGGCGTCTTCTTCTTCATCTCGCCCCGGCTGAAGTACCGCCGCGCCATCTGGCACGGCTTCGTGGTCGCGGGCGCCGGCGTGCACTGGGCGGCGGTTCTGGTCGGTGTGGTGCTGGCCCCCAACCTGACGTGACATTAAACCGTTACATCCCCACTGGCGTGTGGCTTCGCAGTGCGGGATAACGGCCGGGCGGAGTGAGATCAGGAAACGTCGCAGACTGTTCCGGTTCGATCTCGCGACCCAGAAAAGATGCGAACAAGGACACTGCAGTGGCCGACAGCAATACCCCGGGCGGAAAGACCAAGGACGGCGAGTCCGTCGTCATCAAGAAATACGCCAACCGCAGGCTCTACAACACCTCGACCTCGACCTATGTCACGCTCGAGGACCTGGCCAAGATGGTCCGCGAGGGGGTCGATTTCGTCGTCTTCGACGCCAAGACCAATGAGGAACTGACGCGTCAGATCCTGACCCAGATCATCTTCGAGGAAGAAAGCCGGGGCCAGGCCCTGCTGCCGGTGCAGTTCCTGCGCCAGCTGATCGGCTTCTACGGCGGCCAGATGGAAGGCGTCCTGCCCTCCTACCTGGAGATGTCGCTCGAGAACTTCTCCCGCCAGCAGGAACAGTTCCGCGACCAGATGACCAAGGTCCTCGGCGCGACCCCTGCAACCGGCCTGATGGGCGGCGGCCTGCTCGAAGCGGCCGCCAAACAGAACATGGCCATGTTCCAGAACGCCATGAAGATGTTCCCGGCCTTCGCCTACGGCCGCATGGACGGCGACACGACGCCGCAGGCCGCGCCCGCCGCTCCACCGGCAACGGACCCGGCCATCGACGAGATGCGCCGCCAGATGGACGAGATGCGGGCCCAGATCGACCGTATCGCGGGGTCCGGCAAGCCGTGACCGAGGGCGTCCGCCCTGTCGGACCGGTCGAGGGCCGCGACAGGCGCGCAGCCCAGCGGCGCGAGGCCGAACGCCGCGCCGGCTCTTCCAGCCGCGATCTCGTTCCGGTCGGCAAGGTCGTCGATGAAATCCCGGACCCGGCAAGCCCTGCCGTGTCCACCGCTGCGGCCGATCCGGCCGCCGCCTTCGCCGCCCAGATGATGGGCCAGACCGGCCAGCGCAGAGGCCTCAAGGGCGGCCCTCCGGTGATGGATGCGGCCCGCGCCACCTATCTCGGGACCGAATATTCGGGCGAAAAGGACCGCCGCCCGCCCGCCGGACTGATCAAGAAGACCGAACTCTGATCTGGCCCGAGGCTTGCAGCGACCGGGGCGAACTCTCGCCTTCGGACGCCGCCATGACCCTCGCCTTCGCCGCCAAGACCTTCGACGTGATCGTCGTTTCCCTGATCTTCGCCGCGCTGATCTAGGGCCTGACCCGGAAAAGTGTCAGCGGTTTTCCGCCAGGGTTAGGCCCCGGGGATCAAGCTCCGGCGCCGAAATCCAGGTCCTTGCGGGCCGAGATGATGGTGACGATGAAGCCGGCCAGCACGTCCAGCATGACCATCGTCACGATCAGGAAGAAGGTCGAGGTCGCGAATCCGCGCACCAGCAGGAACTCGACCAGGCAGATGACGAACAGGATCATCGACAGGGCGTGATTGACGATCGCCACCTTCTGGCTCGACGTCGACTTCAGCAGTTCGAAGAACAGCAGGATCAGCGACAGGAACAGGATCAGGTCGCCGACCCCCACGTTCCAGCTCGCGCCCGACGCCATCGGGATCGAGAACATCGCCTGCCGCAGGGCGTCGTCCGCCGCGGCCAGACCGCCGCCGCCCAGTCCGGACAGAACGACGATATTGTACAGGATCACGGGAATGACGAGCAGGGGCAGGGCGATCAGCATGGTCTGTCTCTCGCTTTGGAACGGCGCAGCTTGTTAACGACGGATACTCCCGTTCGCTCCATACGGCTACGTCGGTTCGCCAAACAGGCGATCTAGAACTCGCTGATGGCCCCCGGCCGACGCGACCGCGTCTTCAGCCACATGACGCCCAGAAGGTCGGAGACCGAGGCCTTCAGCCGCCCCCAGTTCGTATATTTCGACTGGCCCGTCTCGCGGTGGCGATGTCCGATCGGCAGGTACCGGTTCTCATAGCCCTCGCGGATGACCAGGGCCGGCAGGTAGCGATGCACGTGATCGAAATAGGGAAGCCGCAGGAAGACATCCCGGCGGAAGGCCTTCAGGCCGCATCCCGTGTCGTCGGCATCGTCGCCCAGCAGCCGCTTGCGGATCCGGTTGGCCCAGCGCGAGGCCCAGAGCTTGGCCTCGGAATCCTGTCGCTTCTGACGCACGCCCCCGACCAGGGCGACCTGCGGCGGCGCGGCGATCAGGGCGTCGGCCAGTTTCGGCGCGTCCTCCGGCGGGTTCTGGCCGTCGCCGTCCAAGGTCACCACGATCGGCGCGCGCGCAGCCAGAACGCCCGTACGCACGGCCCGGCTCTGTCCTGCATTGGTCGTGTGGGCCAGCACTCTCAGCGTCGGCAGTTCGGCCATCAGGGCCTTCAGCTCGGCCAGGGTCGTATCGCGGCTGGCGTCATCGACGAAGATGATCTCATGGGCCCGACCGCCGAAGGCTGCGGCGATCTCGCGCGCCAGCGGCCCGGCGGCCCCGGACTCATTGTGAACCGGCACGACGATGGAGATCAAAGGGTGTTCGGCGCTCTGCATTCTGGCTCTCTAGACGGAAAACCCCGCCCGGCGCCACGGTCGGCGATGTCGAGCCGCTGACGCCCGCCCAATCGCCGTGTTAGGAACACGCTCATGACGCGCCCGAACCTGGATCGATATGTCGCCGGCTGGCGCGGCCCCCTTCTGGCGGCGCTCGTCGCCCTGATCGCCGGCCTGCCCGGCCTGCTGCTCCTGCCGCCGCTCGACCGGGACGAAAGCCGCTACGCCCAGGCGACGTCCCAGATGCTGGAGAGCGGCGACTATGTCGACATCCGTTTCCAGGATGACCCGCGCTGGAAGAAGCCGATCGGCATCTACTGGATGCAGGCCGTAGCCGTCGGGCTGACGTCGCAGGTCGAGACCCGCGAAATCGCCCCCTACCGCATTCCGTCCCTGCTCGGCGCCATGCTGGCCGCCTGGGCCGCCGCATGGGCCGGATCGGCCCTGTTCGGGGCCAGGGCGGGCTTCCTCGCCGGCGCCCTGCTGGGCGCGACCTTCCTTCTATCCTCGGAGGCCGGGATCGCCAAGACCGACGCCATGCTGTGCGGAGCCGTGACCCTCGCCATGGCGGGTCTCGCCCGGCTCTATATGGCGTCCCGCGTCGCCCCCCTCGTCAAGGGCGACCCGAGCCAGCGGCTCTGGAAGTTGATGTTCTGGTCCGGTCTGGGTCTGTCCGTGCTGATCAAGGGCCCGATCGGCCTGCTGGTCGTCGTCCCGGCCGTCCTGATGCTGAGCCTGTGGGACCGTCAATGGGCCTGGCTGAAGCGCCTCGGCTGGGGCTGGGGCCTGCCCCTGCTGGTCCTGATCGTGGGTCCCTGGGCCATCGCCGTCACCATCGCCACCGACGGCGGCTTCTGGCGCGAGGCCATCGGCAACGACCTCGGCAACAAGGTCACCGGCGCGGACGAAAGCCATGGCGGCTTCATCGGCATGTACGCCGTCATCGCGCCGATCCTGCTGTTCCCCGCGACCCTGATCCTGCCCGCCGCCCTGTCGGCGGGCTGGAGCCGTCGCGCCGAGCCGGCGATCCGCTTCCTCGTCTGCTGGTTGATCCCCTGCTGGCTGATCTTCGAGATCGCCCCCACCAAGCTGGCGCACTACACCCTGCCCACCTTCGGCGCGATCGCCCTGCTGATGGCCGCCGCCCTGACCCGGCCGATCGGGAGGATCTCGCGCTGGGCCGGCACAGGACTCGCGGTCTTCGGAGCCGTGGTGATCAGCGGCATCACCGTCTACGGCCTGACCGCCTTCGGGACCTCGACAGCCCAGACCTGGGCCACGATCACGGTCGTCTGCGCCGCCATGGCCGCCCTGATCGGAGGCTTCCTTCTGCTCAACCGCGCGGCGGTGACCGGCGTCCTCATTGCGCTCGGCTTCGGCATCGTCGCCCATGCGGCCCTCGCCGGAACCCTCCGGCAGCTGCGGCCCCTGTCGATCGCCCCCCGGTTGGAGGCGATGCTCGAACTCAACGGCCTGTCGCCGCGCCAGGGCCTGACCCCCGGCCCGGTCGCCATCACAACCTTCCATGAGCCCAGCTTCGTCTTCGTCAACGGTCGCGACACTGAACTGACAGACGCCGACGGCGCCGCCCGGGCCCTCGCCGAAGGCCGTCCCGCCATCGTCGAGGCCGGCGACGACGAGGCCTTCCGCGAGGCCACGGCCCGGACCGGCGTCCCCGGCCGCGCCGTCGGGGTGGTCACCGGCCACAACTATTCCAGCGGCGACGACGTCCGCCTGACCGTCTACGCCCCGCCGGACGCCCCGAGGCCCGAAGCCGCGGAAGCCGGCCGTTGAGCCCCCGCCCGATCCAGATCGTGGAGGTCGGCCCCCGCGACGGCCTGCAGAACGAGAAGACCGTCCTCGACCCGGCGACCCGGGCCGAACTCGTCCTGCGGCTCGAGGCCGCCGGCGCCCGCCGCATCGAGGCGGTCAGCTTCGTCCATCCGAAGCTGGTGCCCCAGATGGCCGGCGCCGAGGACGTCATGGCGGCTCTGCCTCCCACGCCGGGACGCAGCCGCATCGGCCTCGTCCTCAACGGCAAGGGCTATGACCGCGCGCTCGGATCCGGCGTCGACGAGGTCAACGTCTCCCTGTCCGTCACCGACGGATTCGGGCTGAAGAACCAGGGCCTCGCGGTTCGCGACCAGGTCACCATGCTGAGCGACATCCTCGCCCGGCGTCACAACTCCGACGGCGCCGGCACGCCGGTCCCCGCCCTGTCGGCCACCCTCAGCTGCGTCTGGGGCTGTCCCTTCGACGGCGAGGTCCCGGTCGGACAGGTCCGCGATCTGGTCGGCGAACTGGCGGCCCTCGGCGTCGCCGAGATCGGTCTGGCCGACACCATCGGCGTCGGCGATCCCTGGAGCGTCACGAAAAAGGTCGAGGCGGCCCGCGCCGCCGCCCCCGACGCGACCCTGCGCCTGCATTTCCACGACACCCGCAACACCGGCGTCGCCAATGCCCATGCCGCGGTCGAGGCGGGCGTCGACGTGCTGGACGCCTCGGTCGGCGGCATAGGCGGCTGCCCGTTCGCGCCCGGCGCCACGGGGAACGTGGCGACCGAGGACCTGGTCTATATGCTGGAGCGCGCCGGCTATGCGACCGGCTACGACCTCGACGCCCTGATCGAGACCGCCCGCTGGATCGGCGGGAAGATCGGCCGCCCTGCCCCGAGCGCCCTCAGCCGCGCCGGCGGCTGGCCCAGGGTCTGAACACTCAGCTCCAGCGCCGGGGCGGCTGGCGCGACGCGACGACGTTGCAGTCTTCGAGGCTCAGCATCGCCTCCGCCGACACGGCCGTAAACGCGCCGTCCCAGCCGATGTGCCAGAAGCGGAAGCCCATCCCGGCCATCCAGTCGACGAACTCCGGCACAGAGGTCCGTGACGCCATCTGGACGACGCTCCATTCCATGCAGACGACGATGTCGGGATGGGCGGACAGGATGCCGGCCGCACCCCGCAGGATGAAGGGCTCGGTGCCCTCTGCGTCGATGCGGATCATGTCGACCCGCCCGCAATCCATATCGTCCAGCCGCACGGCCTCGACCGTGATCGCCACGCCGTCGTCATAGGGCAGATGCGACCAGATACTGACGTAGCCTCCGCCCGAGTTGCGCCGCGAGGTGACGAAACTGATCTCGCCCGGACTATCCATCGCCGCCTTGCCGATCAGGCTGACACGATCGGTCACCCCGTTCAGCCTCGCAGACCGCTCGATCAGCCCCACCATCCGGGGATTGGCCTCGAAGGCCGTCACATGCCCCTCGGCCCCGACCTGCAGGGCCATGCTGATCGAGTAGTAGCCGATATTGGCCCCCACCTCGACGACCCGCGCGCCCGGCGCAAGCAGCGAGAGGACGGCCTCGTGCAACCCCTTCTCCCATTGGCCGTAGGCGATGACATTGGCGCTGACGTGCTCGTCCAGCGGATCGACATACAGCAGGATGCCTGAGCTCAGCCGCGTCAGGGCCAGCTCGGGGCCGAGGTAGAAATACCGTTGCGGCGGTGCCGGGGGCGGCGCGTCCGGCGCGTGGCCCAGAGCCCGCCGCAGGGGCCGGGTCGCTCGCGCGAGACGCTTTATCCAACTCACAGACCGACCCTCGACCGCACCCTCGACCTGTCGCTTACAGGTTCAGCAGCGCCGGGTCTCCGCCCTGGGCCGAAATGTTGTTCGAGATCGCTTTTTCCGACGCATAGCGGATCAGGCTGTTCGGCCCGCCCGCCTTGGGACCGGTGCCCGACAGGCCCTCGCCGCCGAACGGCTGGACCCCGACCACGGCGCCGGTGACGCCCCGGTTGATATAGACGTTCCCTGCCGGGACCAGTGCGATGACCTCCTCGGCGAAGGCCTCGATCCTCGAGTGCACGCCCAGGGTCAGGCCATAGCCCCGCGCCGCCAGCTTGCCGGCCACAGACTTCAGGTCGGCGGGGTCATAACGATAGACATGCAGGATCGGACCGAACACCTCGCGTTCGAGATAGTCCGGGGTCGGAATCTCGGCGATGGTCGGGGCGAACAGGTCGCCGCGCTCCGAGCCTTCCGGCATCATGGCGCGGGCGATGATCTTCGCATCCTTGCCCAGACGTTCGACGTGGGCCTCGAGCGCCTGGCGGCTCTCCGTGTCGATCACCGGTCCGATGTCGGAGGCCGGGTCCGACGGATCGCCCAGGACCTGGGCCGCCAGGGCGCCCTTGAGCCCCTCGATCAGGCTGTCGGCCGAGTCCTTCGGCGCATAGAGGACGCGCAGGGCCGAACAGCGCTGGCCGGCCGAGCCGAAGGCGGACGAAATCACATCGTCGATGACCTGTTCGCGCAAGGCCGTGGTGTCCACGAACATGCCGTTCAGCCCGCCCGTCTCGGCGATGAAGGGCAGGATCGGGCCGGGGCGGGCGGCGATGGCGCGGTTGATCGCCGCCGCCGTGTCGGTGCCGCCGGTGAAGGCCACGCCGTCGATCCCGGGATGGGAGACCAGGGCCGCGCCCACCGTCTCGCCGCGTCCGGGGACCAGGGCCAGCAGATCCGGGTTCAGCCCGGCCTTGTGATAGAGGCGCACGGCCTCGGCCGCGATCAGGGGCGTCTGTTCCGCCGGCTTGGCCAGCACCGCATTGCCGGCCGCCAGGGCCGCGGCGATCTGGCCGGTGAAGATGGCCAGGGGGAAGTTCCACGGGCTGATGCAGGCGAAGACGCCGCGGCCGTGCAGGACCAGCCGGTTGGTCTCACCCACCGGCCCGTTCAGCACCTGGGGTCCGCCGAAATCCTTCTCGGCCAGCATGGCGTAGTAGCGGCAGAAGTCTGCGGCCTCGCGCACCTCGGCCACACCGTCGTTCAGCGTCTTGCCTGCTTCCCGCGACAGCAAGGCGACCAGCCGGTCCATGTCGGCTTCCAGCGAATCGGCCATGGCCCGCAGCACCGGCGCCCGGCGGGAGCCGCCCGCCCGGTCCCAGACGATCTGCGCATTCGCCGCCGCATGGGCCGCGTTGTCGATGTCCTGCGTCGAAGCCTCGGACACATGGCCCAGCACCTGGGAGCGATCGTAGGGGTTGGTCACGGCCTGGGCGTTCGTCCCGGCCATCAGCCTGCCGCCGACGATGGGGCCCGAGGTCAGCTTTTCCGCATCGACCTTCTGCAGGGCGGCGGCGTGCCGCTCGCGGTCGGCCTTCTGCGAATAGTCGCGGCCGAGCGAGTTCTGGCGGTCCATGTACATGTCCTTGGGCGTGGGGATCTTGGCGTGGCGGTCGGCGTGGGCCTCGACCGCGGCGATGGGGTCTGCGGCGACGGCCGAGGCCGGCACCCGCTCGTCCAGCAGGGCGTGGACGAAGGACGAGTTGGCCCCGTTCTCCAGCAGGCGGCGGACCAGATAGGGCAGCAGGTCCTCATGCCCGCCGACGGGGGCATAGGCGCGCACGGTGACGGCTCCGAAGGTCTCGGCGGCTGCGTCGTACAGGGCCTCGCCCATGCCATGCAGCCGCTGGAACTCGATCTTGACCCCGGCCTCCCGGGCCATGTCGTGCACGGCGGCCAGCGAATGGGCGTTGTGGGTGGCGAACTGGGCGTAGAGATGCGGCGCGGCGTCGATCATCGCCTGGGCGCAGACCAGATAGTTGAGGTCCGTCGCCGCCTTGGTCGTGAACACCGGATAGTCGGTCCGGCCCATGACCTGGGCCCGCTTGATCTCGGTGTCCCAGTAGGCGCCCTTGACCAGACGCACCATCAGCCGACGCTTCGAGGTCCGCGCCAGTTCGGCGATCCGCGCGATCGCCTCCGGGCCGCGCTTCTGATAGGCCTGCACCGCGAGGCCCAGACCCTTCCAGTCGCCCAGTTCGGGCTCGTGCGCCAGCCGGTCCAGCAGCTTCAGCGACAGGGCCAGACGGTCCGCCTCCTCGGCGTCCATGGTGAAGTTGATGTCGGCCTTCGCCGCGATCAGGGCCAGCCGCTTGATGCGCGGATAGAGCTCGTCCCAGACGCGGCCCTCGTGAGTGGCCTCATAACGCGGCGACAGGGCCGACAGCTTGACCGAAACCCCGTGCCCGACCTCGGGCCCCTGCCCCTTGGCGGTCTTGCCGACGGCCGTGATCGCGTCGGCGTAGATCTTCTCATACCGCTCGGCGTCCGCGGCGGTGCGGGCGCCCTCGCCCAGCATGTCGAAACTGCACAGCCAGCCCTCGCGGTTCGACCGCTTCAGCGCCGCCTCGATGGTGCGGCCGACCACGAACTGCTCGCCCATGATCCGGACGGCGGCGGCCACGGCCTGTCGGATCACCGGCTCGCCCAGACGGCCGGCGACGCGGGTCAGGAAGCCCGGCAGGTCGGTCTTGGCCTGTTCATCGGCGTCGACCAGCTTGCCCGTCAGCATCAGGCCCCAGGTCGAGGCATTGACGAACAGACTGTCCGACTGCCCCAGATGCGACGCCCAGTCGGCGGATCCGATCTTCTCGGCGATCAGACGATCGCGGGTGTCCTCGTCCGGCGTGCGCAGCAGTGCCTCGGCGAGACACATCAGGGCCAGCCCCTCGCGGGTGCCGAGGCTGAATTCCTGCAGGAAGCTTTCGACCACCCCTTGTTTTTTCTGGCTCCGGCGGGCGTGCTCGACCAGTCGGACGGCCTCGTCCACCACGGCTCGTCGGGCGGCCGCGTCGAGGGGCGAGGCGGCCAGCAAGGCCCGGACGGTCGAGGGTTCGTCGGCGAACTTGCCGTGATCCAGCGTGTCCCAGTCTTGCGACAGAGTGACGGAGGGTGCGACGTGTGCGTTCATGGGCGGCGTCTTAAACCCTTCCACGGCGGAACGGGAGGGTTGAGCAGCATGAAAAGGACCTTGCCATGAGAGCCCTCCAGTTAGCTGTCACGTTCGCCACCGTCAGCGCTCTGCTGGCTGGTTGCAGCGTCAATCTTGGCAGTTCGCCCAAGGCTGGCCCGCCCGAAATTGTCTGGACCGGATATCTGGTCGAGTTGGACGGTGTGGCGGTCGGCAGCTCGGGAATTCGCCTCGATATCGAAACTGCACGATCAGAGGATCCGGGCGCTCATCGCTATTCCCTTGCGACAGGATGCGTCGCCGGAGGCTGGATCGAGAACTCGGGTCAGATGCTTGCGTATGAGACGCTGCGTCCCTGTCGCGAAGACGACGCTGAGAGAATGATGCGGCTCAATCACCTTTCCTACAGCGGCAATGGCAAGTCGCCGGCCGGCCATGCCACGCTGCATTGGACAGGTAAGGAAGCGACTCTGGAGTCGCCCATGGGAAGGGCACGGTTCGTCGAACCCGAGGTTAGCCGATAGCTTGGCACGGACTCATCTCGCCAACCGCCGCATGAGGCGCTAGAGCTTCAGACCGATCAACCGGCGGGGTCCTTCGCCCTCTATGCGCATCGTTCTGGCCACTGACGCCTGGGAGCCCCAGGTCAACGGCGTCGTCCGCACCCTGACCCGCACCGTCGCGGAATGCCGCGCCATGGGTCACGAGGTGGACGTCATCGAACCCAGTCAGTTCCGCACCATTGCGGCGCCGACCTACCCCGAGATTCGCCTGGCTCTCGGCGCCGAGGAAGAGATTCGCGAACGTCTGCGCGCCCTCGAACCGGACGCCGTCCACATCGCCACCGAAGGCCCCATCGGCATCGCCACCCGCCGCATCTGCGTGGAGTGGAAGCTGCCGTTCACGACCAGCTATCACACGAAATTCCCTGAATATATTTCGGCGCGCTTCCCGGTCCCGGTCCAGGTCGGCTACGCCTATATGAAATGGTTCCACAAGCCGTCAGGCCGACTGATGGTCGCCACCCCGACGCTGAAGAAGGAACTGGAGGAGCACGGCTTCAAGAACATCTCGCCGTGGACGCGGGGCGTCGACACCGAGCAGTTCCGGCCCGATCTGGAGCGCATCTTCCAGGATCTCGGCGGCAAGGACTGGCCCCGCCCCTACTGGCTGAACGTCGGACGGGTGGCCGTCGAGAAGAATATCGAGGCCTTCCTCGAAACCGACCTGCCGGGCACCAAGATCGTGGTCGGGGACGGACCGGCCCGCGCCGAGCTCCAGGCCAAATACCCCGAGGCGAAATTCCTCGGCGCCCGCTTCGGCGAGGAACTGGCGCGATGCTTCCGCGACGCCGACGTCTTCGTCTTCCCCAGCTGGACCGATACCTTCGGCCTGGTGATTCTGGAGGCCATGGCCACCGGTACGCCGGTCGCCGCCTACCCCGCCCATGGCCCCATCGACCTCGTTCCAGGCTCGAACGCCGGCGCGATCGATGAGGACCTGCGGACCGCCTGTCTCGAGGCGCTCAAGTGCGATCGCGCCGCGACCCGCGCCTATGCCGAGAAATTCAGCTGGCGCGCCTCGGCCGAGCAGTTCGTCCAGAACCTGGAGCCCTATCCGGAGCCCGAACGGGGTCGATTCTGGCGCCGCCTTCGTCGCATCGCCCGCGTCCGGCGCCGCGCCGCGGCCTGATCGGCCGCTGATCCATCATCCTGCGACCGCGCACACGACGGTTTTCAAAGACTATTCCTCGCCGGCCGGGCTCTATACCCACCATGAGTCCGGGCCGTGGTATCCTGCGGGCCGGTCTTTGACATCGTCGCGGAGGGAACGCCGCTTGGGACTCTAAGGACTATCTGGACTCCGTGTCCCGGAGTCCGGTTAGTTTGACTACTCCGGCCGCGCCATCGGCGTGAGCGCCGTGGCGATGGCGCGTTGCTGCACCAGCTCGGCCTCCGGAAGGGGCACCAGACCGCGGTCCTGCAGATAGCCGCCCTGTCCCACGGCCGCCTCGGACGTGAACTCGATCAGGAACTCCTGCAGACCCGGCGTCACCCCGATGTGGGCCTTTTTCACATAGATGTAGAGGCTGCGGGCCAGCGGATAGGTCCCGTTGGCGATGCTCTCCGGCGTCGGATAGACGCCGTCGATCGTCTCGGCCTTCACCGTGTCGAGGTTCTGCTCCAGGAACGAGAAGCCGAACACGCCCAGCGAACCCGGCGTCCGGGTCAGGGTCTGCAGGATGGCGTTGTCGTTCTCGCCCGAGTCGACCCAGGCGCCGTCCTCGCGCACCGTGTGGGCCAGGGCCTCGAACCGGTCCTTGTCCTGGTCCTCGACCGCGGCGACGGCCGGAATCAGCTTGGCGCCCGGCGTCATGCCCAGCTCCAGGAAGGCGTCGCGCGTGCCTGAGGTCGGCGGCGGGCCGTAGACCTGGATCCGCTGGTTCGGCAGGGCCGGATTGATGTCGGACCAGGTCCGGGCCGGATTGGGCACGAAGGTCCCGTTCGGACCGGGCGCTTCCTTGGCCAGGCCTTCATAGAGGTCATTGAGCTGGAAGTCGAAGCTGTTGCCGTTGCGTGCCGTGGCGACGACGATGCCGTCATAGCCGATCTTCAGCTCGACGATCTCGGTGACGCCGTTCTCGGCGCATTTGTCGAACTCGGACTGTTTCATCTGCCGCGATGCGTTGGCGATGTCCGGGGTCGAGGGGCCGACGCCCTGGCAGAAAGCCTGGATTCCGCCGCCGGTGCCCAGGGCCTCGACCCGCGGCGGGGCGCCTTCCGGATTGTTGCGGCCGAAATTCTCGGCCACCCGCGTCGCGAACGGGAAGACGGTCGAGGACCCGGCCGCCCAGATGCCGTTTCTCTGACCGCCGCCCTCACCACAGGCGGCGACCGTCAGGGCCATGACGGCGGTTCCGGCAACGAAAAGCCGGCGAGACAGGTTGGACGACATCAGACGGTCTCTCGACGAAGGCGAATCTGCGACGCTTAAAGCAGACGTTTGCGCATGGCCTGTGACAGCATGTCGATCAGGGTCACGGCGATGACGACCACAACCACGATCGCCGACACGTCACGGAAGTCGAAGGCGTTCATCCGGTCGAACAGGACCTGGCCGATACCGCCCGCGCCGATCAGCCCCAGGACCGTCGCCGAACGGCTGTTGGATTCGAACCGGTACAGGGCGAATGAGGTCCACAGCGGTGCGACCTGCGGGATCACGCCCCAGACGATCTCATGCAGCTTGGTGGCGCCGGTGGCGCGCACGCCCTCGACCGGTCCCTTATCGATCGACTCGACCGCTTCGGAAAACAGCTTGGCCAGGACACCCGCTGTATTCAGCGCGATCGCGAGGACGCCGGGGAGCGGGCCGAGGCCCACGGCGACCACGAACAGGAGGCCGATCACGAGGTCAGGAATCGAACGCAGCAGGTTCATCAGCCAGCGGACCGGCGTGACCACCCAGATCGGAGAGACGTTACGTGCCGCCGCCAGCCCCATCGGGACGGCCGCGAACACCGCGATGAACGTGCCCCAAAGGGCGATCTGGATCGTCTCCCACATCTTCTCGACGAAGATGCGCCAATCCGTAAAGTCGGGACGCAGCAGCTCCTGGGCGAACGTCCGCGTGCTTTCCGCATTGCTGAACAGCTTGCCGATATTGGCCAGGTCGACGTCGCCGACGCTGTAGATCAGCAGCGCCAGCACGCCGCCCCAGATCAGGATGTCGAGGGCCCAGGCGCCCGCCGACTTCGATGGCGGTTTGGGAATGGAGCCGGCCGGAAGGGCAGCGTCGGTCAAGGCTGGACCTCACGCAGGGCGCGCAGGCGCTGCAGCTCGGCCTCGGCGGCGGTGACGCCGGCGGCGTCGCCCTTTTCCCGGGCCTCCTGCAGCTTCTGGTCGGCGACCATCTCGCGGATCGGGTTCAGATAGGAGTCATCGGCCGACCGGAACTGGGAGTATTCCAGCCCGGCCAGAACGCGACGTTGACGCTCGGCCTCGACGCCCTCGCCCTGGCCGTAGGTCAGGAAGAAGCTGCGGATCTTTTCCTTGATCGCGGGATCGAGATCGCCACGCACCAGGATTCCGGATTCCGGGATCGGCGGCGACTGCCAGATCTCGGTGATCTGGGCCGCGATGGCCGGGTTCTGGCGGTTCAGGAAGACGGTGTTGACCGTGTTCGAGGTCGCCACATCGACCACGCCGGTGGCCACGGCGAAGGCGTTGGCCTGGTGGTTGGCCGAGCGCACCGTGGAAAAGCACAGGGCCGGGACGATGTTGCGCGGATTGAACAGGAAGGCCATCGGGGCCAGCGTGCCCGAGGTCGACTGGGCGTCGCCGATGCCGAAGTCATAGCGCTTGCCGCAGGCCAGGACCTGATCCAGCGTGATGCCCGAACCCGTCTTGACGATCAGGGTCGAGCGATAGCTGTCCGAGCCTTCCTTGTTGACTGTGCGGGCGATGACCTCGGCGTCGGCCCGGTCGATGGCCTCGACGGCCGGCTTGGCCGAGAACCAGGCGACCTGGGTCTGGTTGCCGCGCATGGCCTCCACAAGGACGGTGTAGTTCGAGCCGAAGAAGGGCTCCACCGGCACGCCGATCGCCTCGGACATGTCGTCAAGCAGCGGCTGCCACAGCGGCCCGGCCGAGGCCTGGCCTTCCGCCGACAGGATGGAGAAGGTGATCTTGGCTGGCGCACCGCCGGCCTTGGTGTCGTCACCGCCGCCGCAGGCCGAGAGGCCGAGCAGGGCCACGGCGGCGCCGACCAGACCGGCCCGGCGGGAGAAGGATGCGAAGGTCATGCCTTGGTTTCCCAGAACGCGTCCTCGAACTCGGGACCGTAGATGTCGATCAACTGTTTGGTGTCGAGGCCGGTCGACGGGCCGTCATAGACGACCTTCCCGGCCTTCAGCGCGATCACCCGGTCGCAATAGCGGATGGCGTAGTCGACCTGGTGCAGGGTGACGATGACACCCAGACCGTCGCGCCTGTTCAGCTCGACCAGCAGCTCCATCACCTTGCGGGCCGAGACAGGGTCCAGCGAGGCGACCGGCTCGTCGGCCAGAATCCCTTTCGCACCCTGGACCAGGGCCCGGGCGATGGCACCGCGCTGCTGCTGGCCGCCGGAAAGGGTGTTGGCCCGCTGGGCCGCGTAGTCGGAGACTCCGACCCGGTGCAGGGCGGCCATGGCCAGGGCCCTGTCGGCTCGCGGCCAGGCCCCGAAGACACCCTGCCAGCCCGGGAGACGCCCGAGGGCGCCCAGCATGACGTTGGAGAACAGGCTCAGCCGCCCGACGAGATTGAACTGCTGGAAGATCATGCCCAGCTTCTGGCGCGCAGCGCGGACGGAGCCGGTGGTCCGGCCATTCTTCTGCACCGTCTCGCCGAAGACGCTGATGGTCCCCGCCCCGGCGTCGATGGTCTGCAAACCGGTGATCGAACGCAGAAGGGTGGACTTGCCCGAACCGGACGGCCCGATCAGGGCAACCATCTCTCCAGCCGCGACAGACACGGAAACGCCGTCCAGCGCCTTTCGGGAACCGAAGGTCTTGGACACGTCGCGGGCCATGACGAGGCCGGGCGCGGGGCTGGCGGCGGATGAACTCATGAGCTCACTGACGGCGAATAGGAGGACAGGCACCGGATCACGCGACGCACGCTCCGGCCGTCCCTATTGCCACGACGTCCGCGCGTCCGTCCAGCACGCCCGCGCGTCGGCCGGTCTCACTGCGGGCGCCCGTCTCCTGAAAGCCGGACGCGTCCTAGTAGTTCGAGTTGTCCTCGACAGGCTCTTCATAGCCGCTGTTCTCATAGGCCGCCGCGTCGCGCTCGGCCTCGACCTGCTGCTGATACTCGGCCTCAGCCGCCGCATCATAGTTGGCGACGTCGCGCTCCGCCTCGATCTGCTGCTGGTACTCGGCCTCGGCCGCCGCCTCATAGTTGGCGACATCGCGTTCCGCCTCGACCTGCTGCTGGAAGTCGACCTCATCCTGGGCCGCCTGATCCGCCGCCATCTCGTCGGCGACCATGGCGGCGTAGTAGTCTTCCTCGAAGACCTCGGCAGCGTATTCGTAGCCGTAGTCTTCGGCGAACGCGTCGGCGTTTGCAGCGTAGTATTCCTCGACCGCCGCGTCCCAGTAGCTGTCGTCGTAGAAGCTTGCATCAGACCAATCAGGAATTTCGCCGTAGGCATCAACCCACTCGGCATAAGAAATCTCGTCGACGAAGTCTTCGTAGTAGACCTCGTTCCAGTCATCGATGACATATTCGTCGCCGTAGTCGATCCAGGGTTCCCACACCTGCCACTGGGCTGGCTGATAGTTGATCCAGTCGGCGAAATAGCTATCCGGCAGTGTGTAGCCGAACTCATAGGTGTCGTTGACGAAGGTGGCTCCCCGACTGCCCTTGGCGATGCGCTTTGCTCCCGGCGCCCAGCGGATGACGTCGAGGCCCTTGATCTGGCCCGCCTTGCCGTCGATCACGAGGCGGACCTTGTTGCCCGTCTTGCCGACGGCATCGACGACATAGGTCGATCCCCGGCGCCTGACCTTCTCGGGCGTGAAGCCCCTGTCGGTCAGCACCTTGTTCACACCCCCCGGCGACAAGGCCTTTCCAGGGGGAGGCGCATGCTCCACGGCCGCCTGCTGGGTCGCATTGAGCCTCGGCGCGACCGCCTCGTCCTTCTTGCCGCAACCGCCGATCATCAGCAGGCCGGTCAGGGCTGCCACAGCCAACGAACGCATCTTCATCACAGCCCTGCCCTTCCAGCCGCTCTCGACCCGCTAAAGGCCAAGCTTAAGTCGAATATCGCGACTTCTCGAAAGGGGCGAGGCCGTCGAGTCGAAAATCAGGTTCGGCGGGCGCGAAATGGCCGGACAAGGAGTCGCAGGCGGCCACAAAAAAACCGCTTTACATGACAGGCGTGTGACCCCATATGGCCGCTTCCGGCGGACCCCGTAGGTCTATACGTTTGCGCTGCTAACGCCGGCTGGGTTTAACAATTACAGGGGTTTACGTGAATTGCGCACGTATTCATTTCCCCTGGACCTGGTCCGCGAGCGGTCCCCTGAACGTCCCGTCGCACTCGTGCGGCCGCGTTCGGTTTCCGTAGCGGCGCGCTGGTTCCAGGATAATCTAAAGGCTGACGTCTTTTACGCCGTGAAGGCCAACCCTTCGCGCTGGGTCATTGAGGCTCTGAAAGACGCCGGCGTGAAGGGCTATGACGCGGCTTCGATCGCCGAGATCGAGCTCGTGCGCTCCGTCGATCCCGACGCGCGCATCGCCTTCATGCACCCGGTGAAGAGCCGGTCTGCGATCACCCGGGCGTATTTCGACCACGGCGTCCGCACCTTCTCGCTCGACTGCGAGGACGAGCTGCAGAAGATCCTCGACGCCACGGGCGGAGCGACGGATCTGAATCTGCTCGTTCGCATGGCGGTGTCCGCCGACGGCGCGGCCTACTCCCTCTCGGGCAAGTTCGGCGTCTCGACCGATCAGGCTCCCGCCCTGCTGCTGTCCGTTCGCCGGGCGGTGAAGGACGGGCTGATGGGCGTCTGCTTCCACGTGGGATCGCAATGCATGCGTCCGACCGCCTATCAGGCCGCCATGGCCCAGGTCGGTCGCGCCATCTCGCGCGCCGGCGTCATCGTGGACATCGTCGACATCGGCGGCGGCTTCCCCTCGGTCTATCCGGGCATGGTCCCGCCGGACATGAGCGAATACGCCGACGCCATCCATCGCGGCTTCAACGAGATGCCCGTGTCGGAAACGACCGAGCTCTGGTGCGAGCCCGGCCGGGCCTTGGTCGCCGAGTCCTCTTCGGTTCTGGCCCGCGTGGATCTGCGCAAGGGCGACGCCCTGTATCTGAACGACGGCTCCTACGGTGCCCTGTTCGACGCGACCCATTCGCGCTGGCCCTTCCCGACCAAGCTGGTCCGGGACGGCGAGGCTTCGGACGATCTCAAGCCGTTCCAGTTCTATGGACCGACCTGCGACTCGATCGACCATATGCCGGGTCCGTTCTGGCTGCCGGCCGACATCCGTGAGGGCGACTTCGTCGAGATCGGCATGCTGGGCGCCTACGGTGTCGCCATGTCGACGGGTTTCAACGGCTATGGCGAACACGACGTCGCCGTGGTCGAGGACGCCCCGATGGCCTCGCTCTATGGCCTCGCGCCGCGCTCCATCCCGACCGTGCGCACCACGGCGGAAGAGCAGGCCCGCAAGGTCGTTCGTCTGTCGCGCCCGAAGGGCAAGGCAGGTCAGCGCAGGAAGAGCCGCAAGTAACATAGGCTTGTGAACGGCGCGGGTCGGCGCCACAGCTTCCCGAAAGGCAAAGCTTGGGAAGCGTGTGATGTCCGACTCGTCCGGTCCGTCCGATCCGGGGCCCAGTGTCGACTACGGCGCTCCAGGTCCAAGCCATCAGCAGATGATGCATGACATGGCTCATGCGGAGTTCATGGCTTCGGATCCCTCGGTCAAGCAATGGGACGGACGCCGCACAATCCTGATCGGCTATGTTCTGTGGCTCTTCCTCGGCTGGATCGGCGGACACCGCCTCTACGTCGGCCGCTGGAAATCGGCGCTCGGCATGGCGGCGGCGGGGTTTGTGACCTGGATCATGACCGAGATGCTCGGTCCCTACCTTGGGATACCGATGACGATCTGGTGGGTCGTCGACGCGGTGCTGATCCCGGGCTGGATTCGACAGGCGAACGAGGCCAATGCGATGAAGCGGACAACCGTCGAAACGGTCTGACCTTCGTCACGTTTTCTGACTAGACGACACACAGCAGCCCGTCGCTCCGTCCGGGTCGCTGCTGATCCTGACGACGGGCGCTCAAATCAAAGGGAAACCCTTGCAATGAACGCACCCGTTCAGAAGAACACCAAGGCCGAGCTGCTCCAGAACGTCGTCGAGCACATCGACATCACGTCCTTCGACGCCCGCCCGATCGTCGACGCCATGCGCAAGATGAGCTTCTCGTCGCGCGACACGGCTCGCGCGGCGGACATCTTCTCGATGGCTATCGAGGACAAGGACTGCTCGCCCTGGCTGATCCTGGCCGGCTCGACCTCGGCCGGCGGCTGCATGCATGTGTACCGCGACATGGTGAAGTTCGGCATGATCGACGCCGTGGTCGCCACCGGCGCCTCGATCGTCGACATGGATTTCTTTGAGGCCCTGGGCTTCAAACACTACCAGGCCGCCGGCGAGGTGGACGACAACGTCCTGCGCGACAACTACATCGACCGGATCTACGACACCTACATCGACGAGGAAGAGCTCCAGAACTGCGATCACACGATCCTGGAGATCTGCAACGCCCTGGAGCCGCGCGCCTATTCCAGCCGCGAGTTCATCTGGGAGATGGGCAAATGGCTGTCGGAAGGCAATGCGAAGAAGCCCGGATCGCTGATCCAGACCGCCTACGAAGAAGGCGTGCCGATCTTCTGCCCGGCCTTCGTCGACTCCTCGGCCGGCTTCGGTCTGGTCAAGCACCAGAAGGAGCGGATCGCGGAGGGCAAGCCCTACCTGATGATCGATGCCGTCGCGGACTTCCGCGAACTGACCGACATCAAGATCGCCGCCGGCGTCACCGGCCTGTTCATGGTCGGCGGCGGCGTGCCCAAGAACTTCGCCCAGGATACGGTCGTCTGCGCCGAAATCCTCGGCATCGAGGCCGAGATGCACCGTTATGCGGTCCAGATCACCGTCGCCGACGTCCGCGACGGGGCCTGTTCGTCCTCGACGCTGAAAGAAGCGGCGTCGTGGGGCAAGGTCCAGACCACCCACGAACAGATGGTGTTCGCCGAGGCGACCACGGTCGTGCCGCTGATCGGTTCGGACGCCTATCACCGCGGGGCCTGGAAGAACCGCGACAAGCGCCGCTGGGCGAAGCTGTTCGGCAAGTAGGACTGGACCGCAGATGCAACGAAGGGGCCACGAGCGATCGCGGCCCCTTTTTGCTGCCTGAAAACTACTGCCCGCTGATCTCGCGAACCGCCTTCATCAGGGCTTCGACGACCTTCGCCGTCTCGGGATCCGACCAGTCGCCGGGTTTCATGATCACGGCCTGGCGCAGCGTGTGCAGCGCCTCCTTGACCACGTCCGGCGTCTGTTCGCCGGAGATCAGCCGGGCCGCCAGGGCCATGCGCTGCATGACGCCGTCGACCGCGGTGCGGTTCTCGTCCAGCCAGGTCTGTCCGGCCTCGGTCAGCGAGAAGATGCGCTTGCCGGCGGCGTCCTCAATCCCGGCGATCAGGCCTTCGTCGGCCAGCATCGACAGGGTCGGATAGACCACACCCGGTGACGGCGCATAGGCCCCGCCGAACATCGTCTCGATGGCCTTGATCAGATCGTAGCCATGTCGCGGTTCCTTCTCGATCAGGGCGAGGGCCACGATCCTCAGGTCGCCCGGGCCGAACATGCGGCGGCCGGGACCGCCGCGTCCGCCAAACATTCCAGGGCCGCCGAAGCGACCCCGTCCGGTGTGCCCTCGCCCCCGACCTTCGCCTTCCGGCCCGCAGCGCTGATCGCGCCAGCCGTGTTTCATTCTGTGATGTCCGAACATGTGAACTCCTTTGTCATTCGTCATGTCGGGAAGATATATCTTTAGAGCAGCCGCGCAAGTGGGCGATATATCTTTTGTTGCAGTCTCTGGAACTGCCGGTCGTGCTGGGACTTCATCCGTCACCGAACGAAAGAGCCGCCATGACCGAAGCGAGGCCCCAGTCTCCCGAAGCCGTCGAAGCCGAAGACATGGGCGAACGGCCCGATCTCGGTCGAACGCCTGACGCCCTGGCCGAGGCTCTGACCGGTTCCGGCGTCGGGTCGGATACCCGTGCGGGCTCGCTTCAGGGCGGCGCGGCGACCGGTTCGGACGACGATCCCGATCAGGCCGCCGTGGACCGGATCATGGCCGATCAGGGCCGTGGGACCGCCGGGGTCCGGTCCCCGCCGGGGGTAGAACCGAAAACCGTCGGGAACACCGGTGTCGCCCCGGGCGAAGTGGATGCCGATCCCGGCGCAGGTCCGCGTGCCATGGGAGCAGACGCCGCGACCGGTTGACTGCCTTGCTGCCGCCCCAACGATAGGCCACGGTGGGACAAGAACAGGTCTGAGGGACGACACGGAATGAAGCGTATCCTGGCGGTTATCGCGCTCTCGTGCGCAGCCGCTCTTGTTGCGGCCTGCGACCCCAAGGCCGAGAACTCCGCTGCCGCCGAGGTTCCGGAACCCGTCGCATCAGCGGAAGCAGCCCCGCCGACCGTCCCTGCGTCGACCCCGACCGCTGCGCCGCCGGCTCCGGCCGGGGGGTCCCCGGCAGCCCCCGACGCGCCGTCCTTCACCGTCCTGTATCCCGGCGGAGTCCCTGACGCGCCTGCTGTCACAGCCTCCGGACCCGCCGGTCCAGGCGGGGTCGTCACCTACACGACCGACGCGGACCCCGACGCGGTCATCGCCTTCCACCGCGCCCGCGCAGAAGCCGCCGGCCTCACGACCGCCATGGCCATGAACCAGGGCGAGGCCAGAGCCTACGGTGCCGCCAGCACCGACACCGGAGCCAGTTTCCAGGTCGTCGCTTCGGCCACGGAAGACGGCCCGACATCGGTCCAGCTCACCTGGAGCGCCGGGCATTGAGACACGCCGCGATGATCCTCGCAGCGGTCTGCGCCATCGCGGCCCCGGCCCACGCCCGGCAGGCGATGGATCCCGCCGGCTATCTCGACCACGCTGCAATCCAGGCACTGGCGAACGCCGTAGCGCCGGCCCCCGTCGCAGGTTCGCCCCGGGACCTGGCCGACATCGCTGCCTCCGACAGACTGCGGGCGCTGGAGAACACAGACCGCTGGATGCTGGCGACCCGCCATGCCGAACTGCGTCCAGCCCTGGCCCTCGCACATTTCGACTGCGCCCTGGGCTTCCGGCTGACGGCAGAGGATTCGCCCCGACTGGTATCGATCCTTGAACGCATCCTGCATGACGCCAACGAGGCCGCGGAACTGGCCAAGGCCCGCGCCTTCCGTGCCCGCCCCGTCGGCGCCGATCCGGAGCGCCCGGCCTGCACGGTTGTTTCTCCCGCAGGACGCGCCAGCCCGTCCTGGCCCTCAGGCAGCGCCACGGTCGGCTCGGCCTATGGCGAGGCGATCGCCGCCCTCGCCCCCGAACACGCGACCGAGGCCGCCCGCATCGGCCACGAGATCGGCGTCAGCCGCATGGTCTGCGCCATGCACTACCCGTCCGACGTCGCGGAGGGCGAGACACTCGGGAAGGCCGCCTTCCAGCGGATCGCGGCCACGCCGGCCTATCAGGCTGACGCCGTGGTCGCCCGCGAGGAGGTCGCCCGCGCCCGCGCCGCCGGCCTGACCAGCCCCGCCTGCGCCGCCGAGCGTGCCGCCCTCGCAACGCCCCTGCCCTAGGCCGACCGATGTCCGTCGTGGTCCTGCTCGCCCTGTTGGCGCCTGACCCGGTCATCGCCCGTCCCTGCTCATCGGCCGAGGTCGCCGCCCTCACCGCACCGGCCGCAGCCGATACGCCCGCCGTCCACCTCACCTGTTTCGCGACCCTGCCGCCGGGCGTCGCCGTCCGCCGCCACATCGTGTTCGAGGGCGCCGAGGCCTCGGGCGCGGGCCTCGACTGCAGCGGCGGCTCGGTCGGCGTACCCGGCCGGCCCAGCACCACCCGCGATCCCACGGTCGCCGTCTGGTCCCGACGCGAGGGCCGCGGCTGGAGCATCCCGCGCGACGTCCGCATCACCCGCTGCACCATCCACGGCAACCTGCGCGTCTGGGGCCTCGGCCGTAGCGACATCGACGGCCTGCGCGCCTCCTCCCGCACGCCCGGTCACACAGCAGCGACCCAGGCTGCGGCTCCGACAGGATTGATGCTCGACAATGTCGCCTTCGTCGCCACGGGGTCGATCCCCCTCTATGTCGGGCCCGGCGTGACCGGTCTCCGCATGACCGGCGGCGGATTCCGCGGCCAGTCGGTCTCCACGGCCATCTATCTGGATGCCGAAAGCGCCGGCGCCGTGATCCGGAATGTCGCCTTCGCTATACGCACTGCCCGGGAACAGATCGCCGTCGACGGCTCGGCCCGCAATCGCATCGAGGATAATCGATTTCAGCTCAACGGGCGCGGCGGAGTCTTCCTCTACCGGAACTGCGGCGAGGACGGCGTGATCCGTCACCAGACGCCGTCGGACAATGTCATCTCCGGCAACCGCTTCGAGGGCGCGGCCTGGCTGACTCCCCGCCCGATCGTCGTCGGCTCGCGCGAAGGCCGCCGACGCTACTGCGGCGACGACGCCGGCTATCCGTTCGGCTCAAGTGCGGATGACCGCGACCGGGCGACCGGCAACATTGTCAGCGGCAACACAACCGGGCTGCGCTGGCTGCCATCGACGGTTCAGGCCGGGCGAGGCGCCGTCAGGGCGCCGTAGAGGTCCGTCCGCCGGTCGCGGAAGAAGCCCCAGGCCGCCCGGTGCTGGACGAGGTAGTCCAGGTCGAAGCTATGCACCAGCACACCCTCCTCGTCCGCGCCGAAGCTCTCCACCAGATCGCCCCGGTGGTTTGAGATAAAGGAGTGGCCGTAGAAGCTCTGGCCGACCTCGGTCACCGTCTCGTGTCCGATCCGGTTGGCGCCCACGACCGGCACGACGTTGGACACGGCGTGGCCCTGCATGGCCCGCCGCCACGGCTCGGCCGTATGCAGTTCCGCGTCGTGCGGCTCTGACCCGATCGCAGTCGGATAGAACAGCACCTCGGCGCCCTGCAGCATCATCGCCCGCGCCGTTTCCGGATACCATTGGTCCCAGCAGATGCCGACACCGACCCGGCCGAAGCGGGTGTCCCAGACCTTGAAGCCCGTATCCCCCGGGCGGAAATAGTATTTCTCCTGATAGCCGGGTCCGTCGGGGATGTGGCTCTTGCGATAGACGCCCAGAGGCGAGCCGTCGGCGTCCAGCATGACCATCGCGTTGAAATAGTGCGGCCCCTCGCGCTCGAAGATCGAGACCGGGATGGCGACGCCCAGGTCCTTCGCCACATCGGCCATCGCGATCACCGCCGGATGCTCGCGCCACGGATACGCCGTACCGAACCACTTCTCTTCCTGCGAGACGCAGAAATAAGGGCCCTGGAACAGTTCCGAGGGCAGGATCACCTGCGCGCCCTTCGACGCCGCCTCGCGCACGAGATCGGCAGTCTTCGCGATGTTCGCCTGCATGTCCTCGCCGTAGGAGGTCTGTAGAGCAGCGACGGAGATGGTTCGAGTGGCGAGTGACGAGTGGCGAGTGGCGAGAGTGCTCATTTGCGACGGTCCTCCAGCTTGGCGATCAGGCCAGCCAACATCCTGCTGATTTCATCGGCGGCTTCCAGCAAAGGCACAAGCTGGACCTCCTCAAGGTAGCTCAAACGTCGACCGAGCATGAGCTGGGTTTCCGCTTCCGCCAGAGACCCTCGAGCGATCGAAAGGAAACGTAGAAAGTCAGCGGTGCTCCGGCGCGAGCATCCTTCGGCGATATTCGAAGGAACCGAGACGGCGGCGCGTCGCAACTGACTGGTCAGGCCGAACCGCTCTTCAGGCGGCCAGGGCCGCGTCGCTGCGTAAACCCGCTCAACCCAGTCGAGCGCCTTCTGCCAGACAAGGAGATCGCGGTAGTGGTGAACCTCGCCACTCGCCACTCGCCACTCGGCACTCATTCGGGCTCTTGCTGGGAGATGCAGTGGAAGGATCCGCCGCCCGTCAGGACGTTGATTGACGGCGACAGGATGATCTCGCGATCCGGGAAGACCGAGGCAAGAGCCTCCCCGGCCATGCGGGCGGCGGTCTCATCGCCATAGGTCGGCACAACGACCGCACCGTTGGCGATCAGGAAATTCATGTGGCTGGCCGGGATCGGCTCGCCGTCCTCGTTTTCGAGACGACCCGGCGACGGAATACGAACGACCTCGAACCCGGCTTCAGACAGGATGCGGGCGCAGGCGTCATAAACGTCTGCATTCGGATCATCCACTCCGAAGGCGATCGGGCAGGCCACAACGCCCGGCGCGACGAAGCGGGCCAGGTTGTCGACGTGGCCGTCGGTATGATCGTTCATCAGGCCGTCGCCCAGCCAGATGACACGGTTGGCGCCCAGGGCCTCGCCCAGAAGGGCCTCGGCCCTTGCCTCGGTCCAGCCGGTGTTGCGGTTCGGGTTCAGCAGGCACTGGCGCGTGGTCAGGATCGTCCCCTGTCCATCGTGATCCAGGGCGCCGCCCTCGAGAATGAAGTCGTTCCGGCTCAGCGGCACGCCCGCCTGTGCGCCGATCTGGTCCGCGACCGTATCGTCGAACTCCATCTCGAACTGGCCGCCCCAGCCGTTGAAGCGGAAGGTCGCAGCCGTCTTCGAACCTTCGCCAAAGATCGGGCCCGTGTCCCTCAGCCAGATGTCGCCGAACCGGCCCGGCACAACGGTCACGCCGGCCACGCCCTCGAAGCGCGCCCGGGCGCCCGCCAGAGCCTCTTCGTTGCCGATCATCAGCTTGACCTGTTCGCGACCCGGCCCGGCCAGGGCGAGCACCAGCGCCTCCACCTCGGCCTGGGCTTCGGCGAGATTGTCGACCCACAGTTCCTCATGGCTGGGCCAGCCGACCCACATCGCCCGGTGGGGCGACCATTCGGCGGGGATCGGCGAGACGGCCATGGGCGAAAAACTTCCTTGAAACAGCAGGGGACCGCGCCAGATAGCGACCCCCTCCCCCCACTTCAATGCCGGGACGCGAAAGGCGGTTCAGGACAAAAGAAAAGGGCGGCCCCGCGAAGGGCCGCCCTGATCTGTCGGTGAGTGTCCGGCGTGACCTAGAAGGTGGTGCCGAGCGTCAGCACCATCGTGCGCGGCGCGCCGAGCGAGAAGGTGCGCAGCTGGCCGGTGCGGAGCACGACCGCAGCGGTCGGATCCACGTCGATGGTGGTGGCGTTGTTGCCCGAGGAGATCGAGGCCGGATATTCCTCGTCGAACAGGTTGCTCACGTTGAACTGCACGAAGGCGTTGCGGATGCCGAAGGTGTCCGTCAGGTCGTAGCGGCTGTCAAAATCCACGACCGTATAGGACGGAGCCACTTCGTCATTGACGTCGGTGGTGAACCGCTCGTCGACATATTTGCCCTGAAGGCCGACGGACCAGTTGGGCGTGATGTCCCAGGCAGCGCGCAGCGTGTAGGTCCACTCCGGCGTCTCAACGATCTTCTTGCCGGCGGTCGGCAGGAAGGTCGTAAGCGACAGCGGCACATTGGTCTGCACTTCGCTGTCGTTGTACGAAGCCGAGCCCGAGATCGAGAGGCTGTCCAGCACCAGCCATTCGGCCGAGGCATCGAAGCCCTGCTGTTTCACTTCCCCGAGGTTCCGGTCGATCGAGAGGTTGAAGGTCGGCGAGGCCGGATCGTTGTCGAACGAGGAGACGATCCGGTTGTCGTAGGTGGTGTACCAAGCCGCCGCCGACGCGATCAGCCGCGAGGAGGTGTAACGGTAGCCAAGGTCGTACGACTTGGTGGTTTCCGGTTCAACCTGGCTGAAATCGAGGCCGCCCGAGGCGTTCCGGACCGGCTGATACAGGTTGTCCGTGCGAGGCGCCGAGAAGCCCTCGGCATAGCTGCCGTAGATCCTGTGGTTGTCGAGGAAGGCGTAGCCGATCTCGACGTTCGGCAGCACAGCGTCGTACTTGATCTCTTTGCTGTAGGGCCGGATGAACTGGGTCGTGCCAGTCGAGGCGAAGGTCACATTGCCGTTGGCCAGGGTCGAGGCCACAGCCTCCGTGGTGCAGCGAACGGTCGAGGAGCCGTTCTGCGAGAAGCAGAACTGGTTCAGTTCGCGGGTGAAGAACGGGGCCCGGACGCCCAGCTTCACGGTCAGGGCGTCGTCGAAGAACTGGCCGCGGTATTCGGCCGAGACCTGGTTCAACAGGGCGATCGAGAAGCGGTCACGGCTGCGCAGGTAGGAACCGTCGCGGCCGAAGACGCGCAGGCTTTCATTGCCCCAGGTGTTTTCGCCGCCGAACACTTCCGGCACCGAACCATCGGCATTGTAGCGGGTCGCCTCGCCGGTCTGGCGGTGGCGGCCGTAGTCGTTCGTGTAGGTCACCCGGACACGGTGATTGTCATTGACGTCCCAGATCAGCGAGCTGAGGACGCCGTAACGGCGGGTGTTGGTGTTCGACGGGGTGTAGAGGGCGACGTTGTCGCAGCTGTCGCCGTCGCCGTTCAGGTCGGTGCCGGTGTTCAGGATGGCGGCGGCCGTGCACTGGGCGGCCGTGGTGACCGTGGCGTTGTTCAGCCCATTCTGGTCCAGACGGTCGTCGCGCTCGCCCGTGAGGGTGAAGCCGCCGCCGTTGGCCATGACATACTGGAACGACGGATCGATCGTCAGACGCAGGCTGTCGGTCAGACCGTAGCTGAACTGGCCGCGGATGTTGCCGGTATTGGACGGGTTGATCCGGGTCCGGCTGTCATTCGTGCAGCTCGTGTTGTTCAGGGTCCCGCCGAAATAGGTGATGGCGGTGGCCTGGTTGGCTTCGTTCTGCACGCTGCCGGCGACGGGTGCCGGACGGAAGCAGGCGATGTCGTTCTCGGGCTGGAGGCCGAGGTTGAACTGCGGGAGGTTCGTGAAGTTATTATACGAGCTGTTGCGGTTCTCATTCCAGTTGAAGGACAGGCTGGCGAAGTCACCGTCGCCCAGATCTTGGAACAAACGCCCGTTATACTGCTTCTTCTCGAGCGATCCCGGACCCTTCCACTTATCGTAGTCCGTGTAGGACGCAGCCAGATAGGCGGTGGTGCCCCAAGGACCGAACTCACCGGTGTCGAAGCGGCCGAAAACGCGGCCATAGTTGAAGCTGCCGATCGAGGAGACGATCTGGGCGCTGCGCTCGGCCAAGGGGCGGGCCGTGGTGTAGGAGATGGTGCCGCCGGTGGCGGATGCGGTGGGGCTGTCGACGTCGGTCGTGCCCTGGTTGACCGAGGCGCGCTCGATCAGTTCGGAGTCCAGCTGTTGGTTGGTGAACACCGCGTAGTTGCCGGTGTCGTTCAGCGGGATACCGTCAAAAGTCAGGGAAACGCGGTTGCCGTCGAAGCCGCGCAGACGGATGTTGCCGCCCGAGTTGCCGTAGGGATCGTTGTTGGTGAAGTTCAGCCCGGGGACGTTGTTCAGCGTCTGGACGATCGACTGGCCCGGCTGCTGACGGCTGATGTATTCCTGGGTGATCGTCGAACGGGTCTTGTCGACCGTCTGGGCGACCACGGCACCCGAGATCGAGCGCGGACCACGCTGGCCGGTGACAACGACCTCTTCGACAGTGGTGGCCTCGGCGGCGTCCGTGCCGGTCGATTGGGCCGAGGCGGCGCCGGCGAGCAGCATGCCGCTGACGAGGGCGGTAGATGCCCAGAGCGCACGAGTGCGAGAGTTCATTTTGTATCCCCAGATGGTGCGGGTCAGCGCCCGGCGCGCGTCAGAAGGCGGCCAGAGAGAGCCGCGAACGTCGAAATCTCGCCCCCTCTACGGCGGCTCTCGGAACCATCGACGACAGTCACGTGACACTGGTGTGACAGCGCCCGGGGGTGACCGCGGCGCCACACCCCCGAATTCCGCGCCGCTCAGCTGCCCCAGACAGCGCGCAGACGCGCTTCACGGCCGCAGAAGCGGCTGTATCCCCCGTATCGCACAGGATTCAGTCGGGCGAAGTCCTGGTGATAGGCCTCCGCCGGCCAGAAACGCGCGGCATTCCGGACGGGAGTCACGAACCGGCGTTGCCCGATGACCGCAACGGCCGCCGCTCGTGACGCCTCCGCAATGGGCCGCTGCGCCGCTGTCGCGAAGACGGCGGTGGCATAGGACGCCCCCTGGTCACAGAACTGGCCGTCGGGATCGGTCGGATCGATGGTACGCCAGAACCGATCGACCAGCTGGCGATAACTGATCCGCGCCGGATCGTAAGTGACCTGGACCGCCTCGACGTGTCCGGTGCCGCCCCGGACGACCTGATCGTAACTGGGGTTGGCCACGGTTCCACCGGCAAAGCCGGACACCGCCGAGACCACGCCGGGCATGTGTTCGAAGTTCGATTCGGTCGACCAGAAGCAACCTCCGGCGAAAAGCGCTACCTCGCGCCGGCCGCTGTCGGGACCGCTTTGCGGCGTCGGGGCGCTCGCGGCGGGCTCTCCGGGGGAACAGGCCGCAATACTGAGCGCAGCGATGACGGCGAACCGGGACAGAAGGGACATGGAAACCTCCGGACATCGCCCTGCAATCAGGCGACCACCCTCAGCTACGTTGGAAAGACGCGTCCGGATACAGGACGCCTGTCGATCGGGTGTGCGGTTGCGGGCCTTCCGGCCCTGGCGGATCGGCGATGCGGTCCTGTTTGCGGTTCCGGACCGCAGGATCAGCGCGCCGCCGCGAACCGGCGTGCGAGGGCCTTGGCTGTAGGCTTCAGCGCCTTGGGCTCGTGATAGTTGCCGTTGACCTGGGTGCGGTTGATCACATGGGCCTTGAAGCGCTTGTACAGGTCATCCTCGGGCGGCGATGGATTGGTCCAGAAGCCGTCGATGGACTGCTGATCCGTCAGGCCCTCGATGTCGAAGAACGCCTCGCCGAGCACCTTGACCGGCGTGGAGAAACCGAGGGCCGACAGGGCCGCGGAGGAATTGTTGACCACCATCCCCGATGAGGCCCTGCACAGGGCCGCCAGGTTGCCGCCGTCGATGAAATCGACCCGGTCAGCGATGCCGCGCTCGACCGCCAGCACATGGGTCATCCGCGCCAGATCGACCAGACCGGGGTCCAGCGGATGGTTCTTGATCACCAGACGGGTATCGGGATCGGCATTCTTGGCGAAGGACGACAGCACCTCGGCCAGGAAGGCCGTGTTGTCGGCGTAGTGGGAGTACCGCAGCAGTTGGGCGTCGCCCTCGCGTTGCAGGCAGGCCAGGAAGAAGGGACCCCGTGCACGGATCACCTGTGCGTCACTCTCGGCCTTGGAACGGAAGGTCAGCGACAAGTAGCGTCTGACATGACCGACGAACTGCAGCCAGGGCGACTGGGTGTAGGGATAGACATACCGGCGGAACACCAGCCGGCCCAGTGGCTGGGCGGCGTGATAAAGGCTGATGTTGATGACGTGGTGGGGCAGGATCTTGCCCACCGGGCGCGTCGGCAGCATCTCGGGGATCGGAGGATCGTAGGCCTTGCGATCCCGGGGCAGTCCGGAAGAGGCGTTGACGCCGTTCTCCTCGACCGTGATCCAGTCGGGGCGGAAGTAGCCGTTCTCCAGCACCCAGATGCGAAGCGGATGGATACGGTCAGGATCCAGCGCGGTGGCGGCCTTGAGCTTCCCGGCCTGGGAAAGAACGCCCTGATTGTAGGGGCCGCCCTCGCCGAACACGATCAGATCCGTCAGGCCCTGATCCTGCACCAGCTTGGCCAGCCGGGCGGGCCAGCGGCGCACGTCGCCGGTATAGGGCTGGGCCCCGGAACGGCGCCAGTAGGCCGCATCCCCGGCGTTGAACAGCATGCGAGCCACCGAGGCGCCCTCGGACGTCAACTGCTCGGCGAGGGTTCGACCGAACGGACCGAACGGCGCGGTTACGACCAGGAACCGGCGTCCGGCGAGCGACTGGCCGGGGCGCGGCCGCGCGCCTGGGGCCGGTGGTGTTTGCGAGGCGGCAGCGACTGCGGCTGAAGTCGCAGTCTCGACGACCCGCGCAGACGCCCGCACCGGCGCCGGCTGGCGCTTGTCGCCCGAGGCGTGTCTGGGAGAGATGCGAACGTCCGCCATGGTCAGGACCAGCTCACGCGAAGTCTTGGGGACAGGAAGAACTGCTGAAAGCTCTGCCGTCGATCCGGCGCTTCGAACCGGACCCGCCGTCGCCCAGGGGCGGCGCGGCTCCGTCGAAGACCGGACGAGAGGGTCGGAACTCTGACATGGCCGCCTTTGTCGCTGGCCTCGTCACGCGGATCAACCGACTTGTCCAAAAAAGCGAGTGGCGAGCCCAAAATTTCACGAAATCTTCCAGCGACATCGGGCGAATTCCATGCATTTCGGCCTCAATGGAGGGGCTCGAAAGGCCGTGGTATGGGCCATAACGCCTGAAGCGAGACTTTCGGGCAACGCCCCCCGGAAACGCGAAACCGCCGGTCTTCTGAACGAGAAAACCGGCGGTCCATCACAGGGTCATCAATAGGAGAAGTGGTCTCACGGAAGGTCTCCCTTCACGTGGGCCCGACGCCTCCAGCGTCTTCGAGTTCGGTCTGATCGGGTCCCGATCCCTTGCGGGATCGGGGCCTTTTCAGTCGTCCTAGAAGTTGATGCCGATGGTGGCGCGACGGTTCAGAGGCT
>NZ_JAIXTC010000021.1 GCF_027484365.1 Brevundimonas sp. | reverse complement strand
GCACATGGCACTGGCCCTCCATCCAGGTCCACGCCCAGGCCCTCGCCCTCATCTTCGCAGGCGGATGCCGCCTCGACCGTACCAGCGAAACACTCCTCGCAGGACTCAGCGCCATAAGCGACAGGATGAACGACTAGGGCTGACTGGCGCTCCCGAGAGGGGTGTTCGTCAGTCGACCATCGCCGCCGTCTACCCGTATGGACTGCGTGGCCGCCCCGGGATGGACGCGGTTTTCCGGTCGGCGAGGCCTCGGTCAGGGACTGTCGCCGATCGCCCCAGGCACGCCGTCGCGGTCGAAGCCGAGCCGTGAGGGCAGCCGAGGCAGCGCCAGGCCGCCCGACCTTCGGCCAGACGACCCGTCAGAGCCCTGGAGAAACCTCGCTCGTCAGACCCTCGCCCCTGTCAGCCGTGAAAATCCAGGTTCCCTGGACGTTCAGGACGTCATCAGCAAATGGTCGGCGTCTTCGCCGACCGGGCCGGCCGAAGTCAGGTCACGCCATTCCAGCCAGTCCCCGTACGGGTGACAGTTGGCCAGCACGACGCTGCGGCCGGTCGGCCAGGAGGTCAGCCGCAGTTCCACGGCGCTTCGGTCCGGCGTCCACTCGAACTGGATCCAGATGAGCGGCCGCTCAGGCGAAGCCTGACTGCCGGCCTTCGCCATTGTCGCGGAGAGATGCTCACGTTCACCAGCGCCCAGATACTGCAGGACCATGGTGTGCACGACCGCCCGACAGCAACCGGCCGGCTGGGGTTCGGCAAGGCGTTCCTCCAGCCAGGCCGCTGCATGTCCCTGATCAACGCGCGGCGGATGCGACATAGCGATCCTCAGCGCCTGATCGAGGCGTCTGGTCCGGGCCGGCTGATCGGCCCAGACGAATGACAGCAGTCGTTCGCGATCGGCCGGGTCCGACGCACGAAGCGGCAGCAGATCGACGCCGCGCGCTGAAATGATGTCAACGGGGCGTACGGCAGGCGGCGGTCCGCGCCAGTCGGGCGCGACCTTCACCGGTGAAAGGGGATCGCCGGCGCAAACCGACCCCAGTCGGTAGTCGTACCGGTCGAGATTCAAATTCAGACCGCAGCTTGAGCCGAGCTCGAGCAGTTCGAAAGGCATCGGTCGGCCCAGGGGCGCCGCCATCAGGGCGGATATGATGGAGGCGGCTCGCGCGACCTCATTGGTCTGGGTGGGGTGCCGGATCCAGTCGGCGATAAACGGATCAAATCGCGAAAGGGCGACCGCGACGGCGCCGTCGAAGTCATTGTGCTCGTGGCGGTACAGCTCGGCGAGACAAGGCGGGGATCCGCGTCGCGCGAGGGCGTGAAGCGCTCCGTTGACCCGCAGCGCGACCGCTGCTGCGGCGGCGTCTCCCGGCCAATTGCGAACAGCGGCCGCCGTGAGCGGCGCCAGGTACAATTGCCTGTCTGCGGCTTCAAGAATGTCGGCGATGAACGGCGATCCAAGCGCCCGGCAGCGATCGGCCTGCCGCGAGAGTTCATCCTCGGGGGCGGCGGCGAGGCCAACCATCAATGCACCAACCGCATACGCACTTGCCCCGACTGAAACACAACTCTGACCTGGAAGGATTCGCGCCGGGCCGTTTCGCGCCGTTCGGTCACGACACGACGATCCGCGCCAGCGCGCCTTCGCCTCATCAGGGAGCTAGAGGCGCAGCCTTAATGCCCGGTGAACGACGCTTGAAGTCGGGCGATTCAGGGCGCGGCGCACCGAAATTAGCTCCATCAGCCGTCGCTGCCTTAACCATCTATTCAGCGGGTCCGTCCTAAAGCTCGGCAGGCGTCGGAGGTTTGGCTGCCTGGCCGGACTGATGAGGCTGTCTCTTTCATGGCGTCCCGTTGTTGCGCGCACATTCCGAAGTATTTGCCGGGCAAACAGATGATTGCGAAACGATAGTATCATGATGTCGGCAATGAAAATTCCGCGGAAGTTGAGTCTTTCGTTCGTTCTGATCTGCGTGTCGGCAGCCATCATGATGGCGGTCTTCTTCGGCACCATAATGATGATCCGTGCCTCGATAGACAGCAACAATCTGACTCGCACGATCGAAGCGAATGCAATGTCGCTGGAAACAGCGATACTGCGTCAGAACAGCCAGTTTCGTGGATTCCTCGTTACCGGTGACGAGTCCTATCTGACCTCCTACTACGAGGGTCGTGATGAGTATGACCGCGTGGTCGTCGAGCTGAATGCCTTGCTCTCCGATGCCGACAAGCAGGCGCTTGTGGAGAAGTCGCGGGTCGCCACGGTGGCCTGGCGCGCGGATTGGGGCGACCGCCTGATCGCCATGGTGCGCGCCGGAGGGCGCGAGGAAGCGGCTCAGGCCGTTCGCGATGCCGGCAAACTGGTTCTGGTGAGCGACGCGGTTCTGCCGCTTCGGGAGCTTCGCGAAGGCGAGGCGACGCTGACCGCGCAGAATGTGGCGCGGCAAGAGGCCGCGATCATCACCGCGATTGTCGCCCTGGTCGTCGGCGGCATCGCCCTGATCGGGATCGCGATGGTCCTGTCGGCGATGTTGAGTCGATTGATTGCGCGGCCCATCACGACGCTGACGGCTGCCATGGGGCAGCTGGCCAACGGTGATAACGATATCGTCGTGGATGCCGATCGCGCCGATGAACTGGGCGACATGGCTCGCGCCGTTCTGGTCTTCCGCGACACGGCAGTGGCCAAGGCCGAAGCGGACGCCGCGAAGGCGCTGGCGGATGCCGCCAAGCTCGCCGCCGAACGCCACAAGGCCGAGGCCGACACGGCGCAACGGCATGTTGTGGAGGCTCTTGACACGGCGCTCGAGGCGCTCGCGGCCGGCGACCTGACCCATGTCATCAGCACGCCTTTCGCGCCGGAGTACGAACGACTGCGGACGGCGTTCAATGTGGCCGTCCAGGGGCTCGAAGAGAGCCTTGCCGGCGTCGCCGGCTCTGCCGAGAGCGTTCGGGCGGGCGCGAACCAGATCTGTTCGGCGTCGGAGCATCTGTCGCACCGGACGGAGCAGCAGGCGTCCACCCTTCAGGAAACAACCTCTGCGACCAATCAGGTCACGGACATGGTCGGTGGGACCGCGCGGAGCGCCGCCGATGCCCGCAACGCGATCACCATGGCCAACGGCGACGCGACCGATGGTCGTGCGATCGTGGAACAGGCGATCTCCGCAATGGACGCGATCAAGGTCGGGTCACAGGAGATCAGCGAGATCATCACGATGATCGATGGCATCGCCCTGCAGACCAATCTGCTGGCTCTGAATGCCGGGGTCGAGGCCGCTCGCGCCGGCGAAACCGGCCGGGGCTTCGCCGTTGTCGCCGGTGAAGTCCGTGAACTGGCCAAGCGCACGGTGGACGCCGCCAAGGACATCAAGGAGCTGATCGTCAAGTCGTCCGAGGAGGTCAAACTCGGCGTCGACCGCGTCGGCGAGACGGGCGACATGCTGGCGCGTGTCGTGTCCAGGATCGGCGACGCGAACACCCTGGTCGTCGATATCGCCCAAGGGGCCCAGACCCAGGCCGAGAGCATGAAGCAGGTCAACGGCGCGGTCGCCAGCATGGATCGCGCGACCCAGCAGAACGCAGCCATGGCCGAGGAGGCGACCGCAGCGGCGCGCATTCTGGCGACCGAGGCGGACGAACTGGCGACCCTGGTCTCCCGCTTCCGCCTCAATAAGACACGCACTGCCGAACCCCAGGTGACGACAAGCCAGCGCGAGCGCCGACCCGCGCCGACCTTCTCGAGGCCGTTACGGGAGGCCCCGCGAACGGCCGGCTCGCTCGCCTTGAAAGCCGCCGTGATCGAGGACGACTGGCAGGAGTTCTAGCCCGGCCGCCCACGGCGCGGTGTCTTCGCCGGCCGTGCCTCCTGACGGCGGAAGCGCGAAGCCGCGGTTGCTTCGAGTGACGTCGTCCCGCGGTCCAGAAAGCCCAATCCTCCAGCCGCGTCTGCAACTCCGGCTGTCGGTCAGGGGGCTGGCCCCGGACGAGCGCAGCCTGCCTGTGCGCCGCGCATCGCTCCGGTCCGGAGGGCCACCTGCGCACGCCGATCCGATACGTATTCCTACGTAGATCAAGGTAGGTATCTATACTTACTCGATCCCTTGGGCTGTGGCTTTTAGACTTCCGGGGCAGGCCTGTATTCTGGTGTCACTTAACCAAAAATAATCGTTTCTTGTATACATAGTCCGGAATACCCATTCCGGAGGCTCTCTTGAAATCCCTGTATCTCACCGCTGCGCTGGCACCCCTTCTTCTGGCGATGCCGGCTCATGCACAGTCGACGCAGGCCGAGGCCCGGCCCACGGCCTGGGAGGCCAGCCGGACCCGGGCGAACGACGAGATGGTCGTGACCGGTGTGGCGCGTGCACGCGACCGTCTGGACAGCGCCACTTCGACGAGCTCGATGAATGACGTCGAGATCATCAAGATCGGCGAGTCCTCGATTGTCGGCATCTTCCGCACCATCCCGGGCATCCGGGCTGAGGCCAGCTCGGGCGAGGTCAACGGCAACTACACCATCCGGGGCCTGCCGATGGTCGGCAGCGGCGCGAAATATCTCCAGTTCCAGGAAAACGGCCTGCCGATCCTGGAGTTCGGCGACATCCTGGCGTTCACGCCGGACTATTTCATGCGCTACGATTTCAACGTCGCGCAGATCGAGTCGATCCGCGGCGGTTCGGCCTCGACCTTCGCCTCCAACGCGCCGGGCGGCGTCATCAACCTGATCTCCCAGACGGGCGAGGTTGAGGGCGGATCGGTCCAGGTCTCGACCGGCCTCGATTACGGCAACTCTCGCGTCGACTTCAGCTACGGCGGCCACCTGACGGATACGCTGCGCTTCCACGTCGGCGGCTTCTACCGGGAGGGCGAGGGCGTCCGTGAATCCGGTTTCGACGGAAATCACGGCGGACAGTTCAAGTTCAATATCACCCAGGAGTTCGAGGGCGGCTTCGTGCGCCTCGAGGGAAAACTGCTCGACGACACCGTGATGGGCTATGGCCCGGCGCCGATGCTCGTCTCCGGCAGCAATGACGATCCGACCTACTCGGACGTGCCGGGCTATTCGATCACGAGCGACACGCTCACCACAAGCAACTTCAACGCCTTCCCGTATCTCAACGGTGACGGGAACCTGGCCCAGGGGAACCTGGATACGGGCAACCACGCCGAGGTCAAGTCCATCGGTCTGCAGTCGCGCTTCAACCTCGCGGGCTGGACCGTCTCCAGCAACATGCGTTTCGCCGACCAGTCCGGCAGCCAGGTCCTGAACTATCCGCTGGCCCTCGCGCCGGCCGCGGTCCTGCCTCTCGCATTCGGCGCCCGACCGGGCACCCTGGCCTATGCCGGCGGCCCCCGTCAGGGCCAGACGATCACCAACGCCTCGACCCTGAACGGCAACGGGCTGATCGCCTATTCGACCCTGGTCAACAGCCAGGTCGACAGCCTGAACAACTTCACCAGCGACGTGCGTGCCAGCCGGGTCTGGGACATCGGGGCCGGCGAATTGACCACGACGGTCGGCATCTACAGCGCCGAACAGGAGCTGCAGTTCGACCGCCAGTATATCCCCTTCTTCCAGGATGTCGTCGGCGGGGGGAACGCCGCTCCGGTGGATATCATCAACGCCAACGGCACCCGCCGTACCCAGGGCGGAATCTACAACTTCTTCGGCCCGACGGCCGGCGCGGGGTCGAACGCCCGGTTTGACGTCGACTACAGCATCCTGGCTCCCTATGCCTCGGCGAACTACCGGATCGGCAAGCTGGCGCTGGGCGCATCGGTGCGGTTCGACAGCGGCGACGTCAGCGGCGTCACCACCACCAACAGCGCGACGAGTGTCCGGGCGATCGACGCCAATGGCGACGGCGTCCTGTCCGAGGCCGAGCGGAGCTTCGCCTTCCCCACGGCCTCAACCGCGATCCCGGTCGACTACGGCTACGACTACACCTCGTATTCGGTCAGCGCCAACTATCGGATCTCACAGAATATCTCGACCTTCGCCCGCTACAGCAGCGGCGGTCGGGCGGCGGCCGAAAAGATCCTGCGCACGGCGGCCATCGATCCCGTCAGCGGCGGTCTGGCCCGCTCTGAAGCCGCCTATGACCCGGTCGACCAGGCCGAGATCGGCTTCAAATACCGGACGGACGGCCTCTTCGCGAACGTCACCGGGTTCTGGGCCGAGGTCAGTGAGACCAACCAGCAGATCCGACCGGACGCGAACGGCCAGACCTCGCTGGTTCTGCTGACCCAGGGCTATCAGGCCAAGGGCGCCGAGTTCGAGGGCGGCATCCGCCGCGGTCCCTTCAGCCTCGCGGCCGGCGCGACGATCACCAGCGCCGAGATCACTGCTGCGGCGGACCCGGCCCTGATCGGCAATACGCCGCGTCGTCAGGCGGATGTGATCTTCCAGCTGATGCCGCAGTATGAGAACGACCTCTTCACCGTCGGCGCCAGCATCGTCGGCACCACGGAAAGCTACGCCCAGGACCAGAACCAGCTCACCATGCCGGGCTACACCACGGTGAACGCCTTCCTGCAGGTCCGTCCGATCGACCGGGTCGTGGTTTCGCTCAACGCCGTCAACCTGTTCGACGAACTGGCCCTGACGGATGTGGCTGCGTTCTCTCTGCCGGCCAACGGACTCAGCCTCGTCCAGGCCCTGCCGGGTCGCAGCGTCAACGCGGCCGTCCGCTTCTACTTCTGATCACCGGCCGTCTTCACGGACCGATGATCTGACGGCCAGGTTCGGTCGTCCAGGCAACCCGTATCAGATGGCCGGGCCGCAAGGTCCGGCCATTTTGATTCGCCCGGTCGATCACCCGGTATTGGCCAAGGCGTCGACGGCAGGGACTGCAGACCGGCGCCGGAGCGTCTCGGGCAAAGGCGGCGTGATGACGGTGCGAGGGCTCCGCTTGTCAGGTAACCCTTCGCTTCTCCAGCTTCCGCGCCAGGGTTCGCCGATGCATGCCCAGGCGTCGGGCAGCCTCGGAGATGTTGAAGTCGACCTCGACCAGGGTCTCGTGAATGCGTTCCCACTCCAGCGTCTTGATGGACGTCGGGCGGACAGTCAGAGGCGCCGCGGTATCGCCGCCGTCCCGGGCGAATGCGGCCTCGATGTCGTCGGTGTTGGAGGGCTTGGCCAGGTAGTAGCAGGCGCCCAGCTTGGTCGCCTCGATCGCGGTGGCGATGCTGGCGTAGCCGGTCAGGACCACGATCCTCATGGCCGGATCGAAGGCGTTCAGGCGTTTGACGCATTCCAGGCCGGACCCGCCGACGATCTTCAGGTCGACGACGGCATAGGTCGGGCTAAATCCTTCGAGGACGGCTTCCAGACCGGCGAGGCTGTCGCAGGTGGC
Organism: Brevundimonas sp.; assembly: GCF_027484365.1. Taxonomy (GTDB): domain Bacteria; phylum Pseudomonadota; class Alphaproteobacteria; order Caulobacterales; family Caulobacteraceae; genus Brevundimonas. The sequence goes on along the minus strand of NZ_JAIXTC010000021.1, from coordinate 59,842 downwards.
GACCTCATAGCCACGGCGCCGGAACGACCGTTCCAGGGTGGCCGAGAAGGCGCTGTCGTCCTCGACGATGACCAGGGAGGGCGTGGTCATGACGTGGGTCCGAGCGCAGACAGGGGCAGGGTCACCACGACGCATGCGCCGCCGCCCTCCGGATTTGAAGCCTGGACCGAGCCGCCGAGCGTCCGCGCGACATTGGTCACGAGGAACAGCCCCAGTCCGCCGCCCGGCTTGTTCTTGGTCGAGATGTAGGGGCTGCCGATACGCGCCAGAACGTTCTCGTCGAAGCCCGGGCCGGCGTCGGTCACCGCGATCCGAAGCGCCTCGCCATCGCGGCGGGCCTCGATCCGGACCTCGTGGGGAGAGGCGTCCAGCGCATTGTCGAGAAGGTTGGCGACGACCTGTTTCAGGGCGAGATCGGACACCATCGCGGCGTCGGGCGCGAATGCATTGACGAAGACCAGGCGCGGGACGGGGCGAGAGGCCTGCCATTCGCCGACCAGTTCGTCGAGAAACGCGCGCACCGTGGTCCTGACCGTGCCCTCGCCGCGCAACTCGCCGGAGGACACCAGGATTCCGGAGACGATGGCTTTGCAGCGTTCGAGTTCGGCCGCCATAGTCTGAAGCTCCTGGCGCGCATCATCGTCGCGCTTGAAGAACGGCAGCCTGCGCCAGTCGCCCAGGATCACCGACAGGGTGGCCAGGGGCGTGCCCAGTTCGTGGGCGGCGCCGGCGGCGAGCAGCCCCATCCGCATGACATGATCCTCCTCCACCGCGCGTTGTCGGAGTTCGGCGAGCCTCTGGTCCGTCTGTCGCTGGTTGCTGGCGATCCTGGCGAGGAAGACCAGCAACAGCCCGGCCGTCAGCAGGAAGCAGATGAATGTTCCCTGGATATGCAGATCGAGGAAGTCGACCTGCTGGGCTTCCGACATCGCCAGCGGAATGCTGCGGAAGGCGAGGCCGATGAAGGCCGCGGCCGTGACCACGGTCAGGGCGCCGGCCAGACGGAACTCCAGCATGGCGACCCCGAGAATGACCTGGAGCAGGAACAGGGTGACGAAGGGATTGGCGGCGCCGCCGCTCAGATAGAGCTGGCCGGTCAGCGCCAGAACATCGGCCAGGAGGCCGACGAAGATCTCCAGGTTGGAGACCGGCGCGCCGCTGCGCCAGCGCAGGATGGACACGCCGTTCCAGGCCACGAGCGCTGCCAGAATAAAGGCCATGGCCGGGATCGGCAGGTCTATCCGGATGACGAAGGAGACTGTCGCGATGGTCACGACCTGACCGACGACGGCGATCCAGCGCAGGAGGATCAGAAGCCGGAGGTTCTCACGATTGGCGGCGTCCAGAATGCTCGCATTGCCGGTCATGTCGCGTCGTCTACCCTTCGTCGCCCGTCGGACGGGTCCGGTCCCTTAGCACACGCCAGGCGGCGAACAGCGCCAGGGCCGCCAAGCCGAACCAGGTCAGGGCGTAGATCAGATGGGAGTTGGAGAAACGAATGACGGTCAGACCGCCTCGCGGCCAGCTTGATGCAGGATCGGCCGCTGCGTCGATGAAGTAGGGAGCCACGGGGCCTGCGACGGCCCTGGCCCGGGCGAGGGCCTCTGTATCGCGTGAAAACCACCGATTGTTCACCGGATCGTTGGCCCGCAGGAAACCGCCCTTTGGCTCGCTGAGCCGGATCAGGCCGGACGTGACGACGCGACCGGACGGGCGGTCCCAGGTCCCGCCGCTATCCGAAACGGTCTGTTGGGGCACAAATCCCCTGTTGACCAGCACGGTGAATCCGCGATCGGTCTCCAGGGGCGTCATGACCCAGGAGCCGGGACCCAGGTCGGTCACGGCCTTGACCAGGGATTCCTGGTCGTGGCGGAAACGACCTACCACCCGCACGGCCCGATAGGCGTCAGCGGGGCCCTCGATCGAGGCCGGCGCCGGGACCGGCGCAGCGTGGGCCCGGCTCTCGACCTGTTCGATCAGGGCGGTCTTCCACGCCAGCCGCTGGACCTGCCAGACGCCGAGACCGACAAAGATCAGGGCCGCGACGACGGTGAGCCCCAGAAGGGCGACGCGCTTGGACCCGGCCGCCATGGCTCAGCGCATCGCCTCCATGTCATGGACCGGCATCATGTTGGTGTTCAGGTGATGCATGACCCACAGCGAGCCCGACAGCACGATGACCACGATGATAAGGGTGAACAGCAGGGCCAGCAGGTTCCAGCCGCCTTCGGACTTCGGGCTCATGTGCAGGAAGTAGATCATCTGGACGACGATCTGCACGACGGCGCAACCGACGACGAGCGCGACGGTCGCCGATGTCGGCAGGACCCCGGTCATGACCAGGCCGAAGGGGATCGCCGTCAGTATGACCGACAGGATGAAGCCGGTCAGATAGCTGCGATAGGTGCCGTGATCGTGGTCGTCGCCGTCATGGGCGTGATGGCCGTCCTGGCCGGTGTCGTGTGTTTCGGGATGGGCGCTCATCGGAGGACTCCCAGCAGATAGACGAAGCTGAAGACGCCGATCCAGACGACGTCCAGGAAATGCCAGAACAGCGAAAGGCACATCAGGCGTCGGCGGTTGGCAGGGATCAGACCCTTTTGCACGACCTGGACCATCAGCACGCAGAGCCAGATCAGGCCGAAGGTGACGTGCAGGCCATGGGTGCCGACCAGGGTGAAGAAGGCCGACAGGAAGGCGCTACGCTGGGGCGTCGCCCCCTCATGGATCAGGTGGGAGAATTCGTAGAGTTCGATGCCCAGGAAGGCGAGGCCGAACATTCCGGTGATCGCCAGCCAGACGAGGGTCTGGGCCTGTCGTCCCTTGTACATCGCCAGCATGGCGAAGCCGTAGGTGATCGACGAGCTCAGCAGCATGGCCGTGTTCAGGGCCACCAGGTTCAGGTCGAACAGGTCGCGCGGCCCCGGACCCGCGGCGTAATTTCCGCCCAGCACGCCGAAGGTGGCGAACAGGATGGCGAAGATCAGGCAGTCGCTCATGAGATAGAGCCAGAACCCCAGAAGGGTGCTGTGCCCGTCCGGATGATGCGGCTCCGTCTCGGGATGGAAGGCGAAGGGTTTGGATCGGTCTATCGCGACGGCCATGATCAGACTCCAGCCTTGGCAAGGGCGCGCGTACGGGCGTCTTCGGTCGCGCGCACCGTCTCGACCGGGATGTGATAGTCGCGGTCGTAGTTGAAGGTGTGCCAGATGGCGTAGCCGACGATGGCCACGAACGAGGCGATCGCCAGCCACCAGATATACCAGATCAGAGCGAAGCCCATGACCACGGAGAGGCCGGCCAGGATCACGCCCGTGCCCGTGGGTCTGGGCATGTGGATGGGCACGAAGCCGGTTACCGGCCGCTCATAGCCGCTGCGCTTCATGTCGTACCAGGCGTCGCCGTCGCGGATGATCGGGGTGAAGGCGAAATTGTACTCCGGCGGGGGCGATGAGGTTGACCATTCGAGGGTGCGGCCGTCCCAGGGGTCGCCCGTGGCGTCGCGCAGCTTCTCGCGGTTCATGACGCTGACGGCGATCTGGATCAGGAAGGCGAGGATGCCGACGGCGACGATGCAGGCCCCGACGGCCGCGATGATGAACCAGATCTGGTAGGACGGGTCGTCGAAGGTCCGCAGCCGCCGGGTCACCCCCATGAGGCCCAGCACATAGAGCGGGGCGAAGGCGACCCAGAAGCCGACGACCCAGCACCAGAAGCTGACGAGGCCCCACTTGCGGTCGAGCGTGTAGCCGAAGGCCTTCGGGAACCAGTAGTTGATGCCGGCGAACAGGCCGAACAGCACGCCGCCGATGATCACATTGTGGAAGTGCGCGATCAGGAACAGGCTGTTGTGCAGGACGAAGTCGGCGGGCGGTACGGCCAGCATCACCCCCGTCATGCCGCCGATGACGAAGGTCAGCATGAAGGCGATCAGCCACATCATCGGCAGCTCCATCCGGACCCGCCCGCGATACATCGTGAACAGCCAGTTGAAGATCTTCGCCCCCGTGGGAATCGAGATGATCATCGTGGTGATCCCGAAGAACGAGTTCACCGAGGCGCCCGATCCCATGGTGAAGAAGTGATGCAGCCAGACCAGGTAGGACAGGATCGTGATGACGACCGTGGCGTAGACCATCGAGGTGTAGCCGAAGAGCCGCTTGCCCGAGAAGGTCGAGGCGACCTCCGAGAAGACGCCGAACAGGGGCAGGATCAGGATGTAGACCTCGGGGTGACCCCAGATCCAGATCAGGTTCACGTACATCATCGGACTGCCGCCGAAGTCGCTCGTGAAGATGTTGGTGCCGACATAGCGGTCGAGCGTGAGCAGGGCCAGGACCGCCGTCAGCACGGGGAAGGAGGCGACGATCAGGACGTTGGCGCACAGGCTGGTCCAGGTGAAGATCGGCATCTTCATCAGACCCATTCCGGGCGCGCGCATCTTGATGATGGTGGCGATCAGATTGATGCCGGACAGGGTCGTGCCTACCCCCGCGATCTGCAGCGCCCAGATATAGTAGTCGACCCCTACACCCGGACTGTATCCGATGCCGGACAGGGGCGGATAGGCCAGCCAGCCCGTGCGGGCGAACTCACCGACGAACAGGGAGGCCATCACCAGGACGGCGCCCGCGGTGGTCATCCAGAAGCTGAAGTTGTTCAGGAAGGGGAAGGAGACGTCGCGCGCGCCGATCTGCAGCGGCACGACGTAGTTCATCAGCCCGGTGATCAAGGGCATGGCCACGAAGAAGATCATGATCACGCCGTGGGCCGTGAAGATCTGGTCGTAGTGGTGGGCGTTCAGATACCCCTCGGAGCCGCCGAAGGCCATGGCCTGCTGCAGGCGCATCATGACCGCATCGGCGAAGCCTCGCAGCAGCATGATGATGCCCAGGATCATGTACATGATCCCGATCTTCTTGTGGTCGACGCTGGTGAACCACTCCTTCCAGAGATAGCCCCAGAGCTTGTAACGTGTGATCAGGGCGAACACCGTCAGGCCCCCGAGAGCGACGACGCAGAAGGTCGCGATCACGATCGGATCGTAGGGCAGCGCCGCCCAGGTCAGACGCCCGAGCAAGGGCGAGACCTCGACAAAGGCCGACGGGTCAGTAGCGGAAAACTCAGCCATCAGGGTGCGGTTTCAAGTGACGCCATCAAGACTGGCGACTGGGGGATGAAGGGGGTGCGTCGCGTGAGACCGGCGCCTTGCAGGCGTTCCGGCGGACGCGGCGTGGCGAACAGCGCCTCATGCGACAGGCGTTCGCGGGCCAGGGCGGCCGCGGCGGCTTCTTCCGGCGTGCACAGGGCCATGACATAGGCCTCGCCCGCGCCGCCGAAGACGGAGGATCCACGCCGGGCATACTGGTCGTTCACGAGGGGCAAGGTGTTTCGGGCGCCGTCCAGATCCAGTCCGCCCCGGGCGTCGATGGCCATCATCTCGCCCATGCACATCTTGCCCGGCTGGACGCACATGTTGACGATGGCGTCCCACAACAGGGGCTCAACGGCCGCGAAACGTTGCACGGGCGCGTTCTCTGTCGGGCGGGCCAGTTCGAGGTAGGACCGGCGGTCGAGCCGTCCTCCGCCCTGGCGCGCGGCGGCCAGCCAGGCGTCGAAGGCGGCGGGATCAAGTCCCTTGAAGGTGAACTTCATGCCGGAGAAGCCGTCACCGGAGTAGTTGGCCGAGAACCCCTTGTAGTCGCCTGCTGCGTTGATGACTCCGTGCAGCTTCGTCTCCATCCCGGGCATGGCATAGATCTGGCCGGCGAGGGCCGGGATGTAGAAGGAGTTCATGACCGAGGACGAGGTCAGGCTGAACCGGATCGGCCGGTCCACAGGGGCGGCCAGTTCGTTGACGCTCGCGACGCCGTACTCCGGGTAGATGAACAGCCATTTCCAGTCGAGCGCGACCACCTGGACCTCGAGCGGGCGGACGTCGGCCGGCACCGGACGGTCGTGGTCGATCTTGTCCAGCGGACGATAGGGATCGAGCAGATGGGTGCCCGTCCAGGTGACGGCGCCCAGGCAGATGATGATGAGCAGGGGCGCCGCCCAGATCACCAGTTCGAGGTGGGTCGAGTGGTCCCACTCCGGGTCGTACTTTTCGGTCGTGTTGGAGGCCCGGTATTTCCAGGCGAACCAGATCGTCAGCGTCATCACCGGGACGATAATGATCAGCATCAGCACAACGGAGATGACCAGCAGGTCGCGCTGCTGGGCGGCCACATGCCCGGCCGGGTCGAGCACGACGGCCTGACAGCCGGACAGCAACAGACCGACGAGACACAGAATGAAGGCGTGAGGGCGCACGTGGGCCGTTCCTGCAAGATACCAAGGTCCGGACCCCGATCGGGGGAGGGCGGTCCGGATCGGCGGAGTTAGGGGTTTGCCGCGAGCGGCGACATTGGACAATCTGTCCAATGCCCCGGCTCGACCGGAAGGCCGAAAGAGATCGCGAAATCATCCCGCTCAGCCCGGAGCCTCGCGGAGACATGTCCAGTATCAACGCCGACCTTTCGTCAGACCAACTCGAGCGCGACGCCGCGCAGATCAACGCCAGCGATGGCGAGATCGACGCCGGCGAGATCGCGGTCGGGGTGATCATCGGCCGGACGTCGGAGTTCTTCGATTTCTTCGTCTATGCGATCGCCTCGGTGGTGGTCTTTCCGCGTCTGATCTTTCCACACCTCGACCCTCTGCAGGGCATGGCCTGGTCGTTTGCGGTCTTCGCCCTGGCCTTCGTCGCGCGGCCTTTCGGCACCGCCTTCTTCATCTGGTTCGACCGCCGCTTCGGGCGGGGTGCGCGCCTGACGCTCGCGCTTCTGCTCCTCGGCACGTCCACCGTCTGTATCGCCTTCGTCCCCAGCCACGCCCAGGTCGGGGTCTGGGCGGCGGTCTTCCTGGCCGTCTTCCGCATGGGGCAGGGCGTCGCCCTGGGCGGGGCCTGGGACGGGCTGCCGTCTCTTCTGGCGCTCAGCGCGCCCCCTCATCGCAAGGGCTGGTACGCCATGGTGCCGCAGCTGGGCGCGCCCATCGGCCTGATCGTGGCCTCGTCCCTGTTCGCCTATTTCCTGACGTCGCTGTCAGCGGCGGATTTCCTCGACTGGGGCTGGCGCTATCCCTTCTTCTGCGCCTTCGCCATCAATGTCGTGGCGCTCTTCGCCCGGCTGCGGATCGTGGTGACGCCGACCTTCCAGGCCCTGTTCGACACGCGCGAGCTTCAGCCGACCCCCGTCTTTCAGGCCATCCGCGAGGAGGGGCCGCGTATCGTCATCGGAGCCTTCGCGCCCCTGGCCAGCTTCGCCATGTTCCACATGGTGACGGTGTTCCCGCTGTCGTGGGTTTTCCTGTTCACCGAGGAATCACCCAGCCGCTTCCTGCTGATCGAGATCGCCGCGGCGGTCGCCGGCATCTGTGCGATCATGGCCTCGGGCTGGCTGGCGGATCGCTACGGCCGGCGGGCGGTTCTGGCGGCCACAGCGGCGGCCATCGCCGCCTTCAGCGGCTTTGCACCGCAACTTCTCGATGGCGGGCCGGCGGGCGAGCTCGTCTTCATGGTCTCGGGTTTCATCCTGCTGGGACTGGCCTTCGGGCAGGCTTCGGGGGTGATCGCCTCGAGCTTCTCGCAAAGGAACCGCTACACGGCCTCGGCTCTGACCTCGGACCTGGCCTGGCTGTTCGGCGCCGGATTCGCGCCGCTCGCGGCCCTGGGACTGGCGTCGCAGTGGGGCTTGATCGCCTCCGGCGCCTATCTGCTGTCCGGCGCGCTCGTGACCCTCGTCGCTCTCTGGCTGAACAGCACGCTCGGGCGCGGTGACCTGCCCGGCAAGACCGCGGCGGATCCGGTGTAATGAAGCGTCCCCTTGCCGGGCTGGTCCTCGTCGCCGCCCTGGCGCTTACGGCCTGCAGCGGCCCGCCGCAGGCCCCGGTGGACATCGGCGGCCCCTTCTCCCTGACCGACACGAACGGGACGAGGGTGACCGAACGGGTCCTCGAGGGGCGGCCTTCAGCCGTCTTCTTCGGCTTCACCTATTGTCCCGAGGTCTGCCCCACCACCCTGGGCGAGCTGGGCGCAGCGATGCAGGCTCTGGGCCCCGACGCGGACCGGCTGAATGTGGTCTTCATCTCCGTGGACCCGGAGCGCGACACGCCGGAGCAGTTGAGGCTTTATATGTCGAACTTCGATCCCCGCTTCCGGGCCTTGACCGGCACGCCCGAAGCGGTGGCCAAGGTCGCCTCGGCCTATCGGGTCTACTACCGCAAGGTCCCGATCGAGGGCGGCTCCTACACCATGGACCATACGTCGACACTCTTCCTGTTCGACAAGGACGGGGCCTTCGTCGAGCCGGTCAGCTATGGCGAATCCGTCGAAGCCTTGACGGACAGCCTGCGCCGGCTGCTGGCGCGCGGCTAGGCGATCTGCGGTCCCGGCCCTGGGTCGGCGACGCGCCGGTCAGCCTGGGCCGGCGTCCGGACCGCGTGCTCCGGCCAGGCTCACTGTCCGGAAACCGACGTGCGAGGCGCCGAGGGTCAGGTCCTGAGCCTGCCGTGCGCCGGGGCGATACCGCATGCAATAGTTCGGCGCACATAGGTAGCTGCCGCCCTTGATCACGCCGACGGCAACTCCAGGCTGGCGGGGATCCTGTCCGGCGTCGCCGGGCGCGAACGCTGCGGGGCGGGTTTGTCGGTAGGGATCGGCTGTCCATTCCCAGACATTGCCGATCAGATCGTGGACCCCCAGCCCGTTGGGCTTGAAACAGGCGACCGGGGCGGCCCCCGAATATCCGTCATCGACGGTGTTCCTGACGGGGAAGACGCCCTGCCAGGTGTTGGCCTCCGAGGGCTGGCGACTGGATTCGTCAGCCGCAGGGTCGGCCGACCGGGCCGCCCATTCCCATTCGATTTCGGTCGGCAGCCGACGACCGGCCCATCGCGCATAGGCCTGTGCGTCAGCCAGGGCGATATTGACCACCGGCAGGAAGTCGCGTCCCTTCAGATCGCTTCCGGGACCCTCGGGGTGACGCCAGGAGGCGCCGGGCACGAAAACCCACCAGGTCGAGGCGTCGGCGGGATCGAAGCGCGTGCTGTCGAAGCTGAAGACCGCCGAACCCGGCTGTAGCGCTCCGGCCGGCATGCCCGGATACAGACCCGGGTCGACCGGCCGTTCGGCGACCGTGACATAGCCCGCTTCCCTCACAAATCGCGCGAACTGGGCATTGGTCACCTCTGTCGCATCGATCTGGAAGGCGGCGACTGTCTCGAAACGCGGCGGTCCCTCGTCCGCATAGACGTCGTCCCCCATGAGAAAGCGCCCTGCCGGCACGTCGACAAGTCGTCCCGGGCCGTCCGATCTGGGCGTCGCCGGGCAGACTGCGGGCTCGACGCCACGCGACGGGGTGCAGCCCGCAGCGCCGAGAACGAAGGCGACCGCCGTCGGGACAACCCAGATCCGCCTTGCAATCATAGGCGCAGCGCTCCGGAGACGATCTCGTCGTGAACAGTCTCCGACAAGGGCACATAGGCCTTCTGTCGGGGGTCGTCGAACATCAGGGCGTCCACGACCGTACGGGGGTCGAAGCCTTCACGGATCGCTTCAGACTTCTTCTGCTTGAAGGTTCCCGTGGTGTCCATCGCCCGCGTCAGGCGCAGGAAAAGCGGCCGGGCATAGCCGGGCAATCCGCCGTGGACGGCCTGGCGCACCTCGCCCGGATCGAAGCGATCTTCATCCACCACCAGGCTGGCCATGCCGGCACGGCCGCCGAAGCCGGGAACCTCAACGCCGTAGACATTGACCTCCAGAACCCCCGGCACGGAGGCTATCACCTCGGCGACCTCGGTGGTCGAAACGTTTTCTCCCTTCCAGCGGAAGGTGTCCCCGATCCGGTCGACGAAATAGAAATAGCCGAGCCGGTCGCGTCGCATGAGGTCTCCGGAGCGGAACCAGGCGTCCCCCGGCTCCAGGACGTTCCGGAGGATCTTGCTCTCCGTCGCTTCGGCATCGGAGTAGCCCTCGAACCGCATCTGGGCCTTGGCCGGATCGATGCGGGCGATGGCCTCGCCGATCTCGTCGTCCGGGCAGGGGATGCATCTGCCGGAGGCGTCCCGGACGGGTCGTTCCGCCACGGGGTCGAACCGGATCAGCGCCACATTGACCGCGGATTTCATATAGGGCGGCGCCCGGCCGATGGCGTGAGGGCCGCCGTCGAAGTTGAAGAGGGTCAGGTTGCTCTCGGTCGCCCCATAGAATTCCAGGATCCGGGGGATGGCGAACCGCTGCTGGAAACGATCCCAGACTTCGGGCCGGAGACCGTTTCCGACCACAAGCCGCAGCCTGTGTCGTCGCTCGTCCGGCTGCGGCGGCGCATTGAGCAGATAGCGGCACAGCTCACCGATGTACTGGAACAGGGTGGCTTCGAACCGCACGCAGTCGGCCCAGAACGCGCTCGCCGAAAACTGCCGGCGCAGGGCGATGGCCCCGCCGACCGTCAGGGCGATGCCCGGCGCGCAGACCCCTCCGACAGTATGGTAGAGCGGCAGGGGGGCATAGATCACGTCCCGCGCCGTCGATCCGCTGGCCGCAGCGAACGAGTGCATGGTCAGCAGCATCCGGAGATGGGTGATCCGCGCGGCTTTGGGCAGGCCGGTGGTGCCGCTGGTATAGATCAGGAGAACCAGATCTTCGGCCCGGCTCCCGGCGCGCCATCGGCGGTCAGGCCGCCCGGATGACCCTTCCGCGAGGACGTCATCGAGGCGGCCGAAGTCGTCGGCCACGCCCCCCGACAGCCAGGCCGAAACGTCTGCATCGACATGGGGCCGCGCCGACCGCCAGGCCTCGGCAAGGGGCGCGTCGACGATGATGTGGTCGGCGCAGGCTGTGGTCACGCAATGGGCGAGGCCGGTCCCGGTCAGCTGGGTGTTGATCAGGGCGGTGGCGATCCCGACCTTGGCCAGGCCGAACCAGACCGCCAGATAGTCGGGACGATTCTCCATGAACAGAGCGACCGTGGCCCCGGCCTCGAGCCCCTGACCCACGGCCCAGGCCGCGTAGCGGTTGGCTCTCTGTTCAAGGTCTGAATAGGTCCAGCGCTCGTTCTCGAACAGGATCGCGACGCGGGAGGCATGGCGGTCGACGGCGCGTTCAAGGTCGTCGGCGACGTTGACTCGGGATCCCGGTTTCAGACGGCTGACCCGGGCAAGCGTCCGCAGGCCGCCTCGCAGAAACCGGACCTCGCGACGCAGCGCGGCAAGCATTCCGGTCACGCCTCGGGCTTGCCCATGTTGACCAGTGTCCGGCCGCCCGCCGCAAACGTCTCGGCCCCCGTCTTCGTGGCCGCGATGACAGCTTCCAGATCGAACGGCACCTTGATCCCGGCCTGGGCCGCGGGCCGCGCCGCGATGGCTGCGACCCAACGCTGGAGGTGTTCGAAGGGTGCGATGTCGACCCCGGACCATTTGTGGGTCCTGACCCAGCACCAGTTGGCGATGTCGGCGATCGAATAGTTGCCCGCGAGCCATTCATGATCCGCGAGCCGCCGGTCCAGCACGCCGAACAGCCGACCGCTCTCGCCCTGATAGCGATCGATCACGACCTGGATCTTCTCGGGAAAATAGCGATGGAACACGTTGGCCTGACCCATCATCGGACCGATCCCGCCCATCTGGAACATGAGCCACTGGAGCACGAGACTGCGTCCCTTCGCGTCGGCGGGCATCAGACGCCCGGTCTTCTCGGCGAGGTAGATGAGGATCGCGCCGGACTCGAAGACGGCGAAGTCTCCTGCGTCACGATCCACGATCGTGGGGATCCGCCCGTTCGGATTGAGCGCGAGGTAGTCGGGCGCCCGCTGGGCCCCCGACAGCAGGTCGACGGCATGGACCTCGTAGTCGAGACCCAGTTCCTCGAGCGCGACGGAGGCCTTCCAGCCGTTCGGGGTCGGGGAGGTGTACAGGTCGATCATGGTGCTTCGTCCAGACGGGAAGGGAGATGCAGGGCGCATCGAAAGCCGATGTGACCGGTCGAGGTTTTCGGCGTCAGCCCGATCCGCGCCGCCGGCCGGTAGCGCGCGCAGTATTCTCCGGCGCAGAGATACGATCCGCCCTTGAGCGTGCGGAGATCATCGCCTGCCGCCGGACCACTGCATCCGCAGGTCGACTTCCGGTCAAACCGGTCCGACGTCCATTCCCAGACGTTTCCGATCATGTCGAACAGGCCGTAGCCGTTGGCCGGATAGGCGCCCACGGGCGTGGTGCCCGGTCCGGGCGTCTCTGACCACCACGGAAAGGCGCCGCGCCAGAGGTTCGCCATCAGCTGCTCGTTCGGGGCGAAGGTGTCGCCCCAGGCATAGACCGCATGGTCCAGCCCGCCCCGCGCGGCGACCTCCCATTCGGCCTCGGTCGGCAGGCGCTTTCCGGCCCAGTCGCAATAGGCGAGGGCGTCTTCAAGAGAGACATGGGTTACGGGGTGATGTTCCAGATCAACGGCGACCGACCCTCCACCCTGCGGACTGTGCCAGGCCGCCCCTTCGACGAAGCGCCACCACAGGTCGGGGCGGCCGAGGTCCACCGGTCCGTCGGTCATGGTGAAGACGGCGGATCCGGCGGGTTCGAGACGTTCGGCGGTGGTGATCCATCCCGTCTCCGCGACGAACCGGGCGAAGGCCGCATGGGTCACCGGCGTGACATCGATGGCGAAGCCGGACACCTCGGCCCAGCGCGCCGGACGCTCCTCGGGATAGTGATCATCCGACCCCAGACGATAGCGGCCGCCGGGGATGATCGCCATCGCTGCGGTCGTCCCCTCGCATCTCATACGGTCATGCCCATCCGGTCTAGGAACCTCTGGGTTTCCAGCGGATTCGTCGGCTTGTTGTCGACCTCGATCAATACACGCTCGATACGGCCGCCGAAGGGATTGGGGCCCGCATATCGCGCCGAGACCTGGTTCCCCAGGTCAGCGCCGATCGTGAAGCCGTCATAGCCGGTTGCGAACAGCGCCTGTTCATAGGTGCGTTCACCGACCTTCCGGCCGTTCACGTAAAGCGCGCCGCCGCCGTCGAAGGGGCGGGCCGTCATGGTCTGGACATAGCGAACCACGTTCCGGCCCCTCCGAAGCAGGCTGTCGGCGACGATCCGTTCGCTCCAGGGCACGAGGCTGTACTCGTAGGACAGGCGACCGTCCTCGACATAGAGGACATAGCCGGCGTGTTTGGACCCCGAGGCCACCAGCACCCCGTCCTGACCGGGCGCCCAGTCCAGCTCGACCGTGATCTCGTGGTCGAGGCCGCAGACCAGCGGCGCCACGTCATGGGTTATCCGCTCGACCGGCGGGCGGAACTCCCAGCGGGGGCGGATGCCCTTCGACTGGCGGTCCTGCACCAGTTTCAGCATCAGGCTGCGGTCGTCCAGCGGGAAGACGCCGTATTTCTCGGCGTCCGCCTGCCACGCCGCCCGAAGTCGCTGGACGACGTCGGGGTGGGCTGCGGCGAGATCGCGGCTTTCATTGCGGTCCCCGCTCAGATCGTAAAGTTCCCAGACGTCCTCGTCCTGGCGGGTGCCGCGCTTATGCCGGCAGACCAGCCGCCAGCGCTCGTCCTCGTAGGCCCGGTTGCCGCCCAGTTCATAGTACTGACCCGTGCGGGTCGCCGCGTCCGCCGACAGCAGGTTCGGCAGGAAGCTGGCTCCCTCCAGCGGCTTTTGCGGCGCGCCGAGATAGGACTCCGGACGATCCACGCCTGCGGCGTCGAGCAAGGTCGGCATGACGTCCACGACATGCACGAACTTCTCCCGAATCTTGCCCTTGTCCCGGATTCGGCTGGGCCAGGACACGATCAGGGGGTCGGCTACGCCCCCGAGGTGGGCATACTGTTTATAGAGCCGGAACGGCGTGTTCGACACGCAGGCCCAGGCCATCGGATAGTGGGGGAAGGTGGCGTCCTCGCCCATCACGCCATAGAGCTCGGCGGCCTTTTCGATCGGGACCGGCCGTCCGAAGGCCGGGGCGAAGACATTGGGCGAACCGTCGGCCGTGCCTTCTCCTGATCCGCCGTTATCGGACATCACCAGAACGACGGTGTTTTCGGCCTGGCCGAGCTCGCTCAGGGTCGCCAGCAGTCGCCCGACATTGGCGTCCATATTGGTGATCATGGCGGCGTAGACCTCCATGTATCGGGCGAAGACGCGCCGCTCGACCGCGTCGAGTTCAGCCCAGGGACGAGCCCCGAAGGAGAGGGGGGGCAGGCTGGTGGTCGCGGGCAGGAGACCCATCGCCTTCTGGCGCTGGAGCCGGGCGGCGCGCACGGCGTCCCAGCCGGCATCGTAGAACCCCTTGTAGGCGTCGCGCTCGCGGCCCCTGGCCTGAAGCGGGGAATGGGCACCCGGATAGGCGAGTTGCAGATGGAAGGGCTTGTCCGGCGACATGGCCTTTTGCGTCCGGATGTAGCTGATCGCCCGATCGGTCAGGTCGTCACAAACATAGTAGTCCTCGGCCGTGGGGGGTTCGATCGGGGCGACGCCGTCATACAGTTCGGACGGCCTGAAATAGTCGGTCGAATGGCCCTGGAACCAGTAGGCTCGCTCGAACCCGCGCGAGGTCGGCCAGTTGTAGTAGGGACCGTTGGGGCCGCTGCTGGCGGCATTGTTCAGATGCCATTTGCCCACGAGGAAGGTCGACCAGCCCGCGTCACGCAGAATCTCGGGCAAGGTCGCGGCCTCGCGGGTCAGGTCGCCGCGATAGCCGGGATAGCCGCTGTCGATGTCGGCCAGCCAGCCCATCCCCGCCGAATGGGAATTGAGGCCCGTCAGCAGCGCGGCCCGGGTCGGCGAGCACATGGCGCAGGTGCGGAAATTGGAATAGCGCACGCCCGCTTCCGCCAGGGCGTCGAACGTCGGCGTCCGGATTTCGCTCCCGTAGCAGCCCAGATCGGAGAAGCCGACGTCGTCCAGCACGATGGTGATGATGTTCGGGGCGCCCTCGGGCGCCGTCGGCAATCCGGCGTAGGAGGGCCGCGAGTCCCTGAAGGATTCACGCACGCGGGCCGCCTGTCCCTCGGGCACGGCCGAGGGCGTGATGTAGGGCGCCATCGCCTCGCGGATCGCACCGACGGCAAGGGCACCGCCGGTCGCGGCCACGGTCCCGGCCGCCGCGCCGATCAGAAGGGAGCGTCGATCCAGATGGCGGCGCGGCCGCTCGTTCGGGGGCGTGTCCGTCATGCCGCAACGCCTTCCGAATGATTTCCTGTGAGAAACGGCAGGCATCCGGTCTCCGCCAGAAGCGGGACCAGCCGGGCCTGAGTCTCGCGATCCAGGGCGGCGAAGGCCTCCAGCAGCGCCTTCAGGCATTTGGCCTGATAGCGGTCGGTCGGCTGCTCCAGTTCGACCCCTCCGGCCCGATACTGAAACTGTGTCCGTCCCGACCGGATGGCCGCCGCGTTCGCGGTGAGAAGCGGAAGGTGATGGGTCGCGCACTCGACCAGCAGAGCCCTCAGGGGCGGTGAATCGACGTCATCGTCCCACTGGCCCTCGACCTCGCCCGACAGATCGTCGGTGATCTGCACCCAGCGGAACAGCCACGGATACCGGTCCCGCATGAGCGCTTGGGGCGTCGGGTCGGTCGCGAGCTGGGTCAGTTGGCCGTAGAAGGCCATGTCCGCCGCGCTCGGGCGGTCGCCAAACAGGAACCCCCGCTCGACCACCCGCTGGTCCAGGGCGGACATGATCCGGGCGGCTGAGGCCTCGATGACCGGTTGCGCCGCCTCGCCGACCCCCACGATGTCGCGTCGTTCGACCTGGCGGTCCCGCCATATCTTCGCCTGTTCGAGAATCCGGGCCTCTCCAGCGCCGCGCACGGCGTCAAAGGCGAGCCAGCGGCTCATCTGCTCCTGGTCCACCGGCCGGGCCCAGCGGTAGAGATACATGGCCTTGGCCAGCCATTCGTCCGCCAGGTCCTCGAGCAGCAGCGACAGGAAGGCCACCGCCGGATCCGTCGGCACCAGACTGCGCGAGCCGGGATGCCAGGCCTCAAGTCGCTCGATCAGCAGGGTTGAGTCGTTCCAGGCCTCGCCCTCCGGCGTGACCAGGACCGGCACCACCTTGGCCTTCATCGCCTGGGCGGCGATGAACCCGACCATGCCCCCCTGCCAGACGAACGGAATTCGCCGATACCGCAGGACTGCGCGCATCTTCATCGAATAGGGTGATCCGATCGCTCCCTTGAGCTGATACAGGCCCGACCCCGCCAGATTCTCTTGCATGCGAAACCTCCGCCCTGGACCGTTGGATCGGTCTACTATTGGCATTCAAGATGCCATAATGATGGGAGCAGGAAGGCCGGTCAATCGAGCTGGCATGGAGCGGTGCTATGTTCGTCGTCCACGGGCTGGATCTGTCGTATTTTACGGGCAAGCTCGAAGCCTATCTGCGCGCCAGGGGCCTGCCCTACCGACTCGAGGAGATGGATACGGGCGCCTTCAAGAGGCTGGCCCGACATACGGGCGTTCGGCAGATGCCTCAGCTGGAGCTGCCGGACGGACGCTGGATGACCGACACCGTCCGGATCATCGACGCCCTGGAAGACGAGTTGCCCCAGCCGGGCGTCACGCCCTCCGATCCGGCCTGCGCCTTCCTTGCCGGACTGATCGAAACCTATGCCGACGAGCATCTCTGGCGACCCGCTCTCTACTACCGTTGGGCCTTCGACGACGATGCACGGCTGATGAGCGCGCGGCTGGCGCGGGGCATGCTGCGCGACGTCGGCGGCCCCCATGCCCTGAAACGGCAGTTCATCCTGCTGCGGCAGCGGGCCCACTATCTGCGCGGAGAAGGGGTGACCTCCGCCAATCGCCATCGGATCGAGGCCGACTACCTGGACCTTCTGGATGCTCTGGATCCCGTCCTGCGTCGGCGCGACTGGGTCATGGGACCGGGGCCGACGCGGGCGGACATCGGTCTCTTTGGCCCGATGTTCCGTCACTTCCATTGCGATCCGACCCCGGGACGGATCATGCGCGAGCGGGCTCCGGCGGTCGCCGCCTGGGCCACGCGGTTGTGGGCGTTCGAGGGCCCGGTCGGACCCGGGGCGCGAACCATGACGTCCGTGCCAGATGATCTGGCGGACCTGTTCCGCCTGATTGCGGATCGCTTTCTGCCGGAGATGGCGGCCAACGCCACAGCCGTGACCGCGGGGCAGGATGAGACCTTGTACCGGCTCGGCGACGCCGTCATCCGCTATCGGCCGAACCCCTATCGCGCCGGGCGGCTGTCGCGGCTGAGCCGCGATTTCGAGGCGCTTGATCCGCCGATGAAAGGACGTGTGGCGTCGGTTCTGGGTGAAGACGGAACACGGGTCCTGTCCGGCGCAACCTTCACGGGGATCCCGCCGGCTGATCCCTCCCGCATCCGCGATCGTTGGGGTCGCGACGTTCGATGAAAAGGTAGATCCATGACTGCGACCTACATCCTCTACGGCATGCCTGTCTCGATGTTCACCGGCAAGGCGCGCGCCTATCTGAGGAAACGCGGCGTGCCTTTCGTAGAGCGGCTGATCAGCGATCCGCGGTTCGTGGGCGAAATTGCGCCGTCGCTCGGCCGTCTGATGATCCCGGTTCTTGAAGCGCCGGATGGGACGATCATCCAGGATACGGCCGACATTCTCGACTATGTCGAGAATGTCCTTCCGCCGGCCGTTTCCATCTATCCCTCCGGCCCGCGCCAGTCTGTCATCGCGCGGATTTTCGAGCTGTTCGGGGACGAGGGGATGATCCGGACCGGCATGCATTTTCGATGGAACTATCCCGAACAGAACATGGACTTCCTGCGGACGGCCTTCGCCGCCGCGATCGCACCGGCCGTCGATCCTTCGCAGGCGGCTGCCGTGGCCGATGGCGCCATGGGCAAGATGCAGAGCTATCTGCCCGCCCTCGGAATAACCCCGACCGTGATCCCGGCCATCGAGTCGGCGTACGACGAGTTGCTCGCAGCCTTGGACTCGCACTTCCGCGTCTCGCCCTATCTCCTCGGCGGCGCGCCTTGCGTCGGTGACTTCGGGCTTCTGTCGTCCTTCTACGCCCACCTCGGCCGAGACCCCTATCCGGCGGAGCAGATGAAGCGGCGGGCCTATTTCGTCTGGCGCTGGGTCGAACGCATGAACGCGCCGGACGCCGACATGCCCGAGTTCGCCGGACTGGACCCTGTGTTGGCAGCTGACGACGGGGTGGCCGAAAGCCTCGGTCCCGTGCTCAGGGCCGTCGACTGCATCTACGGTGCCGAACTGGAGGCCCAGGTGGCCGCCCTGGACCTCTGGCTTGGCGAACACCCCGACATCGTCGCAGGCGACCCGGTCCAGTCGCCGGACCGTGAGCGACGCCCTCGCGGGAAACTGACATTCGATCTTGTCGGGACGCCGGTCACGACGTCCCTGAGGGCGTTCAGCGTCTTCAAACTGCAGGCCGTCACGGACACATTCGCGGCGCTGGATCCGGAGAAACAGGCGTCGGTCAGGGCCTGTCTCGCGCCGCAGGGTCTGTCCCGATGGCTGGACCTCCGGGCGAGCCGCAGACTCGCACGGGTGCAGAACCGTGAGGTTTGGGGCGATCGCTCGACCTGAGCGACCGCCTCCGCACCACCTAGTTCAGGATGTTGCCCAGCTGCATGGCCAGGCCCATGTCGCCGTCGATCTTGATCTTGCCCGACATGAAGGCGGCCGTGGGGTTCAGCTTGCCGGCGGCCATTTCGAGGAAGTCCGACTTGGAGATCTTGACCGTGCAATCAGCCGCACTGTCTTCGTTGTCGACGACGACGGCGTCACCCTTGGCGTCGATGCGGATCGCGCCGTCATCGCCGAAATGGAACTTCACCGTCTTGCCCTTGATTCCCCCGTTGGCGGCGACCCGCCCCCGGATTTCCGAGGTAATTTCGTCTAGCGTCATGTCACCGTCCTCCGGTATGTTGATGGATCAACTCCGTGGCGCCTTTGGCCACCGGGAGTGCCTAATGTTTCGGCATTCATAATGTCAATATTTGGAGCGTGCCTTGGCGGGAACCGCTGATGATCAGCCCTTCGTCGATGGCCGCCGTGTGCGGAGCGAGCGGAGTCGCCTGGCTATCGCGAGGGCCCTGCTGGACCTTGTCCGCGAAACCCGGCAGATGCCGACGATGGATGCGGTCGCCGACCGGGCGAATGTGTCGCGGCGTTCCGTCTTCCGTCACTTTTCCGATACCAATGAGCTGATCGTCGCAGCGACCCACATGCAGCGGGACGAGGTCTTCGCCCGCTTCCACTCCCGCGACATCAGCCTGCTGCCGGAGTCCGAACGGGTCACCGCAGTCGCCCAGCGGCTTGGGCGACTGTGGGAATATGTCACGCCCGCCCGTGCCGTTGCCGGCTCGATGAGGTCCGAGAACTCCGTCATCGACCGGATGCTCCGAGAGGACGATGTGACCCACAGCATCTATCTGAGCACTGTCTTTTCCGCCTCGCTCATGCCGCTGGACGAGGCGGACCGGTCGCTGTTTCTCCAGTCGATGGTTTCCGCCTCTTCCTGGCCGACCTGGATCGGACTGCGTAGGGACCAGCATCTGACCGTCGTCCAGGCCCGGAGGGTCGTGGAACATATGCTGCGGTCCCTGCTGATGGCCGCCCGGCTGAGCTCGAACTGATCTAGAACAGCCGCTTGCGGATGATCCTGTCGCCGCCTTGCGGCAGGCTGAACAGCATGCCGTCCTCGCCCACGGTGATCGGCCCGTCGAAGTGCTTCGGCGCGTCGCCCAGAAAGGCCGGATAGCCGTAGGCCAAGGGTTGCGGCGGCACCAGGTGATTGAGCACCAGCGCGTCGACGCCCGCCGCCTGTGCAGCATCGGCAGCCTGTTCCGGCGTGGCGTGGTAGTCGACGATGTCACGCATGACCTGGGCCAGGTTGGGAAGCTCCCGCTGGTCCAGTCGATGCTCGATGGCCGAAAGCAGGGCCGGCTGCAGCGCCTCATGGATCAGGAGGTCCGCGCCCGTAGCCATGGCGTTCAGATGCGCCGAAACCGCCGTGTCGCCGCTGAAGACCACGCTGCGCCCGCCGTAGTCAAAGCGGTAGCCCACGGCAGGGCTGACGGGACCGTGATCGACCGTGAAGGCCCTGACGACCAGGCCCCCGGCATTGTAGACCACCACGCCGTCCGGCCCGGCCGCCGCCTGTGCGCTGAAGACCATGGGGGTGGCGCCGTGCCCCGTCGGCGGCGCGACCTCCGGACCATGGTGGCCGGTCCGGTACCCGGAATCCAGCGCATAGGCGGCGTTGAATCCGGCCGCGACCGCCTCGACCCCCTCCGGACCGTACAGGGGCGTGGGCTGGGTGTGCGTTCCGCCGACCCAGCGCTGCAGGAGGACCGGGGGGAGGCCGTCGATGTGATCGGAATGGAAATGCGTCAGGAAGATCGCTTCGATTCGTCCGGCGGGAATTCCCATTCGTGACAGATTGCGCGCCGCCCCTTCGCCGCTGTCGACCAGAAAGACCTTGCCGCCGACGATCACAGCGCTACAGGGGCCGGCCCGCGTGGGATCCGGAAGAGGGGAGCCTGTACCGCAAAGCGCGACATTGAGACCGTCGGGCATGGTGGTGACGCTGTCGCGTCCGACCTGGGTGTCGGCGATCCTGGCCAACACCCGGGCCCCGATCGGTCGCTGGAACACGATCAGCAGGCCCGCGGCCAACAGGATGAGAGCGAGGGCGGCGAGGGCGACGCGGCGAAGGGTCATGATGGTGTCCTGGGACTGGTCCTGGTGGCGACCCCGCGGGGGTGGCCGAGCGTTTCGACGACGGCCTTCTCGACCAGCCAGAGGCGGTCCTGGCCCCAGGTCGACAGCTGGCCGAACCGGAAGGACGGCACCCCCCAA
The DNA here is from genome assembly GCF_027484365.1 of Brevundimonas sp. Taxonomy (GTDB): domain Bacteria; phylum Pseudomonadota; class Alphaproteobacteria; order Caulobacterales; family Caulobacteraceae; genus Brevundimonas. The sequence goes on along the minus strand of NZ_JAIXTC010000021.1, from coordinate 38,964 downwards.
AGATCATCGGCGAACATCGCGAGGCGATTGTTTTCAACCTCGGTTCGCCAGCCGTCATCCGCCATCCAGCCCTGGGCCTGCCGCCACTCGAGACCGGCGCGCTGGACCAGCGTCCGCAGGCCCCGGTCCGACCCGGCGTCGACGCCCTCTGCAAAAACACCGCGAAGGAAGGAGGTCGCAAACGCTGGACCCTGCCCGACGCCGATGGCTCCGTGCAGGACGGCAAGGCCCCGCTCCACCGGACGCCCGACCGGATCGGCGACCCGGCCGAACGGGAGCCCGAGCCGTTCAGCCTCCCGCTTGCAGTCCCTGAGGATGTAGTTCCGCTTGGCGGCCGGAACGGGCAGTCCCCGCATGACCATCGGCAGGACGGGACGCAGGCGCAGCTCCACCCGATAGTGGGACGCCAGCGCGATGGTCCGGTCGATCGCCAGATAGGTGTAGGGGCTGCGGAACGAGAGAAACATCTCCAGCGCCGGTGTCGAGAGATCGGCCGAACGGTCCGTCTCCCCGAACCGGAGCTCAGGGCGGGCGGCCACCATCCGGTCCGCGGACGAGTCGCCACACCCCAGGGTCCGCAGACGGGCCTCGAGATCACCCAGACGATCGAGGCCCCAGTACCATTCCCCGGCGTGAAACAGGGTCGCGCCGAGATAGTGGCCCAGGCGGTCGCGCAGCCGGCTTCCCTCCGCAAGGGCAGCCGCCACGACGGTCGCGTCCGCCGTTCCGAAGGCGGTCGCGGCCTCGTCGAGCGAGTCGCCCTGGATCAGGGCGCGGCTGACGACCGGCGCGGCCGCAAGGAATTGCCCTGCGGCAATGGCGGACTGAAGCACGGCCTCGGCCCGACGCACCGCCTCGGTCTGCGGCACCGAGCGGCTCTCATGGGCCAGACCGTAGGCGGCGGCGATCTGTGCGGCGTCGCGGCGGCTGTAGGCCTCCAGTCTCCTGCGTTCCGGAGCCGCCCAGTCGGCCGGCGGCGGGACCAGATGGGGTGTGATCACCACGTCGTATCGCGCGGATATCTCTGCGAGCCTCTCGACCGTCAGGGCGGAATAGGGATCATCCGCCTGATGGAAATAGAGGATTTCGTGCGGCTGCCCGCGACGCAAGCGAGCCGCCTCGAACCGACGCCGTTGATCGTCGCGGCGCCGGTTCGATGTGATCGCCTGCGCGACCAGAGGCCCGATCGCCGCCCTGAGCCCCATGGTCCTGCCCCGAAACGGTCGCGGTCAGAAGTTGCGACGCAGGGTGATGCCGGCCGTGCGCGGCGGCTCCATGAAGGCGCTCTGGCTGCCGGCCTGGAAAGGCGTGTCGAAGATGATGTTGGCGACACGTTCGTCGGTCAGGTTCCGAACCCAGATTTCCACCCCCCATGCCTTGTCGAGCGTGCCCAGGCCGAGGCTGGCGTTCAGAAGGACGTACCCGTCCTGAAGTGACAGAGGGTCCAGGTCCTGGGCGGTCGTGTAGTCAGAGCGATACAGGTAGTTGAGGTTGGCGCGCAGGCCGACGGAGCTGTTCAGGGGTTTCGCAAAGGTGATCCCGCCCGAAATCAGGACATCGGACACGAAGTTCGGCGTCTGGCCGCTCAGGTCCTGCACGGTCTGGCCCGCCACGATCTGGCCGGCCGTCGGACTGGCGTTGGTGAAGTCGGTGTACTGGGCGTCCTGGAGCGTGCCGCCGCCGTCGAGGATGATGTCGTCCGTCAGCTGGATGCGGTAATCCCACTCCAGTCCCTTGCTCTCCAGTCCCCCGGCGTTGATGATCCTGAAGGACGTCCCGTCGAAGGCGTTGGTCTGATAGTTGTCCAGGGTCTGGAAGAAGACGTTGGCGTTGATCTGGGCCCGGCCGTCCCAGAAGCGGAACTTGCCGCCGGCCTCATAGGCATCGACGATCTCGGGATTGAAGATGACCCTATTCGGGTCGGCCACGGGGTTGCCAGGCGTCGTCTGTGCGGCCGTCCGGCTGAGGTTGAAGCCCCCGGACTTGTAGCCTCGCGCATAGCGCACGAACAGGTTCACCCCCTCGGACAGCTCATAGGCGGCGCTGAGCGTTCCCGAGACATCGTCGTCGGTGAACTCCGTCGAGAAGGGGTTCACCGCCGGGAAGTTCTGCAGGGTCCTCAGCGCTGCGAAGGGCGCCAGCGGGCCCACGAACTGGATCTGGGACAGGGGATCGAACGACTGGATCCGGTAGTCGGCGCTCTTTTCCTCGCGCGAGTAGCGCAGGCCGCCAGTGATCTCGAGTTTCTCGGTAGCGTTCCAGGTCGCCTGTCCGAACACGGCGGCGCTGCGGCTCTCGTAGTCGTAGTCGTCGTTCACCGCGACACCGGCCGCGCCGAACGTTCCGACCGGCCGTCCGGTCGCCTGTTCGAGGCGGGTCAGAATGGGGATGGTCACGCCGGGTGCGATCGTGACGCGAGGGGTAATGGCCTCGAGATAGGCCCGGAACTGGGTTCCGTAGCGCAATTCCTGGTCGGCGAAGATATCCTGGTTGAACAGGAACCCGCCGATCAGCCACTCAAGTCGGGCGTCAGGATCGGCGGACGCCAGACGGATTTCGAGGGATCCTTCCTCGATGTCCTGCCCCGTCTTCTGGGTGAGCAGATTGAGGCTGGTGTAGTCGCCGTCGACGGTCGGAAGCGTCTCGTAGGTCCGCCGGGATGCGATGACGGTCAGGTCCGTCGACCCGAGGTTCCAGTCCAGCTGGCCCGAAATCCCCTGGTCTACCGACGCGTCGCTGACCGGCTGGCTCGCCGGATTCAGCGCCACCTCATAGCGGCTGTTGTCGACGAAGACGCCGGAGACGCCGCCATAGGCGCCGGCCGTGCCTGAACGGCGGACGCCGCCCAGCGCCGAGATCGCCACGCCCGTCGGACCGTAGAAGACGGGTACGGCGACGCAGCAGATTTCATCTGTTTCCGACCGATCGGCGATCAGTCGCAGGGTCGCGCTGGGCGAGATGTCCCAGAGCAACTGCCCCTTCACCGACCAGCGAGAACGGTCGTTGTAGGTTCCGCCCGCATTGAAATCCTCGACGTAGCCGTCCCGCTGCTGGGATGTGGCAGTCAGCCGGCCGGCGACCGAATCTCCGAAGATCGGGCCGGTCACGGTTCCGCGGATCTGACGGTAGTTGTAATCGCCCAGCGAACTCTCGATCTGCCCGCCGGGGACGAACTCCGGCAGTTCTGTCTGCACGCTGATGACGCCGCCGGAGGTGTTCCGGCCGAAGAGGGTCCCTTGGGGTCCGCGCAGCACCTCGATCTGGCTGACGTCGGCGAGGTCGCCGAGGGCCGCGCCCGGGCGGCCCCGGTAGACGCCGTCGATGAACACCCCGACCGACTGCTCGAGCCCCGTATTCTGGCCCGGCGTGCCGATGCCGCGGATCGTGAAAATGGTCTGTGTCGACCCTGAGCTGGAATTGACGACAAGGGTCGGCGCGACGATCTGAAGGTCCCGGACATCGCGAACCTGGGCCGCCTGAAGCTGCTCGTTTGAATAGGCCGTGACGGCGACCGGCACATCGAACAGGCTTTCGGGACGCTTCGTCGCCAGGACGACGATTTCATCCAGTGTTACGGGTTCACTGTCCTGTGCGGACTGCGCAACGGCAGCGGTTCCGGTCATCATGGCCGCAGTGAGTGCGAGCAGCGAGACTCCGAGTCCGGTCTTGGCCTTCATATCATCTCTCCCCCTTGGCTGTCGGCGTGATGAAAACCGCAGCCATTGCTCGTCCCGTCTCGTGGTTCACGGCGGACTTGCGAACTACGTTAGCACTATGAGTGTCAAAATAAAGTGGGGTTGATAGGATTGGGCCTTGCGGCCGAAGTGGGTCCCGCTATTCAGGGTTCGCGTCCGGTTCGATCCGACGCGGAAGGCCATTCATTCACCGTTCATGCCGGGGGGCAGCTCTTGAACACAATCGTCCGGATCGCACTTCTCCTGACGGGCGGGCTGACCCTGCCGCTCGCCGCCGGTTTTCTTCTGACGCCCGCCCGGGCAGCACTGCGCCTCGGCCTGGAAGCCTCCGGTCCGGTCGGAATGTCGACCCTGCGCGGTGACTTCCTCGGGATCTTCGTCATGATCGGAGGATCAGCGATCTATGCCGCAGTCCGCAACCGGTCGGATGTTCTGATCATCCCTCTGGTCATGCTCTCGGTCATCATCGCCGGCCGACTGGTCAGCGCCGTGCTGGATGGAAGCGGCCGGGACGCGCTGCCCCTGATCGCTGCGGAGGTCATGATGCTGGCGGTCGTCGTCCTCGGCTATCGCACACTGCCCTAGCTCAGGATTTCAGCGCCAGGGACGAGGCAAACCGGTAGGCGGCCCCGTAGGGCGGTGCGATCAGGCGGCTGGAGTGCCAGCGCCCCGCTACAAAAACGCTGCGGGCGTGGCTGAATTCCTCGAACCCGCGACGTCCGTGATAGGCGCCTGATCCGCTTTCCCCGACACCCCCGAAGGGCAGGTTTTCGTTGGCGAGATGAAGCATGGTGGCGTTCACGGTGACGCCGCCGGAGCGGGTGCTTTCCAGCACCTGACCGACCACCCGGTGATCATCGCTGAAAACATAGAGGGCGAGCGGGTGTTCTCCGGCGCTGACACGGGCGCACGCCGCCGCGATCGACGGGCAGTTCAGGACCGGCAACAACGGGCCGAAAATCTCTTCGCGCATGACGGCCAGATCAGCGGGAGGGTCGATCAGGACTGTGGGGGCGATCCGTCCGGCCAGCGCACAGGCTGCGGGGTCGTGCGTCGCCTGCAGAACCTGAACGCCCCGGTGCCGCGCCTCGTCGATCATGGCCGTCAACCGGGCATGATGCCGGTCCGATACGATGGCCGTGTACTCGGGGTTTGAGGCCAGGTCGGGATAGAAGGTCTCGGCCTGCCGGATCACGGCCTGGCCGAGCGCTTCGGCGCGGCCCCCCGTCGCCAGTACATAGTCCGGCGCCACGCAGGTCTGGCCCGCATTCAGGAACCGGCCCCAGGCCAGGGGGTGGACGACTCGCTCCAGGGGAACCGCATCATCGACAATGACCGGGGACTTGCCCCCCAGCTCCAGTGTGACCGGCGTCAGATGACGAGCCGCAGCTTCGGCCACTGATCGCCCGACCCGGGTCGAGCCGGTGTAGAAAAGATGGTCGAACCTCTGGGCGCAGAACGCTTCGGCGACATCGGCTCCGCCCGTCACGACCGCGACCTGGTCGGCAGGGAAGCGGTCGGCGAGCAGGTCCGCCATCAGCTGGCTGGTGCGGGGCGTCAGCTCCGACGGCTTGACCAGAGCTCTGCAGCCCGCCGCCAGGGCGGCGACCAGCGGGACTAGGGTCAACTGAACCGGATAGTTCCAGGGCGAGACGATACCGACGACTCCCTTGGGGTCATGCCGGATCAGGGATCGCCCCGGCGCCGCCGTGGCGGGGGTACCCACACGGCGGGGCTTCATCCAGGCCGCCAGGGCCTTGCGGGCATGACGGGCCGCCTGGGCCGTCACAGCGATCTCGAGCAGGCGGGTCTCCTGTCTGGATCGACCACCGAAGTCAGCGTCGATGGCGTCGGCGATGGCCGCCTCGTTGTCGAGGACCAGACGCTCTATGGCCTCCAGGTCGCGGCGCCGGTCCGCGAGCGGGCGACGGGGCTGCCGCGCGAATGCCGCTCTCTGGGCCTCGATGCCCGAACGGATCAGGTCACGGGCTTCTGAGATCTCGGGGGAATTCGTCATGGGGCGGTCTCCAGGATCATCGGGGCGGCACGGGTGGCGATCATGATGGTCGGGGCGTTGGTATTGCCGCCGACCAGTCTGGGCATGACCGAGGCGTCGACGACCCGCAACCGTTCCACACCCCGGACTCTCAACTGGGGATCGACGACGGCCAGTTCACCCCGCCCCATCATGCAGGTACCGACCGGATGGTAGAGGGTTTCGGCCCGCGCCCGAACATCGTCCATCAGGTCCGAACGGCTGGTCTTGTCTGGCCCGGGAAGGAGCTCGGCGCGACGGTCGAAGTCGAAAGCTGTCGAGCCGAGCAGGGTGCGGACGATTTCCAGCCCGTCTGTCAGGACCTCAAGGTCCCGGGGCGCAGTCAGATAGGCCGGATCGATCGCCGGCGGCATCGCCGGATCGTTGGAGACGATCCGGAGCCGCCCCCGACTTTCCGGATAAAGGACGCAGGCGTGAAGGGTGGCGCCGTGGCCGAGCGGCATTTCTCGACCATGCGGCGCCGCGAGGCCCGGGGTGAACACCAGCTGGATGTCCGGCAGGTCGCCGGCCTGTGAGGACCGGACGAACGCGCCCCCCTGGATCGGATTGGTCGACAGCGGGCCGGCCCGACCGCCCATCCAGGCGGCGACGCCCCCGATCAGGGTCGGCAGCGCCCGCAGAGACAGGCCGATCGATGTGGCGCTGCGGGTCGAGATCTGACCGATGATGTCGATGTGATCCTGCAGGTTGCGGCCGACGCCCGGCAGGTCGATCTCGGGGGTGACGCCGGCGTTCCTGAGATCGCCGGCGTCGCCGATACCGGACAGTTGCAGAAGCTGCGGCGAGTTGACGGCCCCCCCGCAGAGGATGACTTCGCGCCGCGCCATGGGGAGTTCGCAGCGACCGTCGACCTCGACCTCCACGCCGCGCGCGACGCCAGCCTCCAGAAGGACACGGCGGGTGAGGGCGCCCGTTCGAAGCGTCAGGTTCGGCCGCGACAGGGCGGGCTTCAGGAAGGCGTCGGCCGCGCTCCAGCGTCGAAGGCCGCGCTGTGTGACCTGATACGGACCGAACCCGAGTTGCCCGGCGCCGTTGAAGTCCGGATTGCGTGGGTACTGGAGCAGGCCCCCGGCCTCGAAGAAGGCCTCGGTGAGGGGATTGAGCGGCGACACATCCTGGACCGTGAGAGGCCCGTCCGCCCCGTGGTAGGCGTCAGCGCCCCGTGACTGGCCTTCGACCTCGCGGAACGCCGCAAGAGCGGAATCCCAGTCCCAACCCTCGCAGCCGCAGACGTCGCGCCACTCGTCGTAGTTGGCGTGCGCGCCCCGGATATAGTGCATCGCATTGATCGCGCTCGAGCCGCCGAGGGTTCGCCCTCTCGGCCAATAGAGCCGCCGATCATTCAATTCGCCCTGGGGCTCGGTCTCATAGTGCCAGTTGTAGGCCCGTGACTGGATGGCCAGCCCCATCAGCATCGGTGTGCGGATCACGGCGGCGTCGTCTGATCCGCCGGCCTCGAGCAGCAGAACCGTATGGCGGGGATCGCGGGATAGCCGTTCGGCCAGGACGCATCCGGCGGAGCCTGCGCCTACGACAATAAAGTCGAAGATGTCCGTGCTCATGTTCAGGCGGTGAGCTGCAGAATGAGGGACTCAGCGGTCAGGGCTGGCTTGTCCATACCCCTGATCTCCACCGAGATCTCGTTGCGCAACAACCAGCCGGACCCTCGCGGCGTCGCGCCCAGGAACCGATGGTGGGCCCGGATTTCCGATCCGACCGGCACCGGTGCGATCAGCCGGACCTTTTCGAACCCGTAGTTCACGGCCATCACCAGGCCTTCCACGAGGAGATAGCCCGGCGGCAACATGGCGATCGCCATGGACAGGGTCAGCATGCCGTGCGCGATCGTTCCGCCGAACGGGGTCTGGGCTGCTGCGACGGGATCGACGTGGATGAATTGATGATCACCGGTCGCCGCCGCGAAGCGGTCGATCCGGTCCTGATCGACCAGGACCCAGTCTGACGCACCGAGATCGTCGCCAGTGCGGGTGGCAAGGCTCTCGGCGGAGATGATTTGCGGCATGGGACTCCCGAGGTGGCTCGACGGCTCGGCTTGCCATCTATCGTCACTCATGGTGCAGTATAAGTGACTGGCGTTGGATCATGAAACCCACCGGAAGGCCAGACGACTCACTTCAGCGACCGCACCTTTCAACACGGCGGGTGGTCACAGACTCGGAAAGGCCGATTCCATGAACCCCTTCAAACTCGGGCCGTCCATCGTCCTTGGTCTGTTCGCCCTCATGAACCTGGCGCGTGGCGGGGTTCATGCCTTCAGTCCTGACGGCGGCGCCGGTACGATCGCCGGACTGGATCTGAGCACGTCGGCGGACACGATCATCCCCCTGTTCGCGTTGATCGGCGTCAACCAGATCGGGGTCGGGCTTTTCGAGGGGTTCATTCTCGCGGCCCGAAGGGACCTTGTGACGCTGGGGCTCGGCCTGCAGGCCCTGCTGACCGCGGGGGCCGTCGTGAACCTGCAGTTCTGGAGACCCCTCCCTGTCGAGGTGCCCGGGGAGGTCTTCAACACGATCCTGCTGCCGATCGTCGTGATCGCCTGGCTGGTCGCGGTCTATGGAGACCGCAGGCTTCGGCGCGACAAACGCTAGCGGATCTGGAGTTCGGCGCGCGAGAGCTGACCATTCCGGTCGCGATCCACCCGACCGAAGGCCATGTCATAGGCGTTGTTGTCCCGAATCATCACCGCCCGCGGACGGCCGGCTGCAACACCAAGGGCGATGAAGCGGCGGAACTCGGCGGCATTCAGCGTGCCTGAACGGTCCGCGTCGCTGGCGACAAAGTCCTCGGCTGGCGTGCCCGCTTCGGCGTGATCCGGCGCAGCCGCCAGACCCGACGACAGCAACATGACGGCCAGCAGGGTTCGGTCGATCATCTCCAATTCTCCTCGGTGCTCTATGCCTCTTTACAGAGGCTTCTACATATTGGCATCCTGCATGCCAATATGTACTGGCTCCGATGCGGAGGGCCGGACGGGGAGTGATCATGAAGCGGGCCGTTTGGATCGGTGGAGCCCTTGCCGGGCTGCTCGTGCTTGGGTTCGGCGGGGTTGCGCTCAAGGACTATGTCATCCTGCATATCGCGGGCTGGCGCGCGCCTCCGGTCGGACCGAACCGCCCCGTGGTGTGGGAACCCGGCCCGGCATCGGCGACTGAAGCCCCGGCCGATCGTCCCCCCAATGTCATCGTGATTCTCGCCGATGATCTGGGCTTCAACGACGTCAGCCTGAACGGCGGCCTCGGGGAGGGGAGCGTCCGCACTCCGAATATCGACGGCCTGGCGCAGGGCGGGGCGGTGCTGGCATCGGGCTATGCGGGCAATGCGACCTGTTCCCCCTCGCGCGCAGCGCTGATGACCGGTCGCTATCCGACCCGGTTCGGCTTCGAGTTCACCTCGATCCCCGTCCAGATGGCCCAGCTGATCCCGACCCTGGCGCCAAGGGATCGGGAGCTGCGGCCCGTCTTCCGCCGCGACCGGGTCGATCAGACCCCCTCCTATGAACAGATGGGGGTGCCGGCCGGAGAGATCACCCTTGCCGAGCTCCTCAAGACGCGTGGCTACCACACCATGCACCTCGGCAAATGGCACCTCGGCGAGACTGCGGGAATGCGGCCGGAAGACCAGGGCTTCGACGAAAGCCTTGGCTTCATGGTGGGCGGCCAGATGTATCTGCCGGCGCGGGATCCGGATGTCGTCAACTCGCGTCAGGACTTCGATCCGATCGACAAATTCCTGTGGGCGAACCTGCCCTACAGCGTCCAGTACAACGGCGGGGACCGTTTTCATCCCGACGGCTACATCACTGACTATCTGACGGACCAGGCGCTGGCGGGCATACGGGCGAACCGGAACCGGCCGTTCTTCATGTATCTGGCCTACAACGCGCCCCACACGCCCCTTCAGGCGCTGAAGTCGGACTACGACGCGCTCTCCCACATCACCGACCACCGTGAACGGGTCTATGCGGCGATGATCGTCGCGCTCGACCGCGGCGTCGGGCGGATCATGGCCGAACTGAAGGCCCAGGGACTCGACGACAACACTCTTGTCGTCTTCACCAGTGACAACGGTGGTGCGAACTACATCGGCCTGCCTGACATCAATAAGCCCTTCCGCGGCTGGAAACTGACCTTCTTCGAAGGCGGCATCCGCGTGCCCTACTTCATGAACTGGCCGGCCCGTATTCCGGCGGGAACACGGCTGACGGCCCCAGTCTCGCATTTCGACATCTTCGCCACCGCTGCCGCCGCTGCGGGTGCTTCCATGCCGTCAGACCGTGCGATGGACGGCGTGGACTTGTCTCCCTTCCTTTCGGGGCAGTCATCCGGTCGTCCGCATGAGGCCCTGTTCTGGAGGTCAGGCGGCTATCGGGTCGTGCGCGCCGGAGACTGGAAACTCCAGGTGCTCGACCGTCCGGCCCGGACCTGGCTGTTCGACCTCGCCTCCGATCCAACCGAGCGGAATGACCTGGCCGCCAGCAGACCCGAGGTGGTCGCGGCGCTCAGAGCCCAGCTCGAAGCTCACGACAGGACCCAGAGGGCTCCCATGTGGCCGGCCCTGGTCGAGGCGCCGGTGGGTGTCGACAGGACCGGCGATCAGCCTATCCAGACCGGCGACACCTACGTCACCTGGTCGAACTGAGATCGTCGATGGAGTTGCGACCCTGGATGATCTGGATCGTGGCCGCGGTCCTCTATGGCGTTTTTCGCCTCTGGTATGACAACTGGAGGGGTCCGATCCGGAGGCATGAGATCGAGGCCATGATTTCCCGGGCGGAGGCGATCTGGCCGCCGGGGTTGAACGACATGGCCCAGATCCGTCGCTTCCTCGAAGAGGACGACGGCCGCGAATTCCTCATGGTCAATCTGATCCGCGTCCGGCCCGGTGCAGTGACCGATCCGGTCTCGGGCGAGAGCCGCAGCGGCCTCGCTCTTCTGAAGGCCTATTTCTCCGTCTTCGCCCCCACCCTGATCGCGAACGGGGGGCTTCCGCTCCTGAGCTACCGAAAGATCTCGGGTTACGTCGATGCCCTCAACGTACCGCCAGATCCGGGCTGGAGCATCGCCGGATTGATGCGCTATCGCAGCCGCAAAGACATGATGAAGCTGGCGACCGACGAAGCGTTCCTTCGCGCGCACGGGTTGAAGATGGCGGCCCTGACCCACGCCATGGCCTTTCCCGCCCAGCCGATCTCGACCCTGGTCGCGGGCCCGCGCACAGCGGTCGCCCTGGTGCTGGCCCTGTGTGCCGCCCTGTTCCAGCTGATCTGGACGGCCGGCTGATCCCGGCTAGACCCTGATCACCAGCTTGCCGAAGTTGGTCCCCGCGAACAGCATGTCGAACGCGACGGGGAAGCTCTCGATGCCCTCGACGACATGCTCCCTGAACTTGATCTGACCGGACATCATCCAGCCGGCCATCTCCATGATCGCGCTCAGGAACTGCTTCTGGTAGTCGAACACGACAAACCCCTCCATCCGCGCGCGATTGACCAGCAGGCTCATGTAGTTGGCCGGCCCGGTCATGCCTTCAGTGGCGTTGTACTGGCTGATGGCCCCGCAGATCACGACCCGGGCCTTCTGGGCCAGAAGACCCAGGCAAACGTCCAGAATTTCGCCGCCGACATTGTCGAAATAGATGTCGATCCGGTCCGGACAGGCGGCCTTCAGCTGTTCATGCAACGAGCCCGACCGGTAGTCGATGCAGGCGTCGAACCCCAGTTCCTCGACGACGTAGCGGCATTTCTCGGGTCCCCCGGCCAGACCGACCACCCGACACCCCTTGATCTTCGCAATCTGTCCGACAACGGCTCCGACAGCGCCGGCTGCGGCGGAGACAACCACGGTCTGTCCGGCCTCGGGCTTGCCGATGTCCAGCAGTCCGAAATAGGCGGTCATGCCCGGCATCCCGAGGCCGCCGAGGAAGGTCGAGGCCGGAGCAAGAGACGGCTCGATCTTGTTGAAATCCTTGGCGACGACCGTGGCGTCCGTCTGAACCCCCGTGAGGCCCATCACGATCTCCCCGACCTGGAAGCGATCGGACGCCGTGGCCGTCACTTCGCCCACGCCGATGGCCCGCATAACCTCGCCGATCCCGACAGGCGGGACGTAGCTGCGACCGGCGTTGATCCATCCCCGCATCGCAGGGTCGAGCGAGATGTGGGTCACGTTCAGCCGGATCTCTCCCTCTTCCGGATCGCGGCCGGCGTCGTGGGTCGTCGTCCAGGTGTCTGCATCAGCCGATCCAACGGGACGCTGCGCGAGACGGATCTGGGTCGGTCGGGTCATGGGTAGCTTTCGTAGATCGGGGTTGCGGCAGTCTATATATTGGCACTAACTATGCCATAATCAGTGCATCGGAAAGACACCATGAGCAGTGGACGACTCGAGGGCAAGGTCGCCCTCATCACCGGGGTTGCGGGGGGCATCGGCCTGGCGATGGCCCGTCGTTTCGTGGCGGAAGGGGCGCGGGTGTTCGGCGTCGACCGTTCCCAGCGTCGCCTGGATGCGGCGCTCGAGGGCTTCGATCAAGCCTCCGAGCGGATCGCGTTCCATCGCGCCGACGTGGCCGATGAGGCCTCGGTTGAGGCCTTCGTCACGGCCGCCGCGGAGCGCTTCGGCGGACTGGACGTCCTGGTCGCCAATGCCGGGGTGGGCGGCTGGATGGTGCCGATCCAGGGCACGGAGGTCGCCAATTTCATGGAGACGATCCGGATCAATCTCCTGGGGCCCATGCTGCTCATCAAACATGGCGCGCCGCGACTGACCGCACAGCGGTCGGGCGCGATCATCGTCACGGCGAGTATCGCGGGCCAGCGCGCCAACTCCGGTCCGATCGACTACAGTGCTTCCAAGGCCGGCGTCATCAGCCTGGTCCAGAACACGGCCCAGTCGCTGGGGCGGAAGGGTGTACGCGTCAACGCGCTTTGCCCGGCCGGCACCGCCACGCCGATGACCAAGCCCTCGTTCGACTTTCTCGAGGCGGCAGTTGGCACAAATCCGCTCGCGGACATCAATCCGATGCGCCGGATCGGGGCGGCAGAGGACATGGCCGATGCGGCCCTGTTCCTGGCGAGCGACGAGTCCCGCTATGTCAACGGGCAGGCCCTGAACGTCTGCGGCGGCCTCAGCGCCGCCTTCCCTGCACCGGCGATCATCACCGACAACCTCTGACGGGCCGCAGAGGCGGCGGATCAGGCGACGCTCAGCATCACTCCGATGCGGGGCGGCGTCTGGCCGTTCAGCATTTCCACATAGGCGTCGCGGACGGTCTCCGCCCCCCGGCTGTGCCGCACCTCGAGCAGCGACCGGGCATCAGCCGCGACACGCGCGCTGGCCTCAAGCGCGCGCTGCATCACGACCCCGGGGCCCCAGTCCTGCTCGCGCTTGCCGAACTGGGCGGGCGCGAAGAAGAAGGTGGGCTTTGCACCTTGCGTCTCGCCCTTGTGCCGTTTGGCGTCCCAGTGGGTCGCCCCGACGATGGAGCTGAGCACCACGTCCTTGCCCAGATGGTCGTCGACCGCCTGGATCACCGCGCCTGACCCCGACATGTCCACAAGTGCGGTCGGTATGCCGGTCTCAAGGGTGCCGATCTGGTCGTAGGTGATGACCCGGTCATAGAGGCCGAGGCCGGTTGTGAACGCGACATTGCCGGGCGACGTCAGACCGATGATCTCGAGAGTCCGCCCGGGGGCCTTTGAGAGCAGATGGGCGAGGCCGAAGGCAGTCTTGGACGAGGCGCTGCCGATCAGGACGCGGGTCGCACCGAAATTGGCGTTGTCTTCCAGATAGTCCGAGAGAATGTATGAGGTGGCGAAGAGGGGGAACAACAGGCACCGCTCGTCCCCCATGGCGGCGATCTCGGGTGGGTCCCCGGCGGTCCGGACATAGCGGTTGTAGAGGCCCGGCAAGGGGCGGCGATGCTCGGCGAAATCCATGAAGGCGCTCGCCGTCACTTTTCCGGGCTGAAGCACGACGTGTGACGCCATGGGGAAGAAGCCGTACAGGCGCTCCCCCTCCGGAATGTCTGGGCATCTGGACGCGACCACCGTCCCATAGCCCCAGACCGGAACGACGCCCCAGTCGGCGTCCACGGGGAAGAAGCCCCAGTAGCCGATGAAATCACCGGTGACGGCATAGCTGATGTTGTTGGCCGTCAAGGCGAACCGGTCGACGGACACCACCACCTCGCCAACCGCCAGTTCGGGCAGGGGCCGGTTTACGATCCGCGTGGTGTGCAGGTCGTTCCTGCGCACCTGGATCTGGGTGATCTCGTTCACGATGAAGCTCCGGTCTCGATCTTGTCTGGCATGATTATTATGGCATCCTGTGTGACGAAACAACAGAGGTGCCCGCAATGAACGCCAGTCCCGCCGTACAGGTCAGAAACGCACTCTACCCGGTTTCCGAGGCCCAGAAGAAGGGCATGTTCGAGGCGGGGCCTTCCGGGCCGATCGTCATGGTCAATCTGCTCAAGTTCCGTGACCGCGCCGTCTATGAGGACGGGCGGCCCTGCGACCTGACCGGGCGCGAGGCCTATGCCCTTTACGGGGCCGAGGTCGGTCCGATGATCACGGCCTTCGGCGGCAAGGTGCTGTTTGTTGGCGACGTCACCTGGCTGGCGATCGGTGAGGTCGACAGGCTTTGGGATGAGGTCGCCCTGGCCCAGTATCCCGACCGCGCCGCCCTGACGGCCATGAGCACCTCGGCCGAATGGCGTGCGATCTCGGTGCACAGGGCGGCTGGTCTGGAAGGCCAGCTCAATATCGAGACCGTCCTGCCGGCGTGGCTCAGGACGCGCCAGGGCGGGTGAGTCCCGCTGGTCGGCCGACGGAGGGACGCCCGATTTCCCTCAGCGCCCCATGAAGGAGAGTATGGCGCGCGCCGCTTCCTCCGGTGCATCTTCCTGCAAGAAGTGGCCGGCCTCCGGCAGGTGAAGGTGAGGCTGCCCCGCCGTTCCGGGGATCTCACGCTGAAGGCGCCGATCGCCGCCGGGAGTCACCACGTCCTTCCCGCCCCAGACGGTCAGGAAGGGCTTGTTGAAACGCTTGAGTTTTTCGCGGATCTCGCGGTTCAGCGGCACGCCGGGATTGTCTTCGAAGATGGCGATTAGTTGCGGGAAGGCGACGATTCCCGCCTGGTAGGCCGGCTCCGGGAAGGGGGCCTTATAGGCGGCCATCATGGCGGGGGTGAGGGGAACCGTCATCCCGCCCTGCATGACGGCGTCGAACGGAAATTCCGGCAGGACCGCCATCATCGCCAGCCAGTTCCGCAGCATCTCATTGCCGCCTTCGCCTGCCGGCACGCCGGTGTTGCATGCGATCACCCGGTCGAACCGCTCGGGCATGTTGGCGACCTGGGCAAGGCCGATCGTTCCTCCCCAGTCCTGACAGAAGAGGGTCAGCCCCTTCAGGTCCAGCGCGGCCATCCAGCGACCGATCCAGTCATAGTGACGGGCAAGGGTGTAGTCGGACTTTTCGGCCGGCTTGTCGGATCGGCCGCATCCGACCAGATCCACAGCCATGACCCGACAGCCGGCGGCGGCCAGGATCGGGATCATCCTGCGGTACAGATAGGCCCAGGTCGGATTGCCGTGCATCAGCAAGACCGGCGGTCCATCTCGCGGACCCTCGTCGACGTGGTGGATCCGGATGACGGTTCCGTCCGCGTCGGCGATTTCGGTGTAGTGCGGCGCGAAATCATAGCCTTCCAGATTCGCGAAACTGGAATCGGGCGTTCTCAAAAGCCGCATGGCAACCTCCTGAATATTGCACGCAGGATGCCAATATAATCCCGTGCGTCAATCTCGCGATGTGGCCGGGCCTTGCTGTGAAGGAGGTGCAGTCGGGGTTCATGACGCGTAGCCGCCGTTTCACCGCGCCAGTGAACGCGTCACTATTGGATGGTTCGCCGATGGGCTCTGTGGTCGCGACGAGCGTGGCGTCGGCCTGATCCCGGCCGGTCTCCACCGAAGACGGCCAGGCCGCCGAGTGAGGTGATGTCTCGTGCAGCTGATTTTGTTCTGGCGTCACAGCGTTCCAGCGCCTGCGTTGCAGAGCCGGAATCAGGTCGAGCGTATCCCATCGTTCGGGCCTGATCCCAGGGTCAGAACCAGCACCGGATCGCCGGCCGCCAGAGCAGGACTATGGGGCGGTCGCCGAAGCAGGCAGTCTGCCTGGGCCATCGTCGTCACCATCGACGAGTCCTGATCGGGCAAGGCCTCGGCCCTGGGGCGGCCGTCCGCATCGTAGACAATGCGACCGCGCATATAGTGATCCCGAGGCCCGTTCGCGGGCATGGCCGCAGCGACGGGCAGACGTTGAAACGCCGGTTCCGATGCTCCGCCCTGAAGGGCGGCGAGAAGCGGCGCGAGGAAAAGTTCCGCGCAGACCAGGGCCGAGACCGGATTGCCCGGCAGGCCCAGAATGGCGCGGCCGTCGGGCAGGGTGGCGAACCAGACCGGTTTGCCCGGGCGCATGGCGCTGCCCTCGACCACAAGGATCGCGCCCCTTGACCGGGCCGCCGGCTTCAGCAGGTCGTGATCGCCGACCGAGGCCCCGCCGATGGTGACGATCAGGTCTGCTTCGGTTGTCGCCAGGGTCGCGGCGATCCCCGCCAGCGTGTCTCCAACAAGAGGCAGGCGGCGGACCTCCGCCCCCGCGCGGCGGGCGACCAGGGCCACGCCAGGACCCGCCGCGTCGCTGATCTGATGCGGTCCAGGAGCGGTGCCGGGTTCCACCACCTCGTCGCCACCGGCCAGTATGGCCACCCTGGGACGGCGCGCGCAGGTCAATTCGGGCCGGCCGGCCGAGGCGGCAAGGGCGACCCGCCAGGGGTTGAGCGCCTGGCCCGCCTCCAGCAGACCGGCGCCTGCCGCATAGTCGGACCCGCGCGGGCGAACCCAGGCCGGTGCGTCCGGTGCGCTCTGGACCGTCAGGCGGTCGCCGTCGCGTGTCGCCTCTTCCTGGATCACCACGCGGTCCGCGCCGGGCGGCAGCGGCGCGCCGGTGAAGATGCGGACGGCCTCGCCCGGACCCAGGGGCATGGCCCGGCCCCGTCCCGCGACACTCTGTCCGACAATCGACAGCGACGCGAGGCCGAGGTCGGCTGTCCGCACCGCCCAGCCGTCCATGGCCGAGGCGTCGAAGGGGGGCTGATCCCGTGTCGCGGTCACAGCTTCGGCCAGCCAGCGGCCGTCGGCCTCGATCAACGGCACCGGCTCTGGAAGCAGCGCCCTGACTGACGTCAGTATGGCCGTGCGGGCGGCCTCGACTGTGGGAAGGCTCATGCCTGGGTCCAGTCGCCGGATGCGCCGCCGGACTTGGCGACCACCCGGACCGCCTCGATCGTCATGCCGCGATCGACGGCCTTGAGCATGTCGTACAGGGTCAGGAGGGCCACGGTCCCGGCCGTCAGAGCCTCCATTTCGACCCCTGTGCGACCGGTCGTGCGGGTGGTGGCCGAGACTGACAGGCCCGATCCGTCCGGACTGGCCTCGACCGTCACCACGACGGCGTCCAGCGGCAGGGGATGGCACAGGGGGATCAGGTCAGCGGTTCTCTTGGCCGCCATGACGCCGGCGATCTCGGCGACGGCGCGCACGTCACCCTTTTTCGCGGCTCCTGACAGGGCAAGGGCGAGGGTGGCGGGTTCCATGATGATCCGGCCCTCGGCGCGGGCCTCGCGGACGGTCACGGCCTTGGCCGACACGTCGACCATACGGGCGCGGCCGTCGGCGTCGATATGGGTCAGGCCTGTCATGTCCCCGGCCATCAGACCTCCAGCAGCCGGGGCATGAGTTCGACCAGGTTGCAGGGACGGTGACGGCTGTCGAGCTGCCAGCGGATGACCTTGTCCCACCCGTCGCGCACGGCCCCGTTGGAGCCGGGCAGGCAGAAGACGAAGACACCGTTGATGATCCCCGCGGTCGCCCGCGACTGCAGCGTGGACAGGCCGATGGTCTGGTAGCTGACGGTGTGGAAGATCACCGAGAAGCCGTCGATCCGCTTGTCGAACAACGGCTCCAGCGCTTCGGGCGTCACGTCGCGACCGGTCAGGCCGGTACCGCCGGTGGTCAGGATCGCGTCCACCGTTCCTGACGCAATCCAGCGCGTGACCTGAGCCCGGATGGCATCCACGGCGTCGGGGACGATGGCTTTGTCGACACAGACATGGCTCGCCGCCGCGATCCGTTCCGCGAGGATCGCGCCGGAGGTGTCGCTGTCGTGGTCGCGGGTGTCCGATATCGTCAGGACGGCGATGCGCACCGGCGTCACGGCCTGATCGAGCAGCAGCCGGCCGCCGGGCGCGGGCAGGGTGTCGGAAGACGGGATGTCGGTCATTCGGCAGGCTCCGGTTCGGTCCAGCGGGCGGCGTCGGCGTGGTCCGATGGGCGAGGCTCGATCCAGCGACGGCCGTTCGGGCCGTCCTCGCGTTTCCACAGGGGCGCACGGGTTTTCAACTGGTCCATCAGAAAGTCGGCCGCCTCGAAGGCGGCGCGTCGGTGTGCGGCCGCCACGGCGACGAAGACGATGGGCTGGCCAACCCCGACTTCGCCCCATCGGTGGACCGCCAGGACGTCGACAACGTCGAAGCGCGCGCGGGTGCTCGCCTCCAGTTCGGTCATCACGGCTTCGGTAAAGCCGGGCCAGGCGTCGAGGGTCAGGGTCGTCACCGGGAGGCCCTCGCTGGCCGCCCGGCACAGGCCGGTGAAGCTCACGACCGCGCCGACATCCGTGCGGTCGCGGCAGAACGCCTCAAGTAGTGCCCCGGGATCGACCGGCCCGGCCTCAAGTCGGACCATGTTCAGCCTCCGCTGACCGGTGGGGCAAAGGCCACCTCGTCGTCCTTGCCGACCGGATGATCACCGCGCACCACCACCTGGTTCAGCACCGTCATCAGGCCCGGGCGCGCCAGCCGCTCCGCCAGCCGCTCGTCTCCGGACAGAGAAAGGCGCAGGGCCTCGATCGTGTCGCCCTCTATGTCCCGGTCGCGCCATCCGGCGGCATCGGCGAGGGCCCCGAACAGAAGCACACGCGCCATGCTCAGCCTCCCGTTACGGACATGGACCGCCGTACGGCGGGCGCGACGTCGAGGCCGATACGGAAATCGTGCGCCTTGGGCTTCCGGGCAACGGCGGCGCGGATGGCCTCGGCTACCGGACCGTCGTCGGTGTGAGCGCGTAGGGTTTCGCGCAGGTCGGCGTGATCGTCCTGACCGAGGCAAAGGAACAGCGTCCCGGTGCAGGTCACCCGCACCCGGTTGCAGTCGCCGCAGAACGTATGCGTTAGGGGCGTGATGAACCCGACGGTCCCGCCGGTCTGTTCCACGCGGGCATATCGGGCCGGGCCACCGGTCCGCCGGACCAGCGGTGTCAGGGTCCAGCGGGTCTCAAGGTCGCGGCGCACGTCGCTCAGCGACAGGAACTGGCCGGTCCGGTCGGCCTCGATCTCGCCCATCGGCATGGTCTCGATCAGGGTGATCTCCATGCCCAGATTGTGCGCCCACTCGATCATGGCCGGCAGATCGGCGCCGTTGTCCTGTTTCAGGGCGACAGTGTTGATCTTGATCGCAATCCCGGCGCCGCGGGCGGCCGCCAGTCCTTCAAGCACCTTGGCCAGATCCCCGCCGCGGGTGATCCGCCGGTAGGCGGCAGGGTCAAGCGTATCCAGCGAGACATTGATCCTGCGCACCCCGTGGCCCGCCAGAGCTTCGGCGTGCTCGGCCAGACGGGTGCCATTGGTGGTCAGGGTCAGCTCGTCCAGCGCCCCCGAAGCCAGATGCCGCGACAGGCGCGCGACAAGATCGATGAACCCCTTGCGCACCAGAGGCTCCCCGCCGGTCAGACGCAGCTTGCGGGTCCCGAGGCCGACGAAGACCGAGCACAGCCGGTCCAGTTCCTCGAGGCTCAGCAGTTCGGCGCGCGGCAGGAAGGTCTGCCGTTCCGCCATACAGTAGGTGCATCGCAGGTCGCACCGGTCGGTGACCGAGACACGGACATAGTCGATCGTTCGGCCGAACGGGTCGACCATCGGCGTTGCGACGCGGCTGGACGCGGGCAGGACCGTCATGCTCATATCAGCATAACGAAGCCTGTGGCGGAGCAAAGTCATTTCTGGACCGATGATCGGACGGCGCGGCGTGCTGACCGGAGCCATGGCCCTCGTTTCCGGCTGTCGCCCCGCTGCACCCTTGCCGCTGACCCTGTTTGCGGCCGCCTCGCTCACTGACGCTGTGACCGAGCTTGCGGCGAAGTTCCAAGCCGAGGGGAGGGGTCCCGTGCGGACCGTGTACGCCGGCAGCGGGGAGCTGGCGCGTCAGCTCCTGGCGGGAGCCCCTGCCGACCTGGTGGTGCTGGCCGATGACCTCTGGATGGGCCGACTGGCGCGGGAGGGGGCGATCCGGGCCGACAGCCAGGTGACCCTGCTCACCAACAGTCTCGTCGTCATCGCGCCGTCCGATCGCCCGGTCGTGAATTTCGCCTGGCAAGGCCGGATCGCTATAGGCGACCCGGAGAGCGTGCCTGCGGGGCGCTATGCCCGCGAGATGCTCCAGCGATCAGGCGTCTGGGACGCAGTCTCGCCCAATCTGATCCTGGCGGGGGACGTCAGGGCCGTGCGCGGGTTCGTGGCCAGGGGCGAGGTCGACCTGGGGATCGTCTATCGCAGCGACGCGCTCGGCTACGACGGCGCGCGCGTCGTCAATGTGCCCGCAGCGGCGTTTCAGCCTGACATCGCCTATCCGGCCGCATTGACGGCGACGGCAGCAAGAGAGGCCGGGTCGTTGATGGCCTTTCTTCAGTCGGAGGCGGCGGGGGTGGTGTTCACCCGTCATGGATTCGGGCCGGGGCGATGAGATCGACGCGGCTGTGGTTCCAGATCCGGATCGGCGAAGGCCGGCTCGGCCCCGGCAAGGCGGAACTCCTGGCCCATATCCGGGACTCCGGTTCGCTCAGCGAAGCCGCACGACGGATGGGCATGTCCTATCGCCGGGCATGGACCCTGATGGAGGCGATCAACGACCTGACCGGGAAACCGGCTCTGGTGACCGCGCGAGGTGGGGCCCAGGGGGGCGGATCGCGACTCACCGAGCATGGCGAAACCCTGCTGGCCGCCTATGAGACGCTTCGGGCGGAGCTCGAGGCTGTCGCGGCGCCGACCCTTGCGCGGCTGGCGGCGCTGGACAGCGGCGATGAGTGACCTGTTCGCGCCCCTGACCGCGTTCGAGATCGAGGCGCTGGTTCTATCGTTGCGGGTCGGGGCGGTGGCCACGATCGCGACCCTGCCGGTCGCCGCCGGATTGGCTCTGGTACTGGCGCGGGGGAAATTTCCCGGACGCTGGATCCTGGAGGCATTGGTCAATCTGCCTCTGGTGCTGCCGCCGGTGGTGACCGGGCTTGGGCTGCTCCTGTTGTTCGGGGCGCGCGGACCAGTCGGTCGGTGGCTGTCGGAGACCTTCGGGATCAGCCTGTCATTCAGCTGGACGGGGGCGGCCCTGGCGGCTTCGGTGATGGCCCTGCCGCTGATGGTGCGACCGATCCGTCAGGCGATCGAGAGCATCGACCGGGGCGTGGAACAGGCCGCGGCGACACTTGGGGCACCGCCCCACTGGGTGCTGGCCACGGTCACCCTTCCGCTGGCGCTGCCGGGGCTGATCGCGGGCGGCCTGCTGGGTTTTGCGCGGGCGTTCGGAGAGTTTGGGGCCACGGTCACCTTTGTCGGGGCCATCCCGGGCGAGACGCGCACCCTTCCGGTCGCCATCTATGCCGTGCTGCAGCGGGTCGACGGGGAGGCGACGGCTCTGCGGCTGGCGCTTCTGTCGGTCATTGTCTGTGTGGCCGCCCTGCTGGCGACGGAATGGGTCAATCGCCGCCTGTTGCGACGGAGCGCAGTGATGTGACCATCCGGTGTGAGATCGTCGCGACCCGGGGCGATTTTCGCATCCAGGCGCGGTTCGAAAGCGCTGCGCGGATCGTGGCGGTGGAAGGCGCGTCGGGGGCCGGCAAGACCACCCTTTTGCACGCGATCGCCGGACTGATTCCGGTCGAGACCGGCCGGTTCGTGGTCGACGGAGAGACCATCCTGGACGCCGGATCGGGTCAGATGCCGCCTCCCCATAGGCGCAGGATCGGTTACGTGTTTCAGGATGCACGCCTGTTTCCGCATCTGACCGTGGCGGAAAACATCGACTACGGGTGCCGCTTCGCCGGGCGTCCCATCCATATTGCGCCCATACTGCGCCTGCTGGGGCTTGAACCTTTGTTGGGGCGTTGGACACGCAACCTCTCAGGCGGAGAGGCGCGGCGGGTGGCCATCGCCCGGGCCCTGGCGTCGGATCCGCGCCTGCTGCTGCTGGACGAGCCGTTCGCAGGTCTTGACGGGCCCCGGCGGGACGAACTTCTCCCCTGGCTGGCCGTCCTGCGCGACGAGACCGCCCTTCCGATGCTGCTGGTCTCGCACGACCCGCGCGACGCCGATCGCCTCGCGGATGATCGGGTCGTGATGGTCGATGGCCGGATCGATCGGCCGCTCGATTCAGACTGACTTCGATAACGACAATGGCCCCCGGACAGGCGCACGAGGCCGACAGCGCGGCAGAGGACAGGGAGCAGCCGGTCGGTGAAGGCGCGTCGCCTCGTTCTGAAGCGCGGCGCGGCCGGACCAGGAATCAGGGGGGCCTTGCAGCCGGCGGATGATCTCCGGCGGTATGGGCAACCGTCCGGAGAACGACGGCAGGATCGTCGGCGTTCGTCTGAAGGAGAGCCCTTCCGGCCTGCCAGCCGAAAACCGACAAGCGACCGCAGGATGCCCGCCTGAGGCGGCCGCGGGTGATCTTTCAGTCTGCCCGACCAGGCGACCGTGTAACCTTTCTGCCCGCTGGATCGAAACCACCGGAAATGGCGGTTTGCGCGCCGGTCGGATCGTGAGACCGTCCGCAGGCTGTCGGGGGGAACTGCATGACTGACCGTCCATTCGATGAGGCCGGGGGCGAGGCTCCGGAGATGCCGAGCCCGGGACCTGCAGACCGGCCCCTGCCCGGCGGACGCACCGACACCTGGCGCCACCCTGTGCTGGTCCGGATCAGCCACTGGCTGAACGTCGTGGCCGTCGTGGTGTTGATCATGAGCGGGCTGAACATCCTGCTTGCCCACCCTCATCTCGACTGGGGCGTGCGCACCAACTTTGCCGACCCGTGGCTGAGCATTCCCACGATCCCGAACTGGCTTCTGATCCCGCAGGGCCGCAACTTGGCGGAAGCGCGGCACTGGCACTTCTTCTTTGCCTGGTTGTTTGTCATCAACGGTCTGATCTACCTCGCCTATGGCTTCATCACCCGCCGGTTCGGGCGGCGGCTCTGGCCGACCGGAATGGACCTGAAGGGGTTCTGGCCTTCGGTGAAGGAACACGCCCGGTTTCACTTCCCGAAGGATGAGGAAGCCCGGACCTACAACGTCATCCAGAAGCTGACCTATGTGACGATGATCCTCGTGATCCTTCCCATGATGCTGATCACGGGCCTTTCGATGTCGCCGGGCTTCAACGCGATCGGCGGCATTCTTCTGGAGATCATGGGCGGACGGCAGTCGGCGCGGACGCTGCATTTCATCTCGGCAGGACTGATCGTGGGCTTCATCGTCATCCACGTGGGCCTGGTGATCTGGACCGGGTTCTACAACAACATGCGGGCTATGATCACAGGCTGGTTCGTGCTCGAGCCGACCACTCCCGCTGATGGAGAACCCAAATGAGCGCGCCTGCGATGAACCGTCGAACCTGGCTGGGTCGGGTCCTGGCGACCGCCGGCGTGATGGCCCTTGCCGCCTGCGAACGCGGCGTGTCGTTCAGTGAGCGGCTGAAGGTGTCCGCCGAGGCGCTGACGCGCCGGTCCCAGCGTCTGCTGGTGCCACGCGAGGCCCTGGCGCCCGAATACGACGTCTCCGAGATCAGTCCGGACTTCAAGCCGAACGGATCGATCGATCCGGCAGCGTCGGACTATGTGGCGCTGAGGGACGCGGATTTCGCCGACTACCGGCTGGAGATCGGCGGACTGGTCGAACGGCCCCTGTCGCTGTCGCTGGCCGAGTTGCGCACGCGCCCTGCGAGGACCCAGATCACCAAGCATGACTGCGTGGAAGGCTGGACGGCGATCGGCCAGTGGACTGGGGTCCGGCTGGAGACCCTGCTCGACGAGGCGGGGCTGAAGCCCGAGGCGAAATACATCGTCTTCCACTGTTTCGACGCCCTGACCCAGACGGAGGACGGGCCGCGCTATTACGAGAGCATCGACCTGGTCGACGCCCGCCACCCCCAGACCCTTCTGGCCTATGACATGAACGGTGAGGTTCTGGGCGTGCCCCACGGGGCGCCGCTGAGGCTGCGGGTCGAGCGGCAGCTGGGCTACAAACAGGCCAAATACATCCGTCGGATCGAGGCGGTCGCCAGCTTCGCCGACATCCAGGGCGGCAATGGGGGCTATTGGCCCGATCGCGGATACGAGTGGTACGCCGGAATCTGAGGGGCCGCGGAGGGACACCGGTGCCACATTGAGCCTGCTGACGCGCCTGCTGCATAACCAGCAGGTCGATCCCGGGACGAGCACCAGCGACGGCCGCCTCGGCGGCCGTGGTTGCCTGCAACCGTGTCACGTCAGGGCCACTTCAGTTTGGCGAGGTTGTCCTGACCGAACCCTCCAGCCCGGCCCGGAGCCCAGTTGCCAACGCTTGCGCGGCCTAGAACCCGAACGTGGTGCCGATCCAGAACTGACGCCCGTAGAAGGACACGTCCCGATAGATGTCGTTTCCGGTGTAGTTGATCTTTTCTTCGTTGGTCGCGTTGCGAACCTCTCCGATCAGTTCGAAGCGATCATTGATCGTATAGCGCGCCTGGAGGTCCAGGGTGCTGGTCGCCGCGTCATAGCGATCCGTCACACCGGTCAGGTCGGTCGCGCTGACACTGGTGAAGGCTTCGCCGACATAGGCGTAGGCGGCGCGGGCACGGAACGGACCCTGCTCATAGAAGAGGGCGAGATTGGCGAGGGTGTCGGCCTGGCCTTGCAGCACGTCGACCGTGCCGCGCGCGCCGCCCGTATCGAAACTGCCGTCGATGAAGGAGGCGTTGGCAGACACGCCGAAGTTCGACAACCAGCCCGGCAGGGGCAGGTTGTTGATGACGGCGTTGAGCTCGAGGCCCTGGACGTCTGCCCTTGTGGCATTGACGGGCTGCGTCACGTCCTCGCCGTTGGGGCCGCCGGCGACGGTCAGACGGGTGACGATCTCGTTCTTGATCTCCTTGCGGAAGACGCCGACCGAGAACACGCCGACATTGCCGGGCATGTAGTATTCCAGAGAGGCTTCATAGCTGTCGCCTTCGCGGGCGAGCAGGTCCGGGTTGCCACGGTTGATGGCCCCGGTGGTCTGATTGACGGTTTCGCCCGAGGCGAGCTGGCTGGGGTTGGGGCGTCCCACCGCGCGGGCCGCGCCTGCGCGCAGTCGCAGTGAGTCCGTGAGATCATAAAGGAGGGTGATCGACGGGAGGAAGTGGTCGTATTGGCCGTCACGGGTCACGCGCGACTGGGCCGTGCCCTGGGTGCGGTTGCGTTCGACCGAGGTTTCCGTGTCCTCGTAGCGACCGCCGAGGATCAGGGTGTGACGCGAGCCTGCGTGGCGCACGAGGCCGTAGAGGGCGGTGACGTCCTCTTCAAACAGCCAGTCGGCCTGCCGGTTCTCGTTGCGCCCGCCCGTGAAACTGGCGCGATTGCTGTTGAAGAAGGCGTTGAAGGCGTCGAAGTCGATGAAGATCTGGTTGAAGCTGCCGAACGGCGGCCTGTAGTTCGTCGGGACCGCGAACTGGCCGAGCGACAGGGGCGCGCCTGTATAGACCCAGTTCCAGGTGGTCGAGTCGTTGTCGCGGATGATCTCGCGGACCTTGGCGCCGAGGCCAATCCCCAGACCCATGTCGCCGCGCTCGGTATTGCGGCCGTAGTCGAAGGCGACTTCGCGGACATATTCGTCGCTGTCGTCCTCATAGGGCGTGAAGGCGTTGTTCAGCAGGGTGTAGCTGGCCGGGTTCGAAAGGCGTGGGTCAAGGTTGGTCGCGACCGGCACCCGGCCCTGGAGGCCCACATCGAACGTCGCCGCAGGACCCGTCAGGTTGAACTGAAGCTGGTTGGACGCTTCCAGGAATTGGGCTTCGGAATAGGAGGCCCGGAAGGCCAGGGTCTGATCCTCGTCCGGGGTCCAGTCGATGAAGAACTGGCCCACCGTGGTGGGCTTCTCGAGCGGAAAATCGTTGAAACGGACGAAGCTGGCGTTGCCGCCGGTCCCGTTGCGCAGTCGCTGCGAATGGCGCAGCTCGTTGTCGTTCTGGACGTAGTGAACGAACGAAACGCCCGTCCGCAGGCCGGACATCGGCTCCCATTCCAGCTTCAGGATGCCGCCGAGCCGTTCAATGGTGTTCGGATAGGTCGACCACAGCAAATCCGTCTGGGCCGCCGCAGCCGCCGGGGCCCCCACGGGCGTCGGAGTCGCGGAAATGGAGGGCTGGACCTGCTGCGGCAGGAGCCTTTCCTGGTCGCGGTTGCGCTGAAGATAGTTGAGGCCGAGAAGGACGCCGAATTCGCCGCTGCTGCCAAAACGTTGCGACATGGTCGCATCGAAGCGCCAGTTCGGCGCATCGTCATAGTCGCGGCCAAAACCTTCACCCGGGACGACGGTGTCGGAGGAGATGCCGCCCGAGGCTGTGCCTGCGAGATAGAAGCCCGGCGAATCGAACGGGGAGCGCGTGATCAGGTTCAGCGTGCCGCCGATCGCATTGCCGTCGACATCGGGCGTCCGGGACTTGGTGACCACGACCTGGCGGATCGCACCGGAGGGGATTGCCTCCATGTTCAGTTGGCGGTTCGAGCGTTCGGAGGTCGCCAGGGTCGCCCCATCGAAGGCACCCAGGGTGTAGCTGGGGTTAAGGCCGCGGATCGAGACGAATTTGCCTTCGTCTTCATCGAACACCGTCTGGACGCCGGGCAGGCGACGGATCGCATCGGAGATGTTGTAGTCGGGCTGGCTGCCGATATCGTCGGCCGCGAGATAGTCGGCGATCCGCTCATCCTGACGACGCGCAAGGATCGCCTGTGCGTTCTGGGCGCGATAGCCGACAACGACGATCTCCTCGACGTCAGTGGCATGCTGGTCGGCGGCGGCCGACTGCGCAAAGGCCTGTCCGGCAACAGCCGACAAGGCGATCGAGCTGCTCATCAGCATGAGGAGGGCGCGAAGCGAAGACGTCATGGAAATATTCCCCCTGCAGGCTTGCGCTGTTCAGCAAGGCGCCTGCGTCGGGGCGATGTCGTCGCAGCGACTGACAACAACGGCGCATCCGTTAGGAGAAGTTTAGATAGTGAGTTAACGAATTTTTTACGAATAGACATAGGCGTTGCACGGGCAGGCCGAGACAGGCAGCGTCAGAAGCAATAGAAGGAGCGTCCAGAATCCTGTGATGCTGCGATCCTGTGAATATTGGTCTGAATACTGAGGATGTAATGATTAGTTCGTCCACCATTCTTGCGAGAGCCATTATTGCCGCTGCATCCTGCGCCATCTCTGCGTGCGGCACCCTCTCGATGGCCCATCCGGATCCTGCGCCCTGGGTCGCCCTGTTTGATGGCGTGTCACATCGGACCCTGCCTGCGCCAGGGCCGGTCCCGATGGCGATACAGGTGCTCCAGATCGACCTGACGGCTCCGGGCGTGTCGCTGATTGTCACCCCTGGCGATTCCAGCGATGGCCACGAATACCGGGCGCTGAAAACATCCGAGGCGCTCATGGCCCAGGACTGGCAGGCGGCCGTCAATGGAGGCTACTTCCTGCCCTTCGCAGGGGGCTCGCCCGGAGGAGATGACTATATCCCCCAACCGGGTCAGGGGACGGATGTCTCCGGGGCCGCGATCCATGACGGGCGGGTTGTGTCCCCGATCGAAACGGACCTCGACCGGCGGGTCAACGCCATCCTGTGTATCTGGCGTGAGGCCGAGGTGGTGATCCGGGATGGCCAGGAGTGCGGCCCGGGGGTGCGTGAGGCCATGGCGGCCGGTCCGCGGCTTCTGAGGGACGGCCAGCGTCTGTCCTATGAGTCCTTTGACGCCGCCTATGGGGCAGCCCGTCACCCCCGGACCGCCGTCGGACTCGATGCCCGCCGTCGGCTCGCCTGGCTTGTGACCGTGGATGGACGCCAGCCGGGTTTCAGCGAAGGCGCCAGTCTCGACGAACTGACCGACATTCTGGTCGCTTTGGGAGCCAGTGACGCGATCAATCTGGACGGTGGCGGATCCACGACCATGGTGGTCGAGTCTGCGAATGGACCCGTTGTGTTGAACCGTCCGATCCACACCGCCGTGCCGGGCCGGGAACGTCCCTCGGCCAATCATCTGGGCGTCCGCGCGCGTCCGCGTTCTGATGCGATCCAGCCCTGAGCCGGCTCCCCTGATCTGAACGAACCGGAGCGGACGGGTCTGAAACCGTTCGCCGTTCGGGCGGCCTGTAAATTGTTCGCAAGGCTGTCTCGAAACTGCGCTGAGTCTGACGAGACCTCGTCACGGCTGGAGCCTAGGCGGTACTGAAGAGTGGGGGTCAGGCTGGTGCCGGCGGGTGCGGTGAACCCCTTTCTCGCCCCAGCCTTGCCTTCCCTCGAGGGAGGGGATTGGAGACGCCGATGCCCAGACTCATTCTGGCCGCCACGGCCCTGGCCGTCTTCGCCCTGGGCACCGCTGCCGCGCGCGGCCAGGACCGCCCGACGGTCGCCCAGCCCGCCGAACCACGGCCGATTCCGCCGCTCGCCAGCTATCCTCGCCAACAGGAGCGGCCCATCCCGCAACCGCCGGCCCCGCCGACGTTCGGCTCGGTCGAGTTACGGCGTTATCCCGGTATCATGGAGGCGGGCCAGGGCGCAGCGGCGGCAGGCGATGTCTTCTATGCCGTGGTCAACACCCGTATCGGCAAGTACGCCAAGTCGGATGGCGCGAAGCTGGCGGAATGGGCGGGCGACCGGACCCTGTTCATCCATCTCAATGCCTGCGCCGTGCTGGAGGGCAGGTTGATGTGCGGCCATTCGAACTTTCCGCATGTGCCGATGGTCTCTTCGGTCGAGGTGTTCGATCCGGACACCCTGGCCCACATCGACAGCATCAGCCTCGGCGAACAGATCGGGTCGCTGACCTGGGTCGACCGCAAGGATGGCGCCTGGTGGGCCCTGTTCGCCAACTATGACCAGCGCGGCGGCCAGCCGGGCCGTGACCACACCACCACGACACTGGTGAAGTTCGACGACGAGTGGCGGCGTATGGAAAGCTGGGTGTTTCCGCCGTCGGTGCTGGAACGGTTCGCCCCGACGTCCAGTTCGGGCGGAGGTTGGGGCGACGACGGGCTGCTGTATGTTTCGGGGCACGACGCCAAGGAACTGTATGTCCTCGCCCTGCCAGAGGCCGGGTCGGTCCTGCGCCATGTCGCCACCGTCAATGTCGAGTTCGAGGGCCAGGGCTGGGCGTGGGACCGGACGGCCGACCGGGAGATCTGGTCGATCGCGTCGGGTCGGGCTGTCGTTCAAACCCATGTGCCGCCATTGCCGCTGAACCGCTGAAGGCGACAAGGTCCACCGCGGGCCGGCCCGTCAGAGTCTCGGGTGGCGTAGATGCGGTGACGCATTTGGAACCCATGTCTTTGCGGTGATGCATCCGGTCTCACCGCGTTGCACCACCCAGGTCGGCTCAGAGAAAACGACCGGATTGAGAAATCGCATCGACCGATTCACCGGCGGGAGCCGAGTTCACACGTCTCAGCTTCCGGAGCAGCGGTTCCTGCCCGCACCCGCCGCCGACTACAGCACCTGCTGCATGCAGCGGCGTTTGGGCTCCCGACCAGGGATGAAGCTGTTCTGATCAGCGGCACGTCAAGCGTGGAACGCAGCTGTGCCATGGGCGGGCGAGGGGGCCTGCCTGAAGTCAGGCCGAAGTTGATCTGACGGCACTAGGTCAGGTGCCGGACGCCGGCTCAGCTATTCACAAGTTCCGTCAGACGGACGATTCCAGTCCGATGATCGTGACCGGAAGAATCGCCGATGAGGTCTCTTCGCCGTCCAGTTGGCGGAAGAGGAATTCCACGAGGGCGGCAGCTCCGCGCTTCAGGTCCTGGTGAACCGTGGTCAGGCGAGGATGGGCATGTTCGGCGAAGGGCAGGTCGTCGAACCCGATCACTGACACCTCGCCGGGTCCGCTCCGTCTTGCGCCCTAAGAGGTCTTCTGGTGGGTTGCCGCCCAATGAGGAGATTTGCGGGAATTGAGTTCGGGGGCACCAAGGTCGTGGTCGCCTTCGGTCAGGGGCCGGGCGACCTGTCCGAGCCGATCCGCATTGCGACCACGACCCCGGCCGAGACCCTGCGACGGGTGGAGGCGGTTCTCGAAGCGGGGTTCTCCGAACAGGGCTTTGACACCATCGGCGTGGCCAGTTTCGGCCCGGTCGGGCTCGACCGGACGAATGCCGATTTTGGGCGCATCCTGGCGACCCCCAAGGCGGGGTGGTCAGGGGCTGACATTCTGGATCCCCTGAGACGGTTCGGCGTGCCGATCGGCCTGGCGACCGACGTCGGGGGTGCGGCCTTGGCCGAAGGACGATGGGGCGCCTGCCAGGGGCTGTCCGACCATGTGTACGTCACGGTCGGGACAGGGGTCGGCATGGGCATTGTCGCCAACGGCGCGCTGGTGCACGGCGTCCTGCATCCGGAAGCCGGGCATCTGCCGATGCGCCGCGATCCGGCGCGCGATCCCTTTGCGGGCGCCTGCCCCTTCCATGGCGGCTGCCTGGAGGGTCTGATCAGCGGTCCGGCCATCGCCGCGCGGATTGGCCGTCCCGGAGAGACCCTCTTGAGCGACGATCCCGTCTGGGAACTGGTCGCCGAATATCTGGCCCAGATGGCGGCGAGCCTGACCTATGTGCTCGCGCCCCAGCGCATCGTCATCGGCGGCGGCGTCGGCGGCATGCCCGCCCTGCTGAATCGCGCGCGGGCCCGGCTGAAGCCGGAACTGGGCGGCTACCTCAAACATCTGGACGATGCCGACGCCATCGCCGACTATCTCGTCGGTCCCGGCCTTGGTGGTCGATCCGGCGTTCTGGGCGCAATCGCCATCGCTGCCGTTGCCAGCGCCAATCCACCTTCACCGCGAGGCTGACCTTTATGACCGATACCCGTGCTGGAACGCCCGACACCCGCATCGGCAAGGACGACCGGCTGGTGATCCTGGCCTCGTCGGTCGGGACGGTGATCGAATGGTACGACTTCTATCTGTACGGCTCCCTGGCCGCGATCATCACGACCCAGTTCTTCTCGGGCGTGAACGAGACGACGGGCTATATCTTCGCCCTGATGGCGTTTGCCGCCGGGTTCGCGGTGCGGCCTTTCGGGGCCATCGTGTTCGGGCGGCTGGGCGACCTGTGGGGGCGCAAGAACACCTTCCTCGTGACCATGTTGCTGATGGGTCTGTCGACCTTCGTGGTCGGTCTGTTGCCCAACTACGCCGCCATCGGCATCGCCGCGCCGATCATCCTGGTGCTGATGCGGCTGATCCAGGGGCTGGCCCTGGGCGGAGAGTATGGCGGGGCCGCGACCTATGTCGCCGAGCATGCGCCTCCGGGCAAACGCGGCTTCTACACCTCCTTCATCCAGATCACGGCCACGGCCGGGCTGATGATCTCGTTGCTGGTGATCCTCGGCGTGCGGTTCGCAGTGGGGGAGGCGGCCTTCCTCGACTGGGGCTGGCGCATTCCCTTCCTGCTCTCGATCCTGATGCTGGGCGTGTCGCTGCTGATCCGGCTGAAGCTGGCCGAGAGCCCCGCCTTCCAGCGCATGAAGGACGAGGGCAAGGCGTCGAAGACCCCCCTGAAGGACTCCTTCGGCAAATGGCCGAATCTGAAGCTGGTGCTCATCGCCCTGGTCGGTTTGGCGGCCGGTCAGGCTGTGGTCTGGTACACGGGCCAGTTCTACGCCCTTTTCTTCCTTGAGCGTGTGCTCAAGGTCGATGGCGCGCTGGCCAATATGATGATCGCCGCGGCCCTGCTGCTGGCCACCCCCTTCTTCGTCTTCTGGGGCTGGCTGTCGGACAAGGTCGGCCGGAAGCCGATCATACTGGGCGGCTGCCTGATCGCGGCCCTGACCTATTTCCCGCTATTCCATGCCCTGACTGGCGCGGCCAATCCGCAACTGGCGGCGGCCACGGCTTCGGCTCCGGTCTCGGTCTATGCCGACCCCGCCGACTGTTCGGTCCAGTTCGACCCGATCGGCAAGACGGTGTTCAACACGTCCTGCGACCTTGCCAAGTCCTGGCTGGCCAAGGCGGGCGTCACCTACGAAAACGTCGCCGCTCCCGCAGGGACGGTGGCCGAGGTCCGTATCGGTGGAACAACCGTTCAGAGCTTCCGCGGCGAGACCATGCCTCCGGCCGATTTCAAGACGGCCCGCACAGACTGGGAAAAGGGGTTGGGCGAGGCCCTCAAGGCCGCCGGCTATCCTGCCAAGGCTGACAGCGCCCTTGTGAACAAGCCGCTGGTCATCGCGATCCTGTTCGTGCTCGTCTTCTATGTGACCATGGTCTACGGCCCGATCGCGGCGGCCCTGGTTGAGATGTTCCCGACCAACATCCGCTACACCTCGATGTCGCTGCCCTATCACATCGGCAACGGCTGGTTCGGCGGCTTCCTGCCGACCACGGCCTTCGCCATGGTCGCCGCCACGGGCAACATCTACTACGGCCTCTGGTATCCGATCGTCATCGCCATCGCGACAGCGGCGCTGGGCTTCCTGCTGGTCAGGGAAGGCA
This sequence comes from Brevundimonas sp., assembly GCF_027484365.1. Classification (GTDB taxonomy): domain Bacteria; phylum Pseudomonadota; class Alphaproteobacteria; order Caulobacterales; family Caulobacteraceae; genus Brevundimonas. The sequence continues at coordinate 6,343 of NZ_JAIXTC010000021.1, read as the reverse complement.
AGGACGTGGACATCCACGCCTGAGCCGCCGGTTCTCGTCCTCCAGCGCCTTCAGCTTCTGGGCGTCCGGGACGCTCATGCCGCTGTATCTGGCCTTCCACCGATAGAAGGTCTGCTCGCTGATCCCGTGCCGCCGGCAGACCTCCGCCGTCGGGCTGCCGGCCTCCTGCTCCCGAAGCACGCCGATGAACTGCGCCGCGGCGAACCTGCTCTTCTTCATCTCCGTCTCCTTGAGGTTGACGGACGCTCACTCAAACCGAGGGATCAGGAAGGGGGCAGGTCAGATGCCGTGACCCCCGCCTTCAGGGGCATGGCGTGGAACCGGGTGTGCGACATTACGGATGACGGACAGCTCGCCCGGCCCTGACGCGCGGTCAGACCCGGATGTCGAAGGTATGGCGGCTGGGTCTGCGGATCGCGGCGTCATCGCTGATGGCCTTCGGCGGATCGACGGGACGATCGGTGGGCGTGCTCTGATGCGACGCCACGCGACCGGTCATTTGGGTGAGCTGCAGGGCCCAGGCGTATGCAGCGGGATTCGAGGATGTGCCGACCCTCATCGTGGCCCTCCTTCACGCGGCAGCAGGTCGAACGACGCCGGATCAAGGTCGAGGAGCGTACAAAGCCGCAAGATCACCGCCCGCTCCTCGGCATCAACGCCCCCGTCCGCCTCGGCGACCAGACAGGCGGCTTCTATCAGCGCGCGAGAGGCTCCGGACTGGCCGCGCAGGCGTGAGACGGCCACCTCCGCCGTCGCCTCGCCATCATCCGGATCCCGTTCGAAGCGCAGGTTCAGCGCCTCGAACAGGACAAGCACGTCGTCGACGCCAAAGAAGGCGATGGTGGGGGAGTTGCGCATTCGATCGATCATGCCCTTGCGTTCCTCCGGCGTGACCCAGCCGTCGGCCTGGGCCACCATGGCGCAGCCTGCCACGACGGCGTCCATCTGGACGATGTCGCCGGGGGTCCAGACGTCGTCCGGGTCGATCGAAGCGCGTCGTTGAAGCAGTCTGTTTGATCTGGGCATAAGAACCTCACGTCTGGTCGCCGGCGGGCGGCGACGCATGTTGATGTCGGGGACGATCGGGGTCGGCGATCGGGGTGGCCGCCGACCCCTTCGGCGACTAGCGCGACGCAGTCGGCGTCTGACGACCATCAAAGACGGCGAGCCGGTCCTTGATGGCGAGCTTCTTCTTCTTGATGCCCGCAATGGTGCGATCATCGGGGCGCGGTCGCGCCCGCTCGTCCTTCAACGCCATCTCGAGCAGGGAATGAAATCCCCGTAGCCGATGCGCCAACACGTTAGACATGGAGCCTCTCCTTCTCTGAAGGGGAGCGCTCGACGACGAAGTCGTCGGTTCGATTGGGGGGAAACAAAAGCCGGACCCCGTCATCGAGCGCACCCGATGCGGTCCGACATCACGATCGCCATCGATCGTCAGAGGGGCCCGGGCCGCATAGACAAGATGCTCTGGATCCGCAAAATCCGCCAATAACAAATTCTTATGCGGCGAATGAATAAGTATTATGTGCGTATCGGATCAATCGCCGGATCAGCCTGAAAATACTGATGCGCAGATGCACAAGAGATGGTGCGCCGCGACGACCGCAATAAACTGACAGGCGAACAAAAACGCTTACCATAACATGTCGTGCGCTAAAGTAGGTGTTGACGCGGCGAAGCTCTGACTTCATTACCGGCCCCTCCACGGGTCCGGGCCCCTCTGGCAGCCGAGGCGTCGGCTGCGATGTCGGATCCCCGCATGGATGGTGCAACGCAGCACCTTTTCAAAATTCGGGGGTGCGGGATGCTTGAGTCCCTTCCATTTATTGCGTCCACCTATGTCGGTCAGCCGATCTGGCTCTGGATCGCCTTCCTGGCCTTTATAGGCTTTCTGCTGTGGATCGACCTCGGGGTCGTGAACAGCAAGGACGGGGTCGTTTCGGCCAAAAAATCGGCGGCCATGTGGGCGTCCTTCGCCTCGATCGCCATCGCGTTCGGGGCCTATGTCTACTTCGTCTATGAGCCCGATCCGCGCTACTATATGAGCGCTGAGAATCTCAACCAGCAGGCCGTGCTTCAATACTTTACGGGCTATCTGCTCGAAACGGCGCTGGCGTTCGACAACATCTTCGTCATCGGGATGATCTTCACCTTCTTCGCGGTGCCCCGCCAGTATCAGCACCGTGTGCTGTTCTGGGGGATTATGGGTGCGATCGTCTTCAGGGCGATCTTTATATCGCTCGGTGCTGCGATCGTGAACGAGTTCACCTGGGTGCTGTTCATTTTTGCCGCCTTCCTGATCTTCACAGGCTGGAAGATGATCTTTGGCGGCGACCACGAGATGGATCTCAATCAGAACCCCGTCCTGAAAATCCTCAGGAAACGGATGCGGATCACCGACACCATCGACAACCACAACTTCTTCGTCAAAAAGCCCGATCCCAAAGGTACGGGGCGGCTGGTCCTGTTCGCGACCCCGCTGTTCCTGGCCCTGGTCATGGTCGAGGTGGTCGACGTCATCTTCGCGGTCGATTCCGTGCCCGCGATCTTCGCCGTCACGAAAGACCCCTTCATCGTCTACACATCCAACATCTTCGCGATCCTGGGCCTGCGGTCGATGTACTTCATGCTCGCCGAAGCCGTCGCCCGCTTCAAGTATCTGAAGTACGGATTGTCGATGGTGCTGGTCCTGATCGGGGTCAAGATCATCTGGAACTTCGGCCTCTACAAGGCCTGGAAGGACCTGACTGGCGAGGCGCTGGTGCCCTATCTCGAGCCGCAGTGGTCGCTGATCGCGACCCTGGGCCTGATTGGCGGCTCGATGCTCTATTCCTGGATCAAGACCGGCTACGGCAAGGACGGGCGATAAACCCGATCTGTTGGGCGCCACGAAGCTTCTTTCGGTCCGGCGCGAACGGGTCACCGGTTGAGGCTGGCCGGGGGGGGGGCGGCGTCAGGGGAGGCTGGCGCCGTGCCGCCGCGCTCGTTCAGGCGTCATCCGCCGGGGTGGGGGAGCGGCTCCATGCCGTTTCACGGTCCGTTTCCGCGACCTGAGCGATGGAACAATCCGATGCTGGACCATCAGGTTCGGTCCGTAAGTCGTCGGCATCCTCAAAGGCAAGCGGCCCGCTCCGCCGCATCGCCGACGCCTCGGAGCGGGTGGCGAAGCATTGGCAGTGAGCGCATGGATACAGAGTTAATCAGTTTCGGCGCTATACCGTCTGTTGTTTAATCGTTGATAAACTACAAGCGCCGAAGGAACATCTGATCAAGCGATCTCAGGTACGATAAGTTCATCAGGGTCGAAAGACGCCTGCGCCGACATACGAGTTCGCTTCCCGAATTTGTGTCGGTTCTCATCTGTTGTGCGCTGTTGGACTGAGCTGACGGCACTAACGCTGATGTAATCGGTGAGCTGTCCGGTGAAGACGTCGAGCCCATCAAAGAGTTTGGCCGCGATTGCGAATTCTTGCCGCAGCATTGCGCCGACGCTGACGTTTCGGCCTCCATACGCGGGTTCGCGCAAAGCGCGTTCGGTGGAACTCGTTCATGTTGCCTCTTTCAGTGGTCAAGGTCCGTCTCGTCACCGCTGTCGGAGGGCTTGCAGCTTTCGCGCTTGCAATCGCTCTGGCCACCGCACTGCCTCAAGAGGCGAGGGTCGAGCCGGCCGCCATTCCCGCGTCCGGCGTCCTGTTTTCGACAGCCGCGAATTCCAGCCCGACGACAGAACGACCGACGCCTTCTCCGTCGGAAAAGCTTGACCGGCCGGCCGTCCGCCTGGCGGGCGGCGACGCGCTGTCATCCTCTGACAGGGCGCAGATCGAGGGACTGTTGGCCGAGGCGATCTACACGCCGACGCCTGTAGCTGATCGCCCTGACGCAGCCTCCACCGCGCTACGGGCGGCCAACCCCCGACAGGACTATGTCGCTCATTTCAATGAGGACGGCTTCGCTCTTGCGGGGGGCAAGGATAGGGACTGGCGCCTGCCGGTTCGTCTCGCGGCCTATGGCGCGCCCGAGTCGCTCGAGCCGTTGTCGACGGCTTCTCCCGTTCAAAATGGCGAGCGCGTCGAGTTCCGGCGCGGAAACGTCACCGAGTGGTACATCAATCGCCCCGGCGGAATCGAACAGGGCTTCGACGTGGCGGAAGCGCCGGATGGGGCCAGCGAAAGCCTGAGATTCATGATGGAGGTCGGCGGGGGCTTCATCGCCGAGCAGGACGGCGATGACATCCGCCTGAACAACGCGGACAAGAGCGCCCGCCTTCGCTACGCGGGCCTGATCGTCAAGGACGCCACGGGGCGCAAACTGCCTGCCGCCATGCGCGGCCTGGGCGACACGATCACCGTGGATGTAGACGCCCGAGACGCCGTCTATCCCATCATCGTGGACCCGACCTTCACCCAGGCCGCCCGCCTGAACGCCAGCGATGCGGCGGCGATCGATCAGTTCGGCTATTCGATCGACATTTCCGGATCCACCGTGGTCGTCGGGGCCAACGGGAAGGACGAAAGCGGCACGGTCACTGACACCGGCGCCGCCTATGTCTTCGTGAAATCCGGAGGCGTGTGGAGCCAGCAGGCGAGGCTGGTGCCGGCGGAAGCCCCCGAGCTCAACGACGCCCTGGGCACGTCGATCGCCATATCGGGGGACACCGTGGCGGTCGGCGCCATAGGGAGGATCACCAGTGGCCGCAACTCCGGTGCGGTTTACGTCTTCACGCGGTCGGGCACGACCTGGACGCAGCAGGCCAAGCTGGTCAACACCGACGCGACCGGCACCGACCGCTTTGGCATTAACCTCGATATTGACGGCGACACCCTGGTCGTCGGTGCCCACCAGGCCGATGACGGCGGGGTAAACAACAGCGGCTCCGTCTATGTCTTCACCCGGTCTGGGGGCGTCTGGTCCCAGCAGGCTGAACTGACGGCCGCTGACCGACTGGCCAGCGACAACCTCGGCTATTCGGTCGCCATTTCCGGAGATACGGTCATCGCGGGCGCCTATTCCGAAGACTCCCTCGGTTCTCTCTCCGGCGCGGCCTATGTCTTCACACGCTCCGGAACGATCTGGACCCAGCAGGCCAAGCTGAAGGCCAGCGACGCCAATGCTGACGATCGCTTCGGCTATTTCGTCGCCGCGTCCGGCGACACTGTCGTCGTCGGCGCGCCCTTCGCCGAGGCAGGGGGAGCCGCTCGCGGCACGGCCTATGTCTTCACCCGCTCCGGAACGACCTGGTCCCAGCAGGCTCGACTGCAACCCAGCAGCGTGGCGGACAACGCCAACTTCGGCTATGCGCTCGCCGTGCAGGGCGACACGGCGGCGATCGGGGCTCCGACCAATCCTGCCGGTGGCATCACCCGGGGGGCGGTCTTCGTCTTCACGCGCGCCGGGGGCGTCTGGACCGAACAGCAGATCCTGACCGCCAGCGACGCCATTGATCGCGACCGGCTGGGCAGTAGCGTGAGCATTGACGGGGTCTCGATCGCGACCGGCGCCATCACCCGCGACGATGCCGGGTCTTCCAGTGGCGCGGCCTATGTGTTCTCCGACACGACCCTGACCACGACCCAGGCGGTGGCGTCCCGGACTGTGAGCGTCGGCGCGGCGATCACCCCCTTCACGCCGGTGACCGGAAGCGGCGGTCTGGGCGTCCTGTCCTATGCCATATCGCCGGGCCTCCCGGCGGGTCTGTCGTTCAGCACCACCACGGGCCAGATCACCGGCACGGCGGCGTCCGCCTCCGCCACGACCACCTATACGGTCACGGTGACCGACCAGACGACGCCGACCGCGCAAACCTCGTCCAAGACCTTCAGCCTGACGGTCGATCCGCCGGCGGCGCCGCCGCTGAACACCACGCAGGCCGTCGCATCCAGCACGGCGACTGTGGGGTCCGCCATCACCGCCTTCACCCCGGTGACCGCCGGCGGCGGCACGGGGACGCTGAGCTACGCCGTATCGCCTGGACTTCCAGCGGGGCTGACGTTCAGCACCACCACCGGCCAGATTACCGGCACGCCGACTTCCGCCTCGGCGGCGACCACCTATACCGTCACAGTCACGGACCAGACGTCGCCTGTGGCCCAGACCTCGTCCAAGACCTTCAGCCTGACCGTCAACGGGGCGCTGGATACCGTCCAGGCGGTGGCGTCGCGGATCCTGACACAGGGCGTGGCGGCGACCGCCTTCACCCCCGTCACCGCCGCGGGCGGAACAGGGACGCTGAGCTACGCCGTGTCGCCGGGACTGCCCGCGGGACTGGCCTTCGACACCACGAACGGTCAGATCACGGGTACGCCCACCGCGACCTCGGCGACGGCGACCTTTACGGTCACCG
>NZ_JAIXTC010000029.1 GCF_027484365.1 Brevundimonas sp. | reverse complement strand
TCTGGCCGAGATGTATGCAGCCGTCCGAACTCTTCGCCTCGCGGACGGTCCGGACGAGGTCCACAATCGCGCCATTGCCCGGCTGGAGTATGCCAAGCACGGGGGCCGGCCGGTTCGCTAACTGCCGGGCGGGGCTGACGGGATGGCGATGTCAGACTAACTTCCCCAAGGCGCAAAGCGTCCTACCCTGAGCTCGACCAGGCAACGGCGGCCGCTCAGGCGGCGTCGGCGTCGGCCCGGAAACGCCGAAGGATCGGTCTGCTGATCAGATGCCGTTGGATGTTGAAGAGGTTGTAGATCGCCGCATGGGTAATGAGGAATTTCTGGGCTGAGGCTCGGGATTTGAATCGCTGCTGCTGTCGCTCTCGTCGTCGGATCGGCAGGTGGGAGTTCTCCGCCCGATTGTTCTCACGAAGCCGGCCAGTGCGATGCAGACGCCTCAGATCCGGGACATCGACCCCGGCGCCATAGGAGACCAGGCCGTCTGTCGCGAGCATCTGGGGCCGAAGCGGAAGTGCAGCCGGCCGGCATGACGGATCACATCTGCAGGAATTCGGTGGCGCTTGAACGAAATCGGATTCACGAAACACCATTCCATCAGAGGCTTACGCCGCCCTCAGTGGAGACAAATTTGAGTTGGACTGACAGCACCGCCAGTTTCTCAAGACGCTGACGATAGATCACCGCCCCCAGGCGGTCCGCAAACCGAGTGGTGGCGGACCGTTTTGGTGAGCCGAGATTGAATAGTGAATCCGCCGACGGCAGTTCTGGCAGGCGCGCAGGGGGGCGTCGGAAAACCTCGCCGCCCCTCCGCGTGTGGGTCGGAGCACACCTGTGGCCTTGGGCGTCAACGAGCCATCCGGACCGCAGACCGGGGTGCGGGCGTTTCGCTCCGCCATCCGCCTTCCATCAAGGACTCCTGCTCGGGTTTGACGACGACAGGATTGTTGACCATCGCCAACGCAAGGAGCGCTTTTACCGACCGGCCAGGGTCTGGCCGAAACAATGGTGCGACAGCCTAGTTCAGCGTCGGATCGATGAGGAACTTCTCACCCGTAGCCTTGCGCTCGTAGGCACGGAGGATTTCGGGTTGAAGCGCTTCACTCATACCGATCCTCCTAGTGTAGCGCGTCGCGAACGTTGTGGTCAGCTCGTCAAACACGCGCTTGCGCATACGCACGACCGTCTCAGCGCCTGCCTTCTGCAAGAAGGGCGTCAGCAGCCATCCCGAGACACTCCATTGAAAACCGAACGCCAGGCGATCCAGAACCATCGGTGAGAGATCGAGGGCACCATAGGTGTAAAGCTGCTTGAAGCTCGACGAGCCGTACCGGCTGTACTCTGTCATGCGATTGACAGCCCCCTTCTCCATCGCTCGCATGATGTCGCTACCGAGCGAACCCCCACCGATGGCGTCGAACGCGATGGTCGCGCCGGTCGCAACGATTGCGTCGACGAGCTGCGTATTGAAGTCTGCGTCCTGGCTGTTGAGGACATAGGTCGCGCCGATGTCACGGAGCAGTTGGACCTGTTCATCAGATCGAACGATGTTGATGAGGGGAATGCCATCGCTGGCGCAGATCTTTTGCAGCATCTGGCCGAGGCTTGAGGCGGCAGCGGTGTGCACGATCGCTGAGTGACCTTCGTCGCGCGCTGTTTCCACAAAGCCGAGCGCGGTCATCGGATTGACCGTCAGCGCCGCGCCTTCGGCTGCCGTCACCCCTTCCGGAAGCGGGAGCGCGTCGCGCGCTCTGATCTTGCGAAGGTCAGCATACATCCCTCCCCCGATCATTCCGACGCATCGCCCGAGCCACTCCTGGGCCTTTTCGCCTGCCGCAACGACCGTACCGGCTCCCTCGTTTCCGACGCTCAGCGCTTGGCCCATGCGTGCAGCGACGCTGGCGCGCCGGGCCTCTGGAATGTCGAAGACCAGTTCAGGCTGATCCGGGGATCCCTCCGAACGCAGGGACGCCACGTCGGCCGGGCCGAGCAGCAGCCCGAGATCGCTCGGATTGATCGGAGCCGCCTCAACCTTGACCACGATTTCATCGGGGGCCAGGTCTCCGATGACAATGGCATCGAGTGACAGCCTCAGTGCACCGTCAGAGACCGTTGACCTCAGTTCACGTCCAGTGAGCGACATAACGATTGGATCCTGTTTCGGCGACATTGCCAGCCGAGGTGATACCCGAGTTCCCGACACAGCCGGGGCGAAAGTCGGAGCCGACCGTTCGATGATGGCGTGGCCGCGGCTGGCAGTCGAAGAGTGCACCTATCGCAATACGCACAGAAGATTGAAACGGTCCGTTTTGCGCCTGAGCGTCATTCCTTTAGTCGGCGCCGTCCAATCGAGTGCGGTCCGCCACTCTGCCCGCGCTATCCGTCGCGGCGGAAGACACGCACATAGTCGATCTCCATCCGCTGCGGAAAGGCCCGGTCGTCCACACCCTCAGCACCGCCCCAGTCGCCACCGATGGCGATGTTCAGGATCATGTAGAAGGGCGCATCGAACGGCCAGGTCTCGCGATCGCCGCGACCGTCATTGCGAAACCGATAGTAGCCAACGTCGTCGACGCCAAAGTTGATCCCCTCCGGCGTCCACAGCACCTGATACCGATGGAAGGCGTCACAGGCGTCGCGGACGCGTTTCATCCCGCCACGTTCCGTGCCCTGGGCGTGATTGTAGCGGGTGGTATGGACCGTCCCGTGGATCTCTCCCCGGTCATGGCCGACGTGTTCCATGATGTCGATCTCGCCGCCCGCCGGCCATTCGGCGTCGGCGACCGGCAGCATCCAGATGGCAGGCCAGGTGCCCCGTCCGCACGGTATCCGGGCCTTGACCTCATAGAAGCCATAGGTCCATTCCGCCTTGCCCCGCGAGATCAACCGGGCGGACGTGTAAGCCTGACCACCGGCGTCATCGAACTGATCCGGGGACACCTGTTCGCGCCGGGCCTCGATGATCAGGCGGCCGTTCTCGACGCGCGCATTCTCCGGTCGGCCGGCGGCGTAGTACTGAAGTTCGTTGTTGTACCAGCCCTGCCGGTTACGCTCGACGTCGTAGGTCCAGCGGCTCGGGTCCGGCAGGCCATCGACGTTGAACTCGTCGTTCCAGACCAGTCGGTAGCCCTCAAGGCTGTCGTCCTGCGGCTTGGGGGCCGCCCCGACACACGCCAGCGCACCCAGTCCGATGACCGTCGTTGTGAAACCTCGCACTCCGCCCTCCCCTGATCGTTCTTCGACAATCCGGTTCCACGCAATCCCGGTTTGACAACGTTGTCAACTGGCGACACCCTGCCTGAAAACAAGACCACAGGGACGAAACCGATGCCAAGATACGCCCCCTTCCGCGGCCTTGCAGCCGCTGCCGTGTCGCTGACGGCCCTCCTTGCAGCCTCAGGGCAAGCTCCGGCCCAGACGCCTGCGTCGCCTGTCGTCGATGCCTCGGCCTGGCCGAGCGCCAACAGTCCTGATGCGATGACGGACGCCGCGACGCTGGCCTTCGTTGAAGCGCTGCTCGCCCGAATGACGGTGGAGGAAAAGGTCGGTCAGGTGATCCAGGCCGACATCGGGTCGATCACCCCGGCCGATCTGGCCGCTTATCCGCTTGGCTCGATCCTGGCGGGCGGCAACTCGGCCCCGGGCGGAGACGAGAGGGGCCCTGCCCAAGCCTGGGTCGACCTGGCCAGGACCTTCCGCGCCGCCGCTGCGGCGCGGCCCGGCGCCCGGGTTCCCCTCTTGTTCGGCATCGACGCGGTCCACGGGCACAACAACATCGTCGGCGCGACCCTGTTTCCGCACAACATCGGGCTGGGGGCCACGCGCAATCCTGATCTGATCGAGCAGATCGGTCGAGCGACGGCGCTTGAGGTGGCGGCGACAGGGGCGGACTGGACCTTCGGGCCGACGGTGGCGGTGCCGCGCGACGATCGCTGGGGCCGAACCTATGAGGGCTACGGCGAGGATCCGGAGATCGTGGCCGCCTATGCCGGGCGGATGACCCTCGGCCTTCAGGGTGTCCTGGGTCAGGGGCGTCTGGAGCCGGGCCATATTGCGGGCTCCGCGAAACACTATCTGGCCGACGGGGGGACGCTCCACGGCCGGGATCAGGGGGACGCGCTGATCAGCGAGCGCGAACTGATCGACATCCATGCTTCAGGCTATCCCCCGGCGATCAATGCCGGCGTGCTGACCATCATGGCCAGCTTCTCGAGCTGGAACGGAGCCAAGCATACGGCCAACGCAGATCTGCTGACCGAGGTGTTGCGCGGGCCGCTCGGCTTCGACGGCTTCGTCGTCGGCGACTGGAACGCCCATGGCCAGATCGAGGGCTGCACCAACGAAAGCTGCGCCGCCGCCTTCAATGCGGGCATCGACATGTTCATGGCTCCTGACAGCTGGAAGCCTCTGTTCGACAACACCCTGGCCCAGGTGCGGTCCGGCGAGATCGCGATGACGCGCCTGGACGAGGCCGTACGCCGGATCCTGACGGTCAAGGTCAAGACCGGCGTGTTCGCCGACGACCGTCCGGTCGAGGGACGGGTCGAGGTGCTCGGGTCCCCCGGGCATCGCGCCCTGGCGCGCGACGCGGTGCGCCAGTCACTGGTCCTTTTGAAGAACAATGGCTCGGTCCTGCCGATCCAGCCCGGCGCGCGCGTACTGGTGGCCGGCAGCGCAGACGACATCGGCCAGGCGGCGGGCGGCTGGACCATCAGCTGGCAAGGCACAGGCAACACCCGCGCCGACTTCCCGAACGGCCAGTCGATCTGGGAAGGGTTGAGGGAGGCGATCGAGGCATCCGGCGGCACGGCCGAGCTCAATGCAGAGGGGGCGTACGAAACCCGCCCCGACGTGGCCATCGTGGTCTTCGGCGAAGAGCCCTATGCCGAGTTTCAGGGCGACCTGTCCGATCTCGACTTCCGTCCGCGTGGGCCATTGGCCCTTCTGCAGCGACTTCAGGATTCGGGTGTGCCGACAGTCGCCGTCTTTCTCTCGGGTCGACCGCTGTACGTGAACCCCGAGATCAACGCCGCAGATGCCTTCGTCGCGGCCTGGCTGCCGGGCTCCGAGGGCGGCGGGCTCGCCGATGTCCTCGTCGCCGGCCCGGACGGGCGGCCTCGTCATGATTTCAGGGGAAGGCTGTCCTTCAGCTGGCCGCGCAGCCCTGATCAAGCGCCGCAGAACCGGGGCGGCGCCGACTACGATCCACAGTTCGCGTACGGGTTCGGCCTGAGCTACTCGGATGCCGTCCAGACCCCCGCCCTGGTCGAAGCCGACGAGGGCTCCGGGGCCTCCTCGATGCGGTTCCTGGCCGACGGACGCTTCGTGACCCCCTGGTCGCTGGTTGTGCGCGATTCCGGCGGCGAGGCGCGTATCGCCGACGGCGCGCGAGGCGTCAGCCCTCGATTGTTGGTGACCGTCGCACCGGTCGACGGCCAGGGCCAGGAATCAGCGCGGCTCGTCACCTTCACAGGCCCGGGCCAGGCCATTGTGACCGGGCCTGCGATCGATCTGTCCGGGCCGGACTATGCCGGAGCGGCGCTGACCTTCCGCTATCGGATCGATTCGGGTTCAGCCTCGGCGCTCAGCATCGGCCTCGGCAATGGCGTGGCGCCGTTGGCCGGCGGCGAGGGATGGCAGGAGGCGTCGTTGCCCCTGTCCTGTTTCCGGTCCGGCGAAGCCCCCCTTGCCGGTGTGGATCGGGCGTGGATCCTGACCGCGGCAGCTCCCGCCACCGTGGCGGTGGAAGACATCCGGCTGGTCGTGGCGACTTCCGCAACCTGTCCGTCCGCAGCTGACTGAATTCAGTGGCGGGGCGCAGTCGACCCCCGGATTTCCAGCCGAAATGCCAGGAGATGGTCGGAGGGGTCGGTCTCGCCGGTCTTGCTGACCCCGATCAGAAGCTCGGCGGCCTTCGCGGCCATTTCAGAGATCGGCTGACGCACGCTGGTCAGGCCCGGCACGCTGAGCCTTGTGCCCGGGGTGTCGTCGAAACTGACCAGTGACAGATCCGGCACCGCGATCCCCAGGCGAGACGCGACGTGAAGCGCAGCCAGCGCCATCTCGTCATTGCTGGCCAGAATCGCCGTTGGCCGGTCAGCCCGCGAAAGCAAGGCCTCGGCGGCGGCGACCCCGCTCTCGAAGGTGAAGTCACCCGGGGCGATCAGTTCATCGTCAAGCGCCACACCGGCCTGTGTCAGTGCGTCGCCATAGCCTTCCTGCCGCTGACGACTGGCCTCGAATCTCGGGCTGCCGGCGATGAAGCCGATGCGGCGATGGCCCAGATCGAGGAGGAGCCGCGTCGCCTCCCTGGCTGCTGCCCGGTCGTCCATGAAGACGCCGAAGCCGACGCCTTCGCCCTGAACACCCATCCGCACGAAAGGCACCTTGCGGCGGGTCAGCATCTCGACCAGGGCGAGGTTCTGGGAATGGGGTGGTGTCAGGATAATGCCGTCCGGCTGGAGCGCGGACAGGATGGCCACGACCTTGCGGTCCAGATCGGGCGATCCCGCCTCGACCAGCTCGAACAGCATCCGGTAACCGTGCGCCTCACAGGTCAGCATGGCACCATGCAGCATCTGGTCGATCCAGTCGTTGCCACGCCCGCTGCGCCAGTTGTTGATCGTGTTCTCGCGGTCGTTCAGCGCCACCAGAAGGTAGGAGCGGCTGCCGCCCATCCGCCGCGCCGCCATGCTCGGAACGTAGCCGAGCGCCTCCACGGCCTTCATCACGCGATCCCGCAAGTCCTGGGTGACGTTGGGCTCACCATTCATGACCCGGGACACGGTCTTGACGGCCACACCCGCGGCTTCTGCGACGTGACGGATAGTGACCTTTGACATCGAGGCTCCTGCGACCCGTCCACGGCGCATCGCCGCGACCGAACCGATCGACCCGTGTTGCACCAATCCCACCCCGAGGCGCCAGTCGAAAAACGGACGTTGACAACGTTGTCAAACAATGGCGGATTGAAGGCAAGCGGAAAGAACAACCATCCGCATCGGGAGGACGATCCAAATGCGTAATCGGAAGACGGCACTGCTGTGTGGAGCGACCCTGGCCCTGGCATTGCCAGGTCTGGCAATGGCCCAGGTCGCGGACGCCCCGGGCGCGGCGGCCCAACAGACTCAGGACGAAGACGCAGACCGGCTCGAGGATGTGGTGGTCACTGTCGAGCGCCGCGAACAAAGTCTGCAGAACTACGCCGGCACCGCCGTCGCGCTGACCGGTGAAGACCTCAAGGCGGTCGGGGTCCAGGACATCTCCGATCTGGAGGGCCGCGTGCCCGGCCTGTCGGTCGCCAACAACGGCGGCAACATCGAGATCTACATCCGGGGTGTCGGGTCTTCGAACAACACCGAACTGGGCGATCCGGCGGCGGCGACCCACTATGACGGCGTCTATCTGCCGCGACCGGCGGGCATCGGCTCGGCCTTCTTCGACATCCAGCGCGTCGAGGTGAACATCGGCCCGCAAGGCACCCTGCGCGGACGCAACGCCACCGCAGGCACCGTCAACATCGTGTCCTGGAAGCCCGGGCTGAACATCTGGGACTCGGCCGCCGAGTTCGAGATCGGGAACTATCAGCAGCGCGCGTTCCAGGGGATGGTGAACATCCCGATCGGCGAGACCGCAGCCGTGCGGATCGCGGGATACCATCTGGAGCATGACAGCTACTACGAGGACGTCGGGCCCGCCGGCGTGGGCGTGGCCGAGGCCGAGAACAACGACGCCGGTCGCATCCAGTTTCTCTGGGAACCCACCAGCCGGCTGTCGATCCTGCTGGGAGCCGACTACATCCGCGAGACCGGCACGGGTTACACCGGCACCAACTACGCCAATCCGCTCGGAAACGGGATCGACCCGGACGACATCGAGGATCCCCGCCGCGTGATCGCCCGGGCCCAGACGCCCGATCTGAACACCCGCCACTGGGGCGCACGCGCCAACATCCGCTACGACGGCGACCTGTTCGACATCGAGTATACGGGCAGCTACCGCGACCTCGTCTATGATTATCGCGCGGTCACGCCCCTGGCTCCCTTCTATCCCGGCGTGCTGCAGACCCTGACCGGAGCCGGCGGCATCCGCGAGACCCTGGACAACTTCTCGCAGTTCCAGTCGATCACCGACAGCCAGTCCAAGACCCACGAGTTGCGCTTCTACGACAACGAAGGCCCGTGGATCTGGAGCCTCGGAGCCTTCTATTTCGAGGAGGATCAGTACGCCTTCCTCGGCTCGACCGGAGACCGCGGCCTGTTCTTCCAGGGCGTAGAGTTCAACATGCCCGATGTGGACACCTCGTCCTATGCCCTCTTCGGGGACACCACCTACAGTGTGACGGACCGGTTCCGGATCACCGCCGGACTGCGCTACACAGAGGACGAGAAGAGCCGACGCGGTGTCGCAGCCCGCTATGGCTTCGCGCTCGGAGCCGGCGACTTCAACTGCTGCGGGGGCGTGCGGGTCGGCACCGAAGGCTTTGAATTCGCCGGTCGCGGTCGCACGATCATCAACCCCGACACCAACGGGAACGGAACGATCTCCGAGCAGGAGATCCTGAACTTCTACTTCAACGGCGTGAGCCGCTTCGGGGCCCGGGACAATATCGACGACATCTTCGCCAACGGTCCCGTGCCGGGCGGCGCCCCGAACCGCCCTGCCTGCCTCGACACAATCACCGGGGACTTCTGGACCTGCGCCGCAGACGGGCGGCTCACCTATGCCGTGCCCTTCACCGGCCAGATCTTCCAGCAGGTCGGCGAGAGCCAGATCGATTTCGTCGACTGGCGCCTCCGGGCCGAGTTCGACGTCACGCCCGACAATCTGCTGTATGGTCTGATCGCGACCGGCAACAAGTCAGGCGGGTTCAACGACAACATCGGCAACGCCGGTCTCGCGCCGACCTACGATGCTGAAAAGGTGACCCTGTACGAACTGGGATCCAAGAACGAGTTCTACGTCGGAGATCTCAAGGCGCGCCTCAACGGCTCGCTGTTCTACAACGACTACGAGGACCAGGTCCTGACGTCCCTGCTGTCCGTAGCCCAGATCGTCGAGTTCCTGGGTGGGCCGCAGCGGGTGCCGGTGCCTGTCGATTCGTCACTCGCGCTGGTCGTCTCCTATTCGTACAATGCGGCGTCGTCCCGGATTTACGGCGCCCAGTTCGACGGCGGAATCGACCTGCCCTGGAACATCGGCCTGGACTTCAACCTGCTTTACCTCAAGGCCGAGGTCGTGGAGGCCGAGCGGATCCAGGATTTCCGCTTCCAGGCCGACGTGGCGCCGACCGAGGCGGTCTTCCAGTCGATCGAAGGCAAGACCCTGCCCCGCACGCCTGAATGGCAGTTCAATATGAACCTGACCCAGGCCTTCCCGACGGAAACCATGGGGCAGTTCGACTACGTCGTTTCGGCGGGTTACCGTTCGGACTTCTTCACCACCATCTTCAACGGCCAGGACTTCCAGCAGCCGAACAATCCGCGTCGCCGGCTGGACGACAAGGTGGATGGATACTGGACGTTTGACGCCGGCTTCGGCTGGACCCCGCCGGGCGACGGGCGTCTTCGTTTCGAAGGCTATGTCAACAACCTGACCGACGAGATCCACGAAGCCGCGATCATCATCACCCAGTTCGACAACACCCGCTTCTTCACCCGGCCGCGCACCTTCGGCGCCCGCGTGCGGGTCCAGTACTGATCCACTGATCTCCTGAGCGTCCCTTGGCGGCGGCTTCCCCCGGAAGCCGCCGCTTTTTTGCGCGGTGACAAGGAGCGACCGAGCGGCCAAGGTCGCGTCTGATGCAACCTGCGCCCTCCCCGCCCGTCCCCGGCCCGTTGTCTCCGGTCAGCCCAGGCTTTGTGGCCTTGTATATGGCGGCGCAGGTCGGGGCCTATATCGCCTTCATTCCCCTTTTGACCTTGCTGTTGCCGCTCAAGGCCGAGGCGATCGATCCCGTCGGGCGGGCGCAGATCCTGAGCCAGGTCGCGCTCTGGGGCGCGGTGACCGCAGGCGTCGCCGGGGTCATGGCCGGGATGATCGGCGACCGGACCCGCCATTGGCCCGGCGGGCGGTCGATCTGGATGATCCTGGGATTGGCCGGAACGGTCTTCAGCTATGTCCTGATCCACGCGGCCACGACGCAAGCCGCCTTGATGGCGGCGATCATCGTATTGCAGATCAGCCTGAACCTGATGCTCAACCCATTGGCCGCCACTCTGGCCGAACGCGTGCCCGGTCGGCAGAAGGGCACGGTGGCGGGGTTCACAGGACTGGCCTTTCCCCTGTCGAGCCTGTTCGGCGCCCTGGCGATCGGCGTGTGGCTGACCGGCGAGACCGAGCGACTGACGGCGGTCGTGGTCGTGACCGTGGCCATGGTCGTGCCGTTCATCGTGATGACGTTTCGCGCGCCCCGGCTATCAGATTCGAAGCCGCGCTTCCGGCCATCGCTTTCCGCCCTGAAGGATCGCGATTTCCTGATCGCGTTCGGGTCGCGACTCCTCGTCCAGACCGGGGTGGCGTTGAACGTTCTGTACCTGCTCTTCTTCCTCGATCAGGAAGCGGGCGTGGATCGGGCGCTGAAGGGCATGCGTATCGAGGTGGTTGTGGCCGTGCTGCTGGCCACGTCCACTGCCCTGTCGGTCGTCGCCGGCCTCATAGGAGGACGGGTGTCTGACAGGCTCGGCCGTCGTAAAAGCCTGGTGTTCGCAGGAGCCGCTCTCCTGGCGGCGGGCTCGCTGCTCATGGCGCTGGCGCCGCATTGGCCGGGGCCGTGGTTCGCCCAGGCCATCCTCGGCGCCGGCGTGGGCCTCTACGGAATCACAGACGCCGTTCTCGTGGCCGAAGTCCTGCCCGATCCGGCCGATGCCGGCCGCGACATGGGCCTGATCAACGTCGCGGTCACCGCGGCCCAGACACTCGCACCCCTGTTGGGAATCATCGTGCTTGCGAGCTTTGGCGACGACCTCCAACCCATCTACCTCATGGGCGCAGTCCTGACCTTCTCAGGCGGCGCGGCTGTTATGGCGATCCGTCGGGTGCACTGAAGCGGCTGGGCCGCCGCCCGGCGAAAATCGAAAGTTCGAGCCTTGAAGCTGGCTGTAGTATCGAGCCAAAGCACCAGGCTCAGGCCGACTCGTCCGAGGCAGTGATCCTGTGCCGGGCGGACCCGCGCCTGCTGCCGCACGCCGCCTTCATTGGAGACGCGTTGGGGTACAGCCCGACAGCGTGACGGATCACGTCGGCGGAACAGCGGTGACGCCTGAAAGAAATCAGCTTCACGAAATATGTTCTTCATCAGCGACTTAGCCGAATTTTGTAGAGACAGGATTGAGTTGGATTGACAACTCCTTCGCGGAGCAGGACCCACACTTTGATGAACCATCGCTGGACTGGCTGCGCGCCAGCCTTGCCCTTCTGCGCCTCCCGAAGTCGCTCGACCCCCACCTCAAGGAACACCAGAGATGAGCCTTCGCCGCCTCCTCCTGAAGACCGCCATCGGCCTGACACTGGCGGGTAGCGCATACGCACAGGACGTCGCGCACGGTTCGATTCAGATGAACCAGGTGGGTTTTCTGACCCTTGGCCCCAAGCGGGCCACGGCCGTCGAGACCGGGCAGGTCCCGCTCGCCTGGCGGGTGATCAACGCGAACGACGAGGTAGTGGCGCAGGGGGAAACCCGACCACGCAGCTTCGACGGCACCGCAGGCGTGTCCGTCCACGACCTGGATTTCTCGACCGTGCGAACGGCGGGGACCGGATACCGCCTTCAGGTCGGCGAGCAGACAAGCCGGCCATTCGTTGTCGCCGATCGACCTTTCCAGACGCTGACCAGAGACTCTCTGATCTTCTTCTATCAGAACCGTAGCGGCATCCCGATCGCCGCCGAGCATGTCGAACGCGCCGATCTGGCCCGTCCCGCAGGTCATCCGCTGGATCGGGCGACCTGCTTCTCCGGCCCTGATATTCGCGGCAACATCTGGCCGGGCTGTGATTACACGCTGGACGTCTCGGGCGGATGGTACGATGCGGGCGATCACGGCAAATATGTCGTCAATGGCGGCATCGCGGTCTGGACGCTGCTGAACGCCTGTGAGCGTGCCAGGGTCCGCGGTATCGACCCGGCCTTCCCGGACGGGACAGCGGACATTCCCGAGGCCGGCAACGGCGTCGATGACCTGTTGGACGAGGCTCGCTGGGAGCTTGAGTTCCTGCTGCGTATGCAGGTTCCCGACCGCGCGAGCGCCGAAGTCCCGGTCGGTCGATTCGCCACGAACCAGCCGCTGACCTTCACCCGGATCGACGCCGGAGGCCTCGTGCATCACAAGGTCCACGACGTTCAGTGGACTCCGCTGCCAACCGCGCCGGGCGACGATCCTGAGCTCCGCTATCTCTACGCGCCGAGTACAGCAGCGACGCTGAATCTGGTGGCAGTGGCCGCTCAATGCGCAAGGTTATGGCGCGAGATTGATCCGGTGTTTGCCCGGACGTGCCTGATGGCGGCCGAACGAGGCTACGCCGCCGCACAACGTCACCCCGACCTCTATGCTGTGGGGTCGTTCGACGGCGGCGGCGACTATGGCGATGACGACCTGACGGATGAGTTCTATTGGGCCGCCGCCGAACTGTTCGTCACCACAGGCCGAGATGAGTATCTCACCGCTCTAAAGGCTGAAGCAGGCCCACCCACCGGCGGACAAATCTCATCGGACGGAATCCCGGACATCAGCTGGAACGCCGTCCGCATGCTTGGGGCAATCAGCCTGGCGACGGTCCCAAACCGCCTGTCCTCGTCCGATCGTGAGCACATCCAGCGCGGGCTGGTTGAGCAGGCACGCGCCTATCTCGCCGAGGGCGAAACCCAGGGCTATGGGCTGCCGTTCGCCGGGCCGGACTACAGCTGGGGTTCCAACGCCATCCTGTTGAACCGGGCGATCGTTCTGGGTGTGGCTCACGATGTGACAGGCGAGCCGGCCTTCGCGAACGGTGTGGTCGCAGCGCTCGACTATATTCTGGGGCGCAACCCGCTGGATCAGTCCTATGTCACAGGCTACGGCGACCGGCCGATGCGCCATCCGCATCACAGGTTCTGGGCGCACTCCCTTGACGCCGCCTATCCGGAGCCGCCGGCAGGCATATTGTCGGGCGGTCCCAACAATCGAAACATGAGCGATCCGGTGGCGATGACCATGCGTGGAACCTGCGCGCCCCAGACCTGCTGGCGTGACGATATCCAGGCCTTCAGCCAGAACGAGGTTGCCATCAACTGGAACGCACCTCTGGTCTGGGTCGTCTCCTACCTCGATCGTCGATAGGCGCGGCGCTGTCAGGGTCGGTGCGCCAGGTCGAGAAGCACCCTGCGACGTCGCCATTCAGGCAACAGCGCGTCGATGGAGCCGACCGACGGCGCTCAGCCGCCTCGCGATCAACGGTCCGAACTTGATCATCCAGCACCGGATCGTCTGGTAGCTAACCTCTACAATGCGGGCCGCCATCAGTTCCTCGACGCCGCGAAAACCGAGGCTGAAGCGGGGTTAGAGCCAGACGGCATGGCGGATGACGTCGGCCGGAAACCGGTGGCGCATGACCGAAATCGGCTTGCCGAAACATGATCCCCGTCAGTGGCTTGCGCAATGAATGCCGGAGACCTTTAGTCATTCGTCTGACAGCACCCACGCTTGCCATTGGCCGGGATGTCGTTTGGAATTGACATAGTTCGGTCCAGAAGTTGACGCATCTGGGGTAAAGCAACCTTGACACCCGGCAGCGACATGCAAGCCTTCGACCCATTTCATCAGGGAGCCCCTCCAGAGCGGCAGGGTCGGGTCGTGTTTTCGCACCTGAAGAATGATGAGGTCTATCTGCCGCCGTCGTCCATGTCGGTAAAATACGTCGCTGAGGGAGAGGAGATCTTCGTTATCGGAGGTGAGGCGGTCACCGTCCGGAGCGGCCAGTTCCTTCTCGTGGATGCGGCGACGGCATGCGTCGCCAAGGCGCGGTCGAAAAACCCCGCGATCGGGCTGTGCGTCTACCTGCCGCGATTGCAGACCGGATCGCAGGCGGGGACGCTGCCGTCGATGTTCGATCGGATCGACTCTCCCGCCCTGCTACAGCCGGCGGGCCTTTCGGCCCTGGGCGCTCTTCTTTCCGAGCAGGCGCGCCAACGAAGCACCAACAATGGGGCTGACGTTGTCGTGGATGCCGGCCTGATCGAGCAGGTACGTCGAGGCATACAGGCCCTCGCGACCGATCTCGAACTCCGGATCGACAGGCTGGAAGGTCTTCGCCCATCCACACGCACCGAAGTTCTGGTGCGGCTGGAGCAGGCGCGCGCGCGTATGCACGACTGTCTCACCGGGACGATCGGACTGGACGCCTTGGCTGCGGAGGCGGGAATGTCCCGCTTTCATTTCGTCAGGAGGTTCACCCGTACCTACGGACGATCTCCCGTCGCCTACCACTCCGATCTCCGGTTACGACATGCTGCACATCGCATTGCCCGGGGCGAGCTTACGCCGGCCGAGGCCTGCGATCTTCTCGGGTACTCCGAAATGCGAGCCTTCCGTCGGGCTTTCGACCGCGCCGTCGGAACGCCGCCTCACAAAGCCTTCACGCATGGGATGGGGCGCGCCGGGAAATGAAGCAAGATCGGTCCTTGGCGTAGCGGCCCTCGTTGCTAATCTCATGCTCCTTCGGAAGGTGGCGACCCACACGACGACCTTTCTGTCGGCGAGACCAGAACTCGCCGATCTGCACGACTTTTCTCAGAAGAATTATGTCACTGCATAGATACGCAGTTCAATTTGGCACGTAATGATAAAGTAACACTGTCATTTGATTTCCTATTTGCGTCACAACTCACTCACAATGTATCTGAACTGTCATTCTTTGGTCTGAAGGTTAAATTTTTTGTATATAAACTAAGGTTCTTATTTCTCACTTTGCAGGATAGCATTGGCTGTCGGCATGGGCCGGCGCTTGCTGTTACTCTGAGAACCCACCTTGACCATGAAGTTGCGCGCCGTGATCACGGTCGACATAGACGCCGCAGATTTTGTCGAGGCCGCAGAGCACCAGCAGCGACTGGAAGGCCTCCTTGCCGACCTGAACGCCGCCTATCCGCATGCGCGATTGGCGTTTCAGGAACGTCGGCAGCGGCGTACCGGCGATCCGACCAGCCAGACCGCCTCCCCACCCAAACACGCCACGGGTCGGTTGAATGTCTATGCCGAGTGATCGCCTCAGACGCCGCGACTCGATCCTGGCTGCGATGGAGCGCTTCCGGTCCCACGATCCGGGCGTGACCGTGAACGCCGTCATCTGCTTTCTCTATGTCTGCGAGAACGAAGGAGTCAGCGTTACCGAACTGGCCTCGGTTTCAAGCCTTCGCCTGTCAACGGCGTCGCGCGTCATCCGTGGCCTGGGCGGCTCCAGGTCAGGTCGCGGCGAGCGCGGGTCTGGCCTGGTTGAGGTACGCTCCCAAGGCCCAAATCGAAAATCGAGGACGCTTTTCCTGACAGAGGCCGGTGCCCGACTGCGATGGGAGATAGACGAGATCATCCGGGAGGCCGTCCCGATCACGCCGCCCTCTGCCGGACAGGCGCCCCGGAACACATAGTGGCTGATTTTGTTTCCTGTTTGCAATAACCTTCCACGTTACGGACATTTAATGCACAATTCGTGCGTGAATCCTGTCCATGCCGCCTGAGTGGGTTCATATGAAAGATGGATCCATATGAGCGATGCAACATGGAGCGCCCGGTGCCCGGCCTCGACAGCACAACCCCATCCGCGCCACACGCCCTTACCTCCCCCGGCTACGCCTCCGGGCCCGCCGGGGCCGGAACCGGTCCGTCGGCGCTTGTCGTCGGCCGGACACTGGACCGGCGGGAGACCCTCGCGACCCTTCTGGAGGCTGAAGGATTTCTGGTCAGTCAAACGTCTGACGCCACATTGGGCGTCTCAGCGGTCGCAGCGGTTGAACTGATCCTCGTGGAGGGGCGGCCCTTCGACGAAGCCGTTCGCCGGATTTGCCAGGCCTCCCACGGCAGCGAGGGAGCCTCGCTGGTCCTGATGGCGGATCAGCCTGACCCGATCGAACATATCATCGCCCTCGAACTGGGCGCAGACGATCTCATGTGCTGGTCCGCCGATCCACGCCTTCTGATGGCACGAGTGCGAGCGCTGCTGCGGCGGCGCAACGTCCATGGCGACCAGATGGAGACTCAAGCCGGCTGGCGTCTGAACCCCCTGGTCCATCAGGCCATCAGCCCGAGAGGCGAGCGCATTGCCTTGTCACGAAGCGAGATGGTCCTGTTCGACATCTTCCTGTCCCGTCCGGGAGAAATCATCACCGCAGAACTCCTGAAAGACCTCGGCCGCTTCGATGAAGGCAGTGTCGCGCTCCGAACCTCGATATCGCGCCTCCGGCGCAAGCTTGAAAAAGGGAGAGAGCCTGTAATCCTGACCGTACGCGGCGCCGGCTATGTTTTCGACGGCGCTCGCGGCGGCTTCGGGCGCAGCAGTGGCGGGAGACAGCGCCCGCCCGAATGATCCTCGTGAAGAGATGAATGCGCCAGGGAGCGCCTTTAAACATATCCGCCGAATTTTGTTTTACATTGGAAACAATATAAGCAACGCTTGCTACAACAGTTCCCCGGATGAAATCGAAACACTTTCGCACCAATGTAATGCAATTGCCGGCAAATTGATTTTGACTTCATTGAAGTCAGTTTGATGTCAAATATGCTGCCTCATCGCGCCAATTAAGGGCGCTTGTTTCATTGGGGGCCAAAGTGGCTGGCATAAAGACTACACTTCTGAACGGCACGCTGATTTCCGGAGCGCTTCTCTGCGCCCTGCCTCTGGTCATGCCTGGCACGTCTTTCGCCCAGGCTCAGGTGCGTCAAACCCCATCGGCCAACAGCCAGCAACCTGCGGTCCGACCGGCGCCGACGACAGATGAAGCCACTCGGGTCGAGGAAGTCGTCGTCACCGGGTCACGTATCCGCCGCAACAGCGAGTTCAGCAGCGCTTCGCCCGTACAGGTGATCACCACCGAAGTCACGGACCTCAAGGGCATTCCCGACGCAGCCGCTGCGCTGCAAACCTCGTCCGTCGCCGCCGGATCGTTCCAGCTCAATGACCAGCTGACAGGCTTCAACACCGCCGGTGGCGGCGGCACCCAGGCCCTGTCGCTGCGCGGCCTGGGCGAGCAACGAACCTTGACCCTGTTGAACGGAAGGCGCGCCGGTCCCGCGGGTACGCGTGGCCAGGTTCAGGCCTTCGACCTGAACGTCATCCCCCAGTCCCAGGTCGATCGCTACGACATCCTCAAGGACGGCGCATCGTCCATCTATGGCTCGGACGCCATCGCCGGCGTGGTCAACATCCTGACCCGCCGCAATCTGGACGGCGGCGCGATCAACGTCTTTGCGTCCGAGCCCGTCGAGGGCGGCGGCCAGCAATACCGGATCGACGGTGCCTACGGCCGGGTGTTCGACCGGGGCTATTTCAGCGTGTCAGCTGAACACTACCGCAGCGAACCTCTACGCCGCGCAGACCGCGACGACACACGGTGCGTCCAGGACTTTGTCTTCCAACCCACCACCGGCGTCCGTCTGGACTACACCGATCCGGCGACGGGGCAGCTCAAATGCTTCAATCTGGCCAACGGTTATATTCAGGCCAGTGGCCAGAACCTGGTGCCGACCGCCCGGTACGGGTCGTTGTACAACTACGCTGTGCCCGGCAACAACTCGCCGTTCCCGGGATTCCAGCGCTGGGGCCGTGCCGGCTACCCCGCGACCTATACCTATGGCCCCTATGACAGTGCCCTTTGGAACCGGTCGACCCTGATCAGTCCGGCCGAACGGACGACAGTCAACTTCACGGGCGGCTTCAACCTGACGCCCGGGATCGAGGCGTATACGGAGCTTCTCTACAACAAGCGCGAGTCCGATCAGTACGGCGTGGCCCAGATCTTCCAGAGCTTCGCCCAGCTGAACACCCTGTTCGGTGCGCCGAACACCCTGCCGGCCAGCAACCCGAACAATCTGCTTGGCGTCAACGCAGTGACGGTGACGCCGTATGAGTCCAGCTCCCACCAGAACATCGACTATTATCGCGCTGTGATCGGTCTGCGGGGCGATGCCGCCTTCGCCGGTCGGGACTGGAACTGGGACGTCTACGGTCAGTATTCGCTGTCGGACGGCGTCTATGACAACGGGCCGCGACTCTATCTGGATCGCTTCCTGGCCCTGAACAGCCCCAACGTCGCCTGCACCAACACGCCGTTGGGCGGCAATGTCTCCAACTTCAACTGCTCCAGCCTGCCCGGCGGCATTCCCTGGATGTCGAACCGTGTCCTGGCCGGCCAGTTCACCGACGCAGAGCGCGCCTTCCTGTTCGTTGAGGAGGAAGGGACCACCACCTACACGCACGCCTATGTCGAAGGGCTGCTGACTACTGAACGTCTGATCGGCCTGCCGGCCGGCGACGTCGGAGCCGCCTTCGGCTTCCATATCCGCAGGGAAGAGCTGGACGACCAGCCCCCGGCCCAGGCCGCCGCGCGCAACATCGCCCTCTTCACCTCGGCGGGACGCACCCAGGGGTCGGACACGGTGCGCGAACTGTTCGCCGAGCTGGAACTGCCCCTGATCCGGAACGCGCCGCTCGTCGACGACCTGACCCTGAACCTTTCGGGCCGTGTGTCTGACTACGACAGCTATGGCATGAGCGAGACATTCAAGGTCGGCGCCAACTGGCAGGTAACGCCGGAATGGCGCGCCCGCGCCAGCTACGGCAACTCATTCCGGGCGCCGTCCTTGTACGAACTCTATCTGGGCAACCAGACCGGATACGGCAGCCAGGTGGCCGTCGATCCCTGCTACCAGTACGCCACCTCCGGCGTCGGTACGGACATCCAGAGCGCCTGTTTGGCCCTGGGCATCCCCGGCGACTACAACGCTTCCGGTGGGTCCAGCGCGACGATCTTCACCAATGGCGGCGCCGGCGTGCTCGAGGCCGAAACCGCCGATACGATGAATCTCGGCCTGATCTGGACGCCGGGCTTTGCGGACTTCAACATGGCGGTCGACTACTTCGAAGCCACGATCGAGGACGAGGTTCGCCAGTTCGGCGCCTACAACATCATCGAGCAATGCCTGAAGGGTAAGACGGATTTCTGCTCCCTGTTCACCCGAAACACGGCTTTCAACGTCGTCACCGTGAACAACAGCTACGTGAACGTGGCCCAACAGGATCGTCGCGGAATCGACCTGACCCTGCGTTACGGTCGCGACCTCGGCTTCGGACAGCTGACCCTGTCGTCGCAGAACAGCTGGTCGCTGGAGGACCGCGTCAACTTGCTGGGCGGATCGACCGAGGACAATCTCGGCACCACCTACAACTACGCCGGACCCGCCTACGCCGGAAACGTCGACCTGACGCTCGCTATGGGCGACTGGACCTGGTTCTACGGCGTCAACATGATCGGCCGGGGATCAGACCTCAGTCAGCCGGGCGTGAACGAGGTGGATGTCTATACGCGCTACGCCGACCTGCCCAACGGGATCAGCTCGGCGGACTGCTCGGCGGCCAACAGCTATTGCGTTCGCTTCAAGCTCTATACGGAGTTCACCTCCTACCACACGACCTCGCTGCGCTACCAAACCAACGGCTGGACCTTCCAGGCGGGCCTGAACAACCTGTTCGATGAACGTCCGCCGACCGTGTCGACCGGCGGCTTCCGCACCGGTACGGCCGCATTGAACGGCTACGACATGCGAGGTCGGAGGGCGTTCTTCCGGATCGGTCGGGTGTTCTAGCCCGTCGGTTCCAGACCAAGGCATCGGGGGCGGTCTTCGGATCGCCCCCGAATCCGTCAGACGAGCGGATTGTAGAGCGATCGTCCTTTCCGGTTCCGCGGGCCTCACGGGTTGGATGCGGCAGCTCGAAAATCGTCCTGTCCTGCCGAGATCAGGCAACAGCCTGCGCCGGAACAGCCCCGGCTTGAAGGCACACGACCTGGCGGATCCAGGACCGCTCCCAACGAGGTCAGGCAGTCCCCGGCGATCGTCGGGGGAAGACCCAGGCCATGTGCAACATCGTGTTCGAGTTTGGACTGAAATGACGACTCTCAACTCTGCCAGCTGCGTCCGGTTCGACGTCCTGCAGGGTCGATTGTCCACGGCCTCAAGAACCGCAATCGGCGTCGGCGGCGGCGTCGTGCTTTCCGAGATCAGCGACGGGATCGCCCCTGTAGGTGCCAAGTCCGCCCTGAGCATCAAATACGTCGGTCGCGGTGTGGAGATCTATCGGTATGGCGGACGCACCTATGCCGTGCGGGAGGGCCATTTCCTCATTGTTCCCGAATGTCTGGCTGGAGAGGTCGAAGTCCGGCGTGGCGGAGACCACACCCTCGGGCTTTGCGTGAACCTGCCGGCCATCGTCAATGCGAAGCGTCCCCTCGAGATGGATGGCCCCATGTTGTTCGGAGCCTCCTTGTCGACTCTCGGCCGCGAGTTGGAGAGCACTCTGAGAGGCATCTACGAGGGTAGCGTCGCTCCGGATCGACTGGCGGATCGTCTGTTCATGGGCATCTTAGACAGCGTCGACGGCTGCCTTGAGGACGCCACTGCGGCGTTGGACCGGATGCAGAGCCTGAAGGTCTCGACCCGCCAGGAGATGCTGTCCCGGCTGAACAGGGCGAGAGCCTACCTCCACGACGTCGTGGACCGTCCTGTGTCCCTCGGCGAACTGGCGTCGGCTGCGGGCATGTCCAGGTTTCACCTGCTGAGAAATTTCCGCGACTGTTTCGGGGCACCGCCGGCGACCTATCATCGCCGCGTCCGTCTGGAACACGCCCGTCACGCGATCGTCCACGGCCGAATGACCTGCTCCATGGCGGCGGTCACTTTCGGGTTCTCGACTTCAGCCAGTTTCAGCCGCGCCTACAAGGCCGCCTTCGGCCACCCGCCAATCCGATCCGCCAGATCGTAGCCGCCAGATCCCTAGCTCATCCTGCGTCGGTCGAGACGAACCGCCGCCATCCCTGCCAGCAGCAGGCCCAGCAGGATCATCGCCCACTCCGACAGTGTCGGGATCGGCAGCGGCGGCGTCGACGGGCCAATGTTTATGGTGAAGCTCTGGGTGGCGCTCTGGCCCTCAGAATCGGTGACGGTGATGGTGAAGGTGTAGAGGCCGGGCGTTGTAGGGGTTCCGCTGAACGTACCGCCATTGGACAGGACGATACCCGGCGGGAGCGCGCCTGCCGTCACCGCATAGGTGAAGGGCGCCGTGCCTCCCGTCGCCGGACTGATCGTCGCTGAGTAGGCCGACGAGGCGGGGCCGTTCGGGAGCGCTGTCGAGGGCAAGGCCGGGACAGGTAGAACCACCGTGAGGTTGAACGTCGCGGAGGCTGTGGCCGGAACGGGTGTCGCCTGATCGGTGACCGTGACGGTGTAGAGGGTCGAGGGCGAGGCAACGGTCGGCGTGCCGGTCACCTGGCCAGTGGAGGTATTGTAGGCCAGTCCCGCCGGCAGGGCGGGAGAGACCGAGAGGGTTCTCAGACCGACACCGCCTGCGATCGTAACCGGGACAAAGGGAGCCGCCGCCTCGCTGCGCGTCAGACTGGTGGAGGCGAGCGCTGTCGACGCGCTGAGCGCCGGTTCCACAGTCAGGTCGAAAGTGGCCGATGACGTCTGCGGGACGGGGTTCGTCTGATCGGTGACTGTGACCGTGAAGGTGGCCGTCAACAGGCTCACCGTGGGCGTACCCGTGATCTGACCGTTCATGGTGTCGAAGGCCAGTCCCGCGGGCAGTCCCGGCGACACGGCGTAGCTCAGCGTTCCCGTTCCGCCCGAGGCGGTGACGGGTGTGAAGGGGGTGATCGAAGACCCGACCGCCAGGGT
>NZ_JAIXTC010000004.1 GCF_027484365.1 Brevundimonas sp. | reverse complement strand
TCGAACACGGCCTTGCGCTGGTCGTTCACGACGTCGTCGTACTTCAGCAGGTTCTTGCGGATGTCGTAGTTGCGGGTCTCGACGCGCTTCTGGGCGGTCTCGACGGCGCGGTTCAGCCAGGGGTGGGAGATGGCCTCGCCCTCCGCCACGCCGAACGAACGCATGATGGCGTCCAGACGGTCGCCGGCGAAGATGCGCAGCAGGTCATCCTCGCACGACAGGTAGAATTTCGACGTGCCCGGGTCACCCTGACGGCCCGTCCGGCCGCGCAGCTGGTTGTCGATCCGGCGGCTTTCGTGGCGCTCGGTGCCGAGGACGAACAGGCCGCCGGCGTCGAGTGCGATCTTCTTCTGGACGGCGATGTCGGCCTTCAGCCGCGCCTCCTCGGCGGCCAGCATCTCCGGCGTCACCTCGATGGCGAGATTGCGCTGGTCGAGCCGGTATTTCTCCAGACGCATCTCGAGGTTGCCACCCAGCTGGATGTCGGTGCCGCGGCCGGCCATGTTGGTGGCGATGGTGACTGCGCCCGGCAGACCGGCGTCGGCCACGATGAAGGCCTCCTGCTCGTGCTGGCGGGCGTTCAGGACGTTGTGGGGGATGCCCTTGAATTTGGTCTCGTACTTGATGTCCCAGGCGGCGTCGCCGGCCTTCTGGGCTTCCTTTTCCTTGCCCTCGAACGCCTTCTTCAGGGTCCGCGACACCTCGACCTTGTGCTCGTAGGTGCGCAGCAGTTCGGACAGCTGTTCGGACTTCTCGATCGAGACGGTGCCGACCAGGATCGGCTGGCCGCGCTCGCGGCAGTCTGCGATCTGTTTGGCGATGGCCAGGTTCTTCTCGGCGTAGGTCCGATAGACCTCGTCGTCATAGTCGATACGCTGGACCGGGCGGTTGGTCGGAACCTCCAGGACGTCCATCTTGTAGATGTCGAGGAATTCCTGGGCCTCGGTCGCGGCCGTGCCGGTCATGCCGGACAGCTTCTCGTAGAGGCGGAAATAGTTCTGGATCGTCACCGAGGCCAGGGTCTGGTTCTCGGGCATGATCTTGACGTCCTCCTTGGCCTCGATGGCCTGGTGGAGGCCTTCGGACAGGCGGCGTCCGGTCATCATCCGGCCTGTGAACTCGTCGATCAGGACGATCTCGCCGCCCTTGATGATGTAGTCCTTGTCCTTCTGGTACAGGGTGTTGGCGCGCAGGGCCTGGTTGATGTGGTGCACCAGGCTGATGTTGGCGGCGTCGTAGAGCCCCGTCGTGTCGTCGGCGAAATGGCCGCCGGCCTCCAGCAGCTGTTCAACCTGTTCTGAACCCTCTTCGGTGAGCAGGGCCTGGCGCTGCTTCTCGTCGAGATCGAAGGTCGAGGTGTCCTTGATCAGCTCTTTGATCAGGGCGTCGCAGATCTTGTAGAGATCCGACCGGTCCTCGGTCGGGCCCGAGATGATCAGGGGCGTGCGCGCCTCATCGATCAGGATGGAGTCGACCTCGTCGACGATGGCGAAGTTGTGCGGACGCTGCACCATCTCGCGCCGATCATAGACCAGGTTGTCGCGCAGATAGTCGAAGCCGAATTCGTTGTTGGTGCCGTAGGTGATGTCAGCGGCGTAGGAGGCCTGACGCTGGCCCGAGGACAGGCCGTTGACGATCACGCCCACTTCCAGGCCGAGGAAGCGATAGACCCGCCCCATCCATTCGGCGTCGCGGCGGGCCAGATAGTCGTTGACGGTGATGACGTGGACGCCCTTGCCCTCGAGCGCGTTCAGATACACCGGCGCCACGGCGACCAGGGTCTTGCCCTCGCCCGTGCGCATCTCGGCGATACCGCCGTCATGCAGGATCATCCCGCCGGTCAGCTGCACGTCGTACTGGCGCTGGCCCAGCACGCGCTTGGAGGCTTCGCGCGCGACGGCGAAGGCCTCGTTGAGCAGCTTGTCGAGCGTTTCGCCGGCGGCGACCCGATCCTTGAAGGTCTGGGTCATCATCCGCAGCTCGTCGTCCGACAGGGCGGCGAACTTTGGCTCCAGATCATTGATCTTCTGGACCCGGCTCATGAAGTCCTTGACCTTGCGGTCGTTGGAAGAGCCGAAGAGTTTCTTGGCGAAGCCGAGCATGGGCGATCCGGTAGCGGTCGAGCGGTCTAGAGCTCTGGAATTGCCCGTAAGGGGCGGCGATGAGACGCCGCGAGAGGGGCTGCCGGGCAAGGCGGCGAAACACGCCGCGCATACGATCGAAAACCCCTCGACTTGGGCGCAGGCGGGACTTAAGCACCGACCCTACCCCTGTCAACGCGAGGGGCTTTGCGGCCCGGCGTTTGGACCCCTTCGAACGGGACGGAGCGTCCGATGCGACATTCACGCAACCCTCTGGTTTTCCTTGGTCTCGCCCTGGTCCTCGCCTTGGCCGCCTGCGGTCGCGGCGGGGGCGACGATCGGGCGCCCGAACCGGGCGACCGGGCCGTGGCCGAGGTGCAGGACCAGACGATCTGGGCCTCCGACGTCAAGCGCGAGGCCGTGGCCCAGGGTCTGGTCGGCGAGGGCGAACCGCTGGATGTGACCAGCGACCTGTTCCGCCGGGTGCTGGACGAGGTCATCGACCAGAAACTCCTCGCCGCCGAGGCCGAGCGCCGGGGTCTGGACAATTCCCCGCTGGCCCAGCGCCGACTGCAGGCCACGCGCGAGCGGATTCTCGGCGACATGCTGGTCGAGAACGAGGTCAACGGCCGGATCAACGACCAGGCCGTCCAGACCCTCTATCAGGAGCAGCTGCGCCTCGCCCGGACGTCCGAGGAGATCCGCGTCCGCCTGATCCTGTCCCGCACGAAGCCCGAGGCCGACGCCGTCATCGGCATCCTCGGCCAGGGCGCCAGCTTCGAGGCCGTGGCCCAGGAACGGTCGATCGATGAAGCGACCCGCTTCTCAGGCGGGGATCTCGGCTATTCCACCGCCGACGTCATGCCCCAGGCCTATGCCAATGCGCTGCGTGACGCCGCCGCCGGTTCGACCGTGGGGCCCTTCCAGACCGAGGGCGGCTGGGCCGTGCTGCGGGTCGAGGACCGCCGCCGCGAGAGCCCGCCGACGCTCGATCAGGCCCGGCCCCAGATCGTCCGCTACCTGACCTATGAGGGGGTGCGCCAGCTGCTCGAGGAGCTGCGCGGCAAGGCCAGGGTCAACGTGCTTCTGGCCGCCGAAGGCGGCGCGCCCCAGGAACCGGCCTCCGCCGCCCCTGCGGGACCCAGCCCGACCCCGACCGCCCCGACGACGGACGCCCCGGCTCCGGCCGCGCCTCCCGTCGTGACGCCTGCGCCCGCCGCAAAAGGCGCTGTCCAGTGAGCGAAACGAAGAAGCCCGGCTCGACCGGCAAGGCCATCGAAAACGCCATTGAGAAGGCCTTCGATCCCCTGACCTCCGCCCTCAAGCGGGCGACCCAGCCCCAGCCGTCGCCCCCCGCGCCGGCCGCGCCCGGCAAGCCCGGACTCAAGATCTCGCCCCTCGCCGTGCCCTTCCCGGCCATTCCGCCGGTCGGCGGGGTCGAGATCACCACCGCCCGCGCCGGCTTCTACAAGCACGAACGCGACGACCTGACCGTCTTCCGCTTCGCCCGCGGCACGACCTGCGCCGGCGTCTTCACCCGCCACAAGGTCGGCTCGGCACCGGTCGACTGGTGCCGTCGCCATCTCGATGCGCCCGGCGGAGGCCTCGACGTCCGGGCCCTGGTGGTCAACGCCGGCTGCGCCAACGCCTTCACCGGCAAGGCCGGGGCCGACGCCGCCCGCCGCACGGCCTCGGAAGTCGCCAAGCGGTTCGGCTGTCGCCAGCGCGACGTCATGCTGGCCTCGACCGGCGTGATCGGGGTCCTGCTCGACGACAAGAAGATCGCCGCCCGCCTGCCGGAGATCGAGACGAAGCTCGATTCTGACGTCCCGCCGACGGAACAGTGGGCCGCCGCCGGTCGCGGCATCATGACCACGGACACCTTCCCCAAGGGGTCCTACGCCGAGGCCACGATCGACGGTTTCAAGGTCCGGATCGCCGGCATCGCCAAGGGTTCGGGCATGATCGCGCCGGACATGGCGACCATGCTGGGCTTCATCGTCACCGACGCCAGTATCCACCCGACCGTGCTGCGCGCCCTGCTGGGCCTGCATGTCCGCACGACGTTCAACTCGGTCACCGTCGACGGCGACACCTCGACCAACGACACCTGTCTTCTGTTCGCCACGGGCGCGAGCGGCGCGCCGCGCATCGGCCGGGTCGGCGACCGCCGCCTGAAGGAATTCTCCGCCGCCCTGGAAAAGGTCATGCTCGACCTCGCCCACCAGCTGGTCCGCGACGGCGAGGGCGCCTCCAAATTCGTCCGCATCACCGTGGACGGCGCGGCCTCGCCCGCCTCGGCCCGCAAACTGGCCAAGTCGATCGCCGACAGCCCCCTGGTCAAGACCGCCATCGCCGGCGAGGACGCCAACTGGGGCCGGGTCGTCATGGCCGTCGGCAAGACCGAGGAGCCGGTCGACCGCGACCACCTGGCCATCCGGTTCGGCCCCCACGTCGCCGCCGTCGACGGCGCGGTCTCCCCGACCTACGACGAGGCGAAGATGAGCGCCTATATGAAGAAGCCCGAGATCGACATCAGCGTCGACGTCGGCTCCGGTCGGGCCTCCGCCACGGTCTGGACCTGCGATCTAACCAAGGGCTACATCGAGATCAACGGGGATTACCGGAGCTAGCGTCCGCTTCCCTGACATGCCTAAACTCCCGCAAAACGGGGAGTGAGTTCATGAAGGCTGTGATCGCGGGGGCCGTCTTCGCCCTGCTGACCGGAACCGTCGCCAGCGCCCAGGACGGGACCACCGCGCCGGTCGCCGGCGCCGTCACCCTGGTCCAGGCGGGCCATCTGCTGGATCGGCCCGGACAGTCGCCGCGCGGCGCCTCCACCGTCGTCATCCGCGACGGCAAGGTCGAGGCGGTTCAGGACGGCTTCGTCGGCACGGACGCCTTCCCCGGCGCGACGATCGTCGACCTGCGCGACCGGTTCGTCCTGCCCGGCCTGATCGACAGCCATGTGCATCTGGCGACGGACCGGGCGGGCGAGGCCCGGGTTTTGCGCGACGTTACCGAAAACCTTCCGGCCCAGGCCTATGAGGCAGCCGAGAATGCCCGCAAGACCCTGATGGCGGGCTTCACCACCGTGCGGAACCTCGGCGACACAGGCGGGGTGACCCTGGCCCTGCGCGACGCAACTGCCGAGCACCGGATCGCCGGCCCCCGGATCGTGGATGCCGGGATGTCGATCTCGACCACCTCAGGTCATATGGACGACCGTCTGGGCCTCAACGACGACCTCCGCGAACACACCGATCACGACAACGTCTGCGATGACACGGCCAGCTGCCGCGAGGCGGTGCGTCTCCAGATCGGCCGCGGGGCCGATGTGATCAAGATCGCCACCACCGGCGGGGTCAACAGCCGCATCGGGGCCGGTCTGGGCGCACAGATGTTCGAGGACGAGGCCCGGGCCCTGATCGAGACCGCCCACCTGTACGGCAAGAAGGTCGCGGTCCACGCCCACGGGGCCGACGGCATCGACATGGCCCTGAGGCTGGGGGCGGACTCCATCGAGCACGGCACCATCCTGGGCGAGGATACCATCCCGTTATTCCTGCGCTCCGGGGCCTATTACGTGCCCACCCTGTCCACGGTGAACGGCTATCGCGCCCGTCTGGCCGCCGATCCCAACGCCTATCCGCCCGCCGTTCTGCCCAAGATCCTGTGGCGGATCTCGATCACCGGCCGCTCGCTGGAGGCGGCCTACCCGGCGGGCGTACGCATCGCCTTCGGCACCGACGCCGGAGTGTCGCTGCATGGCCGCAACGCCGACGAGTTCGAACTGATGGTCGAACACGGCATGACCCCGATGGCGGCGATCCAGGCCGCCACCGTCAACGCCGCCGACCTGCTCGGCCTGTCCACCGAGGTCGGCAGCCTGGAGCCCGGAAAGCGCGCCGACCTGATCGCCGTCGAGGGCGACCCCCTGACCGACGTGACTGTGCTGAAGTCCGTCGGGTTCGTCATGCGCGACGGCCGGATCTATCGCCATGACGAGGGGCAATAGCCCCCGGGCGACGCTCCCCCGCCGCGCCGTCCTCGCCGCCGCCTCCGCTCTTCTTCTGGCACGCCCTGCCGCGGCCCATCAGTCCCGGGACCGCCGGTCGGACCGCCTGATCCACGGCGGCCGCCTGACCCTGCCGGTCCTGATCGAGGGCCGAGGCCCCTTCCTGTTCGCCATCGACACCGCCGCCACCGCCTCGGTCGTCGCCGGAGACCTCGCCTCGAGCCTCGGCCTTCGCCCCTCCGGCCCGATCGCCATGCACACCCTGATCGGCCGCGAAGTGGTCGAAGCGGTGACGGCCGGTCGCATCCGCTCCGGTGGCCTCGACCGCACCGGGGTCCGGCTCGCCGTGGCCAGCCGATCAGGTCTCGACGGGGCCGACGGCCTGATCGGCGCGGACCTGCTGTCAGGATATCGCCTGGTCCTGGAGTTCAAAGGGCGCAACTGGGCGCGAATCAGTCGTTCGCGGCCGCCGCCGATCGGCTTCTTTGACGCCCCCAATACGGTGAACCCCCTCGCGGACGGCGGGCAGCAAGGGATCGGCGGGCCGATCACACTGGAGGGCCGATCCCGGGGCGCACCGATCCGGGTCATCATCGACACGGGCGCCCAGGTCAGTCTGATCAACCGGCCCGCCATGGACGGGGGTCGGGCCTCTCCACTTCTGCTGGACGACGGCACGGATCGTATCCCGGTCATGTCCCCGACCGGCAGCTCGGCCATCGCCTCGGCGGTCCTGCTGCACGACCTGCATTTCGCCGGGGTCGCCCTCAGCCGGTTGCCGGTACTGGCGGGCGACTTTCACGTCTTCAGACACTGGGGGTATGGCGATGTGCCGGCCATCCTGATGGGGGTGGATATCCTGGGCCTGTTCGAGACCGTAATCGTGGACCTGGGCCGGGGCGAGATCATGCTGGGGGCCTGATCGTTGATCCGGACCCCGGCCGCCCCCTTGCGTCCGAACCCGCCTTGAGTCACCACCCGCCCATGACCGACCTGTCCCTGCCCCGCCACGACTGGACCCTGACCGAGGTCGAAACCCTGTTCGCCCGACCCTTCATGGAGCTGGTGTTCGAGGCCGCGACCGTTCACCGCCGCTGGTTCGATCCGTCGGAGGTCCAGAAGTCCCAGTTGCTGTCGATCAAGACGGGCGGCTGCGCCGAGAACTGCGGCTACTGCTCCCAGTCCGCCAGTTTCGACACCGGCCTGAAGGCCGAGAAGCTGATGGACACCACCGCCGTCCTCGCCGAGGCCATGGCGGCCAGGGCGGGCGGCGCCTCCCGCTTCTGCATGGGCGCGGCCTGGCGGGAGCTCAAGGATCGCGACACGCCGAAACTCGCCGCCATGATCTCTGGCGTGAAGGCGCTCGGTCTGGAAACCTGCGCCACCCTGGGCATGCTGACCGCCGATCAGGCGAAACAGCTGAAGGCCGCCGGTCTCGACTACTACAACCACAACCTCGACACCGGTCCTGACTACTATGCCGAGGTCGTCACGACCCGGACCTATCAGGATCGTCTCGACACCCTGGAGCACGTCCGCGACGCCGGCATGTCGACCTGCTGCGGCGGCATCGTCGGCATGGGCGAGAGCCGCCGCGACCGCGCCGGCCTGCTGCACGCCCTGGCCACCCTGCCGGTCCATCCCGACAGCCTGCCGGTCAACGCCCTCGTCCCCGTCACGGGAACGCCGCTGGGCGAGCAGGTCCTGAAGACAGGCGAGATCGACCCGATCGAGTTCGTCCGCACGGTCGCGGTCGCCCGCCTCGTCTGCCCCCGCGCCATGGTCCGCCTGTCGGCCGGGCGCGAGACGATGAGCCCGGAAATGCAGGCCCTGTGTTTCCTCGCCGGCGCCAACTCCATCTTCGTCGGCGGCAAGCTGCTGACCACACCGAACCCGGAACAGGACGAGGACGCCAGACTGTTCGCCCTCCTCGACCTCAAGCCGATGGAGCCTGCACGGGTCGAGGCCGCAGCGTAACCCGACCTTAAGCGACCCTGTGCCACAAGGGCCGCATGAAACGTCGCGCCCTTCTCGCCGCCCCGCTCGCGCTCGCCGCAACGCCCGCCCTCGCTTCCGGCGGCGGTGGAGGCGGCTCGGCCGGCGGCTATGTCCGCTATCCCACGATCACCGCCACCACGATGCGCTCCGACGGTCGTCGCGGCGTGATGACGGTCGAGACCGGGGTCGATGCGCCCGACGCCGCCCTGAAGCTGCGCGCCGAACAGTCGCAGCCCCGGATGCGGGCGGTGTTCAACATCCTCGTCCAGCGCGAAGCCAACACCCTGCTGCCTGGCGGGGTGCCGAACGTCGACCGCCTGGCCGCCCAGCTGCAGTCGGCGACCAACATCATCCTCGGTCAGCGCGGCGCCCGCCTGCTCATCGGCACAGTGATGATCGTCTAGCTTGACGACAGGCGAGGCGTCAGGCCCCTTGCGGCCATGCGCATCCTCGCCCTCTCGACCCTTCTGCTCCTGGCGGCCCCCCTGGTTGCGGGATGCGCCTCGGCACCCCCTCCCCCCCCGCCACCACCGCCGCCGTCCGGACCGGGCGTCGTGGAGCTGCGGGACTGGCGCAGCATCATCACCGCCACCGATCGTGACCGCTATGTCCGCCGGGACGCCGCCTGGCGCCTGGCGCTTGAACAGGCCCGCCGTCAGCCCGGTTCGGGCGACCTCCGCTCGCTCGGCGACCTGATCGCGCCCGACGCCGCCCGCAACAACGTCGCGCCGCCGCCGGGCAACTATCGCTGTCGGACCGTCAAACTGGGATCCCAGGGCGGCGAGACCGGCCTCGGCTTCATCATCTACGGCTGGTTCGACTGCCGCATCGAACAGACGCCGCGCGGCCTGAAATTCTCCAAGACCACCGGCTCCCAGCGCCCGTCGGGCCTGCTGTTCCCGGAGGATCCCCGCCAGATGGTCATGCTGGGCTCTGTCGCCCTCGCCGCCGAACCGCCGGCCAACTCCTACGGCCAGCGTCCCGACCGGGACATCGTCGCGGTGCTGGAGCGGCTCGGCGACGCCCGCTGGCGACTGGTCATCCCCTGGCCCCAGAACGAGTCCAACCTCGACCTGATCGAACTGGTCCCGAACTAGAATGGCCCGGTCGGTCGCCGTCGTCGGCGCCGGGCCGACCGGTCTGGCCCTCGCCCTGATGCTGGCGCGTCAGGGGCGGCGGGTCGTCGTTCATGAGCGGTTCGACGAACCGAAACCGATCGGCGCCGGCTTCATGCTCCAGCCGACGGGACTGCACGTTCTGGATCGCCTCGGCCTGACCGACCGGGTCGCCGCCCTCGGCCAGCCGCTGAACCATCTGTTCGGACGCGAGGCGCGCCGTCGCCGCATCGTGCTCGACGTCCGGTATTCCGACCTGAAATCGCCCCGGCCCGACGGGATCAACGCGCTCGGCGTCCACCGCTCCGCCATTTTTCAGGTCCTGTACGAGGCCTGCCTCGCCGGGGGCGTCACCTTCGAGACCCGCCGCGAGATCGTGTCCGCCGCCGCCGGACGGATGACCGACGCCCACGGCGTGACGGGCCCGGCCTTCGACCTGGTCATCGACGCCTCGGGCGCCCGCTCGCCGATCGCCCGCGACCTGCTGGCCCGTCAGGGCGGCCGTCGTCACGAGCTGGAGTGGGGCGCGCTCTGGGCCACCGTGCCCTGGCCCGGCGCGCCGTTCGACGAGACAGCGCTGGAACAGGTCTATCGCGGCGCCTCGCGCATGATCGGCGTCCTGCCCGTCGGCGCCCGCCCGGACAGCCCCGATCGCCTCGCCACCTTCTTCTGGAGTCTGAAGTCCGCCGACCATGACTACTGGCTGCGCGCCGGGATGGAGCGGTGGAAGGCCGAGGTGCGGGGTCTTTGGCCCCAGGTGGCCGGACTGCTGGAGACCATTCCCGATCCCGAGGCCCTGACCCTCGCCCGCTACGGCCACCACACCCTGCCCCTGCCGGTCGCGGACCGTCTCGCCGTCGTCGGCGACGCCGCCCATTCGACCAGTCCGCAGCTGGGTCAGGGGGTCAACATGGGCCTGCTGGACGCCCTCACCCTGGCCGAGGCACTGGCGACCCACGAGGAGCTCGACGAGGCCCTGACCGCCTACGCCCGCATCCGCCGCTGGCATGTGCGGCTGTACCAGGGCCTGTCGATGGGCTTCACCCCCTTCTACCAGGCCGACGGCCAGGCCCTGCCCTGGGTCCGCGACCATGTGCTGGGCAAGCTGGCGCGCCTGCCGTTCGCGGCGCGGATATTGGCCGCGACGGTGTCGGGGGTGCTGCTGGATCCGAGGCGCTAGACCTTCGTCAGCCTCAGATTCTGATAGTCGTAGCTGAAGTCGATGTCCGGGCTCACGCCCTTGACCGTCGCCCGCACCGGCTTGCCGTCCACGATCTCGAAGGTGACGAAGGCGTCCTCCTCGCGTTTGTCGGGGAAGCGGGTGCGCAGCATGTCGCCGTCATAGGGCTCCAGCGGCCCCTGCAGCGCCGGGTTATGGGTGAACGACAGCCACAGGGTCACGTCGCGGGCCTCGATGGTGATGTCGCCGTACCAGGGATCGCGCCAGGTCCCGACGAAGGCCGACAGGGGCAGGGACGGCCGGTCGCCGGCCGCCTGTTTCGCATCGATCTCGGCGGCGGCCTTCAGCGAGGCCTCGATCCCCTTCGCCTCCAGCGCCTTCGAATCCGCGATCCAGTCGAAGCCCTGCTTGCCCATCAGGATGTCGACCAGGCCGCTGCGCAGGGTGCGCAGCAGGAAATTCTCTTCCGCGTTCGAGAACACCGACACCCCCGCCTTACGGCCCGGGATCAGGACGGTGAACGAGTTGCCGCCCGGAGAGCCGCCGCCGTGGCTGACGATCCGCTCGCCGCGATAGTCCTGCACCTGATGACCCATGGCGTAGGTCGAGGCGATGGCCCGGCCGGGCAGTTCCGCCGTCGGTCCCGGCGTGCCGGAAATGATGACGTTGGGCCGCCACATCTCGGTCGCCCGCGCCTCGGTGAACAGCCGGGTCCCGTCGGGCAGGGCCCCCATGTTGAGGCGCAGGATCATCCACTTCGCCCAGTCGGCCGGCGAGGCGCAGATGCCTCCCGCGGCGGCGGCCGAATCCCAGTCCCAGATGCCGACAATACTGTCGGCGATTTTCGTCATCGGTCCCTGATAGCGCAGCGGCGGCCCGACCCGCGCGTGCGGCAGGGCCGACTTCGCCGGGTCGGCCAGACTGGCCATGGGCACGGTGTCGGTCATGCCCAGCCGGTCGAAGATTCGGGTCTGGACGAAGGCTTCCCACGTCATCCCGGAGACGGCTTCCAGCACCGCCCCGGCCACCACGAACATCAGGTTGCAGTAGTGGTAGTTGGCGCGGAACCCGTCCTCGATCGGCACGAACGGGACCCGGGCCAGCACCTCTGCGCGGCTGCGGTTCGAGTTCGGCCAGAACAACAGGTCCCCGGCGCCCAGGCCGAAGCCGGCCCGGTGGCTCAGCGTGTCGCGCACCGTGATGTGGTCGCCGATATAGGGGTCCGACAGGGTGAAGCCGGGCAGGTAGGTCTTCACCGGCTCGTCCCACTTCACCTTGCCTTCGTCGACGAGAATGGCGAGGGCGGCGGCGGTGACGTTCTTGGAGTTGGAGGCGATGGCGAACAGGGTGTGTTCGTCGGCCCGACCGGGACGGCCCATCGCCTTGATGCCGTATCCACGCGCCAGAACCGTCTGGCCGTCTTTGACCACCGCCACGCCGAGCGCCGGCTGGTCCGGCCAGGCCGCCATGGCCGCTGTCACATAGGCGTCGATCGCCTCGGCCAGCCCCTCATTGTCATTCGCAGGGTTCGACGTCTTCGACCATGCGGCCGACGGAAGGGCCGCGGCTCCGGCGGATGCGAACAGGGCCGAGCG
This sequence comes from Brevundimonas sp., assembly GCF_027484365.1. Classification (GTDB taxonomy): domain Bacteria; phylum Pseudomonadota; class Alphaproteobacteria; order Caulobacterales; family Caulobacteraceae; genus Brevundimonas. Next base: position 1,032 of record NZ_JAIXTC010000004.1, on the reverse strand, counting down.
GCGCGTGAGGGCGGGCAGGCGATCGGTCATGGGCAGGCTCCGGTCCATCGGGTTGGCGAGGCTAGCGGCAGCAGGCAGGGCGCGCCAGCCCGCCGATCCGGCCGCCCCGTTTCCGCCATCATGATTGCTTGGGTGTAACATTATGAAATCCCGGCGAAAATGACCTCGAAGTAACTTTGGGACGTAAAGGAAGCTTGATACTGCGGTGCTCGAACGGGCGCATGCGGTGCCTGCCAGGGGGCTATGATCATGATCCGACTGAAGACCATCCTGATGGCGGGCGCCGCTATGGCCGCCATCAGCTCGCCGGTCATGGCCCAGACCGCCCCCGCCCAGCCGGCGCAGCAGACGCCGCCCGCGCGAAGCCAACCCGCCCAGGAGCAGAACGAGGGCGAGGCCCAGACCGACGCCGTGACCGACGTCGTCGTCACAGGGAACCGCGAAGAGACCCGTACCTCCATCGACTCGGTCAGCTACAGCCTGGACACAGACCTCCAGGCCACGACCGGCAGCCTCGCCGACGCCCTGCGCAATGTGCCTTCCGTCGATGTGGATCCCGAGGGCAACGTGTCCCTGCGCGGCGACGCCAACGTCACCATCCTCGTCGACGGTCGTCCCTCCGGCATCCTGTCCGGCGCCGGACGCGGGCAGGCGATCCAGCAGCTGCCGGCCGGACAGTATTCCCGGATCGAGGTCATGACCAACCCCTCGGCCGCCTACAGTCCCGAGGGCTCGGGCGGGGTCATCAACCTGATCACCCGGCCGAACGCGCCCCGTCCGGGACGCCAGACGACCGGTTCTATCCGCGTCAACGTCGGCGACGACGGCCGCTGGAATGCGGGTGTTTCCGGCTCGATCCAGGAAGACCGCCTGACGCTCTCCGGCGACATCAGCTACCGCGCCGACCCCGTCAGCGTCTCGCTGGAGCGCATCCGCGAACAGTTCAACCCGGCCACCGGCGCCCTGCTGTCGACCACGACCACCGTGCAGGAGGTCGAGAACGACCAGTCCGGCGTGGTCAGCCGGGTCACC
>NZ_JAIXTC010000007.1 GCF_027484365.1 Brevundimonas sp. | reverse complement strand
CGGCCCTGCTGGCATGCAATAACGCCGAGCAGGTGGTTCGCAGCGGCGCGACGGGGATCGGCGGCGGGAATCTTCCGGTAGAGATTTGCCGCTTCGTCCAGCCGCCCACTTTGGTGATGTTGAATAGCGACCGCGAGCATTGCGCCGGCCGGATCGGCCTCGGCGTCCGCCTTTGCGTCTGCGCGGGGCTGCTTCCGGTCCATTGGCTGTCACTTTCCTGCGGCCGGGGCATCGTCCGGTGGAGTGAACCGGACCGGGTCTGCCGGAGGCTATTTGGCCTAAGCTAAACGGCCAGGGGCAATTCGGCCAGCATCGAGGACGACTGCTACATCGGCGCCCGCGCCGAAGTGGTCGAGGGCGTGATCGTCCGCGACGGCGCCGTCCTGGCCATGGGCGTCTATCTGTCCGGGTCCACGAAGATCGTCGACCGGGCCACCGGCGAGGTCTTCCGCGGCGAAGTGCCCGCATACTCGGTGGTCGTCCCCGGAACCCTCCCCGACCCCGCCGGCGGGCCATCGCTCTACTGCGCGGTCATCGTCAAACGCGTCGACGCCCAGACCCGGGCGAAGACGGGCGTCAACGAACTGCTGCGGGACTAACCTCCCCTCTCCCGGTGGGAGAGGGAAGCGACACCCATCAACACATCGCCCGAATCCGCGTTCAAATTCAAAGCCCGGCTCCATCGAGAGCCTTTATCCCGACCGCCTCCGCAAACCGTGGGACAATGGCTCCGGTCTTTGACATCGCCATCGTGAACCCGCACCCGGCTAGACTCAGTGGACGATCCGGACTCCAATTTCCGGAGTCTGGATGCCCTTCCCCGAACGCTTCGGACGCTTCGGACGCTTCGGACGGTGTTTTGGAGTCCGGCCAGGCCGCTGATGGATGACACCCCGGAACAGATCGGGCACAAGCCGCCGATGCTCGCCGACTCACAGACATCCCTGCCCGGCCTCGACGCCGCGCGGCAGACGCTGGAGCGGGTCTGGGGTCACGCCGATTTCCGGGGGCTGCAGGCCCGGGTCGTGTCCGAGATCATGGCCGGGCGCGACGTCCTCGCCGTCCTGCCGACCGGGGGCGGCAAGTCTGTCTGCTATCAGATCCCGGCCATCCTGCGCCCCGGTCTCGGCCTCGTCATCTCGCCCCTGATCGCCCTGATGACCGACCAGGTCGAGGCGCTGAAACAGCAGGGCGTGGCCGCCGCCCGGCTCGATTCCGGCCTGTCGCTGGACGAGCGCACCACCGTCCTGCGGGCCGCCCGTTCCGGGGAACTGGACCTGCTCTACGTCTCCCCCGAAGGTCTTGCCTCGGGCGCCCTGACCGACCGGCTGCGCGACCTGCCCCTGTCGCTGATCGCCATCGACGAGGCCCACTGCGTCTCCCAGTGGGGCCACGACTTCCGTCCCGACTACCGGACCCTGGGCCGGCTCGGGGAGCTCTTCCCGGGCGTCCCGCGCATCGCCGTCACCGCCACCGCCGACGCCCGCACCCGCGACGACATCCTGGCGTCGCTGCATCTCGAACACGCGGCCGTCTTCGTCGACAGCTTCGCCCGTCCGAACCTGCAGCTCTCGGCCATCCGCAAGGAAAGCGCTTCGCGGGCCAAGACCGACGCCCATGTGATCGAACTGGTCCGCGCCCGGAAAGGCCAGTCCGGGGTCGTCTACTGCGGATCGCGCGACGGCTGCGAGCGCGTCGCCGACGCCCTGAAGGCGGCGGGAACCAACGCCATCGCCTATCACGCCGGCATGCCGGGTCAGGAGCGCGACAAACGCCTCGAACGCTTTCTCGCCGAAGACGGCGCGGTGATGGTCGCGACCATCGCCTTCGGCATGGGGGTCGACAAGGCCGACGTCCGCTTCGTCATCCACGCCGATCCGCCGGGCTCGCTGGAGGCCTACTGGCAGGAAATCGGCCGCGCCGGCCGAGACGGCGAACCGGCCGAGGGCATCACCCTGTACGGCCCGTCCGACATCGCCTGGACCCTCAAACGCCTCGACAGCCGCCCGATGGCCGAGGAGGTCAAACAGGTGCAGGTGGCCAAGGCGCGCCGGCTGTTCGCCATGCTCGACGGCGCCGTCTGTCGCCCCCAGACCGTGCGCCGCTATTTCGGAGAAACGGACGCCGGCCCCTGCGGCGTCTGCGACGTCTGTTCCGACCCGCCCGCCCTCTACGACGCCACGGTCCCGGCCCAGAAGGCTCTGGCGGCGGTCCAGCGTCTCGGTGGCCGGTTCGGCAAGGGCCGGATCGTCGATCACCTTCTGGGCAAGACGAAGGACGTCCAGCCCTGGGAGTCCGATCTCTCCACCTGGGGCATCGGCAAGGACATCGCCCCCAGCGGCTGGCGCGACATCGTCGACCACCTGATGTTCGAGGGCCTGTTGCTGGAGGACCCGAACGACGGCAAGCCGCTGGTCGGTCTCGGCGACGCAGAGCGCGTCCGCGCCGTCTATCGCGGGGAAGTCGCCGTCGAGGTCCGCCGCACGCCCCCCGGCTTCGACGCGGGAACCCGGTCGGGCAATCCAAGGACCCGCACGCGCAACGACCGGAACGCCGCCGTCGAGGCGCTCGACGCCGACGTCCGCGCCCGCTTCGAGACCCTGCGGGCCTGGCGTCGCGACCGCGCCGCCGAACAGCACGTCCCGCCCTATGTCATCTTCCAGGACAAGACCCTGCTGGAGATCGCCCAGCGCGAACCGGGCTCCCTCGACGCCCTCGCCGCGATCTCCGGGGTCGGCCAGTCCAAGATCGATCGTTACGGGGAAGGCGTTCTGGCCGCCTTGCTCGGCTCAGCCTAGTCCAGGGCGCAGATGTCCGGAAGGCCCCGCATCGCGCCGGCATGGTCAAGGCCGTAGCCGACCAGAAACCGGTTGGGGGCCTCCCAGCCGACGAAGTCCGGCTCCGGCGCACGCGGCTCCGGCCAGGGCTTGCGGGCGAAGACACAGGTCAGGACCTCGGCAGCCCCGGCTTCCTTCGCGTGGCGCACCGCCTCCGCCAGGGACAGGCCGGTATCGAACACGTCGTCCAGGATCAGCACCTTGCGGCCCTGAAGCGTCCGCTGGAAAGGGGCGTGGACGTCGATCCGGCCCCGGCTGGATTGCCCGTCGCCATAGGAGGCCAGCCACAGGGCGTCGAACCGGACCTGACGCCCGATCCGCGACAGGGCCCGGGTCAGGTCGGCCGCGAACCACAGACCGCCGGTCAGCAGGACCACTGCGACCGTGTCGTCGTCGATGACGGGGGCGATCCGTTCGGCCAGATCGGCGACGATCCTGCCGATTTCGGCTTCGGAGAGAAGGACGGTGGGCGTCGGGGGAGCTTCAGCCATGCGAGGCGGATACCGCCTCGGCCCCATGGCTGTCGATAGCCCCATGTCCTTCCGCCGCATCATGCGCCGGTTCGGCATGGACGGGCTCCGCCTCGACCGGCGCCTCATGCGTGGTCGGGGCCTCCTCGATCAGGGCGGGACGCATTCCGTGCTCGTCGGGCGTCGGCAGAGGACGCGCGTGGGCCGGAGCCGCTTCGTGACCGGCCCCATGAGCCTCAGGCTCGGCACCGTCCCGGGCGAAGTCGACGCCGACATCGACGCCGTGCGCCCCCGGATCGCGGATCAGGGCCGCGAACCCCTTGACCCCGCCCGGCAGCACGGGGGCCCCTTCGAGCTCGATCAGGGCATGGCCAACCTCGGCGCCGTGGGCGTCCAGCAAGGCGACCCGCACCGGCGGAGCGACGATCTCCCGATCGCGGACGTTCCTAAGGGCGCCCGACACCATGACCATGTCCGGACGATCGGCCACGGCCTTGGCGGTCACGGCCTCGAACTCCAGCCCGATGGCGTTCACCGGCGTCCCGACCATGGCGTAGGCGGCGGCGGCGCGGGGATACATCTCGACCACTTCGACGCGGAACAGCCATCCGGCGCCGATCAGGCCGACGAACAGGCTGGCCAGCCCGGCCCAGACCGCGCCATGGGTCGCGGCGCGACGAAGGCGACGCTGCTGCTCGGCACGGGCCCGAAAAGCCTTGGGCAGCTCAGGCGCCGGCGTCTCCGGCGCGACGGGCGGCGCGTCGTCGAACGTTCGGGCCTCCGGCGCGACGGCCGGGGCGGCGGCCGGCGCGCTCTCGGCCGTGAGCTCCAGCGGCTCGTCCGTCGGCATCCCGTGCCAGACATGGGCGCAGGACTGGCAGCGGACCTTGCGTCCGCCGGGCGGAATGGCGCCGTCGGGGGCGAAATAGCTGGTGGCGCAGGACGGGCAGGTCAGTATCATGGTCGCTGACTGCGAGGCCGCTCGCCGGCCCCCTCCTGTCGGAACGCGATGCGCTCCGGTCCTAACGAAAACAATCGATGCCTCAGTCGCCCCGTCGCGCCGCCGAATCCGCGCCTTCGCCCGAAACCGTCCGCCTGTCGGCGGTGAGCTTCAGCTATGCCGAATCGCCCGACGTGCTGCGGGACGTTAACCTCATCTTGCCCCGCGGCTCTTTCCACTTCCTTACCGGCGCGTCCGGGGCGGGAAAGTCGTCTCTGCTGCGTCTTCTGACTCTCGCGGATCGCCCCACGGGCGGGCGGATCTCGCTCTTCGGGCAGGACGTCACGGAGGTCTCGTCGAAAGACCGGCCTGACTGGCGTCGACGTATGGGGGTGGTGTTCCAGGACTTTCGCCTGCTGGATCATCTCAGCGTCTTCGACAACGCCGCCCTGCCGCTGCGCGTCAGGGGCGGGAAACGCTCCGACTACGCCGCCGACGTCGAGGAGATGCTGGCCTGGGTCGGGCTGGCGGCCCGGGCGAACGCCCTGCCGACGGCCCTGTCCGGCGGCGAGAAACAGCGGCTCGCCATCGCCCGCGCGGTCATGGCCAGGCCGGACCTGATTCTGGCCGATGAGCCGACCGGCAGCGTCGACCCGGCCATGGCCGACCGATTGCTGAAGCTGTTCCAGGCCCTCAACCGGCTGGGCGCCACAGTGCTGATCGCCAGCCACGACGAAGCCCTGGCGCAGAGATCAGGCGCTCGGCGGCTGGTCCTGAGGGACGGCCGCATTTCAGGGGCCGCGACTTGATCCGCTGGTCCACCCTGTTCGGCCCCGGCCCGTCTCGCCGCCCGGCCCGGCCCGAGAGCGACCTCTTGCCCCGTGACGCGGCCGGAGAGCGCTGGCTGGGCGCCGTGATCGCCGTCCTCTGCTTCCTCGCCTGTCTTGCAGCGGTCGGCGCCGTCGCTGCGGACCGGGCGGCGCACGGCTGGGCACGAGAGCTTCGCGCGGAAGCCACTGTCCAGGTCCGGCCCCGCGTCGGCGAGAGCGGCGATACGGCCGCCGCCCGCGCCGCCGAAACCCTGGCCGGGGTCGACGGGGTGGCCGAAGCCGCCGCCATGGACCGCGAGACCGCCGAGGCCCTGCTGCGTCCATGGATGGGAGAGGCCGTGCTGGCCGACCTGCCCCTGCCCTATCTGGTCACAGTCCGCCTCGACAGGGAGGCTCCCGCCAGCGCCCTGACCCTGGGCCGCGCCCTGGCCGAGGCCGGGCTGGACGCCACCGTCGACGACCACAGCCTGTGGCGCGGCGAGGTCGAACGGTCCGCGATGCTGATCAGCATCCTCGCCCTCGCCGCATTCCTGACCACGGCTTTCGCGGCCGGCGCGGCCATCATCTACGCCGTCCGGGCGGGCCTTCAGGCACGTCGCTCCGTCATCGAAACCCTCAGCCTGTCGGGCGCGACCGACGCCTCCATTGTCTGGCTGTTCCAGAGGCGGTTCGCCCTGCTGGCCCTGATCTCCGGAGCGGCCGGATCGGCGACCGCAATCGTTCTCCTCGCCCTCCTGCGAGTCCTCGGCGGATCGGCAGGATTGACCCCCGCCCTGCCTGTCGCCTGGGTCGACATTCTCATGCTCTCGCCATGCCCGCTGGTCGCGGCTACGGTGGCGCTTGTTGCGGCGCAACTAGGCGCAGGGCGGGAGATGGCGAGGCTTGGCGCGTCCCAGGTCGGCGGCTAGGATCAAGCATGAAGTTTCTGGCGCTTGTGGGCATCGTGGCCCTGATCTGGCTGGTGGGGTTGTTCGCCTTCGCCGACCGGGTGCGCGGCTTCACGCCTGCGCCCGAACCAGAGCGGGCCGACGGCATCGTCGCCCTGACCGGACCATCGGCCGAACGCGTCAACGCCGCGATCCGGCTTCTGGAGCAGGACAAGGGCGAACGCGTCCTGATCTCCGGCGTCAACCGCGAGGTCCGCCGCCAGGAGTTGCGCGAACTGACGCCGGGCTCCAACCGCCTGTTCAACTGCTGCGTCGACCTCGGCTTCGAAGCCGAGACCACCAACGGCAATGCCCAGGAGATCGCCGCCTGGGCCCGCGCCAAGGGCTATGACAGTCTGATCGTCGTCACCTCTGACTACCACATGCCGCGTTCGCTTCTGGAGCTGCGCAGCGCCGCACCGGATCTCGAGCTGACTCCCTATGCGGTGTCGACGCCCTCGCTGGACAACTCACGCTGGTGGCGTGCGGCGGTGACCGCGCGCCGGATGACGCTGGAGTATGTCAAATACCTTGCGGTCCTCGGCCGCGAAGCGCTGCACAGGGTGACCGGACACAACGAGCGGCCGTCCATCGAAACACCCGCCGAAGACTCGCCCGCGCCGAAGGCCGACAGCCAGTGAACATGATCCGCTCCCTGGTCTTCGTGGCCTGGCTCTATCTTTCGCTGGCGATTTTCGCAGTCGGGATGTCGCCGGCGCTGGTGTTGCCGCATCGCTACGCCCTGGGCGTCGTCAAGATGTGGGCGCGCTTCGTTCTGCTGGGCCTCGACTGGATCGCCGGCATCGAGGTCGAGTTCCGCGGACTGGAGCACCGCCCGACCGGCCGGGCCCTGGTGGCCTGCAAGCACCAGGGCATGCTCGACATCATCATCCCCTTCGTGGTGCTGGACGACCCCTGCATCATCACCAAGAAGGAGCTGATGATCCTGCCCTTCTTCGGCTGGTTCGCCTGGAAGACGAAGATGATCTCGGTGGACCGGTCCGCCGCCTCCAAGGCCTTGCGCGACATGGTCAAACAGGCCCGGGAACGCTCTGCTGAAGGTCGCCAGATCTGGATCTTCCCGGAAGGGACCCGCGCCCCCGTGGGCGCCGTCCCTGACTACAAGCCCGGCGTCGCGGCGCTGTACCGCGACCTCGAGGTCCCTTGCTGGCCCGTCGCGACCAACGCCGGAGTCCACTGGCCCGCGCACGGCTTCCGGCGCTACCCGGGCACGGTCGTTTATGAATTCCTGCCGCCGATCGAGGCGAACCTGAAGCGCGCGCCCTTCATGGCCGAGCTGGAACTGCGGATCGAGACGGCGTCGAACGCCTTGCTTCAGGCCTGAGTCCGCCGAAACTGACTGGGCGAGACGCCGGTCGCATCACGGAAGGCCCGGGCAAACCGGCTGGGGCTGTCGTAGCCGACCGCCGCGGCCACATCGGTGATGGAGCGTGACCTTTCGGCCAGAAGGCGCTGGGCCACCGTCAGGCGCCGCAGCCGTATCCAGCTCGCCGGCGGCGCTCCCATCGACTCCTTGAACGACCGCGCGAAATGGAAGGGCGACAGGCCGGTCAGGGCGGCGAGGTCGGCGTTCCGTATCGGCCGATCCAGTCTCGCTTCGACATGGTCGCGCACGACCCCAAGCTGCCGCGCCGTCAGCCCGCCGCGCGTGGTGTCACGGGCGTGCGTCCGGGCGATACGGACCAGAGTGAGGACGAGCGTATCCAGGACGGCGGCGTTCAGGGCCTGATCCTCAGGCAATACAGACTGGGCCAGTTGCTCAACGAGACCGGTCACCAGAGGATCGACCAGGACCCGGCCGCGCAACGGCGACAGCGGACAGCTCCGGCTCTCGAACCCTCTTCGGCGAAAGGCCTCGGGCGGGATCGACAGGAGGAGCACGTCCTGCGCTGAATGCGCTGCCAGGACGTGCTCCTCGCCTGCCGGAGCCAGCAGGTAGTAGTCGGGCGCCACGCAGGCCTTGAGCCGGGCAGCGTCCGGGCGTTCCATCGACCGCTCGCGCGCCACGAGATTGATGCGGACCGCCAGTTGAAGGCCGTCCCCCGCTTCCAGACGGACCGGACCGTTGGGTCGGGCAAGGCGTCGAAGGCGGGCGCCTTCCCCCAATCCCGCAGGATTGAGCTCGACCCACGCAGGATCGGGCGCGCGTGTTTCTCCCGGCCCGGACACTGTCCGTCGCCCGGCTGACGGGCCGTTCACCGAGGAACTCGAAGATGCGCCCATTGATCCTGACCCTCTCCACTGCCTTGATGCTGGCCCTCGCCGCAGGCCCTTCGCACGCCCAGAGCCGCGACGCGGTCGCCGCCCTTGCCGTCCCCGACGTCGACGACACCGTGCTGATCTATGTGGATTACGTGACCGGCCTGGACAACCTGATCACCACGATCCCGGGACCCCAGTTCCGGAACAACATCACCGCCTTCGCCAAGTTCAACCCGCTGTTCAAGGTGCCGACGGTCGTTCTGGGCGAGGAGAACGACTACTACGGCACGTTCCTGCCCGAGATCACGGACAACGTGACGCACGACATCCACCGCTTCAACCGGACAGGAGTGTCCGGCTACACGCCTGAGGTCGCCGCATGGCTGGCCGGTACGGGCCGCAAGACGATCGTGATCGGCGGCATCTCGATCGACAACTGCACGCTCCAGACGGTGCTGGACCTGAGGCGGGCCGGATACAGCGTCTATGTGATCTCCGACGTGTCGGGATCCAACAGCGCGCTGGCGGAGGCGGACGCGCTGGCCACCATGCGGTCCGCCGGCGCCGTGACCGGCGGATGGCTGACCATCCTGACCAGTCTCGGCAAGGATTTCGCCAACGCACAGTACGGTCAGGGCATGATGGGCATCATCCAGGCCCACTGGCCCGCCTCGACCACCGGTGTGGTGAACGACACCACCCCGGACGGCCATGGCATGCAGTTGCCCCGCAACTAGGTCGCGGCGAACTCGCTGAGAGCATCGAGGACCGCGCGGTTCTGGTCCTCGGTGCCCACGGTGATGCGCAGGCCGTCGTGGATGCCGTAGCCGCCGACCGGGCGGACGATGATCCCTTTGGAGTTCAGGTAGTCGCTGGCAGCCGCTGCGTTCCGTTTCTCGTCCCGGAACAGGACCAGGACGAAGTTGCCCGCCGAGGGCAGGACCTCGAAGCCGAAGCCGCGGATGGCCTGGGTCAGGCGCGGACGCCAGGTCTGGACCAGGTCGCGTGACGCCTTCTGGTGCGCCTCGTCCCCGAGGGCGGCGGTGGCCGCGTCGAGGCCGGGCACCGAGACGTTGAACGGCAGGCGGATGCGGTCGACCGCCTCAGCCACGGCCAGGGGCGCGTAGCCGAAGCCGATGCGGAGGCCGCCGAGGCCGTGGATCTTCGAGAAGGTGCGCGTGACGACGATGTTCGAGGCGTCGCGCGCCAGCGGGAAGGCTGTCTCCCAGTCGGCCTCGGTGACGAACTCGGCATAGGCCTCGTCGACGACCAGAAGGACGTGGGCCGGCAGGGCCTCGTGCAGGCGACGGATCTCCTCGCCCGAGTTGTAGCTGCCGGTCGGGTTAGACGGGTTGGAGACGTAGACGATCTTCGTCCGCTCATCGACCTGTTCGAGCAGGGCGTCGACCTCGGCCTTGTAGCCCGGTTCGGGCGCCAGCTTGACCTGGGCCTCGCAGCCCAGGGCGCTGATCCGATAGGCGAGGAAGCCGTACTGGCCGGTGACGATGTTGTCGCCCGCCGTCAGATAGGCCTGGTTCAGCAGGGCGAAAACCTCGTCCGAGCCGTTGCCGAAGATCAGCCGTTCGGGCTCCAGCCCGTGGTGCTCCGACACGGCGGCGCGCAGTTTCGTGGCGCGGCCATCGGGATAGATGTGGATGTTCTTCACGGCCGCCTCGAAGGCCTCGCGGGCCCTGGAGCCGGCGCCGAGCGCGTTCTCGTTCGAGGACAGTTTCATCGGCTCTGCGATGCCGACGATCGACGACTTGCCGCCGACATAGGGGGCGATGTCGAGGATGCCGGGCTTGGGCGCGGGCGCGTCGGTCATGGAGAGCCTTGCGGTCAGAACAGGGGAGCGGCGCCGATCACGCCCTTCAGAGCGCCGGGGGCCGCCGATAGCCGCCCGTCTTCGGCCTGCACATAGCCCGCCAATGTGAACAGCTTCAAGCCGCCTGCCGAGGCGAGCGGCCGGGCGACGAAGCCGCAGGCTGACAGGGCCTCGACGATCCGGCCGTCCGGGAGGCCGGAATCCGTCACCCAGAAGGTGCGATCCTCGCCGGTCGGGCCGGTGGGCGTGGCGGCGATCATGAGCGTCGAAGGGACACCGTGGCGGTCGTCAGGCAGGGCGGCGATGACCTGGAGCCCGGGCCGGGCCAGCAGCTTGCCCCACCAGGGACGACCGGTCGCGAGGTCGATCAGGGCGCGGGCCCCGGAGGCGACCTGGGCCAGGGCCGCGTCGGGATCGGCGGCGACCTGGGTCGACAACCCGAACCGGTCGGCGGCGAGAAGCCCGGCGGCGGGGCCGGCGACGACCAGCGGGGCTCCGGTGCGGGCCTCGATCCGACCCCACAGGGCCCGCAGCATGGCGGACTGATGCGCGTCATAGGTCTCGGCCAGCAGGGCGCGCAGGGCCAGGGTCGAGGCGTCGGGCGAGGTCTCCGGACCCGCCGCCAGCCGGTCGGTCAGGGCCTCGATCAGGGCCTGGTCCAGCACCAGCCGGTCGGTGTCGACCTTCGGTTCCTCCAGCAGTGCGCCGTGCTTCCTCGCCATCGACCCGCTCAGAACAGCTTGGGCGCCGGGACGATGGCGAACGGTCCGAGGAAGGTGCGGCCGTCCCGGAAGGTCAGTTCCAGCGTCATGTCGTCGTCGCCCCGGACGGCGGTCGCGGCGGCGGCTCCGGCAGCCCCCACGCGATTGACCGAGCCGCCGTCCGATCCGGCCAGGCCGGCGATGGCGGCCATGGGCTTCACGGCCTGCAGGGAAATGACGCCCTGGAGCCGACCGTCGGCGGAGGCGGACAGGGCGTCGCTGGACAGGGTGGCGCGGCTGTCACCCGCCGACAGTTCGCCGCGCACGGCGGTGAAGCGGCCGCCCGCCCGCGTCCAGGCGGCGAAGACCCCGGCGGCGTCCGCGCCCTGAAGCTGGTCGGCGTCCTCGATGACGGTCTCGATCTGGGCGGTCAGCTTGCCGTTGCGCGCCATGCCCTCCACCGGGCCGCCGGGCCGCCCCTCGGCGTTGATCAGGCGGAACAGGAGGTCGACACTGGTGTCGGCGCCGGGCGTCCCGGCGGGCGCCAGATGCGGACGCAGATAGAGCTCGACCTTGCCGGCGCGCGAGATCGGGAAGACCTCCGCGCCCTCGTGCGAGGTGAATTCGGGATCGGCCATCTCGACCGCGACATTGGGCCAGCGCTGGGTCAGGCCGTGGACGCTGGCGCGGATGAACCGGCCTCGCACGGCGACCTTGCCCTTGCCGGGCCGGTCAATGACCAGGCCGTCACCGACGATCAGCACCCATTTGTCCGGGTTCCAGGCATTGGCCTCGGCCGCCAGTTCAGGCGCGGCGACCGCCAGACCCGAGGGCGCTGTGATCGAGACGTTCTCCGCCCCCAGCCGCACCCGGAACGGCCAGCCCGAGGTCCCGAGGCCGGTATAGGTCACATCCCAGCCGCCGGCGCGCATGGCCTCGACCCGCTGGTCCAGCTGGCTGCGGACCTGACCGGCGAGCACGAACCACCAGATCGACCAGGCGATCAGGGCGATCAGGAACAGGCCGATCGGCGCGAACAGGCCGGAGCGCTTGTGGCGGGGCGGCGGGGCGTCGGTCATACGGTCCTTTGAGCTGAAGAGGTCGAAAAATACAGTCCGAAGCGTCCGATGCGTTCGAAGCGTCCGCAACACCGGACCCCAAAACACCGTCCGAAGCGTCCGAAGCGTCCGAAGCGTCCGAAGCGTTCGCTGGAGCCTGGGCGCAGAGGCGGGTGGATATGGGGCCGCTCTGGCCCGGCCGCAAGCGCGGGGGCGGCTCAGGAGCGAGCTGTGACATGGCCTGGTGGCCGTTCTGCAGGCGGCGCACCCCTGGCCGACCCGGCCCCGGACCTGACCCTGCCGAGGCGTGGCACGCCCCGGGACCGACGGTCGAGCTCAGAGGCGAGGGGGTCCCGGGAACAGACCTTCAGGCTGTCGCCTACGGGTGGATAGCAGACACGCAAACGGCCCCGCCGTCGCCAGTGGGGCCGTTCCAAAACGCGGTGAGACGTCGCTCAGGCGGTCAACTGCCGCCGCTGGATGTAGAGCGCCGCCCCGCCCGCCAGAAGCAGCCCGAACAGGATCATGGCCCATTCCGACAGAGTAGGGACTGGCGCAGGCGCCAATACCACCGTGCCGGAGCCGCCGCGCGTGGTCGTCGTTCCGGGAGCAAGCGACACACAGTTGGTGTTCAAACAAACTCCATCACCGAACGTGGTCACCGCTGTCGGCGAAGCCTTTGTACCGGACACGATCAAGAAGCCCCCACGCGTTACGTTTGCTGTAGCAGGCACTGCTGCGGCATAAGAGAATGCGTTTGCTGACTCTCCGTTTGCGTAAATGTACGTGTTGGCAGGCAGATCAGTTACGCCGTCATTCGCCTTGCCTGCCGTCACTTGGATGTTGGCGCTGACCATCGTGTTAGACCCCGTATTCACGACATAGGAGCCGGAGAATGAACCCGTTGCTGGCGCGGTGAATGTCCCGCTGATGTTGTAGGTGGCAGTCTGGGCCAGCGCAGCGGCTGGCGCGGCGAGAACGAACAGTGCGCCGAAAAGAGCAAGGACTTTCTTGAACACGTATCCTCCAACGTCACTGGAACACGGTATTGTGCCCCTTCCAGAGGGTTCCGATCCCACATCAAAGAACGAGGGTCAACAAGGCTACCTTTCGGCTCGTGCCCGATTTTTTGCGCCAGCCGTTAGCACGCCATCATGAGCCGATGACCGCATCGGGTCGGGATCGGCGGTTGGACCTCGGCCCGAAACCAGACATTTGCCGCCCCGCCCGTTACCGGATCAGCCGAAGGTCTCTTTCGGGTGGGACGCGGGTCTAGCCTTTGTCCTGGCGCGACCTTGCAGCCGCTCGCGTCGAAATCCCGTTTGACACCTGACGTCGTCATGGATGCACCGCGCGGGACGGGCCTGACTTTGCCGGGGAGGTCGAGCGTCCGCCGGGAGAACGAACGGCGGCCGGGCTTCCCGGTCGCGCCATCGTCCGCAAAACCCGTCAGACCCCGGGGAAGACCTCCGCCATCGAGAGGGACTCGGGCAGGATGTAGACGATCCCCGCTGTGTCTCTGAAGGCCGGTGCGATGACGTCCTCGTAGAAGGCCGGCGGGACGTTCACGCACCCGTAGGAGATCCGGTTGTCCTCGGAGGTCGGCGTGGCCAGGCGCTGCAGACGACGATCGGCCGGCCGGGCCGTGACGACGGGATGCAGCGAGAGCGCGCCGGCATAGTCGATCCAGAGTATGCTTTTCCCGCTCAGGTTCTCGCCGGTCGAGGCGACGAACCGCCCCGACGGCGTGATGCGTTCTTCCGGCGCAATGGCGGACAGGGGGCGATCGCCGATATCGGGCGGCGCGATGTCGCCTCGCGCCAGACCCAGAAGGACCGGTGTGGCCCCCAGCAGCCGCCCGTCGCGGCTGAAGGCGAAGACCCGGGCGTTGACCTTGTCGATGAGGACAAAGGGCAGGCCCTGATGGTCGCCGGTCTCAAGAACCCATGACTTCAACCGTTGAACGACGGGCGAGGCCTCCGGTTCGACGGCGTCCGCCTGGCCCGGCGCCGGCGGCTGTCCCGCGGCCGCCGTGGAGGAAACGGCGACGAGGAGCCCAAGCGCCAGTCCAGCGACGCCGGCCACTCGCCGGAGCCTGCTCGTCCCTGTGCGGGCCTCGGCCGTCACAGTCAGTTGCGATCCTGTTTGGGCGGATAGACCGGAAGGCGCGGCGGAGCGGGCGGCGAAGCGGGCGGAGACACCCTTGACGACAGCACGGCGGAGTCGCCCGCCGGCGGCGGAGCGGCCTCGGCGGCCGGCATGCCCACGCCGCTGCCGCCGTCGACAGGCGTGCAGACCGTGCCGTCGGCGCAGTCCGAGAAATAGACCTGCGGCGGCTCGACCTGGATCTCCGACGGACGGACGATCACGTCCGGGCGCTGGACGTAGATCTGGGCCGGGGCGATGCGGATCGGCGGCGCGTCGACATAGACTGGAGGTCCGGCGATGTAGACGGTCGGGCCGGCGACGTTGATCGGACGGCCGATCACGCGAACGCCCGGCGACGAGACGCGAATCGCGGGTCCCGGATTGTTGATCGGCGGGCCCCAGCCCCCCGGTCCCGGCCAGCCGGCGCCGCCGCCGGTCCAGGGGCCGTAGAAGTCGACGACGCGCGTGCACGAGCAGGGCGCATCGCCGTAATGGGGCGCTTCGGGACAGCCATGGCCGTCCGCCGGGGCCGCGGCACCGGAGATCAGCATGGCGGCTACGATTGAAGTGATCGGATCCATTCGGTCAGCTACCCTCTCAAGCCCCTGCGAGACTTCACTTTTCTCCTGGCAGGCGAATGCCGGGGGAAGTCGGAGACCCGCCTGACCACGGTTATATTAACCCTTTTCGACTGTCTACCACCCGGGCCCGGGCTTACGCCCACAGAGTTTTCGTTCGTCATCTCAGGAAGCGGCCGCCCCCGGAGCGATAACAGCCAATGAGCAGGAACGGTCTGTCGGCCGAACGGTAGCGTCCGCAACGGATCGAATGGCGTCACAGGCGCCTGGCGGAAAGCGGGCCTCGCGGGAGACCGTCGCGCGGACACAGTGTCTGCGCGGCTTCAGGCCTGGAGTGACGACAGATGGGCCCCGGCTCACACTCTCTATGGGAGGGGGTTCAGGAACTCCCGGGTCAGCTCGATCGCCTCGACAAGGCTCATGCGCTGGACCTCGGTCCCCGGCGGCAGGGCGGCGAAGAGGCGGGTGGGGGTGGCGGCGTCGAGCATGACGAAGACGCCCTTGTCATCGGCACGGCGGATCAGGCGTCCGAAGGCCTGGGCGATGCGGGCGCGGGCCAGGGCGTCGTCATAGCCCCGCCCCTTGTCTGAAATGCCCCCGAACTTCTCGCGCCGGGCCTTGTGCAGCAGGTCGGGGCGGGGCCAGGGCACGCGGTCGAAGGCGAGAAGACGCAGCGACCGGCCGGGCACGTCGACGCCGTCGCGTACCGCATCGGTGCCGAGCAGACAGGAGTCCTGTTCGGCGCGGAAGATGTCGACCAGGGCGCCGACCTCGAGCGGGTCGACATGCTGGGCGTAGAGGGGGATCTGGGCCTTGGCGAGATCGGGACCCAGCCGTTCATAGACCGATTTCAACCGACGGATGGCGGTGAACAGGCCCAGCCCCCCGCCCCCGGCCGCGAGGAACAGTTCGCGCATGGCCGCCGCCGTCTGGCGCGGGTCGTCCTTGCCCACGTCGCCGACGACGATGACCCGGCTGTTCGACGCATAGTCGAACGGGCTTTCGACCTTCAGCGTCCGGGCGGGTTCGATCAGGCGCGCGGCCCCGGTGCGCATCCGCGCCATGCCGAACTGGTCGCCGCCCGCCGCCTCGGCGATGGGGTCGGACAGGGTGGCGGAGGTGACCAGCACGCCATGAGCCGGCAGGATCACGGCGGCCTCGAGCGGCACGGTCGGATCGATCCAGTGGCGGCGCAGGGCCACGTCATGGATGCGGCCGAAGGCGGTCTCGACCGACAGCCAGTCGACGAAGTCGGGGTCGGGTTCGTCGCCGCCCTCCTCCAGAGCCGCCAGCATAGACCGCCACCCGGGCAGGGTCATGCGGGCGCGCCGGTCGAGACCGCGCAGGGCGCCTTCGATCCGGGCGCGGGCGGACCCGTCCAGTTCGGACGCCTCGTCGTCGAGGATGTCCTCCAGATGGCGGGCCAGGGCCAGCAGGGGGGCCTCTACGGCGGCGATGGCCTGGGCCGCGCGCCGCGCGGTCTCCAGCAGGGGTTCGGTCGCGGGACGGACCGAACATTCGGTGCCGAACTCCGACGATCCGGAGGAGGCGGCCTCCGACGTCCGCGCCCGGATCTGCTCCAGGGCGGCCATCAGGAATTGTTCGATCGGCCCGACCGGATTGACCTCGCCCGAGGGCGGGGCGATGCGGCCCGAGATGCCCTCGCCCGGCAGGGCGGCGGCGGCGCGGATGGCGTCCTGAAGGGCCCTGGCCGCCGCATCGTTGTCGGCGCACAGATCGCCCAGCCTCTGTTCCAGACCCCGCCCGCGACGGCCACGGCCCTCCGGTCCCCGGATCCAGCGGCGCAGCTCGGCCGCCTCCTGGCCTGACAGGCAGGCGGAGAAGGCTGAGTCGGCGGCGTCGAACAGATGGTGGCCCTCGTCGAAGACGATGCGTTTCAGGGCGGCGGTCTCATTGTCCTGTTTCAGGCCGCGCGCGGTGCGGGCACCGTCGAAGGCGGCCTGGGTCATGACCAGGGCGTGGTTGGCGACGACGAGGTCGGCCCGGCGGCTGGCGCGGATGGTCTTTTCGACGAAACAGGTGCGGTAGTGGGGGCAGGCCGCATGGACGCACTCGCCGCGCCGGTCGACGAGGTTCCCGGCCGAGGCCTGATGGCTGGGGCCGACCGCGAACAGGCCGGGCAGCCAGCCGGGGAAGTCGCCGCCGGTCATGTCGCCGTCGCGCGTATGCATCGCCCAGCGGCTGGTCAGGGCCAGGCCGATCAGGTCGCCGTTGCCCAGCTGGGCCGCCTGGACCATGTCTTGAAGGTTCAGCAGGCAGAGGTAGTTCTCGCGCCCCTTGCGGACGACGGTCTTGCGTTTCCGCTCCACGGGATCGGGCCACAGGGCGGCGCTCTCGCGATCGATCTGGCGCTGGAGGGCGCGGGTATAGGTCGAGACCCAGGCGGCGCCCTGGTTGCGCTCGGCCCACAGGGAGGCGGCGGCCAGATAGCCGAGCGTCTTGCCGGTGCCGGTCCCCGCCTCGGCCAGCAGCATCCGGGGCTTGCCCTCCTCGTTGCGGGGCGAGAAGGCGTAGGCGGCCTCGGCGGCATAGTCGGACTGGGTCGGGCGGGTCTCGTCGAGGCCCGAGGCCTGCAGCAGTTTCTCCAGCCGGATACGCGCGGATTCGGAATCGACCGGGGCCGAGCCTGCCTCCCCGCGCGGCGCCTCGTCCTCCCACTCCGCCAGCCGCGACCAGGCGTCGAGGCCCGAGCCTCGATGCTGGCGGGCCCGCAGCGGACCGGCCTGCAAGGCCCCGGACACCCGCCAGGCCCAGGACCAGCCGGCGCGGCCGAGGGTCTCGGCCAGGGTGAAGGCGTCCTCACGGTGGGGGTAGGCCGGGTCGGCCAGTTCCTTCAGCAGGACGGCGGCGGCGGCGCGCAGGGCCGCCGCCTGGGCCTCCGCCCCCTTCGGTTCGGCCATGCCGAGCGCCAGGGCCAGGCCGCTCGGCGAGGGGGCGCAAAAGGTCGCCGGCCGGATGAAGGCCCAGAGCTCCAGCACATCCAGAAGGTCCGGCGACCGGGGCGGGGCGGACAGGCCCAGCCGTCGGGCGGTCAGGCTGGCGTGGGCCACCAGCACGGGACCGCCGGTGAACACGCCCTCGGCCGCGCCGCGCCCGATCTTCCTCGCCCCCTCGTCGTCGCAGATCGCCCCCGCCCCCGGGGGCACGGCCAGGGCAGGGGGCAGGACCAGCCACGGTTCGGCTCCGGTCAGGCTGCGGTTGGCCCCCGCTGGACTGGAAAGGACGGATTCGTCGGACACGGCAGAGAGATAGCGTCTAACGGGGTGAAACGGAACGGGAACATGCTATATCCCGCTCGTGACGTCGCCCGCCGCCAGTCTGCCGCCTCTGTTCGCCGACTGGTTCGCCTCGCGGGGATGGGCACCGCGCCGCCATCAGCTGGAGATGATCGCGGCCGCCGAGGCCGGGGCCCACGCCCTGCTGGTCGCCCCGACCGGCGGCGGCAAGACGCTGGCGGGGTTCCTGCCCAGTCTGATCGATCTGGCCGAGCGTGGGCCGAGGCCGGAGCACGGGCCGGGCAGCGGCATCCACACGATCTATGTCTCGCCGCTGAAGGCCCTGACGACCGACGTCGAGCGCAACCTGATGACCCCGATCCGCGAGATCGGGCTGAACATCCATGTCGAGAGCCGCACCGGCGACACCAAGCAATCGAAGAAGCAGCGCCAGCGGGACAACCCGCCCGACATCCTGCTGACCACGCCCGAGCAGCTGGCCCTGTTCTGCGCCTGGGGCGGCGCGCGGGCGTATTTCGCCGACCTCAAATGTATCGTTCTGGACGAGGTCCACGCCATCTGGTCGGGCAAGCGGGGGGACCTGCTGAACCTCGGGCTGGCGCGGCTGCAGAGCTTTTCGCCGGGGCTGAGACGGGTGGCCCTGTCGGCGACGATCGACGATCCGAATCTGATCGCGGAATGGCTGGTGCCGGGGTGACCTTCTCCCCGCGGGGGGCAAGGTGGAGCGGGGAGCGAGACGGATGAGGGGGCCGGGTCCGTGCGCCAGCTTTCGCCAGCGAGTTCACTGAGGCAACCCCCTCATCCGAGCCCTTCGGGCCCACCTTCTCCCCCGAGGGGAGAAAGAATCATCATCGTCCGCGGTGACCCCGGCGCGCCTGCCATCATCGACGTGCTGGTTTCGGAAGGTCGCGTGCCCTGGGCCGGGCACACGGGCCAGCATGCGATCCCCGAGGTCTATGCCGCCATCCAGCGGTCGGGCCTGTCTCTGATCTTCGTCAACACCCGCTGGCAGTGCGAGTTCGTGTTCCAGCAGCTGTGGGCGATAAATGATGAAAGTCTGCCGATCGGCCTGCACCACGGGTCGCTGGCGGCGGAGCAGCGACGCAAGGTCGAGGCGGCGATGGCCCGGGGCGATCTGCGCGCCGTAGTCTGCACCTCGACGCTCGATCTCGGCATCGACTGGGGCGACGTCGACCTGGTGATCCAGATGGCGGCGCCCAAGGGATCGAGCCGCCTCGTCCAGCGTATCGGCCGGGCCAACCATCGGCTCGACGAGCCGAGCCGCGCCCTGATGGTCCCGGCCAGCCGGTTCGAGCTGCTGGAATGCCAGGCGGCCAAGGAGGCCGTGGCCGACAATGCCTTCGACTGGGAGCCGCACCATATCGGCACCCTCGACACCCTGGCCCAGCACGTCATGGGCGTGGCCTGTTCCGAGCCCTTCGATATGGATGATCTGTATACGGAGGTCACCGGCTGCTCACCCTATCGCGGGCTGAGCTATGAGGCGTTCGAGGAGGTGGTCGATTTCGTCGCCACCGGCGGATATGCGCTCCGCACCTACGACCGGTTCGCCCGGATCGTGCGAACGCCCGAAGGCCGATGGACCGTGCGCAATCAACTGATCGCCCAGCGGCACCGGATGAATGTCGGCGCCATCGTGGCGGCGGGGACGCTGAACGTGAAGGTCGCCTCACGGCGAGGAGGGGCCTCGAAACAGTTGATCGGCGGGCGCAAGGTCGGCGAGGCCGAGGAATGGTATTTCGAACAGCTGACGCCCGGCGACACCTTCGTCTTCGCCGGTCAGGTCTGGGCCTTCCAGGGCATCAACGGCATGGACGCCCTGGTGACCCATGCGACCGGCAAGGATCCCAAGATCCCGAGCTGGGGCGGGTCCCAGTTTCCGCTGGGCACCTCTCTGGCCGCGCGCGTCAGGGCCATGATCCAGGACCGCGACCACTGGCGGGTGCTGCCCGTCGATGTGCAGGAATGGCTGGAGCTGCAGGCTGAGCGGTCGATGATCCCCGACGCCGACAGTCTGCTGATCGAGACCTTCCCGCGCGGCAGTCGCCACTTCATGGTCGCCTATCCATTCGAGGGCAGGCTGGCCCACTCCACCCTGTGCATGCTGCTGACCCGCAGGCTGGATCGGCTCGGCGTCGGGCCGCTGGGCTTCGTCGTGACCGACTATTCCTTCGCCATCTGGTCGATCAAGCCGATGGATGCTCTGGACTGGGACGCCCTGTTCCAGCCCGACATGCTGGGCGACGACCTCGAGGCCTGGCTGGAGGAGAGCTTCATGATGAAGCGGACCTTCCGCAGTTGCGCCCTCGTTTCCGGCCTGATCGAGCGGCGACAGCCGGGCGCCGAGAAGACGGGGCGTCAGGTGACCTTTTCCACGGACCTGATCTACGACGTGCTCCGCCGCCATCAGCCCGACCACCTGCTGCTGAGAACCGCCCGGTCGGACGCCGCGTCCGGCCTGCTGGATGTCGCGCGACTGGGGCAGTTGCTGAGCCGTATCGCAGGCCACATCCGCCATGCCGCGCTGGAGCGGGCCTCGCCCTTCTGCGTGCCGGTCCTGGTGATGATCGGGCGCGAGCGGGTCGGAGGCGACGCGGCTGACATGATCCTTGAGGCCTCGGCCCAGGACCTGATCGACGAGGTCATGGAAGACGCGCCGCCTGAACTGCAGGGCGCGGCATGAACGCGGCCCTGCGAGAGACGCTGACCCCGGCGCGGCGACCCTGCGGCTCCCTGTCGGTCCGGGTCATGGGCGAACTGTGCGTGCTGCGCTGTTCGGGGGCCCTGTGGCTGCCGGATCACGGGACCCTGGTCGCGGGCGATCTGCACCTCGAGAAGGGGTCCGCCTTTGCCGCGCGCGGCCAGATGCTGCCGCCCTACGACAGCCGGGCGACACTGGCCAAACTGGCGGCGGAGATCGCCGAGCTCAAGCCCGACCGCATCGTCCTGCTCGGCGACAGTTTCCACGACAGCCGCTCGATCGGGCGGATGGCGGAGGATGACCGAAACGCGCTCGAGCGGCTGGCCGCGGGTCGCGACTGGGTCTGGCTGGAGGGCAACCACGACCGGGAGGCCCTGACACAGGCCGATGCGGAGGCCGTGTCCCGCCTGCCCGGCCGGGTCGTCGGCGAGATGGAACTGGGAGCGCTGTTCCTGACCCACGAACCCATGCCGGACGCCCGACCCGGCGAGGTGGCGGGGCACCTGCACCCCTGCGCCCGGGTCGTTGCCCATGCGCGCATGGTGCGGCGACCCTGCTTCGTGACGGATGGGCGCAGGCTGATCCTGCCGGCCTTCGGCGCCTTCACCGGGGGGCTGAACGTGCGGGATGCGGCGATCGCGGGGCTGTTCGGGGAAGCCCCGATGGCGGCGGCGCTGGGAAAGGACAGGGTCCATGCCCTGGCCTGGGCCGGGCTGGTCTAGAGCAGCAACCAGACGCACCCCAGGCTGAGCACCGCGCCGCTCGTGGCGACCCAACGCAGCCGGGCGTACCAGTCGGTCGATCCCCTGACATCCCAGTAAAGCATGGCCACAAGGCCGGCCATGAGCACCGCCAGCTGAAGCCCGTCCGGCACGCCCGGCAGGAAGGTCAGCCAGGCGGCGACCGGCGGCAGGTTGCTGAGGATCAGGGTCGCGGGCCGCGGATCGCGTTCGGCCAGTCCCTTGCCCCAGCGGGTCCCCGCCAGAAAGGACAGGATAATCGCGCCATAGGCGGCAAGGGGCTCGACCCAGCGGGCCGCCTCGCCGGGATTGAAGACGATCAGTCCCGCCCCGGCCAGAAAGGGAATCAGGCCGGCCAGAGTCAGGGCCCAGGCGGTCGTCCGCGTTCGATCCATCAGCTTCTCCTGAAGACCCGGCTGGCCAGATAACCCATGCCGGCGGCCAGCAGAACGCACAGGATGCCGTAGGTCCAGGGCCGCCGGTGCGCGAACTCGTAGATGTCGCGTTCGATCCCCACCTTCTCGACCGTCAGGGTCAGGTGCGAGACGCCCGCCGGCTCGCCGTCCCGGAACAGCCAGACCTCGGCATGATACTCTCCGGTCGGCGCGACGGCCGGCAGTTCGACCTGGGCGCGGAACAGGCCGCGATCGACGAAGGTGACGCCGTCCGGATCGGTGTCGTACAGCGCCGCCGCCTCCTTCAGCCGGATCACGGCGCGGCGCCAGTCGAGATAGTCCTCGCCCAGGCGCGAGATGACCACGTCGCGCACGCCGTAGCGGGTGACCGTCCGGCTCTCCTCCGGCGCGTCGATGCGCAGGTGATCGACGCCGACGCCGAGCCGTCTCAGCTGGCCGAATCCGGCGATGTCTGGAAGGGGGCGGGTCGAGGCAGTCATGTAGAAGCCGGGCGCGCCCTCGAACAGGACCGGACGGCTGTTGAGCCAGACGCCGAGGTTGCGGGTCTTCTTGACCAGACGGATCGGGGCGTCGGGACCGCGCACGACGACGACCACGTCCGTCGGGTCGTCGGTCGGGTTGAAGACCGCGCCGTAGAGAACGATCGAGGCGCCGCGGAAGCTGGAATCAACCTGGACCCGCGCATCGGTCAGGGCCGCAGCGACGCGCAGTTCGCCCTGGGTCCCGACCGACATCTCCGGGCCCGACTCCGCAAGACGGGGCGCCTCGATCGCGGGCGGCGGAGGGGGCGGGACCTGGATCATCGGTCCGAGATCCCGGGGGCCAGCAGGAAGATGTCGTTCGGCCGCACGAACAGCTCCAGCCCCATCTGGATCCCGACGAACAGGATCAGCAGGCCCAGGGCCGCCCGCAGGATGTCGGCCCGGAACCGACCGGCATAGCGGGCGCCGAACTGGGCTCCGACCACGCCGCCGATCAGCAACAGTGTGGACAGGACGATATCGACTGTCTGGTTGCGACCGGCCTGAAGGATGGTGGTGATGGCGGTGGTGATGATGATCTGGAACAGGCTTGTGCCCACGACGACCCCGGCCCGCATGCGCAGCGCATAGAGCATGGCCGGGACCAGGATGAAGCCGCCGCCGACCCCCATGATGGCGGACAGGACGCCCGCGAAGACGCCGAGGCCCAGGGGCGGGATGGCCGAGATATAGAGGCCCGATTTCGGGAACCGCACCTTCCACGGCAGGCCGTAGAGCCAGAGCGGACGACGGCGCTCCTTGTGCGGGGCGATCTCTCCGCGCTGGCGGCGCAGAATCTCGGTCAGGCTCTCGCGCAGCATCAACAGGCCGATGGCGCCGAGGAAGACGAGGTAGGACAGGGCCACGACCAGGTCCGCCTGGCCCAGCAGGCGCAGGTAGCGGAACACCTCGACCCCGCCGAGGGCGCCGACCGCGCCGCCGGCGGCCATGATGCCCCCCATCTTGAAATCGACCGCGCCCTGGCCGGTGTAGCGGATGACCCCGGAGGTGGAGGAGGCGACGACGTGGCTGGCCTGGCTGGCGACGGCCACGGTCGGGGGGATGCCGAGGAAAACCAGCACCGGCGCCATCAGGAAGCCGCCGCCGATGCCGAACAGGCCGGACACGAATCCGACCAGCGCGCCCAGCAGAACCAGGAACGGCCAGTTCACCGAAACCTCGGCGATCGGCAGATAGATCTCCAAAGGGCGGGCCTTCCCCTTCTTAACCGCTCATCCCCGCGAAAGCGGGGACCCAGTGCTGTGGGCGTTCAATGGGCGGGGTTTGAACGGAAGGTCAATCCGACGCACCGTAGGAACGAAAGAACTGGGTCCCCGCTTTCGCGGGGATGAGCGGAAATCAAGGAAGGGTCTAGGCGAGCGGTTCCAGGGCGAAGGCCTCGGCCTGGGCGCGGGCGGTCTGGCGGGCGGCCGCCGGAAGGGTCGGGGCCAGTCGGTCGACGGCGGCCTGGGCCTGGGGATCGCCGGCACGGGCCGCGATGAGGTACCAGCGGTAGGCCTGGGTCGGATTGGGCGCGATGCCCTCGTCGCCGTTCTCATAGATGCGGGCGACATTGTACTGGCTGTCGACGAGGCCGAGGTCAGCGGCCTTCTTGAGCCAGTCGAGAGCCTCGGGCCGGTTGCGGGCGCCGCCGACGCCGTCGAACAGATACATGCCGAAGGCATGCATGCCGCGCGCGTCGCCGCCCTCTGCCGCGCGACGGGCCCACAGACGGCTTTCTTCGGCGTCGACGGACACGCCGTTTTCGCCGGACTGATAGAGGCTCGCCAGTTTCAGCTGGGCTTGGGGCTCGCCGAGATTGGCGGCGCGGGTCAGGGTCTCGACCCCGGCCGGGTCGTTGCGGTCCAGCTGTTCCGTCGCCTGGGCGAACAGGGTCTGGGCCTCGGTGGCGTCGGCGGGCGCAGCCTCGAGCGGGGCATCGTTCGGGCTGAGCGCCAGGGCCGCGATCGGCGTCGCTTCAGTATCGCCGCCCGCCTGTCCCAGCAACTGGCCGACGTCCATGATCTCGTAGCCCGTCAGGCGGCCGGTGGCGTAGAGGCCGCAGACGACGGCGACGCCGGTGACCGAGGCGAGGAAGGCCTTCTTGACGGTGCCGTCGCGCGACGCCTGCTTGTCCAGACGCTCCTGCAGCCGCGACTTGCCGCCCTTCTTGAGCCCCCCCAGGCCGAAGCCGGACCGAGGCGCGACCTCGGCGGCGGCCGGGGTGTTCATGGCGGCGCGGGCGGCCGAGATGGCGTCGCGGGTCGAGGCGGCGCGACCGGTTGCGGCGCCGCCGACAAGGCCGGCGCGCAGGCGGCGGGCATCGACGAATTCGGTCTCGGCCGCGAAGTCCTCGTCGCCGTCATCGTAGGCGCGCGGCGAGGGGAAGGCTTCGGCGACCGCGCCGGTGAAGGCGGGCTGCGGCGCGGCCGGAGGAGCCGCCTCGGCAATGGCGTCGAGCGCGTCTGAAACGTCTGCGCCGCCGAACCCGCCGAAGGGCTGGGCCGCCGAACCGAACGGCGCCGGCTCGGGCGCGACCGGTTCGAACCGGCGCGGCAGGGCGTCGAAACTGTCTTCCTCCGGCAGGATCGAAGCGACCGCAGCCGCAGGCGCAGCGCCGAAAGCGGGCTCCGGCGCGGCTTCAGGGAAGGGTTCGATGTCGGCGGCGAGGGAATCGATCGACCAGCCGTCCTCCGGCGAGGCGAAGTCCTCGACCGGGAAGGCGGCGGCGCGCCAGTCGGGCTGGGCGAACTCGGCGGCGGCAGGGGGTTCGACCTGGGGCAGGGGCTGGGGCGTCGGGTCGAAGGCGGCGGGCTGGGTCAGGCGCTGGTCGAGCGTCTCACGCGCCTCGGCCAGCAGTTTCGCCGTACGTTCCTCGGACAGGCGCATCCGCTCGGCCAGTTCGCCGGAGGCGCGGTCGTAGCGTTGCTCGATCCGGTCGGAGCCCTCGACCATCCGGCGGCCGATGTCTTCCAGCGCCTGGGCCGACTTGCGCTCCGACTGGGCGATACGGTCGGCGAGCCGGTCAGAGATGCGGGTAATCTCGACGCCCAGCTTCTCTAGGGCGATGGCGTTCTGGTCGTCGGCGCGGTTGAGCCGGTGTTCGATCGCCTGGCCGTAGCGGCCCATGTCCGAGGCGATCTTGTCCGACAGGGTCCGGGTCAGGGCCTCCTCGAACTTGCCGAGGCGTGAATCGCCCGCCGTCTCCATCTTGTCGACGCGGCTGTCGAGATTCTGGGCGATGCGCAGGACCTCGCGGCCCATGGCGTCGATGCCCTGGGCGGAGCGCTGCTCGGCGGAGCGGGCCTGTTCGCCCAGCGAGGCGATCGTCGCCTCGATACGGGCCATCCGGCCTTCGCTCTCGGCGGTCTCCAGCCGACGCATCATCTCGGTGCGGTTGGCGTCGACCTGACGCGACAGGGTCTCGGCCAGTTTCTCGAAGCGGGCGGCCTCCCGCACGCCTTCCGGCTCCACGCGGGTCTCGGTGGCGCGCAGACGCTGATCGAGGCCGGCGAAGGAGCGCTCCAGATTGCGCAGAGCCTCGGTCGTCTGGCCCTGTGCGGCGTCCAGTCGCTGGCCGACGCGCGCGAGAACGTCCGCGCCCACGCCGGGGCCCGCGGCCTTCTCGACGGCTTCCAGTCGCGACAGCAGGGTCTGACTGTGCGCGCGGTTCCGCTCTTCAAGGTCGTAGAGACGGCTGGTCAGGGCGGCGACGGCCGTGTCGGTCTTGCCCCAGGCGTCGGCCTTCTCCACGCCTTCGAGACGCTGGCGAACCTCGTTCAGGCCGGACCGCTGACGCTCCTCGATGTCGTAGAGACGGCCGGCCAGACCGCCCAGGGCCTGCTCGACCTTGCCGATGGTCTCGGCGGTCTTCGGACCCGCGTCCTGCTCGAACCGGCGCAGGCGCTTGTGGCCTTCCTTCAGCTCTTCGGAGATGTCGTCGATGCGGCGGCCGTACTGACCGGCCTGCTGGTCCTGCGCCTCCATCTTGCGCACCAGGCCGGCGACGGCCTGATCGACGCCCTGGATGGCGATGGTCGAGCGACGCTCGGCAGCCTCAAGGCGGGAGGCGATCGCCTCGACCGAGGCGGCGACCCGTTGCAGGGTCTCGTCGTCGCGCCCGTAGCCGCGACCGTCCATCTCGTAGGCGTCGTCCAGACGGCGCGACCGGCCGCGACGATCAAAGGTCTCGGCGGCATGGGGGCGACGCGGCAACGGCGAGACGCCGTCATCCTCGTCGTCCATGATCATCGTGTTGAGCCACTCGCCCAGGGTCATGCCCGAACGACGCGCCAGATCCTTGGCCACCTCGCGCGCTTTCGGGTCGATGCCCTTCACGCTCCAAGGCGCTGCGGCTGCGCTCACTGATTCGACTCCCGACCCATAGGCATCACGCTAATCGCCCATATCCGGGGTGTAAACGTGTGGTTAACCCCAACATCTTGACGGTTGCCCATTCATCTGTGGATAGCCCCCGTCACAGCTCATTTCATCGCGCCGACGTGGTTAACGGGCGGTGAAGATTAAGACCCCGGTAAGAGTTCGCTTGCGCATCCGGGGACTTGCCGCCACATCGCGCCCATGTCGATGACCCTGACCCTTTCGCTGCTCGCCGGCGCCCTGATCGTGGGCGTCTTCGCCGGCTGGCGCGGCGCGCAGCCCAGCGATTTCCTCAAGCCCCGCATGGTGCCCTGGCGGTTCGTCATGCTGCTGGCCGGGGCGCTCGCCTTCCTGCTGCTGATCCATCTGGGAACCCTGCTGGGTGTCACGCACCGGGGAGGCTGACGGAACGGCGTGGAGGCTGGGCGGTTATCCCGGCCGAACAATCACGCAGGAGCCACCATGGCTGACGAACCCCTCTCCGCCGCCGATGCCGAAAAAGAGTTCTGGAAGCATCTCAAGGACTCCAACACCGGCATGCTGGGCATCGACACCCCGGGCTATCACGCCCAGCCGATGACCGCCCATCGCGAGGAGGAGACCGGCACGATCTGGTTCTTCACCCGCGACGACACCGATCTGGCGAAGGACGCCGGGGTCGGCGGCGGCCAGAGCGCCATGTTCCACTACGGCTCGAAGGACCAGAACACCTGGGCCTGTATCCACGGGGAGCTGTCGGTCCACGGCAAGGACCGCGAGATCGTCGACCGCTACTGGAACCCGGTGCTGGCCGCCTGGTATCCGGGCGGCAAGGACGACCCCAACCTGACCATCCTGCGCTTCGACGCCGACGACGGCCGGGTCTGGGTATCGAAGGGCGGGCTCGTCAAGTTCGCCTTCGAGATCGCCAGGGCCAATCTGACCGGGACCATCCCGGACGCCGGCGGGGTCGCGGACGTCAACCTGCAGTAGGTTCGCGCACCGGGACCAGGGGCACCGTTTCGCGACGGCGCCCCTTTTCCTGTATGGTCGGCCTCCATGGCCACGACCACCGACCTGTCCCGACTGGCCCTCGCCCTGCCCGGTATGGAGGGCGAGGGCGTCAATTTCGGCGTCGGCCGGAGGGCGGTCTGCTGGGCCTATCTGGCCCGCGCCAGACCGAAGTCAAAACGCGAGGCCGTGCCGGGCGTCGTCGCCATCCGCTGCGACATCGCCGCAAAGGACATGCTGATCGAGGCCGCGCCCGACCGGTTTTTCGACGACGACCACTATCGCGGCTATCCGGCGGTGCTGGTCCGGCTTGAGGCGATCGAGGTCGCAGAGCTGCAGGCCCTGCTCGAGGCCGGGTGGCGCATCCAGGCTCCGCCGTCGTTCAGGAAATCGAAGGCGATCTAGCCCGCGAAACACCAGGCCAGCACGGCCTTCTGGGCGTGGATGCGGTTTTCCGCCTCGTCCCAGACCAGCGAGCGCGGTCCGTCGATCACGGCGTCGGTGACCTCCTCCCCCCGGTGCGCCGGCAGGCAGTGCAGGAAGACCGCGTCCGGATCGGCCAGGTTCATCAGGGCCTCGTCGACGGTGTAGCTCTCGAACGCCTGCAGACGGGCCTCATAGTCGCTGTCGCCCATCGACACCCAGGTGTCGGTGATCACGACGTCGGCGCCCTTGACCGCATCGCGCGGATCGGAGGTCAGGCTGACCGAACTGCCGCCCTTCGCCAGGTCGTGCAGGTCGGGGTGATACTCGGCCGGGCAGGCCACGTTCAGGTGGAAGCCGAGCTTCGGCGCGGCGTGCATGAAGCTGTGGCAGACGTTGTTGCCGTCGCCGATCCACGCCAGGGTCTTGCCCTCGATCGGACCGCGCTGCTCCTCGATGGTCATGATGTCGGCCAGGATCTGGCACGGGTGAGAGCGGTCGGTCAGACCATTGATCACCGGCACGGTGGCGACCCGGGCGAACCGCTCGACGTCCTCGTGGGTGTTGGCCCGGATCATCACGGCATCGACCATGCGCGACAGGACCCTGGCGGTGTCCTCGACCGGCTCGCCGCGCCCCAGCTGCATGTCCGAGGCCGTGGCGATGATCGAGTCTCCGCCGAGCTGGCGAATGGCGGCGTCGAAGCTGAAGCGGGTGCGGGTCGAGTTCTTCTCGAAGATCATCGCCAGCACCCGGTCCCTGCCCGGCGCGTCGGCGTCGACCCAGCCCTGGGGCTTGCCCTGACGCGCGGCCTTGCGGGCATGGGCGTCGTCAAGGATGGCGCGCAGCTCGGCCGCTTCCAGCCGGTGGATGTCGAGGAAGTGTCTGACCATCAGGCGACCGCTTTGATCTTGTCCCGCGCAAACTCGCAGGTCCGCTCCAGCCGTTCGACGGCCTCGCGGGCCTCGTCGAGGGTCAGGTTCAGGGGCGGCAGCATGCGCACGCAGTTGTCGCCGCCGCCCGCGATCAGCAGATGCTGCTCGTCGCGCGCCCAGCCCATGAAGTCGCGGTTGTTCGGGACCAGCTTCAGGCCGATCAGCAGACCCTTGCCGCGCACGTCCACGATCACATCGGGGAAGCGTTCCTTCAGTCCGTGCAGCTGCTGCTTCAGGTAGCCGGCGATCTCGTTGACGTTGCCCAGGATCTCCGGCGTGTTGATCGCGCTGAAGGCCGCATTGCCGACGGCCATGGCCAAGGGATTGCCGCCGAAAGTCGAGCCGTGGGCGCCGACGGTCATCCCCTTCGCCGCATGGGCGGTGGAGAGACAGGCGCCGATGGGGAAGCCGCCGCCCAGGGCCTTGGCGACCGCCATGATATCGGGCGTCATCCCGGCCCATTCATGGGCCCACAGCTTGCCGGTCCGGCCCATGCCGCACTGGACCTCATCGAAGATGATCAGGACGCCGTGCGCGTCGCACAGGTCGCGCAGCCCGCGCAGGCAGACGTCCGGCATGGCCCGGCAGCCGCCCTCGCCCTGCACCGGCTCGACGATGATCGCCGCCGTCGTGGGCTCGGCGATCGCGGCCTTCAGCGCCTCGTGGTCGCCCCACTTCAGCTGGTGGAAGCCCTGCATCTTCGGGCCGAAACCCTCGGTGTAGCTCGGGTTGGCGGCCGCGTTGATCGCACCGTAGGTCCGGCCGTGGAAGGCGCCGTCGAAGCCGTAGATGTCGATCCGCTCGGGCTGGCCGTTGGCCGAATGATATTTGCGCGCCGTCTTCAGGGCGCACTCGACCGCCTCGGTGCCCGAGTTGGTGAAGAAGACCACGTCGGCGAAGCTGGCGTCGGTCAGCCTGCCGGCGAGCTCTTCCTGGCCGGGAATCTTGTAGATGTTGGAGACGTGCCACAGCTTCTCGACCTGGGCCTTCACAGCCTCGACCAGAACCGGGTGGGCATGGCCCAGACCGTTGGTGGAGATGCCCTGGACGCAGTCGAGGTATTCGGTCCCGTCCACGCTCCACAGACGCGCGCCTCGCCCGCGGTCCACTTCCAGCGGCGCGCGATTGTAGACACCCATCAAATGACCGGACACGGACTGACCTCCAAAAGAAACGAAGCCCCGGCGCGGGTGCGACGGGACTTTTCAGGAGCGGAGGTTGTCGGATGGGAGCGTGGGGGAGTCAACACCGGGTGAGGCAGTAGCCAGTAGGCAATAGGCAGTAGGTCGTTTCCGGCCAGCATCGTGCTCGACGCGGCGGGAGGCTGCAGACGCAGCGCCCCTACTGCCTACTGCCTACCGCCTACTGCCTCGCTCAGCTCTTCAACCGCCACCCGGACCTGAACACCAGCCAGCAGCAGACGGCCATCCCGACCGTCAGTACCGCACTCATCACCACCCCGACCATCAGGTTCCCCTCGGCATGGCCGATGAAGCCGTAGCGGAAGCCGTCGATCAGATAGAAGAAGGGGTTCCAGTGGCTGATGGCCGCGAACGGCTGGGGCAGGTTCTCGACCAGATAGAAGGCCCCCGACAGGAAGGTCATCGGCAGGACGACGAAGTTCTGGACCGCCGACAACTGGTCGAACTTCTCGGACCAGAGACCGGCCAGCACCCCCACCATCCCCATCAGCAGGGAGGCGATCAGGGCGAACCAGACGATGGCCGCAACATGGCTCACCCCGAGGCGGGCGAACGGCATGACGCAGATCGCCGTGACCAGGCCGACCACGATGCCGCGGGTGGCGGCGCCCAGCGAGAAGCCGATGGTCAGCTCCAGCGGGCTCAGCGGCGGCGTGAGAAAGTCGGTCGAGGTGCCCATGATCTTGGCCTGGATCAGGCTGGACGATGCATTGGCGAAGGCGTTGTTCAGGATGGCCATCATGATCAGGCCGGGAGCCACGAACTCCGAGAAAGGGGTGCCGTGCAGCGGCGGCCGCGTGCCCTTGAGCGCCACGACGAAGACCAGCATGTAGAGCAGGGTCGTGACGACCGGGGCGGCGACCGTCTGGGCCCCGACCTTCCAGAAGCGGCGCACCTCGCGCAGATAAAGGGTCTGGACCCCGATCCAGTTGACCCCGGCATAGTTGCGTGGGGTCGGAAGGCCTGAAGGCCGCGTCGAGGCGAGATCGGTCATGGGCCGTCAGATGCAGCCGCAGGGCGCGGTGCGCAAGGGCTCCGGCACCCGGCCTCAACCGGCAGGGTTGACCTTGCGCCGCGCCGCGTCCGCCTCCGCGATCAGGCGCAGCCCGGAAATCTCTGCGGCGTCGGGGGTCAGGGTGATGGCGATCTCGGGCGGATCAACCACACGCACACAGCCGTCCCCCGCCAGGGGAGTCAAAGGTTTACGCGTAATCGGCGGGGCTGCGTGCGGCGTGTCGGACATGGGTCTTCAACCCCGGGCGCCGGGGCCCGTTCCGTATCGCGGCGCTTGGTCCGCTCAGCGAACGCCGATTCAAGATGTAGTTCCTGTGGACGACTGATTCGCACATCTTGCGTCTGTTAAGGTCTCGTTTACGATTAGTTGTGGCCGACGAGACCCGGGAGGGGCCTCAGGCGCCAAATGTTGAATCAAAACTGTTCCCCGGAGGGTGGCATGACCGCAGGCTGGACCGAAGATCGCGTCGGCGCGCTGAAGAAGCTCTGGCTGGAAGGGCAGTCGGCTTCGCAGATCGCCAAACAGCTGGGCGGCGGCGTCACCCGCAACGCCGTGATCGGCAAGGTCCACCGCCTCGGCCTGTCGGGCCGCGCGACGCCGTCGCAGCCGGCGCGCACCGCCACCACCTTCCGCCCGGCCCGTACGCGCACCACGCCCCCGGCCCAGCCCTCGGCGCCCCGCCGCATCGAAGCCGCCCAGCCCGCGCCGCGGCCGGTCGTGGCCGCTCCGGCCCTGCCCGCCGTCGCCGAGATGCCCGGCACGGCCACGGTGATGACCCTGGGCGCCCACATGTGCAAATGGCCGATCGGCGACCCGTCCTCGACCGAGTTCAGCTTCTGCGGCCGCCGCGCCTCGGAAGGCGTCTACTGCCAGGAACACGCCCGCGTCGCCTACCAGCCGCAGATGAAGCGCGGCGGCAAGGAAGAGCTGGCCCGCAGCCTGCGGCGCTACATCTAGTTCAAGGGGCGCTGTCGCTCGCTGCCTGGGCGCGATCCGTGTCGCGTGCGTCGCGCCTTCGTCATGCCGATCCCGTAAGGGGCCGCATCCGCCTCGTCAGGGTCCCCTGGCGAGATCGGGGCGGGGCTGCGGTTCTCCGGGTTGACGCAGCCCCCCACCCGCCTCAGGCGGGCCGTTCGCCGGTGACGTGCCAGAGCACGCCGGCCGGATCATAGACATAGCCGACGATCAGGCCCCAGGGCTGCAGGACAGGCGGCTTCGGCCGCTGCACCCCGAACCGGCCCGGCAGATCCAGTGCCGTCATCCGCGACCACCAGCCGTCAAGATCGGCGACGACCAGCTGCATCATGAAGTTGGCGGCCCAGCCCTCCTGCCAGTAATTCTGCAGGATGAAGCGGCTGGTTCCCGTGCGGAAGATCGCGACCTCTCCGTCCGTGAGACATTCGAAGCCCAGGGCACGATAGAAGGCCTTGCTGACCTCGAATTCCCTGGCCGGAACGAAGGGCGCGGCGTCGATCAGTCGATCCGTCAATTCAGGACCCTCCCGCCAGGCACATCCAGGCTGAAGGCCGGAATAACCGCCTCGAACGACCGGCCGCTGGCGTCCGTCATCGTATAGGCCCCCTCCATGGACCCCGACGCCGTCGGCAAGGGGCATCCCGAGGCGTAGGAATAGCTGTCGCCCGGCGCGATCAGGGGCTGTTCCCCGACCACGCCCGGCCCCCGCACCGTCTCGACATGGCCGGTGGCGTCGGTGATGACCCACCGCCGCGCCATCAGCTGCACCGCCTCCGGCCCGCAATTCTCAATCTCGATCTGATAGGCCCAGACCCAGCGGCCCTCGGCCGGATCGGACTGGCCGGCCAGATAGCTGGGGCGGACGCGCACGATGACGCCTTCCGTTTCAGCCACATAGGGTCGCGTGTCGTGCATGATCCATGGTCGCCCGATGCAGGCCGCAGTTCAAGCGTGGTCGCGCGTCCGGCGATCCGTGTGTATGGCGTTCGCCATGTCTCTTGAATTCCCCACGCACGGCATCCTGCCCTCCCAGTCCATCGAAGCCCTGATCGCGGGCGGCGCCATATCCTCGGCCACGCCCTGGGACGCCGACCAGGTCCAGCCGGCCAGTCTCGACCTGCGCCTGTCCGACCGCGCCTGGCGGGTGCGCGCCTCCTTCCTGCCCGGCAAGCGGCTGGTGTCCGAGCGGATCGCCGACGTCGAGATGCACCCCATCGACATGACCCACGGCGTCGTTCTGGAAAAAGGCTGTGTCTATATCGCCGAGCTTCAGGAGCGGCTGAGCCTGCCGCCCGGCCTGATCGCCCGCGCCAACCCCAAGTCCTCGACCGGCCGTGTCGATGTCTTCGTGCGCCTGCTGACCGATCGCGGCGGTTCGTTCGACGATGTGGACGAGGGCTATGCGGGGCCGCTCTATCTGGAGATCGCACCCCAGACCTTCTCAATCCTCGTGCGTCCCGGCACACGGCTGAACCAGCTGCGGCTCAAGGCGGGCGAACCGCCCAAGCTGGAGACCCGCAGCGTCGGGGTCGACCTGCAAGGCGGCGACATCATCGGCTTCCGTGGCCGTCGTCACGCGGGCGTCGTCGACCTGGACCGGATCGACGGCCACGACCCGAAGGATTTCTGGGAGCCGCTGACCCTGCGTCGCGGCGAACTGCTGCTCGATCCGGGCGAGTTCTACATCCTGGCGTCTTCGGACTCGGTCGAGATCCCCGTGGATCAGGCGGCAGAGATGACCCCGATCGATCCGTCGGTCGGCGAGTTCCGCGTCCACTACGCCGGCTTCTTCGACCCCGGCTTCGGCACCGACGAGGCGCACGGCGCGGGCTCAAAGGGCGTGCTGGAGGTCCGTACCCACGACACCCCCTTCCTGCTGGAACACGGCCAGATCGTCGCCCGGCTGGTCTACGAACCCCTGACCGAACGCCCGTCACGCCTCTACGGCGAGGGCGGCAGCCACTATCAGCGGCAGGGGCTGAAGCTGAGCAAACATTTCCGCGCCTGGTAATCACCTCCCTCTCGCAGGGAGGCGGCAGGGTGCGCAGGACTGTCACGGAGGGGCTGCCGGACACGGACTCGGTCGGACCTTGTCCCGATTGTCAGGCCTTCACAACCGCGGATATACTAAACGCATTGGCCGGCACTGGCCGGTGATGCTTTGGAAATGCACCTTGTCCTCGACCGCTCGTAACATCGCCATTGTAGCGGTCATGCTGGCCGCACTCTGGACAGGCATGGCAACCCAGGCATCGGCCCAGACGATCGCGTCGCCGGATGCAAACCCGTTTGTGACCAATTCGATCAGCTTCCAGGGCCAGTCTTTCACGGCGACTGTGACGGGCACGGTCACCAGGATCCGGGTAAGGCCGGGTGCCGCCCAGAACACCACCCTTTATCTCTATAACGGGGCAAATACCGGCGCGTTCAACGCTGCAGGTGCGTTCGTCTCATCGCAAGCGGTAAGTCTGACTGACCGGACCGGCGGCGGCTTCGATGAATTCGTTCTCGGCACTCCGCTGCCGGTTACGGCCGGGTCCACCTATGCCTTCGCTTTCGGCTCGTCGACTTTGACGCGCAACAATGACGTTAACTCCTACCCCGGGGGAGCCTGGTTCGCGAATGGAGACATGGTCCAGGCTCAAGACCTGATCTTCGAAGTCGTGCAGGTCGCTGCCGCTCCCGTCCCGACCCTGTCAGAGTGGGCGATGATCCTGCTCGGACTGGCGCTGGCCGGCGCGGCGGCTGTGCATCTCCAGCGGCGCGCGCGCCTCGCTGGAGCCTGACGGACTCACACCAGCCGATCCGCCTTTCTGAGGTCGGGGAACAGCTTCGCCCAGAGCCCCGTCGCGGCCAGCGCCCCGACCCCGCCGAACACCGCCGCGCCGATGGGTCCCAGGAACCGCACCATCACACCGGAGTAGGCCTCGCCGAGCTCATTGGACGCGCCGATGAACAGCATCGAGACCGAGGACACCCGGCCCCGCATGTGATCGGGCGTCGACAGCTGGATCAGGGTCTGGCGGATGTTGACGCTGACCATGTCGGCCATGCCGCCGATGAACAGGGCCGCCGCCGAGATCCAGACGACCTTCGACAGCCCGAAGACGATGGTGCAGACGCCGAACACGGCGACCGAGGCGAACATCAGCATCCCGCCCCGACCCGGGATCGGATAACGGGCCAGGACCAGGGCCATCAGGAAGGCGCCGCCGCCGAACGACGCCCGGAGCAACCCGAACCCTTCCGGTCCGACATGCAGGATGTCGCGCGCGAAGATCGGGGTCAGCAGGGCCACCCCCGCGAACAGAACCACGATCAGATCGAGCGAGATGGCGCCCAGCACGATCTTGGTGTCCCAGACGTATTTCAGCCCGTCCTTGACCGCCTCCCAGCGGCTGCCGACGGCCTCCATCGGTGCGGGCCTGCCGCTGGTCTTCAGGATCAGAAAACAGACCAGGCCGACGCCGAACAGGGCCAGCGACACTCCGTAGGCCAGAGGCACGTTGATGCCGACGATCACGCCGCCGAGCGCCGGCCCCGCGATCGCCCCGGTCTGGAAGGCGATCGACTGGGCCGCAATGGCGCGCGGCAGGGCGGCCCGACCCACGACCATCGGCAGATAGGCCTGGCTCGCCGGAGCCAGGAAGGCCCGCGACGCGCCGAAGCCGACCGCCACCGCCAGCAGGCCCCACAGCGGCGGATGGCCGTGGAGGGCCATGGCCAGGAAGGACAGGGCGCACGTCGCCTCGGCCAGGATCGACCAGACCACCGTGCGCCGGCGGTCCCGCCGATCCGCCATCTCGCCGGCCGGCAGGGTCAGCAACAGCAGGGGGATGAACTGGGCCAGTCCGACCATGCCGAGATACAGGCTGGCCTGTTCGATCGGATGGTCGCGGCGCGCGATCTCATAGACCTGCCACAGCAGGGCCGAGGACTGGATCTGGATCGCCAGCACCGCCGCAATCCGACCCAGCCAGATCAGGCGAAAGTCATTGATGACCCAGGGGTTGGTCCCATGGGCGGCCAGCGCGGCTTCGGCGTTCGGCCTGGTGTTCGGCTCGGGCGCCTCAGGCGAGTCCGTCACTTCACCCGGCCCGGGGCGGTCTCGTAGGGCGTGCCGTCCTTATGCCGATAGGTGGTGTCGCCCTGGCCGGCGATCATCAGATCGATGTCGGGATAATCGACCGCGTCCTGATCAGGATTTCGGCCGCCGACCTCCAGAACCACGGCGACCTCCTCCGACCGGTTGACCAGCTGATGGCCGTTCGCCACCCCCTTCGGAAAACCGGCGCAATCCCCCGCCCTCAGCACCGTTTCGCCCTCATTCTCAACCAGCACCACCTCACCGGACAGGATCCAGACGAACTCATCCTCGGCGGTGTGCCAATGGCGCTGGGAGGACCAGCCGCCCGGCGGCAGAATCAGCCTGTTGACGCCAAACTGGCTGAGGCCCGCCGCGTTCCCCAACCGTCTGCGACGCCGTTCCCGGCAAGGAGCGTCAAAAGGCGGCGGATAGGCGGTTCCGTTGCGCTCGGGTGCGGCATCGATGTCGATCTTCGGCAAAGGTGGGCTCCCGACGGCTGTCCCTCGCGTTACCGCCCCCGGAAGCCAGGATCAAACCCGATGTATCAGGCCGCCAGACGACGGCGCTGAATTGTAACCGCAGCGCCCATCGCGAGCAGCAACCCAAGAGCGATCATGGCCCATTCCGCCATGGTCGGAACGGGGGCGGGGAACAGGAAGTTGTCGGCCGTCGTATTCGGACTGGACCCGGTCGGTCCAGTGACGGCTATGTCCACCGTCGTGCCCGGCGCGACGGCCGGAACGGTCGCGGTGATCTGGGTTGCGCTGTTCACGGTGAACGCTGCAGCAGGCGTGGCACCGAAGGCGACCGCCGTCGCACCGGTGAAGTCGGTGCCCGTGATCACCACGGTCGAGCCAGGCGGGGCCGCACTGCTGGAAAGGCTGGTGATCCCGGGGATGCGGGTCAGAACCCGGTTGATCAGGTTCTGACGGCCCGTGTCGGTCACACTGCAGTCAGCATTAAAGCATCGCGTTTCAATGGCAGCAGTAAAGACCGGCGCCAGTTGGTCAAGTTGAGGGTTGAAGACCAGAAAAAGGCCGAACACACCCGTGTTGACCGGGCTTTCACGGAGTCTAACGACGTTAGGGCCGTCCTCAACAACGAGCGTGCTGCTGCGTGCCGACATTGGCCCAGAGATGCTCGAAGCGCCCGTTCCCGCCGTAACGGCCACGTCCGCCCGCGTCACTCGTCCCGTGGCCGGATTGACCGTGATGTTGCCGGAAAGCGAGCCCGTTCCGGTGTTGAAATCCCCAGAGAGGCGGTAGGTCTGAGCACTTGCCTGGCTGACGCCGAGGAAGCCTGCCAAAAGCAATCCGAAAACCAGTCTTGCAATCACGACCACCCTCCTCCCTCTGGTACGGCCAAGCGTGCCAAGATCGATTCGATCAAGCTAGGGCTGGGAAAGCACAGGCGTACGACAAAGACCTGACTGGCATTCAGGCGAGCCCGGTCGATGTCGATCCTGGGAATGCACGTCTCGCGGCTGCGAAGTCCCCCTGAAGCATGACCGCATGAGCGGCGCATCAGCTCCTGTGATCGATCCTGTCGAACTGATCCAGCCCCGCCGCGTCGCCGAGCCGCCACCGCCGACGCGGCTTGCAGGGCCCGGCGTGCTCTTCGGGACAGGAGGTCCCGTGGCCGGTCGGGGCGGTCTCGATGTCCATCTTGGGCATGGCGCGGCCTTTGCGGGAGCCGCCGACCTATGCGCCGCCCCCGAGGCCCCGGTCAAACCTCAGACGGTCAGCCGCCGGCGCTGGATCATCAGGACAGCGCCGCCCGCCAGACCCAGACCGAACAGGATCATGGCCCACTCCGTCAGCGTGGGAACCGGCGTCGGGATGGTCGTGAACTGGGCCAGGAAATAGGCGTCATACTCGGGACGGCTCGTGCCGTTCTCGATCAGGCCGCCATCCGGATAGTAGTCGTTGGTCACAGCCCACCAGGCTGTATTGGCCGGCGCATTGACCTGAATATAGAGTCGCTCGTTCGGCGTGACCGTCAGCGGAGTCGAGAGCGTATAGACCTGGACCCCGTAGTTGATGACGGCAGTCGTCGTCGTGAATGTGCCGGACGTGGCGACGGCCGGTCCCGGGGAACCCGCGTTGTCGCGATGGATACTGACTGTGTAGTTTTGCGCAGAGGTTGGGTGGGCCATCCCCAGACTGACTTCGGTCAGGGTCGCCGCATCGGCCGGTGCGAGCAACGACTGGACATCGTTGATGTTGCCGAAGGCGCTCGCGTTTCCGGGCCCGATATTGCCGACCGTAGCCTGGGCCATTGCGGCGCCCGGAAGCGCGATCAGAAGCAGGACAACTGCAAGCCTGGAAGACAAACTCATGAACCGTTCCCCCAAACATGTGGTGCGCTCTGGCTAGCATGCGGACCTTCTGCGAATCCAGATCGTCGGGCGCGTTCCATGGCGCGGCCTCGCAGGGTGAGATAGGGCGTCGTCCATGAGCATCATCGATCCTGTCGAACTGACCCGCGACCTGATCCGTCGCCCCTCCGTGACACCCGCCGACGCCGGGGCCATGGACACCCTGCAGCGGGTCCTGACCGACCTCGGCTTCACCTGCCGCCGCATGGCCTTCGAGGGGCCGGGAGGCGAGGGCCGGGAAGCGCGGATCGAGAACCTCTACGCACGGCGCGGAACCGCCTCGCCCAACCTCTGTTTCGCCGGCCACACCGATGTCGTCCCGACCGGGGAACACACCGCATGGTCTTCCGGCCCGTTCGAGGCCGAGGTCAGGGACGGTGTCCTCTTCGGCCGGGGAGCGGTCGACATGAAGGGCGGGATCGCCGCCTGGGTCGCCGCCGTCTCGCAGGTCCTGGCGGAGGGCGATCTGCCCGGCTCCCTGTCCTTCCTCATCACCGGCGACGAGGAGGGTCCGGCGCTGCACGGCACCAAACGGGTCGTCGAGACCCTGATGGCCGAGGGCGAGGTCATCGACGCCTGCGTCGTCGGCGAACCGTCGTCGCAGCGGCAGCTCGGCGACATGATCAAGATCGGCCGGCGCGGCTCGCTGAACACCTGGATCACCGTCCACGGCAAACAGGGCCACGTCGCCTACCCCGACCGCGCGGCGAACCCGGCCCCGGCGCTGGTCCGCCTGCTGGCCGCCCTCGACGCCCACGTGCTCGACACCGGCTACGAGGCCTTCCAACCGTCCAATCTCGAAATCACCACCGTCGACATCGCCAATCCGGCGACGAACGTCATCCCGGCCGAGGCCCGGGCCCGGCTGAACATCCGCTTCAACCCGGCCCAGACCGGCGACGGCCTGATCGACTGGCTGAACCGCGAGGCCGGCCGGGTGCAGGCCGAGACCGGACTTCAGATCACCCTGGAGCACATGTGTTCAGGCGAAGCCTTCCTGACGCCCCACGGCGCCTTCGTCACGGCGGTCCAGGACGCGGTCGAGGCCGCCACCGGCCTCCGCCCCGAGGCCTCGACCACCGGCGGCACCTCGGACGCCCGGTTCATCCGGGCGATGTGTCCGGTTCTGGAGCTGGGCCTCGTCGGCCAGACCATGCACCAGGTGGATGAACGGGTGCCGGTCGCCGAACTCGAAGCCCTGACCGCGACCTATCGCCGGGTCATCGAGACGGTGCAGACCGCCGTCTAGTTCAGCGGTCCGACGGGCTTGGCGGTGGCCAGATCGAGCTTCGCGATGCGGCGGTCCATGTCGGCGACGACCGCTTCCAGCCGCGCCTTCTCCGACGCC
Organism: Brevundimonas sp.; assembly: GCF_027484365.1. Taxonomy (GTDB): domain Bacteria; phylum Pseudomonadota; class Alphaproteobacteria; order Caulobacterales; family Caulobacteraceae; genus Brevundimonas. Next base: position 240,398 of record NZ_JAIXTC010000007.1, on the reverse strand, counting down.
ATGTCCACCGGCGTCCCGTCCTCGTAGGTGATCCGGGCCCCTCTCGCGATCAGGTCGAGGCGATGGATGGCCGTGACGCGCGCAGCCTTGAACCGGTCGAGTTCGGTGTCGGGGGAGCTCATCCCCCTCCCCTCGCCGCCCTGGCGTCGGAGGTCAAGCTTCAGGCGAGAACCGCGGCCGCGTGGTTCATCATCACCATGGCCCCGCCCATCGTCGCGATGAACGACGCGAGGAAGAAAAAGGTCTCCCTCCACAGCTCATGACGGGGCATGGGCTCGATGGCGGGCAGGTGGAAGTTCAGAACCCTCATGGTCATTCTCCGGGCGTAACCTCAGGACGGTGCACCGGCTGTGTTGAACGTCCGTATACGACTATGGCGAACGCGCCGTTGACCCTATTCCCGCTCCAGGAAGCGCAAGGCCGACAGGGCGTGGGTCTTCACCCCCAGGACCAGGACGTCCTCGTTGACGTCGAACTGGGGCGAATGGTTCGGCGCCGTCGTCGCCGGATCGACTCCGTCGGCTGTGCCGCCCAGATGATAGAAGACCCCCGGGACCTCGTTCTGGAAATAGGAGAAGTCCTCGGCCACCGTGGTCGGCGGGGTCGCCGGATTGACGTTCCCCTCGCCCGCGGCCTCGGTCAGGACCGGGGCCAGCCAGGCGGACAGGTCTTCGTTGTTGAACACCAGGGCGGCGTTCTGACGGATCGAGAAGTCGGCGGTGGCGCCATAGGCGGCGGCCACATGGTCGATCGCCGCCTCGGCGCGCGTCACCAGGTCGTCGCGCTGGGCCACGTCGAAGGTGCGCAGCGTGCCCGACAGCACCGCCTCCTCGGGGATGATGTTGTAGCGGACGCCGGCCTGGACCGTGGCGATGGTGAAGACGGTCGGGGTGGTGGTCGGATCGATGGTCCGCGCCGTCAGGGTGTTGACCGTCTGGATCACCTGACCGGCCACGGCGATCACGTCGATGCCGCGCCACGGCCAGGCACCGTGGGTCTGGCGACCGTGCAGGGTGATATCGACCCGGTCGGACGCAGCCATGAAGCCCTGCGGCCGGTAGAAGACCGTCCCCGCCCGGCCCGGCACGACATGCAGGCCGAAGATCGCCTCGACCTTCGGATTCTCCAGCGCCCCGTCCTGGATCATCAGCCGGGCGCCGCCCAGCGGCTCACCCGGAGGCGCCCCCTCCTCGGCCGGCTGGAAGAGAAACACGACGGTCCCCGAGAACCGGTCCTTCATCCCGCTCAGCACCCGCGCGGCGCCCAGCAGCATGGCGACATGGGCGTCGTGTCCGCACGCGTGGGCGACCGGCACGGTCTGGCCCTGATAGGTCCCGGTCGCGGTCGAGGCGAACGGCAGGCCTGTCGCCTCCAGCACCGGCAGGGCGTCCATATCGGCGCGCAGGGCCACGACATGCTGCGGCCCGGATCCCGTCCCGCGCAGCACGCCGACGACGCCGGTCCGTCCGACGCCCTCGCGCACCTCGAGACCCATTTCGCGCAGATGTCCGGCGACGAAGGCGGCCGTGCGCGTCTCGGCGAAGCCCAGTTCCGGATGGGCGTGCAGGTCGCGGCGCCAGGCGATCACGTCCGCCTCCACCCCTTGCGCCGCCGAGGCGATATCGGCGGCAGGGACGGTCTGGGCCGAGGCGGGCGCGGTCAGCAGGGTCAGGGCGGCGGCGCCGAAGGCGATGAGGCGGGCGGTGCGGATCATGAAGGCTCCCGGGAAGGTCCGCCGATGATGGCGGCGCCCGACGACCGGACGCAAGCGACTTGCGTAACGCCGCGCCTTGACCGACATCAGGTCATGGCCATCAAGACCTCGAAGACGAAATGGCGCGATGTCGTCCTGGTCTGCAAGAAGTGCCAGAAGAAGCTCGACGGCGGCTTCGGCCCGCACGGCGACAAGAGCCTGAAGAAGGCGCTGAAGAAGTATCTGAAGCCCGGCGACGGCAAGGGCCGCAAGGCCGAGCTGGCCGTGATCGAAACGGCCTGTTTCGACATCTGTCCGAAAAATGCGGTCGTTTGCGTCAATGCGGCGGAGCCCAAGGCCCTGCTGATCGTCCCGGTCGGCGCCGACCTGTTCGAGGTCAAGGCGCGGCTGCGTCTCGACGACGGACGACGGCTGAAACCGACGCTGACGGTGATCTGACCGACCCTCTCCCCTTGCGGGAGAGGGAGATCGCGCACGGCGGCGGAGCCGTCATCCTCGCGCGATCGGGTGAGGGGTCGCACCGGCTCAGACCGTTCGCATGGTCCTAATTCCAGCCGCCCGCACGACCCCTCATCCGTCAGCCTTCGGCTGCCACCTTCTCCCACAAGGGGAGAAGGGACTACTGTCGTCAACCCACCGCCTTCTCCATCGCGGCTTTGATGGCGTCGGCCCCGGCGTTCATCATGGCCTCGATCCGCGCCTTCGGTTCGTCCGGGAGGAAGTCCACGATCCAGATGAACCGGCACCGGTCCTCGCCTTCCGGCACGAGGGCGTTCGAGGCGCTGTGGTGTTCGAACAGGTCGGCGAGGATCGAATAGACGATGCGGCGATGCTCGTCGTCGATGGCGATCAGTCGCTCTCGCATCACGAGGCCGCCGTGGAAGGTGACGGTACGGACGTCGCCCTCCACCACAGTGTCGAGGATGAAGTCCGGCGCGACCCGGGTGTGCAGGGCGCCGAAGTCGCGCAGCCGGTCCCAGACGAAATCCGCCGGCGCCTGGATGATCCGCTCGATATGGATTGTAGCCATGTCTGTCTCCCGTTCGCTGCAAGGTGGCGAACCCGTCGTCTGATGTCTCGCGGCTTTCGGACCAAATCCTCCCCGAAGGGAGCGGATCAGGCTATGCATCCCGAATGTCTCCCCGATCCCCCGCCTTCATGATCCTGTTCGCCGTCAGCCTGATCGCGACGGCGGGGAACATGGGACTGCAGTCGGTGCTGCCGGCGATCGGACGCGAGTTCCAGCTGTCCGACACCCTGGTCGCGGGCGCCTTCGCCATCTCCGCCCTGATGTGGACGATCGCTTCGCCGGTCTGGGCCCGGTGGTCCGACAGGATCGGACGCAAGAAGGTGATTCTCATCGGCCTGACCGGATTCGTCGTGTCGATGACCGGCTTCGGCCTGGCCGCAACCTCGGGCATAGAAGGCTGGCTCGGGGCGATCGTCGCCTTCGTCCTGATGGCGACGGCGCGGACCATCTACGGCGTCTTCGGCTCCGCCTCGCCGATCGCGTCCCAGGCCTATGTCGCCGACCGCACCAGTCCGGAACAGAGGACCCAGGCCATGTCGCTTCTGGCCTCGGCCCAGGGGCTGGGGACGGTGATCGGTCCGGTGATCTCCCCGATCTTCATCCTGCCGCTCGTCGGTCTGGCGGGACCGATGTACGCCTACGCCCTGCTGGGGCTGATCGTGCTGATCGTCGTCTGGCGCAAACTCCCCAGCGGCGAGGTCGTGCGGCGGCCCTCGCCCAGCGGCGATCGCGGCGACAAGGGGCTGTGGCGCGACCGTCGCGTCCGGGATTTCCTGATCTACGGCATCCTCGTCACCGGCGCCCAGGCCGTGAACATCTCGGTCCTGGGCTTCCACATCATCGACGAGATGGCCGCGACCGGGCTGGAGGTGCGTCAGGCCCAACCCTTCATCGCCGTGGCGATGTTCGCCGGCGCCGCCGCGACCCTGATGGTCCAGTGGGGGCTGATCCCGCTGCTGAAGTTGCAGCCGCGCGAACTGATGCGCTGGGGCGCCGCGCTCGCCCTGCTCGGCAATCTCGTGAGCATCGGGGCGCCGGGCTACTACGGCGTCGTCGTGGGCTACGCCATCGTCTCCATGGGGGTCGGATTCGCCCGACCCGGCTTCACGGCCGGCTCCTCGATCGCGGTCAGGCCGCACGAGCAGGGCGCGGTCGCGGGCCTGATGATGTCGCTGGCGGGGATCGGCTTCCTCGCTCCGCCGGTCGCGGGGGTCGCCCTGTACGAGATGGCCGAATGGGCGCCGTTCGCGGGCAACGCCCTGCTACTTCTGGTCGCGGTCGCCCTAGCCTTCCTCAGTCCGGTGCTGCGCTTCGACCCCACGCCCGGCGTCGAGGACAACCCCCCGCCCGACGCACCGCCCGCCTCCCAGCCGGGACCTGAAGGCAACCGGTAGGGGGCGCGGCGTCAGGCATCGACCGGCCACGCCGCAAACGACGGCCGTCTTCCGGGCCGGTCGGGCTTGCGTCGTTTCAACCGGCTTGCGAAATCGTCAGCATGACCTTCAAGATCGAAAAACGCGTCGGCGTCCGCGCCCCTTCCGACAGAATCTGGGAGGTCATCGCCGACCTGCCGGGCTGGGACAGCTGGAACCCGGTCGAGACCGGCGTCAGCGGAACCATCGCCTTCGGCGGCCAGATCAACCTGACTGAATCCATCGACGGCCTGCCCGGGCGTCAGGTCATCGGCCGCGTCGCCGACTGGCAGCCGAACGCCCAGCTGGTCTGGACCGAGAAGCGCGGCTGGCTGTTCAACGTGGTCCGCTACTACGAGATCGAGGAGCTGGAGCCCGGCAGCTGCATCATCGCCAACGGCTTCATCTTCTCCGGCTTCCGCGGCGAAGGCTTCCACGACAGGCACAGGAAGACGATCCGGACGGCCTGCGAAGCGATCGGCGAGGCGCTGCGACTGAAGGTCGACAGCCTCTAGACCCGGCTACTTCTCGGCGCCCTGTTCCGCCCGGGGCACGTCCTTGGCCGCGTTGGAGGCCATGGTGTCCTGGATTTTGATGATCGCCGGACCGAGGATGACGGTGAACAGCACCGGCAGGAAGAACAGGATCATCGGCACGGTCAGCTGGGCCGGAAGGGCCGCGGCCTTCTTCTCCGCCGCCGACAGGCGCAGTTCGCGGTTTTCCTTGGCCATCGTCCGCAGCGCCGAGCCCAGCGGCGTGCCGTACTGTTCGGCCTGGACCATGGCGGTCGCGACGGCGCGGACGCCCGGATGGTTGGTCCGTTTGGCGAGGCCCTCATAGGCCATGCGGCGCTCGGGCAGATAGCTGAGCTCGGCCGACAGCAGGCTGAGTTCCTCGGCCAGGGCGATGGAGTTGGTCCCGATCTCCTGGGCCACCTTCACGATCGCCGACTCGATCGACATGCCCGCCTCGACGCAGATCAGCATCAGGTCGAGCGCGTCAGGGAAGGCCTCCATGATCGACTGCTTGCGCTTGGCGATGACGTTCTGGAGGAACATGTTCGGGGCGTAGAACCCTCCCACGGCGCCTGCCATGACGATCGCCACCTTGACCATCAGCGGCTGGCCGAAGTCGTTGACGAAGAAGATGTAGATGCCCGTGACCAGGAAGCCGATGAACGGCGAGGCGAAACGGAAGAAGTAGAAGGTCGTCAGCGGCCGCGGCCCGCGGAAGCCGGCCTGGGACATCTGTTCGGCGACCTTGGGGTCCTCCAGCATCTTGGTCAGGTTCAGGCGGTCGACGACCGTCTTCTTGAACCCGTCGTCCGTGTGGCGGAGACCGCCCCCGCCGGCCGCGATGGCCTGACGCGAACGACGCTTGAGCTCGTCGCGACGGACGGCGACGCCCTTCATGCGCTTTTCGAGCGCCACGCCGCTACCCATGCCGCCGAGCAGGGTCAGGACCGTGGCGAAGACGAGCAGGGCCACCAGGCCGCTGATCAGGTTCACCGGCTCGACGATGGCGCGCATGATGGATTCCATGTCGCCCTCCTAGAACTTGAACGAGATCATGCGCTTCATCACGAAGATGCCGATCGCCATCCAGGTGCCTCCGCACAGCAGCATGATCTGGCCGCGGAAGTCGGTGAACATCAGCAGCATGTAGCTGGGGGTGGTGATCGACACGAGAATCATGACCACGGGCGGCATGGAGCCGATGATGCCGGCCGAGGCCACGGCCTCGGACGACAGGGCCTTGATCTTCTCGCCCATCATCCGCCGCGCCCGCAGCACGGTCGACAGATTGCCCAGCGCCTCGGCCAGGTTGCCGCCGGTCTTCTGCTGGATGGCGATGACGATGGCGAAGAATTTCAGCTCCGGTGTCGGCATCCGCTCGTACATCCGGTCCAGGGCCTGCGACAGGGTCAGACCGACGCCCAGCCCCTCGACCAGCTTCTGGAACTCCGGACCGAGCGGAGCCGGGCTCTCCTTGCCGATGATCTTGAAACAGTCGTGGACCGGCAGGCCGGTCTTGATCCCGCGCACGATGACGTCGACGGCGTTGGGGAACTCGGCCGCGAACTTCTTCATCCGGCTCTTGCCGATGAAGCCCACGACCCAGCGCGGCAGGCCCAGGCCGGCCACCAGGCCCGCCCCCAGGGCGACGAAGACGTTGGGCCCGAACAGGAAGGCCAGCAGGAAGACGACGACCCCTGCTGCGATGCTGATGATCGTGAAGGTCTTGATCGTCATGGCCAGGCCGGCGTGTTTCAGCTTGGCCGCCATCGTCATGCGGGCCTTGCGCTCCTTGCGGTCGGCCTCCTTGAGCTGAAGCTCGATCACCTTGCGCCGGGCCTCCGGCGTATTGGCCTCGGCCTTGGCCGCCTTGGCCCGGGCGTTGCGCGTCGCGGGCGAGGTGAAGCCCTCGGCGCGTTTCAGGGCCTGGCCGCTGGAATCGTCGCCGCCGACGAAGGCCCAGCCGAGGCCGCCGATGGTGATGAAGGCCAGGACGGCCGCGAGGATCGGGAGCATCTCGCCTACTCCGCCGCGTCCAGGGCTTCGGCCAGCTCGCGCTCGAGGCCGTAGTAGCGGGCGCGGTCCCAGAAGCGGGGCCGGGCGATGCCGGTCGAGCGGTGGCGGCCGACGATCTTGCCGTTCTCGTCCTCGCCGGTGATCTCGTAGACGAACAGGTCCTGGGTCACGATCACATCGCCTTCCAGACCCACCACCTCGGTGATGTGGGTGATGCGACGCGAGCCGTCGCGCAGACGGGCCGCCTGGATAATGACGTCGACCGAGCCGACGATCATCTCGCGGATCGTCCGCGACGGCAGGCCGTAGCCGCCCATGGTGATCATCGATTCCATCCGGCTGATGGCCTCGCGCGGGGAGTTGGCGTGCAGCGTGCCCATCGAGCCGTCGTGGCCGGTGTTCATGGCCTGCAGCAGGTCGAAGGCTTCGGGGCCGCGCACCTCGCCGACGATGATCCGCTCGGGACGCATCCGCAGGCAGTTCTTGACCAGATCCCGCATGGTGATCGTGCCCTGGCCCTCGAGGTTGGGCGGGCGGGTTTCCAGCCGCACCACATGCGGCTGCTGCAGCTGAAGTTCGGCGGCGTCCTCGCAGGTGATGACGCGCTCGGTCGGGTCGATGAAGGCGGTCAGGGTGTTCAGCAGGGTCGTCTTGCCCGAACCCGTGCCGCCCGAGATGACGATGTTGCAGCGGCAGGCGCCGATCACGCCGAGGACGCGGGCCCCTTCCGGGCTGATGGAGGCGTACTCCACCAGGTTCTTCATCGTCAGCTTGTCTTTTTTGAACTTCCGGATCGTCAGGGTCGCGCCGTCGATGGCCAGCGGCGGGGCGATGACGTTGACGCGGCTGCCGTCGGGCAGGCGGGCGTCGCAGATCGGCGAACTCTCGTCCACACGGCGGCCGACCTGGGACACGATCCGCTGGCAGATGTTCATCAGCTGGGTGTTGTCGCGGAACCGGACGTTGGTCAGCTGGACCTTGCCGTTCACCTCGATGAAGACCCGGCCGGCGCCGTTGACCATGATGTCGGCGATGTCGTCGCGGCCCAGCAGTGGTTCCAGCGGACCGTAGCCGAGGACGTCGTTGACGATGTCCTGGACCAGGTGCTCCTGCTCGGCCACCGACATGGAGACGTTCTTGATCGCCACGAGTTCGGCGACGATGTCGCGGATCTCTTCGGAGGCCGCCTTGGTCTCCAGCTGCGCCAGCTGGGCCAGGTCGATGGTGTTCATCAGCGCGTTGAAGATCGTCGTCTTCGTGGCGTGGTAGTAGTCGCTCTGCTCGCGGACGATCTCGGCGACCGCCTGGGCCTTCTTCAGCTGCTCGAAGCCCGGGGTGGCCTTGGGGCCGGGACCGGCGTTCAGCGGCGGGGCGGCGGCCTTGGGTCGGGCGGCGAGCGCGTCCAGCCGGTCGGCGGCCGGCGACGGCGGCGCGGAGGCCCCGCGACCCGAGGTGTGGGCGAACCCGGCCTCTGCGGGCGGAGCCTCGGCGTTGAAGGCGAAGGCCTGGGTCTGATGGCCCTGCGCCGGCTGCGGCGGGAAGCCGTCGTCGAACGCCTCGTCCGGTTGAGGCGGAGGCGCGGGGGCGGGCCTCGGCTCGACCGCCACGCCGCCGGGCTGGGATGTACGCTTTCCGAACACCCGTCAGGTCTTCTTCTTGAACAGGCCGGCGAACATCGACTTCGACTCGCCCTTGGCCGCCTTGCCGGGGGCCGCCAGCATCGGCAGTTCCCGGCGCGAGACGATCTGGGCCAGGGTCTGGAAGGCGTCTGCGGCCTTGGACTTGCCGCCGGCGTCCAGGATCATCTGGCCGTTGTTGGCCGCCGCGCCGAACAGCTTCGCATCGAAGGGAATGGACAGGCTGGGATGAATGCCCAGGGCCGCGCCGAAATCCTTGGCCGGTATTTCCGGACGGCCCGGCACGCCGACCTGGTTGAGCACCAGACGGGGTGGCGCATCGTTCGGGCGACCCGAGCGGATCAGGTCGATCATGTTCTTGGCGTTGCGCAGGCTGGCCAGGTCGGGCGTCGCTACGACCACGACCTCATCGGCCGAGATCAGGGTCTTGCGCATCCATCCGGTCCAGATGTGCGGCAGATCCAGCACCACGAAGGGCGCGGTCCCGCGGATCTGGCTGGTCACCTCCTCGAAGGCGTCCGGCGAGATGTCCCAGTCGCTGTCCAGCGTGGCGGGCGCGGCGAACAGCGACAGCTTGTCGGTGCAGCGGACCATCATCCGGTCCAGCAGGAGGGCGTCCAGCCGGTCGGGCTGACCCAGGGCCTCGGCGATGCCCGACAGTGGATCCTGATTGAAGTCGAGACCGGCGGTGCCGAACGGCAGGTCGTAGTCGACGATCACCGTATTGGCGCCGATCCGCTCCGACATTGCATAGGCGGTGTTGTGAGCGACCGAGGAGGCTCCGGCCCCGCCCCGGGCCCCGACGAAGGCGATGGAGCGGCCGACGAACGGCTGGGCCGGGTCGGAGAACAGTCCGCCGATGGCGGCGATCAGCTGCAGCGGCTGGATCGGGGCGACAAGATATTCGCTGACCCCCCGCTTCATCAGCTCGCGGAACAGGATGATGTCGTTGGTCGCGCCGATGACGACGACCTTGGTGCCGGCGTCGCAAACCTCGGCGAGGCGGTCGACCTGCCACAGCAGGGTCTGCGGATCCTGCAGGCATTCGACGATGATCAGGGGCGGAGTCGGCTCGTGGGCATAGGCCTCAAGGGCGCCCGGGATGCCGCCCACGCGGATCTGGGTCGTGGCGCGGGACATGCGCCGGTCCTGACCCGCGCGCTCCGCGGCGGCGAGGGTGTCCTGACGCTCGGCGAAGACATGGATCGCGATCCGGGGAACCGTCACCTCGACCTGCAGCCCGGCCGGCTGCGGCGCCAGGGCGGCCGAGGCGCCGGCGACCAGTTCACCCACGGGATTGTATCCGGGCGCGGGTCCCGGCCCCTGGGTGACGGGCAGGCCGGGGTGGGCCACGACCGGATCGGCCGGGACCGGAGCCGGCGTCGGCGCTGGAACCGGCGTCGGGACGCCGGGCGCCGTGAACTGCAGGGGCTCGCGCGGATTGATGTCGCCGCCCTCGACGGGCGCAGCGGGCGGCATGAAGTCAAGATCTGCGTCGAACTCGTCGTCGAGGTCGTCGAAGGGGCGCGAAGCGAAGGCGTTGGTCATGTCGCGTCAGTCCACCGCATTCGAGACGCGCTCGTTCTCGATCATGGGCTCGCGCGTCGCCGCCGTCGGCTCGCCCAGCCGGTATTTGTCGAACACCACGGCCCGGCGCGCGGCGCTGCCCGGCTGGATGGCGCGCGGCGAAACGATGTCCCGGGGATCGGCGATCTGGGCGGCGAGGTTGGCGTTCACCGCGCAGCCGAAGTTGGCGTAGCCGGCGTTCGCGCCGGTGCGGCCGAGATTGGTCCAGCTGGTCCCGCACTGGGGCACGGCGGCGCGGACGGTGTCGAACCCGACCAGCACAGGGGCGCGGGGATCGGGGGCGACATAGGTCACGACCCGCACCTGGTAGGGCGGCACGCCCTGGGCTTCGAGGGCGCCCTTGATCCGCCAGGCGATGTCCGAGGAGACCGGGTCGTCGCCCGACGGGGCCTCGACCGTCAGCATGGGCGCGCCTTCGCTGGCGAAGCGATTAACCATATCGCCCAAGGCCAGAGTCTGGTTTTCGGACAGACCCGTCTCGTGCACGGCGAAGGCCACGCGATCGATGCCGGGCTCGATCTGGAGGGCGAAACGCGAGGTCGGGGTCAGGGGGATCGGACCCGGACCGGCGGCGCCGCCGCAGGCGGCCAGAGGCCCGGCCAGCAGGATCGCCGAGGCGAGCACGATCAGGGAAGAACGGGTCATGGCGGCGCTCACTCGATCACATAGCCGACGGGGCCCTGCCATCCGGCCGAGGGCGAGGCGGTGGGGGCGGGGGATCCATAGGCCTGGTTCAACTGGCCGAAGAAGATGGTCTGGGCGTCGTTGGCGATGCGCAGGCCGTCGGCCGGCGTCTGCATCCGGCCGGGCGAGGTCGGGCTGACGATATAGGGCTCGACGATCATCACCAGTTCGGTCTCGCCCGAGAGATAGTCCCGCGACCGGAACAGCGAGCCGAGCACGGGCAGGCTGGTCACGCCGGGCAGGGAATCGACCGTCTGGCGGGTGCTTTCCTGCAGCAGGCCCGCGATCATCATCGACCCGCCCGAGGGCAGTTCGACCGTGGTGGCCGAGCGGCGGACGCCGAGACCCGGCAGGGAGATGGCCGAGACCGTGCCCGCGCCGATGGTCAGTCCGCCGGTCGAGGACAGTTCGGAAACCTCCATCGAGACCTGCAGCGAGATGTTTCCGCCCGACAGGACGATCGGCCGGAAGGCGAGGCTGACGCCGTAGGGCTTGTACTCGATGGTCAGGTTGCCGTCGCGGTCGCGACCGATCGGCACCGGGAACTCGCCGCCGGCCAGGAAGCTGGCGCTCTCGCCGTTGACGGCCGTCAGATTGGGCTCGGCCAGGGTGCGCACCAGGCCGACGCGCTCGAACGCCTCGAGGCAGTTCTGGGTGTTGGTGCCTGTGACCGTCGAATAGAGCGTCTGGGCCAGACCGGTGATTGCGTTGGTCACCGTGCTGCCGAGTGTGCTGGTGATCGCGCCGGTGACGGCGGTTCCGACCAGCGAATAGGTGCCCGGTTCGCCTTCCATGCCGACCTGCACCTGGTTGATGTTGGTCGTGCCGTTGCTGGTGGTCGTGGTCGTGCCGTTGGTCGAGTTCGACCCGGTCTGGACCTGGTTGTCGTAGTTGGTCGTGCGGGCGTTGTTCTCGCCGTAGCAGAGGCCGTTGCCGCCCAGATAGTTGCCGTTCGCGCCCCAGGTATTGCCCCGGCCGAATCCGATCGACGAGTTGCCGTCATTGTAGACGACGTTGGTGGCGAGCCCGAGCTGCTTGATGGCGTTGCGCTGCACCTCGACCACGCGAACCCTCAGCGTGACCTGGTCCGAGCCGGCGACGCTGAGCATGTTCAGCACCTTCTCGGGCGCGGAAACGAAGGCGCGGGCGACCGAGACGATCCGTTCGGCCTCGGCGGCGCTGGTGACCATGCCCGTCAGGATGATGCTGTCGTTGACCGCCTCGGCGTGGACCTGGGCCCCGGGGGCGATGCGGCTCAGGGTGTCCTGAAGGGCCGAGGTGCCGGCGTCGACACGGACGCGCAAGGTCAGGATCTGGCGGCCGGCGGCGTCGAGAAAGACCGCGTCGGTTTCGCCGGGCGCGATGCCGATGACGGTGATGCGGCGCGGCGAATGCACATTGGCCTCCGCCACGGCCGGGTTCGACACGATCACGTCCCGCGCATCGGCGGGCAGGTCGACGGCGAAGGAGGTGCCGCGCGGCAGGTTGACCAGCTGCGGGCCCGAGCCGGCGGCCACGGTCTGCCGCGCGCCGTAGGTCTGGGCGCTCACGGGCGCGGCGGCGCCGGCGACCACGAGGCCGGCGCAGGCCAGGGCGACGATACGGTTCATGCGAGAGCTCATGGGACGCTCACCACTTCGGGTTCTCCGCCCCGGAAGATGCGCACCGTGGCCGGGCGGCTGGCGACCGGCGCCCGGGCCGGGGCGCCAACGCGGCCTGAGGGACCCGCGGTGTCGGCATAGGACCGCAGCGTGAGGGACAGGGTCCCGGCCGCCTTGGCCAGGGCCAGGGTCTCGGTGTCGCCGGGGGCGATTTCCAGGGTGGCGGTGGCGCCGACCACGGCCTGCTGGTCGTCCTCGGCGCGGGTCGACTGGTCGATGGCCAGAACCTTGACGTTCTGCAGCACCAGGCGGCTGGCGAACTTGGCGCGGTTGGGCTCGTCCTCCGAGGACCCCTCCAGCTCCACGGTGACGATGACGTCGACCCGGTCGCCCGGCAGGATGAAGCCGCCGGCGGCGGTCTCGGTCGAGACGGCGATGGCCATGGCCCGCATGCCGGGTTCCAGATAGGCGGCCATATAGCCGCTGTCGCCGGCGCGAACGATCTTGCGGCCGATTATGGGCTCTCCCGCCAGGATCGGCTCGCGAACCACCGATCCGAAATACTCCGACTTGGCCCCGCCGCTCGTCAGGGCCTCGGCGGCGCGGGCGACGCGGGCAACCGTCCCTTCAGGCTTCGCCTCGTCTTCAGCCGGCGCCTCGGCGGCCTCCTCGCCGTCGGCGGGTTCGGCCTGGGGCACCGGGACGGAGCCGTCCGTGATGAAGGCGGGATTGACCTCGTCGGCAGGCCAGTCCTTCCACTCCAGATCCGCGTCAGTCAGGCGTTGACCGGGAGCGAGATCACGGGCGGCGACCAGGACCTTGGCCATGGGGCGGGCGGGTTCGGCGGCGTCGGCGACCGCCGCAGGCTCGCCCGAGGACGATCCCATGGCGCGCACGACCAGGGCCAGACCGATGGCGGCCACGGCGGCGATGCAGATGACGGCGATACGGGCGGGCTTCATCGACGGTCTCCGGCGAGACCGCGCGCGCGAATCGTGACGCGGACGGCCTACCGTTAACGACCATGGCGGGCGCGGGTTAACGCGGCCCTAAACGCCGACGCGTGTCAGCCTGCGGCGAAGGTCGTCAGGAGGGCGCTTGAGGGGAAGGCCATCAGGGCGCCGATGCAGATGGCGATGCCGTAGGGGATGTCGCCCTTGGTCTCGAGCAGGGTGTGGACCCAGCCCGGGCCGCCGACGATGTGCGGCGCGACATCGCGCCGTGCGACGATCAGGGCCAGCGACAGCAGGCCGCCGAATACGGCGGTCCAGAGAATGAACTCGAAGGAGGCGGACGGGCCCAGCCACAGGCAGGCCGCGGCGATCAGCTTGGCGTCGCCGCCGCCGATGACTCTCAATGCGAACAGCCCCATCCCGACCAGAAGGGCGATGACGGCCACACCCCCATGCAGTCCGACAACGTCGAGCGGCAGGCCGACGGCGAGGGCGGCCGGGAAGAAGCCGACGATCAGCGATCCCGAGAGCCAGTTCGGGATCCGCATCGTCGTCAGGTCCGACAGGGCCGCCGCAATGACGAGACCGGGCAGAACGCTGAGAAGGGCGAGTGAAACGAGGTCCATGACGGCATCCTGCATGGAGCGGGTTAAATCCGGGTTGCCGCGAAGGCCCGGCCGGGACAACGATGGAGCCGGCGCGTCTCCGCAACGGCTCCCGCTTTCAGGATTCGTCAGGACCTAGCCGAGCTTGGCGGAAACCTTGCCGAACGTCTTGCCCAGGTTGGTGCCGACCAACTGAACGGCGCCGATGATGACCACGGCGATCAGGGCCGCGATCAGGCCGTACTCAATGGCCGTTGCGCCCGACTCGTCCCTTGCGAAACGCGAAACGAACTTGGTCATGGGCTTGTTCCTTGTGCAGTCTGTGAAGCGAGCAACGACGGCCGGGACGCACGGTCCGCCGCCTGTCGCCGAGACGCAGGGGTATCTGGGACCGGACCCTTTAAGGTCGGGCTAGAAGGTATGGTTACCCGGCTGTTAATTGTTGGAAAACCCGGCCAGGTCGGTCCGTCACCCCAGCAGACACGGTCCAGCGCTGACCGGTTCGCAGCCCTTTCGGACCGCCGGAAAAACGAAAGGGCCGGCGCGTTTCCGCGCCGGCCCCCTGTTTCAAGACCCGTAAGGGTTTTTAGCCGAGCTTGGCCGAGACCTTGCCGAACGTGGCCGACAGGTTGGTGCCGACCAGCTGGACGGCGCCGATGATGACGACGGCGATCAGAGCCGCGATCAGGCCGTACTCGATGGCCGTGGCGCCCGACTCGTCCTTGACGAAACGCGAAACGAACTTGGTCATGGTGTTCTTCCTTTTGAAATCTGTGAAGCGAGCAACGATGGCTGGGAGGCTCGGTCGCCCGCTTGTCCCCCAAACGCATGGGCATATTGGCCGGGACCCGTTAAAGCCGGGCTAGAAGGCATGGTTACCCGGCTGTTCATTGTAAAAAGCGGTCCTGGCCGGTCCGGTTCATCAGCAAATACTCTTCAGCGCTGACCGGCTCGACACCCTGAAAGTCCATCGAATCGATCATCGGCAGGCCGGGAGCGGGGCACGTCCGGTGCGCCGGGATGACCGGATCGGAAAACGCAAAGGGGCCGGCGCGTTTCCGCGCCGGCCCCCGCTTTCAAGACCCGTGAGGGTTTTTTAGCCGAGCTTGGCCGAGACCTTGCCGAACGTGGCCGACAGATTGGTGCCGACGAGTTGCACGGCGCCGATGATGACGACGGCGATCAGAGCCGCGATCAGGCCGTACTCAATGGCCGTGGCGCCCGACTCATCCTTGGCGAAACGCGAAACGAACTTGGTCATGGTGATCTTCCTTTTGAAATCTGTGAAGCGAGCAACGATAGCTGGGAGTCTCGGTTGCCCGCTTGTCCCCCAAACGCAGGGACAGATTGCGCCGGACCTGTTAAGGCCGGGCTAGAAGGTATGGCTACCGGATCGTTTACTATAGAAATTCGACCGAACCTGTTCATTCCGGCAGCAAAGGCCCGCCGCCGTTCAACAAACCGGAAACACGAGCGGCGGCCGTCAAGTTCATTTGCTCCTGTTTGTTCAGGCTTGTGAACGAAACGTAGCCGACGGTCTCTCACTTCAGGATTTGTAGAGGTTTCGGGGCGATCTTCGCGCCTCGCCCTCGCGCGCGCCCGTTCAGCTAGAAGGAAACCAAGAATGGCCGGATCGATCGCCGCCCTGCTGCGCCCCACCCTCCTCGCGGGCCTTCTGCTGGCCGCAGGGGCCGCCCCCCTGACCCAGGCATGGGCCCAGACCCTGAACGTCGAGATCGACCGCTCGGCGCGCATCGGTCTGACGGGATCGGCCGCCTCGGTCATCGTCGGCAACCCCGCCATCGCCGATGTCACAGTGGTGGACGCCAACACCCTGTTCGTCACGGGCAAGGGGTATGGCGTGACCGAGGTCGTCGCGGTCGACGGCGTCGGCCGCACCATCTTCCAGGGCGAGATCGTCGTCACCGGCGGATCGACCGGATCGGTCCGCGTGTGGCGCGGCGCCCAGGCGACGGAAATGGCCTGCGCCGCCTCCTGCGTCGCCAGCATCCGCAACGGCGGGGGTGCCGCCCCGGCAGCTTCGACCCCGACACCCTGATCCATGAGCCGGTCCCTGTTCCGCAGGCGCGGCCGGGCCGCCCCCCGCCCCCGTCGCGAAGGCGCCGCGGCGGTCGAGTTCGCCATGGTCGCGGCCCCCTTCTTCTTCATGATCTTCGCGGTGCTGGAGCTCGGTCTGGTCTTCCTGATCGACTCCACGCTCGAGAACGCCGTGCTGAGCGCCAGCCGGCTGGTCCGTACCGGTCAGGCCGACACCGGCAATATCTCTGCGGCCCAGTTCAAGACCGCCCTCTGCGCCGAGATGAGCGCCTTCCAGGGCGACTGCGCCAGCCGCGCCCAGGTCGATGTCCGGGTCATGCCCCAGTTCACCGACGGCATCCCGGACAGCCCGATCAGCAACGGCGTCTTCAACACCGGCGACCTCGACTACGACCGCGGCCAGCCCGGCGACCTCATGCTCGTGCGGGTCTGGTACACCCAGCCGCTGGTGACGCCCTTCATGCAGCAGGCCATGTCCCGACTGAACTCCGGCGACGCCGTGATCTCGGTCGCCACCGCCTTCCGCAACGAACCCTACCGGGGGTCGACGCCGTGAGACCGCGCCGCTCCGCCAGCCTCGGCTTCCTGCGCCGCTTCGGTCGCGACGGGTCCGGCGTGTCGGCCGTCGAGTTCGCCCTGCTCGCCCCCGTTCTGATCCTGATCTATTTCGGTCTGGCCGAGTTCTGCCAGGCCTATATGGCCCAGCGCCGCATGGGGCACTCGACCTCCCAGGTCGCCGACATCGTGGCCCAGTACCAGACCGTCGACACGGCCCTGATCGACGACACCTTCGCCGTCGGCAGCCTGGTGCTCGCGCCCTTCCCGGACAGCGCGCTGAAGCTGCGGGTGACAGCCATCACCCGGGGAACCGACGGCGTGGCGCGGGTGACCTGGAGCCGTGGCCGGGGCATGACCGCGCGGACAGGGACCGTAACAGTTCCCGCAGGCCTGATCGAGAACGGCGAGAGCATCATCATGAGCGAGGGGACCTACGACTATGTCTCGCCGCTCAGCCAGGTCCTGACGACAAAGCAGTTCAGCCACACCTACTGGCTGCGACCGCGACTGGTGAACACGATCCCCTGCACCAACTGCTAGAGCCTGATCCGTTGAGGAGGAATCGCTACGCGATTCCGCCGATGCGGTGAATCAGGTTCCAGATATGAGCGAGAGCATGATTCACGCCTTTGCCAGAACCGCGTTGCGGTTCTGTCTCAAGCGATCATGCTCTGCCGGCCCTAGCCGACAAGCGCCCGGCGGATCGCGGCGATCTTGATGTCCGTTTCCTGAAGCTCCGAAATCGGGTCGCTGTCCGCCACGATCCCTGCCCCGGCCAGGGTCCGGAACGCCCATGTCTCGCCCTCGCGCCAGAAGGCGATCGTCCGGATCAGGACCGAGGCCGTCAGGGCGCCGGCGTCGTCCAGCAGGAACAGGCTGCCGCACCAGGCGCCGCGCGGCCCTTCGTGTTCCGCGATCACCCGCATGGCCTGATGCTTCGGAGCGCCCGTGATCGAGCCCGGCGGGAAGGACGCTGCCAGCACCTCGGCCGGCCCCACATCCGCTGCGGCCTCGCCGGTCACTGTGGAGACCAGATGGTGGACGGTGGCGAAGCTCTCGAGCTCGAACAATTTCTCGGCCGCGACCGAACCCGGTCGGGCGACCCGCGACAGGTCGTTGCGCATCAGGTCGACGATCATCAGGTTCTCGGCCCGATCCTTGGCGCTGGCGACCAGTTCGGCCGCGTTCGCCGCATCGATCCGGGGATCCGGGTCTCGGGGGCGCGTGCCCTTGATCGGCCGGGTCTCGATCCGCCGGGTCCGGGGATCGAAGGTGAGGAAGAGCTCGGGCGAGTTCGACACCAGCACCCGCGCCCCGACCCGCCAGAAGGCGCTGTAGGGCGCCGTCCCCCCCGCCAGCCGGACGAAAACGGCGAACGGGTCGACCTCCGGTTCGAGCACGCCGCCCCAGGCCCGGGCGATATTGGCCTGGAACAGTTCGCCGGCCGCGATCCGCGCCACGACGTCCGCGACGGCGGCGGTATAGGCCTCGTCCGGCCGCTCGGGCTCGAAGCGCGCGGCCGGGCTGCTGCCGGGCTGAACCGGCATCGCGACGTCGATCCAGTTGGCGGCTGCGTCCGCGGCCGCGGCCGCCCCGGCCTCGTCCGGTCCCAACCCGACGGCCGAGACCGTCCCCGCCTCATGATCGAAGACCAGCATGGCCGGATAGCGGGCCAGCATCAGATCCGGCCAGTCGCCCGGCGAGGCCCCCCGGTCTCCGGTCGCGGGCCGGGCCCCGGCGTCATAGGTCGCCAGCCCGAGCACGAACCGGTCCATCCCCTCCCCGGCCAGGGCGGCGAAGGGCGAATCCGCCTCCATCCGTGTCGTCACGATCCGGTCCGGGTCGCAGGCGACCCAGGACAGCCGCCCATTGGGGCCTCCGTCGGACAGCAGGCACAGGGCCCCCTCCCGATCCGCCAGCCCGGCCGACACGGCCAGGGGCTCGACCCAGTCCAGCACCCGGACGACGCGGACGGTCATGGTCACGCCGCCAGCCGCTCCTGGATGCGGTCGCGCAGGGCGGCGTCGACGCCGAGCGCCTGTTCCAGATAGGCGTCGATGGACCCGTGTCGTTCGGTGATCGCGGCGATGGCCGCGTCCAGATAGGCCGGTTCGACCCCCATGAAGGCGACCACGGCGTCGTGCGACGCCTCGCGTCCGGTGAAACCCTTCAGCTGTTCGGCGATACCCGGGGCCCGGCCGACCAGATCTACTGCCGTGTTGGTCAGGAGATAATCCTCCACCAGATCGTCGTGACCGACGCCCAGCAGATGATGGGTCAGGGCCGCCAGCATGCCCGTCCGGTCCTTGCCCGCGGCGCAATGGATCAGCACCGGCCGGTCGGTCTCGCCGAGAGCACGGAAATACCGGCTGAACAGGTCGATGTGCGCCGGTGCGAAGGGAAGCTCACGATAGGTGTCGGTCATGAACCGTCGGCCCGAGTCCGGCGTCAGGTCGGCCGTCTTGAGGAAGGTGATGTGCGGCGCCTCGCCCCGCTCGTCGAGGTCGCTCTCGAACACCTGACCGGAAAAGTTGGCGGCCCGCTTCGACGGCTGTCTCCGGCGCTCGACCGGCCGGCGCAAATCGACGACAAGGCCGAGGTCGAGCGCCGCAAGCCGTTCCAGGTCCGCTTCGGATACCGAAGCCTGGTGCGCCGAGCGGAAGAGCCGGCCCGTCTTCAGAGCCCGGCCGGCGGCGGTGTCATACCCGCCGTAGTCGCGAAAATTATCAAGCGCGTCGAAGGTGTGGATGCGGGAGGTCATGGCCTCCCTATAGGGTGTTTCAGCGGGGCCCGACCAGCCCGGCCATGGCGTCCAGATAGGCGAGGAAGGCCGCCCTGCCCGTCTCGGTCATCGAGGCCTCGGTCAGGGGCTTTCGACCCACAAACCGCTTGGTCACGGCGACGAAGCCCGCCTCCTCCAGCTTCCGCAAATGGACCGACAGATTGCCGTCGGTCGTCTGCAGCCGCGCCTTCAGCGTGCCGAAGTCCGCGCTCTCGACGCCGGACAGGGCGGCCATGATGCCGAGCCGGACCCGTCCGTGAATGACGTCGTCGATCCGGCCGATATCGAAATCGTCGGCCATCCTCAGCCCCGCTTCGCGACGCGCATCAGCAGATAGCCGGGCAGCGCCATCAGCAGGAACAGGGCGACGGCGTAACCGAGATACAGGCCGGCGTCTCCCGTCAGGGCGGCCAGGGCCGCAGCCGCGACAAAGGACCCGATGCTCAGCCACCACAGGCGGCCGTTGCCATACAGGCTCGCCGTCACCGCCCAGCCGAGGGCGTAGAAGACCATGATGATGGAGGGCACCAGCCAGAAGGCTCCCACGTCCACGCCGCCGCCCAGCCGAGCGTCCCTGATGGCCATACAGGCGAACAGGACGAAGATCGACCAGCCGACGCAGCCCCAGACCGTGCTGACCACCCGATTGGCGGTGGTTCTGACCCCGGCCGCGCCCTTCATCCGCCAGATCAGGATCGGCAGGGTCGCGAGAAAGAGAACGGTCGCCACCAGCCACTGGACGCCGTTTGCGGTCAGGTCGCGGGACACCAGCCCGGTGAGGGCCGCCCATTGCAGCAGGCTGGCCGCGCCGTAGATCAGGCCGGCGGAAACCATGGCGGAGCCCCCTCGATAGGGTGTCCGGGCGCTCTCGGCGGCGAGGGTCCTCAGCCAGGCGATGTCGGCGGTGTCGTTATGGGGTTCGGTCATGCTCAGGGTTCCGTATACGAGTCCGGTTCAGCGTGCGCGGCCGTAGGCCAGCGCCAGACCGGGGATGAAGGCGAAGGCGACCAGGCCGCAGGCATAGGCCAGGTATTGGGTCGGCGTCCCGACCAGTGCGGCGACGCCGATCGCGCCGCAAAGGGCGCCGGCCGCAACCCCGACCATCCAGCCCGGCCCGCCCCGGACCGCAGCAACGGTCCATGCGACGCCGTAGAAGGCGAGACCGACCGGCGACGTCCACATCATCAGGCCCCAGTTTTGCGTTACGCCGGACGCCACCGCCAGCGACGCCGCCGCGACGATCTGGAACAGGATCGACCAGCGCGACCATGAAGCGGCGCGCTTCGCCGGTTCACCGCCGGCGGCACGCAGGCGTCGCACGATGATGATGAAGGCGGCGGCCGCCGCCGGCCAGCTCAGGGACAGCATTGCGGGATGCAGGTGCAGGGCGCCGCTCAACACGCCCCATTGAAACAGGTTGGCTGCGCCGAAGATCGCGCCGGCCGCGATCAGGTTACGACCGGCCGCGACGCGCAGCGTCGGCTGGCCGATCGCACCGGAAACAGGATCAAAGGTCGTGGCGGTCATCGCGGGGCGTCCGTTGTTGATGAGCCTCAATCCCACATGCACTTTGTGTTGTAAAGTTCTTTCTTCTCGCCGGATGCACGGTCGATCCGGCTCGGCTAGAACCGGCCGATGACGCCGACCTACCACAGCATCGCCTATGCCGGATTTGCGGTCGCCAACCCCGTGACCCTCGACGCCATCCTGGCGCTCGTCGCCCGGACCGGCCTGACGGACGGCGCTTCGGCGCTGGACATCGGCGCCGGCGCGGGCGGGGTCTCGATCGCCCTCGCACGGACGTTCGGCCTGCGGGTGCAGGCGATCGAACGCTATCCCGACATGGCCGACATGATCCGCGACCGCGCGGGAGCCTCGGGCGTCACCGACCGGGTCACGGTCATCGCGGAGGGCTCGGCCACCGCCCTCGACCGTCTCGCGCCGGCCGACCTGATCGTGGCGCTCGGGTCAACCGAACCGGCAGGCCCGGGCATCCGCTCGGCGACCGACATCTTCGCGCGACTGGCGTCTCGGCTGGCCTCGCCCGGCTGGCTCCTGTGGGGCGACCTGACCTGGAAGGGCGAACCGCCGGAGCCGCTGCGTCAGGTGATCGGAGCCACCGGCGACTACGCCGCCCACGAAGGCTGGCTGGCGGCGGCGGAAAGCGCCGGGCTGGACGTCATATCGGCCGAAATCGCACCGGACGCCGACTGGGACGCCTTCTTCGACGGCGCCGACGCGCGGGTCCGGGACTGGCTGGAGCGGTATCCCGACGACCCGGCCGCCGCTTCGATCCGCCAGCGCGCCGACCTGACGAAGGCGACCTTCGACTTCGGCCGCCCCTGGCTCAGCTTCGGCCTCTACCTGTTCCGGAAACGCTGAACCCTCTCCCGGCGGAGAGGTCTGGACGCCCCATACCCATCAACACATCCCCGGAATCCGCCTTTGAATTCAGGGCCCGGCCCTGAAGAGACCCCTTTTGTCAGGCGCCCCTCCCGGCCGGACTATAATGCTCGCAATCCGGGCCTTCGCCCGCAGCAGAGCAAAGGAAATCTCGTCCGCTTCGTCCGTTTCGTCCGTTTCGTCAGGGTGTTTTTCGTCCGGACGAGCCGGATCGATCAGCGGAACGGCGGCTCGTCGAAGGCACGCAGCTTGCGGGAGTGGAGGCTGGCCCCTTCCTTGCGCAACAAATCGATGGCCTGGATCCCGATCTGCAGATGCTCGGAGATCGAGCCCTCGTAGAAGCGGTTGGCCTGGCCGGGCAGCTTGATTTCGCCGTGCAGCGGCTTGTCAGAAACGCACAGCAAGGTCCCGTAGGGCACGCGGAAACGATAGCCCTGGGCCGCGATCGTGGCGCTCTCCATGTCGATGGCCACGGCCCGCGACTGGTTGAAGCGCAGCGCCGACTTGGAATAGCGGAGCTCCCAGTTCCGGTCGTCGGTGGTGACCACGGTGCCCGTCCGCAGACGGCGCTTGACCTCCTCGCCCGGCGCGCCCGAGACCATCTTGGCGGCGTCATAAAGAGCGCGCTGGACCTCGGCGATCGAGGGGATGGGGATGTCGGGCGGCAGGACCGCGTCCAGCACGTGGTCGTCGCGCAGATAGGCGTGGGCCAGGACGTAGTCGCCGATCGTCTGGGACGGGCGCAGCCCGCCGCAGTGGCCGATCATCATCCAGGCGTGCGGCCGGGTCACCGCCAGGTGGTCGCAGATGGTCTTGGCGTTCGACGGTCCGACCCCGATGTTGACCAGGGTGATGCCTTCATGGCCGGGCGCGGTCAGGTGATAGGCGGGCATCTGGTGCTTCTTCCAGGCCGCATCCATCACCGCATCGGCGTCCGCCGTGTCGCGCGTGATCACCAGACCGCCGGCGCACGACAGGGTCTCGTAGATGCTGTTCGGGTCCTTCAACTGCTCGCAGGCCCAGCGCACGAAGTCGTCGACGTAGCGGTTGTAGTTGGTGAACAGGATGTAGGACTGGACGTCCTCGACCGGCGTGCCGGTGTAGTGCCGCAGCCGCGCCAGCGAGAAGTCGGTGCGCAGCCCGTCGAACTGCGACAGGGGGAAGTCCTCGTCCAGATCGAACAGGCCGTCGGAGATCTCGTCGCCGATATGGGCCAGGTCCGTGGTCGGGAAGTAACGTGCGATGGCCGCCGTCTGCGACGGGTCCAGCACCACGTCCGATCCGTCGAGCACATAGGGGAAGGGGATTTCCTGCTCCGACGGCCCGACCTCGAAGGCGACGTCGTAGTCCTGCTGCAGCAGGGTCAGTTGCTCCATCAGATAGGGGCGGTACAGGTCCGGCCGGGTGACGGTCGTCGAGTAGACGCCCTGGCGCGACATCCGGGCATAGGACCGGATCGGCAGATGGGTCGGCCGGTCGCCGAACCAGCTGATCTTCAGCGAGGGGTAGGAGAAGAGGCCGTTGGCCCTTGCATCGGGATCCGCCCGCTCGCCGGTGGCGAGGAAGGTGCGGACCGCGCCCCTCAGGGCGGCGACGGACTGGGTGTAGAGCTGTTCGAGGCGATCCAGCGCCTCGGGCGCCGACAGCGCCCCGTTTTTCTGTTCTGTCATGACCTCCTCTAGCGGATCATCATGGCGCTGGCGAGACAGCCACGCTTCATCTTGTGTGAGCGTCCGTTACCCGCCGCCGGCGACCTGGCCCAGCCGATGATGGAAGAAGCCGGAAACGTCGGCCAACACCGGCGCCTTCTTGCGGAACAGCGGAGAGAAGGTCGCGATCAGGTCCTCGTGGCTGAGTCCGGGATAGAGTTTCGCCTCGCAGCGCCCGCCCAGTTCAAGCATCCGGGCTTCCAGCAGGCGGGTGTCCTCCTCATGGACGATGACGTCGGCCGTGCCGTGGCCCAGCCACAGGGGCGGGGCGTCGGCGCGGGCGAAATGAAGCGGCTGGGTCTGCTCCGGGTCGGGCGCCTGGCCGAAGGCGTTGATCGAGGACGCCACGTCGAACGGCAGGAAGTCGTAGGGCCCGGCCAGTCCCGCCGCCGCCTTGATCAGGTCCGGCTGACCGACGGCCGCCATATAGCGTCGGTCCAGCGTGATCATCATGGCCAGATGGGCGCCCGCCGAATGACCCAGGACGCCCAGCCGCGCCGGATCGCCGCTGTACTGCGCCGCGACCTCAGCCACGCGTGCGGTGGCGGCGGCCGCGTCCTCGATGAAGTCCGGGAACAGGACCTCGGGAACCAGCCGGTAGTCGGCGATGGCGACCACGAATCCCCGGGCCGCCAGCGCCTGGGCCGCCCAGCCGTAAAGGTCCTTCGACCCGGAATCCCAGCCGCCGCCGTAGAAGAAGACCAGCACCGGCAGCGGAGATCCCCTGCCCGCCGAACCCGGGGCATAGATATCGAACCTCTGGCGCGGGTCTTCGCCATAGTCCAGGTCGCGCGCCACTCGCCGCACGCCGGGGTCGCGCGGGCCAACGGCGTTCAGCACGCCCAGGGGGCTGCAGGCTGCGGCGACGGATGCGACAACTGCGCCGAGCGCGGGAGCGAACAGGCCTCTTCGGGTCATCGGAACGGCTTTCTCAGGAACGGGACGCCGACAGATACGGCGGAACCCGCCGTCCGGCCTCACCGTGCACTGGCGATCAACGCCCGGCAATCGGCGGCCTCGGCCAGGCCCGGATTGGCCAGGACGAAACGGGCGGCGACCGCCGCGAAGCCCCTCGATCATTCTGTCGGTAATTCAGGTATTTGCTCGAGATCGGCTTCACGACGGCGCCCACGGCCCCGGACACTGGAAAGGCGCTGATGGTCCTGGGGGACGGCTACGAGCCCGAGCCAATTTCATCCGTTTGCAGTCGAGTTGTCTTATTTTCTTTACATGGACGCGATCACGCGCATTATTGCTCCGAACCCAGACGTCTTTCGGGTCTTGAGGAGGAGCCCGCCATGAACCGTTTCACCACTATCGCCGCCGTCGCAGCCCTCGCAGCGTCCGCAGCCGTCCCCGCCCTGGCCCAACAGACACGCCTGCCGACAGACGCACCTGCCGGCGCCCAGCGTGTCGTGATGATATGCGATTCCGACATGGCGACGCGAAGCGCGTATCGCCGGGATTTCGGCACGCGACCCGTCTTCGTGACCGCTGAACAGGCGCTTCAGGCCCGCGCCACCGGCGAGACCTGGCCGGCGCCCCGCTGCATGAACGCGCGCGAGCACGGTCGCCTGCAGCAGACGCTGAATACCTACGCCGCCGTCCGTTAGAACTTAAGCCTAGCCCTGGGCGCTGCGGATCGCCGCAGCGCCCGCCGGCGGGGCGATGACGGCCGCGAACAGCACATAGGCCGTCAACAAGGCCAGCGCCGGAAGCGGGCTCAGGCCCGCCGCCGCCCTGTCCAGCGCGCCCGATCCGAACACCACGGGCGGAATGAAGAGCGGCAGGACCACCACCGCGATCAGCAGCCCGCCCCGCTTCGCCCCCAGGGCGAGAGCCGCGCCCAGCGCGCCCGTAAAGGCGAACCCCAACCCTCCGATCAGGGCCGACAGCGCCGTCAGCGGTGCCAGTTCGACCGACTGCCCCAGGGCCAGGGCCGCCACAGGCGCGGTCAGGGCCAACGGCAGGCCCGTCGCCAGCCACTGACTGACCGCCTTGATCGCGAACACCGCTTCCAGCGGCAGCGGACCGGTCGCCAGCAAATCCAGCGCCCCGTCCTCCATATCCCGCTCGAACAGCCGCTCCAGCGACAACAGGCTCGACAGGGCCAGGGCCAGCCAGGCGATCCCCGCCGCGACCGGTTTCAGAACGTCCGGATCGCCGCCTGAGGCCAGCGGCACGACGGTCGTCAGACAGGCGAAGAAGCCGCAGGCCAATAGCGGCCCGCCGCCGCCACCCCAGGCCAGGGCCAGTTCCCGCCGGAACAGGACGGACGCCGCGCTCATCGTCCCGTCCCCAGATCCAGCGAACGCGTCGGAACGGGCAGGGGATCATGCACCGCCGCCAGGATAAGGCCACCGCCCGCCAGATGTCGCTCCATCATCGCCCCGACCGCCTCGCGCCAGCGAGAATCCAGCGGGCTCAAGGGCTCGTCCAGCAGCCACAGGGCTCGCGGCGATCCGATCAGCCGGGCCAGGGCCAGACGACGTCTCTGCCCGGCCGACAGTTTGCGCACTTCCAGATCCAGCAGCGGCTTCAGGCCGAGGGTCTCGATCGCCTCGTCGATGCCGTCGTGACTGTGCCCCAGCCACCGGGATTGGAACATCAGTTCGTCCCGCGCCGTCCTCTGACCCTTCAATCCGTCGAGATGGCCCAGCAGATGGACCTCGTGCGCCCGCGCCAGATCAGGGTCGATCGTCTCCTGATCGGCATCGCGGAAGACGATCTCGCCGGCCTCCGGGCGGATGAATCCGGCGATGGCGCGCAGCAGGGAGGTCTTGCCTGCCCCGTTCGCCCCGGTCAGGGCTACGGCCTCTCCCGACGACACCGCGAACGACAGGGCGCTGAACAGGGTGCGCTCGCCCCGGGTGAGGTTGAGGCCAGTGACGGAAACGTTGGAAATCACGTCCGCAGACCGATCATGTTGCGACCCGTTATCAATGTCCCCACACAGGACGTGGATACATGGACGCACCCCGCAACCACGGCTATATCCGGCCCCGCCGCAGCAGGCTGTCGCCGCGCGCGCCGGGGACCTGTGCGCCCCGTCGTTTGCCGCGAGACGGCGCGACCGGATCTTCGGGCGGCTTTGACCAGAGGAAAACTCCCATGCCGTCAGTCGACAGCCTTTCCACCCGCCGGGACCTGACCGTCGGGCGCAAGAAATACGCCTATTACAGCCTTCCCGCCGCCGAGGAAGCCGGTCTGGCCGGGATCTCGCGCCTGCCGCGCTCCATGAAGGTGCTTCTGGAGAACCTGCTGCGCAACGAGGACGGCGTCTCGGTCACCGAGGCCGACCTCAAGGCCGTCGCGGCCTGGATCGAGAACAAGGGCGCCGTCGAGCACGAGATCGCCTTCCGCCCCGCCCGCGTCCTGATGCAGGACTTCACCGGCGTGCCCGCCGTCGTCGACCTGGCCGCCATGCGCGACGCCATGGCCGCGCTCGGCGCCGACGCCGCCAAGATCAACCCGCTCGTCCCCGTCGACCTGGTCATCGACCACTCGGTCATGGTCGACAATTTCGGCACCTCGAAAGCCTTCGGCCAGAACGTCGAACGCGAGTACGAGCGCAACATCGAGCGCTACAAATTCCTGCGCTGGGGCTCCTCGGCCTTCAACAATTTCCGCGTCGTCCCCCCCGGGACCGGCATCTGCCACCAGGTCAATCTTGAGAACCTGGCCCAGACCGTCTGGACCCTCGCTGAGGGCAAGGCGACCGTCGCCTATCCGGACACCGTGGTCGGCACCGATTCACACACCACCATGATCAACGGCCTGGCCGTCCTGGGCTGGGGCGTCGGCGGCATCGAGGCTGAGGCGGCCATGCTGGGCCAGCCGATCCCGATGCTGATTCCCGAGGTGATCGGCTTCAAGCTGACCGGCGCCATGCCGGAAGGCACGACCGCGACTGACCTGGTCCTGACGGTCACCCAGATGCTGCGCAAGAAGGGCGTGGTCGGCAAGTTCGTCGAGTTCTTCGGCGACGCCCTGCCGAACATGACGATCGAGGACCAGGCGACCATCGCCAACATGGCCCCGGAATACGGCGCCACCTGCGGCTTCTTCCCGGTCTCGGCCGCCACCATCGGCTATCTGACCGCCACGGGCCGCGACAAGGCGCGCGTCGCCCTGGTCGAGGCCTATGCGAAGGCGCAAGGGTTGTGGATCGACGAAACCTCGGAAGACCCCGTCTTCTCCGACGTTCTGGAACTGGACATCTCGACGGTCGTGCCGTCGCTGGCCGGCCCCAAACGTCCCCAGGACAAGGTCGAACTGACCATCGCCGCCCCGGCGTTCGAGACGGCGCTGGGCGAGGTGTTCAACCGCGCCGTCGACGCCCCGCGCATGCCGGTCGCCGGTGAGAAATTCGACCTCGGCGACGGCGATGTGGTCATCGCCGCCATCACCTCCTGCACCAACACCTCCAACCCGTCGGTCCTGATCGCCGCCGGCCTGGTGGCCCAGAAGGCCAACAAGCTGGGCCTGAAGTCCAAGCCCTGGGTCAAGACCTCGCTGGCCCCCGGCTCGCAGGTCGTCACCGACTACCTGACGGCCGCCGGTCTGCAGAAGGAGCTGGACGCCCTGGGCTTCAACCTGGTCGGCTACGGCTGCACCACCTGCATCGGCAACTCGGGCCCGCTGGACCCGGCGATCTCGCAGACGATCAACGACAACGGCATCGTCGCCACCTCCGTCCTGTCGGGCAACCGCAACTTCGAAGGCCGGGTGAACCCGGACGTCCAGGCCAACTACCTGGCCTCGCCGCCGCTGGTCGTCGCCTACGCCCTCGCCGGCTCGATGCGGATCGACATCACCAAGGATCCGATCGGTCAGGACAAGAAGGGCAAGGACGTCTTCCTGAAGGACGTGTGGCCGACCTCCGCCGAGATCGCCGCGATCCAGAAGAAGTCGGTCACCTCGGCCATGTTCGCCAAACGCTACGCCGACGTCTTCAAGGGCGACGCGCACTGGCAGGGCATCTCGGTCGAAGGCGGCCAGACCTACGAGTGGGACGCCGCCTCGACCTATGTCGCCAACCCACCTTATTTCGAGGGCCTGTCGATGGAGCCGACCCCGGTCACCGACATCGTCGAGGGCCGCGTCCTGGCCATCTTCGGCGACTCGATCACGACCGACCACATCTCCCCGGCCGGTTCGATCAAGAAGACCTCGCCTGCCGGCCAGTACCTGACCAACCGGGGCGTCGAGTCCGAGGAGTTCAACTCCTACGGCGCGCGCCGCGGCCACCACGAAGTCATGATGCGCGGCACCTTCGCCAACATCCGCATCCGCAACAAGATCACGCCGGACATCGAGGGCGGGGTGACCAAACACTTCCCCTCGCAAGACACGATGTCGATCTATGACGCCGCCATGCGCTACCAGTCGGAAGGGCGTCCGCTGGTCGTCTTCGCCGGCAAGGAGTACGGCACCGGCTCATCGCGCGACTGGGCGGCCAAGGGCACCCGCCTGCTGGGCGTCCGCGCCGTCATCGCCGAGAGCTACGAGCGGATCCACCGTTCGAACCTGGTCGGAATGGGCGTCGTGCCGCTGCAGTTCAAGGCGGACGGCTGGTCCAAGCTGGGTCTGACCGGCGAGGAGATCGTCACCATCCGCGGCCTGTCCGACGTCAACGTCGGCAAGCTGCGTCCGCGTCAGGACCTGTGGGTCGAGCTGTTCCGCCCGTCGGACGGCAAGATGGCCCGCTTCCCGGTCCGCTGCCGCATCGATAACCAGACCGAGCTCGACTACTTCAAGGCCGGGGGCGTCATGCCCTACGTGCTGCGGAACCTGGCCGCGGGCTGAGGCCCGGCCTCACGCCGTGAGCCGTTGCGTGCCGTACGGCGCGCCACGGAAAGAACAGGGGCCGGCGGAGCGATCCGCCGGCCCTTTCGTTTGTCCGCCTATCCCGCCGTAGCGTTGTGCGGGCCGGAACGGCGAGGATTGCGCGAGAAGGCGGCGTCGCACAGGGCGCGCCCGAAGGCCTCGGACGCGATCATCTGACGGTCACCGAGCAGCCCGGCGAGTCGGCCTCCGGCGTCGGCACGAACGACCAGCGGATAGCGGCCCATGATCTGGTTGTCCCTGCGGGGGTCGACCAGTTCGGCGACCGCCCGAATCCCGTGTTCGCCTTCGCCGGTCAGAGCCGTCTGGAGACGACCGGCGCGGTGAACCTCCTCAACATGGATGCGGAGGTCGAGAGGATAGGTTCCATAGGCGCAGGACTGCATCTCCTGATCCACCTCCTCGGCGAAGGTCGAGGCGAATTCCTCGTCTGCGTTCACCCATCCGGTCGAGACGTAGACCGTGCCGATGGACGCGGTCTCGGTGAGGCCTGACGGCAGGGCAAGGGGCGGCCCGCCCTGCACGACGGGAGCGCAGGCCGCACAGGCGAGGACGGCGAGAAGCGGCGGGAGAGCGAGGGTCTTCATGGCGGGTTCCAGAAACAGTGTCTTGCCACCTGATGCCGCCCCGTCGCCGAACGGCCTAGTTTCTTTTCTGCAATGCTCAGTCCAATCTCATGGCCTCGGCGAGAAGGCGGGCTTCCGCCGCCCGGCTCGACCCCGAGCGCCAGGCCACGACGATCTCCCGGCGCGGGGCCTCGGCGGCGAAATGGCGGATGACCACGCCCTTGTCGTCGGCGAGACCGGCCCGCACGGCCATGGCCGGCAGGAAGGACACGCCGAGCCCGGACGAGACCATCTGCACCAGGGTGTGCAGGGATGTCGCCGCGAACACGTCCTCGCCGCGCGGGGCCTCCATGTCGATCCCGGCGAGAGCCTGGTCGCGCAGGCAGTGGCCGTCCTCCAGCAGGATCAGATCCCCGGCCTTCAACGCGCCCGGCTGGATGTCGCCGGGCGCGGCCAGGGCATGGCCGACCGGGGCGACGGCGAGGATCTCGTCATCGCCGATGCGCGCGTGTTCGATGCCGGCGGCCTCATACGGCAGGGCGATCACGGCACAGTCCAGCTGCCCCGCCTTCAGCCCGGCGATCAGGCGCGGCGTCAGGTCCTCGCGGATGAACAGTCGCAACGCCGGATAGGCCTGCTTCAGTCCCGGCAGGGTCGCGGGCAACAGGAAGGGGGCCACCGTCGGAATGACGCCCAGCCGCAGTCGCCCGGACAGCGGACGGCCTGCATTCCTCGCTGCCTCGACGAGGTCCTCCGTTCGCGCCAGCACGTCCTCGGCCCGACGACAGGCCTCGGCCCCGACAGCCGTCAACTGGACGTTCCCCCGCGTTCTTTCGACCACCGGCGCGCCCAGAACCCGCTCCAGTTCCTGCACGCCCGACGACAGGGCGGGCTGGCTGACATGCGCCGCCTCGGCGGCGCGGCTGAACGAGCCGTGCTCGGACAACAGCTTCAGATACTGCAGCTGGCGAAGGGTCGGGAGCATAGGCGGCCTCTCTCGAATGCATAGATGTTATCTATGGTCATAAGAGGTTCTATCGGTTGACTTTGTGCGGCGCAACAGCCATTTCGCAGCTGCGGCAGGCCCTCCCCGGCGACCGCCCCATAGACATTCTTGTTTCCTCCGGAAGGGATACCCCATGCTCGGCGTTGGCGAAAAACTGCCTGAATTCAAAGTCATCGGTGTGAAGCCGGGCTTCAACTCCCACGAAGAAAACGGCGTGTCGGCCTTCGAGCCCGTCACCAACGAGTCGTTCGAAGGCAAGTGGAAGGTCATCTTCTTCTATCCGAAGGACTTCACCTTCGTCTGCCCGACCGAGATCGCCGAGTTCGCCTCGCTGGCGCGCGATTTCGAAGACCGCGACACCGTCGTCCTCGGCGGCTCGACCGACAACGAGTTCGTGAAGCTGGCCTGGCGCCGCGACCACGCCGACCTGTCGAAGCTGCCGATCTGGCAGTTCGCCGACAACGGCGGCAAGTTCGCCCGGCAGCTGGGCATCCTGAACGAGGAAGAGGGCGTCGCCCTGCGCGCCACCTTCGTCGTCGACCCGCACAACGTCGTCCAGCACGTCTATGTCACCAACCTGAACGTGGGTCGCGCCCCGGCCGATACCCTGCGTGTCGTCGACGCCCTGCAGACCGACGAACTGTGCGCCTGTAACCGCCCCGTCGGCGGCGAGACGCTCGCGGCCTAAGGCCGTATGTGACGGCGGCGGCAGTGATGCCGTCGCCGTTCGCCTCATTTTTTTGGGTGCTACCGCTCGACGCGCGGCGCCTCGCTGCTTGAGCACGAGGCACGGTCGGCTTGTGCACCATACGGGCTGAAGTAGCGGAGCGACCGCGTCGCGAGCGATAGCCCACCAAGGAACAAAGATGTCCATCGACACCCTCCGCGATCTGATGCCGGCCTACGCCAAGGACATCTCGCTGAACCTCGGCTCCCTCGCCTCCGAGACCGTGCTCACAGACCAGCAGAAGTGGGGCTGTTTCCTGGCCTCCGCCCATGCCGTGGGCGTCGCCCCGGTCGTGAAGGCCATCGAGGCCGCCGCGGCCGAAAAGCTGTCGCCCGAGGCCATGACCGCCGCCAAATCCGCGGCCGCCATCATGGGCATGAACAACATCTACTACCGGTCGCTGCACCTGATGAAGAACCAGGAATACACGACCCTCCCGGCACGCCTGAGGATGAACATCCTGGCCAATCCGGGTGTCGACAAGATGGACTTCGAGCTCTGGTCGACGGCCGTCTCGGCCATCAACGGTTGCGGCGCCTGCATGGACGCCCACGAGAGCGAACTGCGCAAGCACGGCGTGCCGGCCGCCCAGGTCCAGACGGCCCTGCGCATCGCATCCGTAGTCCACGCCGCCAGCCGCATCGCGGCCTCCGAGACCGCGCTTCAGGGCTGAGGCGCTTCGCCGTATTCGATGTGATGAACGTAGCGGTCGAACGCTCCGTTCATCACGCCGTGGACGGGGTCGGCGAAGGCGCCGAGGCCGGGCCCTTCGACGACAAACTCCATCGTCACCACGCGGCCCCTGTTCTCGGGCGTGGACGAGAAGGTCAGTTCTGCCCGGGTCGCCTTGCCGTTCAGTGGCCCGAGCGGCGCGTTCATCACCACCTTGTCGGGCGTGATCGAAACGATCTCCGCGTGACGGAACTCGGCGCCGTCGGCCATCGTCTCGCACCAGCATCCGCCCGGCTCGAAGGCCAGGGACAGGTTGGAGGCGTCGCCGGTGTAGGTGTGGGCCGGGTCCCACCATGCGGGGACTGCGGCGATCGAGGTGGCGACATCCTCAGCCGTCGTCTCCAGCGGTACGGCGAACCGCAGGATGAACCCGTCGGCGGATCGCGAGATGACCTCGGCCCGGGCGGTCGCGGTCGCCATCAGGACGACCAGCATCACGAAGGCGACGCATAGCAGCACGCCCATGGCGATTTTGGCGTTTCGGATCATGGCCGGTCCTCCCGCCCGCATCGGGCTCCCGGAGCGCCGATCCGTCAAGTCAGGCCGCGTCGAAGCTCAGGGGCGAGCCCCAGAACTGGCTGACCCTGTCCGACTGCGGACCCGTCTTGCCGGTTGTCAGGAAGGCGCGGCGGCCGCTGTCTCCCAGGCCATATTCCGGGTGGCGCTGGAAATACCGCTCGAGGGCATCGGCCACGGCCGTGGGCTGGTGGATCAGGGGCGTGCCCGGCGGCAGGTGGCTGGCGAAGATGTCGGCCACGATCTCGTAGTGGGTGCAGCCGAGGATCGCCTTGTCCGGATAACGGCCGATGCGGCGGCGCAGGGCGTCGACATGGTCGCCGATCACCACTGTCAGCTCCTCGGTCGGGGCGCCCAGTTCGATCAGGCCGGCCAGACCGGGGCAGGGCTCGGAGAAGACGGCCAGGTCCTCGCGCCGCTTGTCGATCTCGATCTCGTAGACGCGGCTGATCGCCGTGGCGGCGGTGCAGAAGACGCCGGTGATGTCGATGGCCTCGACCTTGTCGCCACGGCGTTCGGCCTCATAGGTCCAGGGCAGGCCCGTGGCCGCCTCGATGGTCGGGACGATGATGCCCAGCACATTGACCCGCCGCCCGTGCCGTTTCGAGGCCTCGGGCACCCAGGTCTGCTGCAGCCGGCGCAGGGCGACGGCCGACGCTGTGTTGCAGGCCAGGACGATGACGCTGGCCCCCGCCTGGAACAGCCGCTCGCAGCCGCTGCGGGTGATGTCGACGATCTCCTCACCCGTCTTCGACCCTATCGGCGCATTGGCCTGATCGGCGAGGTAGATGAAGTCCCGCGTCGGGAACCGTCGGGTCAGTTCACGATGGACCGTCAGCCCGCCCACGCCGCTATCGAATACGCCTATCGCCATGCCTGCGCTTTAGCGTCGCCTTGCGTCCTCGTCCAACGGGATTACCTGCTGTTCAGGTGACGGTCAGGCGACAGAGGCCTAGGGTGCCGCACAGCAAGAGTCAGATGAACAGGATTTCCCCATGCACAGACGCCAGGTCCTTATCGGCGGCGCGAGCCTGATGGCCCTCTCGGGATGCGCCACAGCGGGCACCGGCTCCGCCGGTTTCACCGCTCCGGACCCCGCCTCGGTTGCCGGGGAGGCGCGCATCGCCCGCGCTGTCCTGCCTGCCCAGACGCCGCGCGCCGAGCTGCTGCAGCCCTGGACCGGCCCCTACGAAGGCGTGCCGCCCTGGAACAGGATGACCGCCGAGAAGCTCAAGGCCGCGATTATCGAAGGCATCGAGCTGAACCGTGCCGACATCAACGCCATCGCCGGCAATCCGGAAGCGCCGACCTTCGCCAACACGATCGTGGCGATGGAGCTGGCCGGCCAGCCTCTCGATCGCGCCGTGAACCTGTACGGCGTCGCCACGTCCAATATCGGCGGCGAGGCCTATGACGCGATGGACACTGAGGTCTCGCCCCTGCTGTCCGCCGCCGGCGACGAGATCACCTTCAACGCCGCCCTGTTCCAGCGGATCAAGACGGTCGCCGACAATGCCGATCGGGACGGTCTCAACGCCCAGCAGAAGCGCCTCGCCGAACGCAGCCGCGACGCCTTCATCCGCTCGGGCGCCAATCTGGACGCAGCCGGCAAGGCCGAGCTGGGCCGGATCAACACCGCCCTGTCCAACGCCTTCACCGCCTTCGGCCAGAAGGTCGTGGCCGACGAGAACACCTGGACAGTCATCCCGAACGAAGCCGGGGTCGCCGGACTGCCCGACTCGAACAAGGCCGCCGCCCGCGCTGCCGCCCAGTCACGGAACCTCCAGGGCTGGGTGATCGTCAACACCCGCTCCAGCGTGGATCCCTTCCTGACCTTCGCCGACGACCGCGCCTTGCGCGAACAGGTCTGGAGGAAGTTCGTCAACCGCGGCGACAACGGCGACCGCAATGACACCAATGCGACCATCGCCGAGATCGTTCGCCTCAGGAAGCAGCGCGCCACCCTGCTGGGTTACGGCAGCCACGCCGAATGGCGGATGCAGGACACCATGGCCAGGACCCCGGCCGCCGCCCAGTCGTTGATGAACCGCGTGTGGGAACCGGCCAAGGCGCGCGTCGCCGAAGAGGTCGCGGACATGAAGGCCATCGCCGGCTTCGACATCGAACCGTGGGACTACCTCTATTTCGCCGAGAAGGTCCGCAAGCAGAAGTACGATCTCGATCAGAACCAGCTGAAGCCCTATTTCGAACTCGGGGCGGTGCGGAACGCCTCCTTCTACATGGCCGAACGCCTCTACGGCTTCGTCTTCACCCAGAAGCCGCAGTCGACCGCCCCGGTCTTCCAGGACGACGTCACTCTGTACGAGGTCACCGACAAGGCCTCGGGCCGCCTGATCGGCCTCTACTACGCCGACGACTTCGCCCGCGCAGGCAAGCGTTCCGGCGCCTGGATGACCACCTACCGGTCGTTCTCGACGCTCGACGGGTCGAAGCCGATCCTGGCCTCGAACAACAATAACTTCGTCAAGCCGGGACCGGGCGAGCCTCTGCTGATCTCGCTGGATGACGCCCAGACGCTGTTCCACGAGTTCGGCCACGCCCTGCACTATTTCTCGTCGGTCGTGACCTATCCGAGCTTCGGCAACACCCCGCGCGACTTTGTGGAATATCCGTCCCAGGTGCACGAGCACTGGGTGCTGAGCCGGCCGATCCTCGACCGGTTCATGAAACACTATGAGACCGGAGAGCCCATGCCCCAGGCGCTGGTCGACAAGGTCGAGGCCTCGGCCACCTTCAACCAGGGGTATGCGACGGTCAGCTATCTGTCATCGGCCATGGTCGATATGGACCTGCACACCCAGGCCACGCCGCCGACCGATATCGACGCCTTCGAGAAGGCCTCTCTGGACCGTCTCGGCATGCCGCATGAGATCGTGATGCGGCACCGCCTGCCGCAGTTCAATCACCTCTTCACGTCCGACGCCTACTCGGCCGGATACTACAGCTACCTGTGGTCGGAAGTGATGGACGCCGACACCTGGGCCTATTTCGAACAGTCGGGCGACGTGTTCGATCCGGACATCGGCGGCCGGTTCAAGTCGATCATCCTGGCCCCGGGCAACACCACCGACCGGGGCGACGCCTACCGGGCCTTCCGGGGACGCGCCCCCGACGTCGCCGCCCTGCTCCGGGTCCGGGGCTTCCCGGTCTCGTAGCCGACAATCAGCCGTCGCAGCTCAGGCTGCGGCGGCTTTTTCGTGCGCGGGGCGGGCGTGTTCAGACAGGGCCGCCATCAGGGCCAGCGGGTCGATGGGCTTGGCGACATGGCCCTGCATCCCGGCCGCACGGCACTGGTCGATCTGTTCGGGCAGGACGTTGGCGGTCAGGGCCACGATCGGCGTTTGATCGCCCAGTGCGCGGATGGCGCGGGTCGCCGCCGGTCCGTCCATCACCGGCATCTGCATGTCCATCAGGACCAGATCGTAGGCGGTGGCCGCAACCGCCCGGACGGCCTCCTCACCGTTCTCGACCATGTCGAGGGCGACATCCATCGCGCCGAGCAGGGCCGCGACGAGGGTCCGGTTGGCTGCATTGTCTTCGGCCAGCAGAACACGCAACGGACGGTCCAGCCCGCCGCCCGGGGCCTCGGAAACCTGCGCCGCCTCGTCGGCGGCCAGGGACAGCGGCACACGGAACCAGAAGGTCGAACCCGTCGCGCCGTCGCTGGACGCCCCGATCTCGCCGCCCATGATGTCCATGAGCCGGCGCGAGATGGCGAGGCCAAGACCTGTGCCCCCGAACTTGCGCGACACCGAACCGTCCGCCTGGGTGAAGCGGTCGAACATCTGGTCGATATGGGCCGGGTCCAGGCCGCAGCCGGTATCGGTGACGCTGGCGACCAGTACGGGCGATCCATCGACGCCGTCTTCTGTCGACAGAGCCAGCCGGACCGACCCGGCGTCCGTGAACTTCACCGCATTGCTGAGCAGGTTGAGCAGCACCTGGCGCAGGCGCGTCACATCGCCGGTCAGGCGCACGTCGTCAGCGACCTCGCAGGTCAGGGTCAGCCCCTTGCCGTCCGCCTGGTCGCGCAAAAGGGCTGTCGCCCCATCCCCGAGGGCCGCGATCGAGAAGGGCTCGGGATCCAGCGTCAGGGCGCCGGCCTCCAGCTTGGAGAAGTCGAGAATGTCGTTGACCACCGTCAGAAGGGTCTCGCCCGCGCTGCGGATCAGATCGAGGTAGCCCCTGTCGCCCTCCGACAGACCGCCGCCCGCGCCGATCAGGCGGGAGAAGCCGAGAATACTGGTCAGGGGCGTGCGCAACTCATGGCTCATATTGGCCAGGAATTCGCTCTTGGCCCGAGACGCCGCCTCGGCCTCGATACGGGCGGCATGGAGTTCGGCCTCTGCCTGTTTGCGCGCCGAGATATCGCGGACGACATCGACGATCTCGGTCATTTCGCCGGCGCCGTTGATCACCAGACGCGGATTGGCTTCCAGCCAGACCTGATGTCCATCCTTGTGGATACCCCGGTACTCATAGCCTTCCGCCGAGACGGTCTCGCCCCGGGCGATCCGTTCGGCCAGCAGGCCGCGGATGCGGACCACGTCCTCAGGCACCGCCAGATCGGCCGGGTCCTTGCCCAACATCTCGGTCGGCGAATAGCCGAACACCGTACGGGATGCCGGCGAGACGTAGGTCAGACCAACGCCCATACGATGACGCACGACCATGTCCGAGGTGTGATCAGCGACGAACCGGAAGGCGCGCTGGTCCTCGATCAGCCGGGCGTCATCGACATGTTCGGTCACATCCATGACCATGCCGGCCAGCCAGCGATTCCCGTCGGCGTCGACGGGTTGGCGACGGCCCCAGGTCATGTGCTGCCGGACCTCGCCCGAAGGGTGCACCGTTCGGTAGCGCAGCGTGACAGGCTCGTCTGACCGGAACAGCGTCATGAAGGCGCGCGCCACCATGTCCGCGTCATCCGGATGGTAGAGCCGGTACAGATCCCCGATGGTCGGCACGCCGCTGTCGCGGGGCAGGCCGAACAGGTCGAACATCCTCGGCGACCACCAGGCCGTCTCGTTGTCCAGCACCCGCCACCAGCCCGCACCGGAGCTTTCCAGCGCCGTCAGGGCAATGGACTCAGACGCGGTCTCGGGGGTGTGCTCGATCATGCGGACTGCCATGTT
The DNA here is from genome assembly GCF_027484365.1 of Brevundimonas sp. Classification (GTDB taxonomy): domain Bacteria; phylum Pseudomonadota; class Alphaproteobacteria; order Caulobacterales; family Caulobacteraceae; genus Brevundimonas. Next base: position 202,584 of record NZ_JAIXTC010000007.1, on the reverse strand, counting down.
AGGCGGCCAGCCTCGCACCAATTGGCTTCAAAGCCCTAAACGATCGGCGTTTTGCCTGCCCGTCGCCGACTGGGGCCGGTTCAGCCCTGGTCGGTCGGGGTCCGCACGACGATCCGGTCGCCGCGGGCGCGGGCATAATCCTCCCGCCGGCCGTCCGGCAGGAGACGCATCGCCTCGGAACGGAACCGGGCCCGGCACCTGACCTCGAGCAGCGGTGAGCCGGTCTGGCACGCGGCGCGGGCGGCGCGGCCGACCCGACGGTCGAACCGGGCAGCTCCCTCGCTGGTCGCAAGGTCGAGGTCGCCGAAGCCGACACGGTAGTCAGAGGCCGATGCGGCCCCGGCAGAAAGGACAGCGACAGCCATGGCGGCCGTAACGGCGGCGATACGGATCATCGTTTGAACTCCTCAGATTCGTCGCTCGTTGCGGCGACCCCGTTCCAGTGCGGGCCGATTGTTTCTCCGCCGTGAGAAACCCGGGGCCGAAAAGCGACAGATGATGAAATCGCCGCCATGAAGCGCGGCGGTTCCCGGGACGACGTCGCCGTCCCGGGAGTCGGCTCAGCCGTAGACGATCGGGACCATGGCCAGGATACGACCGCCGCGCGCACGAGCGTAGTCGTCCCGACGGGCGGCCGGCAGCTGGCGCATGGCTTCCGCGCGGAACCGGGTCCGGCACCGGGCGTCCAGCAGCGGCGCGCCGAGGCGGCAGGCGCGGCCGGCGGCGTCGTTGACCCGGGCGTCGAAGGCGGCGGCGCCTTCAAGCGAACCGAGATCAAGGTCGCCGAACGGAATGCGGTAGTCCTGCGCCGATGCGGCGCCGGCGGAGACAAGAAGAGCGGCCGAGAGGGCGGCGATGGCGAACCGGTGCATGACGGTATCCTGCTGAACGTCGCGGGGAGACGACGCGGCCCCTATGACGTCCTTCGGTGACAGGGCTGACCTTGCATGGTGACGCTGCGATGAATCCTTTCCGACAATCCCGCCTTGAGCGTTAAATCGTGTTCATTCCGCCCACGGACAGCACGTTCATTTCGCGAGCCTAGCCGCTGTTCCGCAATCCAGCCGCCACGCCGTTGATCGCCAGCAGAATGCCTTCGCGCACCAGCGGATCGTCGTCACCCGCCCGTCGCCGGCGGATGAGCTCGATCTGCACATGGTTCAGCGGCTCGACATAGGGCATGCGCAGCCGGATCAGCCTGTTCAGTTCCGGCTGGCCGCCCAGCAGTTCCGTCTGACCGTTGATCCCGAGGACCGCGTCGCGCGTCCGGTCCCATTCGGCCTGCAGGACGCCGAAGATGGCCGCCGCCAGCGTCTGGTCCGGAACGAGCGAGGCGTAGCGACGGGCGATGGTCATGTCCGACTTGGCCATGATCATCTCCATGTTCTGGACCAGGGTCCGGAAGAAGGGCCACTCCTTCGCCATGGCCTGTAACTCGGCCATGTCCTGGCCCTGGACGGCGGAGCCGAAGCCGAACCAGCCCGGCAACATCACCCGGCTCTGGGACCAGCTGAGCACCCAGGGAATGGCGCGCAGATCCTCGATCGCGGTTGAGGCCGTGCGCGACGTGGGCCGCGAGCCGATCTTCAGCTCGGCGATTTCGTTGATCGGTGTGGCGGCGCGGAAATAGTCGACAAAGCCGGACGTCTCGTAGACCAGAGCCCGGTAGGCGGCCATCGAGGCGGCCGACAGGGCCGAGGCGGTCTTGCCGTGCCTGGCCGTCATCGCCTCGTCCGGAGGCGGAGCCAGGGAGGCGATCAGGGTCCCGGCGGTGAGGGCGTCCAGGTTCCGGCGCGCCACATCGGGCTCGCCGTATTTGTTGGCGATGACCTCGCCCTGTTCGGTGATGCGGATCCGCCCGGCCACCGTGCCCGTCGGCTGTGACAGGACGCCGGCGAAGCTCGAGCCCCCGCCGCGCCCCACGGCGCCGCCCCGGCCATGGAACAGCTGCAGCCGCAGTCCCGCTGCCTGGGTGACGCTGAGCAGGGCCCTGGACGCCTCGTGCAGCTCCCAGGTCGAGGTCAGGTAGGAGCCGTCCTTGTTCGAGTCGGAATAGCCGATCATCACCTCCTGCACCCCGCGCGCCCGGGCGACGGCGAGGGCGGACGGCTCTCTGAAGAGGCGCTCCAGAGTCGGCTTTGCGGCGCGCAGGTCGTCGATGGTCTCGAACAGGGGCGCGGCCTGGATCGGGCACTCGCCCGGTGCATCGGGCCGGTAGAGGCCGACCTCCTTGAGCAGAAGATAGACCTCCAGCATGTCGGAGGCCGCGTCGGTCTTGGACACGATATGGGTGCGGATCGCATCCGGCCCGAACCTCGACAGGGCCTCGGCTGCGGCCTGGAGGATGGCCCGTTCCTTCAGGGTCTCCGGGGCATAGGTCGCATAGGGGCTGAACAGCAGGCGGGGCGCCGCCAGCTCTGCCGCCAGCAGGGCCAGCCGCCCCTCCTCGTCCAGCGCCGCATAGTCGGAACAGACCCCCGCCACCTTCAGCAGGTCGCCCACGACCCGCGCATGGACGTCGGAGTTCTGGCGCAGATCGAGCGTGGCCATGTGGAAGCCGAACACATCGACCGTGGCGATCAGGCGCGACAGGCCGTCGTCGGCGAACACCGCCCCGTGGCTGGCCACCAGACTGTCCTGCAGCACGGCCAGATCGGCCCGGAACTCGCCCGGCCCCGCATAGGGCGGGGCCTCGAACGGCGCCGGACGCGGCGCGGTCTGGCCCGTCAGGATCGGGTGGGTCGCCGACAGACGGGCGTAGATCTGGCTCAGAGCCCTGCGATAGGGTTCGTCGGCCCGGTGCGGCGACAGGTCTCCCGACCCTTCGGCCAGGGCCTTCAGCGCCGGACTGATTTCCGCCAGAGATCCCGACAGGCTGAGCTCCGCGCCCAGGGCGTTGGTCGCTTCCAGATAGTGCCGCATCACGGCCTTGGCCGGGGTGGCGAAGGCGGCTCTCAGCGCATGGGCGTCGACATTGGGGTTGCCGTCCCGGTCGCCGCCGACCCAGGCGCCGATGCGGACGAAGGGCTTGAGCTCCGGCGCGTCCAGGCGGCGACGCCAGTCGATCAGCTGTTCCGGCGCGACCTTGAGGAAGACCCGCTCGAGGAACGAAACGACCGTGTCGATCTCGTCCTGCACCACCAGCCCTGTCGTCCGGACCAGCCGGGTCGCCCACAGGATCACGGTCTGACGGCGCAGACCGTTGATCATCACTTCGGGCGCGCAGGCGACGTCGTCGCGGTCGCAGGCGTCGAGCAGGTCCGACACGGTCGCGATCCGGTCGATGACGCTCTTGCGGCGCACCTCCGACGGGTGGGCCGTCAGGACGGGCGAGATCAGGGCCTCGGAAAGCAGATCTCGCGCTTCCGCGACCGTCCGGCCCGCCGCCGCCAACCGGGCCAGCGCCCCCTCCGGCGTGTCGGGCCGGGCACCCTCGGCGGTCTGGCTGCGCGCCCTTCGCTTTCCTGCGCGGTCCTCTGCGACATTGGCCAGCAGGGAGAAAACCGCGAACCCGTGCGCGAGTCCGACAGCGTCATCCAGCGACAGTTCGTTCAGCAGCCGCTCCAGTTCGGCCGAGCCCTTGGCCCCCGGGTGTCGATGATAGGCGACGGAGGCCACCCGCACCGCCTCGATCCGGTCGTAGAGATCCTGTCCGCCCTCATCGCGGATCACCTCGCCCAGCAGGCCGCCGAGCAACCGGACCTCCTCGCGCAGGCGATCGTCGGCGGCGGGTTCGGCGGAAACAGGCATGTCGATCTCGTTCAGCGGGGAGGCTGGAAGCGCGACCGTATCAGCGGTTTGCCGATCGGTCCTTGCAAAGAGCAACGCTGAAACCGGATGTGCGATGCTGTTTCGGCGGCAGCCTTCGGAAATGTCGTTCTCCGGGATTCGACAAATCGCCTGTTTTCCCCCATAAGCCGCGCCTTCCGACGCAATTGAACCTGCGTCTCCACCTGCACGTCCCCGGTTTCGACCGGACGAGGCAGGCGAGAACCCTCTGCCGACGTGATCGTCGCCAGAGGTCGTTTCGCTATGGAGCATGGTTCAGGCGTCCAATGAGGTAGTGAATGTTCGAGGCTCTGAACGAGCGGCTGACAGGCGTTTTCGACCGGATCACCGGCCGCGGCGCCCTGTCCGAAAAAGACGTCTCCGAGGCGATGCGCGAAGTGCGCGTGGCCCTGCTGGAGGCCGACGTCGCCCTGCCGGTCGTCAAGGACTTCATCGCCTTCGCCACCGAGAAGGCCACCGGCGAAGAGGTCATCCGTTCGGTCAAACCGGCCGATCAGGTGGTCAAGATCGTCTATGACGGCCTGGTCGAGATGCTGGGCGGCGAGGAACCGACCCCGCTCAACCTGAACGCTGCGCCGCCCGCCGTGATCCTGATGGCCGGCCTGCAGGGCTCGGGCAAGACGACCTCCTCGGCCAAGCTGGCGCTGCGCCTGACGAAGTTCGATCGCAAGAAGGTCATGATGGCCTCGCTGGACACACGTCGTCCGGCCGCCATGGAACAGCTCGCCCAGCTGGGCAAACAGATCGAGGTCGTGACCCTGCCGATCGTGGCGGGCGAGAGCGCGGTCCAGATCACCCGCCGGGCCCTGACGTCAGCCAAGCTTCAGGGCTTCGACGTCCTGATCCTCGACACCGCCGGCCGCATCACCCTCGACGAAGGTCTGATGGCCGAGGTCGCCGAGGTCGCCGACATTTCGAAGCCTGTCGAGACCCTGCTGGTCGCCGACAGCCTGACCGGCCAGGACGCCGTCCGCACCGCAAAAGCCTTCCACGAACGCCTGCCCCTGACCGGCCTGATCCTGACCCGCGCCGACGGCGACGGTCGGGGCGGCGCCATGCTGTCGATGCGGGCCGTCACCGGCCTGCCGATCAAATACATGGGCGCCGGCGAGAAGGTCGACGCGCTGGAGGTGTTCGACGCCCGTCGCGTCGCCGGCCGCATCCTGGGCCAGGGGGACATCGTCGCCCTCGTCGAGAAGGCGTCGCAGGAACTCGACCAGTCCAAGGCCGAGGCCATGGCCCGGAAGCTGGCCAAGGGCCAGTTCGATCTCAACGACCTCGCCGCCCAGCTGCAGCAGATGAAGCGGATGGGCGGTCTTCAGGGCATCATGGGCATGCTGCCCGGCGTGGCCAAGATGAAGAACCAGATGGCGGAGAGCGGCGTCGACGACCGCATGATCCTGCGCCAGGAAGCCATCATCTCCTCGATGACCAGGGCCGAGCGCAAGAAGCCCGACCTGCTCAACGCCTCGCGCCGCAAGCGGATCGCCGCGGGTGCGGGCGTCGAGGTCCAGGACATCAACCGCCTGCTCAAACAGCACCGCCAGATGGCCGACATGGTCAAGTCCATGTCCAAGGGCGGCCCGCGCAAGATGCAGCAGATGGCCGCCATGCTGGGCGGTCTCGGCGGCGGCGGCGCTCCGGGAATGGGCGGCATGGGCGGCCCCGACCTCAACCGTTTGAAGGCCATGGGAGGCGGCAAGATGCCTGATCCCTCGGCCGACGAAATGAAAGCCATTCAGGACCGGCTCGCCGGACTGGGTGGCGGACAACTCCCGGGAGGCCTTCCGGGCCTTCCCGGTCTACCCACCAAGAAAAACTGATCCCGTAGAAAGAGACCCGAAATGCTGAAGATTCGTCTGGCCCGCGGCGGTGCCAAGAAGCGCCCCTACTACTACATCGTCGTTGCCGACTCCCACGCTCCCCGCGACGGCAAGTTCATCGAGCGCGTCGGCACCTACAACCCGATGCTGGCCAAGGACGGCGACAAGCCGCGCGTCACCCTGAAGGCCGACCGCGTCTCGGAATGGCTCGCCAAGGGCGCCCAGCCGACCGACCGCGTCGCGCGCTTCATCTCGCAGAGCACCGACGAAGCCCTGGTCGGCAAGGTCAAGTGGACCCAGTCGAACAACCCGAACAAGGGCGCTCCGGGCAAGAAGGCCCAGGAACGTTCGGCCGAGCGCGCCCAGCGCGAAGCCGACCGCGCCGAGGCTGAAGCCGCTGCGAAGATCGAAGCCGCTGAAGCCGCTGTCCGGGCCAAGGAAGAGGCCGCCGCTGCTGCGGAAGCCGCCAGGAACGCCCCGGCCGTCGAAGAAGCCCCGGCTGAAGAGGCCCCGGCCGCCGACAGCGAAGGCTCCGCCGAGGTCAGCGTCGAAGAGGCTCCGGCCGAAGGCGCCGCCGAAGAAGAAAAGACCGAGGCCTAAGGGTCTCGCCCCGACGCACGTCGGGGTCTGGATGGCGGAGGGCGGCGTTCGGTTCGAACGCTGCCCTTCTGCTATCTGGTGTGAGGATGAACGGAGACGCGCCGATGCCGACTGACCAGAAACTCATCCTCGTCGGCCACGTCGCCGGCGGGTTCGGGGTCAAGGGCGAGGTCCGGATCACGGCCTATACAGCCGACCCGCTGGCCCTGACCGCCTACGGGCCGCTGCTGCGCGGCGACGGCTCCCACGGCCTGACCCTGACCCAGACGCGGGCGACGAAGGACGGCGTCGTCGGGCGGGCGAAGGAGATCGCCACCAAGGAAGAGGCCGACGCCCTTCGCAATCTGAAACTCTATGTCCCGCGCGACGCCTTCCCGGCGCCCGAAGAGGACGAATTCTACCTGGCCGACCTGATCGGCGTCGAGGCCAGGGATCCGCAGGGCGTGGTGCTTGGCACCGTCAAGGCGGTGCAGAATTTCGGCGCCGACGACATTCTGGAGATCGCTCCGGTCGCGGGTGGACAGACCTGGTACCTGCCCTTCACCCGGGCGGCCGTGCCGGACCTGCACCTGTCCGACGGCTGGCTGCTCGCCGTCCGCCCGGAGGAGGTCGGCGAGCGTGAGCCCGACTGACTATTCGATCTCGACGGTTTCGGCGTCGCCGACGTATTTCTTGATCGACTCGATCGCGCGCTTGGCGCCCGACTTGTCCGAGTAGCCCTCGGTCGAGAAGATGATTTCCGAGTTGTATTTGAACCGGACGCGGAACTCGCCGGCCTTGTCCTTGTAGACTTCGAACTTGTGGGCCATCGGGCGCCTCCTCGTTTGTGAGGCACGGATAAAGCCCCGCTTCCCGCCGGGCGACAACCTGACAATGTCTGACGGCGTACACAGCCGCGTGAAGCGTGGCCGTGGCCCCTTGCGGTGACCCGCCCGTCTCCCGACATGCCGGCTATCAGCAACCGACACGGTGCCTCATGGCCGACCTTTCCGCCTTCCCGATCACGCGCCAGTTTCCGGCCGCCCACCCCGACCGGCTGCAGCTCTATTCCCTGCCGACGCCCAACGGGGTGAAGGTCTCGATCATGCTGGAGGAGATCGGCCTCCCCTATGAGGTCCACCTGGTGGACATCATGAAGAACGAGACCTGGACGCCCGACTATCTGTCGCTGAATCCGAACGGCAAGATCCCGGCCATCCTCGATCCGGACGGCCCGGGCGGGGCGCCGATGGGCCTGTGGGAATCCGGCGCCATCCTGGTCTATCTGGCAGACAAGACCGGCCGGCTGATCCCGACCGATCCCGCCGCCCGCTACGAGACCCTGCAGTGGGTCTTCTGGCAGATGGGGGCCGTCGGCCCGATGCTCGGCCAGCTCGGCTTCTTCCACAAGTTCGCGGGCAAGGACTACGAGGACAAGCGTCCGCGCGACCGCTACGTCACGGAGAGCAAGCGCCTGCTGGGCGTGCTCGAGGACCGTCTGAAGGACCGCGCCTTCATCATGGGCGACGACTTCACCATCGCCGACATCGCCCTGATCGGCTGGGCCCGGGCGGTACCGGGCTTCTACGGGGCCGGCGATCTGGTCGACTGGGCATCGCTGACGGCCGTCCAGGCGTGGGTCGCGAGGTGCGAGGCCCGCCCCGCCGTGGCGCGCGGCCTGAACATCCCTGCGCGGCCCTGATCATCGAACCGGCGGCGGTCCCGGATGATGTCCGGACCGCCGATCCGGGGCGCCTGTGAACGGCAATCTGTCCGGGACGTGAACCGCAGACACCGCCATCTGCACGGCATGGACCGCCGACAGCGCAAGCCGCTCGCCTAACCCCGCAGCTTCCGCGTCAGGGCCTCGACGTCGCGGGCGATCTGGTCGTCCTGGGGCATCAGTTCCTCGATCTTGCGCACGCCGTGCAGGACCGTGGTGTGGTCGCGCCCGCCGAAGCGACGGCCGATGTCGGGATAGGATCGGGTCGTGTGCTGTTTGCACAGCCACATAGCGATCTGGCGCGGGCGGGCCACGGCGCGGGTGCGGCGTTCCGACAGCAGGTCCGCCTGCTTCATGTTGAAATGCTCGGCCACCGTCTTCTGGATCTCGTCCACGGTGATGCGGCGCTCGGGCCCGCCGCGCAGGGCCGAGCCGAGCAGGGTCAGGGTCTCCTCGACGCCCAGGGACGACAGCCGCGATCCGGCGGCGGCGGCCAGGGTGTTCACGGCGCCTTCCAGCTCGCGCACCGAACCCGGGGTGCGGTCGACGACCTGTTCCAGAACCTCGCGCGAGGCTTCTCCGGACACCACGCCCATGCGGGCGAAGGCGGCGAGACGGTTCTCGGCCACGGCGATCTTCAGCGCGCGATCGGCCGGTTCCACCGGGCAGGTCAGGCCGGCGGCCAGGTGGCTGCGCAGGCGCGGCTCGACCTCGGTCAGGGCCATCGGCGGACGGTCGGCCGAGAGGACGATGCGTTTTCCGTCCTCGATCAGGGCCGTCAGGGTCGACAGCAGTTCCTCCTGGGTCGAGGCCTTGCCGCCGACGAACTGGACGTCGTCCAGCAGCAGCATATCGGCCGAGCGCAGGCTTTCCTTGAAGGCGGCGGTCGAACGGTCCTGCATCGCCTTGACGAAGGTCGAGAGGAACCGCTCGGCGGTCAGATAGACGACCTTCGCGTCGGGACGCAGGCGCTGCGCCTCCCAGGCGATGGCGTTAAGCAGGTGGGTCTTGCCGTAGCCATAGGGGCCGCAGAAGAAGATCGGGTTGAAATGGCCGTCGGCCCAGGAGGCCGTCTGGCGGGCGATCGCCAGGGCGAAGGCGTTGCCCTGTCCCTCCACGAAGCTGTCGAAGGTCAGACGCTCCTGCAGGCCCGCGGCACGCACGGCCCGGGCGCCGTCGGTCACGGGTCCGACGGTCGGAGCCAGGGTCGCCGGCGACACCGGTGTCTCGCCCTGGACCGCGGACAGGGCCTGAAGGGCCACGGACGAGGCCGGCGGGGCCGAAGTCACCTCGGCGCGGCAACGGACCTCCAGACGACGCGACAGGCCGTCCAGGCCCAGCCACAGCTCGTTCAGGCGCCGCAGCGCGTTCTTGCGCACCCAGTCACGGGCATAGCCGGTCGGGGTCACCAGGATCAGCTGGCCGGCGCCGTCCATACGCACCGCCGACGGCGCGATATAGGAGCTGAACGGTCCGTCGCCGATTTCGGCCCGGAGCCTCAGCGAGGCCTCGTTCCAGATCCGGTCCGGGTCCGTCATGTTCGCCAACGCCAAGCCCCCCATCGTCGTTACACCCGCCTTCAAAAAGTCATGCCGCACCGGAACCTTCTGTTCCGAAGTCCACGCCGGGTCGGTCGGTCCAGGGACGCGTTCTCCTGACCTCCGAAGCGTGAGCTTCGAAAGCGGGGGCGACCTCGCGGACAGACGTCTCCCGCCGGCGCAGGGGTTCGCCCCCGCTCCGTCTTCATCCGTGTGGGGATGGAAGTGCGTTAGAGCCCAAAACTTACGCCCGACGCGGCATGGGTCAACGCTGATTCGCGAGGCGATTCGCAGTTAAATTGTTTGACTCCGCTAAAGCCAAATCAGGCTTAGGAAAATGTCGATTTCGCCTGTTCGGCGAGCGCGATTCTCCCTGCGAACACTTATCCGCACACGGCGAAACGGCGAGTAAGCTTGAGCTTACTCGCCGTTGAAATCGTTCGATTTTCATATGACAGAGGCGTGAAGCGCCTCTGAGAACCTCTTCGGTACGTAGTCGTACCTAGCGGGTTTTACGCCGCCGACATCTTCTTCAGCTGGGCGTGCAGACGGCTCACTTTGCGCGAGCCGGTGTTCTTGTGAACGACGCCCTTGGTGACGGCGCGCATCAGCTCGGACTGGGCCTCGACAAAGGCGCCCTGGGCGGCGGCGGCGTCACCACCGGTCACGGCTTCCTGGAACTTGCGGAGGAAGGTGCGAACGCGCGTGCGGCGCGACTTGTTCACTTCGGTGCGCGCGGCGATCTTGCGGATCGCTTTCTTGGCGCCGGGATTGTTGGCCATCGTCAAACCTATCAACGGAAACGCCGCAGACACCCGTCCACGGCGCGGAAAATCTTCAAGAGCGGGCGGCTATAGCGGAAGGGGCCGCAGGGGTCAACGAGAAGAGTCGGAGGGCTCGGCGCCTGAGGGCCACCCGGTCTTGCCTCAAGGACCAGAGCCCCGCTCACCCGGCCCTACCGCCCCGTGAACACCGGCTTACGCTTCTCGACGAAGGCGGCCATGCCTTCCTTCTGGTCGTCGAAGGCGAACAGGGAGTGGAACAGGCGGCGTTCGAACTGGACGCCCTGGGTCAGGGTCGTCTCCAGCGCGGCGTTGACCATCTCCTTGTTGGCCATGACCGCCAGCGGGCTCTGGGACGCGATCTTGGCGGCGATCTTGCGGACCTCGTCCATCAGGGTCTCGTGCGGGAAGACGCGGCTGGCCAGGCCGGAGCGCTCGGCCTCGGCCGCGTCCATCATCCGGGCGGTCAGGACCATGTCCATGGCCTTGGACTTGCCGACCAGACGCGTCAGCCGCTGGGAGCCGCCGATGCCGGGGGCGACGCCGAGGTTGATCTCGGGCTGGCCGAACTTCGCCCTGTCCGAGGCGACGATGAAGTCACACAGCATGGCCAGTTCGCAGCCGCCGCCGAGGGCGAAGCCGTTGACGGCCGCGATGACCGGCTTGCGGAACCGCATGATCCGGTCCTGCCCGAGGGCGAAGAAATTGCCCCTGTACATGTCGGCATAGGACTGGTCCGCCATCTCCTTGATGTCGGCGCCGGCCGCGAAGGCCTTGTCGCCCGACCCCGTCAGGACCAGGCAGCGCACGCTGTCGTCATGCTCGACCGCATCCAGGAAGTCGGCGAGATCCTTGAACAGAGCCGAGTTCAGGGCGTTCAGCGCCTCCGGCCGGTTCAGGATGACCACGGCGTATCCGTCGGCGTGCCGCTCGATCAGGATGTTGGAATAGGTGTCGGACATGGTGCGGTCTCCGGTGTTTCGGACCCGGTCTAGCGCCTCACCCCTCCCACTGGAACACCTCGGTGATCGCCACGCCGAAGACGGCGGCGATGCGGAAGGCGGCCTCGAGGCTGGGCGAGTATTTGCCCTGTTCCATGGCGACGATCGTCTGGCGCGTCATGCCGATGCGCGTGGCCAGATCGGCCTGGGTCATCTCCCCGGCGTGGAAGCGCAGCTCGCGAATGCGGTTCCGGATCGGCGGCGGACCCTTGGTCACCGCAGGGCCCGCAGCAGCATCAATGTGACCCCGGCGCGGACCATCTCGGCCAGAACCAGACAGGCCAGCAGGACGTTGGCCAGCAACACCATCATCTCTCCGGTGATCGAGAAGACCGCCGCCCCGCCGACGAGGTTGTCGTCCAGCAGGCCGGCGAACCAGGCCCCTGCCGAGACACAGAAGATCAGACCGATCAGCGCCATCAGGGCGACATGGCTGGCCTTGAGGGACGCCAGCATCTCGCGTTCGTCGCGCGCATCCCGCTCGGACTTCGGCGTGGTCGCCGTGGCGATGAGGGTCAGCGCCACCTCGACCAGCACGACCACGACCAGACTGCCCATGAAGGCCAGGCTGACATCGCCGGTGAACTGATCACTGACCAGTTTCTCGGCGGCGACATGCTGGATCAGGAACCAGAAATACCAGCCCCAGACCGCCACCGAGGCGACGATGCTGATCCATAGATGCTTCTCGCGAAACGACATGACGCTCTCCCGCCGCGACAGGCGGCGAGGGACGTGTCACATACAGCAGACATTATGTCGATTATTTTTTACATCTCGTCTGATTTTTCAGACGCCGACCATCTGGCCCAACTTGAGCACTGTGTTCCAGTTCCGCCCGGTGCCCATGCCCAGGTTCTTCGGCGTCGCCTTTTTGAAGATGCCGCTTTCGCCCTGGCCGTTGGGGAACCAGAAATAGAGGACATCCCCGACGGCCTCGACCGCCTCGCCGCCCTCGGCCAGGGCGCGACAGGCCTCGAGCGCCCCGGCCTTGATCCCGTCCTTCATGACCATGGCGACCATCTTCGAAGGCTGGTCGGCGGCCTCGGCGGAAAAGGGGTTGGCGGCGATGAGTTCGGCCCACTGCTCCGACGTGCGGACCATGGCGGCGACCTTGACGCCGAAGCGGCGCTCCATCTCGTGTTCGATGTCGGTCTCGAGCCCGGCCGGATCGCGGTCGCTTTCGACCACCAGATTGCCGCTGGCCAGAAGGGTGCGCGGGTTCTTCAGCCCCATCGCCTCGGCCATGGCGCGCTGCTCCCCGACCGGCGCGCGGACGCCGCCGGTATTCATGCCGCGGAACAGGATGATGCGGTGGGTCATCAGCGCCTCTGGCAGGAAGGACAGTAGAATGTGGACCGACCGCCCTGGACGACGCGTTTGACGACACCGGCGCAGCCGTCCGCCAGACAGGGCTGGCCCTCCCGGCCGTAGACGTCGAAGCGGTGCTGGAAATAGCCTTGGCCGCCCTCGGCGTTGGCGAAATCCTTCAGGGTCGAACCGCCCGCCGCGATGGCGTCGTTCAGGACGTCGCGGATGACCGAGGCCAGGGTCTCCAGACGCGCCTTCGACACCTTTCCGGCCGCGATCAGGGGCGAGATCCGCGCCCGGTACAGGGCCTCGCAGACATAGATATTGCCCAGGCCGGCGACGTTCCGCTGGTCCAGCAGGCTGACCTTGATAGTCTGCTTCTTGCCGTCGAACGCCTCGGCCAGATGGGCGCCGGAAAAGCCGTTGCCGAGCGGCTCCGGCCCCATGGCGGCGAACCAGGGATGGATCTCGACCTGATCGGCAGGGATCAGGCCCATGAAGCCGAACCGGCGGGCGTCGGCGAACCCCACCCTTGTGGCGCGGCCGTCCTGCAGGGCGCAGAAACTCATATGCTCATGCTTGCCGGCGATCGGGGCCGGCTCCTCGAACTCGCCCAGTTGTTCGCCGTCGACCGTGAACCGGCCGGTCATCCCCAGGTGGGTCACCCAGGTCTCGCCAGTCGACAGGGTCGCGAGCAGATATTTGGCCCGCCGGTCGATCCGTTCGACCGTGGCCCCCTCCAGCCGTTCGACGAACCGGTCGGGAAAAGGAAAGCGCAGGTCCGGCCGATTCTGTCGCACCTTCGTCAGCCGCGCCCCGACCAGGACCGGCTCCAGGCCGCGTCGGACCGTCTCGACCTCGGGAAGTTCAGGCATGGCCCCGTCTAGCCTGTCGTCCGATCCGGGTGAAGCCGCAGGCGCATCGTGACAAGCCGTGCGGCCACGGACGGCTCTACACGCGACTGACGCCGAACCGCAGCGGAAAGCCCATGTTTCCGTAACGCGCCCGCCGCACGTTTCAGTCATCCCCGTCCTACGGCTCGGTTGGGGGATCGATGACGGACGTCACAGCCATCGGCGAACGGGGACGGCGCGCGCGCCGTCTGTTCAATATCCACGCCTTGCGGCGGAGCGCGACTCGGCTGCGGTTGTCGCTGGCCTCGGGCGTCCGCGCCGACGAGCCCGTGACCGTGGCCTTTGTGACGGTTGTCGTCCTGTCGCTGTATTTCGCCCTTCTGCCCGGCGTCGACATGGCGGTCAGCGCCCTGTTCTACAGCCCCGGCGCGGGCTTCATCCTGGCCGACAATCCCGTCCTGAAGGGACTGCGCAAATCCTCGACCTGGGTGCTCGGACTGATGCTTCTGGGCCTCTCCGGTGAGATCATCCTCGCCCTGCGCCGCAATCCCCGCCGGCTCACCGGCTGGGGGCGTCGCGCCGCCGTCCTGCTGATCGGGCTGGTCATCGCCTCGGGGTTCCTGGTCAACGGCGTCCTGAAGTCGATGTGGGGCCGCGCCCGGCCGATCCAGATCGAGGCCTTCGGCGGCGACGCCGACTTCACCCGCGCCTGGCAGGTTTCGGACAACTGCCTGTCCAACTGTTCCTTCGTCTCGGGCGAAGGATCGTCCGCCGCCTGGATGGTGGCCGTGGTCGTCCTGATGGTTCCGGCCCCCTGGCGTCGCTGGGCCCTGCCCGCCGTCATCACCTATGCCGCGGCCCTGTCGCTAAACAGGATCGCCTTCGGCGGCCATTTCCTGTCTGACGTCCTCCTGTCGTGGGCGCTCACCGGGCTGGTGATCGCCGCCCTGCACCGGCTCGCGCTCGCCTGTCCCCGGGCCGCGCGACAGATTCGCCGCGCCCGCCGCCGGAGCAGTACGGCCGCCTGAAACCTGCTATGGCGGGCCATGCCCGGCCAGTTCCTGAAATTCTGCATCTACGCCCTGATCGCGCTCGTCCTCGCGGGCGCGGCGACCTGGGGGCTGGGCCTGTTCTGGATCGCGATCGGCGGCGGGGATCTGCCCCTTCACGGCTGGATCGCCATGGCGTTGGGGGTCACCGGAACGGTCGGGCTGAGCTGGGTCCTGATGGCCCTGGCCTTCAAGTCGCACCGCGAGGGCTGGGACGACCAGGTCGACAACTCCCTCGACCCCGGGCGCGACGAACCCGAAGTCTATTAGGGGATACCGGCCGCTCCCGCCGCCCGGACTTGACCCCGGGCTTACGGACTGCGTTTCTGCCCCATCGTCCTTCCGGAGCCGACCCTATGCGCGCCTTCACAGCCTCCGCCCTCGTCCTGATCCTCGCCGCCTGTTCGCCCGCCGCCGAGCCGGCGAAGACCGAGGCCGAGCCCGTTGCGCCGGCAGTGGCCCCGAGCCAGCTGGGCGCGATAGACCTGACGCAGCCGATCCGGGCGGCCGGGACCGAGCCGTTCTGGACCATCGACATCGCCGACGGCGTCCTGACCTATCGGGACATTGAGGATTTCGGCGGCGACATCACGACCCCGCGCACCGGCCCGGCCGCTCCGGTCGTGACCGGCGACACCGCCGTCTATGCCGTGACGCTCAGCGACGGAAAGACCCTGACCCTGACGCTGACGGCGACCGAATGCCCCGACATCGGCGAGGAGACCCGCGCCCTGACGGCCAGCCTGGCCATCCCGGGCACGATGACGCAAGAGGCCTGCGCCGACGCCCGCAGCGCCTATCCGCCCGAGGCCTGATCGACCCAAGGAGTTTCCTGTCATGCGCCAGTTCCGCGCCGGCCTGCCGATCCCGGCCCTCATCCTCGGCCTGACCCTCGTCGCCTGTTCCGATCCGGCGCCGACAGGGCCCGAGGCCCCGCCGGCCCCGGCGCCGACGATGCTCGGCGACGTCGATCTGAACCAGCCGCTGCGGGCCCTGGGCACAGAGCCCTTCTGGGCCGTCGAGATCACGCCGCAGGACCTGGCCTATACGGCCGTCGATGCGGTCGAGGTGCGGGCCTCCAACCCGGGCCCGACAGTCCAGGGCACCACGGCCGTTTATGCCGCCGCCGCACCCGACGGCACGGCCCTTGTGGTCACCCTGATCGCGACGGAATGCTCGGACGGCATGAGCGACCGGCTCTACCCCCTGACCGCCCGGGTCGAGCTCGGGCCGGAAACCCTGAACGGCTGCGCAGCCTCGGTGGCCTTCCTGAACAGCCAGCCGGCACCGTAGTTGGTGCGGATGAAGGTCAAAGTCTGGCTGGTCCGGATTTGGCCTGCGCTACTGTTGCCGATCCCATGGATCTCGCTCAGGACTTGGGCCCAAGGTCATCAACGCTTGTTCGGCGATCCACCTGCCACCGTTGACGCATCGGGTCCCGTGTGGACCACCATCATCGTAACCACGGCGCTGACCATTCTGGCGGTGAAAAAGGCCGACAGGGTCCGAAAGGTCGTCTCTGTATTGGCGACACTGAATGCATTGATATGCTTGTTGACGGCACTGATCGCGACGATGTGGGTCAGCGGCGTTTATCCGTAAATCTGTGGGCGGGTTTCGGACCTACCCATCGCCCAGCATCGGCCCGACGCCCGGGACGCTGCGCACTGCCTCACCCAGCAGGTCGCGCCCGGTCGCCGCGCATACCCGGTCCCGCGCGGCGGGCAAGAGCTGTTTCAGCGCCGCCTTGTCCACGCCTTCGTCCTTCAGCCGGTCCAGCAGCCCCATGGCCTCGGCCACCGCCGCGCCCGAGACGCCTCCGGCCGAGGCCATGATCCCGCCGAACAGGCCGCGCCTCGGACGTTCGGCGGCCTTTGAGCGCGCCGCCGTCTCCGCGCCTTCCACGGCGGCATAGAGGGCGGCCAGGGCGTCGCGTCCGGCATGGCGATCCAGCAGGCCCAGGGCCCCGGTCAGGGCGGCCCGGGCCTGGGCCCCGGTCAGGCCCGCATCGGCCGCCGCTGCGGCGATGACGGCGTCGAAGGTCAGGGTCGGGGACACGTCGGCCTCTTTCGTCGGTCACTTAACGGTTCTGGAACCGGGTCTGCTGCATAGGGGAGGAATGACCCAGCTGGAAACGCCGCAGGACCTGCGTCCTCTCACCGCGCTGCGCTTCGGAGCCGCCATCTGGGTGGCCCTGTTCGCCTTCTGGCCGGACCTCGACGTCAGCTGGATGCCGAACCTGGTGGCCAAGGGCTATCTCGGGGTCGAGCTCTTCTTCGTCCTGTCCGGCTTCATCCTGTGCCACGTCTATCTGGCGGCCCATGGCGAGAAGCGGTTCAGCTACGGGGCCTTCCTGTGGGCCCGGATCGCGCGGGTCTATCCGCTGCATATCGCCACCCTGGCCGGTGTCGGCGTGCTCGCCTTCGGGGCCCTGGCCGCCGGGATGAGCGTCAACGGCAATATCCTCAGCTGGTCGGCCCTGCCCGCCAATCTCCTGATGGTCCACGCCTGGGGCTTCGCGCCCGTGGCCGGCTGGAACCATCCGTCCTGGTCGATCTCGGCGGAGTGGTTCGCCTACCTCTGCTTCCCGCTGTTCGCCTTCGTCGCCTGGCGACTGCGCGAGCGGCCGATCGCCGCCGTCCTCGGCGCCGTCGCCTTCCTCGTGGGCCTCTACATCGTCTTCCAGATCCTGGCCGGCTTCCCCCTGACCCAGGCCACCATCCTGTGGGGCGCCCTGCGGATCGTTCCCTGTTTCGCCCTCGGCTGCGCCCTCTATCTGATGCATCGCAAGGTGAGCCTGCCGCGTCCCGGCTGGATCGCCGCCGGGGTCGCCGTGGCCATCGCCGTCGCGGGATCGCTGTCGGCGCCGGACGCAGTCATCGTGCCCCTGTGCGGCGCCCTGATCCTGGCTTTGGCCGGCCTGCCCAACGAACGCGCCGGATGGCTGGCGTCGAAGCCCGCCGTCTATCTCGGGGAGATCAGCTATTCGGTCTATATGGTCGTGGTGCCGTGGAAGCTGCTGGCCGTGAATGCGGCGTCAAAGCTCACGGGCGGGGGCGACAAGCTTCAACTTTTTGTGTGGCTGGCCGTCGTCCTGACCCTGCCGGTGGTCGCCGCAGTGTCCTATCACCTCGTCGAATTCCCCGCCCGGCGGGCGCTTCGGGGTCTGGCGCAACGGCGCGCGGCGCGGGCGAAAGCGCGCACAGGCGGAGCGCAGCTCGCCTGAAAAGGGGCTTTCACGCCACGCTAACTATCGTCTAGGGATAGTCCCGGGCGTAACAGTCGGAAACAATTCGAACATGACGAAACGGATCACCGCCGCGCTTGTTGCCGCCTGCCTGGGCTTTTTCGCCCTGTCGCCCGCTCCTGCGAAGGCCGAGGATCCCTACTGGCAGTGCGTGACGTTCGCCCGCATGTTCTCGGGCATCAACATCTTCGGTGACGCCTGGACCTGGTGGAACCAGGCCGTCGACCGCTTCCGCACGGGCCGTGCGCCGGAGACCGGCTCGGTCCTGGTGTTCCGTCCCGAAGGCCGGATGAGCCGGGGTCACGTCGCCGTCGTCTCCGACATCCTGACCGACCGCGTCATCCGCGTGACCCACGCCAACTGGGGCGGCAGCCGCGGCCGCGTCGAGGAGAACGTCACTGTCGTCGACGTCTCGGGCCAGAACGACTGGTCCCAGGTGAAGGTCTGGTACAACCCGATCAACGACCTCGGCTCGACCGTCTATCCGACCTACGGCTTCATCTACAACGGCGCGCGCGACGCCTATGACGCCGGCCGGCAGATGGCCTCGACCGCCTCGGCATCCGGCCAGCCCTGATCCGGTCTGAATGATCCTGCCCGAATGATCCGGCTGTATCGTTCGGGCTGCGCCGCCTGCGAGGCGGTCGAGATCGACGTCATCGGCGGCTGGGAAATGCCGCCCGACACCCTGTGGATCGACCTGATCGAGCCCAGCCACGGCGAGGACGCCGCGGTCGAGAAGGCCCTGGGCATCTCCATCCCGACACGCGCCGAGATGAGCGAGCTGGAGGCCTCCAGCCGGCTCTATCGCGAGGGCGGCGCCACCTATGTCACCGCCGACATCCTGCATCGCGGCGACGACGACCTGCCCGGCATCGACCCCGTGACCTTCGTCCTGACCAGGGGCCCCATGGTCACCATCCGCTATTTCGACCCCCGCCCCTTCACCCTGTTCACCGACAAGCTCGAGCGCGACCCGGCCCTGTGCAGCACCGGGGCCGACATGTTCCTGAACCTGATGGAGGCGATCATCGACCGGGCCTCCGACGTCCTGTCAGGCCTGGCCGCCAAGGTCGAGGGTGTCGGAACCCACGTCTTCTCCGAGGGCAAGGGCGTCGGCTTCAAACATCTGGTGACCAAGCTGGGCCGGGCGCACATGGCCAATGCCCGGATCGAACAGAGCCTGGCCGGCCTGAGCCGGGTCTTCGCCTTCGTCGCCGTGGACGACTGGTTCGAGGCCGTGGGCGACCCCCGGGAGCATCTGCGTTCGCTCAGCCGCGACGCGACCAGCCTGATCGCCCACAATCAGGCTGTCGCTTCGGGGATCAATTTCCAGCTCTCGGCCGCGCTCGGCCTGATCAACATCGAGCAGTCGTCGATCTTCAAGATGTTCTCGATCTTCACGGCGGTGCTGATGCCTCCGACCCTGATCGGGGCGATCTACGGCATGAATTTCGAGCATATGCCCGAGTTGCGCTGGATCGAGGGCTATCCGATGGCACTCGGCCTGATGGTCATCTCGGCCATCGCGCCCCTGTTGTATTTCCGGCGACGGGGCTGGATATAGAAGAGGCAGTAGGCAGTAGATGGATGCGGCGTGTCAGCGGGCAAGGGCGCGTCCCTACTGCCTATTGCCTAAGCCCTACTGCCTCTCTCACCACTCCGGCTTGATCGACAGCTGGAAGGCGACAAGGCCCTCTGAGACGTCGTTGTCGATGCCGTGTCCCGCGTGCATGCCCTCGGCCTCGATTTCGCGATAGACGAGGCCGAACGAGCCCTGCATGTCCCCGCGACGCATGGCCACGCCGACCGAGGCGTCGCCGAGGAAGGATCCGCTGTCGCGGCTGTAGCCGGAGTGGGCGTATTCGCCGTCCCGCGTCCGCGCGAAATTATAGCCGACCGCCGTGCCGGATCCCGCGGCGTAGATGTACCAGCGGGCGCGCTCTCCGAAGGCGGCCGAACCCTCCGGAAGGATGCGGTCCGCCGTCGAACCGATCCGCAGGGTGGCCCCGGCCTCGGCCGTGCCGCCCCGGTCGCCCGCGCCGATCCCGAGATGGGGCGTCAGGGTCACCTCGAGGCCCGAGGCCGTATAGCCGCGCGCGGTCGTCCATCCGCGCGTGTAGCTGACCTCATAGCCGTCGGAATCGATCATCGCCGGATCCATCGGCGTCGGCGGGACGGGCGAGCCGTCGGCACGGCGCAGTTCGCCCCGGGTCCGCAGGCGCAGGCGATCGCTGAATCCGTCACCCTCGCGCCAGACGTCGCGGGTCGTGGTGGCGGCGAAGGGGTTGTGCGCCTCGATCGGCGCATAGTCGGTGGCGAACTCCAGCGTCGGCCCGAACTCGCGACCCGCCGCGACGTTGAAAGCGGCCTGCCGGTTCAGCCGGGCGGTGATGTTGGCAGAGGTTTCCTGCTCGGCCTCGGACCAGTTCTGGTTCACCCATGTCTGGGCGCTCGCTGGAACGGCCATGGCCGCCAGTGCGATTACGCCCGGAACAAGTGACCTCAGGTGGATCAACGGTCCCCTCACAGTCCGTTAACAGGCTGCACCCTGCACCGGAATCCCGTCAGGGCCAACCGTGTTTTTGCAACAGCTTCCTGACATGATCCCGCAACGCGATTTTGCCCGCCCGTGTTCCCCCGTCAGGGGATGCGAAGGGGCGTCCAGCTGCCGGACGCGAAACGAGCGGCGCCTCGGGGAGGGCCGCTCGTCACAATCAGCACACTCTGCGGGACGCTGCGCCGTGGATCACTGGCAGGCCAGGCATTCTTCGTAGTCGGTCGGGGCCGCGGAGAAGAGGTCGGGCTGGTTCGGATCGACCTCGGCCTCGGCCTTGTCCTCCGCCCCGGCGAAGGCGGCGCGCTGGACCGACTTGGAGCGCAGATAGTAGAGCGATTTCACGCCCTTCTCCCAGGCGGACCAGTGCAGCATGTGCAGGTCCCATTTGTTGACGTCGCCCGGGATGAACAGGTTGATCGACTGGGCCTGGCAGATTTCCGGCGAGCGGTCGGCCGACAGTTCGACGACCCAGCGCTGGTCCAGTTCAAAGGCGGTCTTGAAGATCCCCTTCTCGTCGTCGTTCAGCATGGTCAGGTGCTGGACCGAGCCCTCGTTCTCGAGAATCGAGTTCCACACCGCGTCGGTATTGGCGCCGTAGCCGTCCAGCAGCTTCTCCAGGTACGGGTTCTTGACCGCGAAAGAGCCCGACAGGGTCTTGTGGGTGTAGATATTGGCCGGGATCGGCTCGATGCCGGCCGAGGTCCCGCCGCAGATGATCGAGATCGAGGCGGTCGGGGCGATGGCCAGCTTGTGACTGAACCGCTCCATAATGCCGCGCTCGGCGGCGTCCTCGCAGGCGCCCTTCTCCTCGGCCAGTTTGACGCTGGCCTTGTCGGCCTCGCGACGCAGGTGTTTGAACAGCCGCATGTTCCATGACTTGGCCATGGCGGATTCAAACGCCACGCCCTGGGCCTGCAGGAAGGAGTGGAAGCCCATCAGGCCCAGACCCACCGAACGCTCGCGCCTGGCCGAATAGACGGCGGCGGCCATTTCCGGCGGGGCGCGGGTGATGAAGTCCTCAAGGACATTGTCCAGGAAACGCATCACGTCCTCGATGAAGCGGGGCTCCTCGCGCCATTCCAGGAACATCTCGGCGTTGACCGACGACAGGCAGCAGACGGCGGTGCGGTCGATGCCGAGGTGGTCAGGTCCGGTGTGCAGCATGATCTCGCTGCACAGGTTCGACTGTTTGACCTTCAGCCCCAGCTCGCGCTGGTGGCGGGGCATCTGGCGGTTCACCGTGTCGGAGAAGATCAGATAGGGCTCGCCCGTCTGCAGGCGGATCTCGAGGATCTTCTGCCACAGCGAGCGGGCGTCGACGGTCTTCAGGACCTCGTCGTTCTTGGGCGAGCGCAGGCCGAACTGGGCCCCGGCCTTCACCGCCTCCATGAACTCGTCGGTGATGTTCAGGCCGTGGTGCAGGTTCAGGGACTTGCGGTTGAAGTCGCCCGAGGGTTTGCGGATCTCCAGGAACTCCTCGATCTCCGGATGGTGGACATCGAGATAGACCGCCGCCGAGCCGCGACGCAGCGACCCCTGCGAGATCGCCAGGGTCAGGGAGTCCATCACCCGGATGAAGGGAATGATGCCCGAGGTCTGGCCTGCGCCCTTGACCTTCTCGCCGATCGACCGGACGCCGCCCCAGTAGGTGCCGATGCCGCCGCCGTTGGAGGCCAGGGAGACGTTCTCGTTCCAGACGCGCTGGATGCCGTCCAGGCTGTCCTGGACCGAGTTCAGGAAGCAGGAGATCGGCAGGCCGCGGTTTGCGCCGCCGTTGGAGAGGACCGGCGTCGAGGGCATGAACCACAGCTTCGACATATAGTCGTAGACGCGCTGGGCGTGGTCGGCGTCGTCGGCATAGGCCGTGGCGACGCGCGCAAACATGTCCTGATAGCTCTCGCCGGCCAGCAGGTAGCGATCTTCCAGCGTCTTCTTGCCGAAGTCGGTCAGGAGGTCGTCGCGGGTCCGGTCCAGTTCGAGGCTGCGCACCACGGTCAGATGGGGCCTCTCAGAGCTCGGCGCAGCCTTGAGGGCCTCGAATTCCACAGTCTTCAACGCTTCGCCGCCAGCCATAATCGTCATCGCCCTGAACAAAAATCGAAGTTAGACGCCTGCGCTCCGAACCACTGCATCTAGTGGCCGAAGCGCTCCCCGAACCAACATATGGGGCGCAGATGCCTAACCAACCGTCAACGGGCTTGACGGCGGAATTCGTCTCGAATCACTTCGTGACGGGGGATGAGCCTGTGTAAAAGCCGCGACGGCCGTGCGACGCAGCATCGGCCGCGGATTCACGAAGCCGTGATCGGGAACACGGCCCCAGCTTGGCCGTTAGCGAGCGATGCAATCTTCCGATCTCGTCCCTTTTCTCCGCCGCGCGCTCACCGTGGCGCGGGCCGAGTTCGCCGCCCTGGGGGCCCTCGCCGTCATCACCCTGGGGATCGTGACCTTCGTCGAGCTCGCCGACGACATGACCGAGGCGGACGGCCAGGCCTTCGATCAGGGGATCCTGCACTGGATGCAGCCGGTCGCCGGCCAGCCGCGCGGGCCCTGGTGGCTGCATGAGGCGGCGACCGACCTGACCTCCCTCGGCGGCATCGCCGTCCTGACCCTGTTCGCGGTCGTCGCCCTGGGCATGCTCCTGATCCTCAGGAAGCGACTGTCGGCCCTGCTGCTGGTCGTGGGCCTGGCCGGGGGCGTCGGGCTCAGCGAGGGCCTGAAGGCCGCGTTCGGACGTGAACGTCCGCCGGCCGATTTCCAGGCGGTCGAGACCTTGAACGCCAGCTTCCCGTCCGGCCACGCCCTGCTGTCGACGGTCTTCTACCTGTCCGTCGCGGTGATGATGACCCGCGCCTTCCCGAGGCGGCGGCTCAAGGCCTATGTGCTCGGCGTCGGCATGGTTTTCGCCCTGATTGTCGGCCTGACCCGCGTCTATCTCGGCGCCCACTGGGCCTCGGACGTCCTGGCCGGCTGGTGCGTCGGCGCGGCCTGGGCCATGGCCCTGTGGCTGGTCAGCTATGCGGTGGAGCGCAGGCAGAAACGCCACCACGCCCATCTCGTCGATGAACCGCCCCCGGGCGACGAAACAGCGGTCGCCGAAAGCTGAGATTTTACTAGGTCCGCCCGCTCCAAAAGAGTTAATATCCGCGTCAACCGACCGCCCGGGCCCGTCCGTCCCCGGCTCAGCGGCAGGAGGCTTCCATGATCGGCCTGATGTTCGCCCTGCTCTCCGGACCGGCCCTGGTCGAGCCGCAGGCCGTCCAGGCCACCCTGCAGTCCTGCGCCCTCGAACACGGCCGCTATGTCTGCCGCTATGCCGTACCCGACATCGTCATCGTGCCTGTCCCGGGAACCGACATCGTCGCCGATGCTCCCGCGACCGTCCTGGAGAGCGGATCCGGCCCGGAAGCGGCCTCGCCCGAGACCCTGCCGCTGACGCCGACCGTCGAAGAACCCGCTGCGCCTCCGGTCAGCCCGTCCGTCACGTCGCCGTTGGTCGCCGCCGACCCCGGCCCGATCCGGCCGATCGACACCGGCGTCCTGACCGAGCGCGAGGCGCGACTGGTCTCGCGCTGCGCCGACGCCGGATGGGTGTCCCTGTGCCTGCCCGACGACCGCCGCGCGGCCCGCACCCTGCGCGACAAACAGGACGCCTATCTCGCCGTCCGTCGGGAGGTCGCCCGGCTGCTGGGCGACGATGACTGCGACGCCGCAGTCAAGGCCGCGCTTGACGGCGGGTATCTGGGTCTGGCGCGCGAGGCGCGGGATTACTGCAGTGCGCCGGCGACGGGCTCCGCAGAGACAAACGGGACAGAAGCCGTCAAGGTTGAAGCGGGAGCCGACGAGGCTGAAGACTAGGCGTCAAACCGTTCCCGCGAGCAGACACCACGAGGGTCTGCCAGGGATTGGGACCGGACATGGGCTAGCAAGCATCAAGGCAGGTCTGGCCGGCGCGCGGATCGATCAGGCGACGCATTTCTCGAGGCTGGCGAAACGACTGGCGCCCAACCAGGTCTGGAAACTGCTTTCCAGTTCCCGGTTGCCGACCACCACCAGCCGGCCGTCCTCCATCGCTGCCCCGATCGGCGCATAGCCCATCCAGACCTCTGTCAGCGTTCTCAGGTCCGTCGTGACATAGAGATCGACATCGTAACCCGGCTCGACCGAGCAGAGATCGACCTCCCTGCCCGGCTGAACGAGCAGCCACCAATTGCGCGTCGCGGTCGGAAGATCCCGGTAGATGAACTGGATGGTGCTGCGGCGCAGCGGCAGGGGATCGGGATTGATCTTGCGGCGCATGTTCCACATCAGGAGTTTCACGTCGAGATGGGCGAGCGTCGCCTGGGTGGTGATCCAGCGGTGGCCCCAGTCACCCATCGCGTCGATGACGGGCTCGATGGCGCGGCCCGCTTCCGTTAAGGAATATTCGTGAAGGTCGGTCCCGTCGGTAGCCAGGCGCCGCGAGACGATGCCTGCGCTCTCGAGGTCCTTGAGCCTCTTGGACAGCAATGCGGGCGACATTCTGGGAAGTCCGCGGCGCAGATCATTGAAGCGCGTCGTGCCGCTGAGCAGCTCGCTCAGCAGCATCATTGTCCAGCGAGAGCAGAGGAGGTCGGACGCCATTGCCAGAGGACAGAACTGTCGATGCCCGCGGGTCGCCATCACCGTTCCCCTCGAAATGTAAAGTTTGATCTACACCCATAGCAGCGGGCCGAACAGTTCAGATTCTGTAGCTGATCGGTACAGTTCCAGAACTGGTTGCCGTCCGGTCCCGTGGCCTAGGTAGATCCTGCGGTTGGCGAAAATCGTCAGCCGAACAGGGAGCGTGATCATGCTGAAGGAACAGTCCATGTCGATTGGGATCACACCGTCCAATCCCAACAAGATGCTCTGGGAGAAGGGCGACTTCACCCGGATCGCCCAATCGATGCGAGAAAGCGGTGCTGCCCTGGTCGACAGCCTGGGCGTGGGCCCTGCAATGGATGTTCTGGACCTGGGGTGTGGAGACGGAACCACGGCTCTGCCGGCAGCCCAGCGCGGCGCGAATGTCCTCGGGGTCGACATCGCCGAGAATCTGGTCGCGGCAGGGAATGCCCGGGCAACTGCGGCCGGTCTGACCAATCTGCGCTTCCAGCAGGGCGACGCCTCGGATTTGAGGGGGCTGGCCGATGAGAGTTTCGACCTGGTGGTCAGTATCTTCGGGGCCATGTTCGCGCCTCGGCCGATGGACGTGGCCAAGGAGATGACGCGGGTTACGCGTAACGGCGGCAGGATCGTCATGGGCAACTGGATTCCCGGCGATCCGACCCTGGTTGCGCAGATCCTGAAAACCAGTGCTGCCTATACGCCGCCGCCCCCTGAAGGCTTCGTCAGCCCGATGACCTGGGGTTCCGAAGAGATCGTCCGCGAAAGGTTCGTGGCCGCCGGGGTGCCCGTCGAGAACATAACCTGCGAACGCGCGACCTACGTCTTCCGACGCAAGGGGCCGCCGCTGGAGTTGTTGCACACCTTCAAGGACTACTATGGACCGACGATGAATGCCTTCGAAGCCGCCGAAAAGGACGACCGCGCCGATGCGCTCGAAGCCGAACTTGCCCGCCTTTTCATCGCCAGCAATCGTGGTGGAGAGACCGACACCGAGATCCCCGCGACGTTCCTCAAGGTCATAGTGCTTAAGGCCTGACAGAGCCGGGCGGGCGCGATCTGTTGAATGTCGTTGCGAGCGGCTGGTGAAGGTCGAAACCGGATTGCGTCGCCAGTATCTCCCCAAGGAAAAGGGCCCCGGCGTTTCCGCCGGGGCCCTTCGTCATTTCAGTCTGGCCGGATCAGTGACCCGGGGTCACCGGGGTGCAGGTGGTGCCGTCGGCGCAGTCCGAGAAGTGGACTTCAGGCGGCTCGACCAGGATTTCCGACGGCCGGACGTGAACTTCCGGACGCTGGACGTAGATCTGGGCCGGCGCGATGCGGATCGGCGGCGCGTCGACATAGACCGGAGGTCCGTCGATGTAGACGGTCGGGCCGGCGACGTTGATCGGACGGCCGATCACGCGAACGCCCGGCGAAGCGACGTGGATGGCGGGTCCCGGATTGTTGATCGGCGGGCCCCAGCCCCCCGGTCCCGGCCAGCCGGCGCCGCCGCCGGTCCAGGGGCCGTAGAAGTCAACGACGCGCGTGCACGAGCAGGGCACATCGCCGTAATGTGGCGCTTCGGGACAGCCATGGCCGTCCGCCGGCGCCGCGGCGCCGGAGATCAGCATGGCGGCCACGATCGAAGTGATCGGATCCATGTTCAGCTCCCCTCAAGTCCTTGCGAGACCTCGCTATTTCCCCTCACAGGCGAACCCTGCAAAAGGCGGGCGAGCCGCGTAATCAGCGTTATATTAACCATTTCGACCTGTCTACCGTCGACCGTCGCCCGCGTTTGACCGGCGGTGATCGGCCCCGATTGCGGCCGGGATCCCGGCGGCCGCGCGCCTGAATCCCTCCCTGGCCGCGACCGGCGTCCGGATGCTTCCGGCCCGCCGACGCCAGGCGCGACTAAGGGCAACTACGGATCGTCCGACCACCAATGCATTAACCCTCATATGGCATGACCACGTCAAAGCGCGGCAGAGGAAAACGCTGATGCATGGCCGTTGGCGGGTCTTCCGCCACGAAACAGGACGCGAGGCAGGCCCACCGGCCTGGGCCTATGTTGCGCTGTTCTGCGCGAGCCTCCTCATCGGCATGTGGAGCGCGCACAGGTTCGGCGCCGTGGTCATCTGGCCGGCCAACGGCATCCTGCTCGCCGCCTTCCTCCAGCTGCATCGCAGGAAGGCGATCACCGTCCTCGCCGTCTGTTTCGCGGTCAATCTCGCCTCGAACATCGTCCGCGGCGATCCCATGCCCTTCCTGTGGCTCAATGCGGTGATGAACATCGTAGAGGTCGTGATCGCCGGCGTCCTGGCCCGTCGGGTCTGCGGCGCGGCCCTGGACCTGCGTCGCCCGAGGCGCCTGGCCTTCTTCGCCATCGCGGCCGTGACCCCTGCGGTCCTGTTCTGCACCCTCTTCCTCGTCGGCCTGGCGGCGGCGATGCGTGACTATTCGCCGGGGCTCTATCTCTTCACACTCGAGCGCTATTTCGCGATGGAGGCCCTGGGCCTGCTGACCATTGCTCCGATCCTGCTTCTGCTGGCGCGGCGCCACCGTTTCGCCGACACGCGTGAAGTCGCCGGAGCGAAAGAGACCATCGCCCTGTTCAGCCTGCTGACCGCGACCACCCTGGTCGTCTTCTTTCAGTCCAGCCTGCCGATCACCTATCTGATCTTCCCGGCCCTCCTGCTGCTGGTGCTTCGGGTGTCGACGACGGGTTCGGCCCTGGCCGTCCTGCTGGTCACGGTGATCGGCGGCTTCGCCACCGTCAACGGCCACGGCCCCGTCACGCTCCAGCGGCTGGCCGCAGACCCCGAGCTGGCCCACCTGCCTGACCTCGTGCGTCAGCTGAACGTTTTCTACGGCTTCCTTCTGACCCTGATCGCCGTCGCCCTGCCGATCTCGACCATCGTGTCCGAACGCCGACGCATGGTCCTGAGGCTGAAGACGCGCACCCTTGCGGCCCAGGACGCGCGGCGTCGGGCCGAGGCTGCAGACGCCGCGAAGTCTCGCTTCCTGGCCCTGATGAGCCACGAGATGCGGACGCCCCTGCACGGGGTGGTCGGCTATGCCGAGATCCTGTCCCGCCGATCGGGCCTGCCCCGGGACGCCCGCGCCCAGGTCGAGGAGATCCAGCGGTCGGGCGCAGCCCTGCTGACCCTGGTCGAGGACCTGCTGGAGGTCTCGCACGGGGCGGTCCTCGGCGACCTGGAAGCGATCGACCCCGCCGCCCTTCTGGCCGAGGTCGCGGCCGCGAGCCGCGATTCCGCCGCCGCCAAATCCTTGCCCATACACATCCGGGTCCTGCCGGGCGCCGAGACGCCACTGCTGGCCGACCGGCGCCGCCTGCGCCAGATTCTGCACCGGCTGGTGTCCAACGCCGTCAAATTCACGACTGCCGGCGAGATCGTCGTGAGTATCGTTCGGGAAGGCCCCCTGACCGTGTTCAGGGTCACTGACACCGGCCCCGGGGTTGATCCCGACCTGGTCCCGAGCCTGTTCGATGCCTTCGCCCAGGCCGATGACTCCATCAGCCGCGCCAACGTCGGCTGCGGCATAGGCCTCGCGGTCGCGCGTCGTCTCACCGGCGCCATGGGCGGCCGGATCGAGCTGGAAAGCACCTCGTCCGAAGGCTCGACCTTCGTCGTCCGCCTGCCCCTGCCGCTGGCGGACGAGGCGGCGCCGACACAGGGCTCTGACCCCGCCCTGGCCGCCACGGACAGCGCGGCCCGGGTGCTGATCGTCGACGACCATCCGACCAACCGTGAGGTGGCCCGGCTGATGCTGGCCCCGCTGGGCTGCGAGATATTCGAGGCCGTCGACGGACTCGAGGCGGTGGAGATGGCCTCGGCCGCGCCGTTCGACCTGATCCTGATGGACGTGCGGATGCCCCGCATGGACGGACTGGCCGCGACCCAGGCGATCCGCGCCCTGGGCGGCGACTGCGCCCGCACGCCGATCCTGGCCGTCACCGCCGACACCATGCCGGACGATGCGGCCCGGTGCACCGCCGCCGGCATGGACGGCCACGTCGCCAAACCCCTGACCCACGCCAGCCTGTTCGCCGCCATCGACGCCGCAATGGCGGGCGCCGGCGCCGACGCCCCGATCGGGGAAGCGGCCTGAACCCTGTCAGTCGGCGTAGTCGCCCTCAAAGGCGAAACGCTTCGGCCAGAACGCCGCCAGTTCAGGCAGGGCGTCCACCCGTCGCGCCACCGCCCCGAGGCGCGGAGCGACCGCGTGGAATCGCGCCCGCAGCGGTCGCCAGCGACTGACCACCGCCATATAGAGATCCAGCACGGACACCTCGTCTCCGAGCAGGAACCGTCCGGCGGGCGTGATCTGGCTCTCCATCACCGCCCAGCAGTCAGAGATGCGCTCCAGCGTGCGCCGGTCCATCTCGGCCTGGGCCCCGGGGTCGTCGCCGACGAGGCGCGAGGGCACGTCCCGAACCCAGTAGATTGAATAGATCGAGGCCGGGATGAAACACATCCAGCGCAGGAACTGCGCCCGCCGGGGATCGCCCGGCGGCGGCGCCAGGTTCGCCTCCGGATGCCGCTCGGCCAGCCAGATCAGGATCGCCGCGCTCTCGGTGATCGTTTCTCCTTCAGGCGTGACCAGCACCGGCACCTGCCGCATGGGGTTGTGCGGAGCCATCCGCCGGCGCTCCTCTTCGGAGGCATATGTGACGATCTCCTCCAGCCGGTAAGGCGCTCCGATCAGGGTCAGCGCCGCCTCGACCGCGACCGAGCCCGACCCCTCCGCGCCATAGACCCGATATTCGCCCGTCATCGCCCCTCCCGCATTTCGCCCATCCTACAGGGAAATCCCCGCCGCGAGGGAGATGAGGGGGCGTCGGCGCTGACCCTGCGACCGGACGAGGCGCGGCGCGGCGCGCGGCCTTACGGCGATCGCTTCAACCTCCGTCTGTCAACACGATCACGGAGTCTGGGTTCGACCCCTTGTGGTCACTGCTATTCTGGTCTGTGACTCGCTTGGCGCGTCTTCAAGAAACCCATGCCGCTGGCGCCCAGACCGAACATCGCTTCGGCTACAGCGGCGCAAGCCCAGAAGAAAATGCGACCGTCGGATCCCTCGGGCAACACTTTGGTTTTCGCCCGACCCGATCCCTGGGCCACATCGCCGGCAGGACCACGGCTCCGTGGTCTGTGACGGGCGCATTGGCAAAAAAACAGCTCCGCCTCTGTGGACAGTTGGTTAAAAACATTGATATCTCGGCCGGTAGTCTCGCTGGCTCGGCTGCTCGTCGCATGACCGTCACGGGAATAAAATCGAGAGGGGGATCGAGATGCGTTTTTTGGCGGCCTTACTGGGGGCCTTGCTCTGTCTTTTCGCGGCAGACGCAGCACAGGCACAGACTGTAACCTACCGGTTCGTGAATGTGACCGGAACGCCCATCAACGCTAATGGCGTCACCACTGCAGCTCCCGTGTCGATCACGGGGTCGTTCGATTACAACCCGGCGCTTGGTGCCGTGGCGATGTGCAATGGCGTATCCAACATCAACATCACTGTCGCCGCCGGGCCCGGGGCGGGCTGGACGCCTCAGCTTACTTACAACACAGCTCCGGATTGTGCATACGCATCAGACAGGGGATTCTTCTTTTTCGCAGGACCTTCGGGGCGGGCAGGGGGTGTGGCGTTATTTCAGATAAATTTCCCCACCCCTCCTGCGGGCAACGACGCGTTCAATGTTTCGAGCCTGACCAATACTCAGGTTGCGACTTGTGACAACACCATGGGACCGTGTGTTCAGTTCTTTGCCCCGCGCGTAATTTTGAGCAGCGGTTTTGGTACGGGAATTATTTCGTCTCTCCCCCCCCTGTCCATTACGCCGACGACCCTGGCACCGCATCAGAGCAATAGCTTCAGCCAGCCCCTCACCATAACGGGCGGTAACGGCACCTACACCTGCACGGTATCGGCCGGCTCCCTTCCTGCTGGCCTCGTGCAGTCCGGCACGGGCGGCTGCACGATCAGTGGTATTCCGACGACGACCGGCTCATACAGCTTTACCATCGTCGCCTCGGATACGGCCGGCAGCGAGGGCACCCGGACCTTCTCGGGCAGCGTCGCGGAACCTGTCCCCACCCTGTCGGAATGGGCCATGATCCTGTTCGGTCTGCTTCTGGCGGGCGGCGCGGCTCTCTACATCCAGCGGCGACAGTTGATCGCCTAGGCGACGTCACGCCCCGGTTTGGAACGGCCCCGCTGGCGACGGCGGGGCCGTTTTCATGTCTGATATCCACCCTTGGCGGACCTCCGGCGGATCCGCTTTCGGGTCGGTCTCTTTATGCGACAGCCCCGATGTGAGGCGCGGATCGGCCCAGGACGCTTTTGAATTCAACGGCCGGCCCGAATGAGAGCCTTTATCCGCGCCCTGGTCTGAAACGGGGCGACACTGGCGGCATGATCCATGCCGATCCTCAACAGGAACCGGACGCCGGGAGGGGAGAGGCCGCCCGGCCTTGTCGCCGACTTTCGTCCGTTTCGTCCGTTTCGTCCGTTTCGTCAGGGTGTTTTCTGTCCGGACGGACCAAACCATCCCCCGCCCGACACAAGATGTTGATGTTGGGGATCGTTAACCATCAACCGGTAGCTTTCGGTGCGATTCTGGAGTTCAGTGGCTCCAGTCCTTCCCGCGCCAGCCTTCCGAGCCCTGCCATGAACGCCCACACGATCATCACGCCCGCCCGCGCCGGCCTGCTGACCCCCTCGGCGGCCTACAAGCCGTTCCGCTATCCGTGGGCCTTCGACATGTGGAAGAAGCAGCAGCAGGTCCACTGGATGCCCGAAGAGGTGCCCCTGGGCGAGGACTGCAAGGACTGGGCGGCGAACCTGAACGACAAGGAGCGCAATCTGCTGACGCAGATCTTCCGCTTCTTCACCCAGTCGGACATCGAGGTCGCGGACAACTACATGGAAAAATACGGTCGGGTGTTCAAACCGACCGAGGTGAAGATGATGCTCTCATCCTTCGCCAATATGGAGACCATCCATATCGCGGCCTACGCCCTGCTGCTCGAGACCATCGGCATGCCCGAAAGCGAGTTCGGCGCCTTCATGGAGTACGAGGCCATGCGGGACAAGCATGACTATATGGGCCAGTTCGGGGTCGAGACCGACGCCGACATCGCCCGGACGCTCGCCATGTTCGGCGGCTTCACCGAGGGGCTGCAGCTGTTCGCCTCCTTCGCGATGCTGATGAACTTCCCGCGTCAGAACAAGATGAAGGGCATGGGCCAGATCGTCAGCTGGTCGGTGCGCGACGAGAGCCTGCATTGCGACGGCATCATCAAGCTGTACCACGCCTTCAACGCCGAGACGGGCTGCGTCACCCCGACGGTCGCCGACGACATCGTCGAATGCTGCCGCACCGTGGTCGGTCTGGAAGACAAGTTCATCGATCTGGCCTTCGAGGCCGGCGACGTGAACGGCATGACGCCCGAGGACATCAAACAGTACATCCGCTTCATCGCCGACTGGCGCCTGCGTCAGCTCAAGCTGCCCGAGCTCTACGGCGTGAAGGAAAACCCCCTGCCCTGGCTGCAGTCCCTGCTGTCGGGCGTGGAGCACGCCAACTTCTTCGAGGCCCGCGCCACGGAATATTCCAAGGCCGCCACCACCGGCGCCTGGCATGGCGCCGACGGCGTCTGGGGCGAGTTCGACAAGATGATGGCCCGTCGCGACATGAGCCTGGTCCCGGGCTGATCCGCGAACGCCCGAGCCGATCAGCCTCGCCTCACGCCGCGCGGTTCAGCTAACAGCTAGTGCGGCGGAACGCAGCGGCTCCGGTCGCCCGCCCGGCAGGCGCGGACATCGGCCTCCCAGCGGGCGCGTTCGGCCTGCCATCGGGCTTGTTCCGCCTGCCAGTCGCTCTCGGCGGCGTCGGCCCGGCGAGCCTCTTCCTCATAGGCCAGCCGGGCCCGGGTGGCCGCCGCGACGATTTCTTCGTGCTTGATCCGCTCGGCCTGTTCCTGGTTCTCGACCAGCTGGTTGCGCGAGACGACCTCGTCATTGAGCGCCCGGGTGATGCGCAGCTCTTCAGGCGTCTGCTCGGAATCATCGGCCCGGTGGTAGGCCTCTCCGTCATTGACGGGGGGCGGATTGTCGGTGGTCGGAGCGGGGCTCAGCAGCTGGTCGACCGGGTCCGCCGACCGGGCCTGGGCGGGCGGGGTCTGCGCCTGGGCCGCCCCGGCCGCCAGCGCGAAGGCCAGGGTCGCCGCCAGTG
The DNA here is from genome assembly GCF_027484365.1 of Brevundimonas sp. Taxonomy (GTDB): domain Bacteria; phylum Pseudomonadota; class Alphaproteobacteria; order Caulobacterales; family Caulobacteraceae; genus Brevundimonas. The sequence goes on along the minus strand of NZ_JAIXTC010000007.1, from coordinate 169,445 downwards.
TCCGGGTCATGCTCATGATACCATTCCTCTCGCGGCCCCCGGCCTGACCCTGCCGCGGAAGCCTGGCCATATCAGGGCGGCGTACTTCCCGGAACGTCGTTCGCGTCGAAAGGTGGCGCCCGGCTCCGTGGAGGAGTTAAATAGGGGAATTCTACCCCTCCCCCGCGAGTCGCGCCCGATGATCCTCTCCACGAGTTCTGGCGACTTTCCCATCCCGCCGGACGTCGCCACCCGGCTGCCGAGAGTTCCGCCCGTGCCGGACCCCACGGCGCCCCAGTATCGCAAGGCGCGCCGCGCCTTCACTCACTGGCTCGACGCCGAGCCCAGCCACACGATCGACTTCGAACGCCTGCGCCGCTGGCATCTGGTCCAGAACCAGCTCGCCGCGGCCGCCCGCGCCGAAGGCCGCACCTTCGTGGTGACGGAAGACGGGCTCGACTGACCGACGGGAACCTCAATCCCGCGTCGCCGTACTGGCGAGAAGCGCCTGCAACCGGGTGTGATCTGACTCATCTCCGCCATGCGTCTATTCCACGGCGAACTCATAGGGATTCCAGTATTGAACCGTCCGGCCTATCCTTCTTCGCGTAGATTGGTTCTGGCCATGGCGGCAGCGGGATTGGGAATGTTCGCGAGCAGTGTTGTCGCCGCGCCGAGGATATCGCCGGGCAAGGCCCAGGCCGACCGGGACCGCGTCGACGCCCTGATCGCGCGCATGACGATCCAGGAGAAGGCGGGCCAGCTGAACCTGCTGGGCGATCCGTTCCGGTTCCGGCCGATGAATGTGAATCCGCTGGACGGTCAGGGCGACCCGGCGCGTGTGACCCGGATGATCCGCGAGGGTCTCGTCGGCAATCTGTTCAACGGCGTCGGCGCCGAGGCCGGCCGTCGCATCCAAAGAATTGCGGTCGAGGAGAGCCGGCTGGGCATCCCCCTGCTGTTCGCGGCCGACATCATTCACGGGCTGAAGACCGTCTTCCCGGTGCCGCTGGCGGAAGCGGCCGCCTTCGACGCCGACCTGGCGCGGCGCACGGCGCGGGCGGCGGCGGTGGAGGGCGCGGCCTCGGGCATCCACCAGACCTACGCCCCCATGGTTGACGTGGCGCGGGATCAGCGCTGGGGTCGCGGGGTCGAGGGCGCGGGCGAGGACGTCTGGCTGAACGAGGTCCTGGCCGTCGCCCGCGTGCACGGCTTCCAGGGTGACAAGGGCCTGGCCGACCGCGACGCCCTGCTGGCGACGCCCAAGCATTTCGCCGCCTATTCCGCCGCCATCGCCGGCATGGATTACAACACGACCGACATGTCCGAGGCGACGCTGCGCGGGACCTTCCTGCCGCCGTTCCGGGCCGCGTTCAACGCCGGCGCCCTGTCGGTCATGACCGCCTTCAACGACCTGAACGGCGTGCCCGCGTCGGGCAATCCGTTTCTGCTGACCGACATCCTGCGCGACGAATGGGGTTTCGACGGCTTCGTCGTGTCCGACTACACGGCCGAGCAGGAACTGATCGCCCACGGCTTCGCCGTCGACGGCCGCGACGCGGCCCGCATCGCGCTTCTGGCCGGCATGGACATGTCGATGGTCTCCGGCCTGTTCCTCGAACACATTCCCGATCTGGTCGCGACCGGCGACGTTCCCGTGGCGCGCGTCGACCAGGCGGTGCGGCGCGTCCTGATGACCAAGGCGGCGCTCGGCCTGTTCGACGATCCCTATCGCGGCTGCGATCCCGAGCGGGAGCGGCGGGTGGTCGGCTCGCGCGAGCATCGCGATCTGGCCCGCGAGGCCGGCGTCAAATCCATCGTGCTTCTGAAGAACGAGGGCGGCCTGCTGCCGCTGAAGCCCTCCGGCCAGAAGATCGCCCTGATCGGACCGTTCGGCGCCGATGTCGACAATGTCTTCGGCCCCTGGACGATCTGGGGCGACGAGACGCGTCGCATTTCGCTGGAAGCAGGCTTCCGCGCCGCCATGGACGAGGAGGCCGACCTCGTCGTGGTCAAGGGTTCCGACGTCGAGGCGTCCCTGCCCGGCGGCATCGAGGCGGCCGTGCTGGCCGCGGCCCAGGCCGACGTCGTCGTCCTCGCCATCGGGGAGAGCTCGCGCATGTCGGGCGAAGCCCAGTCGCGCACCGAGATCGATGTCCCCGCCCCCCAGCGCGCCCTGGCCGAGGCCGTCGCTGCGACCGGCAAGCCCGTCGTCGTTCTGCTGAGAAACGGCCGCGCCATGGAGCTGTCGGGACCGATCAAGGACGCCGGGGCGATCGTCGTCACCTGGTTCCTGGGCGGAGAGATGGGCCACGCCGTCGCCGACGTCGTGTTCGGCCTGGCCTCGCCTTCGGGTCGCCTGCCGGTCAGCTTCCCGCACCGCTCGGGACAGCAGCCCTTCAGCTACGACCACAAGATCACGGGCCGCCCGGCGAACAACGCCCTGGCCTCGCAGGAGTATGTCGCCCGCTATCGCGAGACGACCAACACCGCCCTCTATCCGTTCGGTCACGGCCTGACCTATGGCGCGGTCACCTACGGCGCGGTCACGCCGGCGAATACGACGCTGGACTGGAACAGTGAGGTCGAGATCTCGGTCGATGTGACCAACGCCGGCGACCGTGCGGTCGAGGAAACCGTCCAGCTCTATATCCGCGACCGGGTCGCTGACCTGACCCAGCCCGGCCGTCGCCTGCGCGACTTCCGCAAGGTCGAACTGGCGGCGGGCGAGACGAAGACCGTGGCCTTCACCCTGCGGCGCGAGCGTCTGGAGTATGTCGGGGCCGACGGCCGGCCGGCCGTGCAGCCGGGTGCCTTCGACATCTGGCTGACCTCCTCGGCCCAGGCCGGCGAACCGGTGACGCTGGTCCTCGTCGGTCAGTAGCGCTTTAGCGGCAGGCCCCAGCGGCTACGCACGGCGGATCACGTCGATCAGCGGGCCGCCCGCACCCCGGGTCAGGGTCGCCTCGACGCCATAGACGCGCCTCAGGACATCCGGCGACAAGGCTGTCGCCGGCGGGTCATCGGCCAGAACCTCGCCATCGGCGAGGACGATGATCCGGTCGGCCATGCGCAACGCCATGGACAGATCGTGCAGGGTCACGATCACGCCCACGCCCTCGTCGGCCAGCCGCCGAAACAGAACGGCGGCATCCAGCTGGTGCGCCGGGTCGAGCCCGGTCAGGGGCTCGTCGGCCAGCAGCCACTCGGGCTCTCCGGCCAGCGCCCGTGCGATCAGGACCCGCGCCCGCTCGCCACCCGACAGGGTGTCGACGATCCGGTGTTCGAAGCCGGCGACATTGGCCGCCGCCATAGCCCGGTCGACCGCCGCATGGTCCTCCCCGGCCTGACCGCGCGCGCCGATGAAGGGGGTCCGTCCCAGCTCGACCAGGGTCCGGGCCTCGATCGGCCAGGCGATCTCTGGCGTCTGGGGCAAGAAGGCCAGCCGTTTCGCCCGGTCACGCGGCCTCATGCCGGTGAGGCTGACGCCATCCAGCCGCACCGCGCCCGAGGTCGGCGCGCGCAGGCCCGCCAGACAGCCCAGCAGCGTCGACTTGCCGGCGCCGTTGGGACCGACGACCGCCGTGACCTTGCCTGCCTCGATCGACAGGCTGACCGCCGAGAGGATCGACTTGCCGCCGATATCGACGGTCAGGTCTGTACAGGACAGGACGCTCATGCGATCGTCCTCCGCAGACGCAGCAGCAGGATCAGGAAGAAGGGCGCGCCAAGGACCGCCATGGCGACGCCCAGCTTCACCTCGCCCGCAGCCGGGGTCATACGCACAAGGATGTCGCCGGCCAGTACGATGACCGCGCCGCCGAGGATGCTCGGCACGAGAAGGGCGCCGGGTCGGGCGCCGACCAGGGGTCTCAGCAGGTGCGGCGTCACCAGTCCGACGAACCCGATCACGCCTGTGACGGCGACGCTGGCTCCGGCTGCCAGGGCCACGCCGAGCGCCAGGGTCCACCGGGTCTGCGGCATCGAGATCCCCAGCGATCGCGCCCCGATCTCTCCCAGGGTCAACGCATCCAGAGCCCGGCCCGTCGTCAGGAGCAGTCCGCAGCCGACAATGATGAAGGGCAGGGCCATCGCCACCTCCTCGAAGCTGCGATCCGCCAGAGACCCCATCAGCCAGTCGACGATCTCGCTCACCGCCCACGGATTGGGCGCCAGCGACAGAGCCAGGGACACGCCCGCGCTGGACAGGATGTTGAGGATGGCCCCGGCCAGGACGAAGGTGACCAGACTCGAGGCCGAGCCGGACAGCAGCATCAGGACGGCGACACTGACCAAGGCTCCGCTGATCGCTGCGACAGGCAGGGCCCAGGGCGCGACCGCCGTCACCCCGTAGTAGAGCGTCAATACCGCGCCCAGCGCCGCCATGGCGGAGACCCCGAGCACGCCGGGATCGGCCAGCGGGTTCCGCGTATAGCCCTGCAGCACGGCTCCGGAGAGGCCGAGCGCGGCGCCTACCACGATGCCGAGGATGGTGCGCGGCAGGCGCAGTTCAAACACGATGGCCCAGCGGGGGTCGACGTCCGGCGCGACCCAGGCGCTCCACGGCACCCAGACCTTACCGGCGATCAGGCTGACGAAGGACAGGATCAACAACAGGGCGACCAGCCCCGCATACAGAAGCGGTCGGCTCACAGGCTTCATGCGGGCCTCGCCAGTGCGGCGTCGCGCGCGAGGGACAGGGCCGCCGCCGTCTGGATCAGGACCGGGCCGCCGCAGAACAGCAGCCGTTCCGGGAAGACGGCCCGCTCCATGCCGCCGGCGACGCGGGCGAGGGCCGGATGCTCCATCACCCGCTGGGCCCGGCTCGGCAGGCCGCGCGACGGCTCGCCGGACAGCAACAGTTCGGGGGGATCGGCGATGACGAACTCCAGCGGCACATTGGCGGATCCGCGAAGACCGTAGCGCGCGATGACGTTATCCAGCCCCGCCCGCCGCATCATCTCGTCCATCAGGGTGCCGGGCCCCGACGCGAAGCCTCCGGGCATGAAGACGAGGGCGGACACGCGGCGTGTCCCGGGCAAGGGCGCTGCGGCGGCCAGTGCCGCTTCGATCCTGCGGACGACCGCTTCGCCACGATCCGGGCGACCGACGAGGGCGGACACCTCGCGCACCTGTGCCAGACTGTCGGCGACGGTCTCCGGCACGCTGAACGGGAGGGTCCGGATGCCGACGCGATCAAGGGTGTTGAGCAGAGACGGCGGAGACGGGCGCCCCGTCAGGACCAGGTCGGGCTCTAGGGCGATGACCTCTTCCGCCGTCCCATAGGTGAAGGGCAGGGTCCGGGCGATATCGGCGATGGTCGAGCCATAGCGGTCGCGGGAATAGTGGCTCAGCGCGACGATCCGGTTCCTGTCCGCGACATGGGCGAGGATCACATCCAGACAGGGATTGAGCGAGACGACGCGCCGGGGCTCGGCCAGCGGCGGCGGCGGCGCCGGCGCGGCGCGCGCGGACCCGAGGCCGAGGCCCGCGGCCAGTCCGCCGGCGACCAGGGCGCGACGATCGGGTGCTGTCATCGATACATCTCCTTCCCGGCGAGCCCGAGTGTGCGCCGCCCGTAGGCGCCTGCGCCAGAGGGCGCGAACGGAGGGCCCGTTCGCACCCGTCGTGGCCCTAGAACCGGGCGCGGACGCCCACGAAGGCGCCGCGACCCGCGACGCCGTAGTTGGCGGTGGTCGCATAGGTCTCGTCGCCCGCGTTCTCGATCCGGCCATAGACCTCGAGCGTCTCATTGACCGGATACGAGGCCCGCAGATCGACCAGGGTGTAGGCGTCCAGCCGCGTGGCGTTCGAGGCGTTGTCGAAGCTCTCGCCCACATGCTGGACGGCGACAGAGGTCGACAGGCCGAACGGCCAGACATGGCCGACGCTCAGGTTCGCGACCTCTTCGGGACGCCGCGCGAGCCGGCGCCCCAGATTGGGTCCGGGCGTGCGGTTCTCGGTGTTGGTCCGGGTGTAGTTGGCGTTGATCGAAAACGACCCGATCTCATAGTCCGCCGCCAGCTCGACGCCGTCCGCCTCGGTCAGGGCGATGTTCGAATAGTAGCCGAACCGGCGCGCCCCGTTCCTGAAGCAGAGCGGCGCCGTCGCCGGCGTGGCCGTGCCCGAGCAGGAGACGAAGTCGATCTGGTTGGTCGTCTCGCGCGAGAAATATGTCGCCGACAGGATCAGGGCATCGTCCAGCAGATGCTGTTCCACGCCCGCGTCCCAGCCGTCCGCCTCTTCCGGCCGCAGGGTCAGGTTTCCGTACTGGCTGTAGAGTTGGTACAGGCTCGGTGCCTTGAAGCCCTGGCCGAAGCTGGCGCGCAGAACGGTCGAGCCGTCGTTCAGAGACCAGGCGGCGGCGACCTGGCCCAGGGTCTTGCCGCCGAAGGTGTCGTGCTCGTCGCGACGCACGCCGCCGGTCAGGGTCAGGCCGTCGACGACCTCAGCCTGGAGCTGGGCATAGACGCCGTCGAGACCGACCTCGGCCGCATCCGGGGCGGCGGAGAACTCGGACTCCTCGTGCTCGGCGCCGAAGGTCGCGGTCCAGCCCTCGCGGACGTCGAACACGCCCTGGTATTCATAGCGCCTGTTCAGCCCCTCGGCCTCGAAGGTGATGCCGGACCCGGCCTGATCGGGGTTCAGGTTCTGACGGTCCGTGCGGGTGTAGCCATAGGCGACGCGGTTGCTCAGACGGCCGTCAAACAGGTCGAAGTTCAGGCCCGTATAGGCGACCAGTTCCTTCGTGCTGGAAGTCTCCCGCGTGTCGCCGAAGGCGAAGAGCGGCGCCGGGAAGCCGTCGACGTCGACGGTCCCGTCCGAATAGACCGCGCGGAGGTCGACCGAGACGCCTTCGACGATCCGGATGTTGGCCCGGCCGCTCAGGCCGAAGTTTTCGTAGCCGTCATCCTCGGTCCCGCGTGCGAAGGCCGAGAAGCCGTCGGTCTGATAGCGGGAGGCCCCCAGCCGCCAGGTGGCGCGTTCACCCGTGCCGCCGACCGAGCCCCGCAGGTAGGTCGTACCCCGCGATCCGGCCTCGGCATCAAGGCTCGCCTGGAAGGGGCGGGTCGGTTCGGCGGTGACGATATTGACGACGCCGCCGATGGCTTGCGATCCCCACAGGGTCGACTGGGCGCCGCGCAGGACCTCGATCCGGGCGACGTCGCCGATCAGGAGATTGCCGAAATTGTAGCCGCCGCCGGTGCCTGACGGGTCGTTCAGCTTCACGCCGTCGACGATCGCGACGGTCTGGTCGCTCTCGGCGCCGCGAATGCGCAGGGCCGTGACGGAGCCGACGCCACCGTTGCGTGACACCGTCACACCCGGCGTGCGGGTCAGCAGGTCCGACACGACGACCGTCTGGCTGGACTGGATCTCCGCTGCGGTCAGAATGGTGACCGACTGGCCCACGCGGTCGGCGGCCTGGGCCGAACGGTTGGCCGTGACGACCACATCGTCGAGCAGGTTGGGGTCGGCGGCGGCGGTTGCGGTCTGAGCGCTCGCGGCGTCGGCGGCGAGCAGGAGCGCGGCCGTGGCGGCGCTGGCGATCAGTTCGTTTCTCATGGGTCCAATCCCTCGTTTGACAACGAGCCGGCTCGCGGACAGCCGTGATCGGACATGCGGACACGCCCGGTCGCGACCGCGCGCTCACGCAGCCCAACAGACGTCGCCATTCGGGAAAAGACCCGTTCCGCCCGGCACACCACGTCCGCGCGAAGGACGACCACGACGGGCAGGTCTCCTGGCTCGCGGGTCAATGCCGGTGCACGTCGCCTTCCCAGATCCTTTGGTCGAAACCATCGGACCCAGTGGCAAATGACGCGCGGGCTCGCCGCTTACAGTTGCGTGGGCAGCCCGGGTTTCGCACCCGAGTTCCCTTTTCATCCCCATCTCTGGGGAACCTGTCGCAGGTCGGCCCTTAGGCCATCGCGCCCGCGGCGGCAATGCTCACGGCCAGACGCCCTGTGGAGAGGGACGTCGGAAGTCCTGCGTCATGTCCGGAAAAAGTGGCGCACCCGAGAGGATTCGAACCTCTGACCCCTGCCTTCGGAGGGCAGTACTCTATCCAGCTGAGCTACGGGTGCATCCGCCAGCCTCGCGGCTGGACGAAGGGCCTTACAGCAGGTCGCGTTCGGCCTCAATCCCGGAAAGGCGGGGCCCGGAAAGGCGTGACCCGGAAAGGCGGGGCATGGAACGACTTGGCGGAGGCCGCCGGTCCGCCTAGCGTGGAACGGCCTTTCGGAGCCCGCCCATGCGTCGTCTTTTCCTGGCCGCCCTCGCCCTGCCCCTGTCGCTGATCGCCGCCTGCGCGACGGCCTCTGCCCCGGCTCACTCCGGCGACAGTCTGGACGCCGTGGCGCGGGACTATGTCGCCCTGATCCTGGAGATCGGCGAGCGCGAGCCCGGCTATGTCGACGCCTACTACGGGCCGGCGGAATGGGCCGAGGCGGCCAGGGCCAATCCGCGGGAGGTCCCGGCCCTGATCGAGGGGGCCGCCGCCCTGACCGAACGGCTGAACGCCCTGTCGACCCGGGGGGCCGAGCCCGCCGTCGTGCAGCGAAAGTCCTATCTGCTGGCCCATGTCTCGGCCGCCTCAGCGCGGCTGCGCATGATCGGCGGGGAGCGGATGAGCTTCGCCGACGAGGCCTACGCCCTGTTTGGCGTCCGGCCCGAGCTGAAGCCGCTGACCGACTACGACCCCATCCTCGCGCGGATCGACGCCCTGGTGCCCGGCGAGGGACCGCTGGCCGCAAGGGTCGCGACCTTCCGCAACCAGTTCGTCATTCCGACCGACCGGCTGCAGGCGGTGATGGACGCCGCCATCGCCGAGTGCCGGACGCGGACGCTGCGCCACATCCCCCTGCCGGCGAACGAGCGGTTCACCCTGGCCTTCGTCACCGACAAGCCGTGGTCCGGCTACAACTATTTCCAGGGCGACGCGGCCTCGAAGATCGAGATCAACACCGACCAGCCCATCTTCACCGACCGGGCCATCGATCTGGGCTGTCACGAGGGCTACCCCGGCCACCACGTCTACAACGCCCTGCTGGAAAAGACCTTCGTGGTCGATCGCGGCTGGGTCGAGATGAGCGTCTATCCCCTGTATTCGCCCATGTCCTTCGTGGCCGAGGGCAGCGCCAACTACGGCATCGACCTGGCCTTCCCCGGCGACGAGGCCGAGCTGTTCGAGCGCGAGGTGCTGCTGCCCCTCGCGGGCCTGACGGGTGCCCCGGTCCACGAAAAGGACGAGCTGAACGCACTGGTTCGCCAGCTGGCGCGGGCCGAATACACGATCGCCGACGCCTATCTGGCCGGACGGGTGAACCGCGAGGACACGATCGCGAACCTGTCGAAATACATGCTGACCACGCCGGAGCGGGCCGCCCAGCGCGTCCGCTTCATCGAGACCTATCGCAGCTATATCATCAACTACGGCCTCGGCCGGGACACGGTGCAGGCCTGGGTCGAGCGTCAGGGGCCGGATCGCTGGGAGGGGATGGAGACCCTGCTGGCGAGCCAGATCCTGCCGGTGGATCTTCTTTGAAGGCTCCGGACGGGAAAACACCGTCCGAAGCGTCCGATGCGTCCGAAGCGATCGGATGAGAGGCAGGCGACTCCGAAAACGGAGTCGACGGAGTCAACGTCGGTTGGCGGGTTTGCGATTGCGATGCCAAAGACCGGAGACAGTGTCTCACGGTTTTCAGGGGGCGCCTGAGATAAACCTGTAAGTCCGCGCCGGCCGTTGATCCGGTTGAAGAAATCAGACGATCCGTTGATGGGTACGGTGTAGGGTTCCTTCTCCCCTTGCGGGAGAAGGTGGCTGAGCGAAGCGAAGTCGGATGAGGGGTCACACCTGCGGCTGACGTAGGCGCTGGCAAGCTCATCGGCGAGGATGGCGTGACCCCTCACCCGACCGCGCAAGGACGACGGCTTCGCCGCCGTGCGCGATCTCCCTCTCCCGCAAGGGGAGAGGGGCAGTCACTGCGCCGTCATGCCGCCGTCGATCTTGAACTCGGCGCCGGTGACGAATTTGGCTTCGTCGGAGGCGAGGTAGAGGACGCAGTAGGCCACGTCGTTCGGCTCGCCGATCCGCTTCAGAGGGATGCCGCGCGCGAGGCGCTCATGGGCCTTCTGCTCGTCGCCGCCGGCCATGGCGATGAAGGGATCCAGGATGGCGGTCTTGATGAAGACCGGGTGGACGGAGTTGACCCGCACGTTCCAGTCCATCTTTGCGGCCTCGAGGGCGACGGTCTTGGTGTACATCCAGACGCCGGCCTTGGTGGCGTTGTAGGCGCCCATGCCCGGCCCCGCGGCCAGGCCCGCGATCGACGAGATGTTGACGATGGCCGCCGAGCCCGAGGCCCGCAGATGCGGCATGGCGTGTTTGCAGCCGAACATGACCGAGCGCAGGTTGATCTCGTACTGACGCTGCCAGTTCTCGGCCGTGTCGGCCTCGGAGAAGAGCAGCACGTCGCCCACGCCGGCGTTGTTGACCAGGATCGACAGGCCGCCCATGGCCTCCGCCGCCTTGCCGACGACATCGATCCACTGGGCCTCCGAGGCCACGTCATGGGTGAAGCCGAGGGCCGAGCCCGGAATCTCGGCATTGATCCGTGCCGCCAGGGCTTCCGCGCCCGCGCCGTTGATGTCGGTGATGGCGACCTTCGAACCCTCACGCGCCAGCATCCAGGCGATGGCCTCGCCCAGGCCCTGGGCCCCGCCCGTGATCAGCGCGGCCTTGCCCGCGACGCGTCCCGATTTGCTCATGGTCATTCCCCTCCCAGGGTTTCTGCGGCGGCGTCGATGAAGCGCGCCATCGTTGTGTCGAGATCGGTGACGCCGCCCGCGTCGTGGGTCGTCAGAAGGACGGTCACCCGGTTGTAGACGTTCGACCATTCCGGATGGTGGTCCATCGTCTCGGCCTTCAGCGCCACGCGCGTCATGAAGGCGAAGGCGGTGTTGAAGTCGGCGAATTTCAGGGTCCGCTCGATGGCGGGCCGGTCGCCGTCATGGACCGACCAGCCGGTCAGGTCTTTCAGCGCAGCGGCGGGATCGAGGGTCGGTCTGGCCATGAGAGCTCTCCTGTCGGCCGGGGGTAACGGTCTGGCCCTCCGCCCGCAAGGTGCCGCAGCGTCAACGGCCTGGCGCCACAGACCACTGCCGGCACGATCTCCCGGGGGGCCCAAGGCGTGAACCGGACGCCGCGACCGTGAGGCCCGGTGACGCGGGCGTCGCGGCGCGCTAGACCGCGCGCATGACCGCCTCCTCCTTTGGTCCGCACTCGTCGGGCGACACCTCTTCTTTCGGCTTCCGCGACGTGGATGCGCGCGAAAAGGTGCGGATGGTGCGGGGCGTGTTCGACAGCGTCGCCTCCAGCTACGACCTGATGAACGACCTGATGAGCGGGGGCGTGCACCGGCTGTGGAAGGACGCGGCCGCCGCGAGGCTAAACCCGCGGCCGGGCGAGACGATCCTGGACGTCGCCGGCGGGACCGGCGACATGGCGCGCCGCTATTCGAAGATGGCGCGGCGAGCCCAGGAACGGCGCGGCGGCGAGGACGCCTCGGTCATCGTGCTGGACTACAATGCCGAGATGATCCTGGCGGGCGTCCAGAAGGGCGGAGAGCCGGAGATGATCTGGACCGTCGGCGACGCCATGGCCCTGCCCCTCCCGGACGCCTCGGTCGACGCCTATTCGATCAGTTTCGGCATCCGCAACGTGTCGGACATCGCCGTGGCCCTGAAGGAGGCGCGGCGTGTGCTGAAGCCGGGCGGCCGGTTCCTGTGCCTGGAGTTTTCCCGACCCACGGCCGAGGCGGTGCGCAAGGCCTATGACGCCTGGTCCTTCCACGCCATTCCCCGCATCGGTGAATGGGTCGCAAAGGATCGCGACAGCTATCAATATCTGGTCGAAAGCATCCGCCGCTTCCCCGACCAGGCGACCTTCAAGGCCATGATCGAGGAGGCCGGTTTCAGCCGGGTCGCCGTGACCAATCTGTCGGGCGGCGTCGCCGCCATCCACTTCGGGTGGGCGGTCTGAGCTTTCCGCCGTCATACCGGGTCGCCCCTGCGCCGCCGCCGACCGTGGCCGTGCGCGATCCCCTCGGCGCGACCTGGCGTCTGATCCGCTGGGGCGCGGCCCTGGCCCGGCACGACGCCCTGATTCCGCGCGAGATCACGCCTCTCTTGCCCGCCTGGGCCAGGGTGCTGGCGGGGTTCGTGCATCTGTTCGCCGGACGCGATAGCCGTGACGGACGTCCGGGCCAGCGTCTGGGTCGGGCGTTCGAGACCCTGGGGCCGGTGGCGATCAAGCTCGGCCAGGTCATGGCCACCCGCGCCGACATCTTCGGCATCGCATTCGCGCGCGATCTCGGGCGGCTCAAGGACAAGCTTCCGCCCTTCCCGACGGCGGAGGCGCGACGCGAGATCGAGCGCTCGCTGGGCCGGCCGGTCGAGAGTCTGTTCCTCGATTTCGGCGATCCGATCGGCGCCGCCTCCCTGGCCCAGGCCCATCCCGCCTGGCTGGCCGATGGCCGCAAGGTGGCGGTCAAGGTGCTGCGGCCCGGCGTCGAGCGGCGCGTGGTCCAGGGGCTGGACGCCATGCGTCTGGCGGCCGGCCTGGTCCACAGACTGGTCCCTGCGGCCCGAAGGCTCGAGCCCGAGGCCTTCGTCGAGACCGTGGCGCGGTCGATGTATCTGGAGCTCGACATGCGGCTGGAGGCCGCCGCCGCCTCGGAACTCCACGACATCATGGAGAAGGCCCGCGCCGACGGGGCTCACATGACCGCGCCGAAAGTCGTCTGGGACGGGGTCGGCAAACGGGTGCTGACCCTGGAGTGGGCGGCGGGCCTGCCCATGACCGATCCGGCCGCGATCGAACAGCCGGGCATGGACATCAACGCCCTGGCCGACAACGTCGTGCGGGCCTTCCTCGTCCAGGCGCTGGACTACGGCACCTTCCACGCCGACCTGCATGAGGGAAACCTGTTCGCCTCGGCCCCCGCCGAACTGATGGCCGTCGACTTCGGCATCATCGGCCGGCTGAACCCCGGAGAGCGGCGCTACCTCGCCGAGATCCTGTGGGGCTTCCTGACCCGTGACTATCCCCGTATCGCGCGGGTCCATTTCGAGGCCGGCTATGTGCCGCCGCACCATTCGGTCGAGGCCTTCGCCCAGGCCCTGCGGGCCGTCGGCGAGCCGGTCATCGGCCGGGCCGCGTCCCAGGTGTCGATGGGGCGGCTGCTCGGCCAGCTGTTCGAGATCACCGCCCTGTTCGACATGCACCTGCGCCCTGAACTGATCCTGCTGCAGAAGACCATGGTCTCGGTTGAGGGGGTCGCCCGGCGGCTGAACCCCGACCATGACCTGTGGGCGGCATCCCAGCCGGTCGTCGAACGCTGGATCACACGCGAACTGGGTCCAGGGGCCCAGGTGCGCGACGGCCTGCGCGAAATCCTGTCCGGCGCCCGGGCGCTGTCGCGGCTCGTGCAGGAGCCGCCGACGAGCCAGACGGTGATCGTCGAGCGGATCAGGACCCCGACCTGGCTGGCCGTCTGTGTCGTTGTTGCAACCTGCCTTTCGGCCGCCGCCCTCGTTCTGTCGCTTTGGCCCGGGATGGTAGGCTGACACCGCCGGAGTCCGCATGACTGTTTCGATCCAGACCGCCGCCCTCGTTCTCGCCCTCGTCGCCGCCGGTCCGGCGCTGGCCCAGACGACGTCGACCCAGTCCCTGAACCAGAGCCGGTCGCTCGCGCCTACGGCCGGGGCCGCCGCCACGATTCCGAACACCTTCGACGCCCCGGCCGCACAGCCCCGGCCCGTGGTGCCCGCGCCGGCTGCTCCGGCGCCCCAGGTGACCGAAGCCGAGATGGCCGAGGGTGCCCTGCGTGCGGTGATCGAACAGTTCCGCGTCGCCGACATCGACGAGCGGCTGTTCACCCCCGGGGTCGCGACCCAGCTGAACGGTCAGCTGGCCGCCTATGCCCGGCTGATCCGGGGCTACGGCGCCGTCCAGTCCATCGAGGCCCAGGGCGCTGCCAACGGCGTCGGCCAGTTCCTGGTGATCTTCGACAACGCCGCCACCCAGTGGCAGGTCGGGCTCGAAGAGGGCGGCCTCGTCGCCGCGCTCCGGTTCCGCGAGGCGCCGCCCGAATCCTCCGAACCGGCCGCGCCCGGCGCCTGATCCGTCCTTCGCCCCTTCCTCTCCCCCGGAATCGAAGCATGAAGCTGTTCGCCCTCGCCGCCCTCGGCCTCGTCGTCCTTTCCGGCTGCGCCTCTGCCCCCGGAGGCCCGGGCGGGCCAGGTTTCGCCGGCGGGCCTGGCGGACCCGGCGGTCCGGGCGGCCCCCAGGGACCGAGGCCCGGCCTGTTCGTCAGCCCCTTCGGCGAGCTGTTCTACTCGGAACCGGGTGAGCCCTGGCCGGTGACGGCCTGGTTCTCGGGCGCCGACGCTGACAGCGACGGTCGCCTGACGTCGGAGGAGTTCACCGCCGACGGCCTGCGCCAGTTCCGGACGCTGGACGTGCGCCGCGACGAACGGCTGACCCCCGACGAAATCGCCGCCTATGAGCAGGATCTGGCGCAGGCCCGCGCCCGTCTGCCGGGCATGGAAGGCGGGCAGCGCGGCCCGGGACGGCGTCTGGAAGGCTTCGGCGGCGATCGAAACCTGGGCCTCGCCGAATCCGGCCAGCAACAGGGCAGCCGCGGCGGTCCCCGCCAGCGCGCGCCGACGGGTCCCCTGGCCTATGGACCGATCGCGGCGGCCGGCTTCTTCAACTATCCGCAGCCGGTCAAGGCCGCGGACCTCGACACCAACCAGACCGTGACAGCTGAGGAATGGGCGCAGGCGACCAACCGCTGGTTCATCGCTCTGGACACCGATCAGGACGGGGCCCTGACCCTGGCGAGCCTTCCGCGCACGCCCCTGCAGCAGATGATGGACCGTCCGCGTTAGTCCAGCGAGGGCTTGCCGCGCCCGCTCTTGATCGTGGCGCGGCCCGACTTGGCCTGAAGCCGACGTTCCTTCGACGCACGCGTGGGGCGGGTGGGGACGCGGTAGGTCGGGGCGACGGACGCCTTGTCGACCAGCGCCTGCAGTCGTTCGATGGCGTCGGCGCGGTTGCGGTCCTGGGTGCGATAACGGACGGCGGTGATCAGGATGACGCCGTCCAGCGTCAGCCGGCTGCCGGCCAGTTTCATCAGCCGCTCACGCACGGGCTCGCGAAGCGACGGCGAGTTCTTCGCATCGAACCGCATCTGCACCGCGGTCGAGACCTTGTTGACGTTCTGGCCGCCCGGCCCGCCGGCGCGGTAGAAATGGAACTCCAGCTCGCTCTCGGGGATGGTGGTCATCGGCCCCCCTGTGCGGGAAAGGCGCGCTTCGCCATGACCACCGCGCGGTCCAGCGCCTGAAGAAAGGCCGAACGGTCCTTCGGCCCGAACGGTGGCGGACCGGACGTCGCCACGCCCATGGAGCGCAGGTGCTCGCCCACCATCCGCCCGGCCAGGGCCGAGCCGATGGAGTCCGGAGTGAAGGGCTGACCGTTCGACTTCAGCGCCTGGGCCCCGGACTTCAGGCAGCGGTCGGCCAGCGGGATGTCGGCGGTCACGACGATGTCGCCCGGCCCGGCCCGCTCGGCGATCCAGTCGTCGGCGATGTCGGGGCCGGCATCGACGACGATCTGTTCGATCCACTTTTCGCGCGGCGTGTTGATCCAGCTGTTCGAGACCACGAACACATGCAGGCCATAGCGGGCCGCCACGCGGTAGACCTCGTCCTTCACCGGACAGGCGTCGGCGTCGATGAAGATGCGGGGGGCAGCGGACATGAGCGGGAGATAGCCCTTCTCCCCTTGCGGGAGAAGGTGGCAGCCTAAGGCTGACGGATGAGGGGTCACGCCGACCTGACCGATCAGCGCAGCCAGGACTTGTCCTGACCGAAGGCGTGACCCCTCACCCGCCTGCGCAAGAACGATCGCTTCGCTCTCGTGCGCCGGCTCCCTCTCCCGCAAGGGGAGAGGGCATTAGTTTCCGTAGGCGACCGGCATCCCCCCGGCCTGACGTCCGCCGGTGCGATAGCGGTCGCGCAGCAGGATCTGGCGGCTGGTCAGGGACTGTTCCTGGCCGTTGATGAACTCCGCCGTCACCGACGACAGGGGCTCGAGCGGATCGCCGGACCAGACGACCACATCGGCCGCCGCGCCCGCGCGAAGCTCGCCGAACTGGCCTTCCATGCCGAAGATGCGCGCCGGGTTGACGGTCAGGGCCGCGATCGCCGCCTCGAACGGCAGGCCGTGGGAGACGGCGTTGCCGGCGTTGTAGCGGGCCTCGCGCGCCCGGTGGACCGAGCCCTCATTGCCCTTGATGGCGATGACCACACCGGCCGCGTTCAGGGCCGCCGCATTCTCCATCCGCGCGGCCCGGGTCTCGAGATTGCCGGGCAGGTTGGAGATCGGATTCAGCAGGACCGGTACATCGGCGGCGGCGATGTCGGCGGCGACCAGCCAGCCCTCCTCGGCGCCGTCGAGGATGAGCTTCACCCCCTCTTCGCGACCGAGGCGCAGGACCTGCTGGATATCGGCCGCGCGGTGAACGGTGACGATCAGGGGCATGGTCCCGTTGGCGACCGGGATCAGGGCCTCCAGATCGGCGCGCGACAGGGAGAGGTCGCGCAGCCCCGCCCGGTCATAGGCGGCCTTGTTGCGGGCATAGAGGCGGACCTCGGCGAGCGTCTCCCGGAACTGCGTGAACTCGGCGCCGCGCGCCCCCCCGGCGACGCCCGCTCCAGCCTCGCCGAACGGCGCGACCATGGCCACGCGCGGCTTGACCAGAATGTCGGTCCCGGCGGCCAGATGGATGACCGAGGCCGTGCCGGCGAACAGGCCGGGCGACTGGAAGCCGCTGTCGCCCGCGCCGGCGAAGTCACTGTCGTCCTGATGCTGGTGACCGCCCGAGCCGCCCGGATGGTTGGGCACGACGATGGCGCGGGTGATGCCGCCCAGGCGCGCGACCGGGATAGCGATGGACCAGGGGTCAAGGCCGTAGCTGACGTCGAACGAGGCCGAGATGGTGTTGGCCGAGTTGGACTGGTCGTCGGACCCGTCGACGGACGAGATCTCGGTCAGGCCGAGGCCCGAATCGACCGCCACGAAGCCGGGCGTGACGATCTTGCCGCGCGCGTCGATGACACGGGCGCCGGCCGGGGCCGCGCCGGTCCCGACCGAGACGATCCGGCCGCCGGAGATGACGACCGTGCCGTTCTCGATGACGGACGTGCCGGTCAGGACCCGCCCGCCGGTGATCGCGGTCACCTGTTGAGCGAGCGCGGGCAGGGCCGACAGGGCGAGGGCGGTCAGGGAGATGAGGGCAAGGCGGCGCATCAGCGGGCTCCCGGAGCGATGTTGGCGGCGGCGATGCCGAAGCCGGGCTGGCCCAGCTCGAAGTCCGAGACAGGCTGGTAGCGGGGGTTGAAGCGATCGAAGGTCAGGGCTCCGTCGATGAAGACCTGGTCGGCGCGGGCGTAGACCGAGAACGGGTTGGCGCTCCAGATCACCAGGTCGCCACGTTTTCCGGCCTCCAGCGAGCCGGTCTCGTCGCCGATACCGATCGAACGGGCGGCGTTGGAGGTGATCCAGCTGATCGCATGCTCCTCGGCGATGTTCAGCCCGGCGCTACGACCGGCGGCGAGCGCCGCGGCGGCCTCCTGATTCAGGCGTTGGGTCAGCTGGGCGTCGTCCGAATGGATGACGGCGCAGGAGCCCTCGGGTGCGTCGACGAGGGCGGCGTTGGCCTCGACCGCGTCGAGGGCCTCCATCTTGAAGCCCCACCAGCCGGTCCACATGTCGGCGCAGACGCCGGCGGCGGCCAGTTGCGGCGCGATCTTGTAGGCCTCGATGGCGTGGTGGAAGGCGGTGACGCGGTAGCCGAACTCATTGGCGATATCGAGCATCACCATCATTTCATCGGCGCGGTAGCAGTGGTTCTGGACCAGGATCGACCCGTCCAGAACCCCGGCCAGGGTCTCGTTCTGGAGGTTGCGGGTGGGCGGCGCGCCTTCGCCCGTCTCGCGCCATTTGTCCCATTTGTCGCGATAGTCCTGGGCGGCGATGAAGGCGGCGCGATAGCCGGCGACATTGCCCATGCCGGTGGCCGGCGACTGGTTGCGACCGCCATAGACGCGGCTCGGGTTCTCGCCGCAGGCCATCTTCACGCCATAGGGGGCGCCGGGGAACTTCATCCCCTGCATGGTGATCGACGGGATGTTGCGCACCGTCACAGACCGCCCGCCGAACAGATTGGCGGAACCGGGCAGGATCTGGAGGGTGGTGACGCCGCCGGCCCGGGCGGTGTTGAAGCCCGGGTCCTGGGGCCAGATCGAATGCTCGGCCCAGACCTGGGCGGTGTTCGGGCTGGTCGCCTCGTTGCCGTCGCTCATGCCGCTGACGCCGGGCGAAGGATAGACGCCCAGGTGCGAGTGGACGTCGATGATGCCGGGCGTCACGAACCGGCCGCGCGCGTCGACGACACGGTAGCCGGCGGGCACCGGCGTCGAGGCCGGGCCCACGGCCTCGACCTTGCCGTCCGACATCAGGACGACGCCGTTCTCGATCTTCTGGTCCGTCCCGGTCAGGACCGTCCCGCCGACGATGGCGACGTTGTCGCGCGGCAGGGGCTGGTAGGTGGAGGGATAGGGGTCGGGGTTGGCGGCATAATCCAGACCGCGCGCCAGGGTCCGTTCAGCGCCGGCGTCGCCGCTGGTCGGGCTGTCGGCCGCCGGGGGACTGGCGGTGTCCGTGGTGGCGCAACCGGCCAGCGCAAGCGCGCAGGCGACGACGGCGAGGCTGGGCCCCCGCAAGGCGTGACGGATCATGGTTGGACGCTCCCCTGTCGCGCCGACGGCGCGGAACGGGGCGGATTACAAAAGCGTCTCAACCCGTCCGTCAAAGGCGGAAACATTACATTCCTGTAAGGCGGGCGCGCAGGGCTTCGTCATCGACGCCTTCGATCTCGATCATCTTCAGCCGCGACTGTCCGCCGCGCGCCACGGACACGGACGAGCGCGACACGCCGAGGGATTTCGAGAGCAGAAGGATCAGGGCGGCGTTTGCCTCGCCCTCGACCGGGCGGGCGCGCACCCGGACCTTGAGGACGGACCGTCCGTCGGCGTCCACATCCCAGCCGTCGATGCGGTCGGCGGACGCGCCGGGCGTGAGTTTGATGGCGAGGCGGGCCATCGACCGCCTCAGGCGGCCTTCGCCCGGTTCCGCAGCGACAGGCAATAACCGAAGGTCACCGCCAGGCCGAGGATCACCGCGCCGCAACCGATCACCATCGCGGTCATCATCGTCGGCGCGAGGATAAACGCCCCCGCATAGACGAGGCCGCTGAGCACCATGGACCAGGCGGCGACGCGCTGGGCCTTCCGGGCGCCGGCGCTCGGCGCGAACGTCTTGGGAATGCGGTCGCCGAACGAGGCGACCATCAGTCCTGTCGCGCCCAGAACGATCCGCATCGTCGTCTCCTGGTCGATATAGCCGAGATTGCGGGCGAGGGCCGCAGCCAACGCCAGGGCGACGATTCCGCCGCCCCAGGCGAGGCTGTTGATCAGGTCCTTGGTCATTGGGCAGGCTCCTCTTTGGACGGCGACGGTTCAGCGTCGAGGCCGAATGAATGGACAAAGCCCAGCAGGGCCTCTTCGAGCACAGAGAGCTTCAGGTGGTAGATGACGGACTTTCCGGCCTTCTCGGCGTGGACCAGATCGGCCTCCTTCAGCACCGCGAAATGCGCCGACATGGTCGGTTTGGACACGTCGAAGCGGTCGCTGAGTTCGCCGGCCGTCATCGGTCCCTGCCGCAGGAGCTGAAGCACGCGCCGGCGGGTCGGATCGGAAAGGGCCCTGAAGACACTGCTCATACTGAGATGTTTAGCTAATCATCGAAATGAGTCAAGCGACCCCTGTGAACCGTCCGCCCGTTGCGTCAGCACCGCGATGGCGCGAGGCTGGGTCCATGAGCGACCGACCTTGCGCCCTTGTAACCCATGCCGCCGGCTACGCCGGGCCGCCCGCCGTCACCGCCCTGCTGGAGGCGGGATTTCACGTTCTGGCCCACGACACCGGCTTTGCCGATGGCGAGACCTGGGCCCGGTACCGCGCCGGAAGACCCCATCTCGAGCCTGTCGTGGCGACTGATCCGGAGGAGGTCGTCGCGGACGCGCTCCGCCGCGCGCCGCGACTTCAGGTGATCGTCAGCAACGACCACTTCCCCGCCACAGCCCACAGTCCGGAAACGGCGCCGACGTCGGTCCTGCAGGACAATCTGGCCCGCCTCGTCGAATGGCCGTTCCGGCTCATCCAGGCCGCCCTGCCCCACCTGCGGTCCCGGGGCGGCGCCAATATCGTCATGATCACGTCCAACCGCACGCGACTGCCTCTGTCGGGGGGCGCTTTTCCAGACGCCGCCCGGGCGGCGGCGAACGCCATGGTGCGGTCGCTGGCCGTCGACTGCGCCGCGGACGGGATCGTGGTGAACGCTGTGGCGCCCAACTTCCTCTACAGCGAGGCCTATTACCCGCGAGCCCTGTTCCGTGAGTCCGAACAGGGACGGGCCTATGTCCGGCAGAATGTTCCGGTGGGCCGGCTCGCCGAGCCTGAGGAAATCGGCGAGGTGATCGCCTTCCTCGCTACGGTCCGCACCCGGTTCCTGACCGGCGCCGTCATCGACTTTTCCGGCGGATGGCCGTTCGGACCCGCCCGTCCGACGCTCTGACGGACGCCCAACGAAAAGGGCGCGGACCCTGCGGCGCCGCGCCCCTGTTCGAAGTCCGGGTCTGAACCCTACCCCAGGGCGGCCATCAGCTCCGGCACGACCGTCTTGTAGTCGCCGACGATGCCGAAGTCGGCG
Organism: Brevundimonas sp.; assembly: GCF_027484365.1. Taxonomy (GTDB): domain Bacteria; phylum Pseudomonadota; class Alphaproteobacteria; order Caulobacterales; family Caulobacteraceae; genus Brevundimonas. Next base: position 148,564 of record NZ_JAIXTC010000007.1, on the reverse strand, counting down.
ACCTGGAAGATCGGGGCGTCGGCGTCCTTGTTGATGGCGACGATGATCTTCGAATCCTTCATCCCGGCGAGATGCTGGATGGCGCCCGAGATGCCGACGGCGATGTAGAGGCCCGGAGCGACGACCTTGCCGGTCTGGCCGACCTGGTAATCGTTGGGTGCATAGCCGGCGTCCACGGCGGCGCGCGAGGCGCCGACGGCGGCACCCAGCTTGTCGGCCAGGGGCTCGATCACCGCATGGAATTCCTCGGCCGAGCCGAGGGCGCGACCGCCGGAGACGACGATCTTGGCCGCGCCCAGTTCGGGACGGTCTGACTTGACCATCTCCTCGCCGACGAAAGCCGCCTTGCCGGCGTCCGAACCGGCCACGCTCTCGACCGGGGCCGAACCGCCCTCGGCGGCCGGGGCGAAGGCGGTCGGGCGGACGGTGATGACCTTTTTGGCGTCCGAGGACCGGACGGTCTCCAGGGCGTTGCCGGCATAGATCGGGCGCACGAAGGTATCGGCCGAGACGACCTCGATGATGTCCGAGATCGGGGCGACGTCCAGCTTCGCCGCGATCCGGGGCATGAAGTTCTTGCCGTCCATCGAGGCCGGCGACAGGATCGCATCATAGCCGCCGGCGAGGGCGACGACCGTGGCCGTCACGGCCTCGGCCAGCTGGTGACCCAGTTCGCCGCTCTCGGCCAGCAAGACCTTGCGGACCCCGGCGATCTTCGCAGCCGCATCGGCGGCGGCCTTGGCGGCCGAGCCGACGACCAGGATGTCCACGTCGGAGGACAGGGCGAGGGCCGCGGTCACGGTCTTGTTCGTGGAGTCGCGGACGGCCGACCCGTCATGGTCGGCGATGACGAGGACGGCCATTACAGGGCTCCTGCGGTCTTGAGTTTGGATACCAGTTCGGCGGCGTCAGCCACCTTGATCCCGGCCGAGCGGGTCGGCGGGGCCGTCACCTTGACCACCGTCAGCCGGTCGGCCGTATCGACCCCGTAGTCGGCGACCGCCTTCATCGCGATCTCCTTCTTCTTGGCCTTCATGATGTTCGGCAGGGAGGCGTAGCGCGGCGTGTTGAGGCGCAGGTCCACCGTGATCACGGCCGGCAGGGCCGCCGACAGGGTCTGGTTGCCGCCGTCCACTTCACGGGTGACGTTGGCCGTGCCGCCCGCGATCTCGATCTTCGCGGCGAAAGTGGCCTGGGGCCAGTCGAGCAGGGCGGCCAGCATCTGGCCGACCGCATTGTTGTCGCCGTCGATGGACTGTTTGCCCATCAGGACCAGGTCCGGCTTTTCCTCGGCCACGACGGCGGCCAGGAGCTTGGCGACGGCCAGGGGCTCAAGGTCCGCGTCGGACTGGATCAGGATGCCGCGATCGGCGCCCATGGCCAGGGCGGTGCGGATGGTTTCCTGGGCCTGGGTCACGCCGATGGAGACGACCACGATCTCGGTCGCGGTGCCGGCGGCGTGGTGTTCCTTGCCTTCCTTCAGACGAACCGCCTCCTCGACGGCGATTTCGTCGAAAGGATTCATGCTCATCTTGACGTTGGCCAGATCGACGCCGGTCTGGTCCGCCTTCACGCGGGCCTTGACGTTATAGTCGATCACCCGTTTGACGGGGACGAGAACCTTCATGTTTGACTGTCCATAGGATCGCCGGAATGTTGCGGCAGGGAATGGAACGGGCGAAGGAGCCTGTCAACGTAACGCGACGTGAACTTGGGACGTCGCCGCGAGTGGAAAATCGATGAACCGCTTCCTGACCATGCGCCGCCTGTCGATCCTGTTCTTCGGTCTGTTCGCCGTCCTCGTCGCCGGAGCCTTCGCCTTCCAGCGATTCTATGTCGCGCCTGCGGACCGGTGCGAGCAGAGCGGCCGCTGGTGGTATGCCGAGGGACGCGAGTGCGTTCAGCCGATCTATCTGCCGGACATCACCGGCCGTCCCGCCGGTGTGACGCGGGCCCAGGCCTCGGATGAGCAAAACCGCGAACTGCTGGCCATCGAGGATCGTCTGGCCGCCGAGAAGGCCGCCCGCGCCGCCGCCACCGAGCGCGACCGCGCCGACTACACGGCCAAGACCGGAAACTAGACCGCCGCGTCGAACAGGGCGTCCCGCACGATATCGGGTCGCAGCATCGGGAAGAAATGAGTGCCGCCCTCGACCGTCTCCACCGAGACGAGAGGCAGGCCGCGCGGCGCGGCCTTCACGGCGCAGGTCGAATGGGCCTCGGCCTTGAGGATGCGGATCGGCCTTCCACTGTCGCGCATGGCCTTCCACGGGTCGTGGCCCTGGACCGAATAGTTCGAAGCCTCCCATTCCGGCGGGCAGGTCAGGGCGAACCCCTCGCCGTCCTCGGTCAGACCGGCGCCGAGGTAGTCGACCACCATGATGTCGGACCAGCCCTTGAAGGCACCCCGGTTGCGATAGGCCGCCAGGGCCTGTTCACGGCTGTCGAACCGTGACCGGCGCCGGAGGGCGCCCTTCACCAGCGGAATGTGTCCGGGCAGCCGGCTGATCAGCGGCAGCTGGAGCGCAGCCACCACCCACCGTCTCCAGATCACCGGATCGAGGGCGACCACCCGGGAGACTTTCGCAGGCCGTTCGGCGGCCGCGAGAATGGCGCTGGTCGCCCCCATCGAATGGCCGGCAATGACCACCGGCGGGCCGTCGAGGCTGTCGAGCAGGGCGACGAGATCGTCGCGGTGATCTTGCCAGCCCTTCCGGCCCTGGCGGTTCGTCGGCAGGGTCGTTGCGCCATGGCCGCGCAGATCGGGGGCGAGGATCCGCAGGGACGAGGCCAGAGGCGCCAGGATGGAGCGATAGGTCCGGGCGTTGAACCCGTTGGCGTGACAGAAGACCAGGTCGACCGGCCGCTTCGGATCGCCGAAATCGAGCACCGACAGTTCGCCCACGCCCCATCGGTTGTCGATGGGCACGGTCATGCGGCGGGGCGGGGAGAGCCGGGCAGCGTCCATGTCGGGAATCTAGGGAGCCGGAGCCCCCGACGCCAGCGTCTATCGGCCTGTGCGGCGACGCGACGTCCCGCCTAAGCCGCGACCCGGCAGGCCGGGCAGCGCCCGTGACCTTCGATCGTTGTCCGTTCGAGGGCATAGCCCGCGGCTATGGCGGCCTGCTGGAGGGCCTCGCCCTCGGGCGGGGTGACCTCCTCGGTGGCGCCGCAGCAGTCGCAGATCAGGAAGGCTGCGGCATGGGCCCGGTCCCCGACCGAACAGGCGACATAGGCGCTGATCGAGGCGATGCGGTGGGCCAGGCCGGTCTTTTCGAGGAATTCCAGCGCCCGGTAGACGGTCGGCGGCTTGGCGGCCACGCCGTCGACGCCGTAGCGGGCGATCAGGTCATAGGCCTTCACGGCCTCACCCGCCTGGAGCAGCAGTTCCAGCACCCGTTTGCGCGGCGCGGTCATCCGTTCGCCCTGCAGGACGCAGCGCGCCTCGGCCGAGGCCAGGGCCCGGTCGACCTCACCGGCGGTCAGGCCGGTCTCGTGGTGCTCATGGTCGCAATGGGAACCCATGGCCCAGAGCTAGGCCGCCTGACGCCCCGCCGCAACCACCGCCGCTTGACTGTGCGTGATGTTATCTCATAACACTTGATCTCCTCCTCCCCGAGAGATCGTCATGCGCCCTGTTTCCGTATCCCGCTCCGCCCTCCTCGTCGCCGTCGCCGCGAGCGCCCTGGCCGGCGCCGCCCATGCGCAAAACGCGCCGCAACAGGAGGACTCGGTCGAGGACGTGATCGTCACGGGCCGACCCTTCGGCGTCACGGACAATGCCAGCCTCATCGCCGTGGACGTGATGGATGAGGAAGCCCTGGCGGTCGCCCCGGTCCAGACCCTCGGCGATCTGGTCGCTGGCCTGCCGGGCGTGCGCTCCTCCAGCTTCGCGCCGGGCGCCAGCCGTCCCGTGATCCGGGGCCTGTCCGGTCCGCGCGTCCAGGTCCTGACCAACGGGCTGGGCATGATCGACGCCTCCGCCGTCTCGCCGGATCACCAGGTCGCCGTGGATCCGGCCGAGGCCAACCGCATCGAGGTCGTGCGCGGCCCCTCGACCCTGACCTTCGGCGGCTCGGCCATCGGCGGGGTGGTCAACATCCTTGACGAACGCATCCCGACCCACGCCGTCGAGGGCGGCGTCGACGGCCATGTCTCGACCCAGTATTCCAGCGTCGACGACGGCTATGGTCTCGGCGCCCGTCTCGCGGCCAACGTCGGTCCGTTCGTCTTCACCATCGACGGGTTCAAGCGCGACAGCGGCGACTACGACATCCCCGGTTCGGCGATCTCTCAGCGTCTCGCGGACGCCGAAGGCGTGGCCCGTGACAATGCAGGAACCGTGATCAACTCCTACGCGGAGATCGAACAGGTCGGGGCCGGTGTTTCCCGGGTCGATGACCGCGGCTTCATCGGCGTCTCGGTCAAGAACACGCAGTCCAACTACGGCACGGTGGCCGAACCCGAGGTCTCGATCGATCTGGAACAGACCCGCTACGACTTCCGTGCCCGACGCGACATCGACACGGCCTGGTTCCAGTCGTTCAACCTCTCGGCCGGCTACGCCGACTACGAGCACACCGAATTCGAAGGCCCGAAGGTCGGCACAATCTTCCAGTCTTCGGGCTATGAGGGCCGGGCCGAACTGATCCAGCGCCAGCGCGACGGCTGGCAGGGTGTCGTCGGCCTCCAGGTGCTGGACCGCGACTTCGACGCCATCGGCGAGGAGGCCTTCGTGCCTGCGACCTCGATCAAGGAAACCGGCCTCTACACGGTCCAGCGGCTGGACCTCGGCGCCTACGGCTTCGAGGGCGGCCTCCGCTACGACCGGCGCGAACTGTCCGCCACTCCGATCGGCGGTTCGACGAACATCGACCGCCAGTTCGACAACTGGTCCGCCTCGGGTTCCGTCTTCTTCAAACCGGCCCAGGGCCTGTTCCTGGGCCTCAGCCTGTCCTCCAGCGAGCGGGCCCCCAGCGAGGTCGAACTGTTCTCCGACGGCGTCCACGTGGCCACCGCAGCCTATGAGCTGGGCGACCCGACCCTCGATTCCGAGAAGGTCCTGACCCTCGAGGGGACCGTCCACCTCTCGCGCGGACCGCTCGACGGCGACCTGCACATCTATCGGGCGGAATACGACGGCTTCATCGACCAGCGGCCGACCGGCGCCGATTTCGATTTCGACGGCGAGCCCTTCCCGATCTTCGCCTATGTCCAGACCGACGCCACCTTCACCGGCTTCGAGCTGGAAGGCGACTATGCCCTCTGGGAATCCGGCGCGCGCAGCCTGAAGCTCGGCGCCGCCGCCGACTATGTGAAGGCCGACACCGACCTGGGCCCCGCCGCGCGCATCCCGCCGTATTCAATCACCGGCCGCCTGACCTGGACCGACAGCAACTGGGACACGGAGCTGGAGGTCCGCCACGTCGGCGAACAGGACGAGACCGCCGCCTTCGAACTGCCGACCGACGGCTACACCATGGTCAATCTGTCGGGCTCGATCCGGCCGTTCGCGGACCGCAACGTCACCGTCTTCGCCGAGGCCCACAACCTGACTGACGAAGAGGCGCGCGAACACGCCTCCTTCCTTAAGGACATCGCGCCCCAGGCCGGACGGAATCTTCGGGTCGGCGTCACCTACCGGTTTTAAGCCTCACAGGCGCACCGGTTTGCGGCGGCGGGCGGGTTCCGCTAGAAGGCCCGCCTTCCCGCCATTCGCAGAGCTCTCGCGTTCATGACCGACACCACCGCACCCCAAGACACCGGCCTCGACGGCAATGTCCTGTTCTACAGCAAGCCCGAGCCGCTCTCGAGCGACCTGCACGGCAAGCTGGGCGTCAACCCGGTCGAAAAGCCTTACGCCTTCGTCGCGGCGTCGCACGTCGTGCCGCTGACCGTGACCGAGTTCGCTCCGGCCGCCCTCAGCTACCCGGTCGTCTTCCTCGGCGATTCCAAACAGCCGGTCGCCGTCATGGGCCTGCGCCAGTCCGAGAACCTGTACGTGACCGCCACGGGCGACTTCCGCCCCGAGGCCTACATCCCGGCCTATGTCCGCCGCTATCCATTCGTCTTCGCCAACGACCCGCAGAACCAGCGCCTGATCCTGTGCATCGACCGCGACGCGCCCTTCATCGTCGAAGGCGGTCAGGCTCCCCTGTTCAACGACGGCAAGCCGTCGGACTACGTCAATCAGGCCATGGAGTTCTGCAACAACTTCGAGCAGGAGCGCCAGCGCACCGACAGCTTCGTCAAGCTGCTCACCGATCTTGACCTGTTCGACGTCCGCGAGGCCGTCTTCACCCCACGCAACGAGCGCGGCGAGGCGGGCCAGCCGCAGAAGCTGGCCGACTATTTCGCCGTCTCGGAAGAAAAGCTGAAGGCCCTGCCGGCCGAGAAGCTGGCCGAACTGCGCGACAACGGCGCCCTGGGCCAGATCTACGCCCACCTGGTGTCGCTGCTCGGCTGGGATCGCCTGATCGCCCTGGCCTTCCAGCGCGCGAACGACAACGGCGAGATCGCCGGCAACGCCTGAGGATAAGGCAGTAGGCAGTAGGAGTTAGGCAGTAGCGGTCTTGATGGGCCCACCGCCCTTGCGATACTGCCTACTGCCTACTGCCTACTGCCTACTGCCTACTGCCTATCTCCTGACGAACACGCCCCGCGTCAGGCAGGAGAAGACCAGCCGGCCGCCTTCATCGAGGAGGTCATGCTGGGCGATGACGATCCCCTTCTCGTCGCCCACGGGGTCCTTGCCCATCACCGTCATCCGTCCGCGCAGAAGTTCGCCCGCAGGCGGATTGCGCATGAAGCGCAGGCCGTCGACGGCCAGCAGTTTCGACTGGGCCCAGCCGGCCGCCTTGTCGGCCGCCAGACGGCTCCACAGCGCATAGACGAGGGCGTCGGGTGCGCCATAGGCGGCGTCCCAGCCGGGGGAGAAATGCGCCACGAACAGTTCGATCGCCGCCTCGTCCGCGGCGCAGGCGCCGAGCTGAAGCACCTGACCGACCTCGAGATCCTCGAAATGGACGTGGAGCGGGTCCGCCATCAGGCGGGCTCTTCGGACACGCGGACCAGCAGCTTGCCGTCGTGGTCGCCGGTGAACAGCCGGTTCAGCGATGTCACGGCGCCTTCCAGGCCGTTGTCGACGTGGACCTTCCACTGCACCTTGCCGGACGCCAGCCACGGTCCGACCTCGGCGATGAACTCCTTGGCGCGCGGCGAATAGTCCATCACCAGGAACCCCTGCATGGTCATCCGGTGGGTGATCAGCCGGCTGAGGTCGGGCGAGGGCGGGCGCCTGGTGGCATTGTAGGCCGAGACCATGCCGCAGACGGCCATCCGGGCGTGGATGTTCAGCCGGTTCCACACCGCAACCATGATGTCGCCGCCGACATTCTCGAAATTCAGGTCGATGCCGTTCGGGGCCAGACGGTCCAGCGCCTCCCCCACATCCTCGTTCTTGTAGTCGACGGCGGCGTCGAACCCGAGGTCTTCGGTCAGCCAGCGGCACTTTTCGGGTCCGCCGGCGATGCCGATGACATGGGCCCCCTTCTGCTTGGCGATCTGGCCGGCGATCGAGCCGACGGCGCCGGCCGCCGCCGAGATGACCATGACCTGGCCGGGCTCGGGCCGCAGAACATCGGTGACGCCGGCCCAGGCGGTCAGGCCCGTCATGCCCAGCACCGACATGTTCGCCGTCAGCGGCAGGCCCGGCGCGCGGTGCACGCGGCTGACGCCCGAGTCCGGCACCACGCCGTAATCACTCCAGCCGCCCATGGCCGTGGTGACGAGGTCGCCTTCCGCGAACCTTCCGGATTTCGACTGCTCGATGACGCCGAGGGTCAGACCGCGCATCACGTCGCCGAGGCCGACGGGCGGCAGATAGCCGACGGCGTCGTTCATCCAGGTCCGGTTGGTCGGGTCCAGCGACAGATAGATGGTGCGGACCAGGACCTCGCCGTCCTTGAGCTCGGGCACCACGTTCGAGACCAGCTCCAGATCACCGTCCTTGATCAGGCCCTGCGGCCGCTGGCGCAGCACCCACTGGCGGTTGGTCAGGGTCATGGCGTCGTCTCCGGATGGTTTCTTTTGCAGACCCATAATGGCCCAGCCGCGGTCCGGGACCAAAGAAAAAGGCGATCCGTGAGGATCGCCTTTGAAGTGGCAACATCGAGAATGAGGCGTGGAGGCGGCAGGACCAGCTGAGGCCGGTCCAGGTCGGGGGGGCGTCGCCGCCTCCACGGATTGAGAACGGCGACATCCGATAACCGTTCCCCTGGCCGTTGAACTTTTTTCGCATCGCGCTTGAGCGGCAACGGCGACGGAACGGCCGCGTTCGCCGCAGCGTTGTCCGGGCCTGAGAGTCACCGTCGGAAGGCAAGCCCATGACCCATCACGATCCTCATTCCGAAGCGGCCGACGCCGTCCATGAGGGCCGACCCGTCGACGCCCAGTATGTGCGCGGCGCCCGGCCGGGCAAACGCATTCTGATTCTGTTGATCGTCTCGGCCGGGGCTGCAGCGGTCCTGCTGCTCGGCATGTGGTTCGTGTCCAACGGCGGCTTCGCGACCACCAACGCCAACACCGGCGATCAGGCCGTCGACACGGCGGCGTTCGACGATTCAGCGCCGCCGACGCCCACGGCCCCCACGAACTGACTTCGGCTCAACATTAAGCCCCGCCGGATCGATCCGGCGGGGCTTTCTTCAATCGCTGGAGACGCGCCTCGGGGTCAGGCGGCTTCCTTCTGACGCGTGGGGTGGAAGAACAGGGCCTGACTGATGGCCGCCTTCACCGTTTCCGGCTGGAAGGGCTTGGTGATCAGGAAGGTCGGTTCCGGACGCTCGCCGGTCAGCAGCCGTTCCGGGAAGGCGGTGATGAAGATCACCGGCACGTCGAACTTCTTGAGGATGTCCTTGACGGCGTCGATCCCCGACGAACCGTCGGCCAGCTGGATATCGGCCAGGACCAGACCCGGACGGTGACGGGCGACAGCGTCGACAGCCTCGTCGTGGGTCGTGGCGGTGGCGGTGACATTGTGCCCCAGTTCGCGGACCAGGCTCTCGATGTCGGCCGAAATAATGGCCTCGTCCTCAATGATCAGGACGTCGGTGGCCAGTTCCGCATCGATCTCGGCCTGGGCGTCCCCGATCAGCCGCTCGACCGAATGGGCGTCCGCCGACAGGATCTGGGCGGCTTCGGACGGGGTGAACCCCTCCAGGGCGGTCAGCAGGAAGGCCTGGCGCGAGCGCGGGGCGATCCGCATCAGGCGGCTGGACGCGTCGGTCCGGGCTTCGAGGCCGCTGGCGTCTTCCAGCTGGGCGCCGGTCGTCGACCAGATGGTGTGGAAGACATGGTACAGCGCCACGCGCGGCGTCATGTCGGAGGACAGCTGACGTTCGCCGGCGGCCAGGGCCTCCAGCGCCACACGCACATAGTTGTCACCCGTCGCCTGATCGCCCGTCAGGGCCCGGGCATAGCGACGGACGTAGGGCAGGTGCGGCGCGAGTCTGGCCAATAGGCTCATCTAGGTATCCCCGACAAAATTCGACACTGCGCGCCGTCCATGGCGGCTCGCTTGGCGGTTCAAACGTATCACTACCGCCACGGTTCCCGAGGCTTGCGATTTAGCTTCACCATAAAATAAGCAAGCGACGGAACTCGTGTTTGTCAGCGACGTTGACCACGCTGAACAATGAGCCCGGCGGGCAAAGCCGGCCCAGACGCGTGAATGAGATCAACGATTGGCGGCGCAGACAGACATGATCGATTCTTCGGACCCCGGGCGCAAATCCAAACCCGCCCGACCGGATGCAGGGCCGCCGCTTGAGGAAGCCCGTCTGCGCCAGCAGGCCATCGGTGTGAAGCTGCGCCACATGTTCGACGAGGTCGTCAACGAGCCTGTACCGGACGAGTTCCTCGAAATCCTGCGCCGCGCTGACCAGCGAAAGATCGACGAGGACAAGGCGTGAGCGGCTCCGGTCGTTCGACTGCGCCCAAGCCCCCCTCCGCAGACGACGAAGGATTCAAGCGCGAACTCGTTCAGTTGATCCCGCATCTGCGCGCCTTCGCCCGCACCCTGACCGGCGATCCGACCGCCGCCGACGACCTGGCGCAGGACGCCATGATGAAGGCGTGGGACGCGCGCGCCTCCTATCAGATGGGCACCAATATGAAGGCCTGGACCTTCATGATCCTGCGCAACCAGTTCTACTCGGAGAAGCGCCGGTCATGGCGCTCGTCCCAGCTGGACCAGGAGGCGGCCGAACGGACCCTGGTCGCCGTCGACGATCCGGAGGCTCCGGTCGCCCTGGACGAACTGCGTCAGGCCCTGAACACCCTGCCCGAGGAACAGCGGGAGGCCCTGATCCTCGTCGGCGCCGGCGGCTTCGCCTACGAAGAGGCGGCCGAGATCTGCCAGTGCGCCGTCGGCACCGTGAAGAGCCGCGTCAGCCGTGCCCGAAAGGCGCTTCAGGCCACGCTGGAACGCGGCGGCTACGGCCGTGACGGCCGTGCGGCCGGCGACGCGATGCGATCCATCCTCGCAGACGCCGACCGTCTGAGCGGCGCTCGACAAGGCTGACCATGGAGACCTCCGGGCCCGCGCGGGGCCGCATCGCCCGGCGGGCAGCCTCCTCCCTCGGACGGTTCTGGGCGCGCGGGGTTTCGAGGCCCCGCGCGCAAGGCATCCGCTTTCGTCTGGGCCTTGCCATGGCCGTCGCCCTGTTGCCGATCCTGCTGCTGGGCGCCGTCCAGACCCAGGTCGAATTCAGGCGTCAGGCCGAGGACCGCCGCTCGGACCTGCAGTTCGCAGCCGAACGCACCGCCGAGGCGGCCCGGTTCCGGCTCGACGCCGCCGCCGCACTGCTCGCGGCCGTGGCGCCCGAGGCGTCAGAGACGATCTGCGGGCCGCGTCTGGCCGGTCTGGTGCAGCGTCTTGATGACTATGAAGCCCTCTACCGGATCGGTGCCGGCGGTCAGATCGTCTGCGATTCCCGACCGGCCCCGCTGATCGCCGCCGGCCCGGTTTTCGCCGGGGAGCCGTGGTTCCAGCGATTGAGAGCGGGAAAGAGTATCGCCCTGGCGCGCGCGTCGCCGGATCTCAGCGACACCCCGGCCCTGGTCATCGGGGTGCGCTGGGAGCAGCCGCGTGGCGTGTTCGCCGGGGCCATGGCGGCGGTCCTGCCCCTGGCCGAGCTTCAGCCCGACATCACCGATCCCGCCCTGCCCGACGGCGCCCAGGCCGCCTTGACCGACGCCGGCGGTCGCGTCCTGGTCTCCACCGACATCCGCGCCTTCACCTTCGACGAACACCCCGGCCTGCCGGGCTGGGTCGAGCGCGCCCGCCAGGGCCGGTCGTCGGTGTTCGAGGCCGACGACGCCACCGGTGAGCATCGCGATTACGCCGGGGCGGCCCTGGCCGGTCGGGACATCTATGTGATCATCTCCGCCCCGTCGCCCGGCCTCCTGTCCTGGGCGCGCCTGAACCCGATCGGCGTCCTGATCCTGCCCCTGGCCGCCTGGCTGACCGCCTTTGCGGCCGTCATGCTGGTGTCCGAGCGGATCGTGGTGCGGTGGCTCGACTATCTGGAGCGGATCGCGGCCCTCTATGCGCGCGGCCGCTATTCCGTGCGCCCCGTCCAGGCCGCCCACGCCCCCGCCGAAATCCGCCTCCTGGCCCGGACGCTCGACGAACTGGCCGAGGCCATCGCCGCCCGCGACCGTTCCCTGAACGACAGTCTGTCGGAGAAGGACGCCCTGATGCGCGAGATCCATCACCGGGTGAAGAACAATCTGCAGATCATCTCGTCCCTGCTGTCGATGCAGCAGCGGGCGCTGAAGGACGAGCCGGCCCGAGCGGCGCTCGGCGACACCCGCCAGCGCATCTCGGCCCTCGCCCTGATCTATCGCACCCTCTACCAGTCCGACGACATCCGCCACGCCGATGCGCGCGAGTTCCTGACCGAACTGGTCGGCCAGATGGTGGCCTCGGAATCGGGGCGGGGGTACGCAGTCACCTCCTCGATCGACGCCGACAGTCTGGTGGTCGATCCCGACAAGCTGGCCCCGCTCGCCCTCTGGCTCGTCGAAGCCATCACCAATGCCCAGAAGCACGCCTTCGCGGGTCGTGGCGGCGCGCTCCAGGTCCGCTTCCGCGTCCACGGCGACACCTCGACCCTGGAGGTCCAGGACGACGGTCCGGGGTCGGCTAATGACGCCGTCCGGAGCGGGGTCGGCCGCACCCTGATGGGGGCCTTCGCCAAACAGCTGCGCGGCGAGGTCGAGCTGCTGCCAGCGCCGGGCGGCGGCACGATCGCCCGCATGATCTTCGCCACGCCCGAGGCCGTCGTCCCGACCAACCCCGACGATCTCAAACCCAGCGACGCCAGGGTGACCCCGGGAACTCTCAGCCGCACATCGCGTTGATCTCCCAGAGGGCGGGCCTCCTTCCGCCCGCGAGTTTCAGGAGTCTCCCATGCGCAAGATTTTCGTGCTGATCGCCGCCGCCGCCGCCCTGACCACCGCTGCCTGCAACACCATCTCGGGCGTCGGCCGCGACACCACCGCCGCCGGCCAGGCCGTCACAGGTGCGGCGGAAGAAGCCAAGAACTGATCCCTTTCCCGCATCGCGTCCCTTCGGGCGCGGAACGGTGAAGAAGGCCCGCTGGTCCCCCCCGTCCGGCGGGCCTTCGCTTGTCCGGCGCGCTTGTCCGCTTGCCCTGACGCGAACCGCCGCTAGGCTGGCGAGGAGGCGTCCGGCAGACGACGCCCGGGATAGCAGGCGGGGAAGACAATGACCGACACCACCACCCAGGACGACGCGGGCGAGCCCGGTCTCAGGACCGTCGTCGCGGCCTCGGCCGCCGGCACGGCGTTCGAGTGGTACGACTTCTTCATCTTCGGCTCGCTGACGGCGGTGATCGCCAGCCATTTCTATGCCGATGTGGGTGAGGCGACGGGATATATCCTGGCGCTTCTGACCTTCGGTGTCGGCTTTGTGGTGCGACCGCTCGGGGCCCTGGTCTTCGGCTGGTTCGGCGACAGGACGGGGCGCAAGAAAACCTTCCTGGTCACCATCACCCTGATGGGAGTGGCGACGGTCGGCATCGGTCTGTTGCCGGACTATGAGGCGATCGGCATAGCCGCGCCGATCCTGCTGATCGTGTTGCGCATCCTTCAGGGCTTCGCCCTCGGCGGAGAATACGGCGGGGCGGTCATCTATGTGGCCGAGCACTCGCCGGCCCCGAAACGGGGATACCTGACCGGCTGGATCCAGACGACGGCGGCGCTCGGCCTGATCGGGGCCCTGACCGTCATCCTGACGACCCGCGCCATCGTGGGCGAGACGGCGTTCAATGAATGGGGCTGGCGGATCCCGTTCGTGCTCTCGATCTTCCTCCTGATCGTCTCCCTGTGGATCCGGCTCAAGCTCAACGAGAGCCCGGCCTTCCGCAAGATGGAGGCCGAGGGCGGGGCCCGGCGTGCGCCGTTCCGCGAATCCTTCCTGACCTGGAAGAACGGCAAATTCGTCCTTCTGGCCCTGTTCGGCATCATGATTGCCCAGGGCGCGGTCTGGTACTGTGGCTATTTCTATTCCCGCTTCTTCATGGAGCGGGTCCTCAAGGTCGAGGTGGCCACGGTCGATATGATCATGCTGGCGCTGACCTTGGTGTCGGCCTTCCTCTATGTCTTCTTCGGCTGGCTGTCAGACAGGATCGGACGCAAGCCCGTCATGCTGTTCGGCATGATCCTGGCGCTCGTCGCCTTCTTCCCCGGCTTCCAGGCCCTGACGCGGGCGGCCAATCCGGCCCTGGCGGAGGCCCAGGCGTCCGCACCCGTATCTGTCATCGCAGACCCGGCGACCTGTGCGCTCCAGTTCGACCCGGTCGGCAAGACCGCCTTCGCCAGCTCCTGCGACATCGCCAAGACCGTGCTGTCCAACGCCGGCGTCTCCTACGTCAACGTCGCCGCCGAACCGGGCTCGGTCGCGGCGGTGCGGATCGGCGAGACGACGATCGCCTCGGTCGAGGGCGTGGGTCTGTCGCCGGACGAACTGAAAACCGCCAAGGCCGGGGTCGAAACCGGCATCAAGGGGGCCCTGACGGCGGCGGGCTATCCTGACAAGGCGGATCCTGACCGGATCGACCTGCCGATGATCTTCGCCATCCTGATGGTCTTCATCGTGGCGGCGACGGCGCTTTACGGGCCCCAGGCCGCGGCCCTCGTCGAACTGTTCCCGACCCGGGTGCGCTATACGGCCATGAGCCTTCCCTATCATGTGGGCACCGGCTGGGTCGGCGGCCTCCTGCCTGCAGCCAGTTTCGCCCTGGTGGCCTGGTCGGGGAATATCTATTTCGGCCTCTGGTATGCGGCTGCCTTCACCGCCCTCGCCGCCGTGGTCGCCCTGTTGTTCCTGCCCGAAACCCGGGGCCGGGATCTGGAAACGATCGGCGACTGAGGCATTAGATCAGACAACGGCTTGTCCCTCCCCCGCAGGGGGAGGGACAAGACCGAGGACGCCCTTATGAACACCGCCGCCCGCACCGCCGGACTGAAGCTCCTGCGCGAACATGCCTTGATCGCCGGCGAGACGATCCCGGCCGGCGCCGACGGCATCGCGGTCGATGATCCCGCGACCGGCGAGATCGTCGGCCATATCCCGAACCTCGGCATCGCCGAGACCGAACGCGCCATCCAGGCGGCCCACGACGCCTTCCCCGACTGGTCGCGCTCCGACCCGCACAGACGCGCGAAATTCCTCCGCAACTGGGCCGCCCTGATCGATGAGAACGTCGAGGGTCTCGGCGCCCTGATGGCCATCGAAAACGGCAAGCCGTTCGAGGAGGCCAAGGGCGAGGTCACCTACGCCAACGGCTTCATCAAGTGGTTCGCCGGCGAGGCCGAGCGTCTGATCGGCGAGACCCAGGACAGCCCGCTGGGCCATGTCATCCTGACCTTCCGCGAGGCGGTCGGCCCCTGCGCCCTGATCACCCCGTGGAACTTCCCGGCCGCCATGCTGACGCGCAAGCTCGGCCCCGCCTTCGCCGCCGGCTGCACCGCCGTGGTCAAGCCGGCCAGCCAGACCCCCTTCACCGCCATCGCCCTGGCCGAACTCGCCTACGCCGCCGGCCTGCCCAAGGGCGCGCTCAGCGTCATCACCGGCGATGCGGCCGCCATCGGCGGCGTCCTGACAGCCTCGCCCCTGATCCGCAAACTGTCCTTCACCGGCTCGACGCCCGTGGGCCGCAAGCTGGCCGAACAGTGCGCCCCGACCCTGAAGAGGGTGTCGATGGAGCTGGGCGGCGCCGCCCCCCTGATGGTGTTCGAGGACGCCGATCTCGACCTCGCGGTGGCCGAGACCATCAAGGGCAAGTTCCGCAACTCCGGCCAGACCTGCGTCTGCCCCAACCGCGTCTATGTCCAGGCCTCGGTCGCCGAGGCCTATGCGACGAAACTGGCGGCGGAAGTCGCGAAGATCCCGGTCGGCCCCGCCTTCGAGGACGGCGTCAAGGTCGGCCCCCTGATCGAGGACAGGGCCGTCGCCAAGGTCGAGGATCATCTGAAACGGGTCCAGGCCTCGGGCGGCAGGGTCCTGACCGGCGGGGCGCGGCACGCACTGGGCGGCCGCTTCTTCCAGCCGACCGTGACCCTGGGCGGCGACGACACCCTGTTCCGCCACGAAGAGACCTTCGGCCCCCTGATCCCCGTCTTCCCGTTCGACACGGAAGACGAGGTCCTGGGCAAGGCCAACGACAGTGAGTTCGGCCTCGCCTCCTATCTGTTCACCCGCGACCTCGACCGCGCCCTGCGCATCGGCCGGCGGATCGAGGCGGGCATGATCGGGATCAACACCGGCCTGATCTCCACCGCCGTCGCCCCGTTCGGCGGGGTCAAGCAATCCGGCTACGGCCGCGAGGGCTCGACCCACGGCATCGAGGAATATGTCGACATCAAACAGGTCACCCTGGCCCTGAAACAGGGGCGTTGACATGAACCGCCGACGCCTCAAGCCGCTCGTCTGGCCGCTCGCCCTGCTGATCGCGGGCGGCCTGACGGCGCTCCTGGCCGAGGCGACGACCCGGTCGGTCGAGACCGTCACCCTTTACGGGATGATCAAGCTGGTCAGCGATCTCGTGTTTCTGATCGCGACGGGGTGGCTGGTCCTGGCCGTCGTCGCCGTGGTCCGCGACCCTGATCGCTCAGGCCCGTAGACCGCCGGTCATCGATCGACGAGCGCTGAGTCGCATGATAGCCGCCTTGGGTCAGGGGGCTTCACGACATGACCGAAAGCACGACAGCGGCGATCCCGACGCGCCAGGCGGACCGGATCGGCGAGATCGACATCATTCGCGGCCTCGCCCTGTTCGGCGTGCTGTGGATGAATCTGAACAGCAATGCGGAGTTCGCCGTCCCCCCGCAGGTGCTGGCGGCCTTGCCGACGGCCGGGCTCGATCGCTGGATCGGTCTGGTCGGAGACTGGCTGGCCCAGGGCAAGGCCCAGTGTCTGTTCTCGATCCTGTTCGGCTTTGGCTTCGCCATTCTGAGCCACAGGGCCGAGGCCAGGGGCGTCGACGGACACGCCCTCTACCTGCGTCGCGTCCTGATCCTGCTGGTCATCGGACTGGCCCATCTGTTCCTGCTCTGGATGGGCGATATCCTGCATGCCTATGCGCTGATGGGTCTGGCGCTGATGCTGACGCGGCGCTGGCCGTCCCGCCTGCTGCTGATCCTCGGTCTCGTCCTCGCCCTCGGGGCTTTGACGACCGCCATCGCCTGGTATGTCGCGGTGACCCCGCGCGGCAGTCCGCCCGACTTCGTCGCCCTGCAGGCGGCCGGGACCGCACGTCGGTGGCCGATCTTCATGGGCCAGGACTACAGCGCCCTGGTCCGGGAATTGTGGATCGCCAACGGCCGGGAGTTCTACCTCACGGCCATCGGGCCCGCCTTCCTGGCCACCATCCTGGGGCGGTTCATGCTGGGCAGCTGGCTGTTCCGGCAGGGCTGGATGCAGGACACTGCCCGATATGCCGACGCCTTTCGCCGGGTGGCGCCGTGGCTGCTGGTCATCGGCCTGGGTCTGGCGGCCGTGACGCCCGGCATTGAGCTGGCCGGCCTTCGCCTTCCCCGCTGGTCCCAGATTCCCAGGACGCTGGCGGATGAGGCGAGCCAACTCGTCCTCGCCCTGGGGTATGCCGCAGGGATCGTCGTCCTGTGCCAGACCACTGTCTGGCGGCGGCTGCTGTCCGGCCTCGGCGCCGCCGGTCAGATGGCCCTGACCAACTATCTGACCCAGAGCCTGGTCTTCGTGTTCGTGCTCTACGGCCTCGGTCTCGGCTGGCTGAAATATGCCGGACCGACCTTCTGTCTGGCGCTCGCCCTCGTCGTCTACGCCGTCCAGATCGTGATCAGTCGGTGGTGGCTGGCGCGGTTCCGTTTCGGGCCGGCGGAATGGCTGTGGCGCTCGGCCACCTACGGGCGATGGCAGCCCCTTCTCCGCGCGGAAGACTGAATCGCCCTCTTGGCGGCGTGCGTCAGACCGGCAGGGCCCCGCGCTTGACCACGGTCCGCATCGCGACGCTGGACGAGACCCGCGTCACCCCGGGAATGGTCGTCAGGGCCTTGGCGTGGACCCGCTCCAGATCGTCGACGTCGCGCACCACCAGCCGCAGCAGATAGTCCGATCCGCCGGTCATCAGATAGCATTCGACCACCTCGGGCACGCCCGTGATCGCGGTCTCGAAGGCGGTGAGGGCGCTCTCGGCCTGGGACGACAGGGTCACGGTGACGAAGACGCTGATCGGCAGGCCCACGGCCCGTTCGTTGATGATGGCGGCGTAGCGGCTGATCACCCCCGCCCCCTCCAGAGCCCGCAGCCGACGCAGGCAGGCGCTTTCGGACAGGGCCACCGTCCTGGCCAGATCCGTGTTGGTCATCCGCCCGTCCGTTTGCAGCGCACGGAGCATCTTTCTGTCGGTCGCATCCAGAGCGACGGCGGAAACGGTCTTCATAGCTAAACTCTGCGCAAGTTTCTGCGACTTTACGCTGTTCACTTGCTGAAAAGAACAGGAACCTGCACGGCGCGGATCGCTAGAAGATGCAGCCATAGCCTGCGGCGGCCGTCGGTCTCGCGGGGTCCATCGTCTGAACCGGAGAGATCTGATGCGTGTCGGCGTTCCCAAGGAAATCAAGAAGAACGAACATCGGGTCGGCCTGACCCCCACGGCGGTCCGCGAATACGTCGCCCACGGCCACACCGTCTCGGTCCAGACGGGCGCCGGCCTCGGCGCCGGCTTCACTGACGACGACTACACCCGGGCCGGTGCGGAGATCGTCGCCGACGCCGCGACCATCTTCGCCAACGCCGACATGATCGTGAAGGTGAAGGAGCCCCAGAAGGTCGAGTGGGAGATGCTGCGCGAGGACCAGATCCTCTACACCTACCTCCACCTGGCCCCCGATCCGGAACAGACGAAGGGCCTGCTGGCCTCCAAATGCGCCGCCATCGCCTATGAGACCGTCACCGACGCGCGCGGCGGCCTGCCCCTGCTGGCCCCGATGTCCGAGGTCGCCGGCCGGATCGCCGTCTTCTCGGCCGCCGAGACCCTGCTCAAGCACAACGGCGGTATGGGCCTGCTGTTCTGCGGCGTGCCCGGCGTGGCCCCGGCCCGCGTCCTCGTCCTCGGCGGCGGTGTCGTCGGCCTGAACGCCGCGCGCATGGCCATGGGCCTGGGCGCCGAGGTCGTGGTGCTGGAACGCTCGATCCCGCGGATGGCCTATATCGACGAGGTCACCAACGGCCGCGTCATCACCCGCTACTCCTCGATCGGCGCGATCGATGAAGAGGTGGTCAAGGCCGACGTTGTCATCGGCGCCGTCCTGGTCCCCGGCGCCGAGGCGCCCAAGCTGATCAAGAAGGCCCACCTGAAGGCGATGAAGCCGGGCAGCGTCCTCGTCGACGTCGCCATCGACCAGGGCGGCTGTTTCGAGACCAGCCACGCCACGACCCACGAGGACCCGACCTACACCGTCGACGGCGTCGTCCACTACTGCGTCGCCAACATGCCGGGCGCCGCCCCGCGCACCTCGTCGGAAGCGCTCAACAACGCCACCCTGCCCTTCGGTCTGGCCCTCGCCGACCACGGTCTGGAAGCGCTGAAGAAGGACCCGCACCTGGCGCGCGGCCTGAACGTCCTCAAGGGCGAGATCACCTATCCGGCCGTGGCCGAGGCCATGGGCCTCGGCTGGAGCGATCCGTTCGGCGTCTGGGCCAAGGGGTAAGCTTCCCTCTCCCGGAGGGAGAGGGCTTGAGCGCACGACGGCGATAGCCGTCGTCCTTGCGCGAAAGGGTGAGGGGTCATGCCCTCACCGGCTGGCGACCAAACCCCTCACCCTTTCGGCTGAAGACGCATCGCTTCGCTCTGCGGGCCTCAAGCCCTCTCCCTATGGGAGAGGGTTTTGCGCTTCAGGCCTGAACCGACGCCCCGCCCGACGTCAGCTCCGGCGCTCCGGTCGGGGCCATGTCGATCGCCTTCTCGAGCTCGGCCATCTCCTTGTCGGCGGCCTTCCAGTCGTCCTTGTCCGGCGACCTCGGATGGGTCCAGTTGGCCTTGATCTTGTCGCGCGCCTCCTTCAGCTCGGCGACCGCCATCTTCACCTGCTCGAAAAAGCCCCGGTCGACCATGGCCGCGCCGAGCAGGGCCTCGGCCCGGTCCGCCGTCTCGTCGCGCCCGTCGGCGATCTCGAAGGCGGCGGCATAGGCGGCCTGGGCCCGCTTGATCTCCGCACCAACCGTCGCGGTTTCAGCCCCGGCCTCCGCCTCGACGGCTTCGCCGTCGGCGTCCGTCGGTTCCGCCGGAAGGCCCTTCAGCGCCGTATCGGCGGCCTCGCGGGCGTCCTTCGCGTCGCGGCGCATCATCGCCATCTCGCCGTCGGTGACGTTCTTGCCGCCCGCCTCGACATAGTCCTTCACCGCCGACTTCAGCTCCTTGGCCAGTTCGGCGGTCATCTTCAGCCCCGCCTTCGGGTCGATCTTCACCATCAGCTTCAGCGCATCCATACGTTCCCGCACGGCCTGGACCTTTTTGGCGGCCAACTCCTTCTTCATCGACCGGGCGCTGTCGCGCATCTCCGTCAGCGACGGCAGGCCGAAGCCCGGCGACGTCTCCCCGGCGGACGGGGACTTCCCCTGCAGAGGGGTGCGCCAGAACGGCAGCGGCTGGGCCGAAGCGGTCGTCAACGAGATCATTCTGATCTCTCCATCAGTGTTCGCCGACACCGTGCACCGGGGACGCTTTCGATCCGCTTAAACGCACCCGCCTGTAAATCGCCGCTCTCTTGGGCTATGGCCCCCGGTCAAGCAGCGCGCGATCGCGTCGCACGCGCCAGCGCCCCTGATTAGAAATCCTCGATGAAGTTCCTCGACCAGGCCAAGATCTACATCCGCTCCGGCAACGGGGGCGCGGGCTCCGTCTCGTTCCGGCGCGAGAAATTCATCCCCAACGGCGGGCCGGACGGCGGCGACGGCGGCAATGGCGGCAATGTCTGGGTCGAGGCGGTCGAGGGGCTGAACACCCTGATCGACTACCGCTACCAGCAGCATTTCAAGGCCGCGACCGGGACGCACGGCATGGGCCGCCAGATGCATGGCGCCAAGGGCGAGGACGTGGTCCTGAAAGTCCCCGTCGGCACCCAGGTGCTGGGCGAGGACAAGGAAACGGTCGTGCTCGACATGATCGAGGTCGGCCAGCGCGAGCTGCTGCTTTCCGGCGGCAACGGCGGCTGGGGCAATGTCCGCTTCAAGGGTCCCCAGAACCAGGCCCCGCGCCACGCCAACCCCGGCCAGGAAGGCCAGGAGATGTGGATCTGGCTGCGGCTGAAGCTGATCGCCGACATCGGACTGGCCGGCCTGCCCAACGCCGGCAAATCGACCTTCCTGGCGGCGGCGTCGGCGGCCCGGCCCAAGATCGCCGACTATCCGTTCACGACCCTGGCCCCCAACCTCGGCATGGTCGACCTGTCCCCGGGCGAACGGTTCGTGATCGCCGACATCCCCGGCCTGATCGAGGGGGCGTCCGAAGGCGCCGGTCTCGGCACCCGCTTCCTCGGCCATGTCGAGCGCTCGGCCTCCCTGATCCACCTGATCGACGGCACCCAGGACGATGTGGCCGAGGCCTATCGCATCATCCGCGGCGAGCTCGACGCCTATGGCGAGGGCCTGGGCGACAAGCAGGAGATCCTCGCCCTCAACAAGATCGACGCCCTGACCCCCGAGGCGCGCGAGGAGAAGGCCGCCGAACTGGAGGCCGTCGCCGGACGTCGCCCCATGCTGGTTTCGGGCGTCTCGGGCGAGGGCGTGCCCGAACTGCTCCGCGCCGCCTGGGCCGAGGTCCGCAAGACGCGCGGCGAGATCGACGAGGAGGGCGACGAGATCGAGACCTCCGCCGAAGGCTGGAAGCCCTGATCCGACTTCCTTCCCTGCATCGGGAGGGACGGTGAGACGTCAGCCTGGCTGAGGACGGGGACCGAAGCGGGCGCTTGCGCCATCGACCCGGTCCCGCCCGGCGCTGCGCTCCGTCGCGAAGTTCGCCCTCCATGGCGACAAGCCGACCGCCGTCGTGTTAGCTGCGTTTTCGTTTGCTCATCCGTGAGCATAAGTCCGCCGCGAGCCCGCCCGCCTTGCCCTTCTTCCACGCCGGTCCCGCGCCCCAGGCGAGCGGCCCCCGATCCGGGGGGCTGAGAGATGGTCTGGGCCTGACCGCCGGGATGAAGGTCGGACTGTTCGGCGGCTCCTTCAATCCGGCCCACGACGGCCATGCCCATGTGGCGGAAACGGCGCTCCAGCGCCTCGATCTCGATCGCGTGATCTGGCTCGTTTCCCCTCAGAACCCCCTGAAGGAGACGCGTCAGACCGCCCCCCTGGCCGACCGGATGGCCTCGGCCGGGACCTTCGCGCGCGGTCCGCACATGGTGGTGTCGGACTTTGAGACCCGGGTCGGCACGACCTGGACCGTCGACACCCTGCGCGCGCTCAGGCGGCGGCACCCGGGCGTGCATTTCGTCTGGCTGATGGGCTCGGACAATCTGGAGAATTTCCACCGCTGGCGGGGCTGGACCGACATCATGCGGATGATGCCCGTGGCCGTGATCGCCCGGCCGGGAAGCCTGCTGGAAAGCCGCGCCGCCCCCGCCGCCCGCCGCTTCGCCGGCCACCGGGTCTCATCGCGCGAGGCCCGTCTCCTGCCCATGATGACGGCCCCGGCCTGGACCTATCTCCGGGCCCCGCTGAACCCGAGTTCCTCGACGGCTCTTCGTGCCCAGAAATGACCTTGAGCGGTCCGGGTGACGTTTTCGGGCTTTCGTGCTAGAGAGCCTCTTTAGTGAACCCTCCCGGAGCCTTCCGCTGACCCCCTCGCCCGCGCACGACGCGCAAGAAGACGCCGTTTCGAACACGGCCCACGAGATGGAGCCGATCGCGCCCATCCACCCGGAAGACGGGGCCGAAGACGGTCACGACGAAGACCTCTCCGACGATTCCGCCGAAGATTTCCCGCTGTTCAGCGCCGACGACGGCGATGAAGACGCCGCGAATTTCGACCGCCAGGGCGTCGTCCCGACCGGCACGACTCCGCTCGAGATCGCCCTGCTGTCCAAGCTGGACGACGACAAGGCGCAGGACATCGTCCTGATCGACCTCCGCGGCAAGTCGCCCATGGCCGACACCATGATCGTGGCCTCGGGCCGTTCGCACCGCCACGTGGGCGCTCTCGCCGACCACCTGTTGCGCACGCTCAAGGAGAACGGCCTCGGCCGCGCCAAGGTCGAGGGCCTGCCGCACTGCGACTGGGTCCTGATCGACGCCGGCGACGTCATCGTCCACCTGTTCCGGCCCGAAGTGCGGATGTTCTACAACATCGAAAAGATCTGGGCCGTCGACAGCGCCCACAGAACGGCGAACGCCTAGGGTCCTTCTCCCCTTGCGGGAGAAGGTGGCAGCCGCAGGCTGACGGATGAGGGGTCACACCGATGGCTGGAGTGAGGGCTGGCGTGGCTGATTTCAAACGTCAGCGTGACCCCTCATCCGACCTCGCTTCGCTCGGCCACCTTCTCCCGCAAGGGGAGAAGGATCGCATATGAAACTCGCCATCGCCGCCATCGGCAAGCCGGGTCGCGGGCCCGAGGCGACGCTCGCCTCGGACTATGCGAACCGGGCCACGGCGGCCGGCCGGGCCCTGGGACTCGGCCCGCTCGATCTGATTGATCTGGAGCCCCGCAAGACCGGCAAGGCGCCCGAGGCTGAACTGCTGCTGGCGGCGGCGGAGGGCGCGCATCTGATCGCCTGCGACGAACGCGGCAAGACCTGGGCCAGCCGCGCCTTCGCCGACCATATCGCGACCCTGCGCGACAGGGGCGAGCGGCGTCTGGTCTTCGTCATCGGCGGGGCGGACGGACTGGACGCGAGCGTCCTCGCCGCCGCCGGATCGACCCTGGCCTTCGGCCCCCAGACCTGGCCCCATGCCCTCGCCCGGGCGATGCTGGCCGAACAGCTCTATCGCGCCGTGACGATCCTGGCCGGATCACCCTATCATCGCGATTGATGAACCGCGCCGCCGTCCTCAGCCTGCTGATCGCCCTCGCCGGCCTGCCCGCCGCCGCCTCGGTCCAGGACGATCTCGAACAGCTCCAGACCCGGTACCGCGACGAGCAGGTCCGCGCCCGCCGTCTGCGCGCCGACGCCCGCGATGCCCAGATCGAGATCACCGCCCTCGACCGCGAACTGGCGACCCTTCGCACCGACCAGACAGCCGATGACTTCCAGCTGTCGGCCCAGCGCCAGCGTCTGCGCGAGCTCGGCCGACGCGAGGCCGCCATCGTCTCCGAACTGGCCCGGGCCCGGGACGGTCAGGGCCGCCTCCTGTCCGCCCTGCAGATGATGAGCCGCAAGCCCCCGCCGCCCCTGCTGGTCCCCGCCGACCGGGCCGTGGACACCGTCCGGGCGGCCATCCTGATGAAGGCCATGGCCCCCGGGATGCAGCGAAGCGCCGCCGCCTTCGCCGCCCGTCAGGCCGAGGTCGCCCGCATCCGCCGCCTCGCCGTCCTGTCCTCGGAACGCCTGCTGACCACAGAGAGCGCCCAGGGCGACCGCCGTGCCGAGATCGAGGACCTGTCCGCCCGCCGCACCGCCCTCCTGGCCGTTTTGCGCGCCGACGCCGCCCGGGCCGAACGCGCCGCCGCCGCCCTAGAGGCCCGCATCCGCAACCTCGGCGGCCGTCCCGCGACAGCCACAGACGCGCCCACGCCCTCCAGCCGCCTGCCCGCCGGCCGCGCCCGGCTGACGACCCCGGTCAGCGGGGCGTCGACGAAATCAGGTCAGGGCGTCCGTTGGGCCGCGCCCGCCGGGCCGGTCGCTTCGCCCGCCGGGGGCCGGGTGGATCATGCGGGCCCGCTCAGCGGCTGGGGCGAGGTCGTAATCCTCGATCTCGGCGGCGGCTGGCGGGCCGTCATCGCCGGGCTCGACACGGTCTCGGTAGGGACCGGCGAACGCGTCGCCGACGGTCAGGCCCTGGGCTCTGCAGGCCGCGGAGGCGAAGTCTATTTCGAGCTCCGCCGCGACGATCGGGCGGTCGATCCGGAGCCGTATCTTTGAAGCGAGGCAGTAGGCGGTAGGGTCGAAGCGCTGCCGCATGGCGCGGCTCAACGCTTCTATTGCCTACTGCCTATTGCCTCCTCAAAGCCGAAACCGCTTCCCAAGCCGACATGACGCTGATTTTATCCAGCGGACGCGGGGCCGCCACGATTTCATCGTGAGGTCCTGCGGCTGACTTCCCGCCTCGCCGCCTTTCGGCGGCTCCGAAAGAGACCGAATGCGTAAACTGCTCATCGCCGGCGCCGCCGTCGCGGCCCTTGGTCTCAGCGGCATGACCGTGGCGTCCCAGACGCCGCGCAACGAAACCTTCCGGATGCTGCAGCTGTTCGGCGACGTCCTGGCGGTCGTGGAACAGGCCTATGTCGTGCCGGTCGACAACAAGAAGCTGATCGAGGCGGCGCTCGCGGGCATGATGACCGCGCTGGACCCCCACTCCAACTACCTCCCGCCCCAGGGGTTCGAAGACCTGCAGGAGCGGACCAGCGGCGAGTATTCGGGCGTCGGCCTGACCATCACCGCCGAGGGCGGCCTGGTGAAGGTCATCTCGCCGATGGACGACAGCCCCGCCGCCCGCGCTGGCGTCCAGGCCGGCGACGTCATCTCGGCCATCGAGGGCCAGAACGCGTCAGGCATGACCGTGACCCAGGTCTCGGAGAAGCTGCGCGGCGCCATGGGCACCTCGGTCACCGTCACCTTCCTGCGCGACGGCGAGGAGCCGCGCGTGGTCACCCTCGTCCGCGAGGTCATCAAGGTCGAATCCGTGACCAGCCGGATGGAGGGCGACTTCGGCTATCTGCGGATCTCGACCTTCAACGAGAACACCGGCCGGGAGCTGACCACCGCGATCGAGAAGATCCGGCGCGACCATCCCGACGTGAAGGGCTTCGTCCTCGACCTGCGCAACAACGGCGGCGGCCTGCTGACGGCGGCCATCGACGTCTCGGACGCCTTCCTGGAGCGCGGCGAGATCGTCAGCCAGCGCGGCAGGAAGCCCGACCAGATCGAACGCTACGCCGCCCGTCCGGGCGACCTGACCGGCGGCCTGCCCCTGGTGGTGCTGATCAACTATGGATCCGCCTCGGCGTCCGAGATCGTCGCCGGCGCCCTGAAGGACCAGGAGCGGGCGACGCTCGTGGGCCTGACCAGTTTCGGCAAGGGCTCCGTCCAGACCGTCATCCCCCTCGGCGGCGGTCGCGACGGCGCCCTGTCGATCACGACGGCGCGCTACTACACCCCCTCCGGCGCCTCGATCCAGAAGATCGGCATTGAGCCCGATCTGGAGGTCGCCCGCACCGAGGCCGAGGCCCGGATCGTGTCCCGCTCCAGCTTCATCTACTCGGAGGCCGCCTATGCCACGGCCCTGGACGCCTCCATCGGCGCCGAGCGCAAGGGCGCCCACACGCCGCGCGAGGCGCCGGGCGAGGACTATGACGAAGACGCAGACTACCAGCTGCAGCGCGCCCTCGACGTCCTGCGCGCCGGCGGCGACCTCACCCGGCTCGCCGCCGCGCCGGAAGGCATTGTGATCAGCGAAGGGACCGTCGAGGTCGCCGCCGTCGAGTCGACCGAGGAGCCCGAAGGGGACTGACCGGAAAACCGGCCTTTCCCGGCTTGCAAAGCGTCGCCATCGGCGGAATCCTGCACTCGCATAACATTGGAGTGCGAACGTGAACCTGCTGTTGTTCGTCGGCGCCCTGGCGCTGGCCGCCCCGCAAGACCTGTCCGCCTATGAAGGGGTCGGCTCAGACACCTTCGCCGCCTGGTCGTTCACGTCCGGGGACGTGACGGTCGACGGCGACGCCCACACGACGTCGGTGCTCGCCCGCTACGTCACCCCCCTGCCGGTCGAGAACAGTTCGGTCACGGTCGCCTACTCGATTCACCGGATCACCTTCCACTGCGCCGCGCGCACGGCGGACTGGACGACCGGCATGAACTACGCCGCCGACGGCTCGGAGATCGTGCACGGCACCGCCGCCACCGGCGAGGCCTGGAGCGAAAACACCCCGGGCTTCGTAGAACTGGCCACCGAGGTCTGCGCCCTCGAGCATTCGCTCTGACCGACCGCAAACATGGATAACGGCGCGTTAGGCTTTCTTAACCGCCGCCCGTTCATAGTCGCAGGCGATGATCGTCGTCCGGAATCCGTCCGGCCGCCAGCTTCCAGAGCGTTCGCCGTCCATGTTCGCCAAGCGTCAGTCCGCCCTCGCCGCCACGGCCGGCGCCGCGCCCACCGGCCGGCTGCCGAAACTCGACCTTAAGTCCGCCCTCGCCGTACTCAGGAAGCCGCCGGTCGCCGTCGGCGCCGCGGGCCTGCTGCTGCTCGGCACGGTCGCCCTGTTCCTGACGGTGCTCGGCGATCCGCGCGCGGGAACCCCGACCGCCCGCGTCGCCCTGCATCGTGAGGCCCCGGTCGAGGCCCCCGCCCCCTCCGGTCTTGAAGCCTTCTCCATGGGCGGGTTCGCCGCCTGGCAGGGTCTCGGCGGCGATCCGATGGGCGACCCCTCCGGCGCGGCCGGCGGCGACGCCCTGATCACCCTGCCCGACGGTGCCACCGTCGCCGGCGGCTCGGCCATCGCCGCCCCTGCCCTGCCCGCCTCGCCCCTGCCCGAGGCCCCCATCGCCGGCCTCAGCCAGCCGGGTCCGCAAGGCGCCCTGCCGGTCATCGCCACCGACGGCCGCGTCCCGGCCCAGGCCTATGCCCGTCCCTTCCAGTCGAACGGAAAGCCGCGCGTCGCCCTGATCGTCGGCGGCCTCGGCCTCAACGCCGTCACCACCCGCGCTGCCATCGAACGCCTGCCGGCCGACGTGACCCTCAGCTTCGTGCCCTACGCCCAGGGCCTTCAGGGCTGGATCAACCTCGCCCGCGCCCAGGGGCATGAGGTCATGATCGAGATCCCGATGGAGCCGACCGGCTATCCCAACAACGATCCCGGCCCCTACACCCTGCTGGCCAACGCCACCCCCGACGACGTCACGGCCCGGATGAACTGGCTGCTGGGCCGCGCGACCGGCTATTTCGGCGTCACCAACTATCTGGGCGACCGGTTCGTGACCTCGGACACCGGCATGGCCTCCTTCCTCGGCGTCCTGCGCCAGCGCGGCGTCGCCTTCCTAGACGACGGCACGGCGCGTCGCCGGCCGGGCGCCTGGGCCCGCGCCAGCGCCGACACCATCATCGACGAGACCCAGACCCCCGCCGCCATCATCGGCCGCCTGAACGCCCTCGAGGCCGCCGCCAAGGCGCGGGGCGCGGCCCTGGGCACCGGCTTCGCCTATCCGGTCACGGTCGAGGCCGCCGCCCGCTGGACCGCCGGTCTGGACGCGCGCGGGCTGCAACTGGCCCCGGCCTCGGCGATGACGCAGCGGCCGGGACGCTGACGCGCAGGCATTAGGCATTAGGCATTAGGCAGTAGTCAGTAAGATCTTCGCCCAGCCTGCGTGTTGGCCAGCGCACGGGTTGCGGGCCACCCGATTTCTCCTTGCTTCCTGCTGCCTACTGCCTACTGCCTACTGCCTCCATGGCTGATCTTTTCCCCACCCACCGCCCCAACGTCGGCGTCGTCCTGTTCAACCGGGACGGCAAGGTCTGGTTCGGCCACCGCGCCGGACAGGACGGCGCGCACGCCTGGCAGTTCCCTCAGGGCGGTGTCGACAAGGGCGAGGACATCGAGGCCGCCGCCCGCCGTGAGCTGGAGGAGGAGACGGGCGTCGTTTCCGCCGACCTTATCGGCCGCACCGAAGGCTGGATCGTCTACGACTTCCCCGAGGCCCTGAAGGCTCAGCACAGGCGCGACGGCCGCAAGCCATGGGACGGCCAGAAACAGGTCTGGTTCGCCTTCCGCTTCACCGGCGACGAGGCCGAGATCCGACTCGACCGGCATGACGAGATCGAGTTCGACGCCTGGCGCTGGGGCGACCTGTCAGAGGCCTGCGACCTCATCGTGCCGTTCAAGCGCCAGGCCTACGAACAGGTCGTGGCGGCCTTCGAGCCGTTTGCGGCCCCTGCGCTCAAGTAGCGAGCGACCGCGTCGCGAGCGTTAGCGCCCGAAGAAAGTGCTCAAGTAGCGAGCGACCGCGTCGCGAGCGGTAGCGTCTCTTAAGACCCCGCGGCCGGGTTCATCACCGTGGCCATGATGCCCGCCTTGCCCCAGTGGGATCCGGCCGGCGGGGTGACGATCTCGATCATGGCAGATTCCGACCCGATCGTGCCGCTGAAGGTGGCAGACCCCGCCGTGGCGTCCGCCGCGATCTCGTTCCAGTCGCCCCCGGCGGCCCGCAGGGCGGCGGTGATGGCCGTGACGTCCGCGGCCGCGACATTGATCGCGGCGACGCGACAGCTGCCCGCCTCGTCGGCGCCGATGGTGATCTGGCCGCTGGCCGAGGCCACGGCGCCGTAGTCGATGGTCGCCGGCATGTCGTGGAAGGCGCCCCGGGTGTCCGGATCGCTGCCGCCGTCGACCAGATCGACATGGGCGGCCGTCAGCGCGGCCGAGGGCGGGTTCAGAGGCAGGTCGCCCATGGCGTTCTTCGCGCACACGCTCTGAACGGCGTACATGAACGCCTCGGCCGGCGTGGCGGTCGCGGTCTGGGCCTGGGCGTGGGACGCCCCGAGGAGGCTGAGGGTCGCCACGAGAGCGAGGCAGCGGAAGGTCGTCATGTCATTCTCCTGTCCTGATGCCGCAGACTAGACCCGCATCCGCTCGGGCCGCGAGTCGAAAATCGTTGTTTTGCAAAGTGAGGGGCCAGAGGCTCACTCCTCCTGGGCGGCCGGGTTCATTACCGTGACGATCAGGCCGGCTGACGGTCCGAAACCGGGGGCGACGGCCGGATCGGCGACCCTGACAAAGACGACGTCTCCGTCCAGGGTGGCCAGAGACTGGGTCACGCCCGGCGCGACCTGACCGGTTTCGGCCCAGTCGTCGAGGGTCTGGAGCCCGGCCTTCATGGCCTCGACATCTGCCGGGGTGACCTCCAGCGCGGCCACCCGGCACCAGGCCAGGGTCTCATCGACGCCGATATTGATCCGTCCGGTGTCCGAGACGACGAAGCCGAAGGCCAGACGATCCGTCTCCATGTCGTGGAAGGCCGCCAGGGTGGCGGGATCGCCCGAGGCGTCGGCCAGAACGACCCGAGGCCCGTTCAGGTCGGCGTTCAGAATGTCGAACGGCAGCCGGCCGGCGACATTGGGCCCGCAGACATGGCGCACGGCATGCAGCAGGGCATCGGCGGGCAGGGAGTCGTTCGTCTGGGCCAGGACCGGCGGCGGCGCCGTACAGGCCAGGACGAGGGCGAGGGCGATCAGGCGTGGTCGCGTCATGGCGGATCCCTTGAAGACCGGGAAAGCCTAGCCATTGACGCGGGGCGGAGCCAGAGGGGCGGATCGCGACCGGCCCCTTCATCGGAAACCGTCAGGAACCGGCCGCTCGCGTGATCCGCCGGGTGCTCGCGGGAAAGCGCGCCAGGGCGGCGGCGGGCCGGATCGGACGCGGGACGAAATTGCCCCCGCAGTTCGGACAGACGTCCTTCAGCGGCCCCGCCACACAGTCGGCGCAGAAGGTGCACTCAAAGGTGCAGATCCGGGCGTCCGGACTGTCGAACGGAAGATCCCGGTCGCAGCCTTCGCAGTTGGGCCGAAGTTCCAGCATTCGCGCCTCCCCGGGGCCTCAGTGCGACGATCCGCCGGGGGCCAGCCGGAAGATGACGAGACCGGTCACGACGAGCAAGGCCGCCACGACCCGCATCACCGTCAGGCTCTCGCCCAGCAGCACCACGCCGACCACGAACGCCCCCACGGCCCCGATCCCGGTCCAGATCACATAGGCCGTCCCCATCGGCAGCGACTTCATCGCCAGGGACAACAGGGCGAAACTGACGCCCATAAAGGCCAGCGTCGCCAGGCTGGGCCACAGCCGGGTGAAACCCTCGGACTGTTTCATGAAATAGGCCCAGACGATCTCGAACAGGCCGGCGATGAGAAGATAGACCCAGGCCATCGGATTCGGCCCTCCTTGCGAAAGGCCGGGCCGTCCCGGGCTTGGCCCGGCGTGCCGCCGGGGCGAGGACGTGGCCTCGTCTTGGGGCGGTTATCTAGTCCGGTTTCGGCCCCGATCAAGTCGATTGGTCAGGTTGGCGGGATTGGCGTCGGGGTTTGACCAGTTTGGCGACGGAAATTGGTCACCTTCGGACCTGCCCTGGCGGACACGACCGAAACGCAAAACAGCCGGCGATGTCCTCGCCGGCTGCCAGCAGATGGATGAGCGCCGTCATGACGGCGCCGAAGCCTCAGGCCGCTGCGACTTCCGTCGCCGCCTCGGCCAGGATGGTCAGGCCGGCGGGGGTCACGTCGGCGAAGCCCCCGTGGACGTTGAAGACGCGCTTCGAGGCGCCGTCGAACACCGTGACCGGGCCTTCGCGCAAGGCGGTCATGAAGGGCGCGTGGTCGGCGAGGACGCCGAAGTCGCCCTCGACGCCCGGCGCGTCGACCTGATCGACGAGGCCGTTGAAGACCTCGCGCTCAGGCGACACCAGCGAGAAGGAGAGTTTGCCGGCCATGATCAGGCGGCTTCCGCGGCCAGCTTGGCGCCCTTCTCGACGGCCTCTTCGATCGCGCCGACCATGTAGAAGGCGGCTTCCGGCAGGTGGTCGTATTCACCGGCCACGATGCCCTTGAACGAGCGGATCGTGTCTTCCAGCGACACGAACTTGCCGGGCGAGTTGGTGAACTGCTCGGCCACGAAGAACGGCTGCGACAGGAAGCGCGAGATCTTGCGGGCGCGCGACACGATCAGCTTGTCGTCTTCCGACAGCTCGTCCATGCCCAGAATGGCGATGATGTCCTTCAGGGCCTTGTACTGCTGCAGGACTTCCTGGACCGAACGGGCGACGTTGTAGTGCTCTTCGCCGATAACCAGCGGGTCCATGATCCGCGAGGAGGAGTCCAGCGGGTCCACGGCCGGGAAGATGGCCTGGGCGGCGATGTCGCGCGACAGAACGGTGCGGGCGTCAAGGTGGGCGAACGAGGCGGCCGGGGCCGGGTCGGTCAGGTCGTCGGCGGGAACGTAGATGGCCTGGATCGAGGTGATCGAGCCCTTCTTCGTGGAGGTGATCCGCTCCTGCAGATTGCCCATCTCGGTCGCCAGGGTGGGCTGATAGCCCACGGCCGACGGGATACGGCCCAGCAGGGCGGACATTTCCGAACCGGCCTGGGTGAAGCGGAAGATGTTGTCGACGAACAGCAGCACGTCCTTGCCTTCCTCGTCGCGGAAGTACTCGGCCTGGGCCAGACCGGTCAGGGCGACGCGGGCGCGGGCGCCGGGAGGCTCGTTCATCTGGCCGTACACGAGGGCGCATTTCGAGCCCTCGGTCGAGCCGCCGTTCTTGGCCGGGTCCACGTTCACGTTGGACTCGATCATCTCGTGATACAGGTCGTTGCCTTCGCGGGTGCGCTCACCCACGCCGGCCAGCACCGAATAGCCGCCGTAGGCCTTTGCGATGTTGTTGATCAGTTCCTGCATCGTCACGGTCTTGCCCACGCCGGCGCCGCCGAACAGGCCGGTCTTGCCGCCCTTGGTATAGGGGCACATCAGGTCGATGACCTTGATGCCCGTGACGAGGATTTCCGACGAGGTCGACTGCTCTTCGAACGACGGCGCCTCGCGGTGGATCGGGCGATACATCGTGGTCTTGATCGGGCCCTGTTCGTCGATCGGCGCGCCGACGACGTTCATGATGCGGCCGAGGGTGCCTGGGCCAACCGGGGCCTGGATCGAGGAGCCCGTGTCCGTCACGGCCTGGCCGCGCGTCAGGCCTTCGGTCGTGTCCATCGAGATGGTGCGGACCATGTTCTCACCCAGGTGCTGGGCGACTTCCAGGACCAGGGTGAAGGGCTCGCCCGTCTTCTGGTCGACGTTCTGGGTGTGCAGGGCGTTGAGGATCGCCGGCAGCTGGCCGGTGAACTCGACGTCCACGACGGCGCCGATGACCTGGGCGATCTTGCCCACGCCGGTGCCGGCCGTGATCACGGTGTTGCCGGTGGCGGCGGCCTTGGGAGCCTTCGGAGCGGCAGGCTTCCGGGCGGCGGGTTTCTTGGCGACGGTGTCGGTCATCGGGAGGGGTCCGTTTCGGTCTTTTATGTCTGTCAGGATCGGAGGATCAGAGCGCTTCCGCGCCGGCGATGATCTCGATCAGTTCGGTGGTGATCTGGGCCTGGCGCTTGCGGTTGTACTGCAGGGTCAGGGCATTGATGAGGTCGCCCGCATTGCGCGTGGCGTTGTCCATCGCGCCCATCTGGGCCGCGAAGAAGCTGGCCTGGTTCTCGTACAGGGCGGCCAGCACCTGGGTCGTGATGTTGCGCGGCAGGACGACGTCGAGGATTTCCTCTTCCGACGGCTCGTACTCATAGACGGCGCCGTTCAGGTTGATCGGCGGGGCGTCGCCGTCGACGACGGCCGGGATCAGCTGTTTGGGCGTCGCGATCTGGGAGATCACCGACTGGAAGCGGCTGTAGAACAGGGTCACGACATCGGCGTTTCCGGCCTCGAACTCGTCCGCGATCAGTTTCGCGATCGGCTCGGCGGCGGCCATGCCGATGACCTTGTGGTCCGACAGTTCGAACGTCTCGATGATCCTGTCGCCGAACAGGCGGGTCAGGCCGTCGCGCGGCTTGCGGCCCACGGCGATGATGCGGACATCCTTGCCGTTGGAGATCAGGGTGTTGATCCGGTCACGGGCGGCGCGGATGACGTTGGTGTTGAAGCCCCCCGCGAGACCCTTGTCGCCGGTGGCGACGACGATCAGGTGCTTTTGATCCTTGCCGGTGCCGGCCAGGAGCTTGGGCGCGCCGTCGCCGGACACGCCGGCCGCCAGGTTAGCGATCACGGCGGCCATCTTCTTCGCGTACGGACGGGCGCTTTCGGCCTGGTCCTGGGCGCGCTTCAGCTTGGCCGCGGCGACCATGTTCAGGGCTTTCGTGATCTTCTGCGTGGACTTCACGCTGTCGATCCGATTGCGCATTTCCTTGAGGCTGGCCATCGGGCGCTACTCTTTCAGCTTCCGGGGGTCAGGCTTAGGCGAAGGTCTTGGCGAAGGCTTCGATCGCCGACTTCAGCTCGGCTTCCAGCTCCTTGGAGAGAGCCTTGGTCGACTTGATCGCGTCGAGGATCGACTGGTGCGCCGAGTGCATGCGGGCCAGCAGTTCCTGTTCGAAGCGGGCGATGTCGGCCACCGCGATCTTGTCGAGATAGCCGCGCGTGCCGGCGTAGATCGACACGACCTGCTCTTCGACGGTCAGCGGCGAGTACTGGGGCTGTTTCAGCAGTTCCGTCAGGCGCGCGCCGCGGGCCAGAAGGTTCTGGGTCGAGACGTCGAGGTCCGAGCCGAACTTGGCGAAGGCGGCCATCTCGCGATACTGGGCCAGCTCGCCCTTGATCGAACCGGCGACCTGTTTCATCGCCTTGATCTGGGCCGAGGAGCCCACGCGCGACACCGAGATGCCGACGTTCACGGCCGGGCGGATGCCCTGGTAGAACAGGTCGGATTCCAGGAAGATCTGGCCGTCGGTGATCGAGATCACATTGGTCGGGATATAGGCCGAAACGTCGTTGGCCTGGGTCTCGATCAGCGGCAGGGCGGTCATCGAGCCCGAACCGTTGTCCTCGTTCAGCTTGGCCGAACGCTCCAGCAGGCGGCTGTGCAGATAGAAGACGTCGCCCGGATAGGCTTCGCGGCCCGGCGGGCGGCGCAGCAGCAGGGACATCTGGCGATAGGCGACGGCCTGTTTCGAAAGGTCATCATACACGATCAGGGCGTGCATGCCGTTGTCGCGGAAATACTCGCCCATGGCGGTGCCGGCGAACGGGGCCAGGAACTGCAGCGGGGCCGGTTCCGAAGCCGTGGCGGCGACGACGATGGTGTAGTCCAGGGCGCCGCGCTCCTCGAGCGTCTTGACGATCTGGGCCACGGTCGAGCGCTTCTGGCCGATGGCGACGTAGATGCAGTAGAGCTTCTCGCCTTCCGACGCGCCTTCGACGTTGATCGACTTCTGGTTCAGGATGGTGTCGATCGCCACGGCGGTCTTGCCGACCTGACGGTCGCCGATGATCAGTTCGCGCTGGCCGCGGCCGACGGGGATCAGGGTGTCGATGGCCTTCAGGCCGGTCTGCATCGGCTCGTGCACCGACTTCCGGGGGATGATGCCCGGCGCCTTCACGTCCACGCGGCGACGCTCGGTGAACTGGATCGGGCCCTTGCCGTCGATCGGCTCGCCCAGCGGGTTGACGACGCGGCCGAGGAGGCCCTTGCCGACCGGAACGTCCACGATCTCGCCCAGGCGGCGGACCTCGTCGCCCTCGGCGATCTGGCTGTCCTGACCGAAGATCACGGCGCCGACGTTGTCGCGCTCGAGGTTCAGGGCCATGCCCTTCACGCCGGCCTTGGGGAATTCGATCATCTCGCCGGCCTGGACGTTGTCCAGACCGTGGATGCGGGCGATGCCGTCGCCGACCGACAGAACCTGACCGACGTCCGAGACGTCGGCTTCAACGCCGAAGTTGGCGATCTGGGACTTGAGGATGGCCGAAATCTCGGCGGCGCGGATGTCCATGTCTGTCTCTCTGTCTTGTCGTTCGGCGCTGTCAGCGTCGGCGGCTGTCTTGGCGCTGTCGGCGGAGCCGTTCAGCAGTGTTGGCGTTTCCCGCGAGCGGCGGATTGCAGTTTACGTCAGGCCCGCTTGAGGGCGAACTTCATCTGGTCGAGCTTGGTCTTCAGCGAGGCGTCGAAGAGTTTCGAGCCGACCTTGACCTTCAGTCCGCCCAGGATCGACGGATCGACGCGGGCGGTCATTTCGGGGGCCTTGCCCAGCGCCTGCGACAGGGCCGAGTGGATTTTGGTCGTCTGGGCGGTCGACAGGGCCACGGCCGAGACGACCTCGGCGGCGACGACGCCGGTGTGGGCCGAATACAGGGTCTCGAAGCCGGTGATCACGGCGCCCAGGTCGCGGGCGCGGCCATTCTGCGCCAGCAGTCCGAGGAAGTTCTTCGTCGTGGTTTCGAACTTCGCCTTGGTCGCGATGGCGACGAGGCCTTTCTGCTGGTCTTCGGCGGCGATGACCGGCGAGTGGGCGAGACGGCGCAGGTCGGCGCTCTCGATCCAGGCGGCCTTCAGCGACTTCAGGTCGGCGCGAACGGCCTCCAGGCGGCCGGTTTCCAGGGCCAGGTCGAACAGCGCCTGAGCGTAGCGCGCGCCGACTTCCGTCGTTCTGAAATCGTCAGCCAAGGCCTGTCCGTCCGCTGTGCGTATCTGTTCAAACGACCGGCCGCGAAACTCGCGCCGGTCAAAGGCTTGTAATGCTTAAGGAAAGCACGCCAAGGGCCGTCTCGCTAGAAACGCCCCCTGGAAGCCGGGCGCCTGATAGCATGGGCTTTTCGCTGTCGCAACCGAAGCCGGGGAACGATACGGTCGCACCCGCTTTCACCCCTGCGACATTATGGCAGCCTCCACCTCAAAGAACGTCATCTTCGCCGCCCTGGCCGGCAACCTGGCCATCGCCACGACCAAGCTGGCCGCCGCCCTGTTCACGGGCTCGGCCGCCATGATGTCGGAAGCGATCCACTCGGCGGTCGACACCGGCAACCAGATCATCCTGCTGATCGGGCTCAGACGCGCCGCCCGGCCGGCGACCGTCAGCCACCCGTTCGGCCACGGACTGCAGCTCTATTTCTACACCTTCGTGGTCGCGGTCCTGATCTTCGGCGTCGGCGCAGTGATCTCCATCGCCCACGGCATCGAGCGCATCCAGTCGCCCGAGCCGATCCAGAACGCCTGGGTCAACTATGTCGTTCTGGGCCTGTCCGTGCTGTTCGAGGGCGCATCGTGGCTGGTGGCGCTGAACGCGTTCAACAGGGAGCGCGAGGGCCGGCCCTTCTTCGCCGTCATCCGCTCATCCAAGGACCCGACGATCTTCACCGTCCTGTTCGAGGACACCGCCGCCCTGGCCGGTCTGGTCGTCGCCCTCACCGGGGTCGTCTGCAGCCATCTGTTCGACCTGCCGGTATTGGACGGCGTCGCCTCGGTCGTCATCGGCCTCATCCTCGCGACCACCGCCGCCTTCCTCGCCGTCGAGAGCCAGAGCCTGCTGACCGGAGAGGCGGCCGACCCCGCCACGCGCGAGGGCATCGAGGCGATCGCCCGCAGCGAGCCCGGCGTCATTGGGCTGAACGACGCCCGCACCATGCATTTCGGCCCGAACGAGATCCTCGTCTGCCTCAGCCTCGACTTCCGCGACGACCTCGCCGCTGCCGACGTCGAGGACACGGTCGCCCGGCTGGAACATCGCATCCGCGCCGCCTACCCCCAGGCCGGCCGGATCTATGTCGAGGCCCAGAGCCTGGCCAGCCACGCGGCCGTCCGGGCCGCGGTGATGGCCGGCGGCGGGGCGGGAGCCCTGGTCGAGCAGGTTCCTGAAGTCACTTCGTCGCGCACTGTGTGATAAGGTCAACTTGAACTCTGTCGCGCGGCATGCGCTACAGGACAAAATCTTCCCGCCAGAGAGACCTTGATGTTCGACAGCATTCTTCCGCTGCTTAGCGACCCGGCCGCCTGGGCCGCCCTCGTCACCCTCGTGGTGATGGAGGTCGTGCTCGGCATCGACAATCTGATCTTCATCTCGATCCTGTCGAACAAGCTCCCGCCCGAGCATCGGCAGAGGGTCCGCCGCATCGGCATCGGCCTGGCCCTGATCATGCGTCTGGGCCTGCTGTCGATCATCGCCTGGCTGGTCGGCCTCATCCAGCCGGTCTTCTCGGTCCTCGGCAACGAATTCTCGTGGAAGGACCTGATCCTGATCGCGGGCGGCCTGTTCCTGATCTGGAAGGCGACCAAGGAGATCCACCACACGGTCGATCCGACCCCGTCGCACGACGTCCTCGACAAGAAGGACGTGGTCATCTCCAACGCCGGCGCGGCGATCGTCCAGATCATCATCCTGGACCTGGTCTTCTCGATCGACTCCATCCTGACGGCCGTCGGCATGACCGAGCACCTGCCGATCATGGTGGTCGCCGTTCTCGCCGCCGTCACCGTCATGCTGCTGGCGGCCGACCCCCTGGCCAATTTCATCGCCAAGAACCCGACCGTGGTCATGCTGGCCCTCGGCTTCCTCCTGATGATCGGCCTGGTCCTGATCGCCGACGGTTTCGGCTTCCACGTGCCCAAGGGCTATATCTACGCCGCCATGGCCTTCTCGGCCGGCGTGGAGGCGCTGAACATGATGGGACGGGCGGCCACATCCAAACAGGAGAAGGCCAGGATCGCGCGTCAGGCCGCCGATCAGGCGGAAGAGCGCGCCAGGGCCGCGGAGGCGGAAGCCGCCGCCGATCCGAGGCACTGATGACCCGGCCGGCGCTCCGTCTAATCGCCGCGTTCGCGGGGCTGATCAGCCTCGCCTTCGCCCCGACCGTGGTTGCACAGACGTCGGCGCCCGCCGCCCCCGTCGCTCAGGCCGTCGCGCCCGCGACCCAGCCCGCCAGACCGCCGCGCTACGGCTACGAGATCGTCGCCGTCTATCCGCACGACCCGGCGGCATTCACCCAGGGGCTGGAGTTCCACGACGGCATCCTGCTGGAGAGCACCGGCCGCCACCCCTCCAGCGTGCGTCGCGTGCGCCTCGAGGACGGCGTGGTCCTCGCAAAGCACGATCTGGACACCCAGTTCTTCGGTGAGGGTCTGACCGCTGTCGGCGACCGCATCCTGACCCTGACCTGGCAGGGCGGGCACGGTTTCGTCTGGGACATCGACGACCTCGAACCGGCCGGGACCTTCTCCTATTCCGGCGAAGGCTGGGGCCTGACCCACGACGACACGCGGGTGATCCTGTCAGACGGCACCGCCTCGCTGCGTTTCCTCGACCCCGTCACCCTGCAACAGACCGGTTCGGTCCCCGTCACCTATATGGGCCGGCCGCTGAACATGCTGAACGAGCTGGAATTCATCGACGGGGAGGTCTGGGCCAACGTCTGGCAGACCAGCTTCATCGTCCGCATCAATCCGGCCACGGGCGCGGTCACGGGCGTCATCGACCTGACCGGCATCCTGCCCGATCCGGTCGCCAACCCGATCGACGACGTCCTCAACGGCATCGCCTGGGACGCAGCGAACCGCCGTCTGTTCGTCACGGGCAAGAACTGGCCGAAATTGTTCGAGATCCGGCTGACCGGGCCCCGCTGATCGGCCCCGTCGCGCCTACAGGAAGCTGTAGGGGTCGACGTCCACCGTCAGCCTGACCGACCCCGGGACCTTCACCCGGCCGAGCCAGGACCGCAGGAACCCCTGCAGGTCGACATCCCGGTCGGCCCGCACCAGCAGCCGCTTGCGCCGTCGTCCCCGGATCAGCCCCAGGGGCGCGTCGGCCGGCCCATAGACCTCCAGCCGCTCCGCATTCGGGATCGCGGCCGCGAGGTCGTTGGCGACCTTCTCCACGGCCATCGCATCGATGCCCGACAGGATGATCGCCGCCAGCCGGCCGTGCGGCGGCAGGGAGGCCGCCTCCCGCTCAGCCATCTCGGCCTCGACGAAGGCGTCCCGATCCCCGGCCGCCAGCGCCATCAGCACCGGATGCTCGGGTGTCCAGGTCTGCAGGATGGCCCGGCCCGGCCTGTCGGCCCGCCCCGCCCGACCGGTGGCCTGGGTCAGCAGCTGGAAGGTCCGCTCCGCCGCCCTCAGGTCCCCGCCACGCAGGCCGAGGTCCGCATCCACCACCCCGACCAGGGTCAGATGCGGGAAATTGT
Source organism: Brevundimonas sp. (assembly GCF_027484365.1). Taxonomy (GTDB): domain Bacteria; phylum Pseudomonadota; class Alphaproteobacteria; order Caulobacterales; family Caulobacteraceae; genus Brevundimonas. The sequence goes on along the minus strand of NZ_JAIXTC010000007.1, from coordinate 109,138 downwards.
GCCCCTTGGCAGCCGCCTGGGTCGCGACCAGAATATCGATCTCCCCGTCGGTCATCCTCTGGATCAGGGCCCGCATCGCCTTCGGATCAGGAATGGTGTCCGAGCTGAACACCGCCGTCCGGGCCTCGGGGAAGAGCTGGCGCACCTCCTCCTCTACCCGCTCCACCCCCGGCCCGACCGAAACCAGACTGTCCTCGGCCCCACACGACGGACACAGCTTCGGCCGCACCATGGAAAAGCCGGTCAGGTGACAGACCAGCCGTCCGGTGTAGCGATGCTCGACCAGCCAGCTGTCGGTGTCGGGCGAGGTCATCCGGTGCCCGCAGGCCCGGCACAACACCACCGGCGCATAACCCCGCCGGTTCAGGAACAGCAGGGTCTGCTCCCCCGCCAGCAAGGTCTCCCCGATCGCCTCCCGCAGCGGCTGCGACAGCCAGGTCTGGGGGTCGGGCGGGCTCTGCCTCAGGTCCAGCAGGCTGATCTCGGGCAGGACCGCCGCCCCGTGCCGGCTCGACAGTTTCAGCCAGGCGTAGCGTCCCTGATGCGCGTTCCACAGAGTCTCCAGCGACGGCGTCGCCGAGGCCAGGACCACCACCGATCCCTCGATCCGGGCGCGGGCCACGGCCAGGTCGCGGCCGTGATAGACCAGCCCGTCCTCCTGTTTGAACGAGCCGTCGTGCTCTTCGTCGACGACGATCAGCTTCAGGTTCGGGAAGGGCAGGAACAGGGCCGACCGCGCCCCGACCACGATGCTGCAGCGGCCCGCGACCACCGCCTCCCACACCATCCGCCGACGCGGCGGGGCCACGCCCGAATGCCACTCCGCCGGCGCCGACCCGAACCGTTTGGTGATCCGCTCGATCAGCGCCTGGGTCAGGGCGATCTCGGGCAGCAGGATCAGGATCTGGGCCGAGGGGTCGCGCTTCAGCGTCCGCGCCACGGCTTCCAGATAGGCCTCGGTCTTGCCCGACCCGGTGACCCCGTCCAGCAGGAAGGGCTTGAATCCGCCTGCCAGCGTCGCCGCCGACAAGGCGTCCGCCGCTGCCCCCTGGTCCGCATTCAGCCTCGCCGGGGCATGGTCGGGATCGGGCCGGTCGAACGCCGCCTCGGCCTCGATCTCGATGACCTCCAACACTCCCTCGTCCACCAGCCCCTTGACCACCGCCGAAGAGACCCCCGCCCGTCGGGCCAGGTCCGGCCCCGGCATCGCCGCCGCGCCCAGCGCCTCCAGCACCGCAGACCGTCCGGCCGTCGGTCTCGCCGGGACCCGATCCCCGACGTGCCGCAGCCGCCGCTCCGGCCGGGGCCTCGGGGCTCGAAGGCCCTTCAGGGCCGTCGCCGCCATCTCTCCCGGCGGGCTCAGGGTCCAGCGGGCCGCCCATTCGACGAAGTCCACCGTCCCCGGCGGCAGGCGCGGATCGTCCAGCTTCGCCTCGACCGCCTTCAGTCGCCGGTTGGACCCCGTGGTCTCCCGCACCTCGGCCACAATGCCCCGCATCAGCCGCGGCCCCAGGGGGACCGCGACCTGATCGCCGCGCGCCAGATCCATGCCTTCGCTGACCTCATAGTCAAAGGCCTCGTGCACCGGCAGGGGAATCAGAACCGAGGCGACTTTCACCGACAGGTCCGCTCAGCTAGAACCCGGCTCATGAAACTCTTCCTCGACACCGCCGACGTCGCCGTCATCAAGGACATGCTGCCCACCGGGATGGTGGACGGCGTGACCACCAATCCCACGCTGATCGCAAAGTCCGGGCGCAACATCGCCGAGGTCATCGCTGAAATCTGCGCCCTGGTCGAGGGTCCGATCTCCGCCGAAGCCGTCGCCACCGATTTCGAGACCATGGTCAAGGAGGGCGACAAGCTCGCCGCCATCGCCCCGAACGTGGTGGTGAAACTGCCCCTGACCTGGGACGGCCTGCGCGCCGCCCGCGCCTTCGCCGACAAGGGCATCCAGACCAACGTCACCCTCTGCTTCTCCGCCGCCCAGGCCCTGCTGGCCGCCAAGGCCGGCGCCACCTACGTCTCACCCTTCGTCGGCCGCCTCGACGACCACGGCGCCGTCGGGGTGGACCTGCTGGAAGAGATCCGGACCCTTTACGACATCCACGGGTTCGAGACCCAAATCCTGGCCGCCAGCCTGCGCCACCCGGCCCATGTCACGGCCGCCGCCCTCGCCGGATCGGACGCCGCCACCCTGCCGGCCGACACTTTCAAGGCCCTGATCAAGCACCCGTTAACCGACAAGGGGCTTGATGCCTTCCTGGCGGACTGGGGCAAGACCGGCCAGTCGATCCTCTAGAGGATCGACCAACAGAAGAGCTCCATCCTGTAGTTTACGACCCGGCGTTCCGGGAGGAGCGCCGACGTGACGTCCAGGGACCAGACCGCAGACCTGTTCGCCGCCATGGACCAGGGCTCGAGGGAGCTTCACTGGCCCGACGTCCGCGTCTGGCTGCAGGCCAATCCCCAGACCCTTCTGGACGACCGCTCCCTGCTGGAAGAGGTCGGTCTGAAGCCGCACGGCCGCAACGTCGTCGAGTTCGGCCGCGCCGCCCTGACCCGGCTCGAGGAAGCCGCCGAGCGCGAGGCCGACGCCAGGAAACGGATCGAATCGGTCGCCCGCGCCAATTTCGCCGCCCAGACCCAGACCCATGTCGCGGCCCTGGACCTGATGGAGTCGCGCAACCACTCCGACCTCGCCCGCAGGCTGGACGCCGTGGCCCAGGGCCGGTTCGGTCTGGCCGGCGCCGCCATCGCCATCGAGAAACCCGGCGGCGTGCCCTTCGGATGGCGCGGGCTGGAGGTCGGCGGCGTCGACGCCCTGCTCGGCGACCATGGCCTCACCTGGCTGGGCCCGATGTTCGAGGGCCTCGACCTGTTCGGCCCTTCGACGGACCAGGCCCGCTCGATCGCCCTGATCCGCATGGCCCCCCACCTCGGCGGCGAACGCCCCGAGGAAGCCCGCCCCGCCCTCTGCGCCTTCGCCTCGCCCGAGGAAGAAGGCTTTACCCCGGGCATGGGCTGCGAACTGGTCGCCTTCATCGCCCGGGTCGTCGAACGCACGGCCGAGCGTTGGCCCATCCTGAATTGACGGCGTCCGGGGCCCTCACAGCCTGGCTCGAGCATCTGGCGCACGAACGCCGCCTGTCGCCCCGGACTCTGGAAGCCTACGGTCATATCGGCCGGCTCTACCTCGCCTTCCTCGATCGCCATCGCGGCGAGCCCCAGAGCCTTGCCGATCTTGGAACCGTCACCGCCGCCGAGCTGCGCGCCCACCTCGCCGAGAGACGCTCGGGCGATCATCCCTTGAACGCCCGCTCGCTGAGCCAGACCCTGTCGGCGATCCGCACCTTCCACGTCTTCCTCGATCGCCGCTGCGACACGCCTGCACCCCAGCTGGCCCTCGTGCGCGGCCCCCGGGTCAAGCCGTCCCTGCCCCGGCCGGTGACCGCCGATCAGGCGCGGGGCCTGCTGGCCGAACCCGCCCTCGACCCCGACGCCGAGCCCTGGGAAGCCCTGCGCGACGCCGCCGTCCTGTCCCTGCTCTACGGCTGCGGTCTGCGGATTTCGGAGGCACTGGGCCTGACCCGGGCCGACGTCCCCCTCCCCGACAGCCTGCGCATCAACGGCAAGGGCGGCAAGACCCGGATCGTCCCGGTCCTGCCCGCCGTTCGTTCGGCGGTCGACGCCGCCCTGGCGGCCCAGCCCTTCCCGCTGCAACCGTCCGACGCCCTGTTCCGCGCCCGGCGCGGCGGTCCGCTCGGCGCCCGCCATGTCCAGGCCACGGTGCAGAAGCTACGCGGCCGCCTCGGCCTGCCGGCCAGCGCCACGCCGCATGCGCTCAGGCACAGTTTCGCCACCCATCTGCTGGGCGCCGGCGCCGATCTGCGCAGCATCCAGGAACTGCTGGGCCACGCCAGCCTGTCGACGACCCAGAAATACACCGCGGTCGACGCCGCCCACCTGCTGGGCGCCTACGCAGCGGCCCATCCAAGGGCCTAGGGGCGGATGATTGTCGACGAGCGCTGAGTCGAGCGCCCGACTTCACGGCCGACAGCGTTCGAGCCCGGCACACGGTAGTTGACGACGATCGGGACCGAACAGCCGTTCACTCGCCGCTCCAGCAACAGGTAATGGCCCACCCGGTCCTGACCCTCTCGCCACAGCAGGCTTCCGCCGCCGTCCAGATCATTCGTGGGCATCGTCAGCGAGTTGCAGCCGGGTCCGGGCTGGCCAAAGACGCGCATGGCGCCCTGCGCTCCGGGGAGGGGCGCCGGCGGCATCGGCGGGATCACCGACTGGGGCGCGGCGGCGAGAAGGAACAGCATCGACAGCATCGGGACCTCCGTTCAGAGTGTCAGTCTACACCCTGAGGCTGAATTCCGGAACAGCCGCGACCCTTGTCAGATCGCCCGGATGGCTCCGCCGTCGATGCGGATCAGGGACCCCGTCACATAGGCCGCCTTCGGACTGGCGAGGAAGGCCGCCACGGCCCCGAACTCGGCCGGATCGCCCAGCCGCCCGACGGGAATACTCTCGACCGACGTCGCCCGGGCCGCTTCCGCCGTGACGCCGGTCTGTTCGGCCCGGGCCTGATCGAGCTTCTGAACGCGCGGCGTATCGATACGACCGGGCAACAGAGTGTTGACCGTCACCCCGTCGGCCGCGACCTCGGTCGCCAGGGTCTTGGCCCAGGCGGCCACCCCGGCCCGCAGGGTGTTGGACACGCCCAGGATCCCGAGCGGTTCGATCACGGTGGACGACGCCACGTTCAGGATCCGTCCCCAGCCCGCAGCCCGCATGGCGGGCAGGACCCGGTCGGTCAGACGAAAGACCGACAGCACCATGGATTCGAACTGGGCCCGCCACAGATCCGGGTCCAGCCCCGCCACGCCCGAAGGCGGCGGCCCGCCGGTGTTGTTCAGCAGGATCTCGATCGGTCCGCCCAGCAGATCCTCGGCCGTATCGACCGCCGCCAGCAGGCCTGCATGGTCCGCCAGATCGGCGGGCACGACCACGGCCCGGCCGCTCGCCGCGGCATTGATGCCGTCGGCCACGACCTGCAGCTTCGCAGCATCGCGCGACAGCAGGGCGACATGGACGCCTTCCGCCGCCAGGGCCTCGGCGACAGCCCGACCGAGGCCGCTGGAGGCCCCGCAGACGAGGGCCCTCTTGCCGGTGAGGCCGAGGTCCACCCTTAGGCCTGCATCGTCCAGCCATCGACGCCCATGGCCGCCTGTTTTACGGCTTCCGAGCGGGTCGGGTGGGCATGGCAGGTGCGGGCGATGTCTTCCGACGAGCCGCCGAAGGCCATGGTGATACAGGCCTCGGCGATCAGTTCGCCCGCCGCAGGGCCGAAGATATGCACGCCCAGGACCTTGTCGGTCGCGGCGTCGGCCAGGACCTTCACGAAGCCCTCGGTCTCGTGGTTGATCTTGGCGCGCGAGTTGGCGGTGAAGGGGAATTTGCCCTTCCTGAACGCGACGCCGGCGGCCTTCAGCTGTTCCTCGGTCTTGCCGACCCAGGCCACTTCCGGTCCGGTGTAGATGACGCTGGGGACCAGGTCGTAGTCGACGTGACCCGCCTTGCCCGCGATGTATTCGATGACGGCGACGGCCTCTTCTTCCGCCTTGTGGGCCAGCATCGGGCCGTGGGTCACGTCGCCGATGACCCAGATGCCGTCCTTGCCGGTCTTCAGGTGGTCGTTGTTGAGGAAGCCGCGCTTGTCGGTCTCGATCCCGACGCTCTCGAGGCCCAGGCCCGCCGTATAGGGACGACGGCCGATGGCCACGAGCACAACGTCCCCGGTCAGGGTCTCGGTCGCGCCGCCGGCTGCCGGCTCCAGGGTCAGGACGACACCGTCCTTGGCCGCCTTCGCCGAGGTGACCTTGGTCCCCATCTTGAAGATCATGCCCTGTTTCGTCAGGCCGCGCTGGAAGGCAGTCGCGACCTCGGCGTCCATCCCGGCGCCGACCTTGTCGAGGAACTCGACCACCGTGACCTCGGCGCCCAGGCGACGCCAGACCGAGCCCAGCTCCAGTCCGATCACCCCTGCGCCGATCACGATCATCTTCTTCGGGATCGCCGGGAGCGACAGGGCCCCGGTGGAATCGATGATCTTGCCCTCGACGAAGTCCACGCCCGGAAGCGGGGTGGGCTCAGAACCCGTGGCGATGACGATATCCTTCGCCGTCAGCGTCGTGACCGTTCCGTCGGCGGCGGTCACCTCGACCTTGCCCGCACCTGCGATCTTGCCCGTGCCCTTGATCCAGTCGGCCTTGTTCTTCTTGAACAGGAACTCGATCCCCTTGGTCAGGGCTGTGACGCTTTCGGCCTTCTGCTTCATCATCTGCGGCAGGTTCACCCTGGGCGTACCCACGTCGATGCCGAGCGTGCCGAACTCCTTGTTGGCGATCTCGAACAGTTCAGAGGCGTGCAACAGGGCCTTCGACGGCATGCAGCCGACGTTCAGGCAGGTGCCGCCGAGGGTCTGACCCTTCTCGACGCAGGCGACCTTCAGACCCAGCTGGCCGGCCCGGATCGCGGCATTGTAGCCGCCGGGTCCGCCGCCGATGATCACGACGTCGTAGAAAGCGGTTGCGGCGGGGGCGGCGTCTGCCATGGAAACCTCTGTATCGGTCACGGACGGGGAGTCGGCCGCTGTCCTAGCGCCTGACCCGGACGGGTCAACCGCTGTGGCGTAGATGGGAAGCAAGGCCGTGTTCGGCGAGGGGGTCCCTTCACGCGGCGAGATGGCCGGGGGCGCGCCGTCGCACCCTCCGTCGTGACACAGCCACGATGATCAGGCCGACCACCAGCAGAACGCCCAGAACAATCCAGGTCGGATCGAGGGGCAGGCCGGCCGGAGCCACCGCCTCGGCCGAGCGCCGGGCGATCTCGCCCCCGCCGGCGTAGGTTTCGGCCTGGATCGAGGCGTTCGCCGGCCCGCCGGCGCCGGAGCGTTCGATGGCCAGGCGAAGGGCGGCGTCGGCGAGAAAGCCGAGGAAATAGGCGACCGCCGCCCGGGGATTGCCCGAACCCAGCATGATGGCCGCGATCAGATACAGGACGACCGCCCCGATCCAGAAGACGGCCTGTGGGATACCGCCGCCGGCCTCGACCATGGCAGAGGCCCGCTGGGTCGCCACGGCGGGCTCGGCGCCCTCGAGGAAGGGGGAGAGGAAGGGCCAGGCCAGCCAGCCGGCATAGGCGATCACGGCGAGGACCAGAACGAACCGCAGGATCTTCATGGCCAGGCTCCGGACGACGGGAAACGATGTTCGTTAATCTAGCATGCCAGAGAGGCAGGCCAAGGCGCGAAGACGTGTCTCAGGCGGCGGTTTCGATGCGCGCCTCGGCGGCCGGCAGGGTCAGGGTCGCTTCGGCGCCTTCTCCCTCAGCGCCCGTCAGGGTCAGGGCGCCGCCGGACTGGCGGGCGAAGGCGTGAACCTGGGCCAGACCCAGACCCGCGGCGCCGTCCCGGGTCGTGAAGAAGGGCTCGAGCGCGCGCGCCGCCGTGGCCGCATCCAGCCCGGGGCCTGTATCGCGCACCGTCAGCCGGGCCCCGCCGTCGGCCAGGGCCTCCAGCCGGACCGCGACAGACCCGGCGCCCCCTTGCGCCTCGACCGCATTGCGGACAAGGGCCTGGACCGCGCCCTCGAACCCGACCGGATCGACGCGGACCAGGGCCTCATGAGACGGCCCTTCGATCATCAGATCGACACCGGGACCGGCCATGGCGCGCAACCGCGTTTCCATGGCCAGCAGCAGCACACCGCAGTCCAGCACCTGGGCATGGGCGTCCTCGCCCTGTGAGAAGGCCGACAGGCGACGGGTCAGGGCCTCGCCCCTTTGTCCGGCCGCGAGAGCCGCCTGACCGAGACGGCGCACCCGGGCGGGGTCGTCGGCTGTCTTGAGCATCATGTCGAGCGCGCTGGTCATGACGGCGAGCAGGGCGTTGAAGTCCTGGGCCACGCCGCCGGTCAGACGTCCGACGCTCTCCAGCCGGCGCGAGGTTTCGTTGCCCGTCTCGACCTGGGACAGAATTTCCGCCCTCGCCTGTTCAGCCAGACGCAAGGCCTCGGCCCGTTCGGCCTCGACCTGGGCGCGCGCGGCCTCCAGTTCGGCCTGCAGCTGCGCCTCGCGCGCGGCGGCGGCCTCGAGTTCCGGCGCGAGGTCGACGACCGGCCCGGCGGGGGGGATTGTATCGGCCTCCGGTTCGGACGCGGGCTCCGGGAGCGCCTCGACGGCGACCACCGGGTCCGCTTCGATCGCCATCATCGGCTCCGCCGCATCGCCAGCCAGCAGCAGGGCGTCGACCGGGTCTCCGGGCGCATTGAGCGGCAGGATGCGCCAGGCGACGCCATGATCGCCGCCCATCGTCGAGACGATCGGATCAGCCTCTCCGGGCCGGGCGTGGATGGCCGCGCGCAGGGTCTGGCGCCCCTCGACCCGCTCGGTCTCGCCGAGGAACTGGTCGGCGAAATCAGCGCCGATGACGTCCTGAGTGCGCCCGAACAGGGCCAGGGCCTGGGCATTGGCCTCGCGCACGATGCCGTGGGCGGAAACCACCACCAGGGCGCTTGAAGCGGCCTCAAACACGCGACGGGTCAGGTCGTCATGGGTCGCGACCGGCGCGCTCTCGGGCGGAAGGACTTCCGGCGTGGTCAGGCCTTCGGTCTCCACGATGGCGGCGGTCGAACCGATGATCTGGCCGTGGGCGTCCTCGATCGGCATGGCCGTGACCGAGACCAGCATCTTCCGGCGCGTCGACGGGTTGGCGAGGATGTGCTGGAAGCCCTTGACCGTCTGGCCGCGCAGGGCGCGCGCGCTCGGCAGCAGGTCCGGCGGGACCGGACGGCCGTCGGGATAGGTGATGCCCCAGGTCGCCGAGTGGAATCGCAGGCCGATCAGCTCGGCGTCACGGCGCCCCATCAACTGATGCGCTGCGCGGTTGGCGAAGACGAATTTGCCGCCGCGGTCGGTCTGGACCAAGGCGACAGGGATGGCGTTCAGGGTCTCGTAGAGCCGCGTCTCGGCCGCCTCCCGGGCCTTGGACACGGCCCCCAGCTCGTCCGAGGTCGAGACCTGGCGCGTCCGGTGGGTCACCGCGAAGATCACCGCCAGGATGGCGACGACCGAGGTCACGGCGGCGACGACGCCCAGCACCAGGACCCAGTCGATGTCGCCTTCCATGAACATGTTCGGTCTTCCTGTCTTGGCACGGGTCAGAGTGTTCGGACCGACGCCTGCAAGCCCCGCGCCGTCGCGGACCCAAGCCGGTTAGGGCCAGACCCGGCGCGGGTCCAGTCGCATTCGCGCGATCCCGGTGAACGACTGCCGAAGACGGCAAAAAGGGCCGGGCATCGCCGCCCGGCCCTTCCCGTCTTGAGGCGTTCGCCGCCCTAGAAGTTGAAGCGGATTCCCGCGTCGAAGCGACGGCCGAACCGTTCCCACTCGATCGTGTACTGGCTTTCGCGCGAGTAGCGGCGGCCCGGAGTGTTGGTCAGGTTCGAGGCGTCAAAATAGACCTCGAAGTTGTCGGTGACCGCATAACGGACCGAAGCGTCCATTTCGTCATCTGCGGCCCAGTAGGTCGAACCGCCGTCCACGACCGGACCATAGGCGTCGAGCCAGGCCGTGCGCTTGCGGAAGTTCAGGCGAGCCGACAGACCGTACTTCTCGTAGTAGCCGGCCAGATTATAGACGACGTCGGAGGTGTTCGGCAGCGACACCCGCGAGCCGTCCGGCGCGGTGGCCTGGCTCTGGTTGGCGGTGACGTTGACGTTAAAGCCGAAGCCGCCCATCCATTCCGGCAGTTCCAGCTGTTCAACATAGGGATCCAGCTGCAGCTGGAAGGCGCCCTCGAAGCCCCAGATGTAGCCTTCGCCGCCGTTGACCAGGGTCGACAGGCGATACTGCGAACGATCCGTGCCCGTGGTGTTCAGGACGGTCGAGTTGAACACGCGCGTATCGGTGAACAGCACGTCCTCGACCCGCTTGTAGAACAGGCCCGCCGAGAAGAAGCCCTGCGGCTGGACGTACCATTCATAGTAGGCGTCGACGCCGTAAGCGCGTTCCGGCTTGGCGTCCGGGTTGCCGCCCGACACGGTCTGGTTGGCGTCGTTGAAGGTGAAGTTCGGACGCAGCTGGTCGTAGTCGGGACGCGCCGCGCCGGTCGAGAAGGACAGACGCAGCTTGCGGTCCTCGTCGATGTCGTAGTTCACGTGCAGGCTCGGATAGACCAGCGTCTGCTCGTTCTCGACCTCGATCCGGGTGTTGACGCCGGCGAGGGCGACGATCGCCTGGCCAGTGTTGGTGATGCGCTCGACGCGGGCGCCGGCCAGGACCGAACCCCAGTCGTAGCCGAGGCGAACCATGCCGTAGGCCGCCGCGACCTGTTCCTCGACATTGTAGAAGTTGGCGGTGACGGGGTTGTAGGGATTGAGAGCCGCAGCGCGCGACACCTGGTCCCGCATGGCCTGCAGGTCGAAGTAGCGGAAGGTGTAGCCCAGCGGAATCTTGCCCTTGAAGGGCGTGCTGAGCGAGACCGGCAGATAGGTGGTCGAGACCCCGGCCGCCGCGAACTGGGCGGCGGTGGTCAGGGCCATCTGGCTCTCGTTCGATTCCTTCGTGCGCTGGTCGTACTGACCGCCGAGGGTGACGCGGGCATCGGCGCCGAACAGGGTCAGATCGCGGCTGGCGTCGAAGCGGCCCGTGTAGGCCTCGGTCTCGTCGATCGCGCGCAGCGAGGTCAGCTGGGTGAGGTTGCGCTGGAAGTCGTCGATGTTGGTGACGCGGGCGCCGCGGCTGTAGGTCGTGGCCGCGCCCGTTCCGGTCGTGATCGTGTTGTAGAGTTCGATGTTGTGGCGGTCGATATTGGTGAAGTCGTAGAAGATCGTCGGACGCAGGTTACGGGTCGACGGGCTTTCGTAGCGGGCTTCGCCGACCACCGAACGATCGTCGATCGAGCGGGTGAAGTTCAGGCGCCAGTCCAGGTTCCAGGCGCCGATCTCATGCTCGCCGCCCAGGGTGTTGGTGAAGATCGACTGCTCGTAGGCGCGCAGGGTGGCGCGCTGGTTGATGTCGATGCCGTAGACCGTGCCGACCAGCGAGGTGTTGCCGATGCAGCTGTCGGCATAGCCGGTGTTGGTCACGATGCCCGTGGGCACGACCGTGCAGGGCGCAGCGGCCGAGCGCGGCGGGACCGAGGGGTCGGCCTGGCGATCGTCCGTGTCGAACAGGAAGTTGTCGCGCGCCTCGTCGTCCTGGAAGGTGGTGAAGATGGACTCGAAGAACACCCGGTTCGTGTCGTTCGGACGCCAGTCGAGACGGCCAGACTGCGAATAGTTGGTGCGGGTCAGGCGATAGAGCTTGTTCTCGGTCTCGCGCGCCCACAGGCGGTTTCCGCCGCCGCTGGGCTGGACGTCCTGGGGCACGATTTCCCAGTCGATCTCATAGTTGTCGGTGACCATGTTGCGCTCGTAGTACGAGCCCGAGGCCAGGATGCCGATCTCGCCGATGCCGGTGTCGAAACGGTCCGACACCACCAGCTGGCCTTCGTACTCGTTGCGATCGCCGAGTTCGACGATCCCCGCGCCGGCCTTGCCCGCGACGTGCAGGCCCGAATAGTCGAAGGCCGACCGGGTGATGATGTTGATGTTGCCGGCGATGGTCTCGCCGTTCATGTCCGGCGTCACGGCCTTGTTGACGACGATCTGCGAGGCGATGGCCGAAGGCAGGCTGTCGTAACGGGTGTCGCGGCCCTCGGGGCTGACGATGCCGATGCCGTTGATGGACAGGGTCGTCCAGTTCTTGGGCGCGCCGCGCAGCGAGATATAGCGGGGCTGGCCCTGGTCGCTCTCGACCGCGGCGCCCGGCACGCGGGCGATGGCCTGGGCGATGTTCTGGTCAGGCAGGCGGCCGACGGCGTCAGAAGCGACGACGCTGACCAGGCTGTCGGAGTTGCGCTGAACCTGAAGCGCGGCGGCTTCGGATTCGGCGATCGGCCGGCGGCCGGTGACGACGATTTCGTCGACCTGATCCGCGGCCTGATCCTGGGCGAAGGCGGCATTGCCGATGAGCAGGGGCGCCACAGCGGCGCCCAGCAGAAGAGCGAGTTTCATTTTAGACATCCCCGATGGTCCGATCGACCCCCCGGGCCGTCGGCTGTGGATTTCGCTGCTACGCCACCGCGACGACGTCACGGCGACGCTTGTGCGACGCTGCGGTCGCGATTCGTCGGACGTGATGTGACAATCCGTCCGTAGACGGTGAAATCACCGCCAGGCCTCCTTGTGACGGTTCGTGGCACGGGCTTGACCGGCGGTTTGCCACGTGGTCTGCGCCGCCGCGCCACGCCCTTACAATCGAGGATTTGACATGCGCCAGATCGCCCTCTGCACCGCCGCCGTCGCCGCCCTGCTGCTCGCCGGCTGCGCCACCCACGAGGTCGACTACCAGGGCGAGGGCGAAGGCGTGATCGGCGCGGGCGTCCGGGTCCAGGCGACGCTGGAGACCCCGTCGGTCGGCACCGGCGGCGGCGAGGACGCAGCCGACGATCCGGCCGTCTGGGTCGGAAATCGTCCGGTCGTGGTCATGGGGACACAGACTCCGGGCTTCGTCGCCGGCACCGACAAGAAGGCCGGCCTCTATATCTACGGCTTCGACGGGGCTGTGCTGCAGTTCATGCCCGAGGGCCTGCTGAACAATGTCGACGCCGTCGACGGCCTGGCCGTCGCCGGCCGTCCGCAGGTGGTGCTGGGCGCCAGCGACCGGACGCCCGGCAAGGAGGGCGTCTCCCTCTATCTGTTCGACCCCGCCGGAACCGGCCAGAACGGCGTCCGCCCCTGGGGCGCGATCCGCACCGATGTGGTCGAGCCCTATGGCTTCTGCTTCGCCCGTCGCGGCGCCGAGATCCACGCCATCCTCGTCGGGCACGAAGGCGAGGTGCGACAGTTCGTCCTGACCGCCGACGCGGCCGGCCAGCCCGTCTCGCGCGAGGTCCGGCGATTCGAGATCGGCTCCATCTCCGAGGGCTGCGCCGCCGACGAGGCGACCGGCGCCCTCTATCTGGCCGAGGAGAACGTCGGCCTGTGGCGCTACGGCCTCGATCCGGCCTCGGGCGACGCCCGCACCCTGATCCAGGGGATCGAGACCGACCGACTGGTCGCCGACGCGGAAGGTCTGACCGTCCTCGCCGACGGCGCGGCCCGCTATCTGATCGGCTCCAGCCAGGGCGACAGCGCCTTCCCGGTCTGGCGCATCGACGGTGCCGCCCCCGAGTACAAGGGCCGGTTCGTGGTCGAGGACGGGGTCGTGGACGGGGTCACCGGCACCGACGGTCTGGCGGCCCTGGGCGGCCGCGTCTCGGACGCCTTCCCCGAGGGGGTCGTGGTCGTCCAGGACGACGTCAACGACGTCGGCACCCAGAACTTCAAATACATCGACTGGCGCGTGATCAAGGCGGCGCTCGGTCTCGATTGATCCCGAAGGCCTCCGGTCGCTAGTCTGCGGAATGACGAACGACCCGCGCCCCGATGATCTGGACCCCGAAGACGGCGGCGGCTTCGACGCCGACGACTGGTCGCGGCTGAAACCCTTCACCGGCCGGGTCGCGACCCTGGATGATGTCCAGGCCCGCCGGGCGGTGTTCGCCCTCGGCGATTCAGAGGACCCGCAGGTCATCGACATGGACCTGCCCCAGCCGGTCATCTGGTGGGACGACGACGGGGAACAGGGGGCGGTCGCGGTGCAGGCGGAGGTTCACGCCGGGGCCTTCGGCGAGCCGATGGAGGTCCTCGGCCTGATCCTGCCCGACGGCGACGCCGTGGTGGCCCTGCTGGACGACGTCGACCTGGTCGACGACACCGATCCCCACTGGCGCAGGCTGGTGGACGAGGCGATCGACCCGAACGCGGCGCACGAGGACTGACGCGCCCCGCGCCGGACGGTTTCGTCCGTCGGTCCGGACGAAAAACACCCTGACGAAACGGACGAAACGGACGAAACGGACGAAATCCGCCTCCCCCGCCAATGAAATCAGTCCCTTGCCTGAACGGCGCCGGTTCAACCGAGGCCGTGTTGCGGACATTGCGTCGGCGGGCCACGCCGGATGTCAAAGACCCGTTTGGGAAATAGGTGGCCGGCCACCTTGCGCAAGGGCACTGAAAGAATAAATTCCTGAAATCCCTATTCCGGAGCCCGGCGGTGAAGGCCGGCGGTAAAAAGCCCGGTCTCGCCGCCGGCCGCCGGGCGATCGACGGGAGCGCCGCCGTGGATGATCCGGTCAACGAGCCCGCACCGATCGGTCGGCCTGTTTGAAGGTCCGCTTTTCAGCTGTACGCCAAAGTCGCACTGCGACCCCTTGCGGACATTCATGGCATTTCACATCCTGCGAGGATGCAGTCCTCAGCCGACATGATCTCAAAACGCCAATATCAGCTGTCGTTTAGCGAAGAATTCGACGAGGCGACGTTTGATCTGCGCGGGCGAGCTTTTCAGCTCGATTTTGTCAGCGTCCGAACGTGGACTATCGGACAGATTACATCCCATCCCTACGAGTTCGCTTTTACAGGCGAGCCAATCCAAGACCGCACGGGGATCGCTGTTTTAGGCAATCTGTTTATCGGACTCTCGACAAGCTTTGAGTCTTCGGACGGACCATGGGGCGCGAGGGTCCTCGCCCTCGACGCCTCAGGCGAGATAGTGCCTATCGGTCGCGCTCTATTGGCCGTTAGTTCGTAAGCCTAGGGTCCGCTCTCCACCTCTCCCAGACACAGCTGAGGTCCGCTTCCGGGGCGGGAGTCCGGCGGGCAATCGCGCCTGGAGTGCCGCGACCACTGATGACACAGGCGCGGGCGAAAAGGGTCAACGCTCGACCCCAACTCTGGCAAACTCACGCGGCACGGTGCGGAATTGAAAAAGGCCCGGTCGAAACCGGGCCTCTTCAAATCGACTGGAGCGGGCGAAGAGATTCGAACTCTCGACCCCAACCTTGGCAAACTCACGCAGCCCGGGCGTAGAAAACAAAAAAGCCCGGTCTCACGACCGGGCCTCTTGGTTCGACTGGAGCGGGCGAAGAGATTCGAACTCTCGACCCCAACCTTGGCAAGGTTGTGCTCTACCACTGAGCTACGCCCGCACTCCGTAACGGGACCCGAAGGCATCCGTCTCGTCGAGAGGCGGCCGTATAGCGGACCCTCTCGACGTCCCGCAAGGGGCTTTTCGAAAATTACCTTCCGGCTCAATCAGCGAGGCTCCGCGAGCCAGGCGATAGCCCCTCAAGAATGGCGCTGATCGGCGCTGCCGATCAGCGGGGAGCCATGCGGATGGCGCCGTCGAGGCGGATGCATTCGCCGTTGATATAGACGTTGCGGGCCAGTTCCAGCACCAGGGAGGCGTAGTCCGAGGGCTTGCCCAGACGGCTGGGGAAGGGGATCTGGGCGGCCAGGGCGTCCTGGATCTTCTGATCCATGCCGGCCATCATCGGGGTCCACATGATGCCCGGCAGGATGGTGTTGCAGCGGATGCCCTCCTGGGCCAGGTCGCGGGCGATCGGCAGGGTCATGGCGTAGACACCGCCCTTGGAGGCCGAATAGGCCGCCTGGCCGACCTGGCCGTCCTGGGCCGCCACCGAGGCCGTGTTGACGATCAGGCCGCGCTCGCCGTCCTCCATGGGCTCAAGGGTGAACATCCCTGCGGCCGATTGGCTCAGGACGCGGAAGGTGCCGAACAGGTTGACGCGGACGGTCCGTTCGAACTGGGCCATGTCGTGGGGCTTGATCTCGCCGGTGTCCCGCTTGCGCGAGACGGTCTTCATGCCGGTGGCGATGCCGGCGCAGTTGACGGTCAGACGCTCCTGGCCGTGGGCGGCGCGGGCCTTTTCGAAGGCGGCGGCGACCGAGGCGTCGTCGGTGACGTCGACGGAACAGAAGATCCCGCCGATCTCCTTCGCGATCGCCTCGCCCTTCTCGGCGTTGAGGTCGAACAGGGCGACCCTGGCGCCCGTCGCCGCGATGGCGCGCGCCGTTCCTTCGCCGAGGCCCGAAGCCCCGCCCGTGACCACTGCCGCGATCGACCCGTCGAGTTTCATCGTAATCGTCCCTATGTTCTGATCTGAACTTCTGATTGCCGCGGGGATTTAGCCGCCATGACCGCCAAAGCCAAACCCGCCGCCGGGACCATAACGCCCGAGGACGCCATCGATCCGTCGAAGGCGCTGGTCCCTTCTGTGCAGAAGGTCAATGAGGTGCGGGTCAAGGCCGGCTTCTGGCCCAAGATCGGCCGGGTCGCCGCCCGCATCCCGTTCGCGAACCAGGCCGTGTCCGTCTACTACGCCGCCCGGGACCCGGAGACGCCGATGGCGGCCAAGGGGATCATGCTGGGGGCGCTGGCCTATTTCGTCATGCCCATCGACGCCATCCCGGACGTCCTGGCCGGGATCGGCTTCACCGACGACGCGGCGGTGATCACCGCGGTCATCGCGACCCTGGGGGCCAATGTGCGCAAACGCCACCGCGAGGCGGCCGAGAAAGCTCTCGACCGCCTGCGCGACAGCTAGCTTTCCACGGTCACCACGACCTTGCCCATGACGGTGCGGTCCGACAGGGCCTGGATGGCCTCGTGGGCCCGTTCCAGCGGGAAGGTGCGGCTGACGCGCGGCTTGATCTTGCCCTCGGCCCAGAACTTCATCAGGTCGGCGACATTGGCCTTGTGCCCCTCGGGATCGCGCGCGGCGCCTGCGCCCCAGAAGACCCCGACCACCGACACCGACTTCAGCAGGGTCAGGTTCAGCGGGAAGGACGGGATGCCCGCCGGGAAGCCGACCACCAGATAGCGGCCGTTCCAGTCCATCGCCCGCAGGGCCGGCTCGGCATAGTCGCCTCCGACGCCGTCATAGACCACGTCCGGACCGTCGCGGCCCGAGGCCAGCTTGAACTCGCCTGACAGCTCCTTCTGGGCGGCCTTGTCCATCGGACCCGACGGATAGATCAGGCCGTTGTCGGCCCCCAGTTCCAGGGCGAACTGGACCTTGTCATTGGTCGAGGCGGCGGCCGTGACCTGGGCGCCCATGGCCTTGCCCAGTTCGACGGCGGCGGCGCCGACCCCGCCCGCCGCGCCCAGCACCAGCAGACGTTCGCCGGCCTTCAGCTGCGCCCGGTCCTTCAGGGCGTAGTAGGAGGTGCCGTAGGTCATGATCAGGGCGGCGCCCTCCTCGAACGACATGGCGTCGGGCATCTTGATCAGGGTCTCGGCCCGCACGGCCAGCCGCTCGACCATGCCGCCCCAGCCGGGCATGGCGATCACGCGGTCGCCCTTGAACACGCCCTTGACCCCCTCGCCCACGGCCTCGACCACGCCGGAGACCTCTCCGCCCGGCGAGAAGGGACGCTGCGGCTTGAACTGGTATTTGTCCTCGATGATCAGGGTGTCGGGGAAGTTCACCCCCACGGCCTTGACCTCGATGATGACCTCGCCCGCCTTCGGGGTCGGATCCAGCACCTCCTCGACCACCAGGCTGTCGGGTCCGCCGACGGTTTTCGAGAGCACAGCGCGCATGAGTTCTTTCCCTGGCGTCGCCTTTCCCCGCTGGAATGTGGCGTACGCGTCGGCGGGACGCTAATCAGGCGGCGGCTCGAAAGAAAGAGGCCGAACGGTTTCAGGAGATGCCATGACCCGCCCCGCCCTCATCCTGCACGGCGGCGCCGGCGCGCGCCGCAGCCGCGACTACACCGCCGAGATCGCCCATATGCGCCAGGTGGTCGAGGCCATGCGGGTGCGCCTGGAGGCCGGGACCCCGGCCCTGGACGTGGCGGTGGAGACCACGGTGCTGCTCGAGGATTCCGGCCTCTATGTCGCGGGACGCGGGGCCTCGCCGAACCTGGCGGGCGAGTACGAACTGGACGCCAGCCTGATGGACGGCCCGACCCGGCGCGCGGGCGCGGTCGCCGCCTTCCAGGGCTATCACAACCCGATCCGGGCGGCCCGCGCCGTGATGGAGCACAGTCCACACGTCCTGCTGGCCGGGTCCGGCGCAGCCCGGTTCGCGGGCGAACAGGGTCTTGAGCCGATCGACGACCCCGACGCCTGGTTCACCCGCGCCGGCCAGGGCGAGGACAACCATCCGCCGGGCCAGGGTCCGGCCCTGAGCCACGGGACGGTCGGCTGCTGCGTGCTGGACATTCAGGGTCGGCTGGCCGCCGCCACCTCGACCGGCGGCGTGTTCGGCAAGCTGCCGGGGCGGGTGGGCGACACGCCGATCCCGGCCGCGGGCGTCTGGGCCACGGACCGGGTCGCCGTCTCCTGCACGGGTCAGGGCGAATATTTCATCCGCACCGCCGCCGCTGCCCAGATGCACTGGCGGGTCGAGGCGGGCGCCTCCATCACCGAGGCCGGGGACGCGGTCATCGCCGGCATAGGCGCGATGGGCGGCGACGGCGGCCTGATCGCGCTCGACGCGGAGGGCCATCGCGCCGACCCCTTCAACAGCCAGGGCATGAAGCGCGCCTGGCTGACACCGGACGGCGAGATCGGCGTCGAGGTGTTCGGCCGCTAGACCACATTACACGCCCGTAACTTACGCCGCCGCCAAGCCCTGTTACGGTCCCCCGAAATCCTCCGGAGCCCTTCCATGAAGTCTCGTCTGAAGTCGGCCGTCGCCGCCCTCGCCATCGTCACCGCCCTCGGGGCCTTCTCGCCTGTCATGGCCCAGAGCGCACCCGCCGGCATCGAGGTGCCGCCGCTGGGCTTCGTGAAGCGGACCCTGCCTAACGGTATGGATGTCTACACCGCGCGCGACACGACGACCTCGAACGTGACGGTCCAGGTCTGGTACCGGGTCGGCTCCAAGGACGATCCCCAGGACCGCTCCGGCTTCGCCCACCTGTTCGAACACCTGATGTTCAAGGCGACCAAGGACTTCCCGGACGAGACCTTCGACCGCCTGACCGAGGACGTGGGCGGCAACAACAACGCCTTCACCAGTGACGACGTCACCGCCTACCACGAGACCATCCCGGCCAATCACCTCGAGCGACTGATCTTCGCCGAGGCCAGCCGCCTGTCATCGCTGGTCGTCGACGAGAGCGTGTTCGAGAGCGAACGCGACGTGGTCAAGGAGGAGTACCGCCAGGGCGTCCTCGCCAACCCCTACGGCCGTCTGTTCAGCCTGTTCGTGCCGGGCAGCATCTATCAGGAAAGCCCCTATCGCCGCTCGACCATCGGCTCGATCGAGAACCTCGACGCCGCCACCATCGAGGATGTTCGCCGCTTCCACGCCACCTACTACCGGCCCGATAACGCCATCCTGATCGTGGCCGGCAATTTCGACCAGGCCCAGCTGGACGGCTGGATCAACGACTACATGGCGGTGATCCCCAACCCCGACCGGCCGATGCCCGCCAACAACGTCATCGAGCCCGAGCCGACCGGCCCGCGCGAGGCGACCTTCTATGCGCCGAACGTGCCCCTGCCCGCTGTCGTCCTAGCCTGGCCGACCGTGGCCTATCGCGACGCCGACCGGATTCCCCTGACGGTGCTGGACGGCATTCTGTCGACGGGCGAGAGCTCCCGCATGTACCGCTCGCTGGTCTATGAACAGCAGATCGCGGCCCAGGCCTCGTCCAGCCCCGACTTCGCCCAGCAGGCCGGCTACCTGGCCGCCTATGCCATCATGGCCGGCGGTGAGACGCCCGAGACCGGCATCGCCGCCATCCGGGCCGAGATCGCGAAGTTCCGCGATTCCCCGGTCACCGAGGCTGAACTGACCGAAGCCAAGAACGAGATGGTCGCCAACGCCCTGCGCGAACGCGAGACCATCGACGACCGCGCCAACGTCCTCGGCTTCGCGCTCATCAACACCAATGACGCCTCGGTCGCCGACCGCGAGATCGCCGAGATCCAGGCGGTCACCGCCGCCGACATCCAGCGGGTGGCCCGGCGCTACCTGACCGACCAGCGCGGCCTGACGATCCGCTACCTCAACGCCGACGCCGAACACCCTGTGACGGAACAGACCACAGCCGTGACCGCACCGGTCACCGTCGCCGACCTGGCCCCGGTCGGCCAGGTCTTCACCCTCCTGCCCGAGGCCGAGCGCGCCGCCCTGCCCGCCACCACCGAGCCGGTGGCCCCGACCACGCCGCCGGTGGCCGACTTCCGTCTCGACAATGGTCTGCGCGTCCTGGTCGTCGAGAAGGACGGCCTGCCGCTGGTCTCCGCCCGCCTGAACTTCGACGCCGGTTCGGCCAACGAGGCGCCGGGCAAGGCCGGAGTCGCCGCCATGACCGCCGCCCTGCTGACCCAGGGAACGGCCACCCGCAGCGCACCCGAGATCGCCACCGAGATCGAACAGCTCGGGGCCAGCATCGGCGCCGGCTCGGGCCCCGACTTCTCCAATGTCTACGCCAACGCCCCGGCCAACGTCTTCCCGCAGACAGTGGCCCTGATGGCCGATCTGGTGCGCAATCCGGCCTTCGCGCAGCAAGAACTGGATCGCCAGCGCGACCAGACCCTGGACAACCTGCGCGTCTCCCTGGCCACCCCGGGTCCGGTCGCCTCCCAGGCCGCCGCCCGCGTGATCTATGGCGATGCCCCCTATGGCGCCCCGGGTTCGGGCACCCTGACCACGATCCCCGCCATCACCCGCGAAGACGTGGCGATCTTCCACCAGCAGCGATACCGCCCGATCGATGCGACCCTGGTGTTCTCCGGCGCTATCGAAGAGGCCGAGGCGAGAGCGCTGGCCGAGGCCGCGTTCGGCGACTGGACCAACCCCTCGGCCGTCGGGGCGGCGTTCGATCCGTCCGGCCAGCCCCTGCCGCCCCGGATCGTCGTCATCGACCAGCCCGGCGCCGGACAGGCGGCGGTGACGGTGGCGTTGCGCGGCGTGTCACGGACCGAGGCCGACTATTTCCCGCTGACCCTGGGCAACACCCTTCTGGGGGGCAGCTTCACCTCGCGGCTCAACCAGGAGATCCGCATCAAGCGCGGCCTCAGCTACGGCACCCGCTCCTCCCTGGGCGTGCGCCGCGACGATGGCCTGTTCACCGCCAGCGCTCAGACCCGTAACGACGCGGCGGTCGAGGTCTCCGACCTGATCCTGGCCGAGATCACCCGCCTGTCGACCACCCGGCCGACGGAATCGGAATTGACCACCCGCCAGGCCATCCTGACCGGCGCGTTCGGAGACTCACTGGAAACCGTGGATGGTCTGGGCGGCCTCGTCGCCAACCTAGCCCTCTATGACCTGCCGATGAGCGAACTGGCGGCCTATGTCGGAAAGGTCGAGGCCATCGACGGGGCGGCGGTCCAGTCGGCCTTCGCCGAACACCTTCCGGTCGACCGGGCCAGCCTGGTCATCGTGGGCGACGCGGCCCAGTTCATCGACGCCCTGCGGGCCAAACACCCGAACGTCGAGGTCATCCCGATCTCCGCGCTGAACCTCGATAACGCGGCGCTGCAATAGGGCCGGTCAAGTCGCCTCCCTGTTCGCCGTCTGGCGAACGGAGAGGCGACGGCAGGATCTAGTCTTCGGCGGACTCGTCTTCGGCCTCTACGGTCTCGGCGTCTTCGGAGACGACGACCTCGGTGGCCTGATCCAGAGCGTACTGGGCGATCAGGCCGTAGGTGACCATCTGTTCCGGATCGTTCGCCGCCCAGGCGCCGTTCGTGACCATGCCCTGGGCGAGCACCGGGGCGGTCCGCAGGGCCTCCTGCACCTCAGGGTCGTTCATCGCATCGGCGACCAGGGCCTCGACGTCGATATTGGCCAGGGCTTCCCGGGCGATCTGACCGGCATGGCGGCTGACCTCGGTGGTGAAGGCCGCGATCTCCGGCTGATACTCGGTCCAGATGGCCGCGATCTGCATCTCGCGCTGGGTCTCGGTCAGGTTTTCGTCTTCAGAGATCGCCTCGGCCCGTTCGCCGAACGCCTCCATCCGCGCCTCGAAGGCTTCGGCGGCGGCTTCGATGGCGGCTTCAGACGCGGTCTGGGGCTCTTCAGCGAGCGCGGCGGACAGCGGCAGGAGAGCGAGGGCGGCGGAGAGCGAGAGGGCGCGGATCATGGCGGGGCGTTCCTTGAGTTCGCACGCAAGGTCGATCCGACGGTCGGTCAGCTCAAGTGAAATCGCGGTAAGGCGGTCTCAGGGGGCGGTGGGCGCGGCTTGCGCCGCCTGTTCGACCTGGGTCCGGACCAGACGCGGAACCGAACGAATCTGCGGCAGGGCCTCGGCCAGACCGGCTTGCATGCCCGGCCGTTCAGTCTCGGGCGCCGCGGCCATCTGCTGGTTCAGGAAGGTCTCCAACGCCGAGGCGAAGGCGTCGGCCTCGGGCTGGTAGCGCGCCTCGATGGCGTCCAGCGCCGCGGCCCGCGTGGCGGCGTTGCCGCCCGGATCGGCGACGGCCGTCTGCATTTCCTGCTGCATGGCCTCGATCCTCGCTCCAAAGGCCTCGGCGGCGGCCTCGAACTCCGCCTGGCCGGACGCGGGCGTCGCCGCGGGCGTTTCAGCGGGGGGCGCGACCTGGGCGTGGCCCGGAGCCGCAACCGACAGGGCCGCAATCAGAAGGAGCAAGGCGGCGGAAACACGGGTCATGCAGGGCCTCTCACGTTTGAACACTGCCCGGTCTCGCGAAATCGTCGCCCGTTCACAAGTCGAAAATAGATGAAGACGACGCGGGCTGACGTCAGCTGGCGGGCGCCGCCTCCGGCGGAGCTTGCATGACGCTCTGGCGCACCATGGCGGGGGCGCGTGTGATCTGGGTCAGGGCCGTCTCCACGTCCTCCGGCGGGACCATGCCGGGATTGGCCGCCAGAAAGGCCCGCAAACGCTTGGCGAAGGCGTCGGCCCTGGCCTGATAGGTCGCCACGATGGCGTCGACGTCGGCGACGGCCCTGGCGGTATCGGCGCCGGCGGCGGCCCTGGCTGCGAGAAGCTCGGCCCGCAGGGTGTCAAGGCTGGCATAGTAGGCGTCGCCTGCGGCGGCGATCTCGTCCGCCGTCGGAGCGGCAGTCGCCGCCGCCGGGGCGGCCGGCGCAGGGACTGCGTCCTGGGCCATGACGGGGCCGGACGACGCCAGGGCGCAGGCGAGGGCGAGAACACGGATCATGACGACACTCCTGGATACAGTCCGAGCCCTTCCCGCAAGAGTGGGCGGGGCTCAAGCCTGAAACGCCTACTTCGGACCGGGCCGCGTGCGAGCGCCCTGGGCCTGGGCGTTCTCCTGGTAGCGGGCGACGATGGCCGTGATGGCGGCCCGGGCCCGGGCCTGGTCGCCGTCGGCGTCGATGATCGCCTGGACGATGTCCTGGTTCATGCGCGCGCGGGTATCCCGGTCCGTAACGGCCGGGGCGAGGGCGGGAATGTCGACCCACTCCATCGCCGGCGGGATGACGGCCGGGAGGCCGTTCTGCGCCAGCGTAGGCGAGGCGGCGGAAAGAATTGCGGCCGCGACCGCCGGCAACACGAACCTGCGCATGACACCCTCCCTGAAAGGCCGGCGGACGATGTCGCCGAACCCTTCATCGCGCAAGATCGCGTTCGCGGAATCCGTCTTCGAGGCGCCTTTGGTCAGGCGCGCGCCCGGCTCAGGAGCGCCGGTCGCGCTTGGCGAGAACCCGCAGGCGAAGCGCATTCAGCTTGATGAAGCCGCCGGCGTCATTGTGGTCATAGGCCTGGACGCCCTCTTCGAAGGTCACCAGATCCTGATCGTACAGACTGTTGGCGCTCTCGCGGCCGATGACGGCGACATTGCCCTTGTAGAGCTTGACCCGGACCGTGCCCGAGACCTTCTGCTGCGACAGATCGATGGCGGCCTGCAACATCTCGCGCTCGGGCGAGAACCAGAAGCCGTTGTAGATCAGCTCTGCATATTTCGGCATCAGCTGGTCCTTCAGGTGCATGGCGCCGCCGTCCAGGGTGATCGACTCGATGCCGCGGTGGGCGGCGATCAGGATGGTGCCGCCGGGCGTCTCGTAGACGCCGCGCGACTTCATGCCGACATAGCGGTTCTCGACCAGGTCCAGACGGCCGATGCCGTTGTCATGGCCCAGTTCGTTCAGCTTCGTCAGGATCGTGGCCGGGCTCATCGCCACGCCGTCGATGGAGACCGCGTCGCCCTTCTCGAAGCCGATGGTGATGACGGTCGCCTTGTCCGGGGCGTCCTCCGGGCTGATGGTGCGCTGGTGGACGAACTCGGGGGCCTCGACCGCCGGGTCCTCGAGGACCTTGCCCTCCGAGGAGGAGTGCAGAAGGTTGGCGTCGACCGAGAACGGGGCCTCGCCGCGCTTGTCCTTGGCGATCGGGATCTGGTTCTTCTCGGCGAAGTCCAGCAGGGCCTCGCGGCTGCGGTATTCCCACTCGCGCCACGGGGCGATGACCCGGATATCGGGCTCCAGCGCATAGTAGCCGAGTTCGAACCGGACCTGGTCGTTGCCCTTGCCGGTGGCGCCGTGACAGACGGCGTCGGCGCCGACCATGCGGGCGATCTCGATCTGGCGCTTGGCGATCAGCGGACGGGCGATCGAGGTGCCCAGCAGATAGTCGCCTTCGTACTGGGCGTTGGCGCGGAACATCGGGAAGACGAAGTCGCGCACGAACTCCTCGCGCAGGTCGTCGATGAAGATGTTCTCGGGCTTGATGCCCATCTTCAGGGCCTTCTCGCGGGCGGGGGCGAGCTCTTCGCCCTGGCCGAGATCGGCGGTGAAGGTCACGACCTCGGCGCCGTATTCCGTCTGCAGCCACTTGAGGATGATCGAGGTGTCCAGACCACCGGAATAGGCCAGGACGACCTTCTTGACGGGCTTGTCGGAGGCTTTGGCCATGGGGAGGTCCTTCGCGAGACGGCGTTTGTCGGGGATTGGCGGCGCTTAAAGGGCCTGACGCCCCGCGATGCAAGGGCGAGACTGTGGCGTTGAGCGGCCTATCGCGACGCGCCGGGCGGGATTATGTCTGTCCGCATGCCCGACACGCCTGAAACGCCGCCCGAAGCCCCCGTCGAAGCCGCGCCCGAACGGGTCCTGAGCGAGGCGGCGAAACGCGCTTTGGCCGAGGCGGCCGAGCGCCGTGCGGCCGCCGAGGCGCTCGAGCTTGCGACCGAGCACGGCGGCCCGACCGGACCCGAACCGACCCGATACGGCGATTGGGAGAAGAAGGGCCTCGCCGTCGATTTCTGAGACGCGAACGAATCCCGGCGAACAGTGTTAACCTTTTCGTACAGCCGGAGGGTTTCATGCATCGTCTCGCCCTGATCGTTCTCGCCGCCAGCGCGCTTCCTGGCGCGGCCGCCGCCCAGACCTGGGGCCAGCCGGTCCATGCCGCCCGGCCCGCGCCCTACGGACAGCCCTACGGAGGGCCGGTCGCCCATGGATATGGCGGCTACGGCCAGGGCTACGAAGGCGGCTCCGGCTACGGCGACCCGCGCGCCTATCGACCGCCCGTCCAGTATGGCGGCGGATACGGCTACACCCATGATCGCGGCGGCCGCTACGGCTACAGCAACCGCTCGGGCCAATGGACCCGCTGGTCCAGTCCGCCCGGACGCGGCTACCATGACGTCTATGGCTATAACGACGACCGCGCCCCGCGCGGCGCCGACCATGGACGCTATCCGGATCGAGACTGTTCCTGCGGCACCGGGCCCTATCTCTACGACCGTTGAACCCACCTTCACGCCAGAAAAGCGAGATTTAACCACGTCTTGAACGGATTGCTCCCGCCTCTGGAGCATCCGGAACCCTTCCACGCGAGACGGCCTACGGTGGACTTGAACGTCCCGGAGTCCGCCCTGTGAAATCCCTCATCTCGATCCTGACCGCCCTCGTCCTGCTGGGCGTGTCGCCCGCCCTGGCGAGCGAAAACGGCGGCGGGGGCCAGCACGGCGGCGGCCACGGAGGCGGAGGCTGCGGCGGAGGCTGCGGCGGCGGTGGCGGCCATCCCGGGGGCGGTGGCGGTCATCCCGGCGGCGGCCACTACGGCGGCAACATCAATGTGAACGTCAACGCAAACACCAATGCGAACGCCGGCGCCTATGCCGGCGCGGGGGCCGGCGCCTACATCAATGCCCGCGGCTATGACGTCGGCGCGATCCGGGGTGGCGGCGGATACGGCGGCTCGGTCATCCACGGCAGCGGCGGCGTCGACATGGGTGGCGGCTATGGCTACGTCGCCGGCTATGCGGTCGTCGTGCGCGGCCCCGGCTATGGCCCCAGCCGGCCGTTCGGCTATGTCGCCCAGGGCTTCGGTCGCCGCTATGTGACCACGGATCGGTGCTGCGGCCTGCGCCCGGCGCCCTGCTACGACAACTGCGGCGGCAGACGACCGTCCGCGCCCCCTCCCCCGCCTCGCCCCTCCTGCAACTGCCAGGGCGGGCACGGGCATGACGGCCATGCCGACATCCAGGGGGGTGGTTACGGCTATCAGCAGAGCTATTCGGGTGGCCGGAGCGGTTCGACCTACAGCAGCTACGAGAGCTACAGCGAAAGCAGCACCGGCGGCTATTCGAACAGCCATCAGGGCGGCGACCGCTACTCCGAACGTCGCGACGACGGCCCGCGCTATACGCCCATCCCCTATCACGCCGCGCCACTGGAGCCTGTCACCTACGAGCAGGGCGGCTACGGCCAAGTCTATGCCCCGCCGCAGATCCAGTACAGCCAGCCGGCCTATGCGGAACCGACCTATACCGAGCCGCAGGTCTATCAGCCGGCTCCGGTCTATATCCAGGCACCGCTGGACTACTACGGCGATCTGCCTCCGGGCGACACCGGCGAGGGCTATCCCTATCGCCAGGAGCCGGGCGAGCGCGGCTAGGGTCTAGCGGACGCCGTCCATCTCGGCGGCGATCAGGGCCGCCGCCATCACCGGGTTGTCCGCCGCGATGACCGGCCGGGCCACCACCAGATGGGTCGCTCCGGCCTGCAGGGCAGCGGCGGGCGTCGCGACCCTCTGCTGATCGCCCAGGTCGCCGCCGGCCGGACGCACGCCGGGCGTGACGATCAGGAAGTCCGGACGCCCCGCCTCGACGGCGATCTCCCGGACCCGGGCGGCCTCCAGCGGGCTCGACACCACCCCGTCGACGCCGCAGTCCAGCGCCTGACGCACGCGCGCCTCGACGAGGTCGGCGGCCCTGGCCGAATAGCCGATCTCCCTCAGGTCCTCGTCTGACAGGCTGGTCATGACGGTGACGGCCAGGATCTTCGTCGCATGGCCGCTCCGACCCTTCACCGCCGCCCGCATGACCTGGGGCTCAGCGTGGACGGTCAGCAGATCGCAGCCGCCCTCGGCCACCGAGCGGGCCGCGCCCTCGACCTGGGCGCCGATGTCGTGAAGCTTCCAGTCCTGAAAGACCATCTTGCCCATGGCGCGCAGTTCGTGGGCGAAGGCGACGCCGCCGGGACGGGCCAGCAGCGTCAGCCCGACCTTGTAGCTCTCGACCCCGTTTCCGATCCGCTCGACGAGCATGCGGGCCGCCTCGATTGACGGCAGATCGAGCCCGACGATCAGGCGCGGGTCGGACAGGAGAGGCGAGGTCATCGACGGGCTCCGCGTGACCGGCTAGACCCGGCGCACAGGGTGCGTCGGCGAACCGGCGTTTGGCGATGTGAATTAGGGGACAGGCAATGGACGCGCTCGATCTGGGGGTCAACCTGTTCGTGACCCTGTTCGCCCTGCTCGACCCCATCGGCAATATCCCGATCTTCGCGGCGGCCACGGCAGGCGCGACCCTGAGGCAGCGGGTTTCGGTCTCGGCCCTGATCTGTCTGTTCGCGGCGGTCTTCCTCGCCTTCTTCTTCTTCACGGGCCTGGGGCTGCTGCAGTTCTTCGGCATCTCGCTGGCGGCCTTCCGCATCGCCGGCGGGGTGCTGCTCCTGCTCCTGGGTCTGGACATGGCGCGCGAGGACTTCCTCGCCACCTTCGCCGACAAGGACGCGGCCCTCGATCTGAAGGATGTGCGCGGCTATGCGCGCCGGCGGTTCCAGCGGCTGGTCGTTCCCTTCGCCATACCCCTGATGATCGGCCCTGGCGCGATCTCGGCCATCATCATCCAGGCCGGAGAGGCCGAAAAGATCGGCGCGGCGGGCACGGTCGCTTCCCTCATCGCCATCGCTGCGGCGGCCCTGGTGTCCTTCGTCAGCTTCGCCCTGACCGGTCCGATCAGCCGCATCCTCGGCGAGGTCGGCCTGGCCATCATTGTGCGGGTCCTGGGCCTGATCCTGTGCGCCCTGGCGATTCAATTCATCCTCATGGGCCTGGGCGAGGCCCTGCCCGGCATGTTCGCGGGCTCGGTGACGACGCCGTACCCGAGCGGCGGCCACTGAGGGTCAGGCGAGGTCGGCGTCGGTCAGCTTCGTCCCGGCCCGCACCGCCCGCGCGGCCGTCCGGCCCACCACCGTCGCGTGCCGCGCCGCCGAGATCCCGTCGCCGGGGCGCAGGGCGATCAGGTCATCCGCCGTCACCGCCGCCCCCGCCGCGATGTCCCGCGCCGCGAAAAGACTGCGGCGGGCGACGGTCATGATCTCGTGCTCGGCCTCGACCGGCCGTTTGATCCCGTCGCCCAGGGAGGCCTCCACTGTCCGGATGCCTGCGATCAGCCGGGCGAGGCCGTCCGGGTCCATCGACATGGCGTGGTCGGGACCGGCGAGGTCGTTGTCGAGGGTGAAATGTTTCTCGACCACCGTCGCGCCGCGCGCCACGGCGGCCAGGGAGACGGCGTCGCCGAGCGTATGGTCCGACCAGCCGACGGGCCGCCCGAAGGCCTGCGCCAGCGTATCCATGGCCCTGAGGTTCGCGTCCTTCGCCGGGGCCGGATAGTTGGACACGCAGTGCAGGATGGTCAGGGACGGGTTTCCCTCCGCCTCGATCCAGCCGGCCGCCTCGGCCACCTCGTCCAGGGTGCTCATTCCGGTGGACAGGATGACCTCGCCCCCGGCCTCATGCGCCAGACGGGCGACGCCTTGGACGAAGGGGGCATTGGTGATCTCGCCCGACGCCAGTTTGAATCGCTTCATGCCGAGCCCGGCCAGCATGGCGGCGCTGTCGATGTCGAAGGGCGAGGACATGAACTCGATGCCGGTCGCACGGCAGTGATCGGCGATCCGGGCAAAGTCGGCGTCGGGCAGTTCCAGCCGCCTCAGCATCTCCGACTGGCTGACCGCGCCGTCGCGCACCTTCTGATACTCCGCCATCGGCGCCTCGGGCGCCGAGATGGCGCCCGACCGGAAGGTCTGGAACTTCACCGCGTCGGCACCCGCGGCCCTGGCGACGTCGACCAGCTTCAGGGCCAGATCAAGCGCGCCGTTGTGGTTCACCCCGGCCTCGGCAATGAAGAAGACGCTCATCGCGTGATCTCCCGCGCCGGATTGCCGACCACGACGGCACCGGCCGCCACATCCTTCACGACCACCGCCCCCATGCCGATCACCGCGCCTGCACCGATCGTCAGGCCCTGCCGGATCAGGGCGCCGGCACCGATCTCGACCTCGTCGCCTATCGTCACCCCGCCGTTGACGCAGGCGCGCGGACCCAGGGTGACGAAGTCGCCGATCACGGCGTCATGGGCGAGGCTGGACTGGACGTTCGCGATCAGGTGCCGGCCGACCGAAACGTCGGCGTTGATCAGGGCGTAGGGGGCGATCAGGGCGCCGGGGGCGACGCGGGCGCTGTCCAGGATCGTGGCCGTCGCGGCCGTCACGGTCAGGGCGCGGCAGCCGGCCGCCTCCAGCCGCCCGGCGACGGCCAGACGGGTCTCCGGCCTGCCGATGGCGACCGCAAACAGCCGCTCGCCGGCCTGGGCGACGAACTCCGCCTCGCTGATCACACGATGGCCGCCGACGTCCGGCCCGGCCTCGCGATCCACGAAGACGATCCGGTCCGGGTCGACCCCCAGATCGGGCCGGGCGGCGATCTGGGTCCGGACGAACGGCATGGTCTCGCGACCGTGCCCGCCGGCGCCGACCAGTCCGAAGATCGCCCTTGATGAGGTCATGACGCCGAAGCTAGCGCCTGATTTGGGTCCGGCCTCAAGCAGAAGCGGTCAGATCCGGCTCAGAGCCCCGCATGTCCGCCGACCCTGTTCAGCTCCGGGCTGTCGGGCAACGGCCTGCCCATCGCCCTGTAACCCCCGGCGGGGTTGCGTCGTAGTCGGCTCAGGGGATCGATCCCCGGCATTTATCTCAGGGGTTTCCATGTCCATCCGTTCCGTCGTCACCTGCACCGCCGTCGCCGCCGTGGCGCTTCTGGCCGCCGCCTGCCAGCCTGCCGCTGAAACCAAGACCGAACCGACCACCGAGGGCGCGATGGCGCCGGCTGCGGATTCCGCCATGGCCCCTGCGGCCGACGGCGCCATGGCCCCGGCCGCCGACGCGATGGCGCCTGCGGGCGACGGCGCGATGGCTCCGGCTGCGGACAGCGCCATGGCCCCTGCCGCTGACAAGATGGCTCCGGCCGCCGACAAGATGGCCCCGGCCCACTGATCGACACGCGGGCGGCTGATCGGACGGCGTTACAGCCTAGATCCGCTTCAGCCGCCTCGCATGGCCGGCGACCATGTTCAGGGCCAGGCTGTCGGGCAAGAGCTTGCCCATGGCCGCGAGGACGTTGTTCATGAACCCCGGCGTGACCCTTGCCCGGTCCGCCTCGCAGGCGACATAGCCGACCTGGGCGACGTGCCGCGCCGTCTGCCACATCCATGAGGGATAGGCGGACGACACCTGTTCGCGCGAGCCGTTGACGTCGTGGAACTCGGTCAATGTGTAACCGGGGCACAGGGCGGTGACGTGGACGCCGGTCCCGCGCGTCTCAAGCCACAGACCCTGGGACGCCTTGATCAGGAAGCTCTTGATCGGGCCGTACAGGGTGTCGCCGCCGGTCGCAGGCATCTGACCGGCGAGCGAGGCGACATTGATGATCCGCCCGAACCCGCGCTCGACCATGCCCGGGAGCAACAGGCGCGACAGGGCGACCGGCGCCGACAGCATGACCTGGACCATCGCCCTATGCTGCTCGGGGTCGGTGGCGAGGAAGCCTGTGGTCCGCGAGAAGCCGGCGTTGTTGATCAGCCCGTCGACCGTCAGGCCGCGCGCCACGATGGCCTCCACCAGTCGCGCGGGGGCATCGGGATCGGCCAGGTCGGCGGGGATCACGGTCGCGGTGACGCCCCATGTGGTGGTGATCTCTGCGGCCAGGGCGGTCAGGGCCGCCTCACGCCGCGCCGTCAGGATCACGTCCCAGCCCCTTTCCGCATAGACCCGGGCCAGGGCCGCCCCGATTCCGGCCGATGCGCCGGTGATCAGAAGGGTGCGCCGGCTCACGTCAGGCCCGAAATCTAGACCGCCACGGCGCCGGCGGCGCGGATGGCCTCGGTACAGGCCGGGTGGGGCGCGAGCCCGTCCAGGGCGGTCGATGTCTCGGCCAGCAGGTCGGCGATGGTGATCCTGCTCAGGGCCGCAGACGCGGCCTCGTCGGCCAGGGTCAGGACCTTGGCCACCTGGCGGGGGATATGCTCCCCGACCGGACAGCCCTTGGCGCCGGCGGGCGGCGAGCCGAGGTGGGCGCAACCGTTGACCGCCTTCAGCACCTCGTCGAGGCGGATGTCCTGCGGCTGGCGCAGCAGCCAGGAGCCGCCGGAGGCCCCGGGACGGGTCGCGATCAGGCCCGCCTTGGACAACAGGGCGGTCACCCGGCGGATGACCACCGGGTTGGTCGGCACCGAGGCCGCCAGAATCGCGCTGGGACAGGCCCGGGCAGCGTCATAGGCGCCCTTGTGGGCCAGATAGGCCAGGGCGTGGGCGGCGACGGGAAAGCGTTGGCTGTCTGACATTTTCGTCCGGTTCCAGTTCCCAAGGTAGGCACTGGGAAGGCGATTCACAAATCCGGGCTGTCGGCTCGACGAACACGGTGCAACTCAAACCGATTCCATGCGATTGAACCAGCCGCGGAATGGGCCTAAAGGCCCTCCGCTTTGATGGGCCCGCCGACTGCGGCGCCCGGAGGATATTCATGGCTGGGGACGCTTCCCCCGGTGACGGCGCTCCCCCCGCCTCGCCTGATCAGATCACCGCCGCATCCAACGGCCATGCCGTGCCCCACGGGCCCGGCAAGGCCGGATTCTGGGCGCTCACCATCGGCGCGATCGGCGTCGTGTTCGGCGACATCGGCACCAGCCCGCTGTACGCCCTGCGCGAGGCCATCGCCCATGCCCAGTCGGGCGTCGGCGGCGAACTGGCCGTGATCGGCGTGGTTTCGCTGGCCTTCTGGGCCCTCATGATCGTGGTGACATTCAAATACGTCATCTTCCTCATGCGGGCGGACAACAAGGGCGAAGGCGGGACCCTGGCCCTGATGGCCCTCGCCACCCATGCGATCGGCCGCCGGTCCGCCTGGATCTTCATTCTCGGCGTCTGCGGCGCGGCCCTGTTCTACGGCGACGGCATCATCACGCCGGCGATTTCCGTGCTGTCGGCGATAGAGGGCGTCAAGGACGCCCCGGGCGTGGGCACGCGGCTCGACGCCTTCATCGTCCCGATCGCCGCCGCCATCCTGATCGGTCTGTTCCTGGTCCAGTCGCGCGGCACAGCCAGTCTGTCGAAGTATTTCGGCCCCCTGACGGCCCTGTGGTTCCTGTCGCTGGGGGCGCTCGGCCTCTACCACATCTTCGACGACATCTCGGTGCTGCGCGCCCTGTCGCCCCACTACGGGGTCATGCTGCTGCTTAATGACGGCTTCCTGGGTTTCATCATCCTGGGCAGCGTCTTCCTGGCGGTCACGGGCGCCGAGGCGCTCTATGCGGACATGGGCCATTTCGGCAAGGCGCCGATCCGCGCCGGATGGCTGTGCTTCGTCCTGCCCTGTCTGACCCTGAACTATCTGGGCCAGGGCGCCCTGATCCTCGACAACCCCGGAGCGGCCCTGAACCCGTTCTGGTCGATGGTGCCGGAGTTCGCCTATTGGCCGATGCTGGCCCTGGCCACGATTGCCACGGTCATCGCCTCCCAGGCCGTGATCACGGGCGCCTTCTCGGTGACCCAGCAGGCCGTCCAGCTGGGCCTGTTGCCCCGTATCGACATCCGGTTCACGTCCGAGACCCAGGCCGGCCAGATCTTCGTGCCCGCCGTGAACACCTTCCTGATGCTGGGCGTCCTCACCCTGCTGTTCGTGTTCCAGAGCTCGCACAACCTGACGGCCGCCTATGGCGTCGCCGTCACCGGGGTCATGCTGATCAACACCCTGATGGCCTATTCGGTCATCACCAAGAAATGGAAATGGCCGCTGTGGGCGACCCTGGGTGCCCTCGTTCCCTTCGGCTTCATCGACAGCGTCTTCCTGACCTCCAACCTGCTCAAGATCCCCGACGGCGCCTGGTTGCCGCTGGTGCTGGGCGCGGTGCTGGTGCTGATCATGTGGACCTGGACACGCGGGTCCCAGATCCTCTCGGCCAAGTCCAAGAAGGACAGCCTGCCCCTGACCGATCTGATCGAGATGTTGCGCGCCCGACCGCCGCACCGCTCACCCGGCACGGCCATCTTCCTGACCTCGGACCCGGACGTCGCCCCGGTCGCCCTGATGCATAATCTCAAGCACAACAAGGTGCTGCACGAGAAGAACGTCATCCTGACCGTTCGGACCACCGACCGGCCGCGGGTGAGCGACAGCGAGCGCGTCCTGATCGAGCCGATCAATGACGACTTCAAGAAGATCACGCTCAGCTACGGCTTCATGGAAAGCCCGGTTGTTCCACGCGCCCTGAGCCAGTGCCGCAAGCAGGGGGTGAAGTTCGACATCATGTCGACCAGCTTCTTCCTCGGCCGCCGCTCGGTCGTGCCGTCGGCGTCGCAGGGGATGCCCCTGTGGCAGGACAAGCTCTACATCTTCCTGATGCGCAACGCGGCCAACCCGACCGACTTCTTCCACATCCCGCCCGGACGCGTGGTCGAGCTCGGAACGCAGGTCTCGGTTTGAGCGGGGGAACCCCCAAGGGCAAGAACTCCGGGGCCCGCGGGCGCCGCATGGCCGACAAGGCGCGCGGTCCCCGCCGGGAACCGATCGCCCGGATTGCCGAGCCGGACGGCGCAGCCGACATCGGGGTCGAGGCGCGCATCGCCGCCGGCGTCCTGCTGAACGCCGCCCTTGAGCGCCGCAACGGGCTGGACGAGGCCATGGCCCTGCCCGAACTGAAGAGCCTGCCCGGTCCGGATCGCGCCTTCGCCCGCGCCGTGGCGATGGCCGCCCTGCGTCGTCTCGGCGAGATCGACGCCATCATGAACCGCCGCCTGCAGAAATCGCCGCCCGAAGCCGTCCGCACGATCCTGCGCGTCTCCCTGGCCCAGACCCTGGTGCTGGAGACTCCCGCCTTCGCCGCCGTCTCCACGGCCGTGAAACTGGCTGAACGCGACGCCAAGACCCGTCCCTACAAGGCGCTCGTGAACGCCGTCCTGCGCGGTATCGAGCGCGAGGGCCCCGGCATGACCACGGCGGAGTCGAACCTCCCCGACTGGATCGCCGCGCGCTGGAAACAGACCTATGGCGAGGCCGCCCTGGCCGCCATCGCCCTGGCGGCCCGCGACGAACCGCCGACCGACCTCAGTCTCAAGCCCGGCGAGGACGCCCAGGCCCTGGCCGACACCATCGACGGCACGGTCCTGCCCGGCGGGACTGTCCGCTCGGGCGTGCGGGGCGACGTCGCGACCTGGTCCGGATACGAGACCGGCGGCTGGTGGGTCCAGGACGCGGCCGCGGCCGTCCCCGCCCGCCTGCTGGCCCCGAAGGCCGGCGAGACCGCGCTCGACATGTGCGCGGCCCCCGGCGGCAAGACGCTGCAACTGGCCGCCAGCGGCGCGACCGTCGTGGCCCTCGACCGTTCGGAGCCGCGCCTGCGTCGCCTGCGCCAGAACCTGGAACGCACGGGGCTGACGGCCGAGATCGTCGTCACGCCCGGCGAGGACTGGGAGGACGATCGCACCTTCGACGCCGTTCTGCTCGATGCGCCCTGCACCGCGACCGGCACCCTGCGCCGCAATCCTGAAGTCCTGCGCGCCACCAAGCCGGCCGAGGTCGCCAAACTGGCCGACGTCCAGCACCGGCTGCTCGACGCGGCCGCCGACCGCGTCGCGCCCGGCGGTCGTCTGGTCTATTGCGTGTGCTCGCTGGAGCGGGAAGAGGGCGAAACCCAGGTCATCGCCTTCCTGCGCCGCAATCCGGGCTTCCGGACCACGCCCGCCGATCCGGCCGCCGTCGGCGCGCCGGCCGAGGCCCTGACACCCGAAGGCTGGCTCCGCATCCTGCCCTCGATGTGGGCGGAGGCCGGAAGCCTCGACGGCTTCTTCGTCGCCCGGCTGGATCGAGCCTAGCCGGCTGTCCCGGTCGGCCAGGGCGCGATCCGGCGCCCGGCCAGAGCCAATGCCAGACGGCGTTTGTCCCTAGCCGGAAGACTATTCGCCGTCGGCGGAAGTCTCGGCCTTCTTGCGCGGCGCACGGCGCTTGGGCGCGGGCGTTTCGCCGTCATCCGAGGGCGCCGATGTCGGGGCCGTCGAGCGGGTCAGGAAGCCGGGCAGGGCCTGGGTCGTGTCGACCGGAGCCTCGGCGCGCGGCGTGCGGGTCCGGCGCGCGGGGCGTTCTTCCTGCGCGGGCGCAGCCTCGACCGGCGCGGCTTCTGCGGGCGGGACATAGGTCACGGGCGCGGTGGAGGCGATGAAGTCGCCGCCCTCCCTGACGTTTTCCGGCCGACCGCTGTCGGAACGGCTCTCGAACCGGCCCTCGGCCTCTTCGTAGGTGCGGGTGTCGGGCGTGCCGCCCTCGGCCTCGAAGCGACGGTTGCGTTCCTCGCGACGACGCTCCCAGCGTTCGCGACGGGTCTCACGTCGACCGCCCTCGCCCTGGCCTTCGCCCTCGGCGCGGGGTTGGCCGTCCTGGCCATCGCGGTTCTGGTTGTCGCGCGGCGGACGCGGGGTCCATTCGCGATCGCGGTTCTGGCCGTCGCGATTCTGGTTCTCGTCACGCGGCGGGCGTGGAGTCCATTCGCGCGGCTCGCGCGGCTGCTGGGCGCCCTGGGCGGCCTCGGCATCGCGGGCGTCGCTCTGCTGCTGGATGCGGTCGGCAGCTTGTTGCGCGGCAAGGAAGGCGGCGGCCTGGGCCCCGGTCTCATCCTCGAAATCGATGTCATAGCCCTGGTTCGACAGTTCGCGCGCGGCGATCTCGGACACCGGGCGCTGCGGCTGAAGGGCGCGCAGGACGCGGAAATAGTGTTCGGCGTGCTGGAGATAGTTCTCGGCCAGCACCCGGTCGCCCGACGAGCCGGCGTCGCGCGCCAGCTGCTGATAGCGCTCGTAGACGGTCTGGGCGTTGCCGCGGACCTTGATGTTCTCGGGCCCTTGCGAGTCCCATGAACGGTTGGGGTTCGCCGCATTCGCGTTGCCGCCGCCGCCACCGGGTTTCCGGTTGCGGCCGCGCTGACGCTTCATGCCCTTGAAATCTCGCATCGAGGCTTACCGTGCTGGTTTGGCGTGTCCCTGCGCGAACATGGCGAGGGTGTCAGGCCGGTTGTCTGTGGTTCCGGTTCGCTTGGGGGCCAATCCCCGGCGGCGATGTGATCGGAAGGACCTTTGTCGCCCGTCGTGGTCCGCTGGCAGTGACACCGCCGACCTTCACGCGCGTCCCGGCCGAGCGTCGCTGGACCTGGAGCGGTTCAGCGAGATGCGGAAGGGAGGGAGACAACCAAGGACTTAGCGCGCGCCGGGGCGGTTTCCAAGGGGTTTGTTCGGATCAGCCCCGGACTAGGA
The DNA here is from genome assembly GCF_027484365.1 of Brevundimonas sp. Classification (GTDB taxonomy): domain Bacteria; phylum Pseudomonadota; class Alphaproteobacteria; order Caulobacterales; family Caulobacteraceae; genus Brevundimonas. Next base: position 72,366 of record NZ_JAIXTC010000007.1, on the reverse strand, counting down.
CTGGCGGATCGGCGTCGTTCTTGGATCCGGACCGTTGGTGACCACACGGTGCCGGTCGCCGAGGTCCTTGACCACCTTCACCTCCTCCAGCCCCGCCGCCTCGAACAGGGCCTTGACCGCCTCGCCCTGGTCCCAGCCGATCTCGACGGCGAAGGTGCCGCCCGGCTTGAGGATGCGGGCGATCTCGGGGGCGAGGTCGCGATAGGCCTGCAGACCGTCGGGGCCGCCGTCCAGGGCCAGGATCGGATCATGCTCGCGCACCTCCGGATCCAGACCGGGAATGTCGTCGGACGGAATATAGGGCGGGTTGGACACCACCAGATCGAAGCTGTGGTCGCCGAACCCGGCGGCCCACTCCGTCCTCAGGAAGGTCGCGCGGTTATCCAGCCCGAGATTGGCGGCATTCTCCCTGGCCACGGCCAGGGCCTCGGACGAAATATCGGTGCCGACGCCGTGCGCGGCCGGCCGGTCACCGAGAACGGCCAGCAGGATGGCGCCCGATCCGGTCCCCAGATCGATGACGCTGAAGGCCTGGGCCGGTTCGAAGGCCAGCATGGCCACGTCGAGGATGGTCTCGGTGTCCGGACGCGGGCTGAGCACGTCGGGGGTGACGTTCAGCATGATCTTCCAGAACCCCTTGCGGCCCAGGATCCGCGACACGGGCTCGCGGCGCAGGCGACGTTCGACATAGCCGGCCAGGGTCGCCGACTGGTCCGGCGTCAGGGGCCGGTGGGGGTCCGTGAGTATCTCGAGCCGGCTGGCGCCGGTCGCGGCCTCGAGCAGCAGGCGTGCGTCGATGGCCGGACTGTCGATGCGGGCAGCCTTCAGCTCGCCCTGGGCGGCCTTCCAGGCGGCGACGAGGGTGTGGGTGTCCGTCATTCAGCAAAGCTCCGCGCGGTCGCCGACGGTCAGCGTCCCGCCGGTTCCGACCGAAAGATAGAGGCCGCACCAGCGGTGGCCGTAAAGCTCTTGAAGGGCGGAAACCACATCGATGTCCCGGCTTCCGGTTTCGGGGTCCACATGGGTGGCGACACAGCGAACGATCGGCTTGATCACCGTCAGCCTCGCTTCGCCCAGGGTCAGGTCGCGCCCGGTCCAGTCGTTCTCGGCCCAGGCCGGCCAGCCCTCGACCCAGACATTGGCCCGGAACCGCAAGGGGTCGACCCTCACGCCCAGCCGTCCGGACAGGTCGCGCACGCTGGCCAGGTTCAGCACCGAAACCGACCCTGCGGGATCGTCCATGAACCGGTGGCCGGTTCCGTCCAGCAGGCGCAGCGGCGCGGTCGCCTCCTCGCCGAGGAATTCCGTCAGCCAGGCTTCCAGCCGCCGCTCGTCCCCGGGATCGCCGAGTTTCACCGACAGGTCCGGCGCGCCCTCGCTCGACACATGCAGCGTATCGGTCGTCTCGTCCCACCGGGTGCGGACCCGCGCGATCTCCGGCAGGCGCGCCAGCACAGTGAACCGCATCTTTGAGATATGGGCCGGCGCCCGGGGATCGAAGCCCGACGGCCCGGTCTCGACCGCGCGCAGCCGGTCGCCGGGAAAGGCCCGGCCGGCCGTCAACACCGCCCGCTCCAGCGGCTCGGGCGTGAAACCCTTGACCGGATGGCGGTACAGGGCGGCGACGGATGCGGAAGAAGTCTCGGCCACGGCCGGTCAGTGCCCCAGCGCGCGAATTCAGGCAAGGTGAACTGCAGCCGGAACACGGCCCGCCGCTGGACCGTTGACCCGCCGATGAAATTTCCCTCGCCGATCCGATCGTCCGCGCGCCGCCCCCTTTTTTCTGGCCCCTGGGCCTTCATCGGCGCGATCATCGGAGGACTGGCCGCCGGCGCGGGCGCCGCGCATCTGATCTATTCGCAGGGACACAGATTCGGCCTGGAGCTCCGGCCGGAACGCGCCGGGGCGGCTCCGCCCCAACCCCCGACGCCCGAAGAGTTCGACAGCATGCACCCGGGTCGGGGGCGACTGGCGCGACGTCCCGCACACATCCCGCACAAGGGCTGGCTCGACATCGGCTGGCGGGTCGGCAACGGCTATTTCACCGATCAGGTGGGCTTCGTCGCCGGGGGCGTCACCTTCCTGATGCTGCTGTCGCTGTTTCCAACCCTGGCGGCCTTCGTCACGGTCTACGGCCTGTTCGCCGACCCGGCCGACGCCTCCGCGCGGGTCGCCTTCCTCTACGCCCTCCTGCCGTCCAGCGTCGCGAGCTTCCTGGCCCAGGAAATGACCCGGCTGGCCGCAGGCTCGACGCGGGACCTGACCTTCACCCTGATCTGGACTTTGGGCCTGTCACTGTGGACGGCCAACAACGGGATCAAGACACTGTTTCACGGCATCAACGTCGCCTATCACGAGGTCGAGAAGCGCGACATCATCCAGTACAATCTGCTGTGTTTCGCCTTCACCCTGTCGGGCCTGGCAGCGGTTCTGGTCAGCGCGGCCCTCGTGGTCGGCGTGCCGATCGTGCTGGGGCTGTTCGGTCTGGCCGACGACTGGGAGCGCCTGGCTCCGCTGCGATGGCCGATGCTGTTCGCCATCTACGTGCTGACGCTGGTGACCATGTATCGCTTCGGCCCCAGCCGGGCGGGCGCGACGGTGCGGTGGCTGTTCCCCGGCGCCCTCTTCGCCGCGACAGTCAGCGTGCTGATCTCCTTCACCTTCAGCTGGTATCTGACCAACTTCGTTCGCATGGACTCCTACGGTCCCCTGGCGACGGCGATGGGCTTTTTGCTGTGGGTCTGGCTGTCGGTTCAGGTCGTGCTGATGGGCGCCAAGCTGAACGCCGAGATCGAGCATCAGACGGCGATCGACACCACCGTGAAACGCGGGGCGCCGATCGGTGCGCGCGGCGCGACCATGGCCGATACGGTAGGCGCGCCCCAGGGCAGTCGCGAGCTCGTCGCCTTCACGCGGCGACAGGCGACGACGGTGGCCCGGAGGCTGAGGCGTGGCCACGACGCCTGACGTGTCCGACCCGTCTCGCAAAACCGCGTCGGTGCGCCTATCTCCCTGACCATGAGTAACAACTTTCGTCTGACGACCCTCGAACGCGCCTACGAACTCGCCCGCAGCGGAGAGTGCCGCACCGTCGGCGACATCAAGGCCCGACTGCAGCAGGAAGGCCATGAGCGCGTCCAGGATCGCCTGTACGGCGGATCCCTGACCTCCGCCCTGCGCAAGCTCTGCGTCGCCCACTATGTCGCGCCGGAAGGCGAGGCGGGCGCGCCCGCCCCGACCGATTCCGGGGATGGGAGCGAAGACGAGGACGGACCGGGACCGGCCTGAATCGGGGCGACTCAAGACTCAGGTTGTGCACAGGGCGTTTTGCGCCCATATGACGTCTGTCGATCTCTCTGCGTAACGCCCTCTCTCTTTGCGAACGCACCGAGTTTCTGGCCGATCCCATTCAGACCCGACAGGCTTCAGGCGCTCTTGCCTGATGCAAACTGCTAACGGAGGTCCTTAAAATGGCTACCGGCACTGTCAAATGGTACAACTCCACCAAAGGCTACGGCTTCATCGAGCCCTCGGACGGCGGCAAGGACGTGTTCGTGCACGTTTCGGCCGTTGAAGGCGCAGGCATGAACGGCCTGAACGAAGGCCAGAAGGTCTCGTACGAAGTCGAACGCGACCGTCGCACCGGCAAGGAATCTGCCGGCCAGCTGAAGGCCGCTGAATAGTCCTTCACGGATTTTTCAAGTGATTGACGGGGTCGGGGCGCAAGCCCCGGCCCCGTTTTCGTTGGCGCGACCCGGCGTGCGCTTGCTCCATCCCGCCGCGGCGCGTAATCGCGCGGACGATGTTCGGCCTCGCCAATCCCGCCCGTTTCATGAGCTTCACCCGGCCGCTGACGCCGGTGCTGTGGGCGATCGCGGCCGTTCTGCTGGCTGTCGGGACCTGGCTCAGTTTCGCGGCGCCCGGCGACTATCAGCAGGGCGACACGGTCCGGATCATGTTCGTGCATGTGCCGGCCTCGACCCTGGGTCTCGCGGCCTATGCGGCGCTCGGCGTTTCAAGCTTCTTCGCCCTCGTCTTTCGCCATCCGCTGGCCGACGCCGCGGCCCGCGCCGCCGCCCTGCCCGGAGCCGCCTTCACAGCGCTCGCCCTGTTTACAGGCGCTGTCTGGGCCAAGCCGATGTGGGGAACCTGGTGGGTCTGGGACGCCCGGCTGACGAGCGTGCTCGTCCTGTTCCTCTTCTACCTCGGCTATATGGCGCTGCGCGCCTCGCTTGACGACGAGCAGAAGGCCGCCCGCGCCGCCGCCGTCCTCGGTCTCGTCGGTCTGATCAACCTGCCGATCGTGAAGTTCTCGGTCGACTGGTGGAACACCCTGCACCAGCCCGCCTCCCTGTTGCGCGCGGGCGGATCCAGCCTCGATCCCGTCTTCCTCGCCCCCCTGCTGACCATGATGGCGGCCTACGGGGCCCTGTTCCTGGCCGTCTGGCTGACCGCGATCCGCACCGAGATCACCCGCCGTCGGGTCCAGACCCTGCGCGCCCGTAGGGCGATGGAGGCCTAGCCGATGCCCGACCTCGACATGAGCCCCTACGCCGCCTTCGTCTGGCCCGCCTGGGGCATCAGCGTCCTCGTGCTCGGCGCCGTCGTCGCCCGCGCCGTTGTGGCGTCACGCCGATGGAAGGCCGAGCTGAAGCGGCTGGAGGACAACGGCGAGGCCGGGCCTCAGGTCACGCAAGGCGCCGCAGGGCAGGCACAATGAGCCGGTGGCTGACCGTGATCCCGCTGGTCGTGCTGGTCGCGCTCGCCGCCCTGTTCATCGGCTGGTCGCTTAAGCGTGATCCCGCGTTCAAACCGGATGCCCTCGTGGGCCAGACCGTGCCCGAAACCGTCCTGCCCATTCTTCAGGACGGCGTCGCCGGGCCTCAGAATGTCGACATCCGCACTGCCGGCGTGGGCAGGCCGATGATCGTCAATGTCTTCGCCAGCTGGTGCGCGCCCTGTCGCCTCGAGCATCCACGCCTTCTGGCCCTGAAGGCGCAGGGGATCGCTGTCGTCGGCGTCGCCTACAAGGACGAGCCCGAGGCGACCCAGGCCTTCCTCGACGAACTGGGCGATCCCTTCGCCATGGTCCTTGTGGACCGCGAGGGCCGCGCCGGCCTCGACCTCGGCGTCTCGGGCGTCCCCGAGAGCTTCGCCGTCGACGCCATGGGCCGGATCGTCGCCAAGGCCTCCGGCCCCCTGCTCACCGACCAGGACGTCGCGCGCCTGACCTCGGCCCTGAACGCGCCGCTGCGCCCCCTGCCGACCGCCACCACACTGGAAGACGCCCAGGCCCGCCGCAACGCCGCGAACTAATCTTGCAACCGTGCACCCCGGCGCAGGCCGGGGTCCAGATCCCCAGTGCAGGCGGCCTGGATTTCGCACCGAAGCCCTGCCTTGGCTGAAGGCCTTCCCGTTAACCCTTTTTCGACAGGTTTCGTTAACCCTGTTCGCATGAGCGCGATTCGGCCCGACATTCCGCAGACCCTGCCCGCCACAACGCCGACCGGCCAGACGGCGCAGGTGAAGGCCGCCCAGGCCGCCTTCTTCCGCGCCGCGCTCAGCGAGGTGCAGGCCACAACGCCCGGCCCCCAGGCCCCGACAGGCCAGGCCGCACGGACCAGCGAGCCGGAGACGCCCCGCCTGCCCCGCCTCGGCCAGCTTCTGGACATCCGGGTCTAGTTTCCCGTCACCGAAGGTGACCCGCAGCGTCACCGGTGCTAGACGCGCGCGCATCCGCCCTCCCCCAGGATTCGCCCCATGCCCGCCGCCCCCGACTTTCCCCCCGCCCCCGACGCGGTGAAGCCCGTCCGCGCCCTGATCTCGCTCTCGGACAAGACCGGGCTCGAGGACGCCGCGCGCGCGATGCACGAGGCGGGCGTGGAGCTGGTCTCGACCGGCGGCACCCGCGCCGCCATCGCCGGGTTCGGCCTGCCCGTGAAGGACGTGGCCGACCTGACCGGCTTCCCCGAAATGATGGACGGCAGGGTCAAGACCCTGCACCCCGTCGTTCACGGCGGCCTGCTGGGGGTGCGTGACGCGGCCGAGCACAGGGCGGCCATGGACGAACACGGCATCGGCCCGATCGATATCGTGTGGATTGATCTGTACCCGTTCGAATCAACCGTTGCTTCGGGCGCCGGGTTCGACGCGGTGATCGAGAATATCGACATCGGCGGCCCGGCCATGATCCGTTCGGGCTCGAAGAACCACGGCTATGTCGCCGTCGCCGTCGACGGCGAGAGCATCGGCCTGATCGTCGAGGCGCTGAAGGCCTCAGGGTCGACGTCCCTGGCCCTGCGCAAGCAGCTGGCCGCCCGCGCCTTCGCCCGCACCGCCGCCTATGACGCCGCCGTCTCGGGCTGGTTCGCGGGACAGCTGGAAGACGCCGCCCCGGCCCGCAAATCGATCGCCGGCAGCCTCGCCCAGACCCTGCGCTACGGCGAGAACCCGCACCAGACGGGCGCCTTCTACCGCACCGGAGAGGCGCGCCCCGGCGTCGCCCACGCGACCCAGATCCAGGGCAAGGAGCTGGGCTACAACAATATCGCCGACGCCGACGCCGCCTATGAACTGGTCGCCGAATTCGAGAGCCCGGCCTGCGTCATCGTCAAACACGCCAACCCCTGCGGTGTGGCCGTCGGCAAGGACCTCGGCGAGGCCTACGCCCGCGCCCTGGAATGCGACGCCGTCTCGGCTTTCGGCGGCGTCATCGCCGTCAACCGCCTGCTGAACGGGGCCGACGCCCGCGCCATCACCGAGATCTTCACCGAGGTGGTCATCGCCCCCGGCGCCGACGACGAGGCGAAGGAGGTCTTCGCCGCCAAGAAGAACCTGCGCCTGCTGATCACCGACGGCCTGCCCGACCCGCACGGCCCGGGCGAGGTCTTCCGCAGCGTCGCGGGCGGTTTCCTGGTCCAGTCGCGCGATCGCAGCCTGATCCGGCCCTCTGACCTCAAGATCGTCACCCGCCGCCAGCCGACGCCGCAGGAGATCGAGGACATGCTGTTCGCCTTCACCGTGGCCAAGCATGTCAAGTCGAACGCCATCGTTTACGCCAAGGACGGCCAGACCGCCGGCATCGGCGCCGGCCAGATGAACCGTCGCGACAGCGCCCGGATCGCCGCCATCCGCGCCCGCGAGGCCGGAGAGGCCAAGGGACTGGCCCATTCCCTGGCCGAGGGTTCAGCCTGCGCCTCCGAGGCCTTCTTCCCCTTCGCCGACGGCCTGCTGGAAGCGGTCGCCGCCGGCGCCACCTCGGTGATCCAGCCGGGGGGCTCGATGCGCGACGCCGAGGTCATCGCCGCGGCCGACGAACAGGGCATCGCCATGGCCTTCACCGGCGTCCGCGTCTTCCGGCACTGAAGTCGCTTTCCTTCTCCCGTTGGGAGAAGGTGGCGAGCGCAGCGAGACGGATGAGGGTCGGATCTCGCCGGTGACGCACGACCCTCACCCTTTCGCCTGGCCGATCGCTGCGCTCCCGGAGGCTCAAGCCCTCTCCCAACGGGAGAGGGGACGGCTTAAGGTGCCTTCATGGACACCCTCTCCGACCGCTGGGCCAGGCTCGAGCCCTTCATCCAGGTCGTCGGCCCGGACGACGACCGGCCGCGCCCCACGGTCCTCCTGTTCCACGGCTGTGGCGGCCTGCGTGGTCATCTGCCGATGTACGCCGCAGCCGCCCGGGAGGCCGGCTGGCGCGCGGTGATCGTCGATTCCTACGCCCCGCGCGGCTGGTCGCGCGAGTTCGCCATGGCCACGGTCTGCACCGGCCTGATGCTGCGCGGCTGGGAGCGGGGCGGCGACGTCGTCGCCTCGATCCAGGGCGTCTCGGCCCGGCCCGACGTGGACGAAACCCGCATCGTCCTCGCCGGCTGGAGCCACGGCGGCTGGGGCATCATGGAGGCGATGAGCTGTGATCCGGGTCCGGCGAAGGCGCTGGGCGTCAGGGACGCGGAGACCGCCGACCTGTCGGGCGTGAAGGCGACCTACCTGGCCTATCCCTATGTCGGGGTGGCGGCCCTGAACCGGATGCGGCCCTGGCGGCACTGCCCGAAGACGCTGGCGGTCATCTCCCGGAACGACCACCTGACCACTGTCCGCAATGCCGAGCGGGTCCACGACATGGTCCGGAACTGCGGCACCGAGGTCGAGACCTGGATCGCGCCCGGCACCCACAGTTTCGACGAGCCGATGACGGCCCTGCCGATGAAATACGACGCCGACCTGACCGGCGAAGCCATCCGTCGCTTCCGCGCCCTGCTGGATGATGTCGCCGTCGCGCCCCGCCCGGTTCCCGCCGCCGCCTGATGGACACCCTGGCGGAGCGCTGGGCCCGCCTGAAGCCGTCGCTCGTCATCCGTCGTCCCGAGGGATCAGGCCCCTTTCCCGTCGTCCTGATCTTCCCGGGCTGCGGCGGGGTGCGATCCCACCTGCATCGCTATGCCGAGGCGGCGGCCGGGGTCGGCTGGATGGCGGTGACGGTCGAGAGCTTCATCGCCCGCGGCTGGTCGGACGCCTTCGTCCGCACCTTCGTCTGCACCGGGCTTCTGCTGCGCGGCGGAAGGCGGGCAGGGGATGTGATGGCCGCGGCGACCTTTGCGAAGGCCCTGCCCGATGCCGATCCGGCCCGGATCGTCCTGGCGGGCTGGAGCCATGGCGCCTGGGCCATCATGGACCTGATGACCGGGAAGCTCGAAAGGCGGGGAGAGGCGATGATCGCCGATCCGGCGAACGCCGACCTGTCGGGCGTCGTCGGGGCCTTCATGCCCTATCCCTATGTCGCCTTCCCGGCCCGGAGCCGCTGGTTCCGCTGGCGCCGCGCCCTCGACGCCCTGGTCATCCTCCCGACGCGGGATCATCTGGCCCGCCGCGCCGACTACGAACGCGTCCTGAACCGCGCCCGCGAGGCCGGCTCGGAGATCGAGGAATGGATCGTCGACGCCACCCACGCCTTCGACGAACCGGGCCTGACCCATCCGAAGGTCCGCTACGATCCCGACGCCACGACGGAGGCGATCCGCCGCTTCGTCGGCTTCCTGAAGGCCCGGACCTGATCTAGCCGATCGTCGCCTCGATCGTGATCGTCGCGCGGACGCTATGGGCCATCTCGCAGTGGTCGTGGGCGGCGTGATGCAGGGCGTCGAGCGCGTCCTGGGCCGGCGCGGTCCCGGTGAAGGTCGTGACCGGACGAAGGGCCACCCGCGCCAGATAGCGCCGCCCCTCCGGATTGCGATCCAGCTCTCCGGAGGCCGCGTCGACATAGCGGTCGACCACCCACCCGGCCTTGGCGGCCAGGGCGAGGAACCACAGCATGTGGCAGCTGGACAGGGAGGCGATCATGGCCTCCTCCGGATCCACGGCCGAGGCGTCGGACAAGGGCAGGGGTACGCTGGCCGGGGCCGAGGAGCCGGGCACCACGGCCCCGCCGTCGAAGCGCCAGACGTGGGCCCGCGAATATTTGTTGTCGACGAAGGCCTGATCGCCCCGGGTCCACTCGATGGTCGCGTCGTAGGTCATGTCGCCCTCCCGCTATTTGAGAATCGTATAGGTCATCGGCGCCCGGACCTCGAAGCCCAGGGAGCGGTAGAAGGCGATGGTCGCATCGTGCCCGGCGAAGGCGTGCAGGAAGGCCCCCTCGCCTGTCGCCAGGATCTCTCCCGTCACGGCCCGCGACAGACCGGCCGCATAGCCTCTGCCGCGATGATCGGGGTGGGTACAGACGCCGCTCAGTTCGGTGAAGCCGTCGACCCGCAACCGCCGCCCCGCCATCGCGACCAGCCGCCCCTCATGCCTGACCCCGATGAAGGGTCCGAGCCGTCGCGTCCTCGACCGGAACGGACCCGGCTTCGTCAGGATCGCCAGCGCCAGCATCTCGGGCGCATCGGCCTCGGTCAGGGTCTCGAAAACAAGGTCGGGACCGCCTGCCGTCAGGGCCGAACAGACCATCTGGACCAGAGGAACACGGTTCATGACCTCCACGCCCGGCAGGTCCAAAGCGTCCATAGGGCCGCCGGTCCGCTCGACCATCCCCGCCCCCGGATGGCGCAGGGCCAGGTCCGCCATGGCCCTAACCGTCCCGGACCCCGCATCGGCGCCCGAGACGAAGATCCCCACCTCCGGATCGATGCGCACGGCGCGGACGTCGCTGTCGGCCGTGACGAAGCCCGACAACCGGGTCGTCAGGGCGTTCCACACGGCGCGGTCCAGCGGATGGCTCATGGTCACGCCTTAGCGCAGCGGCGATTTCGGGTCAGCCCCGCCCGCGACGCCGGGTCCGAAACCCGCTGACCTCAGCCCTGCCAGAAGCCCACGATCTTCTTGACCTCGGCCACCACCGGGTCGGCGATCGCGGTGGCGCGTTCGGCCCCGTCCTTCAGGACACGGTCGATCTCGGCCGGGTCGTCCATCAGGCGACGCATCTCGGCGGTGACCGGGGCCAGCGACGACACGGCCAGATCGGCCAGGGCCGGCTTGAAGGCGCCGAAGCCCTGGCCGGCGAACTGGGCCGTGACCTGTTCGCGCGTCTGGTCCGACAGGGCGGCGTAGATGGCGATCAGATTCTTGACCTCGGGCCGGTCGTCCAGGCTCTCGCCGGGCTCGGGCATGACGCCCATGTCGGTCTTGGACTTGCGGATCTTGGCGGCGATCGTGTCGGCGTCGTCGGTCAGGTTGATGCGCGACTGGTCCGAGGGATCGGACTTGGACATCTTGGCCGCGCCGTCGCGCAGGCTCATGACCCGCGTGGCCGGGCCCTGGATCAGGGGTTCGGGCAGGGGGAAGAAGCCGGGCGCGTCGAAATCGGTGTTGAACTTGCCGGCGATGTCGCGGGTCAACTCCAGATGCTGTTTCTGGTCCTCGCCGACCGGCACCTCGGTCGCCTTGTAGAGCAGGATGTCGGCGGCCTGGAGCACGGGGTAGGTGTAGAGGCCGACCGAGGCCCGTTCCTTGTGCTTGCCCGACTTCTCCTTGAACTGGGTCATCCGGTCGAGCCAGCCGAGCCGGGCGACGCAGTTGAAGACCCAGGCCAGTTCGGCATGCGCACGCACGGCCGACTGGGGGAAGATGGTCGACGTCGCCGGATCGAGACCCGAGGCGATATAGGCGGCCGCGATCTCGCGCGTCTGGGCCGTCAGCAGGGCCGGATCCTGCCAGACGGTGATGGCGTGCATGTCGGCCACGAACAGGAAACAGGGCGCGCCCGACTCCTGCAGCGCCGTGAACCGCTTCAGGGCGCCCAGATAGTTGCCCAGATGCAGGGCGCCGGACGCCTGGATGCCGCTGAGGATGCGGCGCGGGCCGCTGTAGGCGGGAACGGTCGGGGAGGCGTCAGTCATCAATCCAGTCCGGCGAGGGTCGAGGCCCCGGGTTCACGTCTCAGCGTCGCCTTCAGCTCGGAGACGCTCACGGCGCGGAAAAGCACGAGGCAGAGGCCATACACAAGGGCGCCGACCCCGCAGACCGCGATCACGGCGATCTCCTTGGCCAGAAGCAGCTGGCTCAGGTCGCGGTACCAGAGGCTGGCGGGCAGGAGCACGGCGGCCATGACGGCGCTGGCCGCAAGCACGCGCAGGAATTTCGATATGAACCGGCCGGAGAATTTCCACGCCTTTTCGCGCAGCAGGGTCCCGCCCAGAAGGCCGACATTGACCCAGGCCGAGACGCTGGTCGCGACGGCCAGACCCAGCACCCCGTCCATGCCCGCGGCCTGCAGGCCGAAGAACAGGGCCGAGCCCAGGGCCACGGTCACCCCGACCGAGGCGACGGAGAAGATCATCGGCCGTCGCGTGTCCTGACGGGCGAAGAAGGGCGGGGTCAGCACCTTGGCGAGGACGAAGGCCGGGACGCCCCAGGCGAACTGGCGCAGCACGTCGGCGGTTCGGGCCGCGTCGGCGCTGGTGAAGGCGCCGCGTGTCACGGTCGCGTCGATGATGAAGAAGGGGATGACGAACAGGGCCACGGCCGCCGGCAGGGTGAAGGCCATCGACAGGGTGATGCCGTCGTCCAGCGTGCGACGTCCGCCCTCGTGGTCGCCCGAGACGAAGGCCCGGGTCAGCCGGGGCACGAGGGCCAGGCCGATGGCGACGCCGACGAGGCCGAGCGGCAGCTGGTACAGGCGGTCGGCATTGTAGAGCACCGAACGGGCGCCCTCGTTCGAGCCGGTCAGCAGCTGGCTGACGACGGAATTGAGTTGCAGGGCGCCGCCGGCGAGCACGCCCGGGATGGCCAGCTTCAGCGTCCGCGCAACGCCCTCCGTCATCCGGGGCAGGGAGAGGTTCAGCCGGATGCCGAGGCGCCGGACGCCCCACCACAGCAGACCCGCCTGGATCACGCCGGAGACGGTGACGGCGAGGGTCACCGCATAGATCAGCGCCGTCTCGTCGATGTCGAGGACCAGCGGGGCCACGAGCGGCCCGAGGGTGCAGAGGTTGAGAAAGACCGGGACGCCCGCCGACAGGGCGAAACGGCCCGAGGTGTTCAGCACGCCCGACAGCAAAGACGCGATGGTCATGCAGGCGAGGTAGGGCATGGTCAGCTGGGCGGCGACGGTGGCGACATGCATCACCCCTGCATCGTCGCGATAGGCCGACAGCAACCAGGGCATCAGCCACGGCATGGCGATCTGGGCCAGGATGCAGAACCCGGCCACGACCGCGAAAATGAAACTGAGCGCCTCCGAGGCCGTGACGGCGGCTGCCTCCTCGCCCTCGCGGGCCCGCACCCCGCCGTAGATCGGCACGAAGGCCTGGGCGAAGGCCCCCTCCGCGAACAGCCGGCGGAACATGTTGGGCAGCATGAGCGCCGTGGACCAGACGTCCATCATCGCGCCCTGGCCGAAATTGGCCGACAGGGCCAGATCCCGGGCGAACCCCAGGATGCGGCTGCCCAGGGTCAGGGTCGCCTGCACGAGGGCGTTTCGGGCGAGACTCACAGGCGGGCGCTCACGCAGGACATCGGGGAGACCTTGCGCTTAGCGCGCTTCCGGCGCGGGCGAAACGGGCTTCCTCGGCCGCAGGTCCGAGACGTCGCGCGCGCTGGCCCGGGCGGCGGTGATCCGGCGTCCCTCGGGCGCTTCGGGCGCGCGGTCCAGCACGGCCTCCAGCGCGGCATGGACGTCGTCGAGCAGGCCGTCGGACTTCAGCTTCCGGCCGCTGCGATCGGTGACATAGAAGCTGTCGACCGCCCGTTCGCCGAAGCCGGCGACATGGGCCGAGCGGATCGACAGGTCGTGGTCGGACAGGGTGCGGGACAGCTCGGCCAGCAGGCCCGGCCGGTCGGCGCCCGAGACCTCGATCACCGTGGCGTCGGCCGAGGCCGCATTGTCGATCATCACCACCGGCCGCACATCGAACACGGCCCGGCGCGGCGAGGACCGGGGCATGGCGGGCGGCTGGACGGGGGTCTCTCCCCTCGCCGCCGCTTCCAGCGCCGCGATCAGGGATTTCAGCCGCCGCGGCTCGGCCTGGCCATAGGGCTGGTCGGCCCCGTCCTGGACCTGGAAGACGTCCAGCACCGTGCCGTCGGCGGCCGTCGCGACCCGCGCACCGGTCACATCGGCGCCTGCAGCCGCCAGGACCGCCGCCAGATCGGCGAACAGGCCGGGCCGGTCACGGGCCGCCAGCGCGATCTCCGTCGTCTCCTCGATCCGCCCGGCGACACAGGTCCGGGCCTCCACCGCCGCCCCGCCTTCCAGGGCCCGGGCGACGAGGTCGGCGTGTTCGGCCAGGGGATCGACGGTCTGGATGTCCTCGCCCCGGAACAGGGCCTCGACGGCCGCATAGAGGCTGCGCATCAGCTGACCCTTCCAGCTGTTCCACACCCCCGGCCCCACGGCCCGGATATCGGCCACGGTCAGGACCAGCAGCATCCGCAGCCGCTCCGGATCACCGACAAGCTCGGCGAAGGCCTGGACCGTCGCCGGATCGGAGATATCCCGCTTCTGGGCGTAGTCGCTGAGGGCCAGGTGGTGCCGCACCAGCCAGACCACGATCTCGATCCGCCGCGGATCGACGCCCAGCCGTTCGCAGGCCCTGCGCGCGGCGATGGCCCCGTCCTCCAGCTGCCCCCGCTCCCCGCCCTTGCCGACGTCGTGCAGCAACATGGCCAGCATCAGGGCCTCCGGGTCGGCGATCAGATGGATCACCTCGGTCGCCAGGGGATGGTCGTCCTTGAGCTTGCCGCGCTGGATGTCGTTGATGATGCCGATGGCCTGGAGCGTGTGCTCGTCGACCGTATAGGCATGGTACATGTTGAACTGGGTCTGGCCGACGATCCGGCCCCATTCCGGCAGGAACCGGCCCAGCAGTCCCGCCTCGTTCATGATGGTCAGGGCACGATAGGGCCTCTGGCCGTGCGCCAGCACATGCAACAGGGCCGCGGTCGCGCGCGGATCGCGCCTGAGCCTGGGCGTCACGAGGGCCAGCGAACGGGTGACGGCTGAGAAGGCGTGCGGATGGACGTCGAGGTCGTGCTGATCGGCGCAGACGAACAGGGTCAGCAGCTTGACCGGGTCCCCGGCGAACACCTCGGGTCCCGTCACCGACAGCCGCCCTCCGTCCTCGATGAATCCCTCGACGCCGAGGTTCCGCTTCCGGCCCGGGATCAGCCGCGACAGGCTCATCGTCTTCTTCTGCTGGCGCGCCTCCAGGGTCGCGCTCATCGCCCGGGTCAGGGCGCCGACGTCGCGGGCGACGAGGAAATATCGGCGCATGAACCGTTCGACCGCCGGTTCGTCGCCGCGACCGCGCCAGCCCATCCGCCGCGCCACCTCCGGCTGGAGGTCGAAGGTCAGCTTCTCCTCGGCCCGCCCCGCCGCCAGATGCAGATGCGCCCGCACCCGCCACAGGAAGTCGAACGCCTCCTCGAAGGTCCGTCGCTCGCGCGGCGTCAGCAGCTCGTCCAGCACCCGCGCGCCCAGCGGGCTCTCGGGCGCCAGGGACCGGGCGATCCAGAACAGGGTGTTGAGGTCGCGCAGCCCGCCCTTGCCGTCCTTGATGTTCGGCTCGACGCGATAACGGACCGCGCCCGTTCTGGAATGGCGTGTTTCACGCTCCTCCATCTTGGCGGCGATGAAGGGGCGGGGATCGGCGTTGGTGACCATGCCCCGGAAGCGCCAGAGGAAGTCCTCGGTCAGCCTGTCGTCGCCCGCCAGGGGCCGCGCCTCCAGCAGGGCCGTGCGGATGGTCATGTCGGACCGGGCCAGGCTCAGGGCCTCGTCCACCGACCGCGCCGAGGACCCGACCTTCAGCCCCAGGTCCCACAGGACGTAGAGCATGAACTCCGCCACCGTCTCCGTCCGGGCCGTCGTCTTCCACGGCCGCAGAAACACGAGGTCGAGATCCGAAAAGGGCGCCAGCACCCCCCGGCCGTAGCCGCCGACGGCGATCAGGCTGAGCTTCTCCGCCTCGGTCGGATTGTGCGACGGATAGAGGGTCTCGGTCGTGAACCGCCACAGGGCGGTCAGCAGCTCGTCGGCCGCCGCCGAATACAGCCGCGCCACCTCCACACCCGGCAGGCCATTGGCCAGTTTCGTCGCGATCTTCTCGCGCGCTGCGTCGTAGTGGGCTTTCAGCACCGCCGCCACGGCGGGCCGTACGCCCGGGCCGGACACGATGGCGTTGAGACGGGCGTCGAGGGCGTCACCCACTGTCGTCATCCTCCGGCGCGCGAGAGCGCGAACCTGTCGCGGACAACGCTGCCGGCATCGTGGCTGAAAAGATCGCCTTCGGCGCCTCCCCCGGTCCGCGCTGCAAGAGCGGCTTGCCGGAGGATGACGAAGGCAAAGGAGAGGGTCACGTCGCCAGTCCCTTCAGCCGGTAGAGTGCCTCGAGCGCCTCCCTCGGCGTCAGCGCATCCGGATCCAGCGCGGCCACCGCCTCATCCACGGCGGATTTCAGCGCCGGGGCCGCCGGTTCCATCACGGCAAACAGGGGCAGGTCATCGAGCCGCCCCTGCGCCGCCTTCTCCGTCTCCAGCCGGTCGAGCACGGCCCGCGCGCGGGCGACCACGGCCGGAGGCACCCCTGCCAGCTTGGCCACCTGGACGCCGTAGGACCGGTCCGCCGCCCCCGGCGCCGCCTCGTGCAGAAAGACCAGTTCGCCGTTCCACTCCTTGGCCTTCATGGACAGGTTGCAGACGTGGTCGAGCCGCTCCTCCAGCCGGGCCAGCTCGTGGTAGTGGGTCGCGAACAGGGTGCGGGACCGGTTCACGTCGTGCAGGGCCTCGGCGCAGGCCCAGGCGATGGCCAGGCCGTCATAGGTGGCCGTGCCGCGCCCGATCTCGTCCAGGACGATGAAACTCTGCGGCGTCGCCTGGGTCAGGATGGCGGCCGTCTCGACCATCTCCATCATGAAGGTGGAGCGGCCCCGCGCCAGATCGTCTCCGGCGCCCACCCGGCTGAACAGCCGGTCGACAACGCCGAGCCGCATCGATTTCGCCGGCACGAAACAGGACCCTTGCGCCAGCACCACCAGAAGCGCGTTCTGGCGCAGGAAGGTCGACTTGCCGGCCATGTTCGGCCCGGTGACGATCGAAAGGCGGGCGCAGCCGACGCCGTCCCCGTCCAGTTTGCAGTCGTTGGGCGTGAACGGATCGCCCGCCCGCTTCACCGCCGCCTCGACCACAGGGTGACGCCCGGCCTCGACCACGAAGACCTTCGAATCGTCCACCACCGGCCGCACAGCCCCGACCTCTTCCGCCCATTCGGCCAGGGCGGTTGTGGCGTCGAGCTCGGCCAGGGCGTCGGCCACGGCCTGCAACGGCATGGCAAGTGACTGGACAGTCTGGCACCAGACCTCGAAGGTCTCGCCCTCCATGGCCAGGGCCCGGTGTCCGGCCTGGCTGATCTTCGCGTCCAGCTCCGACAGTTCGACCGTGGTGAACCGCACCTGGGCCGCCAGGGTCTGACGGTGGATGAACGGGCTCTCCGGCCCCGCCCGGAACAGGGGTTCCGCGTGTTTGGCTGTGGTCTCGAGGAAATAGCCGAGCACCGCATTGTGCCGGACCTTGAACGGCACGCCGCTGTCGGCCACGGCCCGGGCCTCCAGATCGGCGACGACGCGGCGGCTGTCGTCACGCAGCGTCCGGGCCGCATCCAGCTCCGGCCGGAAGCCCGGCTTCACGAAGCCGCCGTCGCGGGCCAGATGCGGCGGGTCCTCGGCCAGCCCCTCGGCCAGATCGAGCATCAGCCGGGCCAGATCGGGCGACAGGGTCAGCCGGTCGAGACAGCCGACGATCCGCGCGGGCGGCCCCGTCAACGGGTCGGGCGAGACGGTGAACAGGCCGGCGAGCGCCTCGGCGATGGTCAATCCGGCGCGAATTCCTGCCAGATCGCGCGGGCCGCCGCGTCCGAGCGCCAGTCGCGACACGGCGCGGGCCACATCGGCCGAGGCCTTCAGTCCGTCGCGCAGATCACGGCGCAGGGCGCGCCGCTCCAGCAGCCATTCGACCGCATCCAGTCCATGATTGATTTCGACCGGATTCCGCAGCGGCCGGGCGATCCGCTCGGCCAGGGCCCGCGCCCCGCCCGAGGTCACCGTCCGGTCGAGACAGGCGAGCAAGCTGCCCTCGCGCTCGCCCCTCTGGGTCCGGTCGATCTCAAGGCTCAGCCGCGTCGCCGGATCGATGGCGAGGAAGCCGGTCTCGCCCGACCTGCGCGGCGGGGACAGGGCCGGGACCTTGCCGGCCTGGGTCGTCTCCAGATAGGCGGCGATGAGGCCCAGGGCCGAGACCTCCGCCTCCTCGAAGGCCCCGAATCCGTCCAGCGAGGCGACGCCGTAGAGGCGTGCCACCCGACCGCCCGCCGCCGCCGGCTCGGCGACAGCGGACGCCAGCGCCTGGACCACGCCGCCCGACCCGTCGAGCGCGCCCTTCAGCCCGGGATCGGAATAGAGTTTGTCGGTGACCAGCACCTCCGACGGCCGGAAGGCCGCCAGGGTCGCACCGAGGTCGCCGAGGTCGCAGGCGACGCAGTCCACCGCCCCGGCCGACAGCTCGACCACCGCCACGGCCGCCCGACCCCGCCGGATCGCCACGGCCGCCAGCCGGTTGGCGCCGCGCGCGTCCAGCAGCGAATCCTCGGTCAGGGTGCCCGGCGTCACCACCCGCACGATGTCGCGCCGGACGATGGCCTTGGAGCCGCGCTTCTTCGCCTCGGCGGGATCCTCCATCTGTTCGCAGATGGCCACGCGGAAGCCCTGACGGATCAGCCGGGCGATATAACCCTCGGCCGCATGGTGGGGCATGCCGCACATGGCGATGTCCTCGCCCAGATGCTTGCCCCGTTTGGTCAGGGTCAGGCCGATGGCCGCCGCCACCAGCTCCGCGTCCCTGAAGAACAGCTCGTAGAAATCCCCCATGCGGAAGAACAGCACCGCATCCGGCTGCGACGCCTTGGCCGCCAGATACTGGGCCATGAAGGGCGTGACGGCGCCTTGATCAGCGGCGCTCGTTTCGGTCTTCGGCGGATGGGAGAGGGGGGCGTTCATGACGTCCCGTCAGGGTGACGGATCGTCCGCGTCGGCTCAAGCTATTCCTCCCCCGTCGGGGCAGGATCAGGCCGCGACCCGCTGGCGGTATCCCGCGCTCAGCACCGCCGGCTCCTGGAAGGCCAGGGCGTCCCAGTCCAGGTCGGGGCGCGGGGCGTGGGCGGCGGCCAGGACCGCGCGCAGCTCGGCGGCCGAGGCGACGCTCGCGACCACGGCGGCGGCCGGCGGCAGGCCGAGGCAGAAGGCGAGCGCCGCCTGCATCGGATCGATCCGCGCCTCGGCCAGACGCCGCCGGGTGCGCGACAGGGCGATGCCGTGATCGGCCAGATGCGGCGGCAGGTTTTCCTGGTTGGTGAACAACAGGCCCCGCGCGAACACTGACGAGACATGGACGTCGACGCCCATCCCGGCGAGGTCGCTCAGAACGCCTTCGGTGACCGGCCTCTGGTCGAGGATATTGCAGGGCATCTGCACCACGTCGGGCTGGAAACGGCGCGCGAGCAGCGTCGGTCCGTCCTCCATCGTCGCCATGAAGCCGATGCGCTTGTAGAGGCCGCGGTCCTTGAGCGCCTGCATCCGGTCCCACAGGGCGCGGCCCTCGGCACCGGCCAGGTCGGACGCGCCGGAGGCCAGCAGGACGTCGCCGCGCGGCAGGCCCATCCGCTCCAGCGAACGCCGGGCGCGGGCCTCGACCCGGTCCAGACCCTCGGACAGGGCCACGGTGCGCACGGTCACGGAGAAGGGCGACGGGAAGGGCCAGGCCTGTCCCAGCAGCCGCTCGCCGTCGCCGGTCGGGCGGGTGGCGATCAGGGCGACCCCGGCGTCAGCGGCCGTCTGCAACAGGGTGCGCATCGCCTCTTCGCGCGCGCCGACGGGAACGGGGAGTGCGCGCTCGGGCTCGGTCACGACCGCGAGGGCCAGCTTCGCGGCCGGAGAAGGGGAAACGCGTGATTTCACCCCGGCACTCTGCACCACCAATGCTTAAGCGATGCTGAGGGAGACCCTACCGGTTCCTTACCGGCGGAACACGGCTCGGTCAGTCGGCGCCGGGCTGCAGGTCCGGATGGGCGGCGGCGAAGGCGGGGTGGGCCAGGGCTCGCGCCTCGATCGCCGTCAGGGCCGGGAAGGGCGTCAGGTCCACATTGAACCGCCGGGCCGAAAACAGCTGGGGGATCAGATAACAGTCGGCCAGGGTCGGGGTGTCGCCATGCAGCCAGCCGCTCCCCTGTTTCGCCGTCAGCGCCGTCAGGGCCTCGAACCCGGGAACCATCCAGCGCCCGGCCCAGGCGTCGATCTGCGCCTGATCCGCGCCGAAGGTCCCGCGCAGTTCGCTCAGGACCCGCAGATTGTTCAGCGGATGGATGTCCGAGGCGATGAGCCCGACCATTCCCCGCACCTGGGCCCGGCCGATGGCGTCTGACGGCATCAGGGCCGGTTCGGGGAAGGTGTCGTCCAGCCATTCCAGGATCGCGGTGCTCTGGGTGATGACGACCCCATCCACCTCCAGCGCCGGGACCAGTCCCTGCGGATTCAGCCTGAGGAAGGCCTCCGATCGCTGCGCCCCGGTGCGCAGGTCGATGTCGTGCGGCTCGTACGCGACCCCCTTCAGGTTGAGGGCGATCCGCGTCCGATAGGCCGCGCTGGAGCGGAAATAGCCGTGCAGGATCATTTTACGGTGAACCTCAGGGTTTCGAGACCGGCGATGGTCGCCTCGACGACGTCGCCTGCGACCAAAGGTCCGACGCCCTCGGGCGTGCCGGTGAAGATCAGGTCGCCGGGCTGCAGGGCCCACAGCTCGCCCGCCTTTTCGACGATCTCGGCCGGGTTCCAGATCATCTCGGACAGGGTCGAGGCCTGTTTCGTCTCGCCGTTGACGGTGATCGCAATGGCCCCCGCCGGTTCTGGCAGGGCGCCGAGCGTCAGGGGGCCGCAGGGGGCCGACTGGTCGAACCCCTTGGCCGCGTCCCACGGTCTCCCCTTTACCTTGGCCTGGGCCTGAAGATCGCGCCGCGTCAGATCGACGCCGACGGCCCAGCCCGCGATCGTTCCGCCCTCGCCGATGGCGGCGACCAGTTCGACCTCGTAGTGCAGGTTCGATGTCGCCGACGGATAGGCGGGGTCCGCGCCGTCGGTGACGATGGCGTCCGCGGGCTTGGAAAAGAAGAAGGGCGCCTGGCGCGTCGGGTCGCTGCCCATCTCACGCGCATGGGCCGCATAGTTCTGGCCCACACAGAGGATCCGCCGCACCGGGAAACGGCGATCATCGTCGGCGATGGGCAGGGAGACGGTCGGGGCGGGAGGGAAGAGGAAGGAGGTCATGGGCCCAGTAGGCAGTAGGCAGTAGGCAATAGGCAATAGGGTTCTGGCGAGGTCAGCCGGCCATCGCGGCCACCCACGGCCTACTGCCTACTGCCTATGCCCTACTGCCTCGCGCCTTCGTGCTGCACCGCAAGGAACCGCCGCCCTAATCTGGCGTTGACCGCACTAGGCCTGTATCTACGGCAAAGCTGACAAAACGGAGCGCGGCATCATGGCGACCTCGAAGGCACGTGAAGACATCAAGAACGACCTCAACACCCTCAAGGAGGACCTGAAGGTCGGGGCCCGCGAGGAAACCGCGCGCCTCAAGGCCAAGGCGGCCGAGACCGAGGCCCGCCTGCGCGAGAAGGCCGCCGAGGCCGACGCCCGCATCCGCGAGCGCGCCGACGAACTGCGCGACCAGGCCCGCGGCTATTACGACCAGGCCCGCGTGCGCGGCCGCGAATATTACGACGACGCCTCCGAGCGGTTCGACGAGGCCCAGCGTTACATCACCGAGCGGGTCCAGGAACGTCCGGTCCAGTCGACCGCCATCGCCCTGGGCGTCGGCATCGTGCTCGGCCTGCTGCTCGCGGGCCGTCGCCGCTGATGATCGGCAAGGGGCTGGTCAAGAAACTGACGGCGGCCTTCGTGGTCGCCGCCAGCGCCTTCGTCGCCATCGTGGCGCTGGGCGCGACCCTCTACTACGCGCTCGCCCTGGTCCTGCCGCCGCTCGGCGCGGCGGCGATCACGGCCGGGGTCTTCGCCCTGATCGCCATCGTGGTCGCCGTCGTCTTCCTGAACGCCTCCGGCGCGATGGACGACGAGGACGACTATGAGGATGTGGCTCCGGGTCTGGGGAGCCGCGCCGTGGCCCTGTTCCGCCAGCGTCCGATCCTGGGCACGGTCGCGGCCCTGGCCGGCGGCTGGATCTTCCTGCGCAACCCGGCCCTGGCGACCATGGTCGCGGCGGCCTTCACCGAGAAGTCGCACGGCCGGTACCGGCGATAGGCGGAACGGCGGGTCCTCCGGGACGTTGATCAGACAGGCGGCGTCGAGGTTGGGCGGCGCCTGTCATCAACCCTCTCAAGGAGGCCTCCCATGATCCGCTGGGCCATCATCTTCCTCGTTGTCGCCCTCGTCGCCGCCGTTCTCGGCTTCGGCGGCATCGCCGACTTCTCGTTCGAAATCGCGAAGTTCGTCGCCGTCATCGCCATCATCCTGTTCGTCATCTCCCTGGTCGCGGGCGGACTCAGGGGGCGCGGGACGCGCATATAGCGGGCTGAGGCCCGCACATCAGACAAGAGCCGCGGCCTTCGGGTCGCGGCTTCTTGCTTGTCGGGCCCCTCCTCGGAGACGGCCACCCCGGGGGCAAGCCTGAATCGAGGCTGCGAGCTCACACCGCCGCCGCCTCCTTGACCCCCCGCACGGCCGGATCGGGCGCCGTTTCGGCATGGCGGGTGTCCTGGCGACGCGGCAGTTTCCACGACTGGCTGCATTCGAACCGCTCGCCGGTCCAGGCGATGGCGTTGATCGTGATCTGGTGCCTGTCCCAGACGATCTCGTTGAAGCTCGGCGGCGTGCCCCGCTCGCGGTGCGACAGGGTCCCGCAGCCGATGGCGTAGGAACAGCGGTCCGACAGGTCGATCGGCAGGGCGAAGGGCACATGCACATGGCCCGTAGTGATCAGATCGACCCCGGCCTCGGCGAAGATTTCCGCCGCCGCGTCGCCGCGCTTCACCTCGCCGGTCATCGGCGCACCGATCATCTCGATCAGCGGGTGGTGGCAGGCCAGGATGCGCAGGGCTCCGACCGGGGCGGCGCGCAGGGCCTCGGCCGCGCGCCGGGTCTGGTCCAGATCGATGACGCCCTTGGACCAGTTGGCCCGGGCCTGCCAGCCCCGGGCCGTCGTGACGCCGCGCACCATGACCGTATCGGAGACGAACTCCCCGTCATGGGCCGGGTGGCCGGTCGCCGTCTCGAACGCCTTCCACGGCCAGAACAACCGCGCCGCCACGTCCCAGTAGGGGACGTCGTGGTTGCCGACGATGACGAAGCGCGGCGTCGGCATGGCCTTGATCCAGGCGCCGGCCGCCGAAAACTCGTCCGGATAGCCCTTCTGGGTGATGTCGCCGGTGATCAGGATCAGGTCGCTGGGCGCGGCGTGGGCGTAGTCGAGCGCGGCGGCGCAGGCGTGTTTGTGCTCGACCCCGAAATGGATGTCCGAAAACTGGAGGACCCGTCCCATGCTCAGGCCGCGCCCTCGACCGGGGCGGGCGCGGGGGGCTCGGGGACCAGGGCGTTGAAGGCCTTGGCGATGAAGGTCACGGTCGTGTCGTGGGGCAACAGGGTCGGCTCGCCGTCCAGCACGGCCGGGATGCGCGAGCGGGCCTTGATGCGGATGCGCCTGGCGGGCCGGGTCACGACCGACGGGTCCTGACGCCAGTCGCTGAACAGGGCCGTGGCCGCCAGGCGGAAGGCCTGGGCCGCGTCGGCGGGATCCATCGCTGCGGCCTCCAGCCCGACCGGTTCGTCCATGGCCGTGGAGATCATCGGACTGATCAGGACCAGGGCCTCGCTCTTGCGCGCCTTGCCGCCGTCCAGCTCGACCCGGATCTTGCCGGAGAAGGCGCGACGCAGGGCGCGCCGGCCATAGGTCCAGGCCAGGCTGAGCTTGCCGGTTCGCATGGCCTCGCGCGCCGGGGCCCACAGGGCGGGCGAGCCGAAGATGCCGGCGCAATAGAAGGCCTGGCCCTCGACCGAGCCGCCCGAGACGCACTGGGACCGGCCGTGCTCCAGGGCGTTTCTCAGGGCCACCTTCCAGTCGGTCGTGCCGTAGAGGGCTTTCGGCAGCATGTTCATGGTCCCGCCCGGCAGGGGCGCGACCAGCGGACCCTTGGGCCCGGCCTTCGAGGCCGCCGCCCGCGCCGTGCCGTCGCCGGCCAGGACGAACAGCACATCCGGCGCGGACGCCAGGGCCGTGTTGATCTGGGCGTCCATCGTGGCGCCGACCAGTTCGACGACCTCCGCCTCGCACGGATACCCGGCCAGGATCGCCTCGACCTCGGCCGCAGCGCGCGGGCCGACCGAGCCGGACAGGGGATTGACCAGCACCACCACCCGTTTGATCGGGACGTGGCGCGTCAAGACGCGCGGCTCCGCGCCCGCCTCCGTGGCGGTCTGATCGGGCGTCGGGGGTTCGACGTCAGGCAGGATCGTATCGGTCATTCGCCCCGAACGCACTGTCTCGCCGGGCGTTCCGGCGAAGCTTCACTATTGTGTCGGGGGCGTCGGGGCCGCGGTCGCGGCGGCGGCGTCCAGGGCGTCCCCGGTCTTCGTGGCGGCGGCTCCGGCCTTGTCGGCGGCGACCTCTGCGGCCTCCGGAGCCTGACCGATCAGGGTCCTGCCCTGGTTCACGCCGGCGGTGATCCAGCCGTCCATCAAGGCCCCGCCTTCGGCCAGCGACCTTTCCTTGATGCCCAGCACCGCGGTCAGGACGCCGAACAGGGCCAGCAGGGTCACGATCACGCCGACGAGGCCGCCGCCGCCGCCGCTCGAGCGACGCTTGGTGCGGGCCCACACAGGGCTGGCGTGGTCGTCCGAACTCCGGACCGGTTCAGGAAAACGCATGGTGACTCCCCCTCGACTGTCGTTTCGCCGGCCACGCCCCTCGCGCGCCGGCTTCGACAGTCATATGACATCGTTAACCGGGAGCATAGGCGCGGAACCTCTGCCATAATCCAGCGTTCTCGCTTTCGGGGCGAACATCAGGAATGAAGGACCATCTCATGAACAAGGCGATTATCGCGATCGGGGCCGCCGGCCTGCTGGCCTCGGCCTGCGCCAGTGACCCCTACGGCAACGGCTCCAACGAAACGGTCCGCCAGGGCGCCATCGGCGCCGGCATCGGTGCGATCGCGGGTGCCATCATCGGCAACAATGTCGGCAGCGGCAACGCCGCGACCGGCGCCCTCATCGGTGGCCTCGCCGGCGGCGCCATCGGCGCCGTCCGCGGCTCACAAGCCGACCGCAACAACCAGCAGCGCTACCGCGATAACCGCGGAAATTACTACTACTGCTACGACAACCGCCAGGACGAGTGCTACTGGGAAAACGGTCAGCGTCGCTACTAGGATACTGAACCGCAAGGTTTTTCAGGGCGGCTCGTCACCCGACGGGCCGCCCTTGCCATGACGAGATCACGGAGCGGGCGAGATGACGATGCGATCGACGGCTCTGGCGGCGAGTCTGGCGGCGGTGGCCCTGACGGGGTGTTCGACGCCCGGAACACCGAGGCGGGAAGATCTGGTGGCCGAACCCTCGGCCTGCGCCGCAAGGCGGTTCGACATCTATTTCGCTGAGGACCAGGCGACCCTGACCGACGCGGCGCGAACGGCCATCGGTCTGACCGCGACCCAGCTTCAGGGCTGCAGGATCACCATGGTCCGGGTCCTCGGGCTGGCCTCATCGACGGGCGGCGCGGACGCCAACCAGGCCCTGTCCGAACAGCGTGCCCTGGCGGTCGCCGAGGCGCTGACGGCCGCCGGCTGGCCGACGCCGGCCTTTGAACTGTCCGCCGCCGGCGACCAGGGGGCGACGACCGCCTCGGGCCTGGCCGAACCCCTGCGCCGCCGTACCGAGGTGCTGGTCGAGGCCTCGCCCCTCTAGTCGCCCCGCCGGCCGTGCTCGACCACGCCCAGGGCGTCGGCGAGGCGGACCCTGGCCGAACCGCGCGGCAGGGGCTTTGGCTGGCTCTCGTGCGGAGCCCAACCGGCCAGATTGACGATCTCGAACGTCGCCGGGATACGGCCGTCCGCCTCGCCGTACCGATCTGAATAAAGGGCCGCCGCCCGCGCGATGATCGGCCGGGTCAGGGGGCGGATCGTCCCCGCCAGCACATTGGTCTCGCCCATGGCGCGCAGGTCGCGGATCAGGGCGAACAGGTCCGGATAGCGCACCGTCAGCCTGTCCACGTCCGCCACCGGCAGGGCGAACCCCGCCCTCTGCAACAAGCCCGCCCCGTCGAACCCGTCGGCGAAGGGCGAGACCCGCGCCTGGGCCCCGCCGCGTTCGGCCAGCTCGGCCTCGGTCAGCACCCCGCGCAACTCTTTCAGCGTCCCCGCGCCCAGCAGGGTCCCGAGAAACAGCCCGTCCGGCTTCAGGGCCCGCCGGATCTGGCTCAGCGCGCCGGGCAGGTCATTGGCCCAGTGCAGCGTCATCAGCGACACGATCAGATCGACCGACCCCGCCTCGATCTCCAGGGTCCTCGCCCCCGGCCCCGCCCGGTCCGACCGATCCCCGACCGCCCGCGGCGCCCCGACCCGACCTGCGGCGTCGCTGTCGGCCAGGGCCAGGGCGAACGGAGCCGGATGCGCCGACAGGTCGACGGCGACCGGAAACTCCCGCAAGGTCGCCTCCAGACTGAGAACGGCGTTCTCGGCGGCACGGCGATGCAGGAAGTCGGCGTCGGCGAAGCGGCGCTCCGACCGCGCCAGCCGGGCGGCCCGCCGTGCGGCGTCGAAGATCAGGGGAGGGCCGGTTTCGGTCATGGCTGTTCAGGATGGGGGTTGGGGAGGGCGTTGGGAAGACGGCCGGTCACGGATCGGTCGCGGTCTGACGGCGTTCGGGCGCGGCGTGGCGGATCTGATCCTGCCGCCCATGGCCCACGACAGCCGTGAGGCCACCGCCGCCGCGGGGCTGACCGCGGGCGCCTGGAGCCGGGTGATCTTTCTGGAGGACCCGGTCTGCGACGGCTGCGGGGCGGCGTTTGAGTATGACGGCGGCGACTTCGCCTCCGACCGCTGCGCCCCCTGTATCGCCCAGCCCTATGGTTTCGCCCGGACCCGCGCCGCCTGCGTCTATGACAATGCCTCCCGCGGGCTGATCCTGAAGTTCAAACATGGCGACCAGCAGCAGTTCGCCGCCCTGTTCGCCCGCTGGCTGGGCCGCGCCGCCGCGCCCCTGATCGAGGACTGCGACGCCGTTGTGCCCGTGCCCCTGCACCCCTCCCGACTTCTGGCCCGGCGCTTCAACCAGGCCGCCGAGATCGCCCGGCCCCTGGCCCGGACGGCGAAGCGCGACTATCTGCCTGACGCCCTGATCCGCGCCCGCGCCACCGGAACCCAGGGCGGCAAGAGCCTGAGAGGCCGCAAACTCAATGTGAGATCCGCCTTCGCCGTCAGCGAATCCGGGGCGCGACAGGTTCGAGGTCGGCGGATCCTTCTGATCGACGATGTCCTGACCACCGGGGCCACGGCCGAAGCCTGCACCCGGGTCTTGCTGGACGCCGGAGCCCGCGCCGTGGACGTCGCCGTCATCGCGAGGGTGCGAACCGCGCGGGAACTGCCTAGATAGGCGAACGGTTCGACCTGCACGGCCTTTGCACCGTGCACGGTCGATCAAAATGCACTTTCGGAGATCCGCCTTGGCCGACGTCGTCCTCTACACCAAACCCGGTTGCCCCTACTGCATCGCGGCCATGGGTCTGCTGACGCGCAAGGGCGTCGATTTCACCGAGATCGTGGCCTCCAACGATCCGGAAAAGAAGGCCGAGATGATCCAGAAGTCCGGCGGCAAGGCCACCTTCCCCCAGATCTTCATCAACGGAAAACACATCGGCGGCTCCGACGACATGAGTGCGCTGGACCGGCGCGGCCAGCTCGACGACCTTCTGGCGGCCTGAATGTCAGCGGGTCTGCCCATCGCCCTGATCCAGACCCGCACCCCTGCCACGCAGGCGGCGGCTCTGGCCCACATCGAACCCCTGATCCGTCAGGCGGCGGCGGAGGGCGCCAAATTCATCCTGACGCCCGAAGGCTCGAACCTCCTGGAACAGCGCAGGGACCGGCGCGGCCTCGCCATCGTCAGCGAGCGGCAGGATGGTGTGGTCGTGGGCCTGCGACATCTGGCGGCCGAGCTGGGCGTCTGGATCCTGATCGGCTCGGCCATCGTCAGGTCGGAGCATGAGGGCGACGACCGTGCCGCCAACCGCTCCCTGCTGATCGACGCCAACGGCGGCATCGTCGCCCGCTATGACAAGCTGCACGTCTTCGACGTCGACCTGCCCAATGGCGAGACCTACCGCGAGAGCGCGACCATCCGGCCCGGCGACGGCGCGGCCGTGGCCGACACGCCCTGGGGCCGTCTGGGGATGGCGGTCTGCTACGACATCCGCTTCCCCCACCTGTTCCGCCAGCTGGCCAAGGCAGGGGCCTGCATGATCTCGGTCCCCGCCGCCTTTACCGTCCCGACGGGCGAGGCCCATTGGGAGACCCTGTTGCGCGCCCGCGCCATCGAGACCGGCGCCTTCGTCCTCGCCCCCGCCCAGGGCGGGACGCACGAGGACGGCCGCAGGACCTGGGGCCGGTCGACCGTCGTCGGCCCCTGGGGCGAGGTGATCGCCAAATTGGATCACGACGAACCCGGCGTGCTGCATGCGACGCTCGACTTCGCCGCCGTCGAGACGGCCCGCGCCTCGGTGCCCGCCCTGCGTCACGACCGCGAGTTCACGGCGCCATGATCCGCTACGCCCTCGCCTGCGATCACAGCCACCCGTTCGAGGCTTGGTTCAGCTCGTCCTCGGACTATGACGACCAGGCGGCGCGCGGCCTCGTCGAATGCCCCTTCTGCGGCTCCCGGGCCGTCGCCAAACAGATCATGGCCCCGGCCGTGGCGGGCACGAAAAGGCGCGGCGCCGATCCGGACACGGCGGCGAAGGTCCAGACGATGATGATGCAGGCCGCCCGCGAGGTGCGCAGCCACGTCGAGCAGAATTTCGACTATGTCGGCGATGCCTTCGCCCGCGAGGCCCGCGACATCCATGAGGGCCGGTCCGAGAAACGCGAAATCTACGGCGAGGCCACGCCCGCCGAGGTCAGGGCCCTGAAAGAGGACGGCATCCCCTGCGCCGCCCTGCCGCCGGCCCCGATCGACCCGACCAAGGCCAACTGAGGTGGGAGCAACCGGCTGGCGGTCGATGACCGCGGCCGATCTCGACCGGGTCGCGGAGATCGCCGTCATCGGCTTTCCCGACCATTTCGAGGGCCGCCCCTGTTTCGCGAACCGGCTGGCGTTCAACGCCCCGGGCTGTTTCGTGCTCCAGACGCCGGGCGGGCTGGAGGGCTATCTGGTCGCCTATCCCTGGCGGGAGGGGGCGGCGCCGACCCTGAACACCCTGATCGAGGCGATCCCGGCGGACGCCGGGGTTTTGTATCTCCACGACCTTGCCCTTACCCCGGCGGTCCGGGGCCAGGGCTGGTCGAAACCGGCCGTGCAGGCGGTGGTCGATCTGGCGCGGGCGGGGGGCTGGGCGACCATCGCCCTGGTCGCCGTCAATGACGCCGTCGACTTCTGGCGCGGTCACGGATTCGCGGTGCGGCAGACGCCGGAGATGACGGCCAAACTGGCCAGCTACGGCTCCGACGCCCGCTACATGGTCCGAACCGTCTAGCTGCGGGTCCAGCCCTTCTCGGCCATACAGGCGCGGAAGGCGTCGCGGCTCTCGGTGCGTTCGTCGCAGTCGTCACGGGCGGCGTCGAACGGCTGGGCGTTGTTGCCGTGCCAGGCGGCTTCGTCGCTCATGTCGGCGCCGTTCACCATGATGCAGCCCGAGGTCATCAGGGCGGAGGCGAGGACGGCCGCGGTCGCGGTCAGGGTCAGAAGGCGTTTCATCGGGAGGTCTCCATTGCGAGGAGTCCCCAATGCCAGCCCGGATCGTCCGAATCCCGTTACAAAACCGACAGCTGGATGAAATCGCCGTAAGCCTGGCCGTCAGTCCCGTGTCGCCAGCATCATGAAATTGATGTCCGCGTCGGCGCTCTCACGCCAGCGGTCGCTGAGAAGCGAATACTCCAGGCCGAACGGGCCGGTCACCTCGAGGGGCTCGCCCGCCAGCATCGACCGGATCTCGTCCGGCTTGAGGAACTGGCGCCAGTCATGTGTGCCCGCCGGGACCCACCGAAGCACGTATTCCGCCGCGACCTTGCCCAGGGCCAGCGACTTCAGCGTCCGGTTCAGCGTCGCCACCACCATGATCCCGCCCGGCGCGACCAGACGTGAACAGGCGCGGATGAAGGCCTCCGGGTCAGCGACATGCTCGATGATCTCCAGCACCAGAACGACATCGAACGGCCCCGCGCCTTCACCCTCGACCTGTTCGACGGTCGCGGCGCGATAGGCGATGTCCAGGCCCTGTTCGGCGGCATGGGCCCGGGCCGTGCCGATATTCTCGGACGAGGCGTCGACGGCCGTGACCTGGAACCCCATCCGCCGCATCGGCTCGGCGATCAGGCCGCCGCCGCAGCCGATGTCGATCAGGGTCAGGCCTTCGAACGGCGCGCGCGTCTTCGGGTCGCGGCCGAACCGTTCGGCGACCCGGTCGCGGATGAAGGCCAGACGCGCGGGATTGAACCTGTGAAGCGGCGCGAACGGCCCCGTCGCGTCCCACCATTCCGCCGCCTGGGCCGAGAACCGGGCCACGTCAGCGGGGTCGATGCTGGCGCCTTCGGCCTTATCGGAAAAACCTTGCCCCGTTTGGGGTTTGCGCATCGGCGACGGGTCGGTAGAAGCGGCCATGGGCGCAAGGGTGAACCCCTTTTGCGGCCCTCTTGCAAGACGGGGACGAACGCCACGATGACGCGGCCGACAACCAAACGACTGGTGATGAAGTTCGGCGGCACCTCCATGGGCGACCTGGAGCGGATTCGCCGCGCCGCGCGCATCGTCGCCGCAGAGGTCAAGGCCGGCCATTCGGTGGCCGTCGTCGTCTCGGCCATGGCGGGCAAGACCAACGAGCTGGTGGCCTGGACCGACGGCGCCGGCGGGGCCGCGCCCGGCCTGCCCCTGTCGGATGATGAATACGACGTCGTCGTCGCCTCGGGCGAACAGGTGACCTCGGGCCTGCTGGCGCTGACCCTGCGCAACATGGGTCTGAATGCGCGCAGCTGGATGGGCTGGCAGATTCCGATCCTCACCGACGACGACCACGCCCGGGCCCGCATCGTCGACGTGCCGGGCGAAACGCTCGGCGCCGCGCTCGACGCCGGAGAGGTCGCGATCATCCCGGGCTTCCAGGGCGTGACGTCCGGCGGCCGGATCACCACCCTGGGCCGGGGCGGATCCGACACCTCGGCGGTCGCTGTGGCGGCGGCCCTGGGCTGCGCCTGCGACATCTATACGGACGTGGACGGGGTCTACACGACCGACCCACGCATCGAATCCAAAGCCCGACGGCTCGAGAAGGTCTCCTATGAGGAGATGCTGGAGATGGCGTCCCTCGGGGCCAAGGTGCTCCAGACCCGTTCGGTCGAGCTGGCCATGGCGAAACAGGTCCCGGTCCGGGTCCTGTCCAGCTTCATCGAACCCGACGAAAACGGCGTGATGCCCGCCAAGTCCGGCACCCTGATCTGCGACGAGGAGGAAATCGTGGAAAAACGCATCGTGTCCGGCGTGACCATGAGCCGTGACGAGGCCCGCATCACCCTGCTGGGTCTCGGCGACCGGGTCGACGCCCCTGCCGACGTCTTCACCCGCCTGGCCGAGGCCAGCGTGAACGTGGACATGATCGTCCAGTCCCAGGCCCGCACCGAGGGGGCGGTCAACCTGACCTTCACCACCGGCCGACGCGACGCCTCGCGGGCCGCCGAGCTGATGCGCGCGGCCAAGACCGAGATCGGCTTCGAGGAAATCCGCGTCGACGAGGACGTGGCCAAGGTCTCGGTCGTCGGTGTCGGCATGCGCAGTCATGCGGGTGTCGCCCAGACGATGTTCAAGGCCCTGGCGGACAAGGGCGTGAAGTTCCAGGCCATCTCGACCTCGGAGATCAAGATCAGCGTCCTGATCGACGCCGCCTATGCCGAGCTGGCCGTTCGCGCCCTGCATTCGGCCTACGGGCTGGAAGCGGTATAGTATCGGCTGAATCCGTCCCCATCCTGGGGGCGAGCATGGAGACCGGATGGCCATAGCGGGCGGATCGATGACCAGGGGACCGCGCGTCCTTCTGCGCCAGATCCGTGAGGCGATGGCCGACGGCGGCCCGGCCCAGGGTCGGCTGGACGTGGTCGTGCGCACCATAGCCCAGTCGATGGTGGCCGAGGTCTGCTCCATCTATCTGCGCCGCGCCTCGGGCGAGCTCGAGCTGTTCGCCACCCAGGGCCTGAACCCCGATGCCGTGCACAATACGCGGCTCAAGCCCGGCGAGGGCCTGGTCGGCGAGGTCGCGCGCCTCGCCCAGCCGATCAGCCTGTCCGACGCGCCGTCCCATCCCAGCTTCGCCTATCGGCCGGAGACGGGCGAAGATCCCTACCACGCCTTCCTCGGCGCCCCCCTGCTGCGCGGCGGCCGGGCCATCGGCGTGCTCGTGGTCCAGAACCGGGCCGAGCGTCGCTACGACCCCGACGAGGTCGAGGACATCCAGACCATCGCCATGGTCCTGGCCGAGACCGTGGCCTCGGGCGAGCTTCTGGCCCAGGACGAACTGCGCGACATCGAGGTCGCGCCCCACCGGCCCGAGCGCATCAAGGGCCAGAGGTTCGCCGAGGGCATCGCCTTCGGTCACGTCGTCCTGCATGAGGCCCCCCTGGCGCCGGAACGGCTGCTGGCCGAGAACCAGCAGGTCGAGGAAATCCGCCTGCGCGAGGGTCTGATGGTCCTCAAGAAGTCCATCGACGCCCTGCTCGACGGGGGTCAGGGCAAGCTGGCCGGCCAGTCGTTCGAGGTGCTGGAAACCTACCGGATGTTCGCCGACGACCGGGGCTGGAACCGGTCTCTGGAGGAGGCGGTGCGCGGCGGCCTGACCGCAGAGGCCGCGGTGGACCGGGTGCGCAACGAACACCGCGCCCGCTTCGCCCAGGCCCGCGACCCCTATATCAAGGAACGGCTGCACGACTTCGAGGACCTGGCCAACCGGCTGCTGCGCGTGCTCGGCGGCGAGAACCCGGGTCAGCGCGAACTGCCCGACGACGCCATCCTGGTGGCCCGCAACCTAGGCCCCGCCGACCTGCTGGAATATCCGCGCCACAAGCTCAAGGGCCTGCTGATCGAGGAGGGCTCGGCCGCCAGCCACGCCGCCATCGTCGCCCGGGCCCTGCAGATCCCCTGCGTCGGCCGCCTCCAGGGCGTGCGCGACCGGCTCAGCGAGGGCGACCTCGTCATCGTCGACGGCGAGACCGGCGAGGCCCATCTGCGGCCCCGCTCCGACATGCTGGACTCGGTCCGGTCGCGCATGGCCCTGCGCGAACAGCGCCAGGCCGAGTTCGCCCGGCTGCGCGACGTGCCGGCCGTGACCGCCGACGGGACCCGCATCACCCTGCTGACCAACGCGGGTCTGGCCGTGGACCTCGAAAACCTCGACGAGACGGGTGCCGAGGGCATCGGCCTGTTCCGCACCGAGTTCCAGTTCATGGTGTCGGAGGAGCTGCCGCGCCTGAACTCCCAGACAGCGCTCTACAAACTGGTGCTGGACGCGGCCGGCGACCGGCCGGTCACCTTCCGGACCCTCGACATCGGCGGCGACAAGGTCCTGCCGTACATGGAAACGACGGAGCGGGAGGAGAATCCCGCCCTGGGACGGCGCGCCATCCGCCTCGGCCTTGATCGCCCGTCACTGCTGCGCCTCCAGCTACGGGCCCTTCTCGCCGCGGGTGCCGGGCGCGAACTGCGCGTCATGTTCCCGATGATCGCCACCGTGGACGAGTTCCGCGCCGCCCGGGAACTGGTGGACGTCGAATGCGAATGGGCGCGGCGTCGCGGGCGGCCGCTGCCGGCCCTGCTGCGCGTGGGGGCCATGATCGAGTGCCCCAGCCTGCTCTGGCACCTCGACGCCCTGTTGCCGATGACCGACTTCGTCTCGATCGGCTCGAACGACCTGTTCCAGTACATGTACGCCGCCGACCGGACCAACCCGCTGGTCTCGGACCGCTATGACGCCCTGTCGCCCCCCGCCCTGCGGGCGCTCCAGTCGATCCAGAAAGCCTGCACCGAGACCGGCACGCCCGTCTCGGTCTGCGGCGAGCTGGCCGGTCGTCCGCTGGAGGCCTTCGCCCTCATCTGCCTCGGCTTCACCCGCCTGTCGGCCCCGGCCGGCGGCGTCGGACCGGTCAAGCGGATGATCCTCTCGACCGACCTCGCGGCGGCGAAGCGCGGCATGAACAACCTGCTCGGCTCCTCGGCCGGATCGATCCGCAGCGAAATCGAAAGTCTGGCCCGGAAGTTGAACGTCGGTCTGTGAGCAATCCCGCAACGGGATCGATTCACGATTAACAAGACGTTGAACCGGCGGCTGAAATGGGTTATCCACAGGACGATACGGGTACACCTCCGGGGGGAGGCGGGGACCGTCACAGCAATGTGGTAAGCGGGCCTTGGACGAGTACGGCGCGGCTGGAGTTCCCGGTCGGGCCGAGTGTGGGGCAAGGCGTAATGGCGCTGGATACGGGGGCCGTCCCCGACGAGTTTCGGGCTCATCCGGACTGGAAGGACCCTGTGCCCTCCATCACCGACGCAGCGACTCTGGGCGAGGGCCTGCGCAAGGCGCGTGAGCTGTCGGGCAAATCCCTGGCCGAACTGGCCGCCGACACCCGGGTGCACGAACGCTATCTGCGCGCGCTCGAGGAAAACAACATCTCCGGCCTGCCGTCGCGGGTCTTCGCCATCGGCTATGTGCGCGCCTACGCCGGCGCCCTCGGCCTCGACGAACAGCTCGCCGTCGAACGCTACAAGCGCGAGACGCCGGACGGCTCGGTCCCGCTGCAGGCTCCGACCGGCGTGGCCTTCGAGGATGTCCGTCGCTACTCGCCCCGCATTATCGGCGCCGTCGTGCTGCTGGCCCTGGCCGTCATCGGCTGGAACGTGTTCCAGCGTGTCAGCCTGATCCGCGCGCCCCAGCCCTCCGACATCGCCGAGGTTCCCGAAAGCTGGAGCCTGGGTCATGTGCCCGGCCAGAGCGGCCTGCGCGTCGGTGCGCCCCAGCCGGCGCCGGCCGACCAGACCACGCCGGTGCTCTACATCACGCCGGGCCTCGAGGCCGAGCTGACCGGGGTCGACCCGGCCGACACCGCCGCCCTGGCCGCCTCCACGGCCGCCTCCGCCCCGCCGGTCCAGGCCGCCTTCAACCCGCGCGGCGCCATCTACGGCGCCTCGGCCACCGCCTCCCAGGTCGTGCTCCAGGCCCGCAAGGCCGGGGCCCTGGTCGTCCGTCTCGCTGACGGCCGCGTCCTGTTCGCGCGCCAGCTGGCGGCCGGAGAGGCCTGGCGCGCCCCCGCCGACGTCGCCGCCACCATCGACGTCTCCGATCCCACCGCCTTCGACATCTATCTGAACGGCGAACACGGCGGCGCCCTGACGGCCGTCCTGACCCCGCTGAGCCAGCTCAACAGCCGCGCCGCCGGCCTCGCCCGCCAGACGACGGCGCAGATGCAGGCCGAGGCCCTCGCCGCCCAGGCCGCCGCGGCCCGCGCCGCGGCCACCACCCAGGCGGCGATGCTGCAGACGGTCTCCACCGGGCAGGAGACCCTGGCCACGACGGTCACGCCGCGCTGACACGCGTCAACCGGCGTCATGGCCTTGTCTCCTGTGCGGGCCTATATTGATCCGGTCATGAGCTCTGACCATTCCCACATCCGTCCCTGGCGCCATATCGAGCGCCGGAAGTCTCGCCAGATCATGGTGGGCAATGTGCCGGTCGGCGGCGACGCCCCGATCAGCGTCCAGTCGATGACCAATACCCCGACCTCGGACGCCAGTGCGACGATCGGTCAGATCCGCGAGCTGGAGGAGGCCGGGGCCGACATCGTCCGCGTCTCCTGTCCCGACGAGGACTCGACTGCCGCCTTCCGCACCATCGCCCGCGAGGCGAAGGTCCCGCTCGTCGCCGACATCCATTTCCACTACAGACGCGGCATCGAGGCCGCCGAGGCCGGCGCCGCCTGCCTGCGCATCAATCCGGGCAATATCGGCAATGCGTCGCGCGTCCGCGACGTCATCCAGGCCGCCAAGGACCACGGCTGCTCGATGCGGATCGGCGTCAACGCCGGTTCCCTCGAAAAGGAACTGCTGGAGAAGTACGGCGAGCCCTGCCCCGACGCCATGGTCGAGAGCGCGCTCAACCACGCCCGCATCCTTCAGGACCACGACTTCCACGAGTTCAAGATCTCGGTGAAGGCGTCGGACCCCTTCCTGACCGTGGCCGCCTACCAGCAGCTGGCCGAGGTCATCGACTGTCCGCTCCACCTCGGCGTCACCGAGGCGGGCCCCTTGCGCACCGGCACGATCAAGTCCGCCATCGGCATGGGCAATATGCTGTGGGCCGGGATCGGCGACACCATCCGCGTCTCGCTGGCGGCCGACCCGGTCGAGGAGATCAAGGTCGGGTTCGACATCCTCAAGTCGCTGGGCCTGCGCCACCGGGGCGTCAACATCATCGCCTGCCCGTCCTGCGCGCGTCAGGGCTTCAACGTCATCGAGACGGTGGGCATCCTGGAAGAAAAGCTGGCCCATATCGCCACCCCGATGTCGCTGTCGATCATCGGCTGCGTCGTCAACGGACCGGGCGAGGCCCTCTACACCGACGTCGGCTTCACCGGCGGCGGCAAGGGCGCGGGCATGGTCTATCTGAACGGCAAGATCGCCCACAAACTCGACAATGCGAAGATGGTCGACGAGATCGTCGAACTGGTCGAGGCCAAGGCGGCCGAACTGAACGCGGCCCGCGAGGCGGCCCTCGAAGCCGCCGAATAGCGAAAAGCCGACCCGCGGCGACTGCCCGCTTAAATGACCCCGCCCAGCTGCAGCCCCTGCCAGGTCGCCAGCACCAGCAGAAGGCCGCCCACGGCATAGGTCAGGGCCCGCTGCGGCACGATCCGGGTGATATAGCCCGCGAACGGGGCGGCCAGCAGGCCGCCGACCACCAGACCCGCCACGGCCGAGGCATGGTTGGTCAGGGCCT
This sequence comes from Brevundimonas sp., assembly GCF_027484365.1. Classification (GTDB taxonomy): domain Bacteria; phylum Pseudomonadota; class Alphaproteobacteria; order Caulobacterales; family Caulobacteraceae; genus Brevundimonas. The sequence continues at coordinate 35,646 of NZ_JAIXTC010000007.1, read as the reverse complement.
CGGCGTCCTTCCAGTGCCCGGTGACGAGAGCCCAGACGAAGGTCGCCGAGATGGCCACGGTGACGAAGAACTCGGCGGTGTTGGCCGTGCCGATGGCGCGGCGGGGCTCTGCCCCCGCCCCGACGAGGGTCGAGGACACGGTCGGACCCCAGCCGCCTCCCCCGATGGCGTCGAAGAATCCGCCGACGACCCCGAGGGGCGCCATGATCCAGGCGGGACGAATCCGGCGGGCGGGCGTGTTCCGCGTCGCGCGCCACAGGATGTAGCCGCCCATCAGGGCCAGGTAGGCGATCACGAACGGCTTGATCACGTCGCCCTCGATTCCCGCCAGCACATAGGCCCCCAGGACGCCGCCGATCACGCCCGCGACGGCCAGGGGGACAAGCAGCCGCCACTCCACATTCCTGTGCCAGATGTGGGAACCGGCCGAGGCCGCCGTGGTGAAGACCTCCGCCCCGTGCACGCTGGCCGAGGCGGTCGCGGGCGGCACGCCGAAGGCCAGCAGCACCGACGACGAGATCACCCCGTAGGCCATGCCCAGGGCGCCATCGACCGCCTGGGCGAACAGGCCCACGATCAGAAACAGCAGAAAGGTGTCCATTCAGCCCCTTTCGACCCGCGCCGGGGAGTGGCGCGCGGGCCGTTTGCAGCAGAGCTAATGCATGGGCGGGCGAAGGGTAACGCCCCATGACGCCGATGTTATCCGCCGTGACGCTCCGGGCGCCGCGCATCGACAGGCCGCCCGCCGCGCGATAAGGCTCCGCCCCTTCGCTTTTCGAGACGTTCCGCCCTTGCGCCTGCCCCAGTCCAAGCTCGACCAGGTCCTGGACCGCTTCCACCAGGTGGAGGCCCGCATGGGCGCGGCCACCGACGGTCAGGAGATCGTGCGCCTGTCAAAGGAGCACGCCGAGATGAAGCCGGTCGCCGACGCCGTCATGGCCCTGGCGAAGTCCCGCGCCGAGATCGAGGACCTCCAGGCCATGGCCGAGGACCCCGAGATGGCCGCCATGGCGGCCGACGAGCTGGAGGCCCTGAACGCCCGACTTCCGGACATGGAGCGCGATGTGGCCCTGCTACTGGCCCCGCGCGACGCCGACGAGAACGCCTCGGCCGTGCTGGAAGTCCGCGCCGGCACCGGCGGGGACGAGGCCGCCATCTTCGCCGGAGACCTGTTCCGCATGTATTCGCGCTACGCCTCCTCGCGCGGCTGGCGGGTCGAGCTCGACTCGGCCACCGAGGGCGACGCCGGCGGCTACAAGGAGATCATCGCCACGGTCACCGGCGACGGCGTCTTCGGCCGGCTGAAGTTCGAGAGCGGCGTCCATCGGGTGCAGCGCGTCCCGGCCACGGAGACGCAGGGCCGCATCCATACCTCGGCCGCCACGGTCGCCGTCCTGCCCGAGGTCGAGGACGTCGAGATCGAGATCCACGACAAGGACATCCGCATCGACACCTTCCGCGCCTCGGGCGCGGGCGGCCAGCACGTCAACAAGACCGATTCCGCCGTGCGCATCACCCACTTCCCCTCCGGGATCGTGGTGACCTCCTCGGAGAAGTCCCAGCACGTGAACCGCGACAAGGCGATGAAGAACCTGCGCGTCCGCCTCTATGACATGCAGCGCCAGATGAAGGATCAGGCCCGGTCCGACACCCGCAAGTCCCAGGTCGGCTCAGGCGACCGGTCGGAACGGATCCGCACCTACAACTACCCCCAGGGCCGGGTCAGCGACCACCGCATCAACCTGACCCTGCACAGCCTGCCCCAGATCATGGAAGGCGACCTCGATCCGTTGCTGAACGCCCTGATTGCCGAGGACCAGGCGGCGCGCCTGTCTGACCTCGAGGCGGAATTCGCCTGAACGGCCTTCATCCCTTGGTCATTAGGAACGTAGACCAGCGGAGACCCGCCCCCGGCCGCCCGCGCGGCGACCAGGGCGCGACGGCCGTCCGACCCCGGGAGTCCTAGACGGTTTCGTCTTCCGGCGGTTGCCAGTCGGGGTGGTCGACGTCCTCGCCCCGGGCCTTCGCTTCCTTCTTCGCCAGCTTGGCGGCGGCCTTGCGGGCGGCCTTCTCGGCGTCCGCCTTGTCGCGTTCCATCCGTTCGAAGCCGTAGTTCGGTTTTCTGGCCATTGAGGTCCTTCTTCAGTGCGCTATCGCTCGCCTCGCGGAGGCTCGCTGCTTGAGCGCCCGGTGGCGCTTGTCCCGCCCAATGTGGGGTGGACCGGCCTTTCAGTCCACCGCGATGATTTCCACGGACTGTCCGGCCACCATGGCCTCGTCGCCGACGCCCTTGCCGATCAGGGCGCGGGTCAGGGGCGAGACATGGCTGACCGAGCCGTTGGCCGGGTCGGCCTCGTCCTCGCCGACAATCCGCCAGGTCTGGGTGCGGCCGTCGTCCCGCGCGATGGTGACCGAGCCGCCGAAACGCACCCGGCCGTCGGCCCCGGTCTCGACCAGCTGGGCCGTGGCCCGCCGCGCAGACCAGTAGCGCAGGTCCCGCGTCGCCCGCGCCATCGCCGTCCGGTCCGCCTCGATCGATCCGGACGCCTGGGCGCTCGCATAGGCGGCGCGCGCGGACGCCAGGGCGTCCTCGATGGCGGCGAGGCCGGCCGGCGTCACCAGATTCGGGTGCGGGGAGATGGGGCGGTCGGGCAGATCGGCGGCCGTGGCCTCCAGATCCTCCTCGCGCGTGAAGGCGACGCTCATGATCGTCCAAGCGTATGCGGGACACGGACGTTCCTCCGCAAGGCTTGCCGGGCTAAGGAGCGCCGATGACCGATCCTACCGACCACGCCGTCCACATCATCGGGGCCGGACCCTCAGGTCTGATGGCCGCCGAGACCCTGGCGCAGGCCGGCGCCCGCGTCGTCGTCCACGACCGCATGCCCTCGGTGGGGCGCAAATTCCTGATGGCCGGTCGCGGCGGGCTGAATCTGACCCATACGGAGGCCCAGGAGGCCTTCCTCGCGCGCTACGCCGGGGCGGCAGGACCGGTCTCCGACTGGCTGGACGCCTTTTCCCCCGATGACCTGACCGAATGGGCGCACGGCCTCGGCCAGCCGACCTTCGTCGGCTCCAGCGGCCGGGTCTTCCCCCGCGCCATGAAGGCCTCGCCCCTGTTGCGCGCCTGGCTGGCCCGGCTGAACGAACTCAGCGTCGAGATCCGCACCCGCTCCCGATGGACTGGCTGGCGCGACGGAGCCCTGACCTTCGACACCCCGGACGGCGAGCGGATCGAGCATCCGGCCGCCACCGTCCTCGCCATGGGCGGCGCGAGCTGGCCCCGGCTCGGCTCCGACGGTCTCTGGGTCCCGGTTCTCGAAGGCGAAGGCGTCGCCGTCTCCCCCCTGGTCCCGGCCAACGCCGGGTTCGACGTCGTCTGGTCCGACATCCTGATCGCGCGGTTCGCGGGTCAGGTGCTGAAACCCGCCACCCTGACGTTCGGCGACCAGACGGTGCGCGGCGAGATGGTGGTCACCCGCTACGGCGTCGAGGGCGGGGCGATCTACGCCCTGTCGTCGGCCCTGCGCGCCGCCATCGCCGCAGAGGGGTCCGCGACCCTGGTCGTCGACCTCCGTCCCGACTTGACCGAGGCCGCCCTGGCCGAACGCCTGTCCCGCCCCCGCGGCAAGGACAGTATGACCAACCATCTGCGCAAGGCCGGCAGCCTGTCTCCGGTCGCCGTCGCCCTGTTACGCGAGATCGGCGATATCCCGCCGGGCGTCGAGAAGCTGGCGAAGCGGATCAAGGCCGTCCGGCTGAAGCTGACCGGCATCCAGGGGCTGGACCGCGCCATCTCCACGGCGGGAGGCGTGGGTTTCGAGGCGCTGAATCCATCATTGATGCTGACCGCCCGGCCGGGCGTTTTCGTCGCCGGAGAGATGATCGACTGGGAGGCCCCCACCGGCGGCTATCTGTTGCAGGCCAGCCTCGCCTCAGGCGTCGTCGCGGCCAGGGGCGTCCAGCGGTGGCTCGCGTCGCAAACCCCGGCTAAGAGCCCGGCATGACGATTCCCGCTCCCGAGATCTCCGGCGTCTGCCCGCCCCGTTTCCACGCCGTGAAGGACGCCTTCGCCGCCAACTTCACCGACGCCCCCGACGGGCTGAACGAACAGGCGGCCCGCTTCTCGGTCGTCATCGCCGGCGAGACGGTCATCGACCTGTGGGCCGGGCTCGCCGATCCACGCGAACAGACTCCCTTCACCGACCGGACGCTCGTGCCCGTCTTCTCGTCGGGCAAGGCGATCATGGCCCTGCTGATGGCCTCGGCCGTCCAGCGCGGCAAACTGGCCTATGAGGAGAAGGTCGCCCACCTGTGGCCGGCCTATGGCGCCAACGGCAAGGCCGGGGTCACCGTCGCCCAGCTGCTGTCGCACCAGGACGGCCTGCCCGGCTTCGACCAGCCCGTCGACCCCGCCATCTGGTTCGACCAGGGCGCGGTGCTGGACCGGCTCGCCGCCCAGGCCCCGATGTGGCCGCCGGGAACCGCCTCGGGCTACCACCCCGTCACCGTCGGCTTCCTCGCCAACGAGGTCCATCGTCTCGCCGACGGCCGGACGATGGGCCAGGCCCTGCGTCAGGATTTCGCCGCGCCCTTCGATCTCGACCTCTGGATCGGCCTGCCCGAGGCCGAGCACGACCGGGTCGCGGCCCTGAAGAAGCCGTCGAAGGCGCCGGACCTCGGCCCCATCGACGCCATCAAGACCGCCGCCTTCCTCGACCGGGGCTCGGCCCCCGGCGGGCGCGGCTCGGCCGAATGGCGCTCGATCGAGATCCCGTCGGCCAACCTGCACGGCACGGCCCTGTCCCTGGCCCGCGCCATGGGGGTCTTCGCCGACGAGGGCCGGCTGGACGGTCAGACCATTCTCTCACCGACCGTCCTCGCCGAGGCGACGAAGCCGCGCATCTCGGGTCCAGACAAGGTCCTGCCCTACGACATCACCTGGGCAGCCGGCCTGATGCGCAACGAAGGCCTGAACATCTTCGGTCCCAACCCGGAGGCCCTCGGCCACTGCGGCTGGGGCGGCAGCTGCGTCATGGCCGATCCGGCCGTGAAGCTCTCGGCCGCCTACGCCATGACCCGCCAGTCGCCCTATCTGATCGGCGACCCGCGGGCGCAACGATTGATCGAGGCCCTCTACTCGGTCTTCTGAACCCGGCCGGGCGCGGTCAGGAGGCCGATGACCCCGCCGAGGATGGCGCAGGCGCCGCAGGCGACCATCACCACCTGGAAGGCCTTGTGGAAGGCGGAGACCGCGCCGGCGGACAGGTCGCCCTCGCCCGCCATCACCGCCCCGAGCTGAGTCCGCGCATCCGGCGATTCGATCCCTGAAACGAACACCGCCGAAAGCAACACGCCCAGCAGGGCGATGGCCAGAAGTCCTGCGATCCGCGCCACGGCGTTGTTGACGCCCGAGGCCACGCCCGTGTGCCCCTCCTTGACCGCCCCCATGACCGCCGCCGTCAGCGGCCCGACCGCCAGGGTCATGCCCACGGCAATCACCGTCATCCCCGCAAGCGGTCCCGCGACATAGCCCGCGTCCGGCGGCATCAGGGCCAGCAGTCCCAGCCCGATCCCCGTCAGCACCGGCCCGACGCTCAGCGACAACTTCGCCCCGAACCGGTCCGCCAGCGTCCCGGCCGCGCCCGAGAACAGCCCCATCACGGCCGCGAACGGCAGCATGGCCGAGCCCGCCCCCGTCGCCGACCAGCCGTGCACCCGGATCAGCTCGAACGGCAGGAAGAACATCGCGCCGCTCAGCGCGAAATAGAGGAGCAGGGTCAGAAGGTTGATTCCGCTGAAGACAGGCGACCGGAACAGGCCGAGCGGCATCATCGGATGCGCCTCCCTGGCCTCGGCCCACAGGAAGCCGGCCAGCAGAACGACCCCGCCGACGAGCCCGCCGGTCACTCCGGCATGGGTCCAGCCCAGATCGGGCGCCGCCGTCAGGGCGCCGGTCAGGGCCGTGAGCCCGCTCACCGCCAGCAGGGCCCCGAGCCAATCCAGCCCCTTCGCCGTCTCGTCCCGGCTCTCCGGCACGGCCCTCAGCGCCACGACGACCGTGAGCGCGGCGAGGGGGACATTGATCCAGAAGATGAAGCGCCAGTCGGCATGATCCGCCAGCCAGCCGCCGACCAGCGGCCCGACCATGCCGAACAGGGCTCCGGCGCCGGCCCAGGCCCCGAAGGCCGCGCCCCGCTCGTCCTGGGGAAAGGTCGCCCCGATCAGGGCCAGGGCGCCCGGGGTCAGCAGGGCCGCGCCGATCCCCTGCGCGGCGCGCCCGGCGATCAACAGTTGCGCGTCGGGCGCCAGTCCGCAGGCGATGGACGACAGGGCGAAGACGACGACGCCGATCAGGAAGACGCGCCGGCGCCCGAACCGGTCCCCGGCGGCCCCGCCGATCAGGACCAGGGCCCCGAGCGTCAGCAGATAGGCGTTGGAGATCCACTGGGCCGCCGCCGGTCCCGCCCCGAGATCGCGCTGGATCGCGGGCAGGGCGACACCGAGGGCCGAGCCGTCGATGAAGGTCAGGCTGGACCCCAGCACCGTGGCGATAAGGATCCAGCGTTTGCGGCTCTTTGACAGCTCGGCCATGGCCGAAAGGCTAGACCGGTTGCGCGGTCTCCGCCATCGCCCGCCGCGCCGCCCGCGCCCGGAACAGGGCCGCCGCCGCGAACACCCCGGCACCCAGCCAGATGAAGGCGAACGATACGGCCCGTAGCGGGGTGAACAGTTCCCCGGTCGCCAGCCCGACGCAGAATTGCAGGGTCGGGGCCAGGAACTGGATGAACCCCATGGTCGAAAGGGGCATGCGCCGCGCCGCCCATGCAAAAAGCACCAGCGGAAACACCGTCGCCGGCCCGTTCAGCAGGGCCCAGCCGAACCCTTCCAGGGTCGCGAACCCGTGCCCCAGGCCGTGCGCCTGCAGCCAGATCACGAAGGCCAGGCCGAACGGCAGCAGCAACAGGCATTCGATGAACAGCCCGGCCTGGGCGTCGACCGGGATCCGCTTCTTGATCACCCCATAGGCCCCGAAGCTGAGCGCCAGGGCGATGGAGATCCACGGCGGCCGGCCCAGCGCCAGGGCCTGGAACAGGACCCCCACCGCGGCCAGGCCGATGGCGACCCAGCCCCAGCGGTCGATCTTCTCGCGGAACAGCCACAGCCCCACGATCATGTTGAGCAGGGGGTTGATATAGTAGCCGAGGCTCGCTTCCAGCGTCGCATGGTGGGTGGTGGCCCAGACATAGAGGCCCCAGTTCACCGCGATCAGCACGGTCGCCAGCGCCAGCCAGGCCAGGGTCCCCGGCTGGCCCAGCACGGCCCGCACCTGTTTCGACTGGCCGGCCAGCAGCACCAGCCCGCCCGCGAACAGCACCGACCACAGGGCGCGGTGCGACAGGATCTCCGGCGCGGAAAAGCCCAGCGCCGCCTGCCCCATGAACAGCAGGGGCATGAACCCCCACATCACATAGCAGCCCACCGCCGACAGGAAGGCGGCGCGGGTGGGGGTCGGCGGCGCCAAGGCCCTAGACCGTCAGGGTGCGGTACCCGCTCTTCGGCTTGATCGTTCCCGTCTCGTCCAGCAGCTGGGCGATCTGGACCGCGTTCAGGGCCGCGCCCTTGCGCAGGTTGTCCGACACCACCCAGAAGACCAGGCCGTTCTCGACCGTATGATCCTTGCGGATGCGCGAGACATAGACGGCGTGCTCGCCGGCCGCATCGACGGGCGTGATATAGCCGTCGTGCTCCTGCTTATCGATCACCAGGATGCCCGGCGCCTCGCGCAGGATGGCGCGCGCCTCGTCGGGGCTGATGGGGCGTTCGAACTCGACCGTCACGGCTTCCGAATGGCCGACGAAGACCGGCACGCGGACGCAGGTGACCGTCAGCTTGATGTTCGGGTCCAGCATCTTGTGGGTCTCGTCCCACATCTTCTGCTCTTCGTCGGTATAGCCGTCCTCGTTGAAGGACCCGATGAAGGGGATGACGTTGAAGGCGATCTGTTTGGGGAATTTCTTCGGCTTGGCGTCGCCCAGGCCGTAGATGGCCTTGGTCTGGTTCCACAGCTCATCCATGCCTTCCTTGCCGGCGCCCGACACGGATTGATAGGTCGAGACCACCACCCGCTTGGCCTTGGCGGCGTCATGCAGCGGCTTCAGCGCCACGACCAGCTGGGCCGTCGAGCAGTTCGGGTTGGCGATGATGTTCTTCTTCGACGCCAGCTTGATCGCATCCGGGTTCACCTCGGGCACGATCAGGGGCACGTCCGGGTCCTTGCGGAAGGCCGAGGAGTTGTCGATCACGATCGGGCCCAGCTTGCCGATCTTCTCGGACCAGGCGCGCGACACGTCCCCGCCGGCCGACATCAGGACGATGTCGACCTGCGAGAAGTCGAAGCTCTCGATGTCCTGGCATTTGATGGTCTTGTCGCCCCAGGCGACGTCCATGCCCTTGGATTTTCGCGAAGCCACCGCGTGCATTTCCGAAACGGGGAACTCCAGTTCCTCCAGAATGGTCAGCATTTCGCGCCCGACATTGCCGGTGGCGCCCACGATGGCGACGGAATAGCCCATCTTCTTCAGTCCTTCGGACGCGCTGACGCTCGGCTCGTGGAGCCTCGCTGCTTGAGCGCGATTTTGGTGGGGAGGTTAGGAGAGTTTATCTCCTGACTTCGCAATTAGGCCTTCGCGTGTGCGAAGCAACCGCTTTTCAGGCTCGGGCAGGCCGTTTATGCCCCAGTTCCATGCCGTCACACATCGCCCGCGCTTATGCCGATCGTCTGAAGACGGGCCTGCTGACCGCAGATCCGGCCCAGCAATCCGCGATCGAGGCCCTCGGCCGGCTGGAACGGGACCTCGGCAAGCGCGGCCTGTTCGGCGCCCTGCCCGAGGTGCGCGGCCTCTACCTCTGGGGTCCGCCGGGACGCGGCAAGTCCATCCTGATGGACCTCTTCTTCGCCCTGGCGCCCGAGCCGCGGAAGACCCGCGCCCATTTCCACGCCTTCATGGCCCGGGTCCACGACCTGATCCGCCAGTGGCGCGAGGGCGACCGGAAGGCCCGTCAGGCCGCGTTCGGAACCCACAGGGGCGACGACCCCATCGAACCGGTCGCCGCCCTGATCGCCTCGGAGGCCCGGCTGCTGTGCTTCGACGAGCTCCAGGTCACCGACATCGCCGACGCCATGATCCTGGGCCGGCTGTTCGACGCCCTGTTCGAGCGCAAGGTCGTGGTCTGCATCACCTCCAACCGCGCTCCGGACGCCCTCTACAAGGACGGCATCAACCGCCAGCTCTTCCTGCCCTTCATCGAACGCCTCAAGGAGCGCTGCCAGGTTCTGGAGCTGACCGGCGCCCGCGACTGGCGCCTAGACCGGATCCGGGCCTCGCGCGTCTGGTACAACGGAGAGGGCGGCGCCCGGCGCGAGGGCTTCGAACAGCTCTGGACCGACCTGAAGGGCGACATGCCCGAATGCCCGGCCCATCTGGCGGTCCTGGGCCGCGACGTGGTCATCGACCGGACCGCCGGAGGTCTGGCCCGCGCGACCTTCGCCGACCTGTGCGACCGGCCCCTGGGCCCCCAGGACTATCTGGCCGTCGCCGCCCGGTTCCACACCCTGTTCCTTGACGGCGTACCGCTGCTGACGCCCGACAATCGCCAGGCGGCGCGTCGGTTCGTCACCCTGATCGATGCCCTGTACGAGGCGAAGACCCGGCTGGTCGCCCTCGCCGCAGGTGCGCCGGAACAGCTCTATCCGGCCGGGGACGGCGCCTTCGAGTTCGAACGCACGGTCTCGCGCCTCAACGAAATGTCCAGCCAGTCCTGGCTGGAGGCGGCCGCCCACGCGGACTGACAGCCCTCGGTTCGCCGCAAATTCCGCTAGGCTGAGCCTCTCAACGGAAGCCGATCATGAAATCCATCGCCCTCGCCGCCGCCCTCGTGGCGCTCGCCGCCCCGGCCTTCGCCCAGACCGCGCCGGCCGCACAGGCCGCCCCCGCCCGCTGGAGCGGCCTGACGGTGGCCGAGATCACCGGTCGCCTGACCGCCGCCGGCCTCGTCGTGGCCCCGCCCCAGAGCAACAACGACCGGATCTATCTGCGCGTCGAGGACGGCCCCCTGCGCTGGGTCATGACCCTGTTCTCCTGCACCGACGGCCGCTGCCCGGACGTCCAGTTCACGGCCGTCTTCTCAGGGGCCAACGCCACGCCGGACATCGTCTCGCGCTGGAACGGCGCCCGCCGCTTCGTGAAGGCCTTCCATGCCCTGCCCGAGGACGAGGGCGGCGCCCCCCAGGCCGTGGCCCAGTACGACGTCCTGCTCAGCGCGGGCGCCGGCCCCGAACAGCTCGACGACCCCATCCAGGTCTGGCGCAGCCTCTCCATGGACCTCGGCCGCACCGTCACGACGGAACAGCCGGCGACGGCGGCTCCCGCGCAATAGAAAAGGGCCGCGGATCACTCCGCGGCCCGTTCAATATGTCTCCTCCCTGTCGCGCAGCGATGGGGAGGTGGCAGCGAGCCCTTCGCGAGCTGACGGAGGGGGCGACCCGGTCTCACCGACCCGCGCCCTTCACACCACACGTCGCCTCGCCCCCTCCGTCACGGCGCCGAAGAAGCGCCGCGCCACCCCCCCATTCGCCAAGCGGCGAACGGGGAGGAGACCGGAACAGCGAGCGGTAGCGCTCTTATGCCAGCGAGGAATCAATGTCCTTGCAGGCCTGCAGCAGGCTCTGGACCGAGGCGACCGACTTCTCGAACATAGCCTTCTCTTCGTCATTGGTGGTGAACTCGACGACCTTCTCGACACCGGCGGCGCCGATCAGGGCGGGCACGCCGACATAGAGGTCCTTGAGGCCGTATTCGCCCGACAGCCAGACGGCGCAGGGCAGGACGCGCTTCTGGTCCAGCAGATAGGACTTGGCCATGGCGATGGCGCTCTCGGCCGGGGCGTAGAAGGCCGAGCCGGTCTTCAGCAGGGCCACGATCTCGCCGCCGCCCTTGCGGGTGCGGGTGACGATGGCGTCGAGGTCGGCCTGCGACAGGAAGCCGGCGGCGACGGCGTCGGGCAGGGGCAGGCCGCCGAGGGTCGAGTGGCGCACCATCGGCACCATGTCGTCGCCGTGGCCGCCCAGGGTCCAGGCGTGGATGTCCTGCACCGAGACGCCGGTCTTTTCCGACAGGAAATAGGCGAAGCGGGCCGAGTCGAGCACGCCGGCCATGCCGACGACCTTCTCGTGCGGGAGGCCCGAAAACTTCTGCAGGGCCCAGACCATGGCGTCGAGCGGGTTGGTAATGCAGATGACGAAGGCGTTGGGGGCGTGGGCCTTGATGCCCTCGCCGACGGCCTTCATGACCTTGAGGTTGATGGAGACCAGGTCGTCGCGGCTCATGCCGTCCTTGCGGGGCACGCCGGCGGTGACGATGCAGACGTCCGCGCCCGCGATGGCGGCGTAGTCGTTGGCGCCCTTCAGCGAGACGGACGAGCCGAACACGGCGGTGGCCTCGGCGATGTCGAGCGCCTTGCCCTGCGGCGTGCCCTCGGCGATGTCGAACAGGATCACGTCGCCCAGGGCTTCGCGTGCGGCCACATGGGCCAGGGTGCCGCCGATCATACCGGCGCCGATGAGGGCGATTTTCGCGCGAGCCATGAGCATTCCTTCTTGGCCTTTCGCGCTGAGCGCTGCTTGAGGCCGGTTGTGAGCAGTTGCGATATCAAGAAATCGTCGGCGGGCGGTCTAGACCCGGCGAGGCGGGGCTGCAAGGCTTCGGGTCAGGCAACAAAACGGAGTTCCCACCATGCGTCCCGTCCTCGCCGCCCTTCTGCTTTCCGCCGTCGCCGCATCGCCGGCGCTCGCCCAGACGCCCCCCGCCACTATCGGCCAGCAATATGTCCCCGCTCCCTGGTGGATGCGTGATCCGGTGATCGCCTCGATCGGCTATGTGCGGGTCGAGCTTCAGGCCAACCGCGCCGGCTTTTCGGCCACGTTCCAGACCGTGGATCGCAGCGTCGCCGACGCCTCGCGCAAGGCCGCCGACCAGGTCCGCGCCCTGTCACAGACCCTGGCGGCCTATGGCGTTGAAACCGTCCGCGTCGAGACCAGCCTCACCACCCAGCCCCTGTACGACCAGTATCGCGACGAGAACGGCATCCTGCGCGACAACACCCGCGCCGACCGCATCGAACGCTATCAGGCCCAGGCGACGGTCAGCCTGACCGTTCGCGACGTCCGCCAGCTTGAGCGGATCTACGCCACCGTGGTCGCCTCCCAGCCCAACGCGATCAGCCAGGTCTATTTCAGCCTCGAGCCCGACAATGTCGCCAGGTCCAACCTCGCCGCGGCGGCCATGCGCGACGCCCGCGCCCGGGCCGAGGCGGCCACCGAGGGCGCCGGGGCGACTCTCGGCCCGGTGCGGGTGATCGATCCTACGGGCCGCGCCTGTCAGACCGACGTGCTGGCGGGCTGGCCGTCCTATGGTTCCGGTGTGTCGCAAGCGACGACGGTCGACGACTATGTCGTCACGGGCAGCCGCGTGATGGCGATGGCCCCGCCGCCTCCACCCCCGCCCCCGCCGCCGCCCGCAGCCCCGGGCGAGGCCCCCTCGGAGGCCCAGATCGAGGCCGCGCGCCTGGCCTTGCAGCCGCCGCTCCAGGTCCTGACCGACCAGGCCTGCGTGGTCTACGGCCTCAACTAGTGGCGGCCTTCGTCGTTGACCCGGCCTTCGCGGCCGGGTCCGTCTTCGCCGCCGACTGGCCCCTGTGCCATGTCCGGTTTCAGGACGACGCCCGTTTCCCCTGGCTGATCCTGATTCCACGGGTCGCGGGTGCGACGGAGCTGGAGCATCTGTCGGTCTCCGACCGCGCCGTCCTGATGGATGAGACGATCCGCGCCGGAAAGATCGTCCGCGCCCTGGGCGAAGCGGCGGGAAGGCCGGTCGACAAGCTCAACGTCGCCGCCCTCGGCAATGTCACGGCCCAGCTGCATGTCCATGTGGTCGGCCGTCGCCGCGACGACGGCCTGTGGCCCGATCCGGTCTGGGGACGGGGCTCGGCCCTGGCCTGCGATCCGGCGGCGAGAGCCGGCGCGCTGGATCTGATCGATCTCGGATAGGGTCCGGGTCAGCGAACCAGAGTAACCGCCCGTTCGCGACCGTCCTGGACCAGGGTCCCGCTCCAGCCTTCGCCGGAGGCCCGCAGCGCCAGCCTGCCGCCGTACAGATCGAGCACCAGAAGGCCCGCCGACCGTTCCGCCGCCGTCAGGGGACCGACCTCGGCCTCGGCACCGGCGGTGCGATAGGCGCCCTCCAGCGGCTTCGACTCGCCCTGATCCATCAGGGACAGGGTCATCAGGGTCCGGCCCTCGCCGTCCTTCAGCCGCCAGCGCCCGTCCAGCGGCCCCATCCGGGCGTCCATGGTGCGCTCGGCGTTGTCGACGCCGGCGTCATAGGCGTTGTCCGCCCGTGACGGGGCATGCTCGTAGCTGCGGCGGTAGGCCTCCACCGAGACCGGGGCCGTGATGACGCGCAGCCGGGTGTCGCCCCCGCCGTCGCCTTCTTCGGTCACCCGCCCGAAATTCGACGGCGGCTCGAAAGGGCGCACCACCGGAGCCTGATAGACCTGGGCCGTATAGGGCACGGGCGACGACTGCCCCGGTGCGGTCGCGGACGAAACGGCGAGCGAAATCAGTGAGAAAACGAACATGGTCGCCAGAGTGTCGTTTCGCGGCGGCCCTGACTAGGGTTTACCTGCGGCACGCGAAATCGTGATCGGTTCCGCACGCTTCGGGACGGGCGCGACCATTCGCCTGTTTTGCAGTGCACCCTCGCGTTGACACCGGCCCGCGACCGTCCGTAAAGCCATGCGCAATCGCGCTTGACGCCTTGATCCGTCTCAGCTTTTTGAGAACTATTCGCATGTCGAACCCTACCGGCGACGCGGCCGACGACCAGACCGGTCGTTTCGTCACCCAGCCCAACGGCCGCCCCCGCCCCCTGTCTCCGCATCTGCAGACCTGGCGCTGGCATATCACCATGACGGCCTCGATCCTGTTCCGCGTCACCATCGGTGCGGCCAGCGTCGGCGCGATCTTCGGGGTCGCCTGGCTCGCCGCCGCGGCGTTCGGGCCGGAGGCTTACGCCGCCGCGTCTGGTCTCGCCGGCTCGCCCCTGGGCCTGTTCGTCGGCTTCGGCCTGACGGTCGTGCTGTTCTCCTTCCTGCTGAACGGCGGACGCCACCTGATCAATGACGCCGGCCGCGCCCTGACGATCAAGCCGGCCAATCTGCTGTCTGCGATCGCCGTCTACGGCCCCGTTCCCCTGGCGATCCTGTTCTGGGTCGCCCTGTTCGCCACCGGGAGGGTTTCGCTGTGAGCGCTCACACCCAGTACAAGAACGGCGTCCGGGTCTCCGAGCGCCACGGCGCCGGGGAATGGACCCTGGAAAAGATCCTGCTGGCCCTGATGATGCCGCTCGGCGTCTGGCTGCTGTCGACCGCCTTCACCCTGGCCGGCGCCGGATACGACGTGGTCCTGCAGTGGTTCGCCAGCCGGCTGAACGCCGGGCTCCTGATCGTCACCGCCCTGGTCTTCTTCGGCTTCGCCAGCCTCGCCTGGAAGGTGATCGTCGAGGACTACATCCACCGTCCGGGCAGCAAGGCCCTGCTTCTGGGCCTGCTCAACCTGATCTTCCTCGCGCTGGCCGCCGCCAGCGTCTTCTTCATCGTCCGGCTGGCGCTGGGTTCGGCGCCGCTTCCCGCCGGTTTCGGGATCTGATCGAGAAAATGGCTGACTATCAAATCGTCGATCACGAATACGACGTCGTCGTCGTCGGCGCCGGCGGCTCGGGCCTCCGCGCGGCCCTCGGCGCGGCGCAGCAGGGCCTCAAGGTCGCCTGCGTCAGCAAGGTCTTCCCGACCCGCTCCCATACCGTGGCGGCCCAGGGCGGCATCTCCGCCTCGCTCGGCAACATGGGCGAGGATTCGTGGAAATGGCACATGTACGACACCGTCAAGGGGTCGGACTGGCTGGGCGACCAGGACGCCATCGAATACCTGGTCCGCGAGGCCCCCAAGGCCGTCTACGAGCTCGAACACTGGGGCGTGCCCTTCAGCCGCACCGACGAGGGCAAGATCTATCAGCGCGCCTTCGGCGGCATGACGAAGAACTACGGCGAGGGCCCGGTCCAGCGCACCTGCGCCGCCGCCGACCGCACCGGCCACGCCATCCTCCACACCCTCTACGGCCAGTCGGTCCGTCGCGAGGGCGAGTTCTTCATCGAGTATTTCGCCCTCGACCTGATCATGCAGGACGGCGCGTGCACGGGCGTCACGGCCTGGAAGCTCGACGACGGCACGATCCACCAGTTCCGCGCCAAGCTCGTTATCCTGGCCACCGGCGGCTACGGCCGCGCCTATTTCTCGGCCACCTCGGCCCACACCTGCACTGGCGACGGCAACGCCATGGTCCTGCGGGCCGGCCTGCCGCTCCAGGACATGGAGTTCGTCCAGTTCCACCCGACCGGCATCTACGGCTCCGGCTGTCTGATCACCGAGGGGGCGCGCGGCGAGGGCGGCTATCTGACCAACTCCGAAGGCGAGCGGTTCATGGAACGCTACGCCCCCTCGGCCAAGGACCTGGCCTCGCGCGACGTCGTCTCGCGCTCCATGACCATGGAGATCCGTGAGGGCCGCGGCGTGGGACCGAAGAAGGACCACATCTTCCTCCACCTCGACCACCTCGATCCGAAGATCCTTCACGAGCGCCTGCCCGGCATCTCCGAGAGCGCCAAGATCTTCGCCGGCGTCGATGTGACGAAGGAGCCGATCCCGGTCATCCCGACCGTCCACTACAATATGGGCGGCATCCCCACCAACTATCACGGCGAGGTCCTGACCAAGGTCGGCAACAATGCCGACACCGTGGTGCCGGGCCTGATGGCCGTCGGCGAAGCGGCCTGCGTCTCGGTCCACGGCGCCAACCGCCTGGGCTCGAACAGCCTGACCGACCTGGTCGTCTTCGGCCGCGCCGCCGGCCTTCGCGCCGGCGAGGTCGTCGACAAGGCCGCCCCGGTCCCGGCCGCCCCGGCCTCGGCCACGGCCTCGCACATCGCCCGCTTCGACCGGATGCGCTACGCCTCGGGCGCCAACCCGACCGCGAAACTGCGCAACGAGATGCAGCACGCGATGCAGTCCGACGCGGCCGTCTTCCGCACCGGCGAGACCCTCGACGAGGGCGTCGCCAAGCTGCGCGACATCCACAGGCGCTCGGCCGACATCAAGGTCACCGATCGCGGCCTGATCTGGAACACCGACCTCGTCGAGGCTCTGGAATACGACAACCTGATCGATCAGGCCCTGGTCACGATCGAGAGCGCGGCGAACCGCAAGGAAAGCCGCGGGGCCCACGCCCGCGAGGACTTCCCCGACCGTCACGACGAGGAGTGGATGAAACACACCCTGGCCTGGCGCAAGCCCGGCGAGGGCGTGACGATCGACTACCGTCCCGTGCACGCCTACACGATGTCCAGCGACATCGAGTACATCAAGCCCAAGGCGAGGGTTTACTGAGATGGTCCAGCTTACACTCCCGCGCGGCTCGGCCCCGACGAAGGGCAAGGTCCACAAGGCCCCGGCCGGCGCAAAGAACGTCAAGACCTACAAGGTCTACCGCTACGACCCGAACGTCGACGCCAACCCGTCCTGGGACGTCTATGAGGTCTCGGCCGACGACCACGGCCCGATGCTGCTGGACGCCCTGATCCACATAAAGAACGAGATCGACCCGACCCTGTCGTTCCGTCGGTCGTGCCGCGAGGGCATCTGCGGCTCCTGCTCGATGAATATCGACGGGCGCAACACCCTGGCCTGCACCAAGGGCTGGGACGAATGCTCGTCCTCGACCATCGCCATCGGCCCCCTGCCGCACCAGTCGGTGGTCAAGGATCTCGTCACCGATCTGACCCTGTTCTACGCCCAGTACGACAGCATCAAGCCGTATCTCCAGTCCGACGATCCCGACCCGACCACCGAGCGCCTGCAGAGCCCTGAGGACCGGGCGAAGCTCGACGGTCTGTACGAGTGCATCCTGTGCGCCTGCTGCTCGACCTCCTGCCCCAGCTACTGGTGGAACCAGACCGAGTACCTCGGCCCGGCGGCCCTGCTGCAGTCCTACCGCTGGATCTCCGACAGCCGCGACGACAAGACCCAGGAGCGGCTCGACGACCTCGAGGACCCGTTCAAACTGTATCGCTGCCACACGATCATGAACTGCGCCCAGGTCTGCCCCAAGGGCCTGAACCCGGCCAAGGCCATCGCCGAGACCAAGAAGCTGATGATCGCCCCGAACCGGAAGAAGCAGGCGGCCTGAGACGGGGCCGTGGCGGAGAGTCTCCTCTTCGCCTACGGCACGCTTCAGGATCCGGCGGTCCAGCAGGCCGTCTTCGGCCGTCTCCTCGCGGGGACGGCCGATCATCTGACCGGCTTCGTCCCCGGTGAGATCGAGATCACCGACCCCGAGGTCATCGCCGAAAGCGGCCTGACCCACTATCCGGTCCTGCGCCCCGGCGGCGATCCCGCCGACCGCATTGACGGCACGGTCTTCCGCATCACCGGGGCCGAACTCGCCGCCGCCGACCTCTACGAAGCCGGGGACTACAGGCGCATCGAGGTCCGGCTCGCCTCGGATCTCACGGCCTGGGTCTATATCGCGGCCTGACAAGCTGTTCGGGCGATCTTGCCCACGCCGAAACAAGCCCGTAATCCCGGTCCATGCCCAAGGTCACCTATATCGAGCACGACGGCCGCGAACATGCCGTCGAGGTCAAGTCGGGCCTCTCCGTCATGGAGGGCGCCGTCCGCAACAATGTGCCGGGCATCGATGCCGACTGCGGCGGGGCCTGCGCCTGCGCCACCTGCCACGTCTATGTCGACGAGGCCTGGCGCGAGGCGACCGGCAAACCCTCGGCCATGGAGGAGTCGATGCTCGACTTCGCCGAGGAGGTGGAGCCCAACTCGCGCTTGTCATGCCAGATCCGGGTCTCGGACGCGCTCGACGGCCTGATCGTCCGCCTGCCGGCCAACCAGCACTGATCGATGGTTGACCCACGGCTGATCCGGGCCGTGGACCACCTGATCCGCCGCCACGAACGGCCGGGCCACGTCCCCCGGATCGCCATCGCGGGCGCGCAGGGCTCCGGCAAGAGCACCCTGGCGGCCGAGGCGGCCCGAACCCTGTCCTGTGCGACCCTGTCGCTCGACGACGTCTATCTGACGAAGGCCGAACGCGCCGGCCTCGCCGCCCGCCGCCATCCGCTGTTCGCCGTGCGTGGCCCGCCCGGGACTCACGACCTCAGCCTGCTGGACGGGACCCTGAACCGCCTGCGCGCCGCCGCGCCCGGCGACCGCACCCCCCTGCCCGCCTTCGACAAGATCGCCGACGACCGGAGCTCGGGCGGCGAAGGGCCGGTGTTCGAGGGCTGCCCCCGCGCCGTCCTGCTGGAAGGCTGGTGTCTCGGCGCGACCCCGCAGAACGAGGCCGCCCTGGCCGTCCCCGTCAACGCGCTCGAGCGCGAGGACGACCCGGACGGTCTCTGGCGGCGCGAGATCAATGATAGACTGGACAGCGACTACGCCCGTCTGTTCGCGACCTTCGACGCCCTGCTGTTCCTCCGGGCGCCCGCCTTCGATCCCGTGCTCGACTGGCGCACCGAACAGGAGGCCGCCCTGACCGGCTCCCCCGTCTCCGTCGCCCGACGCGCCGAACTGGCCCGTTTCGTTCAGCATTTCGAACGGATTTCGCGCCATATGCTGGCGGGCGGCGTCGCGGCGGACGTCGTGGCTGACCTGGACGAAGGGCGCGCGGTACGGCGCATCCGGAGCCCCGGCGCCCCCTGAACCGCTCGCCGCGCGTTGAGCACCGTGGCCTTGACCCAACCGACCGACCGCCGCCTCCAGCCCCGCATGCCGGCGAACGCACGCGCCGTCGTCGTCGCGCCCGGGCTCGAACTGGCCTGTGTCATCGTCGACACCTCTCCGGGAGGTCTGAAGATCCGCACCGACCGCCAGCTCGCCCTGCCGTCGCAGGTCACCGTCGTGGACATCGTCGCCGGTCTGGCCACCGAGGCCGATGTCGTGTGGCGAAAGGGCGTCGAGGCCGGTCTCACGCTGAAGGGCCAGTCGCCCCTGTGCGGCCTTGTCCCCTCCCGCCTCCTCCCGGCCCGCGAGGCCTGGATCCGGGCGGGGGGCCGCTGACCATTTAGCGAAACAGGCCGTCACTCAAGCAGCGAGCGACCGCGTCGCGTGGGTTCCCGACCCTAGTCAATGTCTTTCATGGTCCCCGCAGTGATCGCGATCCGCCCGATCAGCCCTTTGACGATCAGGTCCAGCGGCTGGCCCTCGCGATAGTCGGCGGCGGCGACGAAATTGACCCGGTCCTCGGAGATCAGGGAATAGATCTTCTTCTGATCCTTCTCGGAGTTCCGGGGATCATAGACGGCGATCGAGAAGCCGCCCTTGGTGTGCATCATCTTCATGGTCGGGACGTCGGTGTCACCGTCGCCGAGGAAGATCATCCGCTCGAACGGAATCGCCCGGTCCTCGTCCGCCGTGAACCGGTTGATCCGCTCGTGGTCCCAGTGGTTCAGGACGCCCTTGTTGATCCGGAACAGGTACTGGGTCTTGGTCGTGTAGTTGACCCCCACCGCCGGCCAGATCGCCGTCCCGTGGTCGTCATAGGCGAATTTCGACGCGAAGACGTGGTGGAAGGCGTCCCGGATCGGACAGCCGTCGATCATCTCCTCGAGCCCGGCGGAGATGATGTAGTGCTCGATCTCCAGCCCGTATTTCGCGCCGATGGCGTCGATCCGCTCGAACCAGCCCTTGCCGGTCAGGTCCGACTTCAGCCCGTCGAACAGCTTCACGTCCTCGCCGTGTTCGGCCAGCAGCTTCCTCGTGATCGGCCGGTCGTTCTGCCGCGCCCGCTGCAACATCAGCTGCATATACATCAGGATGTTGTCGCCGTCGGCCGACCGGGTCAGCCGGTCCGCCTCGCCCCAGAAGTCGCCGATATCCATGCCGACCGAGGGGATGAAGGTCACCTCCTGCATATTCCCCCGCGCCAGGGTCCCGTCGAAATCATAGATCAGGGCGGTCTTGAGAAGCTTGTCGGCCATGCTGGCCTCCGGTGGCGAGTGGCGAGTGGCGAGTGGCGAGTGGCGAGTGGTTAGTGAGCGCGGGTCACGCTGTCAAAACCCGGGATCGGACAGCTCGTCACTCGCCACTCGAGACTCGCCACTAACCCAGTGCCAACTCCGGCGCCGCCGCCCCGCTGTCGGCCTCCAGCGGCAGGTGCAGGATGAAGGCGGCGCCCTTGCCCGGCTCGCTTTCCACCTCGGCCCAGCCGCCGTGCAGTTCGACCAGGGCCTTCACGAGAGCCAGACCCACACCCGGCCCGCCCCGTTCGCGCTTCACGAACCGGTCGAACACATGGGCCTGCAGGTGATAGGGGATGCCCCGGCCCGTATCCTCGACCCGGATCCGTAGTTCCGACGCATTGGCCTCGGCCCTCAGACTGACCGCCCCGCCCTCCGACACCGACCGCCCGGCATTGTCCAGCAGGTGGTCGATCGCCTGGGCCAGACGGCGGGCATCGGCCCGGATGGGCGGCAGTTTGGCGGCCGCCACGGCCTTCAGGGTCGCGCCCCGGCCCTCGATCCGGGGCCGGTGCTTCTCGACGGCGGCGGCGAACAGGTCGCGCACCCGGACGTCGCCGAGCGACAGCTCCATCTCGCCCGCGTCGATCTGGGCCATGTCCAGGACGTCGTCGATCGAGCCGGTCAGCTGGGCCGCCGCCACCCGGATCGCCCCTGCGTGCTGGCGGCTGCGTTCCGGCAGGTCGGCCATGGTCTCCAGCAGTTCGGAATAGCCGACGATGGTCGTGAGCGGCGTCCTCAGCTCATAGCTGACCGAGCCCACAAACTCCCGCTTCAGCGCCTGGCTTTCCTTCAGCGCCGCCTCGCGCTGGGCCAGGGCCTGTTCCAGCTCGCGCCGGGCCGTCACGTCGGAAAAGGCGACCAGGGTGGCGCCGTCGGGCAGGGGCCGGGTCTGCCAGGCCGCGGTCCGCCCGTCTGTCGTCCGCCCCTCGCCCGAGATCGGCACCCGGCTCTCGGGATCGGGATCGGCCACCCGCGCCTTCAGCCCCAGCCACAGGGCCGCGTCGGGCAGGGCCGTCTTGCACAGTTCGGCGATGGCGTCGAAATCCCCGGCCTCCTCCAGCCGCTCGGCCGACAGGCTCCAGAAGGTCTCGAACGCCTCGTTGTGCAGCCTCAACCGCCCGTCCGACCCGAACACGGCGACCGCATCGTTCAGCTTGTCCAGGGTCGCCGTCTGCACCTGTAGCTGGGCGTTGAACCGGCTGCGCAGGGACAGCTCACCGGTGATGTCCGAAAACAGCAGCAGGATCCCGCCCAGGGGATGGGGCTGGCGCACCAGTCTCAGCGTCCGCCCGTCGGGCAGGGACCAGCTGTCGTCGGCCGCCGCCTCGGTGGCCTCGTAGAACTCCAGCTCCCGCGCCTTCCAGCCCGCATAGTCGATGACCTCGGGCAGCATCCGGCGCTGACGCAGCCGGTCCAGCAGCTCGGCATGGGTCGGCCGTTCGTTGAGCCAGGCCGGATCCAGGTTGAACAGGACCTGGAAGGCGATGTTGTGGAAGGCCAGCTTCTTGGACGGGCCGAAGATGGCCACCGCATCGGCCAGATGGTTCAGGGTCTCGTCATGGGCCGTGACGTGACGGCGCAGGGTGTCCCGCGTCTCCTCGGCCTCGGTCATGTCGATGGCGAAGACCAGAACCGGCCCGCCCGGCCCGGCCGCGCCGCCCGAGAACAGGGGCTCGGCCAGGATCTTCCAGGCCCGGCGACGGCCGTCCCCGGCGGTCCAGCGGAAGCCTTCCTGATGTGTCCCGACCCGCGCCGCCTCGGCCGCCAGCTGGTCGGCGCCCCGGTCGAAACTGACCTGGCTCTGGCGCGCGGCCTCGACCGTCGCGCACTTCACCTCGGCCAGCCAGGCCTTGTTGGCCCAGACCAGCCGGCCGTCGTGATCCACGACCCAGGTCGGCGAGGGCGAGGCGTCGGCGATCAGCCCGGCCCCGAAACCGTGCTCGCCGGGGCTCCCGTCCTGCACCACGTCCTGCGCCACGCTCTGGATGTCAGCCTGCGACACCGTCCGCGCCACAGGCGACAGCCTGAGCCAGGCCGTGCCGTTGACGGCGCTGCCCTCGATCTTCCAGTCGTCGCCGTCGTGGGCCTCGAACGGTGTCCCGTCGGCCAGAAGGGCGTCAATGACTTCGGGCAGGCCCATATGCAGCGCCTCGGCCAGGGCGGCGCCCGGCGGTCCCTGGACGTCCCTTGCAAAGGCGAGGCGCACCGCCTCGATGGACTCGTCGCGCCCCAGCAGCAGCGGCGGCTCGCCCGGCGTCAGGCCGATGCGCACGTCGTCGAAGGCGGTCAGGGCGCCGGCGTGCTGGGCCCGGCTCACAGCCCCTGCGGCGCGTTCCCGCTCAATCATGGATTCGCGCAGGCTCACGGCCCGGCGCAACCGCCATGCCCAGACGCTGATCGACAGGGCCAGCCCCGCCGCTCCCGCCGCCGCCGCAAAGGCGATATCGGCCTCCGCCATACCCGTTCACCCGCTGGATCGAATCGGAACCATAGCCGATGTCGCGCCGGGCGCGAACGGGATGGTTAAGGGAGTGGTGAGTGATCCGTGGCGAGTGGCGAGTTGCCGCGCCCATGACGCTGGCGCCGCTCACGACAACGGCCTACCTCCTCGCCACTCACCACTCGCCACTCGGCACTCAAATGACCTGGAACACCCAGACCGCCCCTTCGCTCGACGACTTCGCCCGTCTGGCACGCGAGGCCTTCGACGCCCTGCCGGAGCCGTTCAAATCGGCGGCCGGAGACGTGGTCATCCGCATCGACGACTTCGCCGACGAGGAGACCCTGGCCTCGGTCGATCTGGAGGATCCGTTCGACCTGACCGGCCTCTATCACGGCTTCCATGTCGGAGAGCGCGACGCCTTCGGCCCCGCGCCCGAGCCCTCCCGCGTCTTCCTCTACCGCCGCCCGATCCTCGACGAATGGTGCGAACGCGGCGACGTCGGCCTGGCCGAGATCATCGCCCATGTCCTCATCCACGAAATCGGCCACCACATGGGCCTCGACGACGACGACATCGACCAGATCGAGGCGGAGGACTGAGGATCGTTGTTCGTCTAGATCCCCGACGCCGCCCGCACGGCCACATAGGCGGCGACCAGCAGGATCAGTCCGGCGAACAGCCGGCGACCCAGGACGGCATTGGCCCCCAGTCGGCGCGCGAGGGGCAGGCCCGCCAGCGTTCCGGCCACACCCCCTGTCGCCATGGCGGCGACCAGACCCCAGTCGAGCCAGCCCGAGAGGGCGTAGTTGCCCGCCGTCGTGGCGCCGAAGGCGGCCACGCTGAGCAGGGACGTCGCCTGGGCCGTCGCCAGGCTCATGCCGGTCGAGGCCATCAGGCCCGGCACGATCAGGAACCCGCCGCCGATCCCGAAGAAGCCCGCCGCTGACCCCACCCCGGCGCCGGCGAGGCCGATGCGCGGAGACATGGCCCAGTTCAGCCTCGGCTCGGGCCGGACGACGACCGCCTTCGGGCGCAGCATCGACACGCCCACCGCGGCCATGGCGACCGCGAAGATCAGCAACAGCTGATGCCCGTCGATCATCTTGGCGAGCGAGGATCCGAACCAGGCGCCGGCCGCGCCCGTGACCGCAAACAGGGTGGCGCAGGGCCAGCGGACCCGGCCCGCGCGCGCATGTCCGGCCAGGGCCGTCAGGGCGTTGAGGGCGACGCCCGCCGCCGACACCCCGATGGCGACATGGGGGTCCCGAACCCCAACGACAAAGAGCAGGAGCGGAACCGCCAGGACCGAACCCCCGCCGCCGAACAGCGTCAGCAGGAGGGCGACGACGCCCCCGCTCAGGGCCGCCAGCAGAAGGGGAATCAGGTCCGTGGTCATGGTCCTACCCGGCCTTCAGGGCGGCTCTGTTCCACGGCATGGCGGCAAGCAGCCGCGCCATGCCGCAGAAGCCGGTCGCCCCGGCGACGAACAGCCCCGCGCCCACGAAGGCCGAAAGCCCCCAGAAGGCCGGGTGAACCAGCAGACCGAGCGCGGCCCCGATCAGGACCAGACCCCCGGCGGTCATCTGGACCTGGCGCATCAGCTCGATCGGCTTGGACGCATCGGCCTTCGTCGCCAGCCCCTGGGCCTTCCAGGCGTCGAGACCGCCTTCGAGGACGAAGGCCTCGCCCGGGACCCGGGCGGCCAGACGCACGCAGTTGACGCCCGTGCGGTTGCCGGTGCGGCAGGTGTAGATCACGTCACGGCCGTCCGGCAGTTTGAGCGGGACCTCGTCGAAGGCCGACAGCGGCGCATGGACAGCGCCCGCCACATGTTCGCGGGCGAACTCGTCCGGTTCGCGGATGTCGATCAGGACGGCGGTATGGGCCTTCAGTCGACCGGCGACATCGGCGGGCTTGAGAGGGGTCAGGACGGGCATGGTCACGCCTTTTCGGAGGGAAGGGGAGGACAGTAGATCTCGGCCAGGACGGCGATGACCTTGAGGACCGCCGGATCGGCGATGCGATAGAAGATCGTGGTGCCGTCGCGCCGCGTCGCCACCAGACGCTCGTCCCGCAGTTTCGCGAGATGCTGCGACAGGGCCGATTGCGACAGCCCGACCAGGGCCAGCATCTGTCCGACGGACAGTTCCCGGTCGCCGAGCTGGCACAGGATCATCAGCCGCTTCTCGTTGGAGAGGGCGCGCATCAGGCCGGCGGCTTCGCCTGCGCTGGCTTCGAAACGGTCCAGGCCTATGGTCTCGAGATCGATCATGACCGGCAATATATGCGCACTTGCTAAATAAGCAAGTCCTAATATATAGGGGTCTGGAAAGGAGCCCTTCATGGCCCAGCATCCCGACGTCCGGGGGTTTTTCGACCCCGCGACCCATACGATCACCTATCTGGTCAGCGACCCGGCGACGGGCATGGCCGCGATCATCGACCCCGTCCTCGACTATGATCCTGCGACGGCGCGCACCTCAACCGGGTCTGTGGACCAGGTGATGCAGGCGCTCAGGGACGCCGGCCTGACCCTGGCCCTCGTCCTCGAGACCCATGCCCACGCCGATCACCTGACGGCGGCGGATCACCTGCGTGAGGCCGAAGGGGTCGAGATCGGCATCGGCGACCAGATCACCCGGGTTCAGACGACCTTCGCCCCCCTGTTCAATGCCGACGACGTCACGCCGGACGGTCAGGTCTTCGACCATCTGTACGGCGACGGCGACGTCTTTGCCCTGGGATCGCTC
The DNA here is from genome assembly GCF_027484365.1 of Brevundimonas sp. Lineage (GTDB taxonomy): Bacteria > Pseudomonadota > Alphaproteobacteria > Caulobacterales > Caulobacteraceae > Brevundimonas. Next base: position 10,249 of record NZ_JAIXTC010000007.1, on the reverse strand, counting down.
TCCGTCGAGGTCATCCACACCCCCGGCCATACGCCGGCCTGTGTCAGCTACCGGATCGGGGATGCCGTCTTCACCGGCGACACCCTGTTCATGCCGGACTACGGGACGGCGCGCACCGACTTCCCCGGCGGCGACGCGCGGACCCTCTATCGCTCGATCCAGAGGCTGTTTGCCCTGCCGGACGAGACCCGGGTCTTCGTCGGCCACGACTATCTGCCCGAAGGCCGCGCCGACTACCGGTTCGAGACCACCGTCGCCGCCCAGCGGGACGGCAATATCCACGTGGGCGCCGGCGCGTCGGAGGCGGCCTTCGTCGCGATGCGCGAGGCGAGGGACGCGACCCTCAAGGCGCCGGCGCTGATCCTGCCTTCGCTCCAGGTCAATATCCGGGCCGGGGCCCTGCCCCCCGCTGACACGGACGGCCGGCGCTATCTCAGAATGCCGCTCAACCTGCTGTAGACAGATCGCGGCGAGGCCGGCCCGGCATGTCCGGTTCCCGCCCTTCCCGACCCTCGGCGGGTCCGCGCTTGGGCAAGGACCGCAATGACAGATCCCGACCCATCGGAGTCGTCGGGAAGGTCTGCTTTCGGCTAGCCGTTACCGGCCCTTTGGGGCGAACCGGCTGCGCGCAGAGGTCGTCAACGCCCGGCCACTCCCATCAGAGCCCGGGGTCAGCTATGGAGCCTGCGCACTCCCGCTGTGGCGGAGGGACCAGAGAGGGCAGGTCTCGTCGGGTGACGAGAACTCGCGTAGGCAGCGGAGGACTGGAGCAGGGCGATGGGCAGGTGGCAACTTTATCTGGGAGCAATCCTCGGTATCGGCATGTCGGGAACAGCCCATGCCCAAGGCGCGCGCGCAGAACTTCATGGCGGCTTTGATCGTGTCTCGCACAGAAGCTTCTTCAGCCCATCGGATTCAACATTCGGGCCGGTAGAGGGCGGCGTTTCCGGCCTCGGCCTGGGGTATGATGCGAAAATCCAGGGCCGGATTTTTGCCGGGATTGAGGGCAATGTCGATTTCGCGACGGGTTCGCGTTGTCAGGTCAATCCGCTTGTTCTGGCGCCAGGCATCTTCGAATCCTGCCTCAGCCCAGGGCGCGATCTCAGCGCGAATGCTCGTCTAGGCGTCAATCTCGGCAACGGCCGAACGCGAATTTACGGCCTGGTTGGCTACACCCATCTTGAGCTGAACTCGTCGTTTCAGATCAACCGGGGCCCGGCGACGTCATTGCGATCCGATAACCGCGATGGCGTGCGGGTTGGTGCAGGGCTTGAGCATGATCTGACCGATCGCTTCTACGGGAAGATCGAGTATCGATTTTCGGACTATGGCAGCGACATAACCCGAAATCAGGCGATCGTTGGTGTCGGTCTCCGGTTCTGATCGCGAAATGCTGCGCCTGGATACCCCGGACCTGCATTGACCGCGCCCGCTTCTGTGTCCCCAGGACAATCTCCGCCTTGGGCCCGGTGGATGGGTCGCTGTTCGACCCATGGGCGACACTCGGCGCGACCGGTTCTGGACACCCCGGGCCGTGCGTGATGCTCTGGCCCCATGTGCAATCTCTACCGATCGAAGTCCGGACCCGGCGACATCCTGGCCATGGCGCGCGCCCTGAACAGCGACGTCGGCAACCTCGAACCCCGCGACATCTATCCCGACTATTCCGCCCCGATCGTCCGCCTGGACGCGGAGGGCGAGCGTATCCTGACCATGGCGCGCTGGGGCATGCCCTCGTCGAAAAAGGCGCTGTTCGACGCCACGGTGAAGCGGGTCGAGAAGCTGCGCGCCAAGGGCCAGGTGATCGATGACGAGGGGTTCAAACACTATCTGGAGCTGGAGCCGGACAAGGGCACGACCAATGTCCGCAACACCGCCTCGCCGCACTGGCGGCCGTGGTTGTCTCCGGCCAGCCGCTGCCTCGTTCCCTTCAACGCCTTCAGCGAGCCGGATCAGGATCATCAGCGCACGCTGAAACCGGTCTGGTTCGCGATGTCCCCCGACCAGCCCCTGACCTTCTTCGCCGGCGTCTGGACGCCCCACGCCTGCGTCCGGAAGATCAAGACCGGCCGGGAAGCGTTCGACGCCTTCGCCTTCCTGACGACCGAGGCCGCCGAGCCGGTGAAGACCTGGCATCGCAAGGCCATGCCGGTGATCCTGACGACGGAGGAGGAGCGCGACGTCTGGATGCGCGCGCCCTGGGACGAGGCGAAGGCGCTGCAGCGGCCGTTGCCGGACGGGATGCTGGAGGTCGTCGGCGTCTGAAGTCAGCGAAGCGCTGCATGGCGCCGCGCCACCGCTCCACAGGTCCATCCGGACGCTGCTCGCCCTGCGGCCTCCGGACGGAGAGGGCCGCCGCTATCTCCGGATGCCGCCGAACCGGCTGTAGCCCGGTCGCGACGAGGATGGCCGGCCCGTCCGGTTCGCGCCGTTCCCGGATCCCCGGCGGGTCCGCTCATGGGCAAGGACCGCAACGACCGCGTCCCGGCCCTCGGGCTAAGGGACGACTCTTGGCCTTGCCATCTCCGTCCAGCACCCGCGGCGCCTGAAGTCCTGGGTGAGACGCTACCGGGCGGAGATCAAGCGACGAGGTCAGCGATCCGGATCGGCTGTTCCAACCGGATGACGCCATCGACGTCGTGAATCCGGGCCAGGACCGTTGGGCTTTCGCCCTCCCAGCCTATGGTCAGCAGGCCGAAATTCTGCTCCCGGAACACTTCGCCGACGCGCAAGGCGTTGGGCGGGGTTACGGGCCAAACCTCGGTCAGGCCGGAGGAGGTGATGTCCCACAACGGATAGGGAGTGTTGACGTCCAACCTCGAGATTTCGCCGTAGTGGGTGTCGCCCGAAAGGCAGAACAGGCCGTTCGCCTTCCGGTCCCGGATGGCTGCAATCAGCCGCTGGTGGTCATGGGCAAAATTGATCCAGCCCTCCCAGCCGGCGAAATCGGCGACCACCTGGAGGCTGGAGGCGAGGATGCGAATATCGGCGGGCACGCCCAGCTGCTCTTCCAGCCAGCGCCACTGGGTCTCGCCCAGCTGGGTCGCGGTCATCTCCGGGTTGCGCATATAGGGGCCGGGTGTGCTGAGCCCCGCCTCGGCGCGCTGCTCGACCCAGGTGTCATAGTCCTGATCGCCGAGCTCCAGCGGCACCAGCGGCGTGCGGTTCCAGCGCAGGTCGGGCAGCAGGATCTGCACCCGCCGGCCGGGCGGGCCGAACACATGCGCGGTGTAGATGCCGTCGCGGGTGCGTCGGGGGCTATCGGCCGGCTCGCCGAAGAAATCCAGGAACAGCCGACGGCTTTCCTCCTTCATCGGATAGTCGGCTCCGGCGTCGTTCTCGCCATAATCGTGGTCGTCCCAGATGGCGAGGATGGGCACGCTGGCCTTCAGCTTCTGGAACCCGGGCTGGGCGGCCAGTTCGGCATATTTCCGGCGCATCACTGCCGGGTCCCGGGTATCCAGATAGACGTTGTCACCGAGGAAGATGAACAGGTCTGGCTCCGCCGCCAGCACAGCGTCCCAGATCGGCTGGGGCTTGTCGCTCTTGGCGCAGGAACCGAAGGCGATCCGGGTCAGGGTTCGGCTGGACTCGCTGTGGGGATCGGCCGAGGCCCCGGCGGCGTGGGCCGCCAGTCCGAGTCCCGCCGTGCCCGCCATCAGGCCCCGTCGCGAAAGGGTCTTCATCACCGTCTCTCCGCCGTCAGAACGCGAACGGGGCGCGTCGCATGAACGCGCCCCGTCCTAACCGGTGTCGCCGCCGGCCTAGAAGTGGCGACGCACGGACACGAACGCCTGACGGGGCGCGCCCGGCAGGAAGGTCTGTCCGCCGGGCCCGTTCGAGAAACCGCCCGAGCCGACCGTCGAGATGTGGTCTTCGTCCAGCAGGTTGGTCACGTTGAACTGGATCTCGGTGCCGTCCAGCCAGTTACCCGTTTCGGCCACCCGATAGCCGGCCGTGAGCTCGAGCAGCGTGTAGCCGTCCACGCTCTCATTATTCAGATAGCTGGAGAAACGCTCGCCGGTGTAGGCCGCGGCCAGCGTGCCGAACAGGGCCCCGTCATCATAGGCGAGTTCGGCGCGGAACAGCGTTTCAGGCGTGTTCACCACCGTCTTGCCGCCGGTTGCGGCAACCAATGCGCCCGTACGGTCGCGCACGTCGTCCTCATAGGTCGAGTCGTTGTAGCTGAACGAACCGAAGGCCGACCAGTCATCATTGAAGGTCCACACGGCCGCCGCTTCGAAGCCGCGCGACTTGACCGAGCCCACGTTCTGAATGCCGTTGCCCAGACCCTGGATCGGCGCGCCGAGGGCGACGCCCAGCAAACGGTCCGAAAACTCGACGTTATAGACCGCAACCGAACCCTGAAGCTGGTCGTAGCGGAAACGCCAGCCGGCCTCGACCGTCCTGGAGCTTTCCGGCTCGATTGTCGAACGAAGGGCCGCGAACCCGGCCGCCGAGGCCGAGAACGGTCCGCCGGTGTTCGACGATTCGAAGGCCCGCAGGTTTTCCGAATAGGAGACGAACAGCTGGTGGTCGCCGTTGATGTCGAAGGTCGCGCCGACCTGGGGCAGGAAGTTGTCTTCGGCCTTGATCGTGCCCGTCTTGTTGGGGCCGGTGACGGTCCGGGCCGTGTTCTCGACCGACAGGGACTTGAAGCCGCCGAACACCGTCAAGGCGTCGGTGACAGCCCAGCTGTCCTGCACATAGAACAGGCGCGTCTCGGTCTCGAACTCATATTCCCACTGGGTGAAGAAGGGGTTTTCGAGGAACTCCAGCGACGAGCGGGTGTTGGCCGCGCGAGCCAGGCCGTAGAAGCGGCGCGCCTGGTTGAAGTCGTTCTTCTCCAGCCAGAAGCCGGCCTCGATCGAATGGGTCCCCAGGTCCAGCATGGCCGAACCGAGCGCGCCCGTGCGCTCGATGTCATATTCGGTGGTGCGGACCGAAATCGGGCTGGGGGCCGTGATCGCCGTGCCGTTCTGATCGGGAGCGCCGACCGGAGTAGCGACATAAGGCGTCCACCACAGACCTTGACCTTCATTGTGGTGACCATAGCCGGTCAGCGAAATCGAGAAGGTGTCGGTGATGGGGTAGTTGAACGTCAGGGCGCCGATCGTATCGTCACGCAGGCCCGAGGCGTCGAAATAGGCGTCGTCTACAGTCCGGATCGGGGCCGGATAGACCGTTCCAGCTGCGGCATTGGTCACGGCCGCACCGGTTTCACCGCGATTGTTGGCGATGTCGGCGATGCGAACGGCCAGGGCGTAGTTGCCCGAGATATTGTCGAAGTCGCGGCCCAGGTAACCGATCTGGGCCAGGGACAGGTCCTGATAGTCGTTCTCGCGACGCTCGGACCAGTTGACGAAGCCGGTGATCTCGCCCTTGCCGATCGGCTGGACCAGGCTGGCGTTGATCTGCTGCTGGTTCTGTTCGCCCACGCCCTTCCACTTGTCCATCTGATGATCGACATAGGACAGCGACAGCGCCGTGCCGGCCGGGCCGAAGGCGCCCGTGTCCAGACGGATGAGGCCGCGCAGGGTCTGTTCGCTGCCATAGGTGGCGGCGACGTCAAGGCCGAACTCATTGGCCGGGCGACGGCTGACGAACTGGACGGTGCCGCCCAGGTTGCTGCTGGATGCGGTGCCCAGTGCGCCCGAACCCTGGGCCACGTCCACGCGACCGACGTTTTCGGAAATGATGGCGCGCGAGATGTGCAGACCATTGTGGTTGCCATAGCTCATGTCGCCCAGCGGCACGCCGTCGAGGGTGAAGCCGAGCTGATTCTGGTTGAAGCTGCGCAGCACGATGCGCGTCGACCATTCATAGTTGCCGAAGGCGTCGGCCGACTGGAAGCTGACGCCGGGCAGGCGTTCGATCGCCTTCAGCGGGCTGGTGCCGGGAGCCTCGACAGCAATCGCGGCTTCGGTGATCGAGGCCTGCTGGCGGCTCTGGCCGACGCCGAAAACGACGACTTCATCAAGCTGGGCGGCATCGCCTGGCTCGGATACGACGGCCTGGGCCTGCGCAGCGTTCGGCAGCACAAGCGCGCCGGTGAGCACCAGAGCAAGCGTGGAAACGCCTGCGAGAAGTCGATGATTGATCATGTTCGCCCCGGATTCCTGGGCCCCGATGGCCCGCGGCCGCCTTAGGCGGGGCAAAAGACGACGTCGTTACGGCCAAGCTTCTGTTTCATGACGTCCGCGTCGGGCGACGCGATCAGACGGTGACCGTGTCCCGGCGGTGACGCTGGGCATGCGGAGCCCATGAGCGACAGAGGGTCCGCTAGCCATCCAAGGCGGCGGTTCAGAAGGTCCGCTTCCGCGCACCGGAGCGAATGTCCGGTTTACGCCTGCGGGGTCATGTCCGTTCCCGACCCCTAAGCGACATTCCCACCATCCACGCGACAGCCGGTGGGGGCACGCCTCCCGGTAAGGATTACCCGTCGCGTAGGGCCGGGGGCTGGTGCGGCTCGGGCGATCTAACCTGTCCGTTCCGATCCGACGTCGTCGAAGCGTCCCGGCATTTCTTGCACACACAAATCCACGAAGGCGCGCACCTTCGCAGGCACAAAGGATGATGCCAGATAGACGGCGTGAAATTCGACGGGCGGAATTATCCAGTCGTGCAGAATGAGTTGCAGCGTGCCTGCAGCGACCGCTTCGCGCACCGAAAAAAGCGGCAGCACTGCAACGCCCGCTCCGGCCAGGACCGCGGCGCGCATGGAGGTGACGCCGTCCAGCCGAAGCGCGGCATCAAAGCTCAGCGTCTCGGTCTTGCAGCCGTTTGTGAACGGGACGGAGTTGTCGATCAGGAAATGTGCGCCAAGCAGTCCCACCCACGGCCAGGCTTCAAGGTCGCCCGGTTTCTCCGGTATGCCCAGTTTCTTCACCAGCGCGGGTGCTGCGACCAGGACCCGCGGATTTTCCAGCAGACGTTTGGCGACGAGCCTGTCGTCGGTGATGGCGCCGACCAGCACGCCGCAATCAAATCCTTCCTCGACGAATTTCACCGGGCGGTTTGTGACGTGCATTTCAGCGGTCAGTTGTGGGCATTGGTCGCGCAGCCGAGCCAGCAACGGGGCAACATGGTACTGGCCCATGTCAATCGTTGTCACAACGCGTAGATGCCCGCGCGGCGCGGCGTGTTCACCGTTCGCGCGCAGCGTGACGGCTTGAACGTGGTCGAGGATCTCCCGCGCATCCACGAGCAGGCGTTGGCCCGCCGCCGTTAGACTCATGCTGCGGGTGTCACGCTGCACAAGCGGGGCGTCGAGGAGGGACTCGAGCTGCTGGAGTTGCCGGCTCAACGTCGGCTGCGTGGTGTGCATCGAGCGCGCCGCTGCCGAAATACTACCGGCCTCAGCAATTCGCACGAAGGTTCGTAGCAGGTTGAGGTCGTCGAGCGTGGCCATACGCGCTGAGTATAGCAGACATTCGCATGAGCCGCCTTCTAAGAACACAGGTACGTAGGTCTAATAAACCTGTGAACATATTCAACACCAGCCCGGTTGGAGCCCCCATGAACCGCACTGCCCTTTTTCTCTGTCTCGGTGCTGCACTGGCCGCCACCCCGACGCTGGCCCAGCAGACTTCGGGGGTGCCGCCCCTGCCTGCGACCCTCGCAGCCGCGATGGAGGGCAAGACCGTCCCGGCCGTCGGCGTGCTGGTCATCCGCAACGGTGAGGTCGTCGATCAGGCGGTGGCCGGGATTGACGCGCTGGGGTCGGAGTCGCCGGCGACCATCGACGACCTCTGGAACCTGGGGTCCGACAGCAAGGCGATGACGGTCACGATGATCGCCCGACTGGTGGAACGGGGCGTGCTGAGCTGGGAAGCCCCCTTGTCGGAGATGCTGCCCGACCTGGCAGCGGAGATGCGACCGGAGTATCGCGACGTGACTCTGGTCGACCTGATGTCGCATCGGGCGGGCCTGCCCGAGAACCACAGCGACGAAGCCTATTTCCGGACCTTCTTCACCGATACCCGGCCGCTTCAGGAACAACGTTTGGCCTATCTGCGCCTGGCAGTCGCGGATGCGCCGGTCGGCCCGACCCGAGGCGAGCCCAGCTATTCCAACACCGGCTTGATTCTGGCGGGTGCCATTGCTGAACAGGCGACCGGAAAATCCTATGAGACGCTGATGCAGGAGGAGGTTTTCGGCCCTCTGGGCATGACCACCGCTGTCTTCAACCAAATCCCTGACGCCGGCGAGACGTCCGGCCACATCGATGGGCGGATGTCCGTCGCCGCAGACGGGAACCCACAGATGATCCTGCCCGCGGGCGGCGTGCGAATGACCCTGGCCGACTGGGCGAGGTTCTGTATCGATCAGATGGCCGGCGAAGCGGGCCGCGGCAAGCTGCTCAAGCCTGAAACCTATCGGCTGATGCACACGCCGCGCGGCGACAGCATCGTGGCCATGGGTTGGGGCGTCCCGCCGCAGATCTCCGGCCGGGCCGGTCCCGCCCTCACCCACGGCGGCTCTGACGGCAACTGGTTCGCTTTCGTGGCCCTGTTCCCCGGCAGTGAGAACGGCGTGCTCGCTGTGGCCAACGCCGCTGAAACGATGGGCGGCGAGGCGGCCGTCAAGGCCGCAGCCCGCGCCGTCATCCAGACCCTCGCCCCCGCTGTTCCGCCCGCACCGTGACCCGTCTGCGCTGACGGTGCTGTCATCTCTGGACGGTCGGTGCGGTCAGCCAAGCCCAAAAAGGTCTCCGGCACAGTTGGAATCGCCTGAACTCGAGACAAGACAAGACAACGAACTCAACTTCACAAAACCCAACAATCACGACGTCTTCGACTTATCCTCAGGAGCCTGCTCATGTTTTCCTTCAAAAAGAATCTCGGAAACGCCGACCGCGTCCTCCGTGCAATCGCCGCTGTCGCATTGTTTGTCGCCGCCTTCATCGCCCCCGTGCCCCTGATAGCTACGGTCGGATTCGCTCTCACTGGCGCCTACATGATTGGTACGACTTTGGTCGGAACCTGCCTCGGTTACAAGTTGATCGGTGTGTCGACTTGCCCGGTCAAGCAACGGGGCTAGCTGACGTCGAGCGATTTCTGGAAATATCGGGCGGCCCAGCCGGAATCAGACCGAGGAGGGACAAATGATCGGCTTGAACACCTATCGACGCATCTTTTTGGCCAGCGCCTGGTATGACCTGGTCGTCACAGCAGTCTTTGCCACACCGTGGACGCTGGCCCTGCTCTACGCACTGTTTGCAACGATTCACAGAGCGCTTGGTATAAGTCCGATGCAACCCTTGCCGCCCGAAGGTGTCCTTTATGCAAACTTTCTCGGCTCTGTCGTCATCGTCTGGGCAGTCTTGCGCCTGCGGTCCGGCTTGGTCTGGTTGGCTCGCTACGACGCCGCCGCCCGGTTCATGTTCAGCGCAGCGATGATCCATGCGCTGATAAGCGGGGCCAGCCCGCTGCTGTGGGGTTTTCTCGTCATCGAGTTGACCTTTGGCATCCTTCAGCTTCTGCCATTCAAAAACGCTGCGCCTCAAATCCCGGCGTAGGTCTGCGCCATGCGTCATTCACTTTCCCTGGAATATGCAGCCATGTCCGAACAAACCCGCACCGCCGCTTGGGGAATCGCGCTTCTGCGGATCGCCCTCGGCATCATGTTTCTTGCTCACAGCCTGCTCCTGAAGCTGATGACTTTCGGGCTTTCTGGAACGGCTGCGTTCTTTCACTCGGTTGGCTTGCCGGGATGGCTCGCTTATCTGACCTTCGCAGTCGAAGTGGTCGGTGGACTTATGCTGGTCATGGGCATTCATGCTCGACTGGCGGCTGCGGCGCTGGCACCGTTCATGCTCGGAGCGCTCGTGACTGTCCATTGGACCAACGGCTGGGTATTCACCGCGCCGGGAGGAGGCTGGGAATATGCCGCCTACCTCCTCGTCCTTTGCATCGCGCAGGTGTTGCTGGGCGACGGCGCGCTGGCGCTGGCACCATCACGCAATCTCGGCCCGGCTCCAAAAGGCCCTCTTGTTGATGGAGCGAGGCCATATGAGTTGCACCCGGCAGTCAGCTACGACGGCTGAGCGTCGTACGCGGCAGAGGTCTCGGCTGAACAGGCGGGTCACTCGCGGTTCAGTCGCCAAACCCGCGGAGTGACCGCTTCCCACGGTGGGCTCAACTGATCGCTGCAACACACTCGGCGAAGGTCTCCGCTGGTGTCCGATAGAGCAAGGTCTTTCTGGGTCGTTCGTTGAGCTGCCGGGCGATGGAGCTGAGCTGGGCCT
>NZ_JAIXTC010000002.1 GCF_027484365.1 Brevundimonas sp. | reverse complement strand
TCGCTGGAGCGCATCCGCGAACAGTTCAACCCGGCCACCGGCGCCCTGCTGTCGACCACGACCACCGTGCAGGAGGTCGAGAACGACCAGTCCGGCGTGGTCAGCCGGGTCACCGCCGAATACCGCCTGACCGACCGCACCCAGCTGACCGGTGAGCTGCGCGGAGTCGCCTTTGAGGGCGAGCAGGACCAGCCTGGCCTTTTCGAGACACGCAACGCGGCCGGAACCGTGACCAGCCGCTACCGCCGTGACGGTTCGGTCAACTTCGACTTCGTGAACTGGGGCGCGACCGTCCGCCTGCTCCATCGCTTCGACGATGCCGGCCACGAATGGTCCAACGAGCTTCGCTTCGACGAGAACAGCAACGAGATCGGCGCGCTGACGCTCAATCGCTTCCTGGCGCCTGTCGCCCCCGACTTCTACGAGCGGCTCGACCAGCTGAGCGATCAGACCACCATCGGCCTGACCAGCGCCTATACCCGGCCTTTCGCCGAGGGCGGCCAGCTACGCCTGGGCTATGAGCTCAATATCCAGAAGCCCGAGCAGGACTTCCGTTTCCTGCGCGGCGGCACGACCTCGACGCTTGTGCCGGCCCCGGGCTTCTCCAACCGCTTCGAGGCCGATCAAACCGTCCACGCCTGGTACGCGACCTGGGAACGGCCGCTGACTGAGAAGTTCTCCGCCCAGCTGGGTCTGCGCCTCGAACAGGCCGACATCGAGATCGCCGACCTGACCGGCGGGACCTCGGCCGGGCAGGACTACTTCAAGGCCTATCCGACCGCCCACCTGCAGTACACGCTGTCGGAGACCCAGACGCTGCGGGCCAGCTATTCACGCCGTATCGCCCGGCCCTCGCCGGCCCAGCTGAACCCCTTCGTCGCCTTCCAGGACCCGTTGAACCTGCGTTCGGGCAATCCGGATCTGGAGCCCCAGGAAACCGATGCCTTCGAAGTCATGTGGCAGATGCGTGAGGGCCAGTCCTTCTACATGGCCACCGCCTATCTGCGTGACACGGACGGCGCCTTCACCGAGGTCGCGCGCGACATCGGCGGCGGCGTGCTGCTGACCCGGCCCGAGAACCTCGGCTCGCGCCGCGACATGGGTCTGGAGCTGACGGCGACCGGCCCGCTGACGACGACGCTGCGCTACAGCGGCGCGGTCAACCTGTTCCGTCAGGAGATCGACTCGACCGGCATCCCGGGGGGCGGCAATCGCGAAGGCACGTTCGCCAGCGGCCGCATGAACCTGACCTGGCAGCCGACACCCAAGGATTTCGTCCAGGTGTCAGGCTTCTGGCAGGGCGAGCAACTGCTGGCCCAGGGCACGCGTGAAGCCGGCGGAATGGTCAACATCGGCTATCGTCGCAAGCTGACCGAGCAGCTGTCCTTCGTCTTCACCGGCCGCGATGTGCTGGGCTCCTTCAACAACGACAGCGTGTTCGAGACCCCCGCCTTCCGCGAGGAATTCAACCAGGACATCAACCTGACGGCCTTCTACATCGGCCTGAGCTGGTCGCTGGGCAACGGCCAGCGCCGCCAGCCGGAACAGTTCGACTTCTCCACCGGCCCGACCGGCGGCTGATCCGGGTTACCCGCGGGTCGCCCAGGCCATCCAGACGGCGACGGCGGCGATCCCCGCCGCCATCGCCCGACCGGCCCACAGGCCGCGCAGCCGCCGCATGACGACCGCGCCCGCCGCCGCCGCGCCCAGCACGATGGTGCCATGGATGACGACGCTGACGACCAGATGCAGGCTCCCCAGGGTCAGCGCCTGGACCAGCGGCGCACCGTGGTCGGGCCGGATGAAGGTCGGCAACAGGGCGACATAGAAGACGGCCGCCTTGGGGTTCAGCAGGTTCCCCGTCAGTCCCCGCAGGAAGAGTCCGCGCAGCTTCTCCGGATCACGGGCCGGTTCCAGGGTCACCCTGCCCGCCCCCGCCCAGGCCTCCCACGCCAGCCACAGCAGGAAGACGACCCCCGCCCAGCGCACCCCCTGGTACAGCCACGGAAAGGCCAGCAGGACGGACGTCAGGCCAAAGGCCGCCCCGACCATCCAGACCGCCAGCCCCAGGGTCACCCCGGCCACGGCGGCGAACCCGGCCGTCCGCCCCTGGCCTGCGGACACCAGCGCCAGCCAGCCCATGTTCGGGCCCGGGGTCAGTTCGATCAACGACACCGCCACCAGGAAGGGCAGGAGCACAGAGGGGTCGATGGGCGACAGGTCGTGCAGCATGGTCATCCGTTGATGCGAGCCACACCCTGCTCCGCCGGCGAGGCCGCGTCGAGACGATCCCGCGGTCCTCGCCACCTTGACCGCAGGACCGGGTCGTCCTTCCCTTGCGGTCAGGACAGGGGAAGAGAGTCGATGGATCGCAGGGAACTGATCGCCGCCGCCGTGGCCGGGCTGGGCCTCACCGGCGTCGGCGGGTGCGTCCGTGCGGACGAGGCCGGGACATCGGTCCCCGACCTGCCCGAGGGTCTGGCCGCCCGACTGACGGACCTGGTGACCGACAGCGGCGCGGTCGGCGGCATGGTGGCGGCGTCACGGCACGGCCGCCTCGCCGGCGTCTTCGCCTGGGGTGACGCACGCCGGTCGCCGAAGCGACCCGTCACGCGCGAGACCCTGTTCCACATCGGCTCGAACGGAAAGTTCGTCACCGCCGTCGCCGTCCTCCAGCTGGTCCAGGCCGGAAAGCTGGCCCTGACCGATCGTCTGGGTGCCCATGTCCCCGGACTCCCCGCCGTCCTGGCCGGCACCCCGATCACCCACCTGCTGCATCAGACGTCGGGCCTGCCGGACTATCTGGATCAGGTCGAGGACTGGTCGGAGCCGGTCACCCGCCGGATGATCTTCGACGCCGTGGCCGAGGGCCGCGACTTCGAGCCGGGCGAGGCCTGGGCCTATTCCAACACCAACTATTTCGTCCTCGGCTGGCTGATCGAGGCCGTGTCGGGGATGAGCTACGCCGACTACGTCCGCCAGCGCCTCTTCGTCCCCGCCGGCATGCCCTTCGCCCGTCCGGACGCCACCGCGACCGACATTCCCGCGCGGGCCCAAGGCTACACCCTGGACGGCGACGACCTGGCCAAGGCCGACCGGATGGACGACGAGATGAGCCGCGCGGCCGACGGGGGCGTGCTGTTCAGCGCCCTCGACTGGGCGCCCTGGTGTCAGGCCCTGGCCGGTTCCACCCTGCTCAACCCCGAAACCATGGCCCTGGCCTTCCAGTCCGGCCGCCTGCGGACCGGCCGCGAGGCCCCCTATGGCGGGGGCGTCTTCCTCGAGCGGTGTCGCGGAGAGGCCTGCCATCATCACACCGGCTCTGTCCCCGGCTTCGCCTCCCAGCGCATGGCGTTCGCCGGGTCGGGTCTCCAGGTGCTGGCGGTCTCCAATACCGACGGCGACGGCGAGCCGCCCCTGGAGCACCTGTGTCTGGCCATGGCCGAGGGTCTGGCCCCGGACTCGACCTGGACGACCCAGCCCCTGCTGGACGAAGACGACCGCACGGCCCTTCTGCGCCGCGCCTTCCGCCGCGCCGAGGCCGACCTGCCCGACAGCCTGCTGGCGCCCGAGCTCATCGCCTCCGGCGGAGACACCGCGCCGTCCTGGGGCGTCAGGGCCGACCACGTCTTCTCCCCGGTGGAGCGCTGGGACGTGCGTAGTGGTCAGATGGTCCGCTATCGCTGGGTCGGCGACGACGACGAGACGGGCCATGTCGTCGTCGGCTGGACCGAAGAGGACGAGGTCTTCTGGATCTACTGATCCGGCGGCCCGCCTCTTGTGTGGCCGGATCGCCACAACCACCTCTGACCCAGATCAAGGCGTCGCTTCCTGTGAGGGCGTCTGAACGATGTCCGCCTCCAAGGGGAACCGCATGAACCTCGACCTCTATTCCGATCGCGCCAAACAGGCGGTCCAGTCGGCCCAGTCCCTGGCCCTGGCCCGCAAACATCAGCAGTTCGCGCCCGAGCACCTCTTGAAGGTGCTGCTGGAGGAGCGCGACGGCCTGGCCCGCAACCTGATCACCGCCGCCGGCGGCGACCCGACCAAGGCCTCGGAGGGCGCCGAGGCCCTTTTGAAGAAACGCCCCCAGGTCGAGAGCGCGACGAGCCAGCTCTATCTCGACGGCGCCACCGCCCGCGTCTTCGCCAATGCCGAGGAAACGGCGAAGAAGGCCGGCGACGCCTTCGTCACCACCGAACGGCTCCTCGCCGCCATCGCCCGTGAAGGCGGTCCGGCCGGCGACGCCCTGAAATCCGCCGGGGTCACGGCCGACAAGCTGGACGCCGCCGTCGCCGATGTGCGCAAGGGCAAGACCGCCGACTCCGCCGCCGCCGAGGACGGCTACGACGCCCTCAAACGCTACGCCCGCGACCTGACCCAGGCCGCCCGGGACCAGAAGATCGACCCGGTCATCGGCCGCGACGAGGAGATCCGCCGCACCATCCAGGTCCTGGCCCGCCGCACCAAGAACAACCCCGTCCTGATCGGCGAACCCGGGGTCGGCAAGACCGCCATCGTCGAGGGTCTGGCCCTGCGCATCGTCAACGGCGACGTGCCCGAGAGCCTCAAGGACAAGACCGTCATGAGCCTCGACATGGGCTCCCTGATCGCCGGCGCGAAATACCGCGGCGAGTTCGAGGAACGGCTCAAGGCCGTGCTCGGCGAGGTCACGGCCGCCGAGGGCCAGATCATCCTCTTCATCGACGAGATGCACACCCTGGTCGGTGCCGGAAAGGGCGACGGGGCCATGGACGCCTCCAACCTGCTGAAGCCCGCCCTCGCGCGCGGCGAGCTCCACTGCGTCGGCGCCACCACCCTGGATGAGTACCGCAAACACGTCGAGAAGGACGCCGCCCTCGCCCGCCGCTTCCAGCCCGTCTTCGTCGACGAGCCCTCGGTCGAGGACACGGTCTCCATCCTGCGCGGGCTGAAGGAGAAGTACGAAGTCCACCACGGGGTCCGCATCTCCGACAGCGCCATCGTCGCCGCCGCCACCCTGTCGAACCGCTACATCACCGACCGCTTCCTGCCCGACAAGGCCATCGACCTGATCGACGAGGCCGGCAGCCGCGTCCGCATGGCCGTCGATTCCAAGCCGGAGGCCCTCGACGAGATCGACCGCCGCCTGGTCCAGCTGAAGATCGAGCGCGAGGCCCTGAAGAAGGAGACCGACACCGCCTCGGTCCAGCGGCTCGAAAAACTGGAGGACGAAATCGCGGACCTCGAAGGCCAGTCCGACGACCTCACCGCCCGCTGGAAGGCCGAGAAGGACAAGGTCGGCCAGGGCGCCCAGCTGCGCGAAACCCTCGACCGGCTCCGCGCCGAACTCGCCGCGGCCCAGAGAAACGGCGACCTCGGCCGCGCGTCCGAGATCGCCTACGGCCAGATCCCCCAGATCGAGAAGCAGCTGGCCCAGGCCGAGGCCGACGAGAAGACCGCCTCCCCCCTGACCCCCGAGGTCGTCGACGCCCAGCAGATCGCCGCCGTCGTCTCCCGCTGGACCGGCGTCCCGGTCGACAAGATGCTGGAGGGCGAGCGCGAGAAACTGCTGTCGATGGAGGACGCCCTGCGCGGCCGCGTCGTCGGTCAGGACGCCGCCCTGGAAGCCGTCGCCGACGCCGTCCGCCGGGCGCGCGCCGGCCTCAACGACCCCCACCGCCCGCTCGGCTCCTTCCTGTTCCTCGGCCCCACCGGCGTCGGCAAGACCGAGCTGACCAAGGCCTTGGCCGCCTTCCTGTTCGACGACGAGGCCGCCATCACCCGGATGGACATGTCAGAGTACATGGAGAAGCACAGCGTCAGCCGCCTGATCGGCGCCCCTCCGGGCTATGTCGGCTATGACGAGGGCGGGGCCCTGACCGAGGCGGTGCGCCGCCGCCCCTATCAGGTCGTCCTGTTCGACGAGGTCGAAAAGGCCCACCCCGACGTCTTCAACGTGCTCCTGCAAGTGCTGGACGACGGCCGCCTGACCGACGGTCAGGGCCGCGTCGTCGACTTCCGCAACACATTGATCATCATGACCTCCAACCTCGGCTCCCAGGCCCTGTCCGAACAGGGCGAGGGCGACGACGTCGAGGCCGTCCGCCCCTACGTCATGGAGGCCGTCCGCGCCCACTTCCGCCCGGAGTTCCTCAACCGCATCGACGAGATCATCCTGTTCCGCCGCCTCGGCCGCGACCAGATGGCCGGCATCGTCCGCATCCAGCTTCAGCGCCTCGAAAAGCTGATGGCCGACCGCCGCCTGACCCTGTCCATCGACGACGGGGCTTTGGCGTGGCTGGCCGACAAGGGCTACGACCCGGTCTACGGCGCGCGCCCGCTCAAGCGGGTGATCCAGAAGGACCTCGTCGACCCGATGGCCAAGAAGCTGCTGGCCGGAGAGCTGGAAGACGGGTCGGTGATCGCCGTGTCAGCGGGGACAGAAGGGCTGGAGATCGGCAAGGCGCGGGTGCATTAGTACCCCTCGCAAAAGCGGCGCATCTTCTGAGACGGTGAATGGCTAAGGTTCAATCGGAAATCGGTTTCGAGCAGCTCGGTCTGGGTGCCGTCCTCAAGCGCTACCGCCTGTTGGTGCCAGCGAACCAGCGGGATTATGCTTGGGAAAAGAAGGAGGTTCAGAACCTCCTCGAAGATCTTGCCGCAGCCATCAACGATGATGAGCCGCAACATTTCTTGGGCACTCTAGTTACGATCCCCCGTGCAAACGGTGTGCTGGAGGTCGTGGATGGCCAGCAACGTCTGGCCACGACGGCGCTGGTTCTGGCCGCGATGCGCCAAGTCTCTCTCCAAGGCAGCGACAATCTCCCTAAGGCCTTGGAAGCATTTCTGACCGACGTCGATACCGAGACGCTCGAAGATTCTCCAAAGATGACGCTTAACGCAGCGGATTCTGCAGTTTTTCATGAGCTTCTTCTGACCGGAAAGAGCCAGAGCGCGCTTCCCAACCGTGACTCACATGGCCGGCTCGTGGCTGCTTACGGATTGGCGAAAGCTCAAATGACGGCAGTTGCAAAGCCGTTCAGCGAAGCAGACCGAACAAAAGCGTTTCTTCGGTGGATGAAATACATCGAATTCAATGCGCGAGTAATTCTTCTAAAAGTCCCCGATGACGTAAACGCATTTAAGATGTTCGAGACCCTGAACGATAGGGGATTAAAAGTATCTCAATCGGACTTGGTCAAGAACTACATCTTCGGCCAGTCCGGGACTCGGCTCTCGGAAGTGCAACAACTTTGGTCTTACGTGAAGGGAGCATTAGAAACGCTGGAGGAAGAGGACATCACTATGACCTTCCTTCGCCAATCTCTGATTGCAATGAATGGCTACCTGAAGGAAACGGACGTCTATGAGCGAGTCCAAACTTCCGTAAAGGGCGCCCAGTCATCCGTGAATTTTGTCACGGAGCTAGAATCGCTCGCCAACGACTACGTGGCTATGGCTAGCCCCCAGAGCGAGAAATGGAATGAGTATCCCTCTCACGTCAGAGCCTCACTAAAGGTTCTTCAACTGTTCGATCTAAAACCGTTCAGGCCGCTTATGTTGGCTATTGCTCGGCGCTTTACAGTTAAAGAGACGGCGCTTGCTTATCAGCGTCTTGTTTCCTACGGCGTTAGACTGATAATTGCTTCGACGACCCGATCGGGCTCTATCGAACAGCCGCTAGCACGCGCGGCAAAGCAAGTATTCGACGGCGAGATCAGCTCGGCGAAGGATCTTGCCGTGCTGCTAAATCCGATCATTCCGTCGGACGAGCTTTTCCGGCAGGCGTTCGAAGTTGCTACCGTCAGTCAGGCGAAATTTGCCCGGTACTACCTGCGTTCAATCGAGATGAGCGACTCTGGCGATGAAGACGCCTGGATGATTCCAAACGACGATTCAGACGTAATAAATCTCGAGCACGTGCTGCCTCTCAAGCCCATGGGCAACTGGCCTTCCTACGATGACGAGGCAGTCAAAGCTTATTCGAAGCGGATTGGAAACATGGCTTTGATGATCGCCAAGGACAATTCCGACCTGAAGAGCTCGGCCTTTGCTGACAAGAAGGATGCGCTCGCTAAATCGCCTTACACGACGACGGCAATGATCGGTGCCGTGGACGAATGGACGCCTGAAGAGATTTCAAAAAGGCAGGCATTATTGGCCGAGCTCGCAATTAAGACGTGGCCTCTTAAATAATCAGCTTGGCACCAACCCGGCGTCACCGCCGGAGCCTCCGGTCTCCTCGCCGCCGGGCGTTCCCGGCCTAGGGGTTGATCACCACCTTCACACACCCGTCCGTCTTCTCCTGGAACATCTTGTAGGCGTCGGGGCCGTCTTCCAGCCTGATCTTGTGGGTGATCAGGAAGCTGGGGTCGATCGCGCCCGTCTCTTCCTTCTCCCGTTGGGAGAAGGTGGCCGCGAAGCGGACGGATGAGGGTCGGCCGTTTCAGTCGGCGTAAGCCGTCGCACGGACGGAGACACGGCTGACGCCGACTCAGGTGTGCGGCCCTCACCCTTTCGCGCAAGGACGGCGGCTGACGCCGCCGTGCGCTCAAGCCCTCTCCCAACGGGAGAGGGAGGCAGGTCATAAACCCAGCGTCTTGGCCTGCTCCCGGATGGCGTCGTCGATGCGCCCGGGTTCGCCCAGGGCCTGGGCGTTGGTGAAGCGGATCACGGTCCAGCCGAGCGCCTCGATCGCCTGCTGGCGATGGTGGTCGTTCAGCATCGCCTCGTCCGTGTTGTGAACCCCGCCGTCGATCTCGATGACAAGCCACAGGGGCATGCAGGCGAAGTCGACGACGTACGGCCCGATGGCGTGCTGGCGGCGCACCTTCCACCCGTCGACGGCGCCGGCTCGCAGCCGGGCCCAGACGCGCTGCTCGGCCAGGCCGCCGGACCGGCGCAGGAACCGGACGCGCGGAGTGAGGCGGCTGGAAGTCATGGAACAAGACTAACTTCCTTCTCCCGTTGGGAGAAGGTGGCCGCGAAGCGGACGGATGAGGGTCGGGCCTGTCCGTCGGCGTAAGCCGTCGTGGGGTCGGGGCAACGCCGCCCTTCCAGCGCACGGCCCTCACCCTTTCGGCTGGCGCATCGCTGCGCTCTGCGAGCCTCAAGCCCTCTCCCAACGGGAGAGGGAGGCAGGTCATACCCATCAACAGACGCCCGGATTCCGCCCGCGATTTCAACGACCGGTCCTGACGAGGGCCTTTCTGTGCGGCACCCATGACGGCGGGTGTATCCTGCACGCGGTCCTGAACCCGGCCGGACGCTTCGGACGCAACGGACGCTTCGGACGGTGTTTTGCCGTCCGCCCGACGAGACTCAACGGACTATCCGGACTCCAAATTCCGGAGTCTGGTCTGACCCACCGACCTCGGTGAGGAAGACGCGGGCGAAGACCGCCTAGTTGCTGCGGTTCAGCCGGCTGGCGCCGCCGCGGATCTCGCAGGCGAAGTCGGTCTGGGGCCGGCCCGTCTGGGCGCCCGAAATGGGGCTGAGGATGCCGCCCCGGGCGGTGCAGTCGGCGGTCAGCTGGTCCAGCTCCTGGCCATAGGTCGGGCTGGAACGCGGCGTCCCGGCGCAGGCCGCCAGGGCGGCGGCGAGGAGGAGGGACGGAAGGAGGATACGCGCGGTCATCGGCAGGTCTCCGGGTTGACGGTCAGCCCCGGACCGCAGTCTGCGCCTGAACCGCGCCGACCGCCAGACGTCCGTTGGCGCAGCAAGTCCGGGACAGGTGTTCGTTCGCGCATCGCAGGCGAACGCGCGCCGCCGTTCACGAAGCCGGGCCGTCCGTCGCCGCAAGTCCGCTGGCGGTCGGGCCGGGCCGGGCCGAGGGTCGGGACATCGAGACAAACCCGAGGCTTCACCCGACGCCTCACCGATCCAGAGGAAGACCGCCATGATCCGCACCGCCGCCTTCGCCATCGCCCTCCTGACCGCCGCCCCCGCCCTGGCCTCCGACCCCGCCAGCGTCGCCCTGACCTTCGACACCGGCGCCGCGACCGGCGCGATCATGGTCGCCCTGTATGACGAAGCGACCTACGGCGGCGGCCAGCCGGTCCGCGCCGCCCGCATCGACGTCGCCGCCGGCGAGCACAGCGTCACCTTCGAGGGCCTGCCCGCCGGCGACTACGGCGTGAAGGCCTTCCACGACGTCAACGGCAACGGCCGCATGGACACCAACCCCTTCGGCATGCCGACCGAGCCCTATGCCTTCTCCAACAACGCCCGCGGCAACATGGGGCCGGCCAGCTGGGAGCGCGCCCGCTTCACCGTCTCGGGCGCCGCCGCCCAGACGATCAGCATCCGCTAACACACCCGTTCGAAGAGACCCGACATGACCCCCTCCCGCCGCCATTTCCTGATGGGCGCCGCCGCCCTGTCCGCCGCCGTCGCCACGCCGGAGATGGTCCGCGCCGCGATCGCCCGGGAGGTCGCCGCCCCCTGGGCCCTGGCCACCGCCGACCTCGAGGGCGACATCGCGCCGCGCGCCCTGCGTCTGGTGCATGGCCGGGCGCCGGCAGGACTGGAGGGGACCCTGTTCCGCAACGGTCCGGGCAAGTTCCGCCGCCCGGGCGGCAGCGCCACCCACTGGTTCGACGGCGACGGCCTGATGCGGTCGTTCACCGTGGCCAACGGCGGCGTGACCCTGGCCGCCCGCTTCGCCGACACCCCCAAGCGGCGCACCGAAACGGAGCTGGACGCCGTCGTCACGCCCGGCTTCGGCACCGCCGGCGACAGCCGCGCACGGATCGGCTCCAACGATGATGCGAACGCCGCCAATACCGCTGTCATGGTGACGGGCGACAAGGTCTGGGCCCTGTGGGAGGGCGGTTCGCCGCTGCGGATGGACGCCGCGACCCTCGCGACGGAACAGTTCGTCGCCCTGCGCGACGACCTGAAGGGCATGCCCTTCCAGGCCCACCCCCGCTATGCCCCGGACGGCACGATCTGGAACGTCGGCACCAATGGCGATCAGGTCATTGTCTGGCATCTGCAGACCTCGGGCGCGCTGATCGACGCCCGGGTCCTGCGCCTGCCGCGGGCCAGCTATCTGCACGACTTCACGGCGACCGAACGTCACCTGATCTTCGTGCTCCAGCCCTGGGTCCTCGACCATGCCGGCATGCCCTTCTCCACCCAGTTCGCCTGGAAGCCGGAGCTGGGGACCCAGGTCCTGGTCGTCGACAAGGCCGACCTGACCTCGACCCGGATCTATGAGCTGGAGACCTTCAGCTTCTTCCACCTCGGCGACGGCTGGGAAGAGGCCGACGGCACGATCCGCTTCGACGTCGCCGCCAACCGGGACGCCACCTTCGCCATTGAGGGCGCCCGCGTGCTGGTCGCGGGCCGGGGCACGGTCCCGGGCGAGGCCAGCGTGCTGAAACTGGTCACCCTGCGTCCGGACGGGCGCGCCGAACTGACCTCGTCCGGGGTGACGGCGGAGTTTCCCAAGGGCGATCCGCGCCGCGCCGGGATCGAGCGCAGCCTGACGGTTCACGTCGCCGGCGAGCGCGGCGGCCGGCCCCTGCCCAACGGCCTGGCGGTGCAGGACTGGAAGACCGGTCGCAACCATGCCTTCAGCTTCGGCGACGACCAGATCATGGAGGAGGCGGTCTTCGTGCCCAAGCCCGGAACCACCGCCGAACGTGACGCCTGGCTTGTCGCCCCGTCGATCAATCTGGCCGAGGGCGTGACCGAACTGCACGTCTTCGACGTCGCTTCGATCGAAGGCGGACCGGTGGCGACCTGGCGGGCCGACGTCGCCCTGCCGGCCGGATTCCACGGGGCATGGAGGGGCTAGTACCAGCCTGCTTCGCGCAGGGCCCGGGCGTAGCGGCGGCTGACCGGCACGGTCACGCCGCCGTCCAGGGTCAGGGTCGCCCGTCCGTCGCCCCGGGCCACGTCGCGCACCGCGTCCTTCGCCACCCACCAGCTGCGGTGGGTCTGGGATCCCTCCAGCCCCTCCAGCTCCTCCAGCGCATCGGACAGCCGCATCAGGATCAGATCAGAACCCCGGTCGGTGTGGATCCGCAGATAGTGGTCCTCGGCCTGGACCGCCCGGATCGCGGCCCCCCGCAGCTTCTGCGGCAGGCGATCCGGGAAGCGGGCGGGGGCGGCACCGACCTGGGCCGCATGGGTCTGGACCGGTTGGGCCTTGCCGAGGAAGACGTTGATGGTGCTCATCACCGCCGTGACGATCAGAACCGGGCCGACCATCATGGGCAGGGCATCGACGCGATAGACCTGGCCCTCGAAGACCAGGCCGGTGACGAACCAGACCAGAAGGGACACGGGCCCGGTAACCGAGGCGCTCAGAGCCGCCACCGTCATCCAGGGCCTCTCGTCCATATCGATCCAGCGGTCGACCAGCCGTGAACAGACATGGCCCCAAAGGGCCCCCGCCAGCATGACCGGCACCCAATACGCCAGCCGCAGCGAGAGCGGTATCTGCACCGTGCCGAATGCGCCGGTCAGGGCCAGAACGACGCCCGCAGCCGCCGCGATGATCAGGCCGCGTGGCAGACCCAAGGTGGCCGGGCGTTTCGGACGCGGGGGCGAAGCGGTCGCGGTCATGGCTGGACGAAGCGCTCCGGCGCGTGGACTGTGGATCGGACGTTCTCAGACCAAAAGGCGCTTTGATGAAGTTGGCAATCCTGACGAGCGCCCTGGTGATGTTTCTTGCAGGTTTGGCTTCGGCCGCTTCCGCCGCCGACCTGGTCCTGAACCTGTCGACGCCGGGCTCTGGCGGGCGGATCGCCGTCGCCGTGTATCGCGACGCCGAGGCCTTTCGCCGCGGCGAAGGCCCCGTCGTCAGTCGCATGGTCCCGCGTACCGGCGCGGTCACCACCCTGACCATCACAGGTCTGGCGCCGGGCCGATATGCGGTCGCCGCCTTCCACGATACGGACGGAAACGGCGACCTGACCCTTTGGCCCATCGGCCTGCCGCGCGAAGCCTACGGCTTCTCCAACGATGCCCGTGGGCGGTTCGGACCTCCGCCCTTCGACCAGGCGGCCTTCGATCTGCCGGCGGCGGGCGCGACCCGGACGTTCCGGCTGCACTGACGCGTTCGTTCGCGAAGGCGGGGCGTCGGCTGGCGAACCGGTGCTGGCGATCCGGCCTGCGGAGCGGAAGGCTGGCGTCGTTCTCAAGGAGCCATCACCGTGTCCCGGATTCTTCCGCCGCTGTCGCAGACCCACCGTCTGTTCCTGTTCGCTCCGCCGGTGATCGCGGCCGGAGTCCTGGCCTGGTTTCTGTTCGTGGCGGGGCCCCGGAACGGGCTGCCGATCCAGCCCCATGCGCCGGACTGGGCCCTTCTGACGCGCCAGACCCCGGTGCTGCAGATCCATATCGCGGCGGCGGTGGTCGCCCTGGCGATCGGCCTGATCCTGCTGGCCGGGATCAAGGGCAATCGTCTGCACCGGATCCTTGGCTGGGCCTGGGTCCTGGCCATGGCGACCGTGGCGATCAGTTCGTTCTTCGTGCGCGAACTGAACGGCGGGGCCCTTTCTCTGGTGCACCTGCTGAGCGGCTGGACCGTCATCGTCCTGCCGATGGCCGTCTATGCCGCGCGACGCCACGAGGTCGCCAGACACCGGGGACGGATGACCGGGCTTTTCGTCGGCGCCCTGGTGATCGCCGGAATGTTCACCCTGTTTCCCGGCCGTCTGATGTGGAGCGTCTTCCTGGGCTAGGTCCTCGGTCCAGCCGGACAGACGGCGCGGAAGCCCGCCGAGGCGAAGCGGACCATGTAATCGCACGCCGTCTCCAGATCGCCGGAGCGACACAGGCCGCCGGACAGCCGGTCCAGACGCCCGGTCTCGCCGAGCGTCAGGGTCAGGGCTCCCGAGAGGTTGTGATAGGCCCAGTAGAGATCGACCTCGTGGGCGTCCGGAAGGACGACCTTCACCAGCTCGATCAGACGCCGGATCGCCGGGTCGAAATATCGGGCCATGGTCTCACCGCCGAAGGTGGGGTTGGCGTTGGTCTGGGCGACAAGGGCCGAATAGTGTTTCCAACCCGGCCCGCCCTTCAGCGACCACTGGAACGGCGGCTCGAGGAAGGCCCGGAGCAACCCTTCCAGGGTCATCAATCCCGCGTTCGCCAGGGCGTAACGGTTGATGGCCTCAACCCGTTCGTTGTTCCAGACCTCGGCGCGACGCAGGAAGACCGCGTCGAACAGATCGCGTTTGGCCCCGAAATAGTAATGGACCAGGGCCGTATCGACGCCCGCCTCGCGCGCCACCTCACGGATGGTGACGCCATAGAAACCGTGCTTGGAAAACAGGTCTTCTGCCGCATCCAGAATGGATTCACGGGTGTCGCCGCCGACGCCTTCGGCCTTGACCTTGGGCGGCCGGCCGCGCCTCGCGGGGGTGGCGGGAACCGGGCCCGGGACATCCAGCTTGCTCATCCGCCAAGCTAGCCACGAAAAATCGTGTCGGTGCAACGGCGCCACAGAAGGACCGCCACGTGTCGGCGTGAAAGCGCTGCCGTTTGACACCGGGGCCAAAGGTCGTCAGTTTCTCGGAAAATCATCGAACGCTGAATAAAAGCGTCGACGGCTGGAAACATCATTGGAAAAGGGTTTCGCATGAACAGAGTCATGAAGAGCGTGCTGCTGGCCGGGGCCGCCTGGAGCGCCGCCTCGTCGATGGCCATGGCGCAGGACGCCGCGCCGCAGAACGACCAGACGGCGCTGGATGACGTCGTCGTCACCGCCCGTCGTCGCGACGAACAGCTCAAGGACGTGCCGGTCGCCGTCTCCGCCCTGTCGGCCGAACAGCTGGAGAACACCGGCGCGACCGACATCACCGCCCTGCAGCAGCAGACCCCGAACGCCACGGTCCAGATCGCCCGCGGCTCCAACTCGACCCTGATCAGCTTCATCCGCGGCGTGGGCCAGCAGGACCCGCTGTGGGGCTTCGAGCCGGGCGTCGGCCTCTACATCGACGACGTCTATGTCGCTCGCCCGCAGGGCGCCGTTCTCGACATCTTCGACGTCAACCGCATCGAGGTCCTGCGCGGCCCGCAAGGCACCCTCTACGGCCGCAACACCATCGGCGGCGCGATCAAATACGTGACCAAGCGCCTCGGCGACGAGTTCGAGTTCATGGGCCGCGGCACCGTCGGAAGCTATAACCAGCGCGACGTCCTGGTGTCCGCCAGCCTTCCGCTGGGCGACACCTTCGCCGTCGGCGGCGCCTTCGCCAAATATGACCGTGACGGCTTCGGCACGAACCTGTTCACCGGCGAAGACCAGTACGACAAGAACGTCACCGCCTATCGCGCCAGCGCCGAGTGGACGCCCACCGACCAGCTGTTCGTTCGTTTCGCCTGGGACCGTGTCGAAGATGACTCGGCCCCGCGTCACGGCCACCGCGAAGTGAACTCGACCACCGGCGGCTTCAGGCCCCCGGCCGGAATCTACGACACCAATGCCGGCATCCAGGGCAACCAGGAAGTCGAGACCCAGGGTTCGTCCATCACGGTCGAATACACCGTCAACGATACGCTGACCCTGAAATCGATCTCGGCCTGGCGCAGCGGTGATACCGCCACCGTCATCGACTTCGACCAGACGCCCCTGCCGTCCCTGGACGTTCCGGCGATCTACGCCGACGAACAGTTCACCCAGGAGTTCCAGGCACTGATGCAGGGCGACAACTGGTCCGGCGTCGCCGGCCTGTTCTACCTCGACGGCGAGTCCTCGGGCGTGTTCGACACCATCGCCGGCAACCTCGGCCTCGCCATCGCTGCGGCCGGATACGTCAATACCGAGTCGCTCTCGGCCTATGCCGACTTCAGCTACGACTTCTCGGATCGCCTGCACGCCTCGATCGGCGGTCGCTACACCCAGGACAAGAAGGACGCCGGTGTCCAGCGCTTCTTCTACCTCGGCGCGGCCCGCTCGCCGCTGACCGGCGGCGCGGCCCGGGCGATCTTCGCCACCCGCACAAACTATCTGGCCGACGACACCTTCGAGAAGTTCACGCCGCGGGTCAGCGTCTCCTACGATCTGACCGAAGAACTGACCGGCTACGCCTCGATCAGCCAGGGCTTCAAGTCCGGCGGCTGGGACATGCGCGGCGACGCGGCCCTGGTGCCCTCGACTGTCAACGGCTACCAGCCCGAGACCGTCACCACCTATGAACTGGGACTGAAGGGCACGGCGTTCAATGACCGCCTGTCGTTTGCCTCGGCCGCCTTCTATTCGGACTACACGGACCAGCAGATCACGACCCAGCAGGTCGCAACCCTGCCGGCCGTCGGCGTGGCCTCGGTCGTCGACAATGCCGGCGCCTCGACCATCTACGGCTTCGAGTTCGAAGGCCGCGCCTTCCTGACGGACAACCTGACTTCGAACTTCTCGGTCGGTTATCTGAAAAATGAGTTCGATCAGTTCATTACCCGGATCACCGGGACGCCGGTCGATATCTCCAACACCCGCGAGCCGCAGAACTCTCCGGAATGGTCGGCCTTCTGGGGCGTGACCTGGTCGGGCGATCTGGCCGGCGGCGAGCTGAACGTCACCCCGTCGATCTCCTACCGCTCGGACTACCACCTGTTCGACGCGCCGGATCCGATCCTCGACCAGGACGCCTACACCCTGGTCGACCTGGCGGCGGTCTGGACCGCGCCGAACGGTCACTACCAGGTCGCCCTGACCGGCAAGAACCTGACCGACGAGGAATACAAGGTCGGCGGCTACAACTTCGCCGGCGCCACCTTCAACAACTCGATCTCGGCCTTCTACGGCCCGCCGCGGACCTTCTCGGCTTCGGTGACCGTCCGGTACTGATCCACGCATGACGCGACTGGGGCGGCGGTTCGACAGAGCCGCCGCCCTTTTTCTTATGCAGCCTGCCCCACGCATTTTGGCCGGGGCCAGATCCAGGCGGAAAACCGCTTCACACTTTTCCTGATCAGGCCTTACGGTCAGGACAAGGAACGAGAGTCCTGAGGAAAGCACATGACCACCGCACCCGGCACCGCGCCCACACCGCTCGAGCGACCCGCCTATCGCTTCTATGTGCTGGGCATGCTGATGGTGGTCTACACCTTCAACTTCATCGACCGGCAGGTGCTGGCCATTCTGGCGCCCTACATCCAGGCCGAGATGAAGTTCACCGACAGCCAGCTGGGCTTGCTGGGCGGACCGGCCTTTGCGCTGGTCTATTCGACCCTGGCCC
This sequence comes from Brevundimonas sp., assembly GCF_027484365.1. Classification (GTDB taxonomy): domain Bacteria; phylum Pseudomonadota; class Alphaproteobacteria; order Caulobacterales; family Caulobacteraceae; genus Brevundimonas. The sequence continues at coordinate 68,389 of NZ_JAIXTC010000002.1, read as the reverse complement.
TGCCGATCGCCTGGCTGGCGGACCGCATGAGCCGCACCACGATCATCGCCAGTTCGCTGGCTGTCTGGTCGGGCTTCACCGCCCTGTGCGGGCTGGCAACCGGGTTCACCTTCCTGTTCGCGTCCCGCATGGGTGTGGGAATCGGTGAGGCCGGGGGGGTGGCACCCTCCTACTCGCTCGTCGCTGACTATTTCCCGAAGGCCCAGCGCGCACGGGCCCTGGCCGTCTATTCCTTCGGCGTGCCGATCGGAACTGGACTGGGTTATCTGTTCGGGGGTCTGCTGGCCGCCGCCATCGACTGGCGCGCTGCATTTGTGATTCTGGGTCTTGTCGGCGTGCTGCTGGCTCCCCTGTTCAAGCTGACGGTACGCGACCCGATCCGCGGCGGATTCGACCGTCCCGAGACCGCCCCCGAAGCCCCTCTCGTCGTCACGCCTGCACCGGTGCAGCAGGCCGCCTCGTTCGGTCAGGTCTGGGCCGTCCTGCTGAAGAAGCCGAGCTTCTGGTTCCTGTCGTTCGGGGCCGCCTGTTCGTCGGTCTATGGCTATGGGGCGGCCTTCTGGCTGCCCAGTTTCTTCCAGCGCTCCATGGGTATGGAGGGGGCGGAACGGGCCTGGTACATGGCGGGCATCGCCTTGTTCGGCGGCACGATCGGGATCTGGCTGGGCGGATGGCTCGCCGACAAACTCGGCAAGGGCGTCAAACGCGCAGCCTATCCTCTCGTCCCGGCGGTCGGTTTCGTCATCGCCGTGCCCCTGTTTTTCCTGGCCATGAATGTCGAGGACAAATGGCTGGCCTTCTTCCTGTTCCTGATTCCCCAGGCCCTGTCACTGGCCTGGCTGGGCCCGGTCATTACGGCGATCCAGCACCTGGTGCCGTCGCATATGCGCTCGACTGCCTCGGCCAGCTTCCTGCTGATCAACAATCTCGTCGGGATCGGCCTGGGGATCTATCTGCTGGGTGCAGTATCGGAATATCTGACACCCCGTTTTGCCGAAGAGGCGCTGCGCTACTCGCTCTATGTCGGGCAGTGGTTCTACGGGCTGGCGGCCATCCTGCTGTTCATCTCTGCCCGCAGCCTGAGACGCGACTGGGTCGATTGAGGCGGAGCCGGTTGCGCCTGCGAAGGGGTCGCGCCTATAAGCGCGGCCAATCCTTCCCAGCGATCGCGGCGGTCTCCCCATGAACATTCACGAATATCAGGGCAAGCAGGTCCTGAAAGGCTTTGGCGCGCCGGTCGCCGAGGGCGTGGCCATCACGTCCGCTGACCAGGCCGAGGCCGCGGCCCGTTCGCTGCCCGGTCCGCTGTATGTCGTGAAGAGCCAGATCCACGCGGGCGGGCGCGGCAAGGGCAAGTTCAAGGAACTGGGCCCCGACGCCAAGGGCGGCGTTCGCCTGGCCCGGTCGATCGAAGAGGTCGTGGCCAACGCCAGGGAAATGCTCGGCGCCACCCTGGTCACCGCCCAGACGGGCGAGGCCGGCAAACAGGTCAACCGCCTCTACATCGAGGACGGCGCCGACATCGACCGCGAACTGTACTGCTCGCTGCTGGTCGACCGTGAAGTCGGCCGGGTCGCCTTCGTCGTCTCGACCGAGGGCGGCATGGACATCGAGGCCGTCGCCCACGACACGCCCGAGAAAATCCAGACCATCGCCATCGATCCGGCCACCGGTGTGACCGACGCCGACGTGGCGAAGATCAACGCCGCCTACAGGCTGGAAGGCGCAGCGGCCGAGGACGGCAAGAGCCTGTTCCCGATCCTGTACAAGGCCTTCATCGAGACCGACATGTCGATGCTGGAGGTCAACCCGCTGATCGTCATGACCAACGGCCGCCTCCGCGTGCTGGACGCAAAGGTCAGCTTCGACGGCAACGCCCTCTTCCGCCACGAGGACATCAAACTGCTGCGCGACGAGACCGAAGAAGACGCCAAGGAGATCGAGGCGTCCGAGTGGGACCTCGCCTATGTGGCGCTGGACGGCAACATCGGCTGCATGGTCAACGGCGCCGGCCTGGCCATGGCGACGATGGACATCATCAAGCTGTACGGCAAGGAACCCGCCAACTTCTGCGACGTCGGCGGCGGCGCCGGCAAGGAGAAGGTCGCGGCGGCCTTCAAGATCATCACCGCCGACCCGGCCGTCCAGGGCATCCTTGTCAACATCTTCGGCGGCATCATGAAGTGCGATGTCATCGCCGAGGGCGTGGTCGCGGCCGTGAAGGAAGTGGGCCTGAAGGTTCCGCTGGTCGTCCGCCTCGAAGGCACCAATGCCGAATTGGGCAAGAAAATCCTGAACGAGTCGGGCCTGACCATCCAGGCCGCCGACGACCTGGATGACGCCGCCCAGAAGATCGTCGCGGCGGTGGGTTGATGCTGACCTTGGCGATGCTGATTGCGGCGTCGCCTCCACAGGCTACGCCCGTCTTTCCTCTAGACCGCGCGGTCGCCGAGTTTCCCGAGACCTGCGTTGCGGCAGGTAGGGACCGGTCAATGTTTGAGGAACGCGCAAGATCGCATGGCTGGGTCGCCTCGCCGCGGGCGCCGCAGCCGCCTAGGGACTGGATTTCCGTCTACCGTCAGGAAGGGGCGGAGTTGCGACTTGCGCACTATCCTGCTTCGTCTCGGCTGACAGATAGCCAAGGGATTTCCCGTGAAGTGCCGGAGCAAGTGACTTGTGCGTTGGAGTTCCGAACCGATGCGTCGACTTGGGAGACGAAAATCCCCGAGATGATCATCAACGGCTCCCCGCTCGATCACGCAAACCCTTTAGATACAACTCACTATCAGGGCGGCCCTCCCGGCATGACGGTCAAGAGCTGGCGTCTTGCGAGCGGAGCCCAAGTCCACGCGACCTACATTCCGCAGCGCGGAACCCTTGAACTCTCGATCAACTATTTTCCCGAGCCCTGACCCATGTCCATCCTCGTCGACAAGAATACCAAGATCATCGTCCAGGGCCTGACCGGCAAGACGGGCGGCTTCCACACCGAACAGGCCCTGGCCTATCACGGCACCCAGATGGTCGCCGGCGTGCACCCGACCAAGGGCGGCACCAACTGGACGGGTTCGCACGGCGAGACCCTGCCGATCTACGCCTCGGTCGCCGAAGCCAAGGAGGCCACCGGCGCCGACGCCTCGGTGATCTACGTCCCGCCGGCCGGCGCCGCCGCCGCCATCATCGAGGCCATCGAGGCCGAGATCCCCTTCATCACCTGCATCACCGAAGGCATTCCGGTGCTGGACATGGTGAAGGTGAAGCGCCGTCTGGAAGACTCCAAGTCGCGCCTGCTGGGCCCCAACTGCCCCGGCATCCTGACGCCGGACGAGTGCAAGATCGGCATCATGCCGGGCTCCATCTTCAAGAAGGGCTCGGTCGGAATCGTGTCGCGGTCGGGCACCCTGACCTATGAGGCCGTGTTCCAGACCACCAACGAGGGCCTGGGCCAGACGACGGCCGTCGGCATCGGCGGCGACCCGGTCAAGGGCACCGAGTTCATCGACATGCTGGAGCTGTTCCTTGCTGACCCGGAAACCACCTCGATCATCATGATCGGTGAGATCGGCGGCGGCGCGGAAGAGGACGCCGCCCAGTTCCTGATCGACGAGGCCAAAAAGGGCCGCAAGAAGCCGATGGCCGGCTTCATCGCGGGCCGCACGGCGCCCAAGGGCCGGACCATGGGCCACGCCGGCGCCGTCGTTTCCGGCGGCAAGGGCGATGCGGAATCCAAGATCGCGGCCATGGAGGCCGCCGGCATCCGCATGTCGGAATCCCCGGCCCGCCTCGGCAAGACATTGGTCGAAGTGCTGAAGGGCTAAAGCGCCCTTCAGCATTCGCTCCTTCGGAGCGACGCGCTATCGCTCGCCGCGCGGCGGCTCGCTGCTTGAGCGCGGATTGGTGTTTTGGGCATCGATCGTGCGGCGAAATGTCATGGAAGACGCCTCCGGCTGCCGTCGGGGGCGTTTTTCTTTGGCGTTTCAGCGAATTTCTTCGCCCGGCGCCCCGGTTCGGTCATGACCCATAAGGAAACAGCGCCTATATGATCCGCGCCGGCCTCACGCGGATGTGACCGCTCAGAAACCCGAGGCCGAGTCGGGACGACGAATACAATGGCGGACGATGCAGGTCGGCTGAACCAGGTCTTTGCCGAGACCAGCTTCCTCTACGGCTCCAATGCCGCCTTCATCGAAGGACTCCACGACAAATGGGCGGTCGATCCGTCCAGCGTCTCGGCCGAATGGCGCGGCTTCTTCGACCAGCTGCGCGACACCGCCGCGACGGTGCAGGCCTCGGCCGCTGCCGGAAGCTGGGGTCGGTCCCAGGTTACGGAGCCGACCGAAGAAACCGGCGTGTTCGACGGCCGCTGGCCCGCGCCCAAGCCCGATCCCAAGGCGAAGCCGGCCGCTGCGGCCCCTGCGGCCGCGGCCTCTCCCGCCCCGGCCGGCGCATCGGCCGCCGAGATCCGCGCCGCCGCCCACGATTCCATCCGCGTCCTGATGCTCATCCGCAGCTATCGGGTGCGCGGCCATCTGCAGGCGACGCTTGATCCGCTGGGCATCGAGGCGGCGACCAACAATCCCGAGCTGACGCCCGAGTTCTACGGCTTCACCGAGGCCGACATGGACCGTCCGATCTATCTGGACGGCGTGCTCGGCATGGAGACCGGCACGATCCGCGAGGTGATGGCGGTCCTGAAGCGCACCTACTGCGGCAATATCGGCATCCAGTTCATGCATATCGCCGAGCCGGAGGAGAAGTCCTGGCTCCAGCAGCGGTTCGAGGGTCCGGACGCCTTCGAGAAGAACGGCTTCACCAAGGAAGGCAAGATCGCCATCCTCAACAAGCTGATCGAAGCCGAGGGTTTCGAACGCTTCCTGCACAAGCGCTTCCCGGGCACCAAGCGGTTCGGCCTTGACGGCGGCGAGGCCATGGTCCCGGCGCTTGAGCAGATGATCAAGCGCGGCGGCGCCCTGGGCGTCGACGAGATCGTCATCGGCATGGCCCACCGGGGCCGTCTGAACACGCTCGCGGCCGTGATGGGCAAGCCCTACAAGACCATTTTCCACGAGTTCCAGGGCGGCTCGTCCGTGCCTTCGGACATCGAGGGATCGGGCGACGTCAAATACCATATGGGCGCCTCGTCGGACCGCGAGTTCGACGGCAACCACGTCCACCTGAGCCTGACCGCCAACCCGTCGCACCTCGAGATCGTCAATCCGGTCGTGCTCGGAAAGGCGCGCGCCAAACAGGCGTTCGACATCCGCGAGGCCAACAAGGGGTTGCCGGAAAGCCAGTGGGCGCTGGATCGCTCCAAGGTCATGCCGCTGTTGATCCACGGCGACGCCGCCTTCGCCGGCCAGGGCGTGGTGGCCGAGTGCTTCGCCCTGATGGGTCTGAAGGGCTACCGCACCGGCGGGACGATGCATTTCGTCATCAACAACCAGATCGGCTTCACGACCTCGCCGCGCAATTCGCGCTCGACGCCCTATTGCTCGGACGTCGCCCTGATGGTCCAGGCCCCGATCTTCCACGTCAACGGCGACGATCCGGAAGCGGTCGTCTTCGCCGCCAAGGTGGCCACGGAGTTCCGCCAGAAGTTCAAGAAGGACGTGGTGGTGGACATGTTCTGCTACCGCCGCTTCGGCCACAACGAAGGCGACGATCCGACCTTCACCCAGCCGATCATGTATTCGAAGATCCGCGCCCTGCCGTCGACGCGCGAGATCTACGCCAAGCGGCTGGTCGAGGAAGGCGTCCTGACCCAGGCCGAGGTCGATGCCGAGGTGACGCGTTTCGAAGCCTGGCTGGACGAACAGTTCGAGCTCGGCAAGACCTTCAAGGCCGACAAGGCCGACTGGCTCGACGGTCAGTGGAAGGGGGTGGGCCTGCCCGAGGGCGAGGACCGCCGCGGCGACACGGCCGTGCCCGAGGCGAAGCTGAAGGACCTCGGCCACCGGCTGACCACTGTCCCGAACCAGGTCGACATCCACAAGACGCTGAAGCGGGTCATCGAGGCCCGCCGCGAGACGATCGACACCGGCCAGAACATCGACTGGGCCACGGCCGAAAGCCTGGCCTTCGGCTCGCTGCTGTCCGAGGGCTTCCCGGTGCGTCTGTCAGGTCAGGATTCGGTGCGCGGCACCTTCAGCCAGCGCCACTCCGGCATCATCGACCAGACCACCGAGGACCGCTACGTCCCCTTGAACAACCTTGGCGGCGACCAGCAGCATTTCGAGGTGATCGATTCAGCCCTGTCCGAAGAGGCGGTGCTCGGCTTCGAATACGGCTACGCACTGTCCGATCCCAACACCCTGGTGATGTGGGAAGCCCAGTTCGGCGACTTCGTGAACGGGGCCCAGGTGGTCATCGACCAGTTCATCTCGTCCGGTGAGCGCAAATGGCTGCGCATGTGCGGCCTGACCATGCTCCTGCCTCATGGCTACGAGGGCCAGGGTCCGGAACACTCCTCGGCCCGCCTCGAGCGGTTCCTGCAGCAGTGCGCCGAAGACAATATGCAGGTCGCCAACTGCACGACCCCGGCCAACTATTTCCACATCCTGCGTCGCCAGATGCACCGGCCGTTCCGCAAGCCCCTGATCATCATGACGCCGAAGTCGCTGCTGCGTCACAAGAAGGCGGTCTCGACGCTGAAGGACATGGCCGAGGGGTCGTCCTTCCACCGCGTCCTGCACGACGACGCCCAGACCCGGCCCGACGTCTCGGGCATCACGATCAAGGGCGACAAGGACATCCGCCGCGTGATCCTGTGCTCGGGCAAGGTCTATTACGACCTGCTGGACGCGCGCGAAAAGAAGGGCGTCAACGACATCTACATCCTGCGCCTGGAACAGTTCTATCCGTGGCCGATCAAGTCGCTGACGACCGAGCTGTCCCGCTTCCCCAACGCTGAACTGGTCTGGTGCCAGGAAGAGCCGAAAAACATGGGCGGCTGGACCTTCGTCGATCCGTGGCTGGAGCTGACGCTGGACAAGATGGACGTCAAGGCCAGGCGCGCCCGCTATGTCGGCCGCCCGGCCTCGGCCTCGACCGCCGCCGGCCTGATGAGCCGGCACCTGCAGGAACTCGAGAAGTTCACGTCCGAGGCCCTCGCCTGATCCTGCGGAGACGGGCGGTCTCCCGCCTGTCGCCGTTCTCGCCTATCTTACAGACACCAGACCGAACGACCGGAAACGACACATGGCCGACATCCTGACCCCCGCCCTCGGCGAATCCGTCTCCGAGGCGACCATCGCCAAGTGGAGCAAGAAGGTCGGCGACCCGGTCAAGAAGGACGAGGTCCTGGTCGAGCTGGAGACCGACAAGGTCTCGCTGGAAGTCGTCTCCCCGACTGACGGCACGCTCGGCGAGATCAAGTTCGGCGAAGGCGACACCGTGACCCCTGGCGCGGTCCTTGGATCCGTGAGCGAAGGCGCCGCCGGATCGAAGCCTGCGGCTGCTCCTGCGGCCGCCGCTCCGGCTCCCGCCGCCGCTGGGCCGGCCGCTGCGTCCGCCTCTGTCGACATCACCATCCCCGTCATGGGCGAGAGCGTCGCCGAAGGCGCGGTCGGCAAATGGTCGAGGAAGAGCGGCGACACGGTCAAGAAGGACGAGGTCCTGGTCGAGATCGAGACCGACAAGGTCGCCCTTGAGGTCGTCTCCCCCGCCGACGGCGTCCTGACCATCGCAGTCGACGAAGGCGCGACGGTCACGCCGGGCCAGGTCATCGGCTCGATCTCGGGGTCGGGCGCCGCTGCGGCCCCCGCTCCGGCCGCCGCGCCTGCCAAGGCCGCCAGCGCCAATGCGGGCTCGGCCCAGATCCCCAACGACACCCTGTCGCCCGCCGTCCAGCGCGTGGTGACCGAGAACAACCTCGACCCGAAGGCCATCGCGCCGACCGGTCCGAAGGGCAATATCACCAAGGGCGACGCCCTCGCCGCCGCCGCCGCGCCCGCTCCGGCCGCAGCCGCCCAGGCCTTCACGGCGCCGACGCCCGCTCCCGCGGCCGCCGCCCCGGCGGCCCCGCGCGCCGACCAGCCGCGCGAGGAGCGGGTCAAGATGACCCGTCTGCGCCAGACCATCGCGCGCCGCCTGAAGGAGTCGCAGAACACCGCCGCCCAGCTGACCACCTTCAATGAGGTGGACATGACCAACGTCATGGCCCTGCGGAACCAGTACAAGGAGGCCTTCGAGAAGGCCCACGGCGTGAAGCTGGGCTTCATGTCCTTCTTCACCAAGGCCGTTGTCGCGGCCCTGAAGGAGATCCCGGCCGTCAATGCCGAGATCGACGGCACCGACATCATCTACAAGAACCACTATGACATCGGCGTCGCCGTCGGCACCGAGAAGGGTCTGGTCGTGCCGGTCCTGCGCGACGCCGACGTGCTGTCGCTGGCCGGCATCGAGAAGGGCATCGGGGCTCTGGGCAAGGCCGCCCGCGATGGCGACCTGACGCTGGACCAGCTGCAGGGCGGCACCTTCACCATCACCAACGGCGGCACCTACGGGTCGCTGATGTCGACCCCGATCCTGAACGCGCCCCAGTCGGGCATCCTCGGCATGCACAACATCGTCCAGCGCCCGATGGCGGTGAACGGCCAGGTCGAGATCCGGCCGATGATGTACATCGCCCTGAGCTACGACCACCGCATCGTCGACGGCAAGGAGGCCGTGACCTTCCTCGTGCGGGTCAAGCAGCTGCTGGAAGACCCGGCGCGGGCCCTGCTGGATCTGTAAGCGGTTCTCACAAGACCGGGACATGGACGGCGGGGTCGGCGACGGCCCCGCCGCTTTCGTTTGTCCTAGTCGAGCGCGCCCAGCACCGCCTCGGTGTCCGCCCCCAGAGCGGGTGGGGCGACGTCATAGCGGACCGGCGTCGCCGACAGCCGGATCGGCGAGGCGACGGTCTTCGTCGGGGCCGAAAGATCGTCACGCACCAGCTCGATCTCCAGCCCGCGGTGTTTCGCCTGGGGTTCGTCGAAGACCTGGTCGATGGTGTTGACCGGGCCGCACGGGACGCCGGCCGGCTCCAGCCGGGCCATCAGGTCCGACATGGTCCAGCTGGAGGTGATGGCCGAGAGGGCCGCGACCAGTTCGGCCCGGTGCTCGATCCGTCCGGCGTTGGCGGCATAGCGCGGCTCGGTCGCCAGACCCTCGGCGCCGAGCACCGCGCACAGGGTCCGGAACTGGGAATCATTGCCGACCGCGATCACCACCATCCCGTCCGAACAGGGGAAGGGCTGATAGGGCACGAGGTTGGGGTGGGCATTGCCCATCCGGGTCGGGGCCTTGCCGGAGACGAAATAGTTGGTCGCCTGGTTGGCCAGCATGGCGGCCTGGACGTCGAACAGGGCGATGTCGACATGCTGGCCCTGACCGGTCGCCCGGGCATGCAGCAGGGCCGCGAGGATGGCGTTCGAGGCGTAGAGGCCGGTGGCCAGGTCGACCACGGCGACCCCGACCTTCATCGGCTCGGCGCCGGGCGAGCCGTCCGGCTGGCCGGTCACGCTCATCAGCCCGCCCATGGCCTGGATCATATAGTCGTAGCCGGCCTGGGAGGCGCGCGGGCCCGACTGGCCGAAGCCGGTGATCGAGCAATAGACGAGGCGCGGATTGGCCGCAGACAGGGAGGCGTAGTCGAGGCCGTATTTCGCCAGGCCACCGACCTTGAAGTTCTCGACCACGACGTCGCAGGTCGCGGCCAGTTTGCGGATGACCTCCGCGCCCTCCGGCGAGGCGATGTCCAGCTCGACGGATTTCTTGCCCCGGTTGGCGCACAGGAAATAGGCGCTGTCGCCGCGCGTGCCGTCGGTCTTCGTGGTGAAGGGCGGGCCCCAGGCGCGGGTGTCGTCGCCGCCGCCGGGGCGTTCGATCTTGATCACCTCGGCGCCGAGGTCGGCCAGGGTCTGGGTCGCCCAGGGGCCGGCCAGAACACGCGACAGGTCGAGGACACGGACGCCCGCGAGGGCCTGGGGCGCGGTCATTCTAGAGGCCCGGGTCGAAGGCGCCGGCGTCCCGCATCCGGGTCTCGCGCGCGATCTCGGCGCGATAGCCCAGTTCGTCGGCCATCCGTTTGATGTCCGAGGACACGGTCGTCCTGTGCAGACCGGGAACCACGCCGTGGATGAAGGCGCAGCCCGACAGCCTCGCCAGCCGCAACCCCATGCGCGCGGCCACGGCCGCGTGGTGGAGGTAGCTTTCCTCGACCTCGCGCGGGTGATCGACGAACAGGGTCTTCAGGGCTCGGATCATCCACTCAGCCTAGCCTGCGATGGGCCTCGTCTCTACCCGTCGCGCGCATTCTGGCCTAAACCGGCGCTCGAAACAGGGCCGGCGCGTCAGTCTCGCGTGAGAAGTCCGACCACTCAGAGGATGATCCCATGGCCGACGGTGCCGCACCCGTGACCCAGACCTTCAAGTGGGACGACCCGTTCGACATGGAGAGCCGTCTGACCGAGGACGAGCGCGCCATCCGCGACGCGGCCCGGACCTATGCCCGCGAACGCCTGTTGCCCCGGGTCGTCGCCGCCTTCCGTGACGAGGTCTTCGACCGCGCCATCATGACCGAGATGGGCGAGATGGGCTTCCTCGGCGCCATGTTGCCGGAACAGTACGGCGGCTCGGGCGTCAGCCACGTCGCCTATGGACTGATCGCGCGCGAGATCGAGGCGGTGGACTCAGGCTATCGCAGCGCCATGTCGGTGCAGTCGTCCCTGGCCATGTATCCGATCTACGCCTTCGGCAATGAGGAGCAGAAACTTCGCTTCCTTCCGAGGATGGCGGCGGGCGAACTGGTCGGCTGTTTCGGCCTGACCGAGGCGGACGGCGGTTCGGACCCGGCCTCGATGAAGACCAATGCCGTGGCGGTTGAGGGCGGCTACAGGCTGAACGGCGGGAAGTACTGGATCACCAACTCGCCGATCGCCGACCTCGCCATCGTCTGGGCCAAGCTGGACGGTGTCATCCGGGGCTTCATCGTCGAGCGCGGCATGGAGGGGTTCACCACCGGCAAGATCGGCGACAAGCTGTCGTTGCGCGCCTCGATCACCGGCGACATCGGGCTGAACGACGTCTTCGTGCCCGAGGCCAATCTGCTGCCCGGGGTGAAGGGGCTGCGCGGGCCCTTCTCCTGCCTGAACAAGGCGCGCTACGGCATCAGCTGGGGTGCAATGGGGGCGGCCGAGTTCTGCTTCCATGCGACGCGGGACTATGTCGGCGAGCGGATGCTGTTCGGGCGGCCGCTGTCGTCGCGCCAGCTGGTGCAGAAGAAGCTGGCCGACATGCAGACCGAGATCTTCCTCGGCCTCGAGGGCGCCTATGCCCTGGGCCGCCTGCTGGACACAGGTGCCTGGGTGCCCGAGGCCATCAGCCTGATGAAGCGCAACAACTGCGGCAAGGCCCTGGCCATCGCCCGCGAAGCCCGCGACATGCACGGCGGTGCGGGCATCACCGGCGAACTGCACGTCATGCGCCACGCGATGAATCTGGAGACGGTCAACACCTATGAGGGGGCGCATGACGTGCATGCGCTGATCCTCGGACGGGCGATCACGGGCGAAAGCGCGTTCTAGGAGTCTCAAGCCGGCCTGCGACGCCACGACGCCGTGTTCCCGGCCCGACCGTCGCCGAGCTGACACGAACCCCGGTGTATTCGACCGGAGCGTGATCGACGGGGCGCGGTGCTGTGTCCGCCTCCTCATGCGCCTTTGCATCGAGGCCCGACCTTACATGAGACCGTTCCATTACCTGACCGCCGTGACCGTTTCGGCCGCTTTGGCCCTGTCCATCTTTCCCGCGATGGCGGTCGCCGGACAGGTCGTCGCCACAACGTCCGGCCACACGCCAGTCCCGGCGCCCCCGAGAGCGCGGAACGTCATCTTGTTCCTGGCCGACGCCGGGGGCGTGCCGGTTCTCTCGGCGGCCAGCCTGATGGCCTATGGCGAGCCCCTGCGACTCCATGTCCAGCAATGGCCGCACCTGGGGCTGAGCGAAACCTCACCGGTGGATGATTTCGTCTCCGATTCCGCCAACGGCATGTCGGCGATTGTGACGGGCATCAAGACCCGCAACGGCGTCATCAGCCAGGGTCCCGACGCCGTACGGGGCCGGACTGACGGCGCGGCGACCAAGACCCTGCTCGAGTACGCTGAGGAGCGCGGTCTGCTCACCGGCGTCATCACGACCCAGTCGATCGCCGACGCAACCCCGGCGGCCAACTACGCCCATGTGAACGACCGGGCGAAATGGGGCGAGATCTTCGTCCAGGCCTTCTCACCCAGGTTCGGTGACGGCGCCGACGTCCTGTTCGGGGCCGGTCGCCAGAGAATCGCGGAGCAACTGGCCGCGCTGGGAACGGGTTTCGACGCACTGAGCGACACCCATGATCGGCCGATCTACGCCACGCTTGACGAGGCTCCGGCCGCGAATCTCCGGCCCATCGTCGTGGCCGACGAGATGGACGTCCACGCGGCGACCCTGAGGGCGCTCAACGTCCTTCAGCGTTCACCGACGGGATATTTCCTCGTGGTCGAGTGGGACGCCCACACGGACGATCCGCGGGCGGGCCTGCAGAACGTCGTGGATTTCGACAGGCTGATCGCCGAGGTGGAAGGTCGGGTCGATCTGAACGACACCCTGCTGCTCTTCACCGCCGACCACTCCTTCGGCCTGCAAGTGGACGGCGGACGGCGCGGCACGCCTCTTCTCGAAGGCTATGACGCCTGGAGGGCCTCCGGCGGGGAAGGTACGGTCCGCCTCGACCATGTCCTGGTGAACGCCACCCATACCGCCGAGGAAGTTCCCGTCCTGGCCATCGGCGCAGGCGCCGAACGCGTTCACGGCTATTTCCCGAACACCTATCTGTTCCAGGTCATGATGGACGCCTGGGGATGGACTCCGGATCCGTCGCCGTCGAACTAGGGCCAGCGACCGGCCGACCCTATTCGCACCCCGTCGTGCGCTGGCTCCAGGTGATGCCGGCGATGGTCCAGGCGCCGTCCTTGCGGACCATATCGAAATGGTTGGCGCCGCAGTGGACGACCGCGCCGTCGACCTTGAACAGATAGCGGCCGAAGACCATCGCAACGTCGCCGTCGATGGCGATGATCGGGTCGGGCATGACCTCCTCGAACCGTTCGGCCCCGGGACGCAGACCTCCGGCGAACTCCTGGGCCGTCAGCCGACGGATGACACGGCTCCCGTCGGGCCGCTCGACCGTGACGATCATGGTCGCCTCCGGATCGAAATGAGGGGTCAGCAACGTTCCGTCACGCGTGGCGATCGCCGCGAAGGTGGCCTTGACCGGCGCCATAACGGCGACCGCCTCGGCCGAGGCCGGGTCGGCGGGGGTGGTGGTCTGGAGCGCGAGGGCGGCGGCGAGGGCGAGCAGGGTCATGGCGATTTCCCGTCCGGCGCCGGGTCGCGCCGTCGGCGACGCTATCATGCCGCCCGTGGCCGACAAGCCGGGCCTCGTCAGGAAGGATCAGCGGCGCGGGCGGGCCGGACGCCCCAGGATCAGATCGCCGGGTGTTTTGTCCTGGCGCCGGCCCGGACTATACCGGACCGGATCACGGCCGGGGACGAACGCATGAGCACGACGGACATCGAACAGGCGGCGGACACCGATCCCTTCGCGGCCCTGGCGGAGGTCTTCGCAGGCCGTCGCGCCCTGGTGCTCGAGGACGATCCGGCCCTGGCCGAACATGTGTCTGACCGGCTGTTGCGCGCCGGGTTCGAGGCCGTGGACTGTGTCGATGCCGGCGAACAGGCGCTGAGCGCCGCCGCCGCCCATGCCTATGACATCCTCATTCTCGACCGGCTGACCAAGGGGCTGGACGGTCTGGAGACCCTGAAGCGTCTGCGTACCTCGTCCGGTCCGTCCTCCGATGCGCCCGCCCTGATGCTGACCGCCCTGACCGGCGAACGTCAGAGGGTCGAGGGCCTGCTGGGCGGGGCCGACGACTATCTGTCCAAGCCGATCGGCGACGAGGAGCTGCTGGCCCGGATCGCGGCCCAGCTGCGTCGCGTGGCCCGGCGCGCCCGGCCCGCCAACGCCGACCTGGTCAACGGCCCGTTCCGCCTGTCGCCCGGCGCCCGCACGCTGAAGCTGATGATCGAGGGGACCGAGCGGTTGATCGACCTGTCGCCGCTCGAGTTCGCCATCGTCTCGGAGCTGATGACCGCGCGCGGCCAGCCGGTGACCAAGACCATGCTGTGGGACCGGTGCTGGGTCGAATGGACCTTCCTGCCCGACAATTTCGTCAACATCATCGACGCCCGAATCTCGGCCCTGCGTCGCCGGTTGAAGGAACAGGCGCCGGAGCTGGGCGAGGACCTGCATCCCCTGATCGTCTCGGCCCGCAGCCAGAGCCTGATCTTCCGCGACCTGGACGCGGCCTGACCGCTTGAAACGGCTGGCGGCGATCTGGAGCAAGGTCCGCCCGGAAGGTCTGGGGGCCTGGATGGCGCGGCGGACCCTGACCCAGCTCGCCTCGGGTCTGGCCGTCCTGGCGGCCCTGGCCCTGACCGGATCCCTGATCGTGACCGGTCAGGCGGCCCGGCTGGACCAGCGCCAGCAGGCGGCCCTGTCGGCGCTCGCGGATTTCGGGGCCATGGCCTCCAAGCTGCCGGCCGACACCTCGATGGACGCCTCGGCCATGACCGAGGGCGACGCCGCCTATATGTCGGCCTTCCTCAGCGCCTTCCAGGACGGACCGACACGCAATGTCACCACCCTGGAGGAGACCTGTCGCACCGGACAGGGCGGCGCCGGGGTCCGGTTCATCCGGGCGCCGGTCGGCAAGCCCGCCGGCCTTCTGGCGCTGGAAACCGCCCGGGCCACACGGGTGCCGAGATTGGGCGAGGGCGTCTATCTGATCCGGCTCGAGGCGGGCCAGCTGTGCCTCTCTCGCGGGGTCGACGTGGTCGTGGTCAAGCGGCCGATCGGGTCGCTGTCGATCATCGTCGGACGGGTCGTCGACCCGGCCGGGGTCGCCTGGCGCTGGGCCGTCCTGGCCGTGGCCCTGACGGGAGCCCTGATCCTGGTGTCCGGCCTGACCGCCGCCCTGTTCGCCCGCCAGCGCCTGACCAGCGCCATCGCCGAGGTCTCGACGGTCCTGGACCGTGCCGCCCTCGGCGACTTCTCGCGCCGCGCCCCCGACGTGGCCGTGGCGCCGGAACTGACCCAGCTGTCCAACCAGGTGAACCGGACGCTCGACCGGCTGGAAGAATTGTTGAGCTGGCTGCGCGATTCCGCCGACCAGCTGGCGCACGATTTCCGCACCCCGCTCGCCCGCGCCTCGGCCCGTCTGGACCGGCTGATGGAGACCGAGGAGCCCGCCGAACGGCTGCGGCTGGGCGAGGCGGCGCGGCGCGACATCGCCGAGATCACCCGGGCCATGAACGAGGCCATGGCCTTGCGTGACGGCGAGGCCTGGCTGTTCGAGATCGTGCAACTGGATGTTCTGGCCGAGGCGGCAGTGGAGCTCTACCAGCCGATCGCCGACGCCCGCGACATCCAGATCGTGGCCGAGGGCGAGCCGGTCTCGGTCCTGGGCGTGCGCTCCCTGCTGCAGCGGGCCGTCGCCAACCTGGTCGACAATGCCGTGAAGTTCTCACCCGAGGGGGGGCGGGTCACGATCCGCGCCTGGGACGACGACGGCGGGCCCTGTCTTTCGGTCGCGGACCAGGGGCCGGGCATGTCGGGCGCGCCGTCGACGGCCCCGCGCAGTCCCGACAGCCACGGGATGGGACTGGCCTTCGTGCGCGCCATCCTGCGTCGCCACGGGGGCCAGATGACGATTGATGACGCGAAGCCCGGGGCCATCGTCACGGCGCGGTTCTCACGCTAGGCTCGCCTCACATTCTGGGGATTTACCATGACGCGCCTTCGCCTCCTGACCGGTTCGGCCCTCGCCCTCACCCTGCTGGGCGCCGTCGCCGGCGCCGCACAGGCCCAGACCGCCCCGAACTTCCCCCTGCCCTATGACGCCCGCCGCGGCGTGTTCAGCTTCGCGACCGGGCTGGAGCGATCGCTGCCGGCCGTGGTCCAGGTCACGACCCTGGGCATGTCGGCGGGACCCACCACCGGCCAGACCGAGCCGACGCCGGTCTCCAGCGGCTCTGGCGTCATCATCGACGCCGCCAACGGCATCATCGTCACCAACCACCATGTGATCGAGGACGGCCAGAAATTCCGCGTCGACATGACCGACGGACGGCTGCTCGACGCCACCCTGATCGGCTCGGACAAGGCGACCGACATCGCGGTCCTGCAGATCAACGCCACCGGCCTGTCGCAGGTGGAGACGGTCGATTCCGACACCCTGCGCACGGGGGACCTGGCCTTCGCGGTCGGCTATCCGCTGGGCCTCGACCAGACCCTGACCATGGGGGTGATCTCAGGCCTGGGCCGGTCCGGCATGGGCGACGCGGTCGAGGACTATATCCAGACCGACGCGGCCGTGAACTCGGGCAACTCTGGCGGGCCGCTGCTGGACAGCCGGGGGCGGCTGATCGGGATCAACACCTCGATCCTGTCGGGCGGCATCGACGGCGGCAATGACGGCATAGCCTTCGCCGTCCCGACCCGGATCCTGCTGTTCGTCGTCGAACAGCTGCGCGCCAACGGCGAGGTCACGCGCGGACGGATCGGCGCGACCCTGGGCTCCCTGACCGCCGAACGTGCGGTCGAGGCGGGCCTCGGCTTCGTGCGCGGCGCCATTGTCGAGGACGTCCTGCCGGGCTCCCCGGCCGAGCGCGCCGGCCTGCAGCGCGGCGACATCATCACCCGCATCCAGAACCGCCCGGTGGCCAACGCCGGCTCTGTCCAGGCGACGGTCGGCATCGCCGCTCCGGGCACGCCGATCACCCTCGTCTATCTGCGCGACGGGCGCGAGACGACCACGTCGCTGAACGTCGAGGTCCTGTCGACCGATCCGGTCCAGGTCGGGGCGACCTCGCTCCAGGCCTACGGCGCCAATTTCCGCGATGTGAAGCCTTCCGACGGGATCAGCGCCCCGGGCGCGCTGGTCGTGGCGGTCGAGGGCGGATCGGCGGCAGCGCAGCAGGATCTGCGGGCCGGAGACCTGGTCATCGTCGCCAACGGCATGTCGGTATCGAGCTTCTCCGAACTGGCGCGGGCCCTGTCTTCCAGCGCCGGCGCGACCCTGAAGGTCCAGCGCGGCGATGAGAGCATCGAGATCGTCCTCGCCGCGGCGGACTGAAGCCCACCGGCGAGCGGTCGTTCGATTTTCTGGGCGAGCCATTCTCGCGCTCAAGCAGCGAGCGACCGCGTCGCGAGCGGTAGCGCCTGAAAAACAAGGCTGTGTGGAGCCATGCTCCACACAGCAAAACCCCCGCCGTGCCGGAGGGGGGAGGGTGGCAGGGCGGGGGTCTCGCTTTGGAGGAAGCGTCGGCCTGGCGAAGCCACTGCGGCAACATCCAGGGGGGCTGGGGGGGCTGTTCAGGATCCGGGACGCTACCGAACTCCGTCAGGCCGACGTTCACTGTTTCGCTGTCCAACCGGGCCGACGAAGGACCGAAAGGGGGCCATTTCGTGTCGTGGCTAATCGGGTGTTCACACATCGATCCGGACGCCGCTGGCGTTTGACGGAGCCGCGCCTAGATTGATCGGGATGACCTTCGACCCCGGCTCCAGTGACAGCGGCACCCAGACTTCGTCCGTCTTCTTCGAACGGCGCGAGCTGGACCTGATTCTGCGGGTCTACGGACGGATGGTCGCCCAGGCCGAATGGCGCGACTACGCCATGGTCGGGGGCCGGGAGGCCGCGGAGTTCGCCGTCTTCCGCCGCTCCGGCGACGCCCCCGCCTACCGGATCGAGAAACGCCCCGCCCTGCAGACGCGTCAGGGCCAGTGGTCGGTAATCGGCGAAGGCGGGGTGGTGCTGAAACGGGGACGTGAGCTGGCCCAGGTGCTGCGGGTCTTCGACAGCCGGAAATTCCAGGTGGTGGACTAGGGCCACGAGAAAGGGCCCCGGCGTTTCCGCCGAGGCCCTCCGGTCTTGTTTGCCATGCTCGCCTCGCGGAGGCTCGCGACTTGAGGCTAGTTCCGGTTGCCGCCCATGAAGGCCAGCAGGAACTGGAACAGGTTCACGAAGTTGATGAACAGGCTCAGGGCGCCGAAACCGGTCGCCACGCCCATCGCTGCGTGATCGCCGCCCAGCTGGTAGTAGGTCATCTTCAGACGCTGGGTGTCATAGGCGATCAGACCCGCGAAGATCAGAACGCCCAGACCCGAGATGATCAACGCCATCGTGCCCGACTGCATGAACATGTTCACGATCGAGGCGATGATCAGGCCGATCACGCCCATGATCAGGAACGAGCCCATGGCGGTCAGGTCCTTCTTCGTTGTGTAGCCGATCAGGCTCAGCGCACCGAAGGCGGCGGCCGTCACGAAGAAGGTCGAGGCCAGGCTTTCGCCGGTGTAGCGCAGGAACAGGATGCCCATCCCGGCACCGATCGACGCCACCACGGCCCAGTAGAGAGTGTTCACGCCACCGGCCGTCGGGTTCTTCATGAAGAACATCGAGCCGAATAGGAGAACCAGGGGCAGGAACTGGACGATCATGCCCAGGATGGTCATGCCGTACCGACCGTCAGCCGTCTGGAAGAACAGCAGATTCTGCACCGCCGGCACATTGCCGGTGGCATAGGCCAGGGCGCCGGCGACCACGAGGCCGAGGGCGAGCTTGTTGTAGACGCCCAGCATGAAGCTGCGCAGTCCCGCGTCCACGGCCATGTCGGCCTTGGCCGGAGCCGGCGTCGAGTAGCCGTTTCTGAAGTCGCTCATCGTGAGTGTCTTCTCCTGTTGAGGCAGCGGGAAACACCCCGCGCCGAAGTGTGAAATATCGGGTTCAGGAACCCTCTTAGCAAGGGATCGATCGCCGCAGGGGTTCCGCCCGCTTCCCGCCTTCGTCGCCAGCCGCTACGAACGGTCGCATGTTGCGCCTGTTCACCGCCGTACCCATCCCCTTCGAGGTCGCCGAGACGCTCGGGCGACGCCAGACCGGGCTACCAGGCGCGAAGTGGCGTCCCGCCGAGGCCCTCCATATTACCCTGGCCTTCTATGGCGATGTCGACGAGCGGCGCGCCGACGATCTCGCGGCCGAATTGGCCCGTATTCCGGGCGGGGCCTTCGAGATCGAGCTGAAGGGGGTGGGCGCCTTCGGCGATGCGCATCGCAGTCACACCCTCTGGGCCGGGCTGGAGCCTTCGGAGCGGCTGAACGTGCTGGCCGGCCGCTGCAAGTCGGCCGCCGAAAGGGCCGGCGTGACGATGGAGCCACGGCTGTACCGTCCACACGTGACCCTGGCCTATCTCAAGACCCAGACCAATCCCGACCGGATCGGGGCCTGGATCACCAACCATAACCTTCTGCATTCGCCGCCGATCCGGATCGACCGTTTCGGCCTGTATTCCAGCACCCTGAGCGACGACGGCAGCCACTACGAACTGGAACGGGAGTATCCGCTGTGATTGCCCAGGCCTCGTCCATGGGGCCGACCATCGAGACCGAACGCCTGATCCTGCGCCCCCCGGCGATGGAGGACTTCGATCGCTGGTGCGACTTCCAGGGCGATGCGGAGACCACGCGCTTCATCGGCGGCGCGAAGTCTCCGCCCGAGGTCTGGCGCGCCCTGATGTCCGTGGCCGGCGCCTGGGCCCTGACCGGCGAGGGTTTCTTCTCGGTGATCGAGAAATCCACCGGTCGGTGGGTCGGCCGGATCGGCCCCTGGAACCCGCACGGCTGGCCCGGGCCGGAGGTGGGCTGGAGCCTGCACCGGGACGCGATGGGCAAGGGCTATGCGCTCGAGGCGGCGGTGGCCAGCATGGACTACGCCTTCGACGTTCTGGCCTGGGACGACGTCATCCACTCCATCGACCCGGACAACGCCGCATCGCAGCAACTGGCCGCCCGCCTCGGCTCGCTCAATCGCGGCCCCGGCAGACTGCCTCCGCCATTTGAAACGCTCCGCGTCGATCTGTGGGGCCAGACGAAGGCTGAGTGGGCAGGGAACCGCAAACGCCTCGCTTGAAGCCGGAACGGAACCGGAACATATTGGCAGCATGCCCGCCGCCGTTCATCTCGAACTCGCCTTCAGCCGCCCTGAGACCACGCTCGGCGTCACGCGCGGGGCGGCCCGACTACTGGCCGACATGGGCTATGCGCCGCTGCTGGAGGTCTGTCTGCCGAACGGCAGGCGAGCGGACGTCATGGCCCTGGGCCGCAAGGGCGACATCGTCATCGTCGAGGTGAAGTCGGGGATCGAGGACTATCGCGTCGATCGCAAATGGCCCGAATATGCGCCCTTCTGCGACGCCTTCTTCTTCGCCGTGGCGCCGGAGTTTCCGGAAGGGGTGCTGCCGGAGGAGCCGGGCCTGATCGTCGCGGATCAATTCGGCGGGGCGGTTGTGCGGGATGCGCCGGTGATGAGCCTGGCACCCGCGCGGCGGAAGGCCCTGACGATCGCCTTCGGACGTCTTGCGGCGATGCGGACGTTGCGGGAGTAAACGCCTTCTCCCCTTGCGGGAGAAGGTGGCAGCCGAAGGCTGACGGATGAGGGGTCACACCGTCGACTGGAGAACGCGCTGGCAAGGACGGACGGTGAGGTCAGCGTAACCCCTCATCCGGCCTCGCAGCGCTCGGCCACCTTCTCC
This sequence comes from Brevundimonas sp., assembly GCF_027484365.1. Classification (GTDB taxonomy): domain Bacteria; phylum Pseudomonadota; class Alphaproteobacteria; order Caulobacterales; family Caulobacteraceae; genus Brevundimonas. Next base: position 47,713 of record NZ_JAIXTC010000002.1, on the reverse strand, counting down.
CGCAAGGGGAGAAGGAAGGCGGCTACCTCGGAGCCCGTTTCGCCAGAATCCGCTGCAGGGTCCGGCGGTGCATGCCGAGGCGACGCGCGGTCTCCGAGACGTTGTGATCGCACAGTTCGTAGACTCGCTGGATATGCTCCCAACGGACCCGGTCGGCGCTCATCGGGTTTTCGGGAGGCTCGGGCGCATCCCCGGTGGCCAGCAGAGCCTTGACCACATCATCGGCGTCGGCGGGCTTGGACAGATAGTCGACGGCTCCGGCCTTCACCGCCGCAACGGCCGTGGCGATCGCGCCGTAGCCCGTGAGCATGACAATACGGGCGTCGTCGCGACGCTCGCGGATGGCCTCGACCACCTTCAGGCCGTTGCCGTCGTCCAGACGCATGTCGAGCACTGCGAAGGCAGGCAGATGGGCGCTCAGGGCGGCGGTCGCCTCGGCCACCGATCCAGCGGTCGTCACCTGGAAGCCACGCGATTCCAGGGCACGGCCCAGACGGGTCCGCAAGGCCTGATCGTCGTCGAGCAGCAGCAGGGAGCGGTCCTGAAGCTCGGCGATACGGGCTTCCATAGTGGCGGCGGTGGTCGGCATGGCTGGTTCTCCTGATCGTCAAGTCGGCCTGTGCGTCGGCCCGGTCAAGCGGTGCGGCGATGGATCGCAGGTCCGGCGGCCTCTACGAGGCCGGCTCCAGCGCACGACGATCCCACCGCACCGTGACGCGGGCGCCCCGGTTCGGCCCCGGCGCGCCGTCACCGGGGCCCACCAGGACCTTGCCCCCGGTCCGTTCGAGCAGGGTCCGGGCGATGAAGAAGCCGAGCCCCATTCCGCCCTGGCTCGGGATGATATCAGGTTCCGGCGGAGGCGGAGGCGCCGTCTTGCCGCGCCGGGCCGGTCGCGCGGCGGCGGCCGCGGCAGCGAGCTGCGCCGCCAGAGCCTGACGCGACTTGCCGTGCGGGCGGCTGGTCACATAGGGCTCGCCGAGCCGGGGCAGGATGTCGGGCGCGAACCCCGGGCCGTCGTCCAGGACCTCGATGGTGATCCAGTCCCGATCCGCTGTCGCCTGGACCCGCACCCTCGAGGCGGCGAAGTCCGCTGCGTTCTCGACCAGGGCGGACAGGCCGTGAACCACCTCGGCCAACCGCTTCACGTGCGGCTCCTCCATCCCCGCCGGGGTGCGGACGGCGACGGTGATGTGCAGATCGAAACCGAGGTGCGGGTCGACGACCTCGTTCAGAAGGGCCTTCAGCCCGATCTCGGTATAGAGGGGATCGCCGTCTTCGGGGCGCTGGGACAGGCGTTTCAGGATTTCGCGACAGCGTTCGGCCTGCTGCAGCATCAGGCGTGCGTCCTCCGCGATGGGACCGTCGGACGGCGAGGCGCGAAGCAGCTCCTTGGCGACCACCTGGATGGTCGCCAGCGGCGTACCCAGTTCGTGCGCGGCCGCTGCCGCCAGTCCGCCGAGAGCCGCCAGCCTCTGTTCGCGCTGCAGGACATCCTGGGTCGTGGCCAGGGCCAGTTCGAGCTTCTCGGCGTCGGCGGCGACGCGCCAGGCATAGGCGGCGGTGAAGACCACTCCGGTGGTGAGAGCCAGGCCGATGCCGAAGCGGTAGAGGACCGGCAGGGCGATGTCGGTTCCGTGCTGCCACGGCAGGGGCATGGACCAGAAGAACAGGGCCGTGGTCGATATCAGGACCATGAGCCCCAGCGCCAGGGCCTGACGCCCCGGCAGGGAGGCCGCCGCCACCGTCACCGGGGCGACGAGCAGAAGGCAGAAGGGGTTGGCGAGCCCGCCGGTGAAGGCCAGCAGGGCCGAGAGCTGAAGAATGTCGAACCCCAGATGGATAGCGGTCTGGCGCCCGTCCGGCAGGCGGCTGTCGACCCGCTGCAAGCGACCCATGGCCAGCAGGTTGACGATCACACTGGCCAGGATGACCAGCAGGCACTGCCACCGCGGCAGCGGGAAGTGGAACATCGTGTCGAGCACGATCAGGGTGGCGGTCTGGCCGACGATGGCCAGCCAGCGCAGGATGATCAGGGTCCTGAGCGACAGCCCCCGGCTGCGACGCGGCAGACTTGCCCAACTCGGCGTCGGGGGCGGGAATTGCGACATGACGTCGGCGGCGTCGTGCGGGGCGGGGCGGACTTCGTTCTGGCTCACACCTTGTCTATAGACCGGTCACGCCCCGCTGTCGGCCCGGAGAGACATGATGCCACGCCGTTCCATCCTGCTGTTCGCCGGGGCCTGCGTCGCCATCGCGGCCGCCCTGGCCACCGTGACCGTGGTGGTCGTGTCAGGCCGTGAGCGGGCCGAGGCGGTCACGGAGGGGACCGCGACCGGTCAACCGTCCGTCGGCGGCCCGTTCCAGCTGGTCAACCAGGACGGCGCGGCGGTCGACCAGACGCTTCTGGACGGCAAATGGAGCCTGGTCTTCTTCGGCTTCACCTACTGCCCGGACTTCTGCCCGACGACCCTGACCTCGCTGGAGGCCACGCGGACCCTGCTGGGCGCCGACGCCGACAATCTGCAGATCGTCTTCGTCTCGATCGATCCGGAGCGCGACACCCCGCAGGCCCTGAAAGACTATCTGTCGTCCGACGGTTTTCCGCCCGGCGTGATCGGCCTGACCGGGACGCAACAGCAGGTCGCTGACGCCGCCAGGGTTTACCGCGCCTATTTCCAGAAGGTCGGGGACGGCGAGGACTACACGATGAACCACTCGCTGACCGTCTATCTGATGGGGCCGGACGGCCAGTTCCGCTCGGCCCTGGGCCACGATCTGGGGCCCGAGCGCTCGGCCCAGCTGATCAAACGGGTGATGGCGCGAGGCTGACAGTCCTCCCCCTGCGCTTCGCTCGGGGGAGGAAAATAAATCCTTTTGCAGTGCAGCGCGTTCTATGATGGCATCGCCGCTTCGGCGGGGCCGATCACAGGATTTCATGCTCTACGCACTTCACGAGCTCGCCTATCAATCGGCGCAGCCTTTCCGGATCGGGGCGCAGTTCGCCCGGAAGTTCTGGACCTCGCCCTTCAATCCGGCGTCGCAGACGGCCATCGGTCGGACAGCCTACGCCTCGGCCGAGCTGTTCGAGAGCGTCACGCGCCGCTACGGCAAGCCCGCCTGGGGTCTCGAGGTCGTGACCATCAACAACCAGCCGGTGCGCACGACCGAACAGGTCATCTGGCAGAGCCCCTGGGTCCGGCTGGTGCGATTCGCCCGCAACGTCGGTGACCTGAAGCGGGCCAAAAAGCCGGTCGCGGCGCCCAGCGTCCTGATCGTCGCCCCCCTGTCCGGCCACTACGCCACCCTGCTGCGCGGAACCGTGGAGACCTTCCTTCAGGACCACGACGTCTATGTCACCGACTGGGTCAACGCCCGTCAGGTGCCGATGCTGGAAGGTCGTTTCGACTTCTACGACTACATCGATCACGTCCGCACCATGCTGGCCCAGATCGGCCCGCGCGCCCACGTCGTCGGCGTCTGCCAGCCGGGTCCGCCGGTGCTGGCCGCTGCCGCCGTGATGGCCGCCGAGAACGATCCGAACCGCCCGGCCTCCATGACCTTCATGGGCTCGCCGATCGATGCGCGTCTGTCACCGACGGTGACGAACCAGCTGGCGGAAGCCAGACCCTTCGCCTGGTTCCAGTCGAACATGATCCACACCGTGCCATGGCCCTATCCGGGGTTCGGCCGCGAGGTCTATCCGGGCTTCGTCCAGCTCTACAGCTTCATGTCGATGAACGAGCAGAGGCACAAGGACGCCCACCACGAGTATTTCCGTCACCTCGTCGCGGGCGACGGGGACGGGGTGGAGAAGCACGAGGAATTCTACGACGAGTATCTGTCGGTCCTCGACCTGACCGAGGAATTCTATCTCCAGACCATCGATATCGTCTTCCAGTCGCACCTGCTGCCGCGTGGCCTGCTCGAGCATCACGGCGAAAAGGTCGACCTGACGAAGATCACCGACATCGGCCTGATGACCGTCGAGGGCGAGAAGGACGATATCTCGGGCGTCGGCCAGACCCAGGCGGCGCATACGATCTGCACCAACATCCCGGACGACCGACGGGTGCTTTACGTCCAGCCGGGCGTCGGCCACTACGGCGTCTTCAACGGGCGGCGGTTCCGCGAGGACATCTACCCCCGCACCCGGGACTTCATCGCCGCCAATGAAAAGCTCTGCGCCGTACCAGACCGGTCAGCGACTGCCGCTTGAGTGCGGCCACGCCCTACGTCTGAGCGTCAATCCGCGCGCGCGGCGCATCTCGATCCGCATCGATACGCGGAAGGGTGAGGCTGTGGCCATCGCGCCATCGGAGCGGCGGCTGGTCGATGCGGTCGCTTTCGCCCACTCCCGGTCGGCCTGGATCGCCGAGCGACTGGCGGCGCGACCCGGCGGCAAGGCGATCGAACCCGGCGCAGTCATTCCCTATCGCGGCGGTACCGTCCGCCTCGAAGCCACCGGCGGAGCGGGCGCGGCCAGACTGGTCGAAGGGCCTGACGGCCTTCGCATCGTTTCAGGCGGCGAGGGCGAGGCCTTCGCCCGCCGGGTGGTCAACCTGCTCAAGAGGATGGCCAGAGACACGCTTCAGGCCCGAACCGATGTCCACCTTCGGGCTCTCGGCCAGCGGCCGGTGACCCTGACCATCAATGACCCGGCGTCGCGCTGGGGGTCATGCAGCCCGATGTCCCGCTCGATCCGCTATTCTTGGCGCGTGATCATGGCCCCGCCAGAGGTGCTGGACTACCTCGCCGCCCACGAGGTTGCGCACCTGGTCCACGCCGACCACAGCCCGGCCTACTGGTCGGTGGTGAAACGGCTGGTCGGCGACCACCGGGCGTTCCGCGCCTGGCTCAGGGACCACGGCGCGGCGCTGCATGCCGTCGGCCGCTAGGCGGCGGCGCTAGAAGAACAGCGGATCGCTTTCCTTCTCCGGCTGTGCGGCCGGTTCGGGATTCTGGTCCGGCGGGTCATCGCGGCGCGGGCGGTCCGTGGGGATGGCGTCGCGACGCAGCTGTTCGGCGGGCGGGTTCGGTTGATAGGGCTGGCCCTGGTTCGGATCGACCCCGTCGGGCAGGACGGTGGAGTCGCCGTAGGGATCTTCAGCATCGCCGATCAGGTCGCCGATCGGATCGGGCGCGACCCAGCCTTCAGGCATGGGCGGACCGTTGGGGATCGGCTGGACGTTCAGGCGCGGCAGGGCCGCCTCCATGAACCCCTTCCAGATCGCCGCCGGGGCCGCGCCGCCGGTGACGCCGCGCATAGCGGTATTGTCGTCCTTGCCGACCCATACGGCGGTGACGAAACCGCCCGTGTAGCCGACGAACCAGGCGTCCTTGTAGTCCGAGGTCGTTCCGGTCTTGCCGGCGATGTCGCGACCGGCGATGGCCGCGCTGCGCGCCGTGCCTCCGGTGACCACGCCCCGCAGCATCTGGTTCATATAGTAGAGGGACGGGTTGTTGATCGCCTGACCCGAGGCCGCGTCGCGGGCGCCGCGCTGGTAGATGACCCGACCCTGGGGCGTGCGGATGCGGCTGATGCCATAGGCCTCGACCCGGCGGCCGCCGTTGGCGAAGGCGTCATAGGCCGTAGCCATGTCGATCGGCGAGACCTCCACCGCCCCCAGGGCCATGGCCGGCTCCAGACCGATGCGCGAGGAAATGCCAAGCCGGCGCGCGGCGCGGGCGACGCTGTCACGACCGATCTGATCAGCGACATAGGCCGCGACGGTGTTGGTCGACTGGGCCACGGCCTGGGCCAGGGTCATCTCGCCGGAGAAGGTCCCGGAGTAGTTGCGCGGGCTCCAGTTGCCGATCCGGATCGGCTCGTCGACCACGGGGGTCTCGGGCGTGTAGCCGGCCTCCATGGCCGCCAGATAGACGAAGGGCTTGAAGGCCGAGCCGGCCTGACGGCGGGCGTCCACGGCGCGGTTGAACTGGCTGTCGGCATAGGAGGCGCCGCCGATCATGGCCCGCACACGGCCGTCGCCGTCCAGGGCCACAAGCGCGGCCTGTTCCACCCCGCGTCCGGCGTCGCGGTCCAGGATGCGACGGACGTTGCGCTCGGCCGCCGTCTGCAGGGTCAGATCCAGGGTCGTCTCGACGACCATGTCCTCGGTCGGCTGGCCGACCAGACCGCGGATCTCCTTGTCGAGCCAGTCGATGAAATACTGGGCGTGCTGGGTCGCCAGGGTGCGCGAGACGCGGACCGGCTCCAGCACGGCTGCGGCGCGCTGTTCGGGCGTGATGACGCCGGATTCTTCCATCTCGTCCAGCACCACAGTGGCCCGGGCAGCGGCGCGTTCATGTTCCGATACCGGCGAATAGCGTGAGGGCGCCTTCAGCAGGCCGGCCAGAAGGGCCGCCTCGCCGACGGTCAGATCCTGGGCCGACTTGTCGAAATAGCGTTGCGACGCCGCCTCGATCCCGTAAGCCCCCGCGCCGAAATAGACGCGGTTCAGATAGAGGGCGAGGATCTCCTGCTTGGAGAATTTCATCTCCAGCCAGACGGCCAGCATCAGCTCCTGCACCTTGCGGCGCAGGTTCTGGTCCGGAGTCAGGAACAGGTTCTTGGCCAGCTGCTGGGTCAGGGTCGAACCGCCCTGGACGATCCGCCCGGCGCGCATGTTCGCGGCCATGGCCCGGGTCATGCCGATGGGGTCGAACCCGGGGTGCCAGTAGAAGCGCTGGTCCTCGATGGCGATGAAGGCGGCCGGAACATAGTCGGGCAGGGCCTCGAGATCGGCCGGCGGGGCCTGCTGGGAGCCCCGCGTGGCGATCAGGGCTCCGTTGCGATCCAGATAGGTGATCGAGGGCTGGCGATCGACATCATAGAGGGCCGAGGTGTCGGGCAGGCCGCGCGCGAACACGGCGAAGAAGACCACCAGGAAGATAAGGCCCCAGACGGCCAGCACCGAGCCCCAGTAGAGGACCTGTTGCAGTCGCGTGCGTGCGGGCTTCGCCGCGCCGCCGCCACCTCTGTTTCCGAAACCCGGACCGGCCATCGATATCCTCAGAAGCCCCGGCCGTCATAGCCGTTCGTCGCGTGCACCAAAACGTCGCTCACCAAAACGCCTTTGTGGTGAACGGCGCGTGAAGACTTCACGTCAGCGTGATGGGCCATTCGGCCGAAACGATGGCGCGGGCCTTAACGATCATCCATGGCGATGCGCGAGCCAGGCCGAGCCGTCGTCCGACCAGACACCGGATTCAACCTGAAACCCCTGCGCGGTGAGTCGGGTCTCATACTCCCCGGGGTCGAGACTGCCGTGATAGAGGGGCTCTCCCCGCCAGACGCCGACGGCATCGCCCTCGCGCGGGCCGGACGAGAACAGGATCGTCGCACGCGGGGCGGCATGGGCCAGCAGGCGCGACAGGGCGATGCGCTGATCCCCGGGCGAGAGATGGAACAGGCTGTGCCAGGCCAGGACGCCGGCGAAGGTCTCGCCGAGGTCGAGGGCGCGCATATCGGCCTGGACGAACCGGCCAGCCGGCAGGTCCGAGGCCGCATGGGCCACCAGCCGCGCCGAGGAATCGACGCCGGTGACGCGGAAACCTCGCTCCAGAAGCGCAGCCGCCATCGGCCGCCCCGAGCCGCTGCCGACGTCCAGCACGGAATCGCCGGGAGACAGCCGGGCCGTAAACCGGTCGATCCAGGTCCGGTCGGCCTCGGTCAGGACCTGGCCCCGATCGGCGATCCAGTCGCTGGACCGCCGATCGTAGAGGGCGACGATATCAGCCGCGGCCTCCAGGACGCCCGGAGCAGCCGGGTCGGTCATTCGGCCAGGAAAGCGTCCAGTCGGGCGTTGAAGGCCTCGGGCTGGTCCAGGAAGATGAAGTGGGCGCTGTCGTCGATCCGCCTCAGCTCCGCGCCCGGCAGGGTGGCGAAAGAGCCCTGGTAGATCATGTCGGTGACCTCGGCGGTCATGCCTGGGACGTTGAACTTGATATAGAGCACCTCGGTCGGCGCCTTGATCCGCGCCAGCTCTGGCCGGAGATCGGTCACGAGCAGCTCGCGATAGGCATTGGCCGAGACGCGGCGATCGCTGGACGCCGTATCCTCCAGGATCGCCGCCCGAGCCGCATCGGTATTGACCATGCCGGACACGCTGGCCGCGGCCATCGACTGATACTGTTCGTCCGAGGCGGCGTTCATGCCGGCGTAGATCTGATCGGCGATCGGAGCGACGCTCTCGGCCGTCGGGTCCGTGCCGGGGGCGCCGAACATCGCCCCCATGAACGGCACCATGTCGACGACCATCAGCTTGCCGACCGCATCCGGATGACGCGCGGCCAGCATCATCCCGATGGTGCCGCCCATGGAGTGGCCGACGACGACGGGATGATCGAGGTTCTGTTCAGCGATGTAACGGGCGATCTCCTCGGCCACGGGGGCGGCGACCGGACCTTCGGCATTGCCTTCGGCCGGTGCACCGGCGAAGCCCTGGATGTGGATGCGGTGGACGCGCCAGCCGCTGCCCAGGTGATCGACCGTGCCCTGCCACACCTCCGGGGAGGAGCTCAGGCCCGGGATCAGGATGATGTCACGCACGCCGGGCCCGGCCTCGCCGTCCACACGGACGTGCATGCGGGTCGATTCGAAGTCGGCGTGATGATGGCCGTGGTCTGCGGCATGGGCGGCATGGCCGTCCTGGGCGCTCGCCGGGCCGACGAGGGCGAAATTGGCCATGAGGCCGAGGGCGGCGACGAGGCCGGTGAGGATCTGGCTGTTCATGAAATGCGTTTCCCTGGGCCGGCCCGTCCGGCGTTCTGGTCCCTTGTCGTCACAGGTCGTGCGAACGGATGCAGGACGCAACCTGCCCCGACGAATTTCCTCGGACAATGACGAAAGCGATACCAGCCTCTATCATCCGCGCATGACCCCAGCCGACAGTCTGATGAATTCACCTGAAGCCAAGGCCCCGCCCGCCGCGTTCGGCCAGGGCTTCGTGCTCGACACCTGGTATTTCGCCGCCCTGTCGCGCGACGTCGGCGAGGCCTCGCTGAAGCGCTACGAACTGCTGGGCGAGCCGGTTCTGATCGGACGCCGTCGCGACGGCCAGGTCTATGCCATGCGCGACATCTGTCCGCACCGCGCCGCCCCCCTGTCGGCCGGGCGGCTGGTGCAGAAGCCGGGCGAGCCCGAGACGGTGGAGTGCTGCTACCACGGCTGGCGTTTCCGCACTGACGGGGTCTGCGCCGCCATTCCCTCGCTCGTCGACGAACAGCCGTTCGAGGTCGAGCGGGTCCGGGTGCGGTCCTATCCGGTGGTCGAGAGCCAGGGAATGGTGTTCGTCTTCGTCCGCTCCGACCCGCGCTCGGACGCCGAGCCCGACCATCCGCCCCCGACCTTCCCGGGCGTCGTCGGCGGCGACGCGAAACTGGTCGAATGGATGGATTTCGACAGCCATATCGACCACGCCGTGGTCGGACTGATGGACCCCGCCCACGGCCCCTTTGTGCACCAGCAGTGGTGGTGGCGCTCCGAACAGTCGATGCACGAGAAGTCGAAGGCGTTCGAGCCGCGTGAGCTGGGCTTCGCCATGGTGAGGCACGCGCCGTCGTCGAACTCCCGCGCCTACAGGATCCTGGGCGGGACGCCCGCGACCGAGATCACCTTCCGCCTCCCGGGCTATCGCTGGGAACGTATCCAGGTGGGGGAGAAGCAGGTCCTGGCCCTGACCTGTCTGACGCCGGTCACCGCGACGAAAACGCGGATCACCCAGATCTTCTGGTCGGACCACTGGGTCTTCGGTCTCGCCAGACCCTTCCTGCGTATGGGGGTCGTGGCCTTCCTGAAACAGGACGGCGGGATGGTGAACCTGCAGAACGAAGGACTGCGCTACGATCCGGCCCTGATCTGGATCGACGACGCCGACAAACAGGCGAAATGGTATCAGCAGCTCAAGCGCGAATGGCAGAAAAGCCGCGCTGAGGGGCGCGGCTTTTCAAACCCGGTCAAGCCGGCGGTTCTGAAGTGGAAGAGCTGAGCCTCTCCCGGACAGTTACTTCGTGCTGACGCCGGCCAGCAGGGTGTCGACCTGGCGGCCGATGTGGTCCGCCAGCTGGTCCACGGTCCAGCCGTCGTAGGCGGCGCGACGGTAGTTCGACAGATAGGCGTCCCAGGTCAGTTCGGTCAGAAGGGCGATGTCGGCGTCCTGACGGATCTCGCCGGCGCCTATGCCGGCGCGCAGGATGTCGGAAATGACGTCGGTCAGGCCTTGCGTCGCAGCGCGCTGGCGGGTCTCGGCCGCAACGGGCTGGAACCACGAGCGGGCGACGATGGCCTGGAACAGCGGCAGCTGGTCGATCGATCCGTGATATCCGGCGGTCAGGGCGTTCACGAGGCGATCACGCGTGGAGCCGTCGCCGGCGCCGTTCAGCATGACCTCGGCCAGACCGGCCATGTCCTCGGTGAGGACAGCCTCGAACAGTTCGGCCTTGTCCTGGAAGTTGGCGAACACGGCGCCGGTGGACATGCCGGCGCCCTTGGCGATGTCGCGGATCGTGGCGGGCTCGTAGCCCCGTTCAGCGAAGAGACCGCGAGCGGCGTCGAGCACCTTCTGGCGCGTACGCACCTTGGCGGCCTGGCGGCGGTTCAGCCGGGGCTGGGCTTCGGTGGCGGAAAGGGTGGCGGTCGACGCGGACTCACGCATGAACACGAATACTCTGTAGCTGACGCTTCACGGCGGGGGGATCCGCGAAACAGATGGACAGAAGGGGCAGTGACTGGATCGGTCACGCCGATGATTGCGGACGCGAGCAAGCGACCCGCAGAACGCCGGGCCCCGGGGGGAACCCGGGCTTTCATCACGGAACGATGACCAAAATGGGTCGTGTTTCTGGTTAAGGCTTCGGGTTGGCCCGAAGCGCCCTGGTCTTGCGGTGGCGTCGGTCCTCTGGGATGGCCGCCTGAAACACCGCCCGATACTTGTCGCGCCGCTCGTGGATCGAGGCGAGCACCAGACCCATCGGCACGCCGAGATCGACCAGGGTGTTCTCGGCCAGTTGAAGGCTGGCCTCGGTCGTTTCCGGCACGGCGTCGGTGACGCCGAGCCCGTAAAGGCGGGCGGCATGCCGATCGTCGCGGGCGCGGGCGATAACGACCAGATCGTCGCGCAGGGCGCGGGCGGCGATGACCACCTCGTCCACCTTCGTCGGGGCGTCCATGGTGACGACGAGGGCCTTGATCGTCCCGATGCCGCACAGGGACAGCATCTCCGGTCGCGCCGCATCGCCGTAGGACACGTCATGGCCGTCGCGTCGGCCAGCGGCGACGGTTGAGGGGTCGGTGTCCACGGCGATGAAGTCCTGTCCATGCTCGGCCAGCATCTCGGCGACGAGACGCCCCACCCGGCCGAAGCCGACGATCAGGACCGAGGCGGCCTTCGCATCGGGCTCGGCGCCGGACGCGACCGCGGGCGCCGGCGAGGTCGGAGCGGACTTCGCCAGCCGCTGGCCCAGCATGGCGGCCAGGGGCACGGCGAACATGCTGATGGTCGCGGCGACCAGCACGGCCTGGGTGAAGGCCGGCGTCGCCACGCCGTCCACAAGACTTGTGTTGACGATGACGAAGGCGAACTCCCCGGCTGGACCGAGCACGAGAGCGGTCTCGATGGCTGCGCGGGCGGACAGCCCCCAGGCCCGCGCCAGACCGAAGATCAGAACCGCCTTGATGGCGATGACGCCGAGGGCGAGGCCGAAGACCAGAACCGGCTCGGCCGCTACGACGTCGAGGTCCAGACCGATTCCGACGCCGACGAAGAAGACGCCCAGCAGCAGGCCCTTGAAGGGTTCGATATTGATCTCGATCTCGCGGCGATACTCGGTCTCGGCCAGAAGGATGCCCGCAATCAGGGCCCCGAGGCTCATCGACAGGCCGGACGCCTGGGCGGCGACACCGGCGCCGACGACGACCAGCAGACAGAGGGCGACGAACAGCTCCTGACTGCCGCCGCCGGACTTGGTCCGGCTCTTCGCAACCGACCGGAACAGGGGGCGCAGGCCCAGACGGCCCACGAGGACGATCAGGGCGAGGCCGATGGCTGCGGGCGCCAGCGTCAGCAGGGCCGGGCCGAGGACGGCGGGCGACAGATCGCCTCCGGCCGCCGACAGGGTCGTCAGCACCGTAACCGTGATCAGGATGGGCGCGACGGCGAGATCCTGGGCCAGCAGGCCGGCGAAGGTGGCGCGGCCGACCACGCCGCGCATCCGTCCCCGTTCGGCCATGACCGGCAGAACCACCGCCGTCGACGACAGGGCCAGTCCCATGCCGAGGACCGCCGCGCCGGCCAACGGCTGGCCCAGCAGCATGAAGGCGCCCGCCAGAACGGCAGCACAGAGGACGACCTGCATCATGCCGAAGCCGAAGACGAGCTTGCGCATCGCCTTCAGGCGCTCCCAGGACAGTTCGAGCCCGATCATGAACAGAAGGAAGGCCACCCCCAGCTCCGACAGCTGGGCCAGCTGGTCGGCGTCGTCGATGGTGAACCACCCGAGCCAGGGGACGACAGGCGCGAAACGGCCGAGCCCGTCCGGTCCCAGCAGCACCCCGGCCGCCAGGAAGCCCAGAACGGGACTGATCTTCCAGCGATTGAACAGGGGCACGACCACACCCGCGGCCGCGAGGAAGACCACCAGGTCCTTGTAGTCGCCGCCGCCGTGTCCGCCCGCCATTCGATCTCCTTGCTGGATGATCGTCACCCTAAAGCCGTCCCGTGGCGAGCGCCGAGCCGGGATTCATGAACTTTTTTTAAGGCGACACCGGGCGGACCCGGCGTAGGGTCCGTGCCGAACCCGCGACACCTGCGCGGCGACGATCCGGAACCCCAGGAAATCCCCATGAAGTCTCTGCTTGTCGGCGCTGCGCTCGGCGCGCTCCTGCTGCCTGCCGCCGCCTCCGCCCAGGACCATGACCACGGATGCATCGACGAGGCCTGCACGGTTCAGTCGATCTTCCAGGACGGCGACGCGCCGTTCACCGGCTATCGCAGCACGGAAACGCCGCACTACGGAACCTGGGGTTTCGACACCGCCGGCATGGACCGGTCGGTGCTGCCGGGAGACAATTTCAATAGTTTCGCCAATGGCGCGGCCCTGGCCCGCACGATCATTCCGGCCGACCGCTCCAGCTACGGCATCTCCTTCGGCCTGTTGCGCGAGCTGTCGGACAACCGGGTCAAGGCGATGATCGAGACGCTGGTCGCCCGCACCGACCTGCAGCCGGGCACCGACGAGCAGAAGATCGCCGACGCCTATCGCAGCTATATGGACACGGCCCGGATCGAGGCGCTGGACGCCCAGCCGCTGCAACCCTACCTGACGGCCATCCGCGCCGCCTCAACGCATGAGGCCATGGCGGCCTATATGGGCGGCGCGATCGGCGGCCTGGGCGCCTCCTTCTTCGGGACCGGAATCACCACCGACCAGAAGAACCCCGACCGCTATGTCGTCTCGACCAGCCAGTCGGGGCTCGGCCTGCCCAACCGCGACTACTATCTGTCGCCGCTCTTCGCCGAAAAGAAGGTGAAGTATCAGGCCTATGTGGCCCGGATGCTGGAGATGATCGGCTGGGACGATCCGGCCGGAAACGCCGCCGCGATCGTGGCCATGGAGACCGCGATCGCGGAAGCCCACTGGACGCCCGCCGAGAGCCGCGACCGCGACCGGACCTATAACGAATACACGATCGAGCGCCTCGCCGCAGACGCGCCGGGCTTCGACTGGGCTGGCTATTTCGGGGCTGCGCGTCTGGGCGACATTCCGCGCCTGATCGTGCGTCAGAACACCGCCCTGCCGAAGATCGCAGCCATCTACGCCGAGACGCCGGTCGCGACCCTGCAGGCCTGGCAGGCGTTCCAGACCGTCGATCGGGCCGCGCCGCGCCTGTCGCAGCGCTTCTCGGACGCCCAGTGGGAATTCCGGTCGCGGGAACTGTCCGGCGCCCTGGAACAACGCAGCCGCGACAAGCGGGGCATCAGCTTCGCTGACGGGGTCCTCGGCGAAGCCGTCGGCCGCCAGTATGTCGCCGAGTATTTCCCGGCCGAATCCAAGGCCCAGATGGAACAGCTGGTCGCCAACCTGCGGGTCGCCCTGAGCCACCGCATCGAGGGCTACAGCTGGATGAGTCCGGAGACCAAGGCGGCGGCCCAGGCCAAGCTCGCGGCCTTCACCGTCAAGATCGCCTATCCGGACCGCTGGCGTGACTATTCGGATCTGGAGGTCCGCGCCGACGACCTGTTCGGCAATGGCGAACGGGCCAGCCGCTTCCGCTGGGAGTATGACCTGGCCCGCCTGAATGCGCCGGTCGACAAGACCGAGTGGGGCATGACGCCCCAGACCGTGAACGCCTATTACAACTCCACGAATAACGAGATCGTCTTTCCGGCCGCGATCCTGCAGCCGCCCTTCTTCGATCCGGACGCGGACCCGGCCGTCAACTACGGCGGCATCGGCGGCGTCATCGGTCACGAGATCGGTCACGGCTTCGACGACCAGGGCCGGAAGTCCGACGGCCAGGGCGTGCTGCGCGACTGGTGGACGCCGGCGGACGCGGCTGCGTTCAATGCCCTGACCACCCGTCTGGGCGCCCAGTACGGCAGCTATGAGCCGATCGCCGGCCATTTCATCAACCCCGGCCTGACCATGGGCGAGAACATCGGCGACGCCTCGGGCGTGGCCGTGGGCCTGGAGGCCTATCACCTGTCGTTGAACGGCGCCGAGGCCCCGGTCCTCGACGGATTCACCGGCGACCAGCGCTTCTTCCTCGGCTGGGCCCAGGTCTGGCAGGCGAAATATCGCGACGACGCCCTGAAGAACCAGATCGCCACCGATTCGCACTCGCCGTCCGAGTTCCGCGTGATCGGCCCGCTGCGCAATGTCGACGCCTGGTACGAGGCCTTCGATGTCCAGCCGGGCACGCGCTACTATCTGACGCCGGAAGAGCGGGTCCGCATCTGGTAGGCGACGTCAAACCGACCAAGGGCGGCGATCAGAATCGCCAATATGACCAAAAGGCCGGGGCTGACCGCTCCGGCCTTTATCTTTGCGCGGAAGATTGCGCTCAAGCAGCGAGACGCCGCGCGTCGAGCGATAGCGCTCCAGGGATGGTCTCCAGACGTGAAAAAGCCCGCTGCGGGGGATACATCGCAGCGGGCTTTCACGCTCTCTGAGGAGCGGACGTTTCCTCCCCGAAACGCCTCCGAACTGCGGCTGCGCCTTGTCAGCGCCGCGCCGTTCGAGTGAGTGCAAATGACGCTTCGGGCCGGTTCAAGTCAATCAAACCAAAGGCGAAAACAGACGGTTTCATGACTGAACATCGATAACACATCCGCAGGCGACCTACATTCTCGAAGAAGCTTCGATAATGGTGCGAATGGCTCGCACGAGGTCTCTGCGGGGGACCGTCTGCTGGCCGGGGCGCTCGGCCTTCCAGGCCTCGTTGTCGGCCAGACCCGCCGCCGCCGCGCGACCGGCGTCGAGGTCCTTGATCGTCACCTGACCCGCGGCGATCTCGTCGCCGCCCAGCAGGACGACTGCCGGAGCATTGCGCCGGTCGGCGTATTTCATCTGGGCCTTCATCCCCGCCCGACCGAGATAGAGTTCGGCGGCGATCCCCGCGGCCCGCAACTCGGACACTGCGTCGAGATAGGATTGCATGTCGTCCTGGGAGAAGACGATCACGACCACGGGGCCGCGCGCGACCTCGCCCGCCCGGCCCGCGGCCCGCAGCGCAGACGCCAGCCGCGAGACGCCGAACGAAAAGCCGGTCGCGGGCGTCGACTGTCCGGTGAACCGGGCCACGAGGTCGTCGTAGCGTCCGCCGCCGCCGATCGAGCCGAAACGGACCGGACGGCCCCTGTCGTCGGCGGTGTCGAGCAGAAGCTCGGCCTCGAAGACGGCGCCGGTATAGTATTCCAGACCGCGCACGATGGTCGGGTCGAAGCGGACTGTGGTCTGATCCACCCGCATGGCGGTCAGGGCGCGGTCGATGCCGGCCAGTTCCTCAAGGGCGGCTTCGCCCGCCGCGCCGAGCGCGCCGGATCGGGCGATGGCGTCCAGGGTCTCGGTCCGCGTGCCTTCCGAGGCCGAGCCCAGGAAGGCCTCGATGGTCGCGGCGAGGCCCAGGGGCAGATTGGCACCCTTTGTATAGTCGCCGCTTTCATCGAGACGGCCCTCGCCCAGCAGGGCGGCCACGCCCTCCCAGCCGAGGCGGTCGAACTTGTCGATGGCGCGCAGGGCGGTCAGGCGCTGGATCGGGTCGGTGATCCCGCCGGCCTCGAACAGGCCGTCGAACAGTTTGCGGTTGGAGACGCGGACCACGGCCTGGCCCTCGGCCAGACCCGCCGCCTGCAGGCCCTCGCAGGCCATGGCGATGATCTCGGCGTCGGCTTCCGGGCGGTCCGAACCGACGGTGTCGGCGTCGCACTGGACGAACTCGCGGAACCGGCCCGGGCCGGGCTTCTCGTTGCGCCAGACGGGGCCGAAGGCATAGCGGCGATAGGGTTTGGGCAGGGTCTCCCACGACTGGGCCGCGAACCGGGCGAGCGGGGCGGTCAGGTCGTAACGCAGGGCCATCCACTGGTCGTCGTCATCCTGAAGGGCGAAGACGCCCTCGTTCGGACGGTCGGCGTCGGGCAGGAATTTACCGAGCGCGTCGGCGTATTCGAAGGCGCCGGTCTCCAGCGGCTCGAAGCCCCAACGCTCATAGACCTCGGACACCTGGCGCACGATCCGGCGTTCCTGGGCGACCTCGGCTCCGCGCCGGTCGGCGAAGCCCCGGGGGCCTCGGGCTTCGGGACGAATGGGTTCGGGGGCTTCGGCAGCGGAGGGGGCGTCGGTCATGGACGGCGTTCTAGAGTGACGAGTGGCGAGTGGCGAGTGGCGAGTTCAAGGCGCTCTTCCAACGCCCGGGGTGACCGGGGACGCGCGATGGTCCGGAGCGGACCTCGCCATTCGTCACTCCTCACTCGCCACTGCCCTACTTCCTCAGCGGCACCATCCGTCCATAGGTCAGGCAGCGCCAGATCCATTCGAGCGGCCCCATCGAGAAGACCGACAGCCACAGCGGCGACCAGACGATTTGGGCCGCCCAGACCGCGCCGACCACCGCCCACATCTGGGCCGGACCGTGCTGGCCCATCCACATCGGCCCCCACGGCCCGTAGTAGAGGGTGACCATGATGAGGGTCTGGGTCAGGTAGTTGGTGAAGGCCATCCGGCCGACCGGCGCCAGCCAGGCGACCAGCGGCCTGAGACCGAAACGCACCAGAAGGATCAGCACGCTGACGTAGAAGAGGGTGATCAGGAAGGCCGCGCCGCTCGCGGCCCCCGCCAGGCCACGGGTCGGATCGCCCTCCCCGGCCATTGTGTCCTGCCAGCCCCAGACGGCGAAGGCCGCCAGATTGGCGCCGCCGATCAGGATGACGAGGGCGTAGGTCCACAGGGGTGCACGACCGATCAGATAGCCTGACTTGAACAGGCCCAGACCCAGCATCATCAGCGGCACAGTCACCGGAATCAGGAACGGGCTGGCCATCAGCTGGAAGGTCGCCCAGACCTCGATGTTCTCCATGAGACCGGCCGGCCAGCCGGACCGGTAGAGGGCCACGGCCTCGGCGATGGCTTCGGGGCTCGCGACCGGGCGGGCGGCCTCCATCTGGGCGGCGACCTCGGCCGGCAGATTGGCCATACCCCAGGAGGCGACCGCAGCGACGACGGCCCACAACAGGGTCACACCGCCGCCGATCCACAGCAGCCGCCGGGCGCTCCAGGAGCGCATCATCATCATCAGGAGGCCGCAGTAGGCGTAGTGGAGCAGGATATCGCCGTACCAGAGCACGACGCCGTGCAGCAGACCGAACAGGCCCAGCCACAGCAGGCGACGCCAGAGCAGGGAGCCACGCGATTCGTCGTTCTTCTCGCCGCCGACCAGAAAGATCGACACGCCGAAGAGCATGGTGAAGAGGGTGCGGAACTTGTCGTGGAAGAAGACGTCGGTCACCCACACGCCGATCAGATCGGCCCGGCCGGTCGCGCCCGGAGGCGGCGCCTCGGACATCATGACCTGGAAAGGCCAGGCGAAGGCGATGGCGTTGACGGCCAGGATCCCGAGGATCGCCCAGCCGCGCAGGACGTCCAGCTGGAAGATGCGGTCTTTCGACCCGGTCGGCGCCAAGCCTACGGCAGCCGTCTGAGGCTGAATTTCGACTTCGGACATGGCCCTGCGCTTCCCCCAAAGCAGACGATGGAACGAACTCTAGCGCAAAGCCGCCGGGCGTAAACCGCCCGCTCAGCCTCGGATCAGCCGCCGAGCACGCCCAGCCGGTCCTTCACCTTCTCCGGCGCGGGGATGAAGGCGATAAAGGCGGCGCAAAGGCCCGCCCAGAGGGCATAGCTGACCCCGACCAGGATCGCGACCGGCAGGCCGGCAACGCCGTAGATCAGCAGGGTGGTCTCGGTCGCGCCGACGCCCTGGCCGACGCTGCCCGACTGGATCATGCCATAGACCATCATGGCCAGGGCCAGCACCGTCTGGGCGGCAGCGGCCAGCAGGCCGCCATACAGCATGAAGCGCCACACGACGCCGAGACGCGAGGCCGGGCGGCCCCGACGGTCGCGCTCGCGCCGGATCGACCACAGGCCCACGGGGACGGCGATCATGCCGATCACCAGAACTGTCAGACGCCAGTCGATGTCCTGGCCCGGAATCCAGTTCTGCGGAGGCCAGATCAGCAGGGTGAGGACCAGTGGCGGCCACAGGACGCCGGCCAGGGCTGCGAGCGGGATCGCCGCCCGGGTCCGGCGCCAGATGACCGGCGCCTGGCCCGGCAGGTCGGCGGGGGTGTCGAAACGGGCCATCAGCGGGTCGGGACCGGCGCGTCGCCGGAATAGTCGTAGAAGCCGCGGCCGGACTTGCGCCCCAGCCAGCCGGCCTCGACATATTTCACCAGCAGGGGACAGGGCCGGTATTTGCTGTCAGCCAGGCCTTCGTACAGCACATTCATGATGGCCAGGACGACGTCCAGACCCATGAAGTCGGCCAGCTCCAGCGGCCCCATCGGGTGGTTGGCGCCCAGCTTGAGCGCCTTGTCGATCGAGGCGACGTTGCCGACGCCTTCATAGAGGACATAGATCGCCTCGTTGATCATCGGCACCAGGATGCGGTTGACGATGAAGGCGGGGAAGTCCTCGGCATTGGTCGTGGTCTTGCCCAGGCTCTCGGCGAAGGCGACGGCGGCGTCGTAGGTGGCGGCCGAGGTGGCGATGCCGCGGATGATCTCCACCAGTTTCATCACCGGCGCCGGCTTCATGAAATGCAGGCCGATGAACCGGTCGGGCCGGTCGGTGGCGGACGCCAGACGGGTGATCGAGATGGAGGAGGTGTTGGAGGCCAGAACGGTGTTGGCGCCGAGATGCGGGACCAGTTCGGCGAACACGGCCTTCTTGATCGCCTCGTCCTCGACGGCGGCCTCGATGACCAGATCGGCCTTGCCGGCCTCGGCCAGGGTCTCCACCCCGGAGATATTGGCGAGGGCCGCATCGGCCTGGGCCCGGGTGACCGTCCCGCGCTCGACCTGGCGGGCCAGGGAGGCGCCGATCACGCCGATCGCCAGGGGCAGACGGTCGGCGACCAGGTCGTACAGCCGCACCTGATATCCGCCCAGGGCCACGGCGTGGGCGATGCCGACGCCCATCTGCCCGGCGCCGATCACGGCGACTGTTTTGATCGTGGAGGTCATGAAGTCGTGGTCAGAAGCGGCGTCTCGCCCGGGCGACCGCACCTTAAGAGCGTCCGGGCGCGGCGCAAGGCTGGAATGTCGCAGTGCGGCGCCTGCGCCACGGCCCTGGCGTCATGCGGACGCCGGACCCATCCGGAAAACCGCGCACAATTTTCCGGATCCGGCTCTAGCCGAGGACGGCGATAATCGGCCCGGCGGCCATGTTGTTGAAGGCGATCCGGGCGAAGTTCAGCAGCAGCAACACGACGATCGGCGAGATGTCGATGCCCCCCAGGGGCGGGATGATCCGCCGGAACGGCTCCATCAGGGGCCGCGTGACCGCGTCGAGGAATCCGGCCAGCTGGTTCACGAAGCGATTGCGGTGGTTGATCACATCGAAGGCGAACAGCCAGCTGAGGATCGCCGAGCCGATGATGAACCAGGTCATCAGGCTGATGATGGCGTTGATGAGCCAGACGATCGCTTCGCCCATTCGGGGAACTCCTGAAAGAGGGGGAAGGTCGGTTCTAGCCGTCGGACCGCGGAAGGCCAAGGTTTTGCGTGGTCGCAGGCGCCGATACCGCAGAGATTGACACCGCGCCTCGCGCCCGCCTATGTCCCGCCCTCGCCTGTCACCCGGAAAACGGGGCCGTAGCTCAGTTGGTAGAGCGCGTCGTTCGCAATGACGAGGTCAGGGGTTCGACTCCCCTCGGCTCCACCATCCTGCTTCGCGCTGACGCGCTTCGCAGGACTGGCGGTCAGGATTTCAGCCATGAGTGACTCAGCTTTGCGCGTCGCGGCCCTTTACCGGTTCGCTTCGGTGGCCGATCCCGCTGCCCTGCGAGATCTCCTGGAGGATCTCTGTGGCGAGGACGTGCGCGGCACCCTGCTGGTGGCCTGCGAGGGCGTGAACGGGACCATCGCGGGTCCGGCCGGGGCGATCGCGCGGGTGATCGCCAGCCTGACCGCCCTGCCCGGCTTCGCCGGGACCGACGTCAAATATTCCTCCGCCGAACGGATGCCGTTCCATCGGCTGAAGGTCCGGGTGAAGCCCGAGATAGTCACCCTGGGCCTGCCCGACCTGGAGCCGGCCATGAACGCCGGGACCTATGTTGCGCCCGAGGACTGGAACGCCCTGATCGCCGATCCGGACACGATCGTGATCGACACGCGTAACGACTACGAGGGCGAGGTCGGGGCCTTTGCCGGGGCGGTGCAGCCGAACACGCGGTCGTTCCGCGATTTTCCGGAGTGGTTCCGGACCGAAGGGCGGGCCCTGCTCGCCCGGAAACGGGAGATGGGGCCGAACCCGCCGAAGGTGGCCATGTACTGCACCGGCGGCATCCGCTGCGAGAAGTCGACGGCCTTCCTGAAGTCGGAAGGGGTGACCGACGTCTTCCATCTGCAGGGCGGGATCCTGCGCTATCTGGAGACGGTGCCGGAGGCCGAAAGCCTGTGGAACGGCGAATGCTTCGTCTTCGACGAACGGGTCGCGGTCGGGCCCGGACTGGCCGAGGGGACGCACACCCTCTGCCGGGGCTGCCGGATGCCGGTCAGCCCGGAGGGCCGGACGTCGCCCCTCTATGTCGAGGGCGTCTGCTGCGCGCGATGCCATGACACCCGGACCGAAGCGCAGAGACAGGCCGCACGGGAACGGGATCGTCAGGTCAGGATCGCGGAGAGGCTGGGGATCGCCCACATCGGGGCGAAGCAGGGCCCGACATCGGACTGAACGGGCCAGGCCCGCCCCCGACAGGTCAGCTGTCCTCGTCGAACTTGCGGGCGACCAGGTCGCCGAGGGCGTCGATAGCCTCCCGGGCGTCGGAGCCTTCGGCGGTGATCTCGATCGAGCAACCGTTCCCGGCGCCGAGCATCAGAAGACCCATGATCGAGCGGGCGTCGACGGTGACGCCGTCGCGGGTCACATGGATCTCGGCCTCGAAGCTGGACGCCAGCTTGACGAATTTGGCGGAGGCCCGGGCATGGAGCCCCCGGGTGTTGCAGATGTTCGCGGTCGCCTTCGCGGTCGGCATCGTCTCGCCCAAGGCTATTTCTCGCCCGCCAGGACCCAGGAGGCCACGGAGATGTATTTGCGGCCTGCGTCCTGGGCGTGGGCGACGCAGGTCTCAAGCGTTTCGCGTCCGCGCACGCTGGCCAATTTGATCAGCATGGGCAGGTTCAACCCCGCGATGACCTCGGCATGGGTCTGCTCCATCACCGAGATGGCGAGGTTCGACGGCGTGCCGCCGAACATGTCGGTCAGAAGGATGACGCCCGAGCCGTCGTCGACGGCGGCGGCGGCGTCGACGATGTCACGACGGCGCCGCTCCATGTCATCCTCGGGCCCGATACAGATGGCCGCGACCCCGCGCTGGGGGCCGACCACATGCTCCATGGCGGACAGGAATTCGGACGCGAGGCCACCGTGGGTGACGATCACGAGGCCGATCATGCCGTGCCGATCCTGGAAAGCGTCTGCAACGCTGGGTATCCCCTATGCCGTGGCCCGGAAGCCCCCGCTCCAGCCCAAGCGGGCCTAGATAGGCCAAACCGGTGCGGGATTAAAGCCGGTCGATCGCGAGGGCCAGAGTCCGGACCGCTGAGGCCGGCCGGATGTCCAGAACCAGACGCGGCAGTCGCACCCCCGCCACGGTCTCGAACACCGGTTCGGGCAGTCGTTCAGGCGTGGCCTGCACGCAGTCGACCAGAAGGGAAACCCGCACCACAGGCCGTGTCGCTACATCCACGAGCCCCAGCCCCCGCGCTTCGATCCGTCCGGCGATCCGGTCCGGGGCGCAGGCATGGAGGACATCGCCGGAGGCCCATACATGGCTGTAATCGTCGGCGACGAGACGCCAGCCCGCGTCGATCAGGCGCAGGGCCATGTCGCTCTTCCCCGATCCGGACGGGCCCCGCAGCAGGACGCCGCGCCAGCCGCCCGGACCGGGCCGGGCGACCGACGTCGCATGGATGGGCGGGTTCAAGCCCTGCGGCCGGCGGCAGGGAGGGCCACCTCGAACCGCGCGCCCTCGACCGCGCCCGAAGCGTCCAGCCGGTTTGTGGCCGTGACCCGGCCGCCATGCGCCTCGACGATCTGGCGCACGATCGACAGGCCGAGGCCGGAGTTGGACCCGAAGGCCGCGCCCCGGGGCCGGGAGGTATAGAAGCGCTCGAACACCGTCTCGAGGTTGTCGGCCGGGATGCCGGGGCCGTCATCCTCGACCCGCACATGCAGAGGCAGGGCGTCTAGGTCGTCGCGGATGACGCTGACGCGGACCGAGGCGCCGGCGGGGCTGAATGAACGGGCATTGTCGATCAGGTTGCGGAAGACCTGCCCCAGAGGCCCGTCGCGGCCCATGACCCGCGCCGGGGCATCAAGCGCGATGTCCAACGCCACCGGCGCCTCGCCCGGCTTGGAGGTGGTCTCATAGACCCCGACGATATCGGTCAGGAGGGCGGACAGGTCGACGGGGCGCGGCCGGTCCCGCGACAGCTCCGCATCGAGGCGCGAGGCGTTGGAGATGTCGGTGATCAGCCGATCCAGACGACGCACGTCCTGTTGCAGGACGGCGGTCAGGCGATCGCGCTTGTCCTGGTCCTGAACCAGATCCAGGGTCTCCAGCGCCGAGCGGATCGAGGTCAGGGGGTTCTTGATCTCGTGGGACACATCGGCGGCGAACCGCTCGATGGCGTCCATCCGGGTCGACAGGGTGTCGGTCATGGATTCCAGCGACCGGGCGAGGTCGCCGATCTCGTCGCGGCGGTCTTCCAGATCCGGCAGGGAGATGGCGCGGGCGCGTTGCAGCCGGACCTGATCCGCCGCCGCCGACAGCCGCATGACGGGTCGGGCGACGAACAGGTGCAGAAGCAGCGAGGCCAGCAGGTTCACGGCCAGGGCGACCAGGGCGAAGGGGATCAGGGCGCGACGCTGGGCGTCCAGGATCTGGTCGACGTCATTGGCCTCCAGCGTCAGGACTCCCAGGACCTGCTGGACATGGCGGATGGGCAGGGAGACGGACACCACCCTCTCGCCGCTCTCCGAGCGCCGGACCGTGGTCTGCGGATCACCGGCGAGGGCGGCGAGAATTTCGTCCTCAAGGGCGACATTGGCGTTCTCGAGCGTGGTCGCCGCCTTGTCCGCCCCCGTGTCCGGCGGCGCGGGGGTTCCGGCCGGGCGAGCCGGCGGCAGAGGTTCGCCGTCGATGGTGTCGGAAACGTCGAAACTGTCGACCAGCAGCACCCCGTCGCGGTCGAAGATGCGGGCGCGCTGGCCCTCCGGAACGAAGCGATCGATCAGGACCTTGGCCGCCTGGTCAGGGTTCAGCTCGGGGATAGGCTCGCCCCGCGTGTATTCTTTGTCGCTCAGCACCTTGGACAGGAGCTCGGCCTGGCCAAGCAGGGATTCCTGACGCGCCTGGACGAGACCCGTGCGCCATTCGTTGAGCGCCAGGGCCCCGCCGAGCAGAATCAGCAGGCTGATGAGATTCAGGACGAGGATCAGCCCGCCGAGCCTCGACCCGCCGAAGCGGATCAGGCGGCGGCGCAGCGGCAACTCCTCGGACGATTCCGGAGGATCAGCTCTCGCGGTATCGATAACCGACGCCATACAGGGTCTCGATCGCGTCAAACTCGTTGTCGACGACCCGGAACTTCTTGCGCATGCGCTTGACGTGGCTGTCGATGGTGCGGTCGTCGACATAGACTTGGTCGTCGTAGGCGGCGTCCATCAGGTTGTCGCGGCTCTTCACGAACCCGGGGCGCTGGGCGAGGGCCTGAAGCAGCAGGAACTCGGTGACGGTCAGCTTGACCGGCTTGCCGTCCCAGGTGCTCTCGTGGCGGGCCGGGTCCATGACCAGCTTGCCGCGGCGGATGGCCTTGCCCGAGATCTCGGCCGAGGGCTCGGGCTCGCCGCCGTCGCCGCCCGAGCGGCGCAGCAGGGCCTTGACCCGCTCGATCAGCAGACGCTGCGAGAACGGCTTGTGGATATAGTCGTCTGCGCCGAGGTTGAAGCCGAGGATCTCGTCGATCTCCTCGTCTTTCGAAGTCAGCATGATGACCGGGATCTGGGACGTCTGGCGCAGGCGGCGCAGCACCTCCATGCCGTCCATCCGGGGCATCTTGACGTCGAGGATGGCCAGATCGGGCGGCGAGGCCTCCAGCGCTTCAAGGCCGGTGGCGCCGTCGTGATAGGCGACCACCTTGTGGCCATGGCTCTCGAGAGCCAGCGACACGGAAGCGACGATGTTCTCGTCGTCGTCCACCAGGGTGATGTTGGCCACTATGAAGGTCTCCTCGTCTGATCCTGACCGAAGTCGGGAGCGTCTGAACGCACGGCAAGCGTAACCGTTCGCCCGCGATCGCGGTGACTTTACGGCCACAGTCCGGCGCTGACCAGATTTCGTTCGCGAAACGGGACCTTAAAGCCTTTGCGCCTAGTCTCGGCTTCACGACCGCAGAAAGCGACGCCATGGCCGGACCCGTCCACTACGAGCTCTATGTCCGCAAGACAGCGCCCGCGCCGTGGTCGCTGATGCTGGCGACGGAAGAGCGCAAGCACGCCGTCGACACCGCCGAGGAAGTCCTGCGCGACAAGCACGCCGTGGCCGTGCGGGTCACCAAGGAGACCCTGGATCCGGACACGATGGTGTTCAACAGCGTCACCGTCCTGACCAAGGGGGCGCCGGAAGCGCCGAAGAAGCGGCTGGTCAATTCGGCCGAGGATCGTCCGACCTGCCTCGGCCCCCAGGATCTTTACGCCCCGCACGCCCGCGAGCTGATCGGGCGCGTGCTCGAAGACTGGCTGGGACGGAACGGGATTACTGTCTTCGAGCTTCTGCACCGGCCGGACCTGGTCGAGCGATTGGAAGCCTCCGGCGTCGAGTTGCAGCACGCGATCCAGAAGGTCGCCATCCCCGAAAGCCAGGCCACCGGTCAGGCCTCGCACGAGCTGATTCGCCAGTACCAGAAGCTCGTCGACCAGGCGATGGAACGGGTCGTCAGCGCCGGACGAAAGGGGAGCTTCCCCGACCTGGCGAACCGGTCGCTGGCCGATGTGGCCCAGAAACTGGCCGGCGCGCCCGATCGATCCTTCATCATGGGGGGCGTCTTGGCCGGGGCCCTGGCGGGCGTCCGGGGGGCGCGGCCACGTCTTGACCGACTCATGGACCTGGCCGACCGGGCGCCGGCCGAAGGCGCGCCGCGCGCCATGGTGATGGTCGCGATCGAACAGATCCTGTGCGAACAGCTGGGCGCGCGGACGACCCTTGCGGAAATTCTCGGGCCGGCGCTGGACCAGGGCGGTAATCTGGCCGCGGTGGTGAGGATGGTCGCGCCGCGCGAGATCGACCTGCTGATCCGCCATGATCCACGCATGGCCCTGCTGATCCCGTCCGTCGACGGTCCGGCGGCCCGGCTGGGCGCGCGGATCGAGGCCGGCGAATACCCGATCCTCGCCGCCTCCCTGGCCCGTATGGTGCTGCGCGAACTGATGGGACCCCGCCGACTGCGGCCGGCCGATGCCTCAGGCGAGATCGATATCCTGCGCGCCCTCGCCATGTCGCTGACCGCGACGGCAGGACGACTGCTGACGCTGGAGGAGGTCCAGAGCGCCTTCACCGAAAGGTCGAAGAGCCTGGTCACCGCCGATTTCGTCCAGGCCTATGTCGTGCCGTGCGAGACGGTCCTGTGCGAGGCCGAACAGCTGACGCGCCTGTGTGAGAACGTCACCGGCGCCGCCAACAAACGTTCCGCCGCTCGTTGGCTGGCCGCTTGCGTGACCTCGCTGCGTTTCGAAAGCGAGATGCGCATCAGCGCCCCGACGGCTTCGAAGAAGCTTCAGGTCCTCGCCCAGCTGAATCGGTCGGTCGTCGCCGCCGCCCTGTCGGAACACGACACCGCGCAGATCCTGACCGCCATCGGCAACGTCGGCGGGGTGGTGGAGGCCGAAGCGAAGCTCACCGCCCAGCTGGCCCGCGCGCCCGTCACCGTTCCCCAGAAGCTCTCGGCCCTGCTGAGGCTTGCGGCGGGTGAGACCGCGCCTCTGGGGCCAGCCGCCGATCGAGCCAAGGCCGAGGCGATCAAGATTTTCCGCGCGCCCGAAGCCCGGGCGGCCTTGACCGCCGCGCCGGAAAGCATCGCGCCGCTGAAAGGACTGATGAGGGCCGCCGGGCTGGCGGCCTGACTTCAGGAGTCCAGCCCCTGACCGGGTCTGCTTCTTTTGGCCAACGTGCGACACGGCCGCGCGCGGCCTCAACCCGGTCAGTCGAAGATGTCGAAGATGCTGTCGCGCTTCTTCTTTTTGTAGCGGTAGTCGTCGTCATCGCGATATCGCGGCTGCTCGCGGTACTGGGGCTGCTGCGGAGCCTGGCCCCAGGGTGTGTGCTGCTGGGGCGCGCTCTGCTGGGGTGGCGGGGCGTAGGCCGGCTGCGCCGGAGCGGCCGAAGCGACAGCGCCCTCCATCAGCTTCTCGAGTTCGCCGCGATCCAGCCAGACCCCGCGACATGTCGGGCACATGTCGAACTGAACGCCATTGCGGTCCAGGGTCTGCATCTGGGCATTGTCGTTGGGGCACATCAACAGGGGCAACGGCGTTCTCCGGTTCAAGTCGGGGGGTAGAGATGGCGCCTGCGTCAGAACGCGCCAACCGGGGCGGTGTGTCGCAGCCCGCCCCGGCCGCCGCGATCAGCCTTCGGCGAGGACGATGATGCGGTCTTCCGGCAGGTAGTCCAGAGCCTCGGACTTGGACGGATTGACCACGACCCCGCCCATGTTGCGGCCGTCGCCATCCTCGCTTTCGCGCTTGCGACGATAGCCGATGGCGGTCTCGCCGCGCTGCCGGGCCGCCTCGGCGATCGTGTAGAAGGTCACCGGGCCGGACAGGTCCACATAGTCGCCGATCGGACGCATGTAGATTTCCGAACCATCCTCATCCAGCAGGTCATCGAAGATCGAGGATAGATATTCGTTCTCCGACGCCTGGGCCAGCATCAGGCTGACCAGCTTGTTGGACACGACGAAATCGTCGGCGCGGGTGACTTCGGCCAGCTCGCGGTTGCGGATGTCGATCATCTCCGAGACCACGCTGATGTGGGTGCCCAGCCGCTCGGAGAGTTTCCGCAGATGCAGCAGGGTGATCAGGGTGCGCGTATCCGCAGACTGGGCCTCCATCGTGTCGGAATAGCCCAGCACCATGATGGAGTCGTAGGAGACCGGGTCCAGCGCCTCGATCGAGGCGGAATGGCTGGTGTCGATCGTTCTCGCCGTGACCTTCATATTGGTCGAGCCGAGCGGCAAGGAGGCGATCTCCTCGGCGAAACCGGGTGTGTCGCCGGCCACCGTCAGGACCGATCCGGGGCGCACGTATTTCGACAGCTCATAGGCGATCATCGGCCCACGACGGTTCCAGCCGATGATCAGGGTGCGTTCGGCCTTGCGCCGAACAACCTTGGGCTTGCGGATCGCCGAGGCGTCGACGGCGGCGTCCGGCAAGGGGGTCATTTTGATGGAGGCGTCGTCCTCCGCGATGATGATCGCGCGCGACCCTGCGACGATGGTTTCGTCCATCGGCGGGTTCATGCGCACACGGCCATCGGGATAGCGGATGCCGATCAGGGCCGAGTCCTCGTAGCCCATGACCGCGTCGCCGTAGGTCACCCCGACCAGTTCCTCCAGCTCGGTGGTGTAGATTTCGCAGCCGTCGAAATCGAGCAGCTCCGAATAGACCGCAGAGAGGCCGGCCTGACGGCTGGACTGGACCACGATGCGCGAGATCAGATCATCGGCGAGCACCAGCTGGACCTCGTCGCCGCCGACGATGCGGGCGACCTCGGCGTTCTTCGCATCGCGCAGTTCGGCGGCGATCAGATAGCGGGCCTCGCGGCGCTTCGGATCGTTGGTCAGGGCCAGGACCGTCTTGATGACCTGGCTGTCTGGATCGTCGACGCCTTCGGGCGACACGACGATGATCGACCGGCAGGCCTGGGGATTGACGATGGACAGGTCGAACAGGTCGGTCGGATCACCCGAACGGCAGATGATCTGGGTGTTCTTGAGATCCTCGACCTTGTCGGCGATCTCGTCCTCCATCTCGACCTTGTCCTTGTTGGCCATGATGACGATGCGCGGATTCTTCCGGCTCTCATTGGCGATGACCAGTTCGGAGATGATGTCGAAGATCGAGGCTGACCAGTTCAGGATGATGGTGTGGTCACTCTCCAGCACGCGCGAACGGCCCTTGCGGGCCTCTTCGATCTTGGAATCCAGTCCGGCCGAGATGACCGAAATCAACGCGGAGAACACCAGAATTCCCATGGCGGTGACGAACAGGTTCAGGCCGCGGAAGGCCCAGCCCGCGTCACCAGCCACCGTCCCGGCGTCCGTGGTGCGCATCAACGACTGCCAAAGAGACTCGATAAAGCTCCAGCCGCCATCCGGCCCCCAACGGGTCAGGGTCAGGACCGTGGCGGCGAAGAGGATCGTGATCAGAGTGACCAGACCGAGCCAGCCGACAAGCGCCATGGCACCGCCTGACATCGACTTGTCGAAGCCGTACTTGAGCCGTTCGCCGAGACTGATGTCTCCGACCTGCTGGCCCTTGGTGGTGTTCGGCTTGGCGACGGAGCCCTTAACGGCGTTGCGCGCGGCATTGGCGCGAGTGATCGATCCCATGGAGCGATGCATATCCCTGACTGTCCGCCGCCCCCTGGCCGACGGTGCGTCCTGCGACAATTCGCGCACGGACGTTGAGCCGCCACGCTTAGTGCGGTTTTCCGGCCTTTGGAAGCTGACGATTCCAGACTAGAAGCCGGCACTCTCCCTCCCGCAGCCTGAAGTGTTCTTATGCGCTATCTGCACACCATGGTCCGGGTCGCCGACCTGGACGCCTCCCTGCATTTCTGGACCACCCAGCTGGGCCTTGAGGAGGTGCGCCGCATCGAGAACGAGAAGGGGCGATTCACGCTCGTCTTCCTGGCCGCGCCGAAGGACAGGGATCGCTCGGCCGCCGAGCGGTCGCCCGAAGTCGAGCTGACCTGGAACTGGGACCCGGAAGTCTACACGGGAGGCCGGAATTTCGGCCACCTCGCCTACAGGGTCGATGACATCTATGCGACCTGCCAGCGCCTGATGGACTCGGGCGTGGTCATCAACCGCCCGCCCCGCGACGGCAATATGGCGTTCGTCCGTTCGCCGGACGGCATCTCGATCGAACTGCTGCAGGAAGGGACGCCACTCCCTCCCGCCGAGCCCTGGCTGTTGATGCCCAACACCGGGACCTGGTAGGCGTGCGCCTCGCCCACCTGGGCGTCGCGGTCCTGCTTGCCGGCTGCGCATCGACCTCCGAAACCAATCCCGGCCGCACCGCGACCGAACAGCTGCTGATGGCCCGCGCCGCCGACATCGCGGTGGACGGATTGCGGCTGCCGATCCCGCCGGGTTCACGGGTCTTCGTCGAGAACCGATACATGCAGGGCGAGGGCTCGACCTATGCCACCTCGGCGGTCCGCTCGGCCCTGTCGGAATCGGGGTTCGCCCTGGCCGATGACAAGGGCCAGGCCGACGCCGTGTTCGAGCTGCGCGCCGGTGCCCTGTCGCTGGAACAGATGCGCCGCGTGGTGGGCCTCCCGCCGCTGGCCCTGCCGATCAACGAGAACCTCAACGTCGTTTCGATCCCCGAGCTCAGCCTCTACAGCCGCAGGGACCGGGTCGGGGTCGCCGAGTTCTCGGGCTTCGTCTACGACGCCCGCACAGGCGCGCCTCTCGGAGCCGTCTCGCCCATGATCGGGGAGTACCGGATACGCAGTCACAAACTGCTGATGATGGTCACCTGGGGCCAGCAATCCGCCCGGCCCGGCGAACGCGACCCCGGCGACAGCTGGCGGGAGTTCTAGGCGGAGCGCCTGCCGTAGGCGACGCGGTGGAGGGTCCAGCCGGCCGCGGCGCCGGGTAGCGCCAGCGCTGCCGCATAGGCCAGGGGGGTCCAGCTCCAGACCACCCCGCTGAACATCTGCATGATCACAAATCCCGCGAGGCCGGCGAGCACGGCCCCGCACACCGTCGCGTCAAGGCGTTGATTGCGCTTGAGGCGCGCCATCAGCAGCCAGACCGGTGTTCCGACGATCAACAGGCCGAGCAGAAAGACGATGAACGCATAGAGCCAGGCGACCACCAGCATTTCCCCGCCGTATCCGAACTCGGCCATGCCGGTCGAGGCCCCCTCTGTGAACGCGAAGGCGCCGAACTCCACTGCAACGACAGCCGCCCCGACTGCCGCAGCGGCCGGATAGGCCAGCGCGACCGATACGAAACCCTTGACCTTCATGACCTCGCTCCCCGACGTCCCGGTTCTGCTCAACCGACGGCATCGCGACCCTGCGGTCAAGCTTCACACATCAGGCGGTTTCCGATCGTGACGAGCCCGGCCGCGCCGCCTATGTTCGCCGCCATGTCCGATGCCGACCTCGCGCCCGAAGCCGCCGACGCCCCGCAGACCGATCAACCCCTGACCCAGGACGGCCCTCCCGTCCGGCTGTGGCTGATCGACGCTTCGGCCTACATCTTCCGCGCCTACCACGCCCTGCCGCCGCTGACGCGCAAGTCCGACGGCCTGCCGGTGGGCGCGGTCCAGGGCTACTGCAACATGCTGTGGAAGCTGTTGAAGGACATGAAGGGCGCCGACGGCCCGACCCACCTGGCGGCCATCTTCGATCACTCGGAGAAGACGTTCCGCAACGACCTCTACGACCAGTACAAGGCCCATCGTCCGCCGGCGCCCGAGGATCTGGTTCCCCAGTTCCCGCTGGTGCGGCAGGCGACGGCGGCGTTCGGCGTCCACTGCGTTGAACTGCCAGGCTATGAGGCCGACGACCTGATCGCCACCTATGCCTGCAAGGTGCGGGACGCGGGCGGGGAGTGCGTCATCGTCTCGTCCGACAAGGACCTGATGCAACTGATCGGTCCCTCGGTCGTCATGTGGGACCCGATGAAGGATCGCCGTCTGGCCGAGGAGGCGGTGATGGAGAAGTTCGGCGTCACGCCGGACAAGATGATCGACCTCCAGGCCCTGATCGGCGACAGCGTCGACAACGTCCCCGGCGCCCCCGGCATCGGCCCGAAGACGGCGGCCCAGCTGCTGGACGAGTACGGCGACCTCGACACGCTTCTGGAACGGGCGGGCGAGATCAAACAGCCGAAGCGGCGCGAGACCCTGATCAATTTCCGCGATCAGATCCTGCTCAGCCGCCAGCTGGTCCGCCTGACCTGCGACGCCCCCGCGCCCGAGCCGATCGACGACTTCAGGGTCCGCGATCCCGATCCGGCGATCCTGGCCGACTTCCTCGAGACGATGGAGTTCCGCTCGCTGCTGCGTCGGGTCGGCGACGGCCGGCTGGAGGGACACGACGGCTCGGCCTTCGCCCCGCCCCGCCCCGCACCCCTGACCGCCCCGGTCATCTCGCCCCGCTATGCGCCGCAGGCGATTCCGGAGGGGATCGAGAAACAGGCGGTCGACCACGACGCCTACCTCTGCATCCAGGCGCTGGAGGCGCTCGACGCCTTCCTGGCGCGGGCGAGCGAGGCGGGGGTGGTCGGGTTCGATACCGAGACGGACGCCCTGTCGGCGACGCATGCAGGGCTGTGCGGGGTCAGCCTGGCGATCGGGCCGAACGACGCCTGCTATATTCCGCTGACGCATGAGCATGAGCCGGTGGCGGGCGGGGGCGGACTGGACTTCGGAGATGCGGTCGAGACGCGCGAGCCCCTGAACCAGCTCGACAAGGCCACGGTTCTGGCGCGACTGAAGACCCTGCTGGAGGACCCCTCCGTCCTGAAGGTCACCCAGAACGGCAAATACGACCTGGCCGTCATGGCCCGCAGGGGCATCCGCGTCGCCCCGACCGACGACACCATGCTGATCTCCTACGTCCTGGAGGGCGGGCTGCACGGACACGGGATGGATGAGCTGTCGAGGCTCCATCTGGGCCACGACCCGATCCCGTTCAAATCGGTCGCCGGCACAGGCAAGTCCCAGAAATCCTTCAAACATGTCGCGCTGAAACCGGCGACCGCCTACGCCGCCGAGGACGCGGACGTAACCCTGAGACTGTGGCGCCTGCTCAAACCCCGGCTGGCGGCGGAAGGGTTGGCCACCGTCTATGAGACCCTGGAACGGCCCCTGCCCGCGGTCCTCGCCGACATGGAGCTGGAGGGCATCCGCGTCGACCCCGCCCGCCTGCGCCGCCTGTCGTCGGAGTTCGGGCTGCGCATGGCCGAGCTGGAGACCCAGGCCCACGAGATCGCCGGCCGCCCCTTCGCGATCTCGAGTCCCAAACAGATAGGCGAACTGCTGTTCGGCGAGCTCAACCTGCCCGGCGGCAAGAAGACCGCCTCGGGCCAGTGGGAGACCGGCGCCGCCACCCTCGAAACCCTCGCCGAGACCCACCCCCTGCCCCGCGCCATCCTCGACTGGCGCCAGCTGTCCAAGCTCAAGGGCACCTATACGGACGCGCTTGTCGCGGCGATGGACGAGGCCACCGACCGGGTCCACACCAGTTACCAGCTGGCGGCGGCGACGACGGGGCGCCTCGCCTCCTCCGACCCCAATCTGCAGAACATCCCGATCCGCACCGAGACGGGCCGCCAGATCCGCCAAGCCTTCATCGCCCGCGACGGCCACGTCCTGATCAGCGCCGACTATTCCCAGATCGAGCTGCGGCTGCTGGCCCATATCGGCGACATCCCCGAGCTGAAACGCGCCTTCAAGGCCGGGATCGACATCCACACGGCCACGGCGTCGGAGATGTTCGGCGTCCCCGTCGACCAGATGGACCCCGAGACCCGCCGCCGCGCCAAGGCCATCAACTTCGGCATCGTCTACGGCATCTCGGCCTTCGGCCTGGCCGCCCAGCTGAACATCGACCAGGGCGAGGCCGGCGCCTATATCAAGACCTATTTCGAACGCTTCCCCGGCATCCGCGACTATATGGACGCGACCAAGGCCGAGGTCCGCCAGGCGGGGTTCGTCTCCACCGTCTTCGGCCGCCGCATCCACATCCCGGCCATCCATTCCAAATCGGGCGCCGAACGCCAGTTCGGCGAGCGCGCCGCCATCAACGCCCCGATCCAGGGCGCCGCCGCCGACATCATCCGCCGCGCCATGATCCGCATGCCCTCAGCGCTGGAGGCGGCCGGACTGTCGGAGGTCAAGATGCTGCTCCAGGTCCACGACGAACTGGTCTTCGAATGCCCGGACGCCCTGGCCGAGACCGCCATCCCCGTCATCCGCCGGGTCATGGAGGGGGCGGCGGAACCCGCCGTGGCGCTGTCGGTGCCGCTGGTGGTGGAGGCGAGAGCGGCGAAGAACTGGGATGAGGCGCACTAGGCGGCGGGCCCGCTTAACCGCCCCCTCGTCTCGGACGATTCTGTTCGGATGATATCGGCCCGAACTTCGAACCGCTTTCGTTCACCTTGGATCGGAACGAAACTGTCGCGAATAGCGTCGGGGATCGGGATATAGATCGCGTTCTTGAGGACGATAGTCGCTGTTGGAAAGGGTCCGCCACCCGCATTAGCGTCGATCGCTTCACGCGTTTGGAGATCATAGTAAAGTCCAAACTCACCTGAGTGATGGAGAAATATGAAGAGCGTCTTTTGCCCACCCCAAACAATCGATGTTTTATGGGGCTGCAAAAAGAACTCGCCCATTTCCTCTCTGGCTCGATCTGACAACGCAAGGAAGCATCGATAACCTCGCAAAGCAGGCTCGCTGTCATCGATTATGAGAAGCTTGGCACTCGTTTCCTTCTCGACACGAGTTATGGCTGGCGCAGATTCAAAATCGACAGAGTGAGAAGATTCTACCGTACTGCCACCCTCTGCTATCTGTAGAGCGTGTTCATTCTCGATTACATCTCCTACAACTTGGCTGGCGCGCACAGCCGTCCCGGCGTCGATGAACTGGACATTTGTCCGCGCTGCGATACGTGAGCGTTGAACCGCTTCATCCAACGTGATCCGGCCTTGCTCTTGGTCTTCCCAAATCTGCGGCAGACTTCCCAAATCAAGATCGCCGTATTCAAACAATTCCCTCGTTTTTCGGATTGCCGAAAGAAATGCCTCTGCCCCCTGTCTTGTACTACTCGGGACATAATCAGCTATGCGTTGAAATACGATATTCCTGACAAAATCTTTTGCTAGCCCGCCAAATACGGCAAAATCTCTATCATAAACTTCAAGTAGCATCCGGACTGACTGAGATTCGGGATCCAAAATAACCTGTATTTGATTTCCGTTCTTCTCGGCCAAGATGGGAAGGTTATGAGTGATGCTGGCAAAAGCCACTTTGGCCTTTACAAAATAGTCGGCGTCCAAAATTGTTTCGAGCCGCCAAGCCAGCGCACTCTCTGCGGTGGAAAGGTCTTTAAACGGCTTCTTTTTATTGGCTATCGGCTTGTCAGATATTGATGCCGTTTTCACAAACGACTGTATGTAGAGTTGTTCACATTGTCGGCGCGGGTTCCCACGCGCTAACACAAGAACGGGTCGCTCATCGGTAGCGTGTTGTTTAACAATACCCTGATCTGTTCCCTGATAATAAAGTATGGGAGTCTGCGCGGTCCTAATTTGAAGCTCTGCAAGAGAAATGCGATCCCCAGGTGTGATGGTAGCCTTCAGGCGCCCCATTAGGTCCACCCGGCCATGGCGCGATACCCAGCTCATAAAAGGCGTACTAGAGTCGCACTCTTCTCGATTGCTAAGAACTTCGGATGTAAATCGATCAATATCAACCATGATTGACTGGAGCATTTGCACGCCATCCACCGTGATGGCCTCACGTCCTGCAGTCGGCTGAAGGTTCAATAGATCGACAACACCGCCAAATTGATACGCGGAGTTCACGGATACAGTCGCTAATCCAAAGCCACTTCGAAAGGTGCGCAGCGCATTTGTTCCGCTACGTAAGACGATCTGTCCCGTGAGCGGCGCGCCTTGCCAAGTCATCTCCGTGAGTTTCAGCCAAATCTCCGCGTTGTTCGAAAGTACAAAAAGCACATTCGCCACGAGATGCTGCCCAATTGCGCGACCGTCCTCCGCGAGACGCCAAGTCTCCGGGACGACCGGAACCGCCGACTCAATAGGCTTCTGACTTACAAGCTCGCCATTGATCAGTACCGGGAGATCGACCAAGGCGACGAAATCCGAGATATAATCCCGAGCCTGCTGAACATTGACTGTTTCGCCTGCGCGTACGTGCGCCACGACACGGGTTCCTGGAAAGCCCGTCGGCAACTCGTCTGCGAGCTCAACACAGTTCTCCGTTAGAGACAGTTTGGCCTTCTCAGCATGACTTCTACGCCGCTCGCCGTTGAGCGCACTCTCAGTCTCCACCGTCACGGCATCAGCTATGCCGAAACTCGCCATGGCACCGATACCGAAGGTTCCTACAACGCCTGCAGCGCGCGCCTCTGCCGTATTTTTGCTGCTGCTGCCAGCTTGCCAGAAATGCTGCTTAAGATCTTCCTCGGTCATACCGAGGCCGTTGTCTTCTACAACAATTTCAGTCGGAGAAATCGTTATATCTATCTTGGGTTTGAAGTCTTGGCCGTCGTGTAATCTTAGTCGAATTGCATCAAAAGCGTTCTGAGTATTCTCCCGTAGTAGGGCTAGCGGAGAGTGATATATTTGCGTTGCGAATAATTCGAGCACGCGTTGCGTCTCGACTTTGAATGGGATCAATTCCGTGTTGGTCATGTTGTTTTGATCCGAAGCTTGATCTCGATGCGATCTTGAAGTGCGCGTTTTGTTGAAATGTCTATGTCAGGCAAATTTTCAAGAAGAAGCAACGCTTCTGGCAATCTACCAAGCCGTTCAAATGAACTTACGAGCTGAACTGCCTCTGTAACACTAGCGGGGCTATCGATAATCCTTGCTACGGCATCGTGATCATCGAGAGCTACAGCAGCGCGCAACGCCAGTGCGCGGGCGTAGGAGGCGGGCAGCAGCGCAACGGTCTCAAGCACCCTAAGCGCCCCCAAAGGATCGCCACTGTTCAACGCGTTCTCGGCCTCGTCCACGGCGCGGCGTTCGGAATCCTCCGCCACGTCAACAGGCCTCCCGGCCAAATCGAGAGGTGGCTGCCAATCCACCCGAATGAAACCCTCTAAGAAGGCTCCACTCCGCTTGGACGCGAAGTGAGCACCTTCACCCATTTCGCGGACATGCAGGCGAGCGCTTGCGTGGTCGTCATCCACCACAATGACGTTGTACTGGCGATTAACACCACGCGGCAGTTCGCGTGAACCTGCGCAGAGACTTCCTGCGCTAATCACGGCCATCTTCTGCGCTTCTGCGCGATGGACATAGTAGGCTGCCTCAGCCGCGATGTGCTGATGGCCATGCAAGCCTAGCTGGAACCCGTGCCCCACTAATGCGTGGACCTGCCCGACGTCCATATAATCGTTACTGTTTGGCGGTCCTTGGACGCTGTGATGCCAGACTGCGATTTTCAGATCGGCCGACCTTGTCAGGTCTCGCAACTTAAGAAATGCACTACCCGCAGCGCTCGGCGAGAATGCCCCCGCATAAGCGTAGCAGTCATTTTGGTGGGTTGAATCGAAAGCCGCCACCACAATGCGTCCTTCGTTGAGCTCAAAAAGCTGATAGCCTCGGTTCGGATCAATTGAGTGAGCAAGGTTAGCTCCGGCGTAGAAGCGCTCAACAAATGACCAATACGCCCCCAGCCGTTGATCATACCGTTTTAAGTCTTGAATTCTGTAGAGTTTCAGCTTGGACCAATCCCACCTATAGGTACTTTCTGGCGAGTTGAGCTGACTTCGGATTGTTTGATTTGCGGGATCGTAGTGAACCTCCTCCATCGCTTCAAAAGCGGTATTCCAGCACACATCATGATTGCCGGGGATTAGGATCAGCCGACTGCGGTCACCGTCCAAAAAAGTGTCCGCCAAGGAGCCGAGGAAGGCTTCCGCCACGTCATATTGCTCTCGGACGGCGGTCGCCCAGCCCTTCTGGGCAATTCTGGCCCCTTGAATGATATCACCGCTCACAATGATTGCGTCAGGCGGCGGGCAAGGCGGCGTCTCCCTTCTCGCTCGATCTAGATCGTTCACGAGGGATGCCAGGAGAGAGACATTGTCGACCGGTTCATCGGGTGACCGATGTAGGTCCGACAAATGGAGGATCGTAAACATCGTACTGGTCACGCCTCTCTGAACACGAACGACCTAAATCCACCCATGGTTGATCAGTCAAGCTCAAGCTTCGCCACGGTAGAGGTTGCCATAGATTGGTTCAACCCTCGGAGCTCGCATCCCAGCCGTCTGAGCTGGATCCCCACCGCTTGTTGCAGGATGGCGCCCGGGAAGAGGCACTCGATCCCGACCAGGAGGCCCCGAACGCCGTAGTGGCCCCCGCCCCCGATCACCCCTCCCCCCGCCACGCCGCCCCGCCCTTGTCCGCGACCCGCTCGATGAAACTATAGGACCCCTTCTTGTGGCGGATCAGGCGGAACCCGGCGCCGGGGCCCTCGAACGGGGGGTAGTGGCCGGGGTTGAGGAAGGCCTCGCGGCCGTTGAGGCCGTCGTCCCACTGGACCATCGCATGGAGGGGGCCGCCGCCCGCCTCCTCCCGGAAATGGGACTGGCGCAGGTACATGATCCGCTCTTCGCCCTTAGGACGCCTGGGCACGGTCGCGGTGGTCGGCGAGGGTGACGCAGCCCGGACGCCGGATCTGGATGCCCGCCGCCTGTTGCAGGATGACGCCGGGGGAGAGGCGCTCGATCTCGGCCAGGAGGGTCTTGATGCCGCAGCGGCCGTCGGCGCTGGTCAGGTCGAGACCGCGCAGGGGGGCGGGCGGACGCAGCGTCTTGGCGCTGTCCTGTTCCATGATAGACTCCCGATCATGCCAAAAAGCTCAACGCGCCATTCCGGGTCCGTCGCCGTCGCGAAAGTCGACGGCCGGTGGGCGGTGCGCGAGGGGGCGACAGGCGGCTCGTTCTTCCCGACCCGGGCCGAGGCCGTGGCGGCGGCGAAGCGGGCGCTGGCGCGTCAGGGCGGAGTGCTGACCGTCCATCAGGCGAACGGCAAGGTGCGCGAGACACTGACGCTGGGGCGGGATACGGCCGTGCGGCTGAACGGGATCGAGGGCGTGGCGCTGAACGCGGCGTCGCGAAGGGTGTTGCGGGACGTCGAGGCGTCGGGAATGACCCCGGCGCAGCAGCTGGGCGCGATTGTCGCGGCGTTCAAAAAGTAGGCGCCCCTGTCCGACGCGCCCTTTGAACCCCTGTATGCAGCCGACGACGATCCTTATTGCTACAGGGGAACGGCGGTTCTGAAGAACCGCAACGGGCTGAGGGGCCAGGCCGAACTGGATCAGTTCGAGGCGGCCGTCGTCACCTTTCGATCGACCCAGCCCCTGCCTGACGGCGCGCTGGACGCCCGACACTATCGCGCCATCCATCGGCATCTGTTCGGGCCGGTCTATCGCTGGGCGGGCAAGGACCGGACGGTCCGCATCACCAAGGACGCGAGCACGTTCTGCTATCCCGAGCAGATCGGGCGGCAGATGGAGATCCTGTTCGCCAATCTGGCGCGGGCCGATCATCTGCGCGGACTGGATGCCGACGCCTTCGCAGCGGGGGCGGCGCATGTCCTGTCCGAACTAAACGTCATCCACCCGTTTCGGGAAGGGAATGGCAGGGCCCAGAAAGCATTTCTGGTGCTGCTGGCCGAACGGGCGGGGCATGCCATCGGCGTGGGCCGGATCGATCGACAGCAGTATCTCGAGGCCATGATCGCCGCGTTCAATGGCGACGAGGCGCCCCTGACCCGGGTGATCCGCAGCCTGCTGTAGCGTTTCAGCCCGCGGCACGGTCGCGGTGGTCGGCGAGGGTGACGCAGCCCAGACGCCGGAGCTGGATGCCCGCCGCCTGTTGCAGGATGACGCCGGGGGACAGGCGCTCGATCTCGGCCAGGAGGGTCTTGATGCCGCAGCGGCCGTCGGCGCTGGTCAGGTCGAGACCGCGCAGGGGGGCGAGGAGCCGCTCCAGGTCGGGGGCGACGGGGCGGGGGTCGGGGGTGGGGCCGGAAGTGGGGGATGTCATCTGGAAACGCCTCGGGGATGGGGGCCGACCCGGGGGTGGTTGAACACCGGGGACGGGGCGGAGGCAAGGGGATGTTCGTGGTTTGTTCTGGTTTGTGCACAGGCAGGGGAGCGAGTCCGCCCGTGCGGCCGCGCATCCGGATGCTGTAAGGGGCTGAACCATGAGATCAGAGACTTTCGACGTGGTGGTGGTCGGCGCGGGCGCTGCCGGGATGATGTGCGCGGCCGAGGCCGGGCGGCGGGGACGGCGGGTGCTGGTCCTCGACCACGCGCGGGCGCCGGGCGAGAAGATCCGCATCAGTGGCGGGGGGCGGTGCAACTTCACCAACACCGGGACGACGGTGGCGAACTTCCTGGGGGAGAACCCGCGGTTCGCGGCCTCGGCGCTCGGGCGATTCACGGTGGCGGACTTTGTTCAGCGGGTGGATCGGGCGGGCATCGCCTGGCACGAGAAGACCCTGGGCCAGCTGTTCTGCGACGACTCGGCCAAACAGATCGTGGCGATGCTGACCGGGGCGATGCGGGAGGCGGGGGCGGTGCTGAGGCTGAACACCGGCGTGGCCTCGGTGACGCGCGAGGGGGAGGGGTTCGCCCTGAGCCTGTCGGACGGGGGGGCGGTGAAATGCGGCTCGCTGGTGGTGGCCTCGGGCGGGAAGTCGATCCCCAAGATGGGGGCGACGGGGTGGGGCTATGACCTCGCGCGGTCGATGGGGCTACGGGTGACGGAGACGCGGCCGGCGCTGGTGCCCCTGACCTTCGAGGCGGGGCTGCTGGAACAGACGACGCCGCTGGCGGGGGTGGCGGTGGATGTTTCGGTCACCTCCAACCCGGCCTCAAGTAGCCCACAGGGTGGTAGGCCCACGTTCAATGAGGCCATGCTGTTCACGCACCGGGGGCTGTCGGGGCCGGCCATCCTGCAGATCAGCTCCTACTGGCGCGAAGGGGAGGCGATCACGGTGAAGATGGCACCCGGCGTCGACGTGCTGGGGCGGCTGAAGGCGGCCAAGGCCGAGAACGGCGGCAAACAGGCGGTGCACACGGCGCTCGGCCATATCGTCCCGCGCCGGCTGGCCGAGGTGCTGACCGCGCGCGAGGGCGCGAACGGCAAGCTGGCCGAGGTCGGGGACAAGGTGCTGGCGCGGCTGGATGCGGCGGTGAACGGCTGGACCGTCAAGCCGGTGGGGTCGGAGGGCTACCGCACCGCCGAGGTCACCCTGGGCGGGGTGGCGACCGATCAGCTGGACCAGCAGACCATGGCGGCGAAATCCGTGCCCGGCCTGTATTTCATCGGCGAGGTGGTCGACGTCACGGGCTGGCTGGGCGGCTATAATTTCCAGTGGGCGTGGTCGTCGGGCTGGGCGGCGGG
Organism: Brevundimonas sp.; assembly: GCF_027484365.1. Classification (GTDB taxonomy): domain Bacteria; phylum Pseudomonadota; class Alphaproteobacteria; order Caulobacterales; family Caulobacteraceae; genus Brevundimonas. Next base: position 6,519 of record NZ_JAIXTC010000002.1, on the reverse strand, counting down.
GCAGGCGGTCTAGAGGGCGGGAGTCCCGTCACTTGAGAAAGGACGAAATACACCCCCAGATAGCGCCGATGACGCCTTGCATCCCGAGGTCGCCCGGCACAGGATAACGCCGTTTGGTCATGGGAGCGTCGAGATGCCGCGAGTTTCCAGCTTCGCCCTCGCCTACGGGGGAGTCACCTTCTCGCAGCTCTCCGCATCGCCCTACGATCTGGTGATAACCGAGGGTGCGCCGCTCCCGCGTGCAGGCAGCACCCCCATGCTGACGGACACGGAGGTCCGCGCGCTGGTGGCGCAGGGCCGTCTGGTCGGCGGCTATGTCAACGTCGCCGTCACAGATGACAATCGCCGGTACTGGGAGACCGCCTGGACGAGTGGCGGAGGCGATACCGGCGCCTTGACGGGATCGGCGCCGGCCTGGCTGCAGGGGCAGCCGCTTTACGACTTCAGCCTCGACGGGCGACCCGATGCTCGTATCGTCAGATACTGGGATCCGGCCTGGCAGGCGATCGTCATCGAGCAGGCGGTCGATCTGGTCCGGCGTGGCTATAACTCCATCTTTCTGGATGACGTGGGCATCTATTGGCATCTCAGCCAGCAGTCCGGCCAACCGACAGTCCAGCTGCTCGCGCAGAGAATGATCTCACTGGTGGATGCGATCGCTCGCGCGGTGCATGCGGTGAACCCCGACGTCTACATCGTCACCAATGGAAACCCCTTCATCGGCGGGGACGCGGGCGGCGGCGTCTGGAGCCAGACTTTCCTGAACGCCATCGACTCGATGCTGATGGAAAATCCGAGTCCGGTGGACATCAACGGCGCGGTCACCAACATCCTCCCCTCTCGCCCCGTGCTCGCACTGCTCGGGCAGGAGGCCTCCGCCGCGGCAGCCGCCCACTACTGGGCCATGGGAGTGACGCCCTATTTCTCGCCGACCACCAGCTATGCCGGCCTGGGGCCGTTCATCGGACAGCAGACGGCGGGAGACGATCACATCATCGGCGGATCGGGACCCAACGCCCTTTCCGGTGGCGACGGCGCTGACTGGATCGAGGGAGGCGCGGGCAACGACAGGCTCGACGGCGGCGCAGGAAATGACCGGCTGTCCGGCGGCGCCGGCAACGACCTCCTCAACGGCGGCGCAGGCATCGACGCGGCCCTCTATTCCGGCTTGCGACGCCAGTACGCGGCCAGCTCCACGACGGTGTCCGGCAACGGCGAGGGCGCGGACACCCTGGTCTCCATCGAGGAGGCCCGCTTCGTCGACGGGGTCCTGACCTTTGACGCGACGAGCGCCTCTGCGCAGGTGATGCGGTTGTATAGTGCGGCGCTGAACCGGACGCCGGATCAGGCGGGGCTGGAGGCCAATGTCGCCGCGCTCGGAACCCTTGGGCTCCAGGCTCTGGCCAGTCGTTTCGTCGCCTCGGCCGAGTTCCAGGGCCGGTTCGGAGCGCTGAACAATCAGCAATTCGTCGAGCAACTCTACGTCTTCGCCCTGGGCCGGACCGGCGATCCGGCGGGCGTGGCCAACTGGGTGAACGCGCTGAACGGCGGCATGAGCCGGGGCCAGGTGGTCGTCGGCTTCTCCGAGAGCGCCGAGAACCAGCTACGCACGGCCGCGACCCTGGCCGCGGGCCTGTGGATCCCCGACGCCGAGGCCCAGGTCATCGCGCGGCTGTACGACGCCACGCTGGACCGCCTGCCTGACCCGTCGGGTCTGGCGGGCTGGGTCGCCCTGTATGAGGGCGGCATGAGCCTGACGCAGATCGCGGCGGCCTTCGTCGGATCGGCGGAGTTCCAGGCCCGCTACGGCGCCCTGTCGAACCAGGCCTTCGTGGAACAACTGTACCGCTTCTGCCTGAACCGGGAGGGCGAGCCGGCCGGCGTCGCCGCCTGGGTCAACCAGTTGAGTTCCGGCGCCACCCGCGCCTCCGTCGTGATCGGCTTCTCGGAGAGCGCCGAGCACATCGCCCTGACTGCCGCTTCGTGGCTCGGCGGCATCCGGTATGGCGGCTATGTCGGGAGCCCCGTCGACCCCGTCGACGCCAAGGGACTCCACGATGCCCAGGTCCTGCCGGGCGAAATCGACGGGCCGGTCCACGAGCCGGCCGACCTGTGGCTGTTCCTCGCCAGCAAGGACCACGATGCTTTCGTGCCGCCGGCCGATCCGGACGTGAGCATCGGGTGGATCTCGCCGGTCGACGACGTCCTGTTCGCGCCCCTGCCGGCCGACCTGCCGCAGCCTGCGGTGAACGATCTGCAAGGCATTATGCCGACGTCGGAGATGGTCCCCGGCGATCCGGCCGCCGGGATACACAGGGATCATCTGGATCTCGCCTGGGCCTGAACCCTGATCGACCGGGACGACCCTCTATGCGGTTCTGTCCATGGTGAGGATCAGACCTGGCCCGTCAGCCTGCGCATTCGTTCAGCACCCGGGCGATCGACGGATCCCAGGGCAGGACGATGGCCTCGCCCGAGGCCTGGACCGCGAACTTCGCCTGGGTCGTCTTCAGGACGGCCAGCCGCGGGTCGGAGCCGGAGACGTCAATGGTGCGGATGGCGGCGCCGGCGTTCGAACCGGTGGCGGCGAAGGTCTCGGTCTTCGCCCCGGTGTAGAGCCGGACCTCTCCGTCCTCGGCAGGGTTCTGGATGGTCCAGTTGATATAGGCCTCGCCCGTGCCGGTGTTGCAGCCGATCGCGAGGGTATCGGCGTAGTCCGGAGAGGTGAACAGCACGCCCACGGTCGCGCCGTCGCCGACATCTTCCCACCGACCGGACAGGGGCGCGCCGGCCAGGAGGTCTGCGGCGACCGGCAGTTCGTTGCCGGGCGAGTCCGGAGTGGCGGCGGCGGCCGGAGCCGTGTCCGGGGCGTCTTCCGGAGCGGCCGCCTGGGTGCAGGCTCCGAGCGCCAGGACCGACGCGAGCAACAGATTGCGGATCATCATGAGCTGTCCTCCGGTGGCCGGTTTATCAGGATGACGCCGTTCTGAAAACGGCGCTCTTCCGACAAAAGCCGACAGGCCCGCTCCGCGGAGGTCCGTGCGCGTGTCTAGTGCGCTTCCGGCGGCCGGGCGGCGGGATCGAGGTAGTCGCTCTCGGCGTGATGATCGGCCGCGAGGACGAAGCGACGGTCGCAGTAGCCGCACTCGATGAAATCATCGCCGCCCATGTCGAGATAGACCAGGGGGTGGCCCAGCACGCCGCCGCCGTCGCAGGCCACGCGTTTGGTGGAGACCGTGATTTCCTCGGGCGGGAGGACGAGTTGATCGGGGTGGCGCGGCGGCATTGATCGGTCCGTGGTCTTGGCGCGAGAGGGTGCGACGCCTAGTTAGACGGCGCAGCGACACGCCGAAAGCCCCGAATGACCAATAACGAAGCCCTGCCCGTCAACGCCATCGAGGTGCACGGGCTGGAAAAGACCTATGCGGGTTCGAAGAAGTCGCCTCCGAAGATCGCCCTGCGCGGGGTCGACCTGGTCATTCCGAGGGGGTCGATGTTCGGCCTGCTGGGTCCGAACGGGGCGGGCAAGTCGACCCTGATCAACATCCTGGCGGGGATCGTCAACAAGACCGGCGGGACGGCCGCCATCTGGGGCCGCGACATCGATGAACGGCCGAGGGACGCGCGCGCCGCCCTGGGCGTGGTGCCGCAGGAGATCGTGGCCGACGTCTTCTTCACCCCGCGCGAGGCCCTGGAGGTCCAGGCCGGATTCTATGGCGTGCCGAAGTCGGAGCGGCGCTCGGACGAACTGCTGGCCGCGCTCGGCCTGTCGGACAAGGCCAATGCCTATGTACGGGCCCTGTCGGGCGGGATGAAGCGCCGCCTGATGGTGGCCAAGGCCCTGGTCCACAATCCGCCGATCCTGATTCTCGACGAACCCACGGCGGGGGTGGACGTCGAGCTGCGGCGCCAGCTGTGGGAGTATGTCCGGCGCATCAATGCCGAGGGGGTGACCATCCTTCTGACCACCCACTATCTGGAGGAGGCGCAGGAGCTGTGTGACACCATCGCCATCATGAACCGGGGCGAGGTCGTGGCCTGCGAACCGACGCCGCAGCTGCTGCGCCGGCTGGATACGAGGAACGTCGTGGTGACGCCCGAGCATCCGCTGGACGGGGTGCCGGTCGTGGCCGGGTTCGATGTGGTGGCGCGGGCCAACGGCGCCTTCTCGATCAGCTACAAGAAGGGCCAGTCGTCGGTCGAGCATGTGCTGGCCGCCGTGCGCGCGGCCGGGATCACCATCTCCGACATCACCACCGAGGATCCGGACCTGGAGGACGTTTTCCTGGCCCTGACCTACAACGATGCGAACGCGGTCAGTCCCACGAAGGACTGATCAGAGTTTTGCTGGTCCGGCCGCTCGAGTCGGGCGCACGTCGAGACGGCCGAAAGCGGGCGCGAGGATTGTCCACTATGGGTGGTCAGCGGACATTACCGCAACCGGCCTCAGGACCCTCGACTGACCGCCCCCAGCCGTCTCGCCACCTCTGCACGGTCCGCCTGTGACAGGTCCATGCGGGCGGTATCGGCCAGGCACGGCCCGGGGCGAGACCGGGGGCGATTTCATGACCGAGGGCAATGGGCTTGTGCCGGAGGCCCGTTTGGCGGAACACTTCGCACCGGGTTTGCCCGGGAGTTCAGATGATCGCCGCCCTCATGTTCGCCGCTGCCCTTTCTGGCTCCAACCCCGCCGTGGTCCATTCTACGCAAACGGACGCACAATGGGCAGAGTGGGTCGCCTTCGATCGCATCATTGAATCCATGAGAAGGGATATGCAAAACGCCGTTTACGCGGTGGATCCCGCCGCCGATGGGCGTATCCAGAGAGATCTGCTAAAGACCCGTATGGACGCCATCGAGTCGTCGTACACGGCTCAGGTCGACGCCTTCGGGACGAAAATGGTGGCCATGATCGGACGCGAGAGCGGCAATGGTGACCTAACGGTGTCGCTATTGGTTGAGACGATCATACCCCAAATCAAGGCCTGTATCCCGGTCGTCCGGGCGGAGGTGGAACGTCGGGGGGACAGGATCATGTCTGGACAAGGATTGAGGGAGGGATGTGGATCTATTCAAGCAGACTGAAGTGACCCCCTGAAACTCCTCCAGCAATAGCTAGAGTCCGCTCCTCGAATGGACGGACAGAATGAAGCGATCACGGCTCACGAATTCAAGGCTGGCGCATGCGCCAGCCAGAAACAGATCATCGGGATCTTGCGCGGGCAGAAGGCCGGTGTTCCGGTGGTGGATCTGTGCAGGAAACACGGTCTGAGCTCGCCGACCTTCTAAAAGTGGACGGCCAGGCTTGACGGCATGGACGTTCCGGAGGCCCGGCAAGCCGACCGACAATGCCTTCATTGAAGCCTTCAACGGCCGCTTCCGAGCCGACACGTCATACCCGCGAACAGACATTGACGATGGCTGCTATGGGTCGAAGGCGGTCCTCGCCGTCAATCCGTAAAGCTGCCCTTCGAGCGGACACCTGAAGATCCAATCCGAAAGACCGCCGTCAGGATCGGCAGATCGCCCTCTGCCGGTTGAACCGATCCCGGACCAACGCCGCCCGAAGCACCACCATCGCGGAGTTGATCTCTACCCCGGACGCGTTGCGGCAGAGGGCGGTCACGCGCTCGTAGCTGGTTCGGTTGGCCGTTCAGGTGCGGCCGGGCTGACAGTCGATCTCTGGGGTGGACGTGTGATCGAACTTGGCCTTGGACGACCGTGGGGATGATGCGGCTCTGACGGCCGCCGAGGATCGTGAGCGCGGCTTATGGGTCCGCGGGACGCTGCCCATTGGGGTGGGTCACCACTGGCGATGGCGCAAGCTTGTGGCTAAGCCTGGATCGAAATCGCGACGATGCCGGTTTCGGCGTGCAGCCCGTTTCAGAGATGACGCATCTGGGAGAAGAGTTATGAGGCCCATAGTCTTGACATCGCTGGCGATGGCAACAGCAATAATGTCTGCCGGGTTTGTGCAACAATCCTATCATGAGGGACGGGTCGTGCGTGGGAGTGCAGTCGGCTGTCAGTTCACTAACCAGAACTCTTCAAGGGCCGTTCGTGCAACCGAATACAGCTTTACCTATAATGCTGGTTCTGGATCCACCGGGCAGGTTGTTGCATGCACATCGTCAGCATCCTGTATCGTCCAGCCAAACAGGACTGGGACTTTCTACAGCCGAGGCCAGACCTCGGCCTGGAATGACATTCGTTGCAATGTGACGGTTGTGCCGCAGTAGACGTTCCGGCCCTGGACCCTCGTTGGATCCATGAGCCAGTCAGTCACGTTCGTCGGCACTTTTACGATCGTGCCCGCGCTGCTCGCAGCTGCGGCTTTGCCGACGGTGCGGCGGCGTCGGTCACCTCATGTTGAAACTCGACCAAGCTGAATCTCCACAACGGGTGGTGGGCTCAACTGATCGCTGCAACACACTCGGCGAAGGTCTCCGCTGGTGTCCGATAGAGCAAGGTCTTTCTGGGTCGTTCGTTGAGCTGCCGGGCGATGGAGCTGAGCTGGGC
>NZ_JAIXTC010000031.1 GCF_027484365.1 Brevundimonas sp. | reverse complement strand
TCGGCGATCGAGCGGGTGATGGCCTGACGGATCCACCAGGTGGCGTAGGTCGAGAACTTGTAGCCGCGGCGGTATTCGAACTTGTCGACCGCCTTCATCAGGCCGATGTTGCCCTCCTGGATCAGGTCCAGGAACTGCAGGCCGCGGTTCGTGTATTTCTTCGCGATGGAGATCACGAGGCGCAGGTTGGCCTCGACCATTTCCTTCTTGGCCTGACGGGCCTCGCGCTCGCCCTTCTGGACCGTCTGGACGATGCGGCGATAGTCGTCGATCGGCAGGCCGGCCTCGGTGGCGACGGCCGCGACATCGCCCCGGATGGTGGCGATCTGGGTCGACTGGTCGTCACTGAACTTGGTCCAGCGGACGCCCATTTCCTTGACCGTTTCCGACCAGTTGGGGTCGAGCTCGCGGGTGAAATAGGCCTTCAGGAACTCGGGGCGCGAGATGCCGTAGCTGTCGGCCAGGCGCAGCAGACGGCCTTCCAGACCGATCAGCCGCTTGTTGATCGCGTACAGCTGTTCGACCAGGGCCTCGATCCGGTTGTTATTGAGCTTCAGCGTCTTCAGCCGGCCCGAGATGGCCGCCGACAATGTGTCATAGGCCTTGCGGTCCTTGGCCGAGAGGTCCTCGCCCTTGAGCCGGGTCTCGACCAGCTTCTCCTGCAGCTTGCGGAAGGCGTCGAAGTCCGAGGCGATGGCGTCCAGGGTCTCCATGACCCCGTCGCGCAGCTCCGCCTCCAGGGCCGAGATCGACATGCCGCCGCCGTCGTCGAAGTCCTCGTCCTCCTCGTCCTGCTCCGGCTTCTCGGCCTCCGCGCCCTCTTCGGGCTCGGGCTTGGGCGGGACCGGCTGGCCGGGGATCGGGGGCTGGGGCTGGTTGTGCGGCAGGGACGAGGGGTTGAGCACGCCGTAGGTGGCGTCCAGGTCGATGACCTCGCGCAGCAGGATGCGGTTGTTGGCCAGTTCGTCGCGCCAGACCATGATGGCCTCGAACGTCAGGGCGCTTTCGCACAGGCCCGAGATCATGGCGTCGCGCCCGGCCTCGATCCGCTTGGCGATGGCGATCTCGCCCTCGCGGCTGAGCAGCTCGACCGAGCCCATCTCGCGCAAGTACATGCGGACCGGATCGTCCGTCCGGTCGTAGGTCGGCTTGGCGTCGCCTTCGGTGACCGAAGTCTCCGCGCGCTCGGCGACTTCGCCGCCGGTCGTTTCGGCCGCGTCTTCTTCGGCCTCGACAACATTGACGCCCATTTCGGACAGCATCGCCAACGTATCTTCAATGGCGTCAGGCGTGACTTCTTCCGACGGCAGAACCTTGTTCAGCTCCTCCATCGTCACATAGCCACGCGCCTTGGCCTGCTTGATGAACTTCTTGACGCCCGCATCCGTCAGATCAAGCAAAGGCCCGTCGGTGGACGTGGACTCAGGCGGTTCCTGCGTATCAGTCATTCAGTCAAAGTCTCCGCGCCGTCAGGACCCCGCCGGCCCGTCGGCAAAAATGCAACATTCGTTCCAAAATAGAACGCCTACGGGCCGAGTTCGTTACGAACCCGCCTCATCGTCCCAGATCGTCCCGGTCTTGATGGCTCGTCGCAATGCGTCGCGTTCCGCCTTCAGACGACTGAAGGCGGATGCGTCGAAGGCGTGATCCGCCCCCGACTTCGCTGACGCCAGCGCCGCGTCCAGTCCCGCAACGCGGGTCAGGGCGTCGAAGCCTTGCGACCACCGGACCCTTGCTTCGGCGAGGGGCGCACTTGCGGCCAGGAAAGGCGCGCCGGACTTTGCCGCCGCCTTCTCGACCTCGCGCACTAAAGCATCGTGTCCGGAGGTCGCGAGATGGCGACGCAGGGCCGCGCTGTCAAGCGTCTGGCCGCCGAACCGCAACCGAACCAGCTCCTGCGCAAGCCCGTCCAGCGCCGGGTCGCCGAAGCCGTGCGATGCGATAGCCTCCAGATGATCGTCCATCCGTTCGGGGTCTTCGATCGCACCATGGGCCAGCGCCGCCGCGATCGGCTCGATCGACCGGCTCAGCGCCTGCATGGCCGAGGCGCCCTCTGCGGTCTGGCCCAGCTTCGGCGGCGGGCCGGCCTTCCAGCGTCCGCCGGCCTGCTGGGGTCGCTGCTGAGGCGCAGACCGGCCGGGGAACAGGGCATCGAAGCGGTCGAACAACTCGCGCCGGTACTGTTCGGCCAGGTCCTTGTCCTGGATCGCCGCCGCCGCAGTGCGCAGTCGCCCCTTCAGCCCGGCCCGGCGCTCGGGGGTATCCAGCGGTTCGGCCTCAGCCTCCCGACGAAACAGGACCTCGGCGAAAGTCCGCGTTTCGGTCATCGCCTGACGCAGCGCCGGCGCGCCCTTGTCGCGCAGGATGTCGTCCGGGTCCTGCCCGCCTTCCAGCAGGGCGAAGCGGAAGGAGCGGCCGGGCTTCAGCAGCGGCAGGGCCCGTTCGATGGCGCGATAGGCGGCGCGCTGACCGGCTCCATCGCCGTCGAAACACAGAACAGGCTCGGACGACACCCGCCATAACAGGGCCATCTGGTCCTCGGTCAGGGCCGTGCCCATCGGCGCCACGGCCGGCAGGCCCGCGCGCTGGCAGGCGATGACGTCCATATACCCCTCGACCACGATCACGGCCTGGGTCGATTTGGACTCCGCCCCCAGGATGCGCCGCGCCTCGGGCAGGCCGTACAGGGTCGCCCCCTTGTGGAAGAGCGGGCTTTCGGGACCGTTCAGGTATTTGGCGCGGTCGTCGGGGTTCATCGCCCGACCGCCGAAGCTGACCAGCCGTCCGCGCGCATCCAGGATCGGGAACATCAGCCGGTCGCGGAACCGGTCGTAGGGCGCGCCTCCGCCTTCGGGCGAGATCAGCATCCCCATCTCGACGAGATCGCCCGGTTTGGCCCCGCGCTGGACCAGGGCCTGCTTCAGACCCTCGCGGTCGTTCGGAGCATAGCCCAGACCGAACCGGTCCCACTGGTCCTCGGGCAGCCCGCGGCGTTCCAGATACTCGCGCGCCGCCTTGCCGGTCGACCGGCGCAGGTTCGCCGCAAACCATTTCTGGGCCAGATCCATCCAGTCCGACAGGCCCTGCTTTTTCGCCTCACGCTCCGCCGCCTGCGGGTCTTCGGCGGGCAGTTTCATCCCGGCCTCGGCGGCCAGTCGCTCGACCGCCTCGGGGAAGCTTAATCGCTCGGTCTCCTGCAGGAAGGAGATCACATCCCCATGCTTGCCCGAGGAGAAGTCGTGGAAGAAGCCCTTGTCGTCATTGACGAAGAAGGACGGCGACTTCTCCTTCGAGAACGGGCTGAGCCCCACCCATTCGCGTCCCTGACGCTTGAGCTTCACCGTCCGCCCGATCACGTCGGACGGGCGAAGGCGGGCCTTCAGTTCCTCAAGGAAGCGGTCATCGAAACGCACCGCGGATGCTTAGCAGGTCACTCATTGCACCGCTTGACTCGATAACTTTATAATTGAAAGTAGTCAGATCTGAAACGGAGTCTCCGCATGTCCGAAGTCGCCCCCCAGGCCGCTGCCCTCCGACGAAAGTGACCTCGCCTACCTCAAGCGGCTTGCCGATGCGGGCCGAGGCGAACCGGCACCCTTCCTTCTGCTGATGGCGGTGTTCGGCGGTGCCTATGGGTTTTCATTGCTTGCCGTGATGATCGGTCTGGCCATCGAGGGCTTGCCTGGCCATGCGCAGGGCTATCCTGCCAGCCCTTTGATCCAGTTCTTGAACGCCGGAATTTTCGCCGCCCACCTCAGCTTCCTCGGAGCCCTGATCTGGACGCTCTGGCGAATGTTGGGGCCCAACCGGATCCGGCTGAGCCGCGCGGCGACGGCCACCTGGAGCGCGGCCTTCATCGCGATGGTGACGACCGTCGTCAGTTTCCGCATATTCACCCGGGATCAGCTGCCGACAGACAACGTCTACGCCAGTTATTTGATGCCCTCGGTGCTGCTCATGCTGTGGGGCGTGGCCTGGTGGGTGACAGCCATCCTGAACGACCGACGCTGGTTGCTTCTGGTCGCCGTCGGCAGCTTCGGCGCGGCCATCGGCATGGCGATCATCGGCAACACGCCGCCGATGCTGCCGGCGGCGTGCGCCTGCCTGATTCTGCTGGCCTTCCTGCCGGCAGTGATCCTGATGAGCGGACGCAGGGGATGAGCGAGACCGACGCACTGTTCGCCAACCGGATCAGGACGGGTATTCTGGCTTGGTTGTCGGACCGAGGCGAAGGCGATTTCACCGAGGTCGCCAGGGTGATGGGTCTGGCCAACAACACCCTGTCGAGCCACCTGCGACGGCTGGAAGATGCGGGCTATATCGACCTCCATCGAGGCTTCCTCGGCCGCAAACCGCGAACCCGTATCTTGATGACCGCAAGAGGCCGCACGGCCTGGCTCACCTACCTCGACAGCTTTCAGGACGACCGCGCCACTGACCGTTAACCCCTCGTTAACCAAGAAGGCCAAATCGCGACCTTAAGATCATGTTTTATCAGAACATTTTTTCGTCAGATTGCGGAACTATCCACAGGAGACAGGGTTAATCCACTGTTCACTCCGGCGCAGAAGAGCCGATCCCCTTTCAAGCCAGAGACGTTCCATGTTCATCGCCATCGCCCGACCGGCGGTCGAGCCCATTGGACCCGACCCCGTCGCCGTTCCCTATGCTCCCGCGGTCCACGATCTGACGCCGCGCGCCCTTCACGCCCGCCTGCTGGCCAACGCCGCCCAGCGGCGGCTCCGCGGTCTGGAGCGCAAGCGTGCTGATCGGCCGGAAGACGCCGACTACTGGCTGCACGCCGCGCCGGTAGCCGTGAAGAAGGCCTGCGCCCTGCGCGAAGACCGCAGCTTCGCCGCTCTTCCCTGACGCCTAGCGCCAGGCCTCGCCCGAGAGCGCGCCCTGCCGACCGACCTCGTAGACCGCGCTCATCGACTCCACGCTGAAATCCAGGGCCGAGGCCTCGGAGTCATCGGGCAAGGCGGCATAGCGGAAGAACAGGCCGTTGCCGTCGGCGAAGGCCTTGTTGCCCGCCAGCGTCGTCAGCAGGGAGGCCCTCAGCAGGATATCGATGCTGCGCCCCAGGACCCCCTGGGGCGTATCCCGGGTGATCTCGAAGGTCGGATTGGTCCGGCCGTTGACCACGACATAGAAGCGGGCGCCGCGCAAAGTGTCGGACGGCTCCCTGAACGACCAGAGGGTCTCCGGCACCGCCAGGAAGGGCGTCGTCACCCCGCCGTCGACATGCATCTCCTCAAAGTAGAGGCCTGCGTTGTCGGACTGGATCAAGACGGGCGGGAAGGCTCCGGGAATACTGGCCGAGGCCATCAGCACGCTGCGAAACAGCTCCAGTGCGGAAGGGGTGCCCTGTGTCGCAATAGCTCCCAAATCCCAACTGACACCCCTCTGTGAATCCAGATCGGTCGTGGCGACCAGCAGCACCCGCCCCTTTGCGTATTCGGACGCAATGGCTTCCAGCAGATCCTCGTCCACAAATCGCTCGACAAGGGCCCGCAGCGGTTCGGACCTGTAGATGCCGGAGCCGATCAGCGCGCCCAGCCCCTGCGACTGCAAGAGACCCGCTGCCGCACCGCCGGTGTAGGCCTCGGCGAGTTCATCGTCGTAGTCGGGTCCCAGGAAGACGAAGGGCGCGGCCAGCGCACCTGTCGAGACGCCGGTGACGACCTCGAAATCGGGCCGGTCGCCCGTCTCGCTCCACCCCTTCATCAGGCCGGCGGTGAAGGCACCGTTGGAGCCGCCGCCGGACAGGGCGATGAAGTCCAATCGCCCGTCTGCACCCACGGGCACACCCTCACGAAACGCCTGCTGGAAGATGGCGGCCCGGTCTTCTGCGTCCAGATAGACACGGATCGGATGGTTCGGCGCGGAGGTCAGCCCCATCGGCCGCGCACCTTCCCGGTCCTGGATGTCGAATGACGAGCGCGCGCCGCTGGCGCAGGCGCCGAGCATCAGGACAAGGGCGACGAGGATCAGGCGACCGGTCATAGCCCGCAGCCTAGCACGTCAGCGCAGTTCGGGCAGGCGGCGCATCAGGGAATCGCGCAGCTTTCGCCATCGCTGACCTGCGGGTCGGGTCCGCACGCGCTCTCGCACCTGCATCCCCTGGCCCCAGCGTTCGTGCATCGCCGCGGCGAGATGGGGATGGCGGTCGTGCTGATGAACGATGGCGCTGACCGAGCCGTCGGGGTTCACCACCAGACTGTCCTTGAGACCCAGGGCATTGCCGGGCGTGAGGCCGATTGTGGCCACGCGCCCGTAGTTGTCGCAAACCTCGGCCTCGAGAAGGCCCATGTGGACGGCGATGTTGCAGGCCGCCTGATCGGCCCCGAACGCCCCGCCGAGTTCCGACCGCGGAATGGCGGCCAGCATCAACACCAGCCGGCAGAACCGGACGACCTCCTCCCGCGGCCCCATGACGGTGCCGACGCAGATGGCCGGAGCCGGGGCGAGCGCCGCCGCCATCGACTCGCCCACCAGTGCCCTCAGGTACTTCATGTTGAAGGCGTGATCGCCCAGCCGGTCGCCCTCGACGAAGACCTCGAGTCCCGCCGGCTGCGGCGAGAAGGGCGGCTTCTGGAACAGCACGTCGCGCACGTCGGTCAGAAGTACGCTGCGCAGGTCGGTCCGGCCGGTCAGATAGCGGTCGAACGCCGCGAACCGGGCCATGACGGCGTGAGGCCGCCACCCCTCGATGACCTCGGCTGCCAGTCCGCGAACGTCATGCTCGTCCAGCAGCGCCCGGACATCGGCCCGGTCGTCGACGACCAGGGCGATCTCCCCGTCGAACACCGCCCGCAACGAGCGAACGAACGGAGCGATGTCGTGGGAATCGTAGCCGGTCGCATACCCCAGCACGGCGTCGACCGACGCCCCGGAAACGGCACTTGAGGAGTCCCCGCCGGTCGCCAGCGCGGCGCCCAGCCAGCCCAGATAGGCCGAGGTCGCCGCCGGACTGCTCACCTCAGACCTTCATCAGGTCGCTGAACCGGTCGAACAGATACAGGCTGTCCGTCGGCCCCGGAGAGGCTTCCGGATGGTGCTGGACGCTGAAGACCGGACGGTCCTTCAGCTGGATGCCGCAATTGGTGCCGTCGAACAGCGACACATGGGTCTCGATCACCGCGTCCGGCAGGCTGTCGCGATCGACGGTGAAGCCGTGGTTCATGGAGACGATCTCGACCTTGCCCGTCGTCAGATCCTTCACCGGATGGTTGGCGCCGTGGTGGCCCTGCTCCATCTTCACGGTCCTGGCGCCGAGCGCCAGGGCCAGCATCTGGTGACCCAGGCAGATGCCGAAGACTGGCTTTCCGCTGTCCACCAGCTTGCGGATTTCCGGCACCGCGTATTCGCCGGTCGCGGCCGGATCGCCCGGTCCGTTCGACAGGACGACGCCGTCCGGGGACCGGGCCAGGATATCCTCGGCCGTGGTCGTCGCCGGGACCACGGTGACCTTCGCCCCCGTCGAGGCGAGCGCCCGCAGAATGTTGCGCTTCACGCCGTAGTCGACAACGACCACGTTCTTTCGTCCGTGGGTCTTCGGGTGACCTTCCGGCCATTCCCACAGTCCCTCGTCCCACTCGAACGCCTGCAGGGTCGAGGCAGGCCTGGCGAGGTCGAGGCCGACAAGGCCGGTCCATTCGCGCGCCTGGGCCACGAGGGCGTCGAGGTCGAAGTTTCCATCCGGATCGTGGGCGATCACCGCGTGCGGCGCACCGTGGTCGCGGATGCGCTGGGTCAGGGCGCGGGTGTCGATGCCGGCGAGGCCCACGACGCCGCGCCGCTTCATCCAGACATCGAAGCCGGCGTCCGAGCGCCAGTTGGCCGGGTCGGTCGGCAGGTCGCGGAAGATCGCGCCCCGGGCCGAGGTGTCCGAACCGCCGCCCATCTGTTCGATGTCCTCCACATTGGTGCCGGTGTTGCCGACGTGCGGGAAGGTGAAGGCGAGGATCTGGCTCATGTAGGAGGGATCGGTCAGGATTTCCTGATAGCCGGTCATGGCGGTGTTGAAGACCACCTCGCCGAGGGCGGAGCCGGTCGCGCCGACCCCCACGCCCTGGAAGATCGTGCCGTCGGCGAGAGCGAGGACGCCGGTCGCGCCGGGAAGAAGCTGTACGGTCATGGCTGTCCCCTTACACCGAATCCCGGCGAACAAACGGCCGCGTGACTAAAGGGATGCCCGAACGGGGTCAACGCCATAGGTCGGGGTCGTCAGCGGCCACGCCCGTGCGCTCGCGCCGCCATGCGTCGGAGATTGGGACAACAGAAGCGGAAGCGTGACCTGCCGGGCCCGCCAGGCCCCCGTGGTCCTGCGTCGTCAAACGCCCTAGGCCGGGATCCGCGCGCCGTCCCAGGCAAAGACGCCACCACTGTCCGCAGGGCTCAGGCCGTCGAGGACGCCCAGCATGTATTCCGCTGAGACGGCGGGCGAAAACAGCCGCTCTGCCGCAACCCCTCGCTGGAACGGTTCGCTCAGACCCGTATTCACCGTCCCCGGATGCAGCCCCGCCACGATGGTCTGGGGATGAGAGCGCGCCATCTCGATCGCCAGGTTGCGAATGATCATGTTCAACGCGGACTTGGAGGCCCGATAACTGTGCCAACCGCCCAGCCGGTTGTCCCCGATTGAGCCGACCCGCGCCGACAGGGCGGCGAATACGGCGCGCCGGTCGCGGGGCAGCAACGGCAGGAAATGCTTGGCGACCAGCGCCGGCCCCACCGTGTTGACCCGGTAGTCGCGCAGCAGGTGCTCCGCTGTCATCGCCCGGAACGATCGTTCGGGGGCCTCGCCGTGGTGCAGAACGCCGGTGGCGACGAAGATCAGAACCGGGACCGGTCCGTCCGCGATGGCCCCGGCCGCGGCGGCGATGCTGGACTCGTCTTCCAGATCCAGTCCCGTGATCGAGCGCGACAGCCGGTGGATCGTGTCAAAACGCCCCGATTCCGCCAGCCCATCGGCCACCGCCGCTCCTATCCCGCCGGAGGCCCCGATGACCACGGCGGAAACGACATCTGGAGGGAAGACCTGCATGCGGTCGATGAACGCCCTCCAGCGGGGAAGAACAAGCCGCCATCGCGTCGCGCCCTTGCCGGGGGGCCTGAAGCCGCCCCTCGCAGGCGCGAACCGTCAGGCCGCGCGACTGCCTTCGGGCGGTTCGCCGTGGGCGTTGGTCTCCGGCTGGCCCTTCTGGGCGTAAAAGACGATCAGGATGATGGTCCCGACCAGGGGGATCAGACCCAGCAGGACCCACCAACCCGTCTTGCCGGTGTCATGCAGTCGCCGGATCGCGACGGCCAGCATCGGGATGAAGGAGCCGATGGCGAAGATCCCCGCCAGCGGTCCGGAGGAGGAGACGTCGAATCCACCGTCGCCGAACACCGCCCGGCCGCCTCCGAACATCGTGCTGTCGACGATGCTGAGGATCCCGGCGGCGACGAAATAGAATATGACGAAATACCAGAATTCCTTCCGGTCCGACCGACCGGTGAACTGGGCGTACTTCTTGTATGGCAGGATGAAGTCGTTCATGCGTCTCTCCCCTCGCTGAGGGCCCTCGCATATCACGAATCGGCAAAGTTGATATCGGCTCGACCATGACCATCACGACTGTCGGGCTCGATGCCGACGATACCCTCTGGCACAATGAGACCCTCTTCCGTCTCACCCACGCGCGGTTCGTGGAGTTGCTCGCCGACCACGGCGACGCGGCGACGATCGAGGCGCGAATGGCCGACACCGAGCGTCGCAATCTCCGCCTCTACGGCTACGGCGTGAAAGGCTTCACCCTGTCGATGATCGAGACGGCGATGGAGCTTTGCGACGGCGGCGCGCCGCCCGAAGTGGTGCGCGAGATCCTGGCCGCCGGGCGCGAGATGCTGGGTCATCCGGTCGAGACCCTGCCCGGGGTCGATGAGGCTCTGGCGAGTTTGTCGGAGCGATACCGGCTGGTCCTTATCACCAAGGGCGACCTGATGGATCAGGAACGCAAGGTCGCCGCCTCGGGCCTGGGCGATCTGTTCGCTGCCGTCGAGATCGTCTCGGAGAAGGATCGCGGAACCTACGACCGCGTGTTCGCCCGTCACGGCACAGGGGCGGACGAAGCCGTCATGGCCGGCAATTCGGTGAAGTCGGACGTCATCCCGGCCATCGAGGCAGGCGCCTTCGCCGTGCACATCCCGTATCATGTGACCTGGGCCCACGAGATCGCGGAGCCGCCGGTCGACCACCCGCGCTTCGGCCTGCTGGACAGTATCGCAGACCTGCCCGCCTGGATCGCCGACCGCCACTTCTCGTAGCTCATCAAGAATTGGCGCCTATGTTAGCGTGCACGGCACCTGCCAACACTGCGGCATCCCGCAACTCAGCCCGAGATCGAGATCGATGGATATCGTTGACTATCACAACGTAATCGTAGTCGATTGCTTGTCGCGGCTTTTTCGCAAAAATAGAAAGTCCAAATCTGCAGTCACCGCTTGGACGATAATTGAGGATACTCATCCAGATTTGGATGTGGATGTCGAACCTGAAGATGTTGAAGCTTCATTGTACAGCCTCTTCGGAACCTTGGATGTCGTTGAAACGCCCCATGCCGCACCGCGTTTTCTCATCGAGAAGACGGCTCTCGACAACGTTGTCCGGCTGATAGGAGACACCCACCCCGACACCCGCAGAGCTATGAAGCTAACGTCGGACTTGGGGTGGGACTGGCTCGGGGAATCTATCACCGGAGCATATGAGCAAGCCAAGTCCGTTTCGGAGCCCGATGGCCTTTGGGAGCCTTTGGCGATCGACCGTCCAGACGCGACTGCTCTAGAGATCGCTGACACCTTTGAGGCGCTCGCGGAGCAAGTTAGAAGTGACAATGGATACGCATCCACCGCCCCTGCGGAACGCAATGAAGTAGTCAGAAGGCTCGGCGAAGCTGCTGAATGGCTCCGACATGTAGAGCATCTTACCGCGACTTCGGTGCAAGTTTACTTGATCTGGCCTTTGGAAACGCTTGCAGCCCGGTTTTCAGCGAAAACGGCGATTGGGAAGGCTGCCCAGTTCGCAACCGGGATTGTCGCTGCCTGGTTAAAGAGCCACGGCTTAAAGATGTTGGACAAGCTGTTCGGGAGTTGACAGGTGGCCGTGAGCTGTCCCCAAAACAGCTTGCCCCCCCGCCCCCCCGTCTTTAGACGGGCCGCTTAACCGACAACCAGAACGCAACCGGCCCGCCGCCCAGCGCCGCCGGCCGTTCGCGCGCGAGCGAGACACGACCCTGCACGACGATGTCATCAGCCATGAAGAACGGGATGCGATGATCCGCGCGTCCCTGCTGACGCATGGCGACAGCGGGATCACGCCACGCCACACTTTGTTCTACTTCTACGGCGAAGGCGATCATGACGATCTCAACGAGGTCGCCCGTCGGGCCGGGTTCCTGACCAAGGGTCAGGACGACAGCACCATTCTTGAAACGACCATGGCGGTCGACGAGGCATCCTTCGCCCCCGTCAGCGCCATGATGCAATCCTGGGCCGCGGCCTTCCAGCTCGACTACGACGGCTGGGAGTGCGCGGTCGTGACGAACTAAGACCAGAGCGCCATGCCCAAACGTACAGACTTGAAATCCATACTGATTATTGGGGCAGGACCCATTGTCATCGGGCAGGCGTGCGAGTTCGATTACTCGGGGGTGCAGGCGTGCAAGGCGCTGAAAGCCGAGGGGTACAGGGTCATCCTGGTCAACTCCAACCCGGCGACGATCATGACCGATCCGGACATGGCGGACGCGACCTATATCGAGCCGATCACGCCGGAGATGGTCGAGAAGATCATCGAGAAGGAGCGGCCGGACGCCCTCCTGCCGACCATGGGCGGTCAGACGGCGTTAAATACGGCCCTAGCGCTGGACGCGAACGGCGTGCTGGCGAAATACGGCGTCGAGATGATCGGGGCGAAGGCCGAGGTCATCGACAAGGCCGAGGACCGTCAGAAATTCCGCGACGCCATGGACAAGCTGGGGCTCGAATCACCCCGGTCCAAGGCGGCGCACTCGATGGAAGAGGCCCTGGAAGGCCTCGAGTTCGTCGGCCTGCCTGCCGTCGTCCGCCCGTCGTTCACCCTCGCCGGCACCGGGGGCGGCATCGCCTTCAACCGCGAGGAGTTCGAGGAGATCGTCCTGCGCGGCCTCGACCTGTCGCCGACCACCGAGGTGCTGATCGAGGAGTCGGTGCTGGGCTGGAAGGAGTATGAGATGGAGGTCGTCCGCGACAAGGCGGACAACTGCATCATCATCTGCTCGATCGAGAACATCGACCCGATGGGCGTGCACACGGGCGATTCGATCACCGTGGCCCCGGCCCTGACCCTGACCGACAAAGAGTACCAGCGCATGCGCACGGGCTCGATCAATGTGCTGCGCGAGATCGGCGTCGAGACCGGCGGATCGAATGTGCAGTGGGCGATCAATCCGGCGGACGGCCGGATGGTCGTGATCGAGATGAACCCGCGCGTGTCGCGGTCCTCGGCCCTGGCGTCCAAGGCCACCGGTTTCCCCATCGCCAAGGTCGCGGCGCGACTGGCCGTGGGTTACACTCTGGACGAGCTGCAGAACGACATCACCCAGGTGACGCCGGCCTCGTTCGAGCCGTCGATCGACTATGTCGTCACCAAGATCCCGCGCTTCGCCTTCGAGAAATACCCGGGCTCGGAGCCCCTGCTGGGCACCTCGATGAAGTCGGTCGGCGAGGTCATGGCCATCGGCCGGACCTTCCAGGAATCGATGCAGAAGGCCCTGCGCGGTCTCGAGACCGGCCTGTCGGGCTTCGACGAGATCGAGATCGAGGGCACGGTGGATGTCGAGGACGACGCCTCGGCCCGTGCCGCGGTCGTGCGCGCCCTGGGCCAGCCGACGCCGGACCGCATCCGGGTCATCGCCCAGGCCTTCCGCCACGGCCTGTCGGTCGAGGAGGTCAACGCCGCCTGCTCCTACGAGCCCTGGTTCCTGCGCCAGATCGCCGACATCGTCCGCACCGAAGGCCATGTCCGGGTCCAGGGCCTGCCGACCGATCCGACCGAGTTCCGCAAGCTGAAGTCCAAGGGCTTCTCCGACGCCCGTCTGGCCCAGCTGACCGGCACGACCGAGAAGGCCGTTCGTCACGCCCGCCGCGGCCTGAACGTGCGTCCCGTGTTCAAGCGGATCGACACCTGCGCCGCCGAATTCGCCTCGGCCACCGCCTATATGTACTCGACCTATGAGACCGGCGCCCTCGGCCAGATTCCGCTCTGCGAATCCGAGCCAACCGACAGAAAGAAGGCGATAATTCTGGGCGGCGGGCCGAACCGGATCGGGCAAGGGATCGAGTTCGATTACTGCTGCTGCCACGCGGCGTTCGCGTTTGCGGACATCGGCGTCGAGAGCATCATGGTCAACTGCAACCCGGAGACGGTGTCGACCGACTACGACACCTCGGACCGGCTGTATTTCGAACCGCTGACGGCCGAGGACGTTCTGGAGCTGATCGAGGTCGAGCGCTCAAAGGGCGAGCTGATCGGCGTCGTCGTCCAGTTCGGCGGCCAGACGCCGCTGAAGCTGGCCCATGCCCTGCATGAGGACGGCATTCCCATCCTCGGCACCTCGCTGGACTCCATCGACCTGGCCGAGGACCGCGAGCGGTTCCAGGTCATGCTGCACGACATCGGCCTGATGCAGCCGCCCAACGGTCTGGCCCGCTCGGCCGAGGAAGCCGCCCGGAAAGCCGAGGAGGTCGGGTATCCGGTCGTCCTGCGCCCCTCCTATGTGCTGGGCGGCCGCGGCATGATGATCGTCCACGACCGCGAGCAGCTGGACCGCTACGTCGGCGAGGCCATGCGGGTGTCGGGCTCCGATCCCGTCCTGATCGACCACTATCTGAACCGCGCCACCGAGGTCGACGTCGACGCCCTGTGCGACGACGAGACGGTCTTCGTGGCCGGGGTGCTGGAACATATCGAGGAAGCCGGCGTCCACTCGGGCGACAGCGCCTGTTCCATGCCGCCGTGGTCGCTGAAGCCCGAGACCGTCGCCGAGCTCAAGCGCCAGACCGAGGCCATGGCCAAGGCGCTGAAGGTGCGCGGCCTGATGAATGTGCAGTTCGCGATCGAGGAGCCGCACAGCGAAAACCCGCGCATCTTCGTGCTGGAAGTGAACCCGCGCGCGTCGCGCACCGCGCCCTTCGTGGCCAAGACCATCGGCCAGCCGGTGGCCGCCATCGCCGCCAAGGTCATGGCGGGCGTTCCCCTCGCCTCCTTCGGCCTGAAGGACGTCCCCTACGACCATATCGCGGTCAAGGAGGCGGTCTTCCCGTTCGCCCGCTTCGCCGGGGTCGACACCATCCTGGGGCCGGAAATGCGCTCGACCGGCGAGGTGATGGGCCTGGACTTCAAGCGTCCCGGCGAGGCCGACATGGCCCCCGCCTTTGCCCGCGCCTTCGCCAAGAGCCAGATCGGCGGCGGGACCACCCTGCCGACGGCCGGAACCGCCTTCGTCTCGGTCAAGGACGACGACAAGCCCTTCATCGTCGAGGCCGTGACCCTTTTGCTGAAACAGGGTTTCGAGGTCATCGCCACGGGCGGCACCCACGCCTATCTGGTCCAGCAGGGCCTGCCCGTCAGCTTCGTCAAGAAGGTGCTGGAAGGGCGTCCGAACATCGTCGACGCGATCAAGAACGGCGACGTCCAGCTGGTCATCAACACCACCGAGGGCAAGCAGTCCCTGCAGGACAGCTTCAGCCTGCGGCGGTCGGCCCTGATGACCAAGGTGCCCTACTATACGACCTCAGCGGGCGCGCTGGCCGCCGCCCAGGCGATCGGCGCCATCCAGGACGACACGCTCGAGGTCCGGCCGATCCAGGACTACGCGCACTGAAGAGGCCTTCCTTCTCCCCTTGCGGGAGACGGTGGCCCGAAGGGCCGGATGAGGGGTCACACCGGCGTTAGGAGTGGGCCGGCTGGGGCAGATTCCACGCCCGGCGCGACCCCTCACCCGACCGCACAAGAACGACGGCTGCGCCGCCGTGTGCGGGCGCCCTCTCCCGCAGGGGGAGAGGGGCGATCGCGGCGAATGCAGTCTTCGCCCCCGCCGACGACTTCCCGGTGATTTCGACTACGCGTTGACCGCACAAACAGGCCAGTTCGACCAGACCGGCTATGCAGATTTCTGCACAATCCCGCAGACCGTGCATTTCTCCCTGCGACCGTTTTCGACGCAGCGGCGTGCGAGGATCCGCAGATGGAACACCATCGTCTGCGCAAATATCGCTGGCCGGAGACCTGGGCGCGGGCCCGGCAGGCCTATATCGCCGGGGAGTCGGCGCCATCGGTGGCGCGTCGGTTCGACGTCGGCTACGCCAATCTGAGACGCCGCGCCCGGATCGAGGGCTGGACCCGGAAGATCATCGCGGAGCGGCTGGACTTCAAGCCGATCCGGGGCGGGGCTGATGAGCCGGATAGGGGGCTGGCGAGGCTGGCCGAATGCAATGCAGCGCCGCCGATGGATCCGCACCAGGCCCTGGCCGAGGCGGTGCGCCGGGCGGCCGGTCTGCTGAGTCAGGGAAGGACCGAAGAGGCCACGATCTTGTTAAAGGCCGCCGCCGCCCTCGAAAAGCTGCGATGGGCCGGCGGCTACGGCAAGACGGGAGGTTGAGAGTGTCAGTCAACGTCGACGATTGTCGCAACGTCCGCAAGATCTGTGCCGTTGTCGATCCGGTCACTCCGGCGCTCGTGACCCAGCCTACAGGCGGGTATCAGACGTCCAGAGAACCGTGTGTCGATCGTAGAGAACGAGGTTGCCGTCGTCTTGCACCCTGAACTCGGCCGACGGAGCGCGAGGGCTGCCGATGACCCAGACCCTTTCGTGGTCCCGCCACAGGATCAGCTGTCCCTTGCCGTCGAGCAGGAGCTTGGTCGCCCCTCCCGCCTTCGGCGGACTCCAGGCCTTTCGGCCGTCCAGAACGAGCGCAAGATTTCCGGCTGCATCCAGAACGAGAACGGTCCGGCCATTGTCAGACTGCCATCCCTCGCCCCTGATCATGGACTGCACGCCCACAAAGGGACCGGGGCGAACGGAAGCACCGCGCAGCGCGGCACCTCCGGCCTTGGCGGCCAGCCATTTACCTATCATCACGATATCCCCAACGTGAACGCGTAGATTGCATAACCATATGAAAAACAATGATTCCGCGACGCGCGCTGTTGGTAAACGGCGGTATGGCGCAGGGTCAAGTGCGTACATGCCGCACCCGGGACTTTTCCTTTCGCCCAAGGCATAGGGTCGGTGCAAAACGGCCCGACCCGGGGTCCGGGTCCTGTTTCTGCGGATGCTCTGACCCGGGAACCAGGACACCTACCGGCCGTAGTCAGACACTACAGGCCCACGCTTTCGGGCGGCGCCAAAGGAACCGGTTCCGCGAAGTCACGATCCTCGACGATCCGGGCGGCCGCCAGGTCGGCGGTGACATTGCCGACGGTGCGGAAGATGTCGGGCACGACCTCCACCGCCAGCAGCAGGGGCAGGACTTCCAGCGGGACACCCATGGCGAGGCAGATCGGGGCGATGGAGGCGAAGAAGCTGACCTGGCCGGGGAGACCCACGGTGCCGACACTGACGGCCAGGGCGGCGAGGCCTCCGGCCAGCATGGAGGCGGTGGTGATCTCCGTGCCGGTCAGCTTCGCCACATAGATGACGACGGCCAGGTTCGCGACCGGCGAGGTGATGCGGAAGACGGCGACCGCCAGCGGCAGGACGAGGCCTGCGGTGGCGCTGGAAACGCCGAGGCGGTCGATGGCGCGCTCGACCATGACCGGCAGGCAGGCGAGCGAGGACTGGGTCGAGAAGGCCACGACCTGGGCCGGGGCGGCGCCGCGCGCGAACCGCCCGAGGCCGATCCGGCCGGCGATCGTCGCGACGACATAGGTCAGCAGGATCAGGCCGATCAGGCTGAGACAGACCAGGGCGATGTAGTGGCCCAGCACGCCTGCGGCCCCGAGCCCGGCGCGCAGCCCCACACCCAGGGCCAGGGCGAAGACGCCCAGCGGGGCAACGGCCAGCACCCACTGGACGATGACGATCATGGTGTTGGCGACGGCCTCGAAGAAGAGGGCGACCGGCTGGCGCAGCCGGGCCTCCAGCCGGGTGGTGGCGAAGCCGAAGGCGATGGCGAAGACCACGATCGCGAGGATGGCGTCGTCGGCCGCGGCCCGGATCGGGTTGGCGGGGGCGAGGCTGGTCAGGAAGGCGCCGAAGCCGCCGCCTCCGACATTGGCGGCCACCTCGCGCGCGGCCTCGGGCGGGGCGCCGGCGAGGAGGGCGGCCGCCCCGTCCGCGCCGATGGGCCACAGGGCGTGCAGTCCGAGGGAGGAGGCGAAGGCGTAGACCGTGGCCGCCAGCAACAGCAGGGCGAAGACGATCACCGCCTTCAGCGCCAGCCGTCCCGTCGAGGCCGCGTCGGCGATGGAGGCGATGCCGGTCACCAGCAGGCTGAAGACCAGGGGGATGATGGTCATGCGCAAGGCGTTGAGCCAGAGCTGGCCCAGGGCGTCGACGACGGCGATCGTGCCGGCACCGCCGGGGATGCCCCAGGCCTGGGCCGCCGCCCCGGCCGCGAGCCCCCCGACCAGGGCGACCATCACCCAGAGGCTGAGGGAGGTCAGGACGGCGCGGGTGCGGGATCGGGTCATGGGGGAGAGGCTAAGCACCGGCGTCGCCGGACGCCAGAGTGAACCTTCACGGAGACGTGCTAGGGTCAGCCATGCCTCCCCGCATCATTCTCTGCACCGCAGGATCGCTCGGCGACCTGCATCCGTTCATCGCCCTCGGCGTGGCTCTGAAGGCCCGGGGTTTTCAGGCGGAGATCGCGACCTCGGTCGAATACGGGGCGAAGGTCGAGGCGGAGGGGCTGGTCTTTCACCGGGTCGGGCCGGGGGTGGCGCAGCTGAGCGCAGACCTCGGCATGGACCTGGCCGAAATCACCCGGGCCATCGCAAGGTCCGACCGGTTCCTGTTCGAGAAGGTGATGCTGCCCTATCTCGAGACCTGGACGCGCGAGGTCGAGGTCGTGGCGCGCGGGTCGAGCGCCGTCGTCGGGGCCACCTTCGCGGCGGGCGCGGCCATGGCCGCGGAAATGGCGGGCGTGCCCTACGTCTCGGCGGCCCTGCAGCCGACCGTGGTGTTTTCCGCCTATGACCCGCCCTTCCTGCCGCGCGCGCCCTGGCTGGCGCCTGCGACGTCGGGCGCGCGGCTGTGGCTGAACCGGGCGACGATCGGTCTGGCGCGGGCCAGCACCGATCCCTGGACGAAGCCGATCAACCGGGTGCGGGCCTCGCTGGGCCTGCCGGCGAGAAAGGCCAACCTGTTCTTCGACGGAGCGGCCAACGCCGATCTGGCGCTCGGCCTCTATTCGCCCCTGCTGAGCCCCGTCCAGCCGGATGCGCCGGCCGGGTTCGCGGTCACCGGCTACGCCGCTTATGACAGCGAGGCGGGCGGACCGGTCGTCATGCCGCGCGAGCTCGACCGGTTCCTCGACGCGGGATCGGCGCCGATCGTCTTCACCCTCGGCAGCGCAGCGGTGCTCATCCCGGGCGACTTCTATGTCGAGAGCCTGAAGGCGGCCCGGCGGATGGGTCGCCGCGCCGTCCTGCTGGTCGGGCCGGAGGGAGACCCCGGTGTCGCCGACGGGCCGGATGCGATCGCCCTGCCCTATGCGCCCTATTCGAAGCTGTTCCCGCGCGCAGCGGCCATCGTGCACCAGGGCGGGGTCGGGACGACGCAGCAGGCCCTGCGCGCGGGGCGGCCGCAAATGGTCGTGCCGTTCCTGGGGGACCAGTTCGACAATGGGGCGCGGATCGTGCGGCTGGGGTGCGGGGCGACCCTGAGCCGCCGCGCCTACCGGGCCGGGCGGGTCGCGACGGTGCTGGACCGGATGCTCGCCGATCCGACGCTGGTCGGGACCGCGACACGGCTGGGGGTCGTGGCGTCGCGCGAGGATGGAGCGGCGGTGGCGGCGGAGCGGATTGTGCAGATGTTTTCCCTCTCCAGGCGGGAGAGGGCTTGAGGCTCGCAGAGCGTTAGCGATGCGCCAGCCGAAAGGGTGAGGGGCAGCCCTCACCGGTTGGCACCAGCCCCTCACCCTTTCGCGCGAGAACGACGGCTATCGCCGCCGTGCGCTCAAGCCCTCTCCCGCCGGGAGAGGGTGTCAGAAATGAGATCCGCCGCGCGGTCGAGTTCCGCGTCCGACACCGCGGTCATCTCCACCCGCCCGATCACCGGCCGGTCGCGGCGGGCGGACATGCGGCGGTAGGCGGGGTCATAGTGTTCCGCGATCAGGGCGGCGGCGAGGTCGACCGTGCGGCCTTCATGGGCCATGGCCTTCCAGCCGGCGACCGTCTCCTTTGAATGGTGCGGCGGCAGGCGGCCGAGGGCAGTCTCCAGCGCCGCGACGTCGGCGGCGATGTCGGCGTAGACCCGGGCGGAGAAGGCGGCGCGCGCCTCGACCGGGGCCGACAGTTCGACGACGGAAGCGCGGCCCATGGCGGACCAGAGCGCGGGCGGCACGGTGCGGGCGCCGATGCGGCTGGACTCGGCCTCGACCACCACGGGCCGGGTCCGATCGAGGCCTTCGAGCGCTTCGTAGAGGCGGCTCTCGAACCATTTCTGGGACGGCTGGGCCTGGCCGGTCGCGCCGAACAGGGAGCCGCGATGGCCGGCCAGGCCTTCAAGGTCGATCGTCTGCACGCCCCGCTCCGCGAGACGGGGGAGCAGGGCCGTCTTGCCGGACCCGGTACCGCCGTCGAGCAGGACGACCGACCAGGCCGCCTCGCCGTAGAGGGTCGTCTGGACCTTGCGACGCCAGGTCATGTAGCCGCCGTCGAGCAGGGTCACCGGCCAGCCGATCTGGTCCATGACCGCGACCATCGCCCCCGACCTCTGGCCGCCGCGCCAGCAGTGGACCAGGGGGCGGAAGCTTCCGTCGCGATCCTTCAGGGCGCCGTCGAGATGGGCGGCGATGTTCCGCGCCACCTTGGCAGCGCCGATGCGGCGGGCGAGGAATTTGGACGACTGGACATAGATCGTGCCGATCTCGGCGCGTTCGTCATTGTCGAGGACCGGCAGGTTGATCGCGCCGGGGATGTGATCCTCGGCGAACTCGGCGGGGCTGCGGACGTCGATGATGGCGTCGAACCCGACGCGCGCTGCGGCCGACAGATCGGTCGTGCGCCGGATCAAACGACCCGCACCCCGGCGCCCTCGACGACCCGACCGACGACGGCGGCCTGGTCGAAGCCCGCCGCCCGGATCGTCGCCAGCACGGCGTCGGCGGCCCCGGCCGCGACGGCGACGAGCAGGCCGCCCGAGGTCTGGGGGTCGGTCAGGAGGTCCCGACGCCAGTCGTCGAACCCGGCCGGAAGGGTGATCGCCTCCCCGTACGAGGCCCAGTTGCGGCCGGAGGCGCCGGTGCGGACGCCGTCGCGGGCGAGGGCTTCGACTCCCTCCAGCAGGGGCGCGGCCCCCGCGTCGAGCTCCACCGCCAGACCGGAGCCCCGCGCCATCTCCAGCCCATGCCCCAGAAGCCCGAAGCCGGTCACGTCGGTCATGGCGTGGACATCCTCCGTCCCGGCCAGATCGGCGCCGACGGTGTTCAGCTTCGTGGTCGAGGCGATCAGGACGGCGTAGCCGCCCGCGTCCAGACGCTCCTGCTTGAGCGCCGCCGAGAGGACGCCGACGCCGAGCCCCTTGGTCAGGATCAGCACGTCGCCGACCTGGGCGCCGCGATTGGTCAGCACCCGGTCGGGATGGACGAGGCCGAGCGCCACAAGCCCGTAGATCGGCTCGACGCTGTCGATCGAATGCCCCCCCGCGACAGGGATGCCGGCCTCGGCGCAGACGCTCGCGCCGCCCGCCAGGATACGGCCGATGGTCTCCGTCGACAGGACGTTCACCGGCATCCCGACCAGGGCCAGGGCGAAGATCGGTCGCCCGCCCATGGCATAGACGTCGGACAGGGCGTTGGTCGCCGCGATCCGGCCGAAGTCGAACGGGTCGTCGACCACCGGCATGAAGAAGTCCGTCGTCGCTACCAGGGCCTGCTGGTCGTTCAGCCGCCAGACGGCCGCGTCATCGCTGGTCTCGGTCCCGACCATGAGGTTGGCGAAGGCGGCGGCCCGGGGCGTCTTCGACAGAATGTCGCGCAGGACGCCCGGCGACAGCTTGCAGCCGCAGCCGCCTCCGTGGGCCAGCGACGTCAGGCGGGGTTCGGGCGTGGTCATGGACCCGGTGTGGGCGAAAGCGGGCCGGGTTTCAATCTCGGTCAACCGCTGCCCTTTGCAGGCCGCAACGCCTGCCCACCTCGACGCGGTGTCCATGGTCCTGGCCCGTAAGGCCGCCGCCAGCGGCGGCCTTCGGCTATCGAGGGGCGGACCCAGGTTTGCCGGTCGGCAAGCCGGAGCGGGTTCACGGTATCCTACAGAAATTTAACCTGCCGCGCTGCGTCCAACTCAGGCCCTGGTCGCCTCTCCATCATACGACGCAGGTGTCGTATCGGGGGTTCCCATGATCAAGAGTTCGATTCTCGCAGGCGTGGCCGTGGCCGTGATGCTCTGCGCGTCGTCGGCCATGGCGCAGATGCCGCCACCGTTGCCCGCCGAGGCGCTGGTCGACCGCGCCGATCCGGCCAAGGTCGAGTGGTTGCGGGCCAATGTCGTGGCTGACGGACCGGTGACCGGCGGGCTGTCGTTCGACTTCCCGGCCGAGTTCTATCAGCAGAAACTGATCCTGCTCGGCGAGAGCCATGGGGTCGCGGCCCCCCAGGTACTGGACCTGGAGCTGCTGACCCTTCTCAACGCCCGTGCCGGCCTGACCGACTATCTGGCCGAGGTCGATCCAGTTCAGGGCGCGATGCTGAACCAATATCTTGAGACCGGTGACGAGGCAGTTCTGGACCGAGTGTTCGACTACTGGTCCGGCAGCGGTGCCCAGTGGGGCAATACCGCCTTCGAGGCCAAGGTGCGTGGCATCCGGGCGCTGAACCTGACTCTGCCAGCCGAACGGCGGGTGCGGATTCTGGGCATCGACGCGATCCAGGACTGGCCGCTGTTCGCGCAGTGGATCCAGGAGAAGGGCGGGACGGCCGACGCGGAGATGCTCGTCGCGGCGGCGGCAGACCGGGCCAATCCGGAGCCCCTGGCCGATATGGCCCTGGCGGCCGTCGCCTCCCTGACCACGCAGACGCCCGAGACCGCGCGCCTGTCCGGCGTGCTCGGCGACCTGCGCGCCAAGGCTGGACGCGAGGCGACGATCTTCAACACCTACAGCCGAGCGGTAACCTCAGGCGAGCTCGGCGACCGGCCCGCCTATGGGCTGTGGGGCCTGTTCCATATCATGCAGTCGGGCGTGAATGGTGCCCGCTCGTTCGCCGCGCGGGTGAAGGCCTCAGACCTGCCCGCCGCCCGGGCGATGAGCAGCATTATCGTCCTGTCGCTGGAAAGCTGGGTACAGATCCCCGCACCGACGCCGCAGGGCGTGCAACGGATGCGGCTCAACATGCTCAACATCGACGGCCCCTATGTGATGGTCCAGGGAGCCGCGACCCTGAAGGCGGCCAGTGAGCCGGGGCAGATCACCCTGTTCAACCCGCGCGCAGCCGGCTCTCCGCTGGCCGGCGGCGACTTCATGAACATCCAGTCGTCGGTCCAGCGTTTCGCGCTGGATGAACCCAACGCCCCGATCGACTCCTATGTCCAGTATGTCGGCGTGTTCCGGGGATCGGACTGGGCCGCCCCGCGCGAGTAGATGCACGCGTTGACGCCGGGCTTGCCCTCCCCGGCGTCAACACCGCTAGGATGTGCCAAACCTAGGGGAGAGCCGCAATGATCATCGTCCACCACCTGAACAACTCCCGCTCGCAGCGCGTGCTGTGGCTGCTGGAGGAGATGGGCCTCGACTATGAGGTGAAGCGTTACGAGCGGAACGCCGACACGATGCTGGCCCCGCCCGAGCTGCGCGCCATCCATCCGCTCGGCAAGTCGCCGGTGATCCAGGACGGAGACATCATCGTCGCGGAGACCGGGGCGATCATGGACTATCTGCTGGAGACCTATCCGGGGCACGGGCTGAAGCCGACGGCGGGGACAGCGGCCGGGCGGCGCTTCACCTACTGGCTCCACTATGCCGAGGGGTCTGCGATGACGCCCCTGTTGCTGAAACTGGTGTTCGGCGCCCTTCCGACCCGGTCGCCGGGCCTGGTGCGGCCTCTGGTCAAGGCGATCTCGAACAAGGCGCAGACGAGCTTCATCGATCCCCAGATCGCGGCCCACACCGCCTATTGGGAAGGCGAGTTGTCGAAATCGGCCTGGTTCGCCGGCGACGCCTTCTCGGCCGCCGACATCATGATGAGCTTCCCGCTGGAGGCCGGAGCCAGCCGCGCCCCCTACGGGCCGGACAAGCCGAAGCTGAAGGCCTTCCTGCAGACGATCCACGCGCGGCCGGCCTATCAGCAGGCGCTGGAGCGGGGCGGCCCCTACGCCTACGCCTGACGCATCGTCGGCATCGCAACCGGCCGGGGCTGAGTGCGTTCATCGGCCATGCAATTGAAGAACATCCAGATCGCGGCCGGCCTCGGCGCGGCCATCGCCTTCCTCCTGGCCTTCATGGCGGCGGGCGCGATGTTGGCGTCCCTGCTGTTCGCCCTGATCGGGGCCCTGCTGATCGCCTGGATCGTCTACGGTCTGGCCAGGACGATGCTCGATCGTCGGCTGTCGCACGGTCGTCACCCAGCCGTGCGACCTCCTGCAGGTTGATCCGGCGGGCCTGTTCCCGGTCGGACCTTGAGTTTCCGCGCCGGGCGCCCTAGCATCTTCGGCCGGTCGCGCGCGCCCAGCGACCAGCGTATTCGCCAGAGTTTCTCTTAAGTCCCCTCTCCGGTTTACCGGGCGACAAGTCAGAAAATCACGACCACATGGAAAAAGTGCCGATGACGGCCGAGGGTTACCGCTCCCTCGACGATCAGCTTAAGCAATTGAAATCGGTGGAACGTCCCAGCGTCATCGCGGCGATTTCAGAGGCCCGCGAACACGGCGATCTGTCGGAAAACGCCGAGTATCACGCCGCCAAGGAACGCCAGGGCTGGATCGAAGGCTCGATCGCCGAGATCGAGGACAAGATCAGCCGCGCCCAGGTCATCGACGTGACCAAGCTCAGCGGCGACCAGGTCAAGTTCGGCGCCACGGTCACCGTGGTGGACGAGGACACCGAGGAAGAAGGTCGCTATCAGATCGTCGGCGAACATGAGGCCGACGTGAAGCAGGGCAAGATCTCCATCTCCTCGCCCATCGCCCGCGCCATGATCTCCAAGGCCGTCGGCGATACCGTCGAGGTGAACACTCCCGGCGGCGTCAAGGCCTACGAAATCCTCAAGGTCGAGTGGAAGTAGGGCCAGGCCCTCTTCGTATCGCGGTCGTCTCGGACGGTCGCACCGGCATGGAAAATCAGGCGCTCGGTCTCGCCGGGGCAGTCGCGCGCCTGACTCCGTCCATCATCGACATCCGGCGCGTGAAGTGGCGGCCGTCGTTCGACTGGCTGCCGGTCGGACTGAAGGCGCAGTGGATGCTGGCGTCAGAAGCGCCCTTCCCCGCCGACGGTGAGACCTGGCCGGATCTGTGGATCGCGACGGGGCGTGCGACCCTGCCCCTGTCGCTGGCCGCACGGCGGCTGAGCGGCGGGAGAACCTTTGTCGTCCAGACCCAGGACCCGCGGCTCGATCCCGCGCTGTTCGACAGGGTGGTGGCCCCGGCCCATGACGGGCTGACCGGCGCCAATGTCGTCTCGATCACGGGATCGCCGCACCGGATCACGTCGCAGATCCTGGCCGAGGCCGCGCCCGCCTTCGCCGGGCGGCTGGACCCCCTGCCCCATCCGCGTGTCGCTGTCCTGATCGGAGGGCGGTCGAAGGCCTTTGACCTGACCCCGGATCATGCCGGCCTGCTGGCCGACAGGATTGCGCAGGCCGTTCGGACCTCCGGCGGCTCGTTGATGCTGACCTTCTCGCGACGCACGCCCGAGCCGGCGAAGGCGGTGATGACTGAAAGGCTTCAGGCCCTGCCCGGCTGGCTCTGGGACGGCGAGGGGCCGAACCCGCTGTTCGCCTTCCTGCACGCGGCCGACCACGTCCTCGTCACCGAGGACAGCGCCAATATGGCGGCCGAGGCCGCCTCCACCGGCAAGCCGGTGCACGTCCTGCCCATGGTCGCCCTGAAGCCGCCCGGAAAGTTCGCCCGGCTGCATGCCGATCTCGTCGCCCGTGGAGCGGCCCGACCGTTCGACGGATCGCTGGAGACCTGGACCTATTCACCGCTCGCGGAGACAGAGCGCGCCGCGCGCGAAGTCCTCAAGGCGATGGGCCGCCAGGCGTCAGTCCCCGCCGCCGCCTCCACCGTCCCCGCCGCCGTCTGACCCGCCGTCGTTGTCAGATCCGTCATTGTCCTTCGAACGGCCGCCGCCGTCGCCGGCGATCATGACGGAGCCCCCGTCGCCGTCGCCCTTCCGCTTCGCCTTGCCGCCGGCGTCCGCCGCAGCGCCGACGGCGAAGCCAAGGGCGATCCCGAGACCGATCCCGAGCGCCAGGTTTCCCAGGGCGACGCCCAGGCCCGCGCCGATCGCCACGCCCAAAGCGAGCCCTATGCCGATGAAACTCCGTCCCGGTTGGGTAGCCATGTCGCATCCTTCCACGATTTCCGTCGTGCCTGACATCGCACAGGGCGGAATCAACGACTAGATAGCACCTATGAGCACTCCGAGAACGATCCGCGTCGCCATCATCGGCTCCGGCCCCGCCGGCTGGACCGCCGCCATCTATGCGGCCCGGGCCAACCTGAACCCGGCGGTGATCGCCGGCATCCAGCCGGGCGGCCAGCTGACCATCACCACCGACGTGGAGAACTATCCGGGCTTCGCCGAGGCCATCCAGGGGCCCTGGCTGATGGAGCAGATGAAGGCCCAGGCCCTGCACGTCGGGACCGAGGTGATCGAGGATATCGTCGTGTCCTGCGACCTGTCGCAGCGCCCGTTCCGACTGAAGCTCGACAGCGGGACCGAGCTGCTGGCCGAGACGGTCATCATCTCCACCGGCGCCCAGGCCAAATGGCTGGGGCTGGAGAGCGAGCAGAAATACCAGGGCTTCGGCGTCTCGGCCTGTGCGACCTGCGACGGCTTCTTCTATCGCGGCAAGAACGTGATCGTCGTCGGCGGGGGGAACACGGCGGTCGAGGAGGCGCTGTTCCTGACCAATTTCGCCGCCAAGGTGACGGTCGTCCACAGGAAGGACGAGTTCCGCGCCGAAAAGATCCTGCAGGACCGTCTGTTCGCCAATCCGAAGGTCGAGGTGATCTGGGACCATGCGGTCGACGAGATTCTGGGCCAGTCGGACGGCATCGCCTCCAACGTCACCGGCGTTCGGCTGAAGCACGCCAAGACGGGAGCGACGCAGGAGGTCCAGGCGGACGGCGTCTTCATCGCCATCGGCCACGCGCCGTCGTCAGAACTCTTCAAGGGCCAGCTGGAAACCAAACAGGGTGGCTATCTGGTGGTGAAGCCCGGCACGACCTCGACCAATGTCGAAGGCTGCTACGCCGCCGGCGACGTCACCGACGACGTCTACCGACAGGCCGTCACGGCGGCCGGGATGGGCTGTATGGCTGCCCTGGAGGCCGTACGGTTCCTCGCCGAGGAAGATCACGCCAAGGCGCACCACCCGATCAGTCACCGCGAGGCGGAGAAGATCGGGGTCTGGTGAAATCCGGACCTGCTAGCCGAAGAGCTGGAGTTCCGGGGGCGCGTATTCGACCGGGCGGCCGGCGCGGCGGCGGAGGGCGTAGTCGACCGCGGTCTGGACCGCGCGTTCGTCGGTCGGCTTTGACAGCACGCCGATGGTCCCGGCCACACCCTCGCGAAGCATGCCGGGATTGGCCGTCATGAACAGGACGGTGACGCCCATCTCCTGGCCCAGCTCACGGCCCAGGTCGATCCCGGTAGGACCGTCGGACAGGTGAATGTCGACCAGGGCCAGGTCGACATCGTTCTCTGACGCGGCGGAGCGCGCCGACCTGGCGTCCGCGGCGGTCGCCACGACCTCGTGACCCAGGTCCTCCAGCACGAAGCGGAGTTCCATGGCGACGAGCGCCTCGTCTTCGATGATCAGGATACGCGCAGTCATGGCCTTGTGTGTCGGTTACCGGACCTTTCGAACGCAGTGGCTTCCGTCCGGTTCATTTCTTTTTCAATGCGGCGCGTCGCCGCGAAAGCGCCGTAGCGGGGAGATCCGCCTTCAGAACCAACCCCCCCGGCGCCCACCTTCGTTCCAGCTTTCCGCCCAACTGACCTTCGACCGACAAGGTCGCCAGCGCCGTTCCGAACCCTTGCCGGCCAGGTCTTTCGGGAACGGGCGGGCCGTCTTGCTCGGTCCAGGTCAGGGTGAACCGGTCGCCCTCATTGCAGGTGCGCAACAGGACCTGACCGCCCGGAACCGACAGGGCGCCGTATTTGGCGGCGTTGGTCGCCAGTTCGTGGAACAGCAGGGCGACCGAGGTTGCCGCCTGGTCGTCGAAGGTCGCGTCGTCGCCCTCGATGAGGACGCGCGACCCGCCCGCCGCGTCGACATAGGGTTTGAACAGGGCGTTCAGGAAGGCGTGCAGGGTCGTATCGCTGATCAACGGCCGGGAGACCTCTGAATGGGGCCGGACGAACTCGTGAGCGCGGGCAAGGGCGTTGATCCGGTCGCGCACGCTTCCGGCGAAGGCCCTGGCCTCCGGGTGCTCGCGCGCGGACAGGGCGATCAGGGACGAAACCACGGCGAAGATGTTCTTGATCCGGTGACTCAGTTCCTGGCTGAGCAGGTCCTTGCCCTCCTCCGACCGCTTCAGCTCCTCGATATCGGTGCAGGTGCCGAACCAGCGAATGATCTCACCGACCTCGTTCCGGATCGGCGTCGCGCGGCCCAGGGCCCAGCGATAGACGCCGTCCGCGCGACGCAGTCGGTACTCGATCTCGTAGAGGTCGCCGGTCTCCAGCGAATGGTTCCAGACCTCGCGGGCCCGCGCCTGATCATCGGGATGGAACATGCCGTTCCAGCCCTCGCCGTCGGTCGAGCCGACCGGCACGCCGGTGAACTCGTACCAGCGGGCGTTATAGTAGTCGTGAAATCCGTCGGGCAGGGTCGACCAGACCATCTGGGGCATGGAATCGGCGATGGCGCGGAACTTGGCCTCGCTGTCGGCCAAGGCGTGAACGCCTTCTTCGCGCTCGCGGATGGCGCGCCGCAGCTCCAGCTGCGCCATGACCTGCCCGGCCAGAACCTCGAGGGTCTCGGCCTGGATCGGCGTCAACCCCTCGGGACGGGCCCGGGTGTCGAGGACGCACAGCGTCCCAAGCGCATGACCGTCAGGGCTCTTCAGGAGCCGGCCTGCATAGAACCGGAGACCCGTGTCGCCGGCGACCAGCGGGTTGCCGTCGAACCGGCTGTCGCGGGTTGCGTCCGGAATGACCATGCCGTCGTCCCGCAGCAGGGCATGGGCGCAGAATGAGCTATCGAGCGGGGTCTCCCGGACGCCGAGGCCGGTCTCTGCCTTGAACCACTGCCGGCCCTCGTCGATCAGATTGACGACCGCGATCGGCGCATCGCAGATCCTGGCGGCCAGCTGGACGATATCCTCGAAGGCCTGCTCCGGCTCCGTATCGAGGATTCCGTAGGATCGCAGCGCGCCGAGCCTCTCGGCTTCATTCCAGGGCAGGGCTGCGGCGGTCAAACGGAACTCCAGGCGGGGCCGTGTGCCCGGTGCGCAATGTAAATGCGCAATGGCGACCGGCGTTGCACGCGCGAATGAGCGGGGCTTCAGTTGGCCGGCCGGCCGACCTCTTCGACGTCCATGACCGTAACGCCCGCCGGAGCGGCGGCAGGTGTCGGGGCGGCGATCGCCGGGGCCTCGAAGGCC
Organism: Brevundimonas sp.; assembly: GCF_027484365.1. Lineage (GTDB taxonomy): Bacteria > Pseudomonadota > Alphaproteobacteria > Caulobacterales > Caulobacteraceae > Brevundimonas. The sequence continues at coordinate 115,618 of NZ_JAIXTC010000031.1, read as the reverse complement.
TGGAGGCGGGCGTTGATGGCCGCGATATCAGCCGCCGTCGCCTGACGACGTCCGCCCAGGCTGGCCACGCCCACCACCCGGGTCTGGCCGTTGATCTCGACGGTGCGAAGGTTCATCCCGCCCTCGGCCAGGACGGTGGCGTCGTCAGGTCCGGCCTCGCCCGTGGCTGCGGAGGCCGTGATCATGCGCGGGCGCGCGAAGCGCGCTTCGTCGATGGTCGGCTCACGTCCGGCATAGGTCTGTTTGAAGGCGGCGGTCTCCCCGGCCAGCCCCTTCCAGCGGTAGAAGATATGGGCCCCGATCTGGGTGATCTTGCCGAGGGTCGGCGCCCACCAGGGGTGGACGTAGTCGGCGTGATAGTGGGTCGCGGTGCCGACCCTGGTCGCGACGTATCCGGACAGAGCCCGCTCGGCCACGATCCGGGCGCGGTTCCAGGCCCAGCCGACCGGCGCCTGGGACAGGGCGCCGTCGCAGGTGAAGCTGAACTGGCAGCCCGTGGTCCGCTCGGCGCCTTCGAAAACGACGCCGCACACTGTGTTGGGATAGTTGGGATCGCGGACCCGGTTCAGGATCACCTGGGCGACCGCTTCCTGACCCTCGGTGCTTTCCAGCGCCGCTTCGTAATAGACGCCCTGAGTCAGGCAGCGCAGCGCCCGGGCGCGATCGGCCGGGGTCGCGGCGTTCAGGACGAAGGGCGCGGCGGGACGGAGCGCGCCGATCGCGGCGGGCATGGCGGCGTTGCGCTTCTGCGCATCCAGCCCGTTGACGCCCAGTTCCAGTGTCGGCCGTCCGGCGAGGGTCAGGCTCTCCCAGCCGGGGGTGAGCCCCAGCAGGGCGGCGCGTCGCTCGTTGGGATCGAAGCGGATCGCCAGCGCCAGCTGGGCCGGGTCCATCCGCGCGCTGAGAGCCGCGAGACCGCGCGTGGACAGGTCGCCCTGGGTGACGCGCGCCACGGCCTCGGCCGTGCGATCTCCGGCAGGACGCACCGTCGAGCTCGCCGCCATCGCCACGCCGAGCGCCGCCACCGCCGCAGGGGCCGCTGCGGCATAGCGGCGGGCCAGGGTCTTCACCCTGTGCCAGTCGACGGACGTGATCGAGAAACGCGTCATTCTTATCCGGGCTATCGACGCCGAAACGCCGTGTAGCAGGGTCTCTGGTCCCGCAACACGGCGCTTTTCAGGCCACGGATTACGGTTCGGTGAGGCGGATCAGCGGCCGCCGAGAGTCGAACGCAGCATCCAGGCGAACTTCTCATGCGCCGCCAGACGCTGGGTGAGAAGATCAACCGAGACGTCGTCGCCCTCCTCGTCCGCCGCCTTGAGGGCTGTGCGGCAGGTGGCGATCAGGGTCTCGTGATCCTTCATCAGTTCGTTGAGCATGGCCGGCGCATCCTTGTCCGGATCGCCGTCCTTGATCGACGTCAGATTCGCAAAGGTGGAATGGGCCTGGGGCGCGAACTCGCCCAGGGCGCGGATCCGCTCCGCGATCTCGTCCAGCGCCGCCCAGATGTCGCGGTACTGCTGTTCCAGCAGATTATGCAGAGTGAAGAACTCGGGACCCCGGACGTTCCAGTGATAGCCATGCGTCTTCAGATAGACGGCGAAGCTGTCCGCCAGGACCTTGGACAGCTCCTGCGCCACCTCGCTGCGCTCCGCGCTGGTCAGGCCGGTGTGGATTGTTGCGGTCATGCTTGCTCCTTTGGCGACAGTCTCTATTCGTCTGGCAGGTAGGCGTTCCAGCCTCCATCGCCAAGGCCTGCCCTCCGTCACATCGGGCATGCCGTTTCTGGAACGCAAGACACGGAAAAGCGTTGCCGTTTTTCGCGCCAGCGCGAGCCGGGGGTTGTTGATTGGGATTCAGTGCGTTGGTCGGTCGTATGCTGGAGCCGGATATTGTCCTGGCCCGGCTTGCGCGCGCGCCGAAGCGACCGTGGTGGCGAAACGCCTTGACCGGACTGGCCTTCGCCGCCGCCGGACTGTTCGTGCGCTGGGCCGGCCAGGGCTTTTATGGCGAGGTCACGGGATTCATCATTCTGTTGCCGGCGGTGATCCTGGCGGCCCTTACCGGCGGGCGGGTCGCGGGCGTCGTTGCGACCGCGGCCTGCCTTCTGGGAGGCTGGGTCATCGCCGGGCCGGCAGCCTTCGGGTTCGGCGTCGCCACCCCCGCAGGCCGGGTCGCCACGGTCAATTTCATCATCGTGGGCGGCTTCGTAACCATCGTGGCCGCCTCCCTCCGCAAGAGTCTCGCCCGGCTCGAAGAGACGGTCGCGGCGCTCGAGATTTCGCAGGACGCGCTGCGGCGAAACGAGGCCGAACTGAGCGCCATGGTCGACCAGGCGGCGGCAGGCATCGTCAAGGTCGGAATGGACGGTGCCGTGATCAGCGCCAACGCCCGCTTCGCCGAACTCCTGGGCCAGACCCAGGCCTCCGTCGTCGGACTGACGACGCGCGGCGTCAGCCATCCCGACGACATCCAGCCGACGATCGACCTGTTGTCCGATGTCCTGGCCGGCGGCGACGGCGGTCAGCTGGAGAAACGCTATATTCGCCCGGACGGCACGGTGGTCTGGGCTCTGACCAGCCTTCGGGCGCTGCGCGACGATGACGGCGCCCAGTCCGGCTACATCGCCGTCACCGTGGACATCACCGACGCCAAGGTCGCCGAGTCCGCCTTGCGCGAAAGCGAGGCCCGCTTCCGACTGATGGCCGACACGGCGCCCTCCCCCGTCTGGCTGACCAATGCCGAGGGCGAGGTGGAGTTCGTCAACGCCGCCCTGGTCGAGTTCTACGGCAAGCCCCGCGAGACCTGCATGGGCCACGTCTGGAAGGCCTCGATCCACTCTGACGACCTCGCCGAGGTCAACGCCACCCAGGAGGAAGCGCGACCCCGTTTCCTGCCCTACGGCTTCGAATGCCGGTTCCTGCGCCACGACGGTGTCTGGCGCTGGATGCGGGTGTCGGTGAACCCCCGGTTCGATGGCGAGGGGGTGTTCCAGGGCTATGTCGGCCTGTCGTTCGACGTCACCACGACCCGCGAGGCCCTGGACGCCCTGGCTGAGCAGGAACGCCGCCAGCGCTTTCTGCTGGAGTTGTCCGACGGTGTCCGCGAGCTGAACGATCCCGAGGCGATCATGGACCACGTCCAGAGCGTGCTGGGACGGATGCTGGGGGTGAACCGGGTCGGTCACGGAGAACTGCGGCGGAACCGGGATGTCTTCGAGATCGCGCGCGACTGGACCGAAGGCGCCGGCAGTCTGGAAGGAGCCCATCGGATCCGGAACTTCGGCGGCGAGGTGGATCGCGAACTGACGGAAGGCAAGACGATCGTGGTTCACGACGTCGCCCTGGACCCCCGCACCCGGGCGGCGGCGACCGCTTTCGAGGCGGTTCAGGTCGCTTCGTTCGTCACTGTTCCCATGATCCGTTCGGGCATCGTGCGGGCGTTTCTCCACGTCAACAGCACGCGACCCCGGACCTGGACGAGCGCAGAAGTCAGCCTGATCGAGGACGTGGCCGACCGCGCCTGGTCCGAGGTCGAGCGAACCCGCGCCCAGGCCGAGGTCCTGGAGAGCGAGGCCCGCTTCCGCGACATCGCCGACACCGCCCCGGTGCTGATCTGGGTGACGAAACAGGATCACAGCCGCGCCTTCGTCAACCAGGCCTACGTCGAGTTCATGGGCGGTGACTATGAGAGCGTTCGCACCGCCGACTGGCGCAGCTATATCCATGCCGACGATCATGACATGCTGGTTCGCAAGTCAATCGCCTCCAAGGCGACCGGAGAGCCGTTCTCGCTCGAGGGCCGCTTCCTGCGCCAGGACAACGAGTATCGATGGCTGAAGTCCTTCTCGCGTCCGCGCTTCGGTCCGGGCGGCGAGGTGGTCGGTTTCGTGGGCGTGGCCTTCGACGTCACCGATGCCCGCCGGGTCGAGCACGATCTGAAGCGGATCAACGAGCTGTTGGAAGACCGTGTCGGCGACGCCCTGGCGGAAAAGGCCAGGGCCGAGGCGGACCTGATGCACGCGCAGCGGATGGAGGCGGTGGGCCGGCTGACCGGCGGGGTAGCGCACGATTTCAACAACCTGCTGACCGTGGTCATCGGCGCCCTGGATCTGATCCTGAAGTCGCCGGAGGATGCCGGGCGCCGCCAGAAGCTGGGCGAGGCCGCCCTGTCCGCCGCGCGGCGCGGCGAGCGGCTGACCCACCAACTTCTCGCTTTCTCGAGGCGTCAGGCCCTGCGCCCCGAGGCCGTCGACATCAACGCCCTCATCCGTGAGAGCGACCCCCTGTTGCGTCGCGCCGTCGGAGAGGCGGTCGCCTACAAGCTCAAACTCCGTCGCGGCGGCGCCCGGGTCATTGTCGACCCGGCCCAGTTCGAGGCGGCCCTGCTGAATCTCATCGTCAACGCCCGCGATGCCGTGGCCGAGCGGGGCCAGACGGAGGGAGCCCGGATCACCGTCCAGACCCAGGCCTGCGAAGTCGAGGCCGGCGAGGTCGTCGAACTGGCCCCCGGCGACTATGTCTGTGTGACGGTCGCCGATACGGGGGCCGGAATGAACGCCGAGACCATGCAGCGGGTGTTCGAACCCTTCTTCACGACCAAGGCCGTCGGCAAGGGCACCGGCCTGGGCCTCAGCCAGGTCTACGGATTCGCGCGGCAGAGCGGCGGTGGCGTGAAGATCAGTTCGACCGTGGGCGCGGGGACGGAGATCCGCGTCTATCTCCCGCCGGCTCCCAGCGAGGACACTGCGCCGGATGCGGGCCAGCGCCGAGTCCCGGGCTCCGTGAAGGCCGGCCAGACCCTGTTGCTGGTCGAGGACGACATGGCCGTCGCCACCATCGCCATGGAACAGCTCCGGGGCATGGGTCTGCAGGTCGAGACCGCAGAGACCGCGGCCCAGGCCCTGGCCTTCCTTGAGCAGCGCCGCTTCGACGTCATGCTCAGCGACATCGTCATGCCCGGCGGCATGACCGGGATCGAATTGGCCCGCGCCTGCGCGACGCGCTGGCCGCAGATGTCGATCATCCTGACGTCAGGCTATGCGGGCGAAGACGTCGATCTGGCTCTCGCCGACGCGCCGTGGCCGTTCCTGCGCAAACCCTACTCCGGCGAACAGCTGCGTGAGGCGCTGGGCGATCTTCTGATAACGGTCGCCCGCTAACGACTTCGGCCCGCCGCGGGATCGCGACGGGCCGAACGGTCTCTTCGAAGCGGCGGGCGCCTGACGCCTATTTGCGCGCCTTGCGGGCGGCGTAGCGGGCGTCGCGGGCAGCCTTCTGCTCTTCCTTGGTAAGCTGCTTGCGCTCCTTGCGGGCGGCGCGCTTCTCGGCCTCCATGGCCTCCTCGGTCTCGCGTTCGGCGGCACGACGGGCTTCGTCGCGCTCGGCCTTGATGCGCCGCTCTTCGGCCTTGGCGGCTTCGTGCTGGAGGCGGAGGGCCTCCTTTTCAGCTGCGCGCTTCTCCGCCAGCTTGTCGAACTCGGGATCAGGCGCGGCGGCCTTGGGCTTGAACTTGGCCAGCAGGGCCTTCTTGGCCTCCTGCTGGGCGCTGATGCGGTCGTTGAAGCCGGTCTGTTTCAGATCTCTCATGCGGTCGGTCGGTCGTCCTTCGAGGGGTGGGCCCGTCGCCAGGGGCGAGGGCGGGGATCGCTACGGCGTCCGGGCGTCGGCAAAGCCGAAACGGAGCCGTAAATCAAGCGCGGAGGGCCCTTATTCGACGAACGAGGTCGTTCTTGGGCCGACCGTCGTCGCCGGGACGCACCCGCCAGGCGATCCCGCATACAGGCGTCGAAACCTTTCGCCCCCAGATCGCGCGGATCAATCCGGGCGAGCGGCGCCGGCTGCACCGCCCACGGCCGCGCCGACCGGCCCGGCCACAACAGCTCCGGCGATGGCGCCGGTCGCCGCGCGCTGTTCGGTGGTGTGACCACAGGCCGAAAGGGTCGTCGCACCCAGGGCGATGGCGGCGAGGGTTGTGGTCGTGACGATGGAACGGCGCATGGGATGGATCCTGATCCGGTTGAGGTCACGCCTCAACGCCGCCGGGCCGGCTGTGTTCCGCGACGGGTCGGCGCCACAGATCAGCATCGGCCACAGCGAGGCGCGAATACAATAGAACCTTTCTGGATGAGCATGCCTCGGCGACCTCAGGCCTTCCTCAAGTCTCGCTTGTGCAAACCGATACGGCATTCGGCTCAAAGTGGCTCGCCGTATGCCCAATTGGGGCGGCCGTCATCTGTATGAAACCTGAAATCCAGCCGCAATTGCTGCGCTGCAGCGACATCTTGCGAATCAAACACATTGAGGCCATAAACGGATGGCTTAAGGCCCATCCTTCGGCGGTCAGGCGTTCACCGACCTCCGATTCGCAAACCGGTTCGCGACAGTGTTTGTCGCCCGGTTCTGCAGACGACCCGGGGGCGACTTTTCCGCCCTGCTGAATAGGACGACGCCGTTGTTCCAATCCTCGCAACAGCGTGCGACATCGCATGCCGACCGTGCGGCCAGGATCAGGCCGATACAGGCGGCAGCGGCGTTCGGCGCGCTCGTGGGGTTGGGAATCGGCTGCGCCTATCTGGGGGGAACCGTCGCGCGTGCGACGACCGTCCGCGCCCAGGCCGAACGTCTCGAAGGCGCCACGGCCGCCGGCTTCACCGAGGAGGCGCTCGCGGCCGCTGCGGGCGGTCTGGACGCCAGCGCCCTGGCCATCGCCCGCCGCCACGATCCCTATACCGTCGCCGGCGGCGCCCAGCGCGATCGCCAGGCCGAGTTGATGACCGCGCGCCTCGAGCAGCTGCGCCCCGACAACGCCCGCGCCGACCTGCGCCGCGCCAGCCTGACCGACATTTCGGCCGCCGCCCGTCCGTTCCACATCAGCAACGCGCTGGACGCCTCACGCGATCTCGAATGCCTGACCCAGGCCGCCTATTACGAGGCGCGGGGCGAGGGTTCGGACGGCATGCGCGCCGTGGTCCAGGTCGTCCTGAACCGCGCCCGCCACCCCGCCTTCCCGCGCAGCGTCTGCGGCGTCGTCTTCCAGGGATCGGGCCGCCGCGTCGGCTGCCAGTTCAGTTTCACCTGCGACGGTTCGATGCGCGCACCGGTCAACCGCGCCGCCTGGAACCGGGCGCGCAGCGTCGCCTCCGCAGCCCTGTCGGGCGCGGTGTTCGCGGGCGTCGGCAACGCCACCTTCTTCCATACGACGGGCGTCTCTCCCTCGTGGCGCAACAGTCTGCTGCGCGTCAGCCAGGTCGGCAGCCACATCTTCTATCGCTTCGGCGGCCGCGCCGGGTCGTCCAACGCCTTCAGCTACGCCGCGCGCGGCTCGACCGGCTCGGACATCCAGCGTACCGTCTATGCCGGGATCGATCCGGCGGAGACCGTGCGCCAGGCCGGTCAGGCCATCGCCTACACCGCCCTGCTGGCCCAGGAGACCGCGTCCGGGTCCCAGGCGACGGAATCGACCGAGGCTCCCGCCACCGCCGCCGCGCCTGCCCCTCTGGCGACGCCGGCCTCCGCCCCGGCCCAGCCGGCCGCCGCGGACTCCGCGGCCGTCAGCGCACCCCAGGCCTGATCAGGCACCTCCGCGTTCCAGCACGTAGCGGACCGCGGTCAGGTTCCTGTTGAGATTCCCGAACTGTACCTGCGCCCCGGGATTGCCGTGCACGTCACCGGGTCGAGCCGTCTGCACGCCTGTTCCGACCTCGCGACGGACCACCAGCCCCGCATCCTCGACCGAGGTCCGATCGTGGCCGGCGAAGCTGCGTTGTTCCTCGGGAACCGTGGGGGTCCTGGCCATGGAAATTTCCTTCTGATCCGCGAAGAAAACCCCTCCGCGCCCGGCCTGTTCCTCAGAAGGCGTCGAGGCCGATGTCCAGAACCGGCGCCGAATGGGTCAGGGCACCGACCGAGATGACGTCCACCCCGGTCGCGGCGATGCCTCGGACGGTCGTCAGACCGACCCCGCCGGACGCCTCCAGAACCACACGATGCCCGCCGTCGCGCCGACGCGTCACCGCCTCGGCCAGTTCGGCATTGTCGAAATTGTCGAGCATGATGACGTCCGGTCCCTGCCCTTCTGCGACCAGGGCCAGGGCCTGATCGAACTGGGCCAGACCGTCGACCTCGAGCTCGATCTTCATCAGGTGGCCGGCCCCGGCCCTCGCCGCTGTCACCGCCTCGACCACCCCGCCGCAGACGACGACGTGATTGTCCTTGATCAGGATGGCGTCATCCAGGCCGAAGCGATGATTGAGCCCGCCGCCGCAGCGCACGGCATGTTTTTCGAGCGCGCGGAGCCCCGGCGTGGTCTTGCGGGTGTCGGCGATCCGCGCGCCGGTGCCGGCGACCGCCTCGACATAGGTCCGGGTCAGGGTAGCGATGCCGCACATCCGGCCCAGCAGGTTCAGCGCCGTCCGCTCGGCCGACAGGAAGGCGCGGGCGTCGGCCTCGATCTCGGCCAGGACGGCGCCCGCCTCGAAAGCCTCGCCATCCTTCAGGCGCAGATCGATCGAGGCCCTGGGGTCCATCTCCAGGACCGTCAGACGGACGCAGTCGATGCCGGCCAGCACGCCCGGCTTTCTCGCTGCGAACCTCGCCCGCATCCGCGCCCCCTCGGGAATGCAGGCGGCGGCCGTCACATCGCCCGCGCGGCCCAGATCCTCGGCCAGGGCCATACGGATCACGGGCAGGATCAGGGTGTCGGGAAGTCCGCTCATGCCGCCGCCGTCTGAAGGATGTCGCGCCGGATCCGCGTGTGCACCGGCGCAGCCGCCGTCTCCGGAAAGTCCGACCGGTAGTGACCGCCCCGGCTCTCATGCCGGGCCAGGGCCGCCTCGGCGATCAGCCGCGCGGCGACCAGGGCCGGTGGCGCGCCGTGGGCCGCCTCCAGTCGGTCGATCAGGGCGACCAGCCGCGTCAGGCCCGCTCCATCCCGCACCACGCCTGCATCCTCGCTCATCGCCGCGCGCAGTTCGGCATGGGCCGCCCCGGGCAGGTCGGCGACGACCCGGCCGACGACCACCGGTCCCTTGATCGAAGCCTGTGCGGCCGCCTCGCGGCCGGTCCGCCGACCGAAGGCCGCGGCCTCGAGCAGGGAGTTGGACGCCAGACGGTTGGCGCCGTGAACCCCGGTCGCCGCGCATTCGCCGACGGCGTAGAGGCCTGCGAGCGAGGTCCGTCCGTCCGGATCGGCCGCGATCCCGCCCATGTGATAATGGGCCGCCGCCGCCACCGGAATCGGGGTCAGGCGCGGGTCCAGACCGGCCCGCATACAGGCCGCGAACACCGCCGGGAATTCGGTCGGGAAATGCTCTCCGATCGCCGAACGCGCATCGAGGAAGGCGCCGCGTCCCGCCGCCCGCGCCGCATGCACCGCCCGCGCCACCACGTCGCGCGGCTTCAGGTCGGCATCGTCGGCCTCGCCCAGCAGGAAGACCCCGTCCCTGTCGATCAGCCGGGCGCCCTCGCCCCGGAGGGCCTCGGTCGCCAAGGGCATGGGGTCGAGCCCGACATCGATGGCCGTAGGGTGGAACTGCACGAACTCCGGGTCGAGGATTTCCGCCCCCGCCGCCCAGGCCAGGGCCATGCCCTCGCCCTTGAGCGCCACCGGGGTCGTCGTCGCGCCGAAGAGGCCGCCCGCCCCGCCGGTCGCCAGCACCACCGCCGGAGCCAGAACCTCGACGATACGGCCGCTCGGATGCTCGATCACGGCACCGCGCACGCGACCGGTTCCGTCCTGGATCAGGCCGCGCAGACGTGCATCCTCCCACACGGTGATGTGAGGCGCCGCCCGCACGGACGCGACCAGCGCCGACAGGATCGCCCGACCTGCGCCGTCGCCGCCGACGCGCGCCACACGCGCCATCGAATGGGCCGCCTCAAGACTGACGGAGAAGTCTCCGGCGGCGTCCCGGTCGAACGGTGCGCCGAGCGAGGCCAGCCATTCGACGGTAGCCTTGCCCTCGTCGGTCAGGACCTCGGCCGCGTGATGGTCGACCAGACCCGCGCCCGCCGCCTCGGTATCCTTCAGGTGCAGGGCCGGGTTGTCGGTCTTGGACAAGGCCGCCGCCACCCCGCCCTGGGCCCAGGCGCTGGAGGCGGCCTGCAGCAGGGGAGCCGGGCTGATCACGATCACAGGGGCAGGAGCCGCCGACAGGGCGGCCGAAAGCCCGGCCAGGCCTCCGCCGACGATCAGCGGGCCCTGGTGATGCATCCGGCTCATCGATCGAATCCGATGAAGCGCGCGGCGATGTCCAGGGCACCCTGGGGCGACCCATCCGCCAGCGGCAGCAGGACGCCGATGGCGGCCACGACGCACAGGGCACCGGTCAACAGGAACAGGACCAGCGACTTGCCCGCTTCGGGCCAGGTCAGCGTCTTCTCGCCCGGCCGCCAGGCACCGCGCCTCAGCGAGCCGAGCACGGCGATCGCAAGAAAGACGGCGAGGATGAAACGGCCCGTCGAGAGGCCCCACCAGACGGCCAGTCCGCCCATGGCGATCAGGGCGGCCTTCTCGATCATCGGATCGATGCGGGCGAGCACGGGGCCCAGCGCCTTGGATCCGTCCAGCGGCGGCGCGGGTGCGAGGTTCACCAGATTGATCATGGCGATGAAGAAGGCGCCCATCATCCAGGCGTCATCGCCCGTCGCGAACCACAGGCCGACGACGGGGATCAGGGCCAGAAGGCCGAACGCCGGTCCCGCCAGGGACACCAGCACCCCGTGCCATTCGCTTTCGGGATTGCGCTGGCCCCGCGCGAGACCGCCGAGAAAGGGGATGATGTAGATTTTCGCCGGTCCCATGCCGAGCCGGTTCATCGCCAGCACATGGCCGTACTCATGTACGAACAGGCCGAACAGGGCGGCGACCGCGACGACCCAGCTGCCGCTCATGACCCAGAGGAAGCCGCCGAGCAGGACCGTCGAGGCGATGGCCCAGGGCAGGCTCTGGCCCTTGTCGATGACCGGGGCGCCGGGGCTGGAGGGCGGGACGGCCGTCGTCGTCCGGGCGGGCGAAGGCGGAACCGATCCGTCGCGCGCGCCCCAGGGGCCGTCCGTCACGATCCTTCTCCCCTAGGGGGAGAAGGTGGCAGCCGCAGGCTGACGGATGAGGGGGCAGCCAAGCGCGGACCCGCCTTCGGCGATGGGAGCCAAGCAAACAGCCCCCTCATCCGTCTCGCTTCGCGAGCCACCTTCTCCCCCGCGGGGAGAAGGACGACCGCTCCGACTTTCATTCGAGCGACACTCGCCACGTAATGCATCAGATCAGCTCCACCGCGACGTGATGCTTCGCCTTGACCAGGTCGTAGCGGGCCGGGGTCGCGGGCGGCGGCAGGTCGATCATCCGCTGCACGGCGAGCACGGCCTTCGCGATCATCTCTTCCGGCACGGTGACCTCGAAGGTCATGTCGCGAAGACTGTCGCGGATGTTCTCGAGCGTGATCCGCTTCATATAGGGGCACATGTTGCACGGGCCGATGAAGTTCACCTCGGGCACGTCGCCCTTGATGTTGGCGGCCATCGAACATTCGGTGATCAGCACGACCTGTTTCGGCTTTTTCGACATCACATAGTCGGTCATCGCCGCCGTGGATCCAGCGAAGTCGGCGGACGCAAGGACGTCCTCCGGACATTCCGGGTGGGCCAGGATCTGGGCACCGGGATAGGCCTCGCGCATCTCGGCGATGTCGGCCCCCGTGAACCGCTCGTGCACGATGCAGCGGCCCTTCCACGCGATGATGCCGACCGTCGTCTGGGCCGCAACGTTGCGCGCCAGGAACTCGTCGGGGATCAGGATGACGCGATCGACGCCCCACTCCTTCGCCGCCCATTCCACCACCTGGACGGCGTTGGCCGAGGTGCAGCAGATGTCGGTCTCGGCCTTCACATCGGCCGTGGTGTTCACATAGGTGACGACCGGCAGGCCCGGGTATTTCTGCTTGATCAGCCGCACGTCGGCGCCCGTGATCGCCTCGGCCAGCGAGCAGCCCGCCTTCAGGTCGGGGATCAGCACGGTCTTCTCAGGCGACAGGATCTTCGAGGTCTCGGCCATGAAGTGCACGCCCGCCTGGACGATCACCTTCGCCTTGGACTTCGCGGCCTCCTTGGCCAGCCCCAGGCTGTCGCCGACATAGTCGCCGACGCCGTGGAAGATGTCCGGCGTCATATAGTTGTGGGCGAGGATGACGGCGTCCCGCTCCTTCTTGAGCAGATTGATCTCGTGGATCAGCCGGGCCTGTGCAGGCCATTCCATCGGGGTGACGAACTCTTTCACCTTCTCCCAGACGGGAGCGGTTTCGGCGGCCAGTTCCGGCGACAAAACGGCATGCGCCATCGACGTCTTCTCCTCGGCGATCTCGGTCGCCTCACCCTTATGCTCAATATTAGCATAAGTCCGGACAAGATAGGCCTGTGACGAAGGGATGCAAGAGGCCGGGCGGTCAAATCGCACGCCCTCAAGGCCATGCGCACACGCCCGGCGGGCCGGGGCATCAGGACGATTTTGGGGGACATTCTGTCTCAAATGTCTATTGCAGAGGTGACTTCCTCCCTGCTTCGCCCGCCTGACGCCTCATCATGCAAGAAACTCTCCGCCGCATCCTCACCGCCCGCGTCTATGACGTGGCGATCGAGACCCCGCTCGACCCCCTGCCGCGCCTCGCCGTGCGCCTGGGTCGGCCGGTGCTGCAAAAGCGCGAGGACCTTCAGCCGATCTTCTCGTTCAAGATCCGGGGCGCCTACAACAAGATCGCGACCCTGACGGCGGAGCAGCTGGCGTGCGGCGTCATCTGCGCCTCGGCGGGCAACCACGCCCAGGGCGTCGCCTTTTCGGCCCGCAAGCGCGGGGCGGTTGCGACCATCGTCATGCCGGTCACCACCCCGCCCATCAAGGTGGCGGCCGTGCGCGCTCTGGGCGGCGACGTGGTCCTGCATGGCGACGCGTTCGACGAGGCCTTCGCCGAGGCGACCCGACGCGCAACCGCGACCGGCGCCGTCTTCATCCACCCCTTCGACGATCCCGACGTCATTGCCGGCCAGGGCACGGTCGGGCTGGAAATCACCCGCCAGCATTCGGAGCCCATCGCCGCGATCTTCGTGCCGATCGGCGGTGGCGGTCTGGCCGCCGGGGTCGCCGCGATCGTCAAATTCCTGCGTCCCGGCACCCGGGTCATCGGCGTCGAGCCCGTCGACGCCGCCTCGATGAAGGCCGCCGTCGAAGCGGGTGAGGTGGTGACCCTCGATCAGGTCGGCCTGTTCTGCGACGGCGTTGCGGTGCGTCGTGCCGGCGATCAGACGTTCCGCCTTTGCAGGGATTTGCTGGACGAGATCGTCACCGTCGACAACGACGCCATCTGCGCCGCCATCAAGGACATCTTCGACGACAGCCGGGCCGTGGCCGAGCCCTCGGGCGCCCTGGCGCTGGCAGGGCTCAAGGCCTGGGCCGCCGCCCACCCGGAGACGGCCGGAGACGGCGCCCTGATCGCCATCAACTCGGGCTCCAACGTCAATTTCGACAGGTTGCGGCACATCGCCGAACGGGCCGAGATCGGCGAGGGGACCGAGGCCCTGCTGGCTGTCGCCATGGCCGACGACCGCGCCGTCTACAGCCGCTTCCTCAGTGCGCTCGACGGCCGGTCGGTGACCGAGTTCAACTACCGCTGGTCGGGCGAAGGCCGCGCCCACATCTTCGTCGGCGTCGCGATCAAACAGGGGCCGCACGAGAAGGACGATCTGATCGCCGCCCTGCGCTCCGACGGCTATTCGGTCGAGGACATGAGCGACAACGAGACCGCCAAGCTGCATGTCCGCCACATGGTCGGCGGCCGCGTCACCGGCCTGCCCCACGAACGAATCCTGCGTTTCGAGTTCCCCGAGCGGCCCGGCGCATTCCTGCGCTTCCTCAACAGCCTGAAGCCGGCCTGGGCCCTGACCCTGTTCCACTATCGCAATCACGGCGACGATGTCGGCCGGGTTCTGGCGGGGATTTCCGTGCCGCCCGCCGAACAGGACGCCCTGACCGCGGCGCTCGCCGGCCTGGGCTATCCCTATGTCGACGAGACGGACAATCCGGCGAGCCGGCTGTTCCTGGACGGTACGTAAAGTCCCTGTCCGTCCGCTAAACCTTGGGAAACACCTGCATGGCAGGGTGAGACGTGGAACTCAGCCGCTTGCCTTTCCTTGTCCGTGCAATCCTGCTCGGCCTCGCCCTGTCGGCGGCCGCGCCGTCAGCGGTGTGCGCCAGGGAGACTGTCCGGCGCGACCCCGTGTCCCTGGCCGTCGCCGTCGAGAACCGCGCCGCAAATACGACCTTCGCCCAGCTTGAGGCCTTCGGTCAGGCCGCCGAGCGCAGGCAGGATCGCGAGGGGTTGAACCGCCTCTATCATGTCGTCTGGACCATCCTGAACCAGGGCGACTTCGAGGCCGCCGAAGCCTGGAATCTGCGTCTCGCCGCCGCAGCCGGCGGGCAGGGCGACGGGCGCTATACCAAGATCGCCCACCTCAACGCCCTGGCCATCCGTTACGACCAGGGGGAAGACGCCGCCGACCGGGAGATGGAGCGGATCTCAAACACCGAGACCGACTGGTTCGTCAAGGCGCATGCCACGCGCCTCCACGCCATCAGTCTGATGGACCAGCATCGGCTCGGCGAGGCCCTGGCCCTGCTCAACAACGCCCTGAGCCTGATCCCCGAGGGCGACGCCTTCGCCAATACCGCGCGGGCAGGCCTGTGGGAGGTCAGCGGCATCGGCCTGATGTCGCTGAACGACATCCGGGGCGCGACGGACGCCTTCGGCCGGTTCGAGATCGACTACAGCAATCCCGTCTATCCCCGGCCCGACTTCGATGCGGTCTACAATCTGACGCTTCTGGCGGTGCAGGTCGGGGACCAGAACCTGGCCGAACGGCTGTTCGTCATCCACCACCGGCTGACGGCCAAGACCGGGATCGAAAGCCTCGCTGTCTACGACGCCAATCTGTGCGCCTCGGTGGCCGAAGGCGCGGACAGTCCCGAACGGATGCTCGACTGCATCGCCCCCTACGGCGAGAGCCTCGGCGCCGCCCGGTTTCTCGCACCGCAAATCCTTCCCCTGCGGGCGATGGCGCGGGCGCGTGTCGGCGACCTGCAGGGCGCGCGCCGTGACGTCGCCGAAATCCGTCGTCTTCAGGCTGCGGGCGAGTTCCGGGACGATTCCGTGTCACAGGTGCTTCACGCGGAGGCCGAGCTGCTGAACGCCGAGGGACGCTCGGCCGAGGCCTTCGCCCTGCTCCGACGGCATGCGGAGGAAGAGAAGCTCCAGCAGTCCCGGCAGTTCAGCGACGGCATCGGCCAGGTCACCGCCGAGATGCAATCCCAGCTGGGCGAGCGCCGCCGCCAGCTGGAGACTGCGCGCGCCAACACGGTATTGCAGGCCCGGATGATCCAGGGCCAGCGCTGGGTCGTCGGAATCGGCGTGGTCGTCCTGCTTCTGGTCGCGGCCCTGCTGTTCCGCCAATGGCGCATGACCGGCCACCTGCGGGCGGCTCGCGGCCGCGCCGAGGGCGCCAACCGGGCCAAGTCCGAGTTCCTCGCCAACATGAGCCACGAGATTCGAACGCCCCTGAACGGGGTCGTGGCCATGGCCGACGCCCTGTCGCGACGCCCCCTGCATGAGGCGGAGCACGAGATGGTCGAGATCATCCGCTCCTCCGGTGTCACGCTGGAACGCCTCCTCTCCGACATCCTCGACAGCGCCAAGATCGAGGCCGGTCAGGTCACGATCGAGGCTGCGCCCTTCGCTCTCGGACACGCGGTCAAGGACATCGCCGCCCTGTGGAGCTCCAGGGTCGAGGGCGGTCCGGTCGCCCTGGTCGTCGAGATCGACCCGACGCTGGATCGCATGGTCGTCGGCGACGTGGTCCGGGTGCGCCAGATCCTGGCCAACCTCGTGTCCAATGCCCTGAAATTCACCAGCGCCGGCGTAGTGACCCTGAGCGTGAAACCAGTCGGCGACGATCGTGTCTGCTTCTCCGTCACTGACACGGGCGTCGGCTTCGACGCGGAACAGAAGGCCCGCATCTTCACCCGGTTCCAGCAGGCGGACGGCTCAATCACCCGGCGCTTCGGCGGCACGGGCCTGGGCCTCGCCATTTCCCGCGATCTCGCAGAACTGATGGGCGGCGAACTGGACTGCGAGTCGACGCCGGGCGCGGGATCGCGCTTCTGGTTCGAACTGCCCCTGCCCGCCGCCGTGATCGAGGAGACGGTGGACAGCGCGACGGAAGACGCCTCCCCGGAGGGCCTGCGCGTCCTTCTGGCCGACGATCATCCGGCCAACCGCAAGGTCATCGAGGTGCTTCTGGCCCCGACCGGCGCCACCCTGATCACCGTCGAGAACGGTCAACAGGCTGTCGATGCCTTCGCCGCCGGCGGCTTCGACCTGATCCTGATGGACATGCAGATGCCTGTGATGGACGGCCTGACCGCCACCACCGCCATCCGCGCCCTCGAGGCCGAACGCGGTCTCGAACGCACGCCGCTGCTGATGCTGACCGCCAACGCCATGGCAGAACATGTCGAGGCCGGTCGCATCGCCGGAGCCGACGGCCATCTGGCCAAACCGGTGACGACCCAGACCCTGTTCGCGGCCATCGGAGCCGCGCTGAAACCCGGCGCTGTCGGGGAAGTCCGGGCCGCCTAGACCGCCACGCCTTCGTGGGCCAGCAGCCAGCGCTTGCGCTCCAGACCTCCGGCATAACCCGTCAGGGTCCCGTTCGCCCCGATCACCCGATGACAGGGCACGATGACCGCAATGGGGTTCTGGCCGTTGGCCAGTCCCGCCGCCCGCACGGCTTTCGGCGATCCGACAGCCGCCGCCAGCTGACCATAGCTGCGCGTCTCGCCCGCCGGAATGGCTCTGAGAGCGGCCCAGACGGAGCGCTGGAATTCAGTGCCGCCGGTCCTGACCGTCAGCCCGCCGAGCGCCCGCGCGTCGCCGGCGAAATAGGCCTCGACCGCGCCGCGCACCGACCCCGGCGCTTGACCTGCGACAAGCTCGGCGTCCGGCGCATGGCGGCCCAGCAACCGCATCATGCGCGGCTCGTAGTCGGCGAAGTCGAGCGCCCGCACGGCGCCGTCGGCATCCGTGACCAGCAGGACCTCGCCGACCGGAGTCGCGATCCTCTCCAGGGTCAGGGTTTCAGGCTGCGCGCCAGAGGCGTGAGTTGTCATCGTCCTTCTCCATCACATCGGCCGCCGTCAGTCCCGCCATCCGCAGGTGCAGCGCGCCATAGGCCCGCCAGGGCCGCCAGCGCTCCGCACGGACCGCCAGCGTCGCATCGTTCAGCCTGTCGCTGGGCGCATCCTCGCCCGCGTCGATCCAGTCGCCCGGCAGCCGCAGACCGGGCCGCGCCTCGACCAGGAGCCTGAGCACCGGATCCGCCGACAGGTCGCGCCCGATGGCCTCGGGGTCGGCGGAAAGGTCGAACACCCGCCGGACCCGCGCCAGCACGCCCGGCAGGGCCTTCAGGTCGCTGGCCTCGACGCAGACCTCCAGCCGGCCGGGCTTGCCCGGCGTCGCCGTGACGAAGCCGTCGGCCCCGTCGACGGCCCTGGTCAGAGCGCGCGACCAGGTCCAGCCTTCGACCGTGTCCCCCCGCGCCTTCAGGGCGGCGAACATCGCATCCCGGTCGTAGGGCGGGCGATAGGTCAGACTCAGCTTCACCCCCTCACCCGGCGGCCGCTCGGCCCGTCGGCGCAGCTCCGACGGCGCGCGGCGATACAGGCCCTGGAAGGTCTCGTTGAATCGCCGCACCGAGCCGAAGCCAGAGGCATGGGCCACCTGGGCCATCGACAGGTCGGTCTCGTGGATCAGGGCCTTGGCCAGCAGCACACGCCGCGTCTGGGCCACGCTGACCGGGGCCGCCCCGAGGTGCTGTTTGAACAGTCGCCTGAGCTGGCGCTCGCCGACCCCGAGCCGTCCGGCCAGGGCGTCGACATCACCCTCGTCCAGCGCGCCCGTCTCGATCAGGGCGAGGGCCCGGCTGACAGTGTTCGAAGTGCCGCGCCAGGCACCCATGTCTGGGGCCGTCTCCGGACGACAGCGCAGACAGGCGCGGAATCCCGCCTCCTCCGCCGCCGCCGCCGTGACCACGAAGGTCATGTTCTCGCGTCTGGGCGTCCGCGCGGGGCAGACCGGACGGCAGTAGATGCCCGTGGTCTTCACGCAGCCGAAGAACCGCCCGTCGAACCGGGCGTCGCGCGTCAGCGAGGCGCGGTAGCAGGCCTCCTGATCCAGACTGTTCGCCGCCGTTTCCATGCCGCGAAGATGGACCGTCCTCGTGGGCAAGTCTCGCGGTTTTCGGACATCGCCGCCCGGGTGGCCCTATGGCCCGACGGGCGTCACGCTGCCGCCGAGCGCGGCGTCGGTCGTGGGACCGCTGCCCTGCATGGCCGACAGCGCGTTTCGCGCTTCTGCGGCGGCGATATTGGCCTGCTGACGGGTGCGGCAGCGGCGCTGGTTGAACCGGCTTCCCGTCACGGGAGCGGTCCGGCAGATCACTTCCTGTTGGGGATCGCTGGCGCGGCTATTGGCGCCGGACTCGAGGCGCGCCCCCTGGACGGTCACGGGTGCGACGTCTGTCGCAGGAGCCGGGGCCGCCTGGGCCTGCCCGGTCGCAGGGTCCTGCAGGACAATCACCGTCGCGACGATCAAGCCAGTCCAGAGCATATCAGCCTCCAGCACCCACGAAGCGGCCAGCGTCTCATCAACCGGCGCTGGACGCAACGTCCGGTCGCACGGCCCGCCAGGCGTTGGCCGCGATCTTGAACACCAGGCTGACCCCGCTGATGGCCAGGCCCCAGGTGAAGATCAGCGACAGGGTCGAGGCCACGCCCACGAGGTCCCGTTCGCCCTCACCGAGGGTCCGTAGCCGGTCGAAGTCCAGCAGAACCCGGTCGCCGGCGATCCGGGCCTGTTCGGCGCCGACGCTCAGGGTGAACCAGTGCCCCGCCTCGAAGATGTTCCATGTCAGCCAAAGGCCGGCGGCAGCGACGAGGATGGCCAGCACCGCCCGCATCCGCGCCGCCTGCGGCTGGATCAGGGTGAACAGGTCGACCCCCATCTGCCCGAGGGCGTAGAGGAGGACCGGAGCGAACAGGGTCGCCCAGATGGGCGCCGGCGAGACGCTCACCAGGTCGCCGTCGATCCGCATCACGCTCAGGCCGGGGAAGTGAACCAGCCCCACCCACCACAGGACGAACAGCCCGACGGCAAGGAGGGAGAAGGCCGCCTCGGCCGCGAAATCGCGACGGCCCCGGATCGCACGCGCCCGCCACATCGGCCGCCGGCCCAGGCCGTCTGCCGCGCTCATCCGGTCGCCGGCGCTTTTCACGCTGGCTCCCCACCAGGCCGGATCGGACAGGCCGAAGGCGCCCAGATCCTTGACCCGCCAGTCAGTCAGCCATTTCGGGCGGATGGCGTAGTGTTCCATGATGGCCCCGGCCAGGGTCAGGGCCCCGATCAGTGTCAGTCCGGAGCCGAAGAAGCCGTGGAAGGCCTGGGCGATGTCCTGGCCTGCATCCGCCGTCCCGCTGATCAGCCGGATGAAGAGGCCGATACCCGAGATCACCAGAAGGATCAGGAGCCCCGCCTTCATCCCGTAGAGCCAGTAGGGGAAGAGCTCGGGCCCGATCAGGGAATCAGGCCCCTTGCGATAGCGGGCGGCCACGACCAGCGGATGGCCGATCTCCTTAAGGATAGCCTCGCGCTCGCCGTCGTTCAGCGGCCGGCCGAGCGTCTCCTCCTTCGCCTCGACGCGGCTCAGGATCAGATCGCGCAGTTCGGCGACGATGTCGTCGCGCTCCTCCACCGACAGCTGCGCTGCGACGGCCTCCAGATAGCGTTCCACCATGTCCATGGTCTTGCCCCTCAGTCTTGAAATGTCAGAGAATCTTGTCGAGCGAGGCATTGATGCCCCGCCATTCGCCGGCGAGCCGGTCCAGCATCGCCACGCCCATCGGCGACAGGAGGTAGAAGCGCTTTCGCCGCTTCTCCTCCTCGCGCCATTCGCTCAGCAGCAACCCCTGGCTCTCAAGCCGGCGGAGCAGCGGATAGAGGGTGGATTCCTCCATCTCCAGCCCGTCGGCGGCCAGGGCCTGACGCAGGGTGTAGCCGTAGCGTTCGGTCCGCAGGCAGGCGAGGACCGCCAGCACCAGCGATCCCCGCCGCAGCTCCAGCCGCATGCTTTCGAAGAGTTCGGCGTCGATGGTCACGCGGCCCGTCCTTCACGTCACATAGTGTGTGACACACAGTGTATGCGACATACTGTGTGAGGAAGTCAAGCCGAAGGCCGGAGAGGGATGCCTCGCCGGCCGTCCATTTCAATCCAGGGGTCAGTCGACGAGGAAGAACAGCCCCTCAACCGTCGTATCCAGCGCCCGCGCCAGCTCCAGCGCGAGCAGGGTCGAGGGGATGAAGACCCCGTTCTCGACCGTGTTCACCGTCTTGCGGGACACCCCGGCCCGCTCGGCCAGTTCCGCCTGGGTCAGGCCCGCGGCCGTGCGAACTTCCTTGAGGCGCGAGGCCAGACGGGGATCACCCATCGTCGCGCCCGGCCTCCCGATCGAGCCAGGCGAAGCGCAGACCCGCCGTCGCCCCCGCGGCCGCGAGGGCGAACGGCAATGCGACGAGGCCGAGCTCCAGCCGCCACAGGCCGAGCCCGAGAGCGATGGTCGTCCCCGACATCAGGACCAGAAAGGCCCAGACGATCGCCCGGGCACGAAGCACCTGCGTCAGCTCATCCTCAAGGTAGCGGCGGTTTTTCCGCGAGTTTCCGTCCCAGCCCATGGTCACCGATGCCGCCAGCCAGGCGTAGAGAACCGGCAGAAGGACACTCATATAGTTCGAGACGGCGTCGTCACCGGCGAGGATCAGCGGGATCGCCCGGGTCGACTGGTAAAGGAAGATCAGGGTGACGATCGGGAACAGCCACAGCAGCATCGACCGCTGCGCCTGCATCCGTTCGCGCTTGCCCGGCTCGTCCTCGCCGCGCGAGGCCGGACCGCCGGGCCGCAGCTTCCAGGCGATCATCAGCCCGACCACGAAGAGACCGATGCCGATGCCTGTCACGATCCCCGCATTGGCATCGGAGAAGACGTCACCCAGACGTGTCGCGCCCGGATTCAGGCCGACCACCGCCATACCGGCACCGAGGCCCGCCGCGACAAGGCCGGCCATGTATTTCCAGCCGCGGCCCCGGACCGGCCGGTCGTCGCTGCGATTGCGCGCGTTGGTCATCTTCACTCGTCCCGACTTGTCACCTTGGGGTTACATATCACCTATAGGTTACATGGCGTCAAGTCGTCAGATCAGCAGAGCCCCTTCGTGCCGCAACAGCCAGGTCTTGCGCTCCAGTCCGCCGCCGAACCCGACCATG
Organism: Brevundimonas sp.; assembly: GCF_027484365.1. Classification (GTDB taxonomy): domain Bacteria; phylum Pseudomonadota; class Alphaproteobacteria; order Caulobacterales; family Caulobacteraceae; genus Brevundimonas. Next base: position 94,205 of record NZ_JAIXTC010000031.1, on the reverse strand, counting down.
GCCCCGTCAGCGCCCACGACGCGGTGGCAGGCAAGGACCAGCGGGATGGGGTTCCGGTTCAGCGCCACCCCCGCCGCCTGGGCCGCGCCCGGCTCCCCGGCCCGACGCGCCATCTCGCCATAGGAGATCGTCTGGCCCACCGGGAGCTCCCAAAGCGACCGCCAGACCCGGGCCTGGAACCCGTCGCCCGCAGCCGCCCCGTCGAGCGTCCAGTCGATCCGCATCAGGGCTGTCCGGGCCCCGGCGAAATAGTCGGCCAGGGCTCCGGTCACCGCTTCTGGCGCCGCGCCTTCGGTGAGAACGACGCCGGGGTACTCCCGCGCCATCGCCCGCCTGAGCCCGTCGCCGAAGGACACGCCCCTCAGCCGCCCGGCCACGTCGACGGCGAGCGCCAGTGCCCCGATCGGCGAGGCGACCTCGGACGCGATCAGCTTCACGTCTTCATCAGGGCGTTCAGCGCGCCATAGTCCATCGCCTCGGCCGCCTGCGGCTTCGAATCCCCGTCCGCGAGGAAACCGCGCGTCAGCCGATCGGCCGTCGCATAGGCCGCTGCCGCGATGTTCGAACCGGCGCTGAGCCGACGCACCCCCAGCGCCTCAAGCCCCTTCGCATCCGGGAGCGCCGGCCGCGCCAGCAGATTCAGCGGCAGGCCCAGGTCCACCAGGGCGGTGATCGCGCCCGCATCGGTCACGCCCGGCATGAACAGGCCATCGGCCCCGGCCGCCCTGTATAGCGCCGCGCGCCGCGCCGCCTCCTCGAGCCGTCCCTCGACCGGCCCGATCCCCCGCAGCCACAGATCGCAGCGCGCGTTGATGAACAGGTCCGATCCCACAGCCGCACGCACCGCCGCGATCTTGTCGGCCAGAGCCTCCGCCGTCCCGTCCGCGTCCTCGATGTTGATCCCGACCGCGCCCGTCTCCCGGGTCCGCCGCACGAAGTCCGCGACCGCCTTCGGATCATCAGAAAATCCGCCCTCGACGTCCGCACTGACCGGAACCTCGCCCGCCACCCGCACCATCCGCGCCAGGGCGCCGAGCAGTTCGCTCTCGGGCGGCATCGCCCCGTCGGGCCAGCCCAGCGCCCAGGCCACGCCTGCACTGGTCGTCGCCACCGCCTTCGCCCCCGCCGCGATCGACAGGGCGGTCGAGGCCGCGTCCCAGGCGTTCGGAAGGATCAGCAGGCCGAAGCCGTGCAGGGCGCGGAACGTCTCGGAAGCCGACATCGATGATCTCCTTTTGTTCCCGCAAACATGCCGCGCTTCGCCGCGGGAGTCTCGCGGAAATCGGACAGCATTGAAGACCGGCGAGCGGCCTATTTGTGGGTCCAGGGGCGGTTGGCGCCTGGCGTGACGCCCGCCGCCTGCTCGCGCTGGAATCGCCCGCCGCGGGGCGGCTTCGGCCGGGCATCCAGCTTCGCGGTCTTCAGCCGCAACGCCTTCTGCGCCGGCGTCTCACCTGCCGGACCGTCGGTCGAGGGCGTTGCGGTCGGGTCGGTCTGATCGGTCATGGCGCGACCCTAGCACGGGGGCAGCCCGGGCGCCTGTCGCATCGTGGCGAGCGAGACGCACGGCAACCTTACCCGCCGCACGCCGTTCTGCTGACCGGACACAGGCGAAACCGCCGGAGAGCACCCCATGAATTCGATCAAGACCTTCACGGCCCTCGCGGCCGGCGCTGTCGTTCTCTCGATGGCCCCCCTCGCCCAGGCCCAGACGCCGTACGGCCAGACCCAGACGCCGTATGGCCAGTCCGGCTCGCAGCCGTCGACCGGCCAGGACGTCTTCGGCCAGATCCTGCAGAACCTGTTCGGCGCCCAGACGAGCGGTTCGATCGACGGCGAATGGAGCCGCGGCCGCCGCGCCCTCGGCGCCCAGCAGGCCACCTTCAACACCCGCCTCGACGCCCAGGTCCGCTCGGGCGCCCTGTCGTCCTGGTCCGCCGACCGGATCCGCACGGACTATGACGCCCTGGTCCAGCTGGAAGCCCGCTACGGCCAGGACGGCCGCTTCACCACCCAGGAGCGGCAGGACCTGACCACCCGCTACAACGCCCTGACCTCGGCGCTTGAGGACGGCGGCTATGGCGACGACATCGGCGGCTACCAGTCGGCGGCCGACGGCCGCGCCGACTTCGACGCCTGGGTCACCGCCGCGGTCAACGCCCGCACCCTGACCCGCACCGAGGCCACCCGCCTGCGCAGCGACTATGCCGCCATCGTCGCGGCCGAGGCCGGCTTCCAGCGTGACGGTCTCAGCGCCCGCGAGCGTCAGGACATCGAGGCCCGCCTCGACGCCATCGATTCCCGCATTCCGGGCGGCAACTACGGCAACGGCGGCGGCTGGCAGCAGACCCCGCGTGATCGCCTGACGGCCATCGAACGGGCGCTCTACAGCCTGCCGCGCGGCCAGCAGGACGCCGTCCGCGTCCAGCTGGAGGACCTGACCCGGCTGGAGGCGGCCTATTCGCGGACGCGCCCGTCCAGCGACGACACCGCCTATCTGGAACGCCGCCTCGGCGAGCTCGAAGTCCAGGCGCGCGTCCGCCGCTAGACTGAACCCCGACCGTTCCGGAGCCGGCGGCCGGCGGTAGATCATCGACACATCCTTCGGCTAGGCTGTCGTCATGCTCGCCTATCGTCGCCAGCCGGCCGCCGCCCGCCTTCGCGGTGTCGTTCGCGGCTATCAGGAACGGACAGGCGTCCTGTCCGGTCCGGGCGTGGTGTTGCCGCTGACGGCGCGTCCGAACGCCTTCATCGAGATCTACACGGCCACGCCCTATTGGGCCGATGTGGGGTCCGGGTTCGCGGCGGCGCCGGACGCCGTGATCGTGGGCCCCCAGACCCGACGCCACACCGATTTGCTGATGCGCGGCGAAATCTGTGCCTTCAATATCCAGTTTCAGGCTGGAGGCCTGAACCGGCTGCTGGGGCTGCCGATGAAGGAGATGGCCGACGCCGCCCACGCCGCGGATCAGGTGGGCGGCGCGACGCTTTCAGAGTTGCGGGCCATGGTCCAGGCCGCATCCGGGTTCGAGGGTCGTGTCGCTGCGGCCGAGGCCTGGCTGTCAATGAGGATGCAGGACGCACGCCCTCGCGATTCGGTCGATCAGGCGGCGGACATCCTGCGCCGGATGCGCGGCGCGGTTCGCGTCGACGTCCTGGCCGAACGCGCGGGTCTGGGCGAGCGCCAGTTCCATCGCCGCTTCACTGCCCAGGTCGGGGTCCCGCCGAAACTCTATGCCCGCATCGTGCGGTTCGACGCGATGGTGGCGGATCGCGCTCGCGAGCCGTCCCGCAACTGGGCCGCCCTGGCCCAGGAGCACGGCTATTTCGACCAGTCCCATCTCCAGCGGGACTTCCATGCCTTCGCCGGAACCGCCCCCGGCGGGTTCGCCTCGCCGCTGCCGATCATCCGCGCATGACCGATCCGTCCTAGCCCGCCCGGGCTCCGGCGTGGCTGAGTGGGCTCGGTCCGAACGGAGACGTCACAATGCACCGCCGCCACGCCCTTCTCGGCCTGTTTTCCCTCCCTGTCGCAGGAACCGCCATGACCGCCCTCGCCCAGCCCTCGGCCGACGCCCCTGCTGATATCCAGGCCTGGCTGGACCAGCACGCAGCGGCCTGGAACGCCAATGACGTCGCCGCCATGTACGCCCGCGCCGCTCCCGATCTGCACTGGGTCAATGTCGTCGGGATGCACTGGAAGGGCCTGCCTGCCGTGATCCATGCTCACGAGGTCTTCTTCGCCATCATGTTCCGCGATGTCCCCCTGACCCTGCTGGGGGTGGACAGCGTCACCGAGATCGCACCGGAGATCCGGGTCTGCGTCGCCCGCTGGGTGCTGGGCGACTACACCACGCCGTCAGGGCAGCGGGTCGTGGCGGAGACCAACCGCATGACCTTGGTCTTCTCGGGCCGGGACGACAGCCTGCAGCTACGCCACGTCGCCAACATCCGCATCGATGCGGACGCCGCCCGCCACGACCCGGCGCCGGGCTGAGGTCAACGGCACAGCCGTCCCTGCTCCGCCTCCAGGTGCAGGTGGTCGTGGTGGACCGCATTGTAGTCGGGGCTGAGGACCGTGCCGAAGACGCGGCAGCCCTCGTCACGGATACGGTGCAGGAACCGCGCCTCGGGCGTGCCGTCGTTCCAGTCGCCCGCCACCGTGATCCGGCGCCCATCCCTTAGCCGAACGCCCGAGAAGTCCAGCGCCGCCGCCCGCGAATGAGCGCTGGGACGCGAGGTCGAGCCCGCGTCGGTGCGTACACCCCGGCAGGCATAGACCCCCATGTGCTCGATCTCGACCACGTCGGAGCCGAGCAGCTCGCGCGCCGCCGGCTCCACCGACTGTCGTCGCCAGACGCTGACCGCTGCGGCGAGGGCGCAGGTCATGGTCACGTCCGCAGGGGCCATCCGGGCCACGGTGCCCATGTCCGGTCCCAGCACCCCCGCCGCCGTCAGGCCGCAGGTCGCGGAGTTCACCCGATCCGGCGTCGGCGAGAAGGTCACACGCGCCGCCGCCAGTTCCGCCTCGCATTGCGCCAGGGTCCGCGTCGCCTGCTGGACGCGACCGAACGTTCTGCTGTCGACCGGCTGATCGATCACCCCTGCGCCGGGGGCGACATAGGCCGACGGCCCGGGGTTCGGCGCCGGGGCGTAGGGCGTGTAGCCGGGCGGAGGGGCGGTGTTCGGGATCAGACGGCCACAGCCCGACAAGGCGACGAGCGCAAGGGCGACCGCGAGGCGTGACGTTCCGGACATGGGCCGATCCTGACAGGATTCGCCGATCGAGCCTGCTGACACCCTGCTGTCAGCATCCGCACCGGCCGCCCGCGCGTTGACTGGCGACATCCCCCGTCGCGCACTAAGTTCCGTTCATGAACCGTTCCTCGACCCCCAAGGGCTCGGCCCCCGTCATCAAGAAGCCCGTTCACGTGCCGAACCAGGGACTGACGGAAGCGCCGTCGGCCTTCCTGCGGGACGGGGACGCCGCGTCATCCTCCGGCTCGACCGGGGGACGGGCGATGTCGAACATGCCGATGTTCGCCCCGGTCACCGGGCCGCGCCTGACGCCGGAAGAGGCCCCCGGCAAGCCGGACGACTGGGTCCCCCACCGCCCCTCTCACGACGGCAAGAAGAAGGGCGGCCGGTTCCGGCTGGAGACCAGCTACACCCCCGCCGGCGACCAGCCGACCGCCATCGCCGAACTCGTCGCCCAGGCCGAGGCCGGCGACCGCGACCAGGTCCTGCTCGGAGTCACCGGCTCGGGCAAGACCTTCACCATGGCCAAGGTGATCGAACAGACCCAGCGCCCCGCGCTCATCCTCGCCCCCAACAAGACCCTCGCCGCCCAGCTCTACAGCGAGTTCAAGTCCTTCTTCCCGGACAATGCGGTCGAGTATTTCGTCAGCTACTACGACTACTACCAGCCGGAAGCCTATGTTCCGCGTACGGACACCTACATCGAGAAGGACAGCTCGATTAACGAGCAGATCGACCGGATGCGGCATTCGGCGACGCGGTCGATCCTCGAGCGGGACGATGTGATCGTGGTGGCCTCGGTCAGCTGCATCTACGGCATCGGGTCGGTGGAGACCTATACGGCCATGACCTTCGACCTGAAGGTCGGGGACCAGATTGATGAGTCCAAGCTGCGGGCCGACCTGATCGCGCTGCAGTACAAGCGCAACGACCTGAACTTCGAGCGCGGCATGTTCAGGAAGCGCGGCGACACGGTCGAGATCTTCCCGGTGCACCAGGAGGACCGCGCCTGGCGCGTCTCCCTGTTCGGCGACGAGATCGAATCCATCCAGGAGTTCGACCCCCTGACCGGCCGGAAGACCGCCGACCTGCAGGAGATCACCGTCTACGCCGCCTCCCACTACGTCACCCCGCGGCCGACGCTGAACCAGGCGCTCGGCGGCATCAAGGCCGAGCTCAAGGAGACGCTCGACTGGATGGTCGAGAACGGGAAACTGCTGGAGGCCCAGCGTCTCGAACAGCGGGTCCGCTTCGACCTGGAGATGATGGAGGCCACCGGCTCCTGCGCCGGCATCGAGAACTACAGCCGCTGGCTGACCGGCCGGGCGCCCGGCGAGCCGCCGCCGACCTTCTTCGAATACATCCCCGACAACGCCCTGCTGTTCGTGGACGAGAGCCACGTCACCATCGGCCAGATCAACGGCATGTTCCGGGGCGACTACCGCCGCAAATCGACCCTGGCGGAATACGGCTTCCGCCTGCCCTCCTGCATCGACAACCGCCCGCTCAAGTTCGACGAATGGGAGGCGATGCGGCCCCAGACCATCCACGTCTCGGCCACGCCCCAGACCTGGGAGATGGAACAGACGGGCGGCGTCTTCGTCGAACAGGTCATCCGCCCGACCGGCCTGATCGACCCGCCGGTGGAGATCCGACCCGTCTCCGGCCAGACCCGCAACCAGGTCGACGACGTCATCGACGAGGTCAAACAGGTCGCCCGCGATGGCTACCGCTCCCTGGTCACCGTCCTGACCAAGAAGATGGCCGAGGACCTGACGGAATACATGCACGAACAGGGCGTGCGCGTGCGCTACATGCACTCCGACGTCGATACGATGGAGCGGATCGAGATCATCCGCGACCTGCGCCTCGGCAGCTTCGACGTCCTGATCGGCATCAACCTTCTGCGCGAGGGGCTCGACATCCCCGAGTGCGGCCTGGTCGCCATCCTCGACGCGGACAAGGAGGGCTTCCTGCGCTCCGAGACCTCCCTGATCCAGACCATCGGCCGCGCCGCCCGCAACGTCGACGGCCGCGTCATCCTCTATGCCGACCGGATGACCGGCTCGATGGAGCGCGCCATCGCCGAGACCAACCGCCGCCGCGAACGGCAGCAGGCCTACAACGCCGAACACGGCATCACCCCGGCCAGCGTCAAGCGCGACATAAAGGAGATCCTCGACAGCCCCTACGAGAAGGACCGCGTCCTGATCCCCGTCACGGGCGTCAAGGAGGACAGCCGTCCCTTCATCGGCAACAACTTCCAGGCCACCCTGCGCGACATGGAAGGCAGGATGCGCGAGGCCGCCAGCAATCTGGAGTTCGAGGAGGCCGGCCGCCTCCGCGACGAGATCAAGAAGCTCAAACTGCTCGACCTGGAGTTCGCCAACGAGATCCTGACCGGGGACGGCCAGGACGTGGATGCCTCGGCGCCGAAGCGGTGGCGGAAAGAGGCGCAGGCGGAGGCGCAGGAGCGGTTCAGGAAGGGACGGCTGTAGGGGGGAGGGGGCGCTAGTCAAAAGCTGCGTCTTCGCAGGATCGCCCGGACGGCTAGAACCGCTCTACTGTCAACAAGTGCCCCAGCACGCGGCGCACGGCTCAGGTGTGCAGTGTCACGTTGGAGGCGTTGGGGTCGATGACGCTGTTCAGCTTCACCCGGCAGGTGCCTATCGGCACGGCTACCCCTAGTTTGGCAGGGTGCCGCTTGCCTATATCCCATTGTTATGGATCCCTTTGTTCTGCTGACAAGGGGAAAGCCGTGCCGAAGTTCACCGTCCTGAGCCGCGTCGACGCCTACGTCGACTACACCGCCGAGGTCGAAGCCGACTCGCCGGAAGAGGCCGCCGAGATCGCATACGAGGGCGGCCCGGAGATCAAATGGATTGAGCAGGGCACCGTGGAGTTCGATGCCGCCCGCGTCGTGACCCTCGATGCCCATGGCGAAGAGATCGAATCCACCGTCTGCGGTAAGGGCTGACTAACCAAGGCACGGCCATGCTGCCCGCATGGCCGAAGACGACGTCCCCTGGAGCACGCTCGGCTTCGCCGAAGAGGCGGCGGTCTTCAAGGGGCCGACGCAGAACGCCCGCGTCCTGAGCGAGGGATGGGTCGCCGCCAACGCCTTCTGTCCCAGCTGCGGCGCGACGCGCCTGACCGCCTTCGCGGCCAACTCGCCGGTGGCCGACTTCCATTGCGGCGACTGCGCCGAGGAATACGAACTCAAGGCCACCAAGGGCCGGATCGATGCCAAGCTGGTCAACGGCGCCTGGGGCGCGATGAAGGCGCGGCTGGCGGCGGCGAACAATCCCAGCCTGATGGTCATGGGCTATGACAAGGCCCGCACCCGCGTCACCGACCTGATTGTCGTGCCGAGCCACTTCTTCACCGAAGCGATCATCGAGCCGCGCAAGCCGCTGTCGATGACGGCGCGTCGCGCGGGCTGGCAGGGGTGCAACATCCTGATCGGCCAGGTGCCGCTGGCGGGGCGTATCCCGTTGATCCGGGCCGGGGCGCATGTGGCGAAACGGGCCGTGCTGGACCAGTGGCGGGCGACGCTGTTCCTGCGCGACGCGACGCCGACCGCGCGGGGCTGGCTGCTCGATGTGTCGAAATGCGTCGAGGACATCGGTCGGCCGGACTTCACCCTGGCCGAGGTCTATGGGTTCGAGGCGCGGCTGGCGGCGATCTATCCGAACAACAACAACGTCCGGCCGAAGATCAGGCAGCAGCTTCAGGTGCTGCGGGACATGGGGTGGCTGGACTTCAACGGGCGGGGGACGTACCGGCGGACGAGTTGATCCCTCTCCCGGCGTGATCTCTTATCTTTCGTCATTCCGGGCGGAGGCGCGCTTGCGCCGGAGACCCGGAACGAGGCGGCGCGCGAGAGCGCGAAGCTGTCGCGCATGCGTTCGCTGAACCCTTTCGCCTTCGCTTCGCTGCGGCGCCGCCCTGTTCCGGGTCTTCCCCCGGCTTTCGCCGGGGTGCGCCCGGAATGACGAAAGGGGTAAACACGTGTAGATTGCACGGATGCGGACACGTCGCCCCTTCATTGCAACCTACATCATGGCGAACGGGCGCAATGGTGCGACCTATGTCGGGATGACGTCGAACCTCCAGGCGCGGGTTTGGAAGCACAGGAACGGGACGTTCGATGGCCATTCGAAGACGAAGGGCTGCACGCAACTGGTGTGGTACGAGCAGCACCAATGGGTGGTCGATGCGATCCGGCGCGAGAAGCGGATCAAGGGCTGGAAGCGCGACTGGAAGCTGAAGCTGATCGAGGACGCGAACCCCGACTGGCTGGACCTCGCGGCCGACTGGTATCCGGTCCATGATCCGGACTGGGTTCCCCCGCCGGAAGAGGATTGATCGGCCTTCTTTCGTCATTCCGGGCGAAGGCGCGCGGCGCCGGAGGATGACGAAAGTTCGCCCCATACCCATCAACACATCCCCCGAATTCCCCAATCCAAACAAGGCCCGGCTCTATTCAGAGGCCTTATGCCCATCACCCCCTGAAACGGCCTCACACTGTTCCCTTTCATCGGGAGAGGGACATGAGCGAAGAACTCCAGGGGCGGAAGTCGCCGCCGGACGAGGTCTGGGCGCGGGTGCGGGAGGCGTATCTGGCGGGGTGGTCGGCGCCGGAGTGCTGTCGCCGGCACGGGGTCGGGCTGACCTCGCTGCGCGATCGGGCGGCGCGCGAGGGCTGGCGGCGGGCGGATCAGCCCTGGACCCCGACGGACCGGCTGGACCCGTGGGACGAGGGCGTCGAGCTGGACCTGCGGGTCAACGACGACCTCGACCGGGTCGATCTCGAGGAGCTGGGCTATATCGCCCACCGGCGGATGATGCGGGCGGTGATGCGCGGCGACGCGGTCGAGGCGCTGCGCTGGCGCCGGGTGCAGCTGACCATGGCCGAGGTCGAGGCCGAAGAGGCGCGCCAGCACGAACGCTATGAGGCGATCCGCTGGCGGCTGGAGGACCGGGAGGCCGGGGATGCGCCCGATCCGGACGCTTCGGACGCTTCGGACGCTTCGGACGGTGTTCTGGCGTGCGGACCGCACCACCGGGCCGGGCAATAGAGAACAACTCAGGATTTAATCTTGCCCAATACATGATGAATGTCCCGAGAATGGGGATTTCATAGTTACTGGCGCGACTCCGATAGTGTTCACCCGGTGTCATTCACCCGACGTTAAACCCGATGGCCCAGAAAACTGCGAACACAGTTTTCCGACGGATATATGATGTCAATTCGGGTCAGCGGCGTCCTCAACCTCTTCGCGGCCCTCCTGATCGGCGGCTTCGTCCTGACGACCGGGGCGGCGGTCTTTTCGCTGATGACCCTGCGCGTCGGCGGGCCGATCTCGCAGGAACAGTCCCAGGCCCAGGTCCTTCTGGCCGACGTCCTGCCCCCGCCCCTCTATGTCGTGGAATCCCTGCTCACCGCCCACCGGGGTCCTGACGAACTGGACAAGGCCCGGGAAATCGAAGCGGAACTGACCCGTCTGCACGGTGAATATGACGCCCGTCTCCAGTACTGGGCGGCACAGCCCATGACGCCCAAGATCCGGTCCGAGCTGTCCCTGTCCGACGCCGAGGCGCAGAAATTCTGGACGGTCGTGGACCAGTCGTTCCTGCCGGCCCTGAGGACGGGCGACGTCGCGACCATGGATGCGGCGATCGTCACCCTGAGCGGCCACTATCAGGCGCACCGGACCGTGATCTATTCGCTGGCCGCCGACGCCACGGCCCATGCCGAAAGCCGGGTCGAGGCGGCGCACCAGATGAGCAACTGGATCTACGTCCTTCTGGCCGTCACCTCCCTGATGATGCTGATCGTCGTCATCGGCGGGATCCTGATCCTGCGCCGCCGGGTTGTGCGTCCGGTGCTCAGCATGACCGGCTATATGGGCCGTCTGGCCGGGGGCGACTATGAGAAGGAGGCGCCGCACCGGAACCGCACCGACGAGATCGGCGACATGGCCCGCTCGGTCGGGGTGTTCCGCGAGGCGGTGCTGGAGCGCCGCGCCGCCCGCCTGGCCCAGGAAGCGCGCGACACCGAGCTGCAGCAGGAGCGGGACGGCCAGTACGCCCGGACCGAAAGCGAGGCGCGCCGGCGCGAACAGGTGGTCGCCGCCCTCGCCGAAGGCCTCAGCGCCCTCGCCGACGGCGATCTGAGCCACGGCATCGCCGACCCCTTCCCGGAGGAGTTCGAGGAACTGCGGATCAACTTCAACCGCTCGATCCGCGCGCTCGAGGACACCCTCTCCCACGTCGTGGCCGGGGCCCGGGCCGTCGACGGCGGCGCGCGCGAGATCGCCGCCGCGGCCGACGACCTGTCGCAGCGCACCGAACAGCAGGCCGCCAGCCTCGAACAGACCGCCGCCGCCCTCGACGAGGTCACCGCGACCGTCCGCCAGACCGCCGACAACGCCGCCGAGGCCCAGGGGGCCATGTCGCACAGCCGTCAGGTCGTGGGCGAGTCCAGCGCCGTGGCCGGAGAGGCGATCGAGGCCATGGGCCGGATCGACGCCTCATCCCGCGAGATCTCCAACATCATCGGCGTCATCGACGAGATCGCCTTCCAGACCAACCTCCTGGCCCTGAACGCCGGGGTCGAGGCGGCGCGCGCCGGGGACAGCGGCCGCGGCTTCGCCGTGGTCGCCCAGGAAGTCCGGGCCCTGGCCCAGCGCTCGGCGGAGGCGGCCCGGGAGATCAAGGGCCTGATCGCCCAGTCCTCGGGCAGCGTCCAGAGCGGGGTCAGCCTGGTCACGCGGGTCGGCCGGTCCCTGAACGGGGTGGTCGAGGAATTCGCCCGCATCGAGGACCTGGTGTCCGACATCGCCGGCGCCGCGCGCGAACAGGCCACGGGCCTCGCCGAGGTCAATACGGCGGTCAACCAGATGGACAATGCGACCCAGCAGAACGCCGCCATGGTCGAAGAGACCACGGCCGCCAGCCACAACCTGGGTCAGGAAGCCGCCGAACTCACCCGCCTCGTCGCCGGCTTCAAGCTGGCCAGGGAGAGCGAGCTGCGCCTGGCGGCCTAGGCCGCCGCGCCGGTCTCCGCAGCGATCTTGCGCAGGGCCTCGGCGAACACCGCCGCGGGCTGGCCGCCGGAGATCAGGTATTTGCCCTCGACGACGACGGCAGGCACCGAGTTGATGCCGCGCTGGCGCCACAGGGCCTGTTCGGCCCGGACCTCGGCGGCGTAGCGGCCGGAGGCGAGCACCTCGGCCGCCTCGACGCGGTCCAGGCCCGCGACCTCGGCGGCCCGGGTCAGGACCCCGGCGTCGGTCAGGTTATTGCCGTCGGTGAAATGGGTGCGGAACAGGGCTTCCTTGAGCGCCTTCTGGGGCTCGCCGCCCTTCTCGCCGGCCCAGGCCAGCAGGCGATGGGCGTCGAAGGTGTTCCAGATGCGGCTGTCCGCCGTCATCTTCATCTCGAAACCCGGCCAGGCCTCGGCCGCGCGGGCGGTGATCATGGCGCGGTTGGCCGCCGACCGTTCGGGGGTGGAGCCGTATTTGGCCGCGATATGCTCGCCGACGTTCTCGCCCTCGGGCGCCATGCCGGGGTTCAACTCGAACGGCTGGAAGGCGATCTCGGCGGTGATGCCCTCGGGGGCGAGGGTCTCCAGCGCGCTCTCCAGCCCGCCGAGGCCGACGACGCACCAGGGACAGACGACGTCGGAGACGAAGTCGATGTGAAGGGGTTTGGTCATGGCTTCAGTCATGGGAGGGGGCTCCGCAACGGTTCATGTTGCATATGGGCGTTCCGGCATCCTGCGCTAGAGTGGTCTCCATGTCCCATTACGCCCGCATCCTTGCGACCCTCGTCCTGCTCGGTTTCGCCGCCGGCGGGGCGATCTGGCGGTTCTGGAAGCCGAAGGCGGCGCCGCTCTACGAGGAACAGGCGATGCTGGGAGCGGAGATCCGGGCGCGGCTTCAGGCCCTGCGCGACGAGGACAAGTTCCACGCCGACGGGACCTATGCCGGGCCGAAGGGGCCGAAGAACCGGGCGACCCTGTCGGCCTGGGTCGACGGGGTCATCGACGACATCCTGGCCGAGCCGGACGGGCCGCTGGAGGCCTCGGACGTCGCCGGGCGGCTGGGACTGGCCATCGGGGCGGCCTCGAAACGGCCCGCGGCGGACCAGACCCGGCTGCACGGCTACCTGATCGAGATCTGGTACATCCTCGGCTACCGCTCGGCCACCGGCTATTTCCCGCCGTCGGAGGATGCGCCCGAGGGCTGGTCGGAACCCCTGCCCCCCGGCTGGACCGCGCCGGACCAGCCGCGTCAGGCCGCGTCGCCGCAAAATGGGCCTACAACGGGGCGTTAACCCGTCGGGCGCAGGCTCTCCCCAGGGAGACCGCCCGAGGAGGACCAGAGTGTCCAGCATGATGACGTCCAGCTATCGCAGCCGCCGGGATCATTTCGAACCCAGCGACACCGACCCGCAGGAGCAGCGCAAGCTTCGCGGCCATCTGGAACAGATCGACTACACCGCCTTCGTCTCGAACCGGGAGGTGATCCCGCAGGTTCTGGGACTGGGCGCGAACCATACCGAACCGGCCGCCTTCCAGAGGTTGGCCGTCTGCGCCGCGACAGCACGGGCGCGCTGGATCGCCGAGGCGCTGCGCCTGTCGGAGTCAGGCAACGCGATCGGCCCGGGCGAGGCCCAGAAACTGGCCGACATGCGCGCCGTCTACGAGGAGTTGTCGGAGGCCTACGAGGGGCTGCGCCGGATGGTCGAGCGGGGCTATCTGCCCTACCGCGCCGCGGAGCGCTGAGCCCCGGGAGCGAACGCCCTAGTTCGAGGGCTGGGCCGCGGTAGAGGCAGGCGCGTCCGGGCTCGTCGGCGCGGGAGCGGCCGGGGTCGGCGGGTCCAGAACGAGGGGCGAGGTCTCGATATAGGGCCGGGGCGCGGACTCGGTCGGCGCGGCCGGAACCGCCACGGCGGGTGCGGTCGGGATCGGCGACGCGCGGCGCGGCTGGGCCGTCACGGGCGAAGCGGCGGCCGGCGCAGAGGCGGCGCGGACCGGCGCGGGCCGGCCAGCCACAGGCGCGACCTCGCCGGTCGGGATAGTCCCCTCGAGCGGCGCCGCATCGGCGACCAGCGGGGTGGGCCCCGGGGCCACGGGCTGGGGCGCCGGCAGGGTGGCGAGCCAGATGAAGCCGCCGATGACCACAAGCGCCGCGACGCCCGCGACGATCGGCCAGCGGTCGCCCTTGGCGACCTTCTGCATAGCCGCGCCGACAGAGGCATAGATCGCCGGGGTCACGACCACCGAAGGCAGGGCGCGCGGTTTGGCCGCCGGCTTCGCCTCGGTCGAGAGCGGCGGCGGGACCGTCACGGCGGGTTCCGGCGCGTCCGGTTCGATGACGATTTCCTGCGGCGCCGGCGCGGCTGCGACCGGCTCAGGCTCAGGTGCGACGGCTTCGACCACGGGCTCCGGAGCGACGGGTTCAGGCGCTACAGGGTCGGGCTGGGGAGCCAAGGTTTCGACGCGCGGCTCGACCGGAGCATCGGGCAGGGCCTCGACGGCGGGGGACGCGGGCCGGGCCGGCGGAACCATGGAGCCGGTCAGGATGCCCGCGCCCGGGCGAAGGGCCGGACGCGCGGCCGGGGCCGGGGCCGGGCCGACACGCGACAGGGGGCCGACGCGGAACACGGGCTGGGGCGGGCGCGACCACACGATCCGGCCGCGCGAGAACGGCTCGGTCAGACGGTCTTCAGCGGGGGGGTCTGAAGGGGTCTCGGACGACATGGAAGCGGTCTTAGCTGCGAACGACGGGGGCGTCCAATGTCAGGACTTTAGCCGACCGCACCGTCAGCGAACCTCGACTCCCTTCCAGAAGGCCAGTCTGTCGGCGATCTCGGCAGCGGCGGACCTGGGTTCGGGATAGTACCAGACGGCGTCCCTGTTCTCCTTCCCATCCACGACCAGCGAGTAGTAGGACGCCGTCCCCTTCCAGGGGCAGACCGAGGTGGTCGTCGAGGCCGTCAGCACGGCCGGATCCACGGCGTCACGCGGAAAATAGTGGTTGCCCTCGACCACCACAGTGTCGTCCGAGCGGGCGATCACCACCCCGTTCCAGGTCGCAGTCGTCATCTGTCATCTCCGTCAGGTTTTGAGCCGATAGCCGGTCTTGAACATCCAGCCGACGACCGCGAGGCAGGCGACCAGGAATCCGCATGTCGCGAGGAGGGACCACACGATCGGCACGTCGCCCTGGCCATAGAAGCTCCAGCGGAAGCCGGAGATCAGATAGACCACCGGGTTGAAGTGGGTGATCGTCCGCCACGGCTCGGGCAGCATGTGGATCGAATAGAAGGAACCGCCGAGGAAGGTCAGGGGCGTCACCACCAGCATCGGGATGAAGTTCAGCTGCTCAAAGCTCTGGGCCCAGATGCCGATGATGAAGCCGAACAGGCTGAAGGTCGTGGCGATCAGGATCAGGATGGCCAGCATCCAGACCGGGTGCAGGATCTGAAGCGGCACGAACAGGGCGGCGGTGGCGAGGATGATCAGGCCCAGAACCGCAGACTTGGTCGCCGCCGCCCCGACATAGGCCAGGACGATCTCGAACGGCGACACGGGTGCCGACAGAAGCTCGTAGATGGTGCCGGTGAACTTCGGGAAGTAGATGCCGAAGGAGGCGTTGAAGATCGACTGGGTGAACAGGCTCAGCATGATCAGGCCGGGGACGATGAAGGCGCCGTAGGGCACGCCGTCGATCTCGGTCATCCGGCTGCCGATGGCCGAGCCGAAGACGACGAAATACAGGGCCGTCGTGATCACCGGGGTCACGATCGACTGCCACAGGGTGCGGAGCGCCCGCGCCATTTCGAACTTGTAGATGGCCCAGACGCCATAACCGTTGAAGGTCATCAGTGGGCTCCCGCGCGAATGTCTTGCGCAGGCTCGCGGTGAACCAGGCTGACGAAGATGTCCTCCAGAGAGCTCTGGCGGGTGTTCAGGTCCTTGAAGGCGATGCCCAGGTCCGACAGGCGACGCAGAAGGGACGGCACGCCGGTCTTCCCGGCGTTGGAATCGAACACGAACTCCAGCTCATTGCCCTCGGCGCGCAGGGTCAGGTCCCACTCGGCCAGCTCGGGCGGGATGGTCTCCAGCGGGTCCTGAAGGTTCAGGGTCAGGGTCTTCTTGCCCAGCTTCTTCATCAGCTCGGTCTTGTCCTCGACCAGGATCAGTTCGCCCTTGAGGATGACGCCGACCCGGTCGGCCATCTCCTCGGCCTCCTCGATATAGTGGGTGGTCAGGATGATGGTCACGCCGCTCTCGCGCAGACGACGCACCAGGTTCCACATGTCACGACGCAGCTCGACGTCCACGCCGGCGGTCGGTTCGTCGAGGAACAGGATGTCGGGCTCGTGGCTCAAAGCCTTGGCGATCATGACCCGGCGCTTCATGCCGCCGGACAGGGTCATGATCTTGGCGTCCTTCTTGTCCCACAGGCTCAGGTCCTTGAGGACCTGTTCGATGTAGCCGGGGTTGGGCGCCTTGCCGAACAGACCCCGGCTCAGGGTCACCGTGGCCAGCACCGTCTCGAAGGCGTCGGTGGTCAGTTCCTGGGGCACCAGGCCGATCTTCATACGCGCCTGGCGGTAGTCCCTTTTGATGTCGTGACCGTCGGCCGTGACCGTGCCGGTCGAGGGGGTGACGATGCCGCAGACGATGGAGATCATCGTCGTCTTGCCCGCCCCGTTCGGACCCAGAAGGGCGAAGATTTCCCCCTTGCCGATCTCCAGGTCGATGGGCTTCAGCGCCTGCAGCCCGGAGGCGTAGGTCTTGCTCAGGCCCTTGATGTCGATGACCGGCATGCGGCGCGTCTCCTGAAAGCGGCCGGGCGCCGTGGCCGCAATATGGAGACGTTCGGTCGCGGCTCAAGGTGGTGAGGGCGGGGAAGTCTCCAACTGCTGACATTTCGGAGCCCGCAAGCGGACATGGCCGATGTCTGCCAGGTGTGGATCCAGCCATGACAATGGCCCCGCCGTAGCCAGCTAGGCCGATCACCAGTCAGGAGCGGCGCTGGCTAGGCCGCCATTTGTCGCCGCTGGATGTAGGTCGCCGCCCCGCCCGCCAAAATCAGGCCAAAAAGGATCATCGCCCATTGCGGGAGGGTGGGCACGGCGGCAGGCGGGGCCGCAGGGGCCGTGAAGACATAGGCCGCACCATTGTCGGTCACGCCGCTGTCGTCTTCCAGCCAGGCCCCGACTACGGCGGTATCGCCCGAGACCGCGACGGACGTGCCGAAGCGGTCGTCGGTTGCCTTGTCCGCGGCCAGCAGCTTCGGCTGCTGGGTCCAGACCCCGCCGGCGCGGGAGAAGACATAGGCCGCACCGTTGTCGGTCGTGCCGCTGTCGTCTTCTCGATAGGCACCGACCAAGGCCGTGTCTCCCGAGACCGCGACGGAATAGCCGAAGTTGTCACCACTCGCCTTGTCGGCGGCCAGCAGTTTCTGCTGCTGGGTCCAGACCCCACCGGTTCGGGTGAAGACATAGGCCGCTCCGTTTTCGGTCGTCCCGCTGTCGGCTTCATACTGGGCTCCGATCAGGGCCGTGTCTCCCGAAACCGCGACGGACGTGCCGAATTCGTCGGCGCTCGCCTTGTCGGGGGCCAGCAGTTTTTGTTGCTGTGTCCAGACGCTTCCGGTGCGGATGAAGACATAGGCCGCGCCGTTGTCGAACGTGCCGCTGTCGTCTTCCGAGCCGGCCCCGACCACCGCCGTGTCGCCTGAGACCGCGACGGAATAGCCCAGGAAGTCGCCGGTCGCCTTGTCGGCGGCCAGCAGTTTCTGTTGCTGGGCCCAGACGCCGCCGGTGCGGATGAAGACATAGGCCGCACCGTTGTCGGTCGTGCCGCTGTCGCCTTCCGAGCTGGCCCCGATCACTGCCGTGTCGCCCGAGACGGCGACGGACACGCCGAAGCGGTCAAAGTTCGCCTTGTCGGCGGCCAGCAGTTTCTGTTGCTGGGTCCAGACGCTGCCGGCGCGGGTGAAGACATAGGCGGCACCGTTGTCGGTCGTGCCGCTGTCGTCTTCCGAAGCGGCCCCGACTACCACCGTGTCGCCCGAGACAGCGACGGAACTGCCGAACGCGTCAAAGCTCGCCTTGTCGGTGGCCAGCAGCTTCTGTTGCTGGGTCCAGACTCCGGCGGCGCGGATGAACACATAGGCTGCTCCGTTTCCGGTGGTTCCGCCGTCGCCATTTCCAAAGGCCCCGACCACAGCCGTGTCGCCGGAGACTGCGACCGAAAAGCCGAGCTGCGCGCTGCTTTGCCGATCGGCTGCCAGGAGTTTCTGTTGCTGGGTAAAGGTTGGATCGATGACGACCGGGAAGGCGGCCCCTCGGGTGTCGACGCTGAGGACGATGCGATGCCTTTCGACCTCCATGCGCGACGGCAAGGTGTGTCCGCGGGCGTCGGTCACGACCAGATGATCATAGTCGATTTCGGTCCCGGTCGAAGCCTGGATCAGTTTGGCGTCGCGCCCGTCCGGACGGGCGGTGAAGCCGCCCCCGATGTCCAGCGCCACCTCCAGCCGGTCGCCCGATCCGGCAGGGGCGCGGGCGATGGTAAAGCCCTGTTCCACTCCTGTCGGCTTGTTCAGATACCATTCGGTCACCGAGCCCCGGTCGAATTCGACCCGGTCGCCGTCCGCTGTGGGGTCGGCAGCTTCGGCCGGGAGTATCGCGCCCGCCCAGCCATGGCCGGCGAACCGCACCGGCAGGCGCCAGCCGTCCGCCTCGGAGGCCAGTGCAAACCCGTCGGCGTCGAACCGCGCCTCAAATCCGTTGGCGGAATTGGGGGCGGACAGAACCCCGGCCTCATTCCCGACTGCGTCGTAGGCGTCCGCGACGACGGCCGTGCGGATCTGGGTCCAGTCGCTGCGAGATAGCCCGGCGGGCGGCTGCACCGGGGGAGGCAGCTGCATCGCAATCGTCGTCAAGACGCCCAGTCCCAGAATCGCGACTACCGCGACCCACAAGGCGAAGAGCCTTCCAGGAACGGCGCCGGCGGGAGAACAGACAGGCGCGACGATGACGGCGCTGAGACGATCGAACACGGTATCCCCCATGTTTTGAAAACACGGGATCTTCTCCATGCGCGCGCATCCAACCGGGAGGGCCCTCGGCGGTCAATGTCGTTCTCGCGCCTCAGCGTCCCAAGTTTGGGACGCAGCCGGGGTTGCCTTTTCAGCGAGCGCTGTCGGGACGAATTCAGCGACCGCAAAGGGTCGGGAGCGGTCTTTGACGCTTCGCCGAAAAGGCGACGCCGATCTTCTTCATGCGCTCGGCGTAACGAGCCGCTACAAGGCCGCCGATGTTGCGCCTGTCCGAACTCAAACTGCCTCTCGACCACGCACCGGAGGCCCTGCCCGCCGCGATCGCCGCGCGCCTGGGCGTCCCCGCGCATGATCTGATCTCGTGGTCGGTGTGGAAGCGGGCGCATGACGCACGCAAGAAGTCGGCGATCCTGAAGGTCTATATCCTCGACGTCGAAGTCCGGAACGAGGCGGCGGTGCTGGCCCGGTTCGCCAGGGACCCGCATGTGCAGCCCACGCCGGACGTCGCCTATCGGCACGTCGCGGTGGCGCCAAAGGAACAGCGCCTGAGGCCCGTCGTGATCGGGGCCGGGCCTTGCGGTCTGTTCGTCGGACTGATCCTGGCCGAGATGGGCTTCAGGCCGATCATTCTCGACCGCGGCAAGGTGGTCCGTGAGCGGACGAAGGATACCTGGGAACTGTGGCGCAAGGGCAAGCTCCATCCGGAGTCCAACGTCCAGTACGGCGAGGGCGGCGCGGGCACCTTCTCCGACGGCAAGCTCTACAGCCAGATCAAGGATCCGCGCTTCCTGGCGCGCAAGGTGCTGCACGAGTTCGTCGCGGCCGGGGCGCCGGAGGAGATCCTGACCGAGGCCCACCCGCACATCGGCACCTTCCGCCTGGTGACCATGGTCGAGTCCATGCGCGAGAAGATCGAGGCCCTGGGCGGCGAATACCGGTTCGAGCACCGGGTCACGGACATCGAACTGGAAAAGGGCGCCATCCGGGGCGTGCGCCTGCACACCGGCGAGACGCTGGAGGCCGACCATGTGGTCTTCGCCATCGGCCATTCATCACGCGACACCTTCCAGACCCTGTATGACCGGGGCGTCCATATCGAGGCCAAGCCGTTCTCGATCGGCTTCCGGATCGAGCATCCGCAGTCGTGGATCGATCGGGCGATGTTCGGCCCCTGCGCCGGACACCCCGATCTGGGCGCGGCGGCCTATACGCTGTCGCACCACTGTTCGAACGGGCGGACCGTCTACAGTTTCTGCATGTGCCCAGGCGGGACGGTGGTGGCGGCGACCAGCGAGCCCGGCCGCGTCGTCACCAACGGCATGAGCCAGTATTCGCGCAACGAGCGGAACGCCAACTCCGGCTTCGTGGTCGGCATCTCGCCCGAAGACTACGGGAGCGACCATCCGCTGGCGGGCATCGAGCTGCAGCGTGATCTGGAGACCCGCGCCTATGCGGCCGGCGGCGGCGACTATTTCGCGCCGGGCCAGCTGGTCGGCGACTTCCTGGCGGGCCGCCCCTCGACGGCTTTGGGAGAGGTCGTTCCCAGCTACAAGCCGGGGGTGCGGCCGACCGACCTGGCGCCCCTGATGCCCGACTATGTGATCGCCGCCATGCGCGAGGCCCTGCCCGTCTTCGGCCGCAAGATCGCCCGCTATGACGACGCCCAGGCGGTGCTGACGGGCGTCGAGACCCGCAGCTCCTCCCCCATCCGCATGACCCGCGGCACCGACTTCCAGAGCCTGACCGTGCGCGGCCTGTTCCCGGCCGGCGAAGGCGCCGGCTATGCGGGCGGCATCCTCTCGGCGGCGGTGGACGGCATCAAGGTGGCCGAGGCGGTGGCGCGGTCGATCGTGGGCGAGGCGGTGGCTTAGGCCGGCGGGGTCAAAGTCTGCCAGGGTTTAGCGATCGGCCAATGCGAGGGCCGTTGTCCGGGCTCCGATCACTGAACGGCGCGCGCGCGTTCGCCCGGGTCTGGTGCGCGTCCGGCGCACGGCCCATGATCGCGGACCATTCGTCGCAGACGCCGGACCATGGCGGGCGCCGCCACGAAGGTGCATGGTTCGGTCTGAAGCCGGTGGCGAACGCCGACCCTCTCCGACGAACGGATGCATGATGACACCGATCAGAAACCTTGCCCTCGTCTCAACCGTGCTGGCGATGCTGGCGGCATGCTCCGCCCCGGCGCCGACACTGCCTGCGGCCGAGGTCGTTGACGCGACCAACGGCACCGTGCGGGTGCGCGGCACAGTCCAGTCCGTGACGGACGGGTCGATGACGGTTCAGACCTGGGACGGCCGAACGGTCGCCGTGCCGGTAGCGTCGACAACGCGATTTGTCTGGGTCGTGGCATCCAGCCTTTCGACCCTCCAGGACGGCGATTTCGTCGGGACCGCGACAACGGGTCCGAAGACGGCGCTTCGAGCGCTGGAGCTGGTGATTTTTCCTGAATCGATGCGCGGCGCCGGCGAGGGCCACTATGAGTGGGACGTACCCGGCGTTGTCGCATCACGCGGCGGCAGTTCGGTCGTGTCGAGTGCGATGACCAACGGCACGGTCGAGAGCCAGAGCGCGACGGCCAGCGGGACAATCCCGGCCCAAAGCGCGATGACCAACGGCACGGTTGCCGGCAATGAAGCGTCGTCCGGCGGCCGTATGCTGACAATCTCCTACGAGGGCGGTACGGCCGACGTCACGGTTCCCGAGGGGACGCCGATCGTGCGTTTCGAACCGACCGAAAGACCTTCATTGGCGGTTGGCCAGAAGGTGTACGCCGTCATCCCGCAAGGGACGACGTCTGCCGGGTTTCTGGCGATGGGCAAGGACGGCGTGACCCCGCCGATGTAGCCGGCAGATCGACAGGGACAGCGATCGCGCTCGTCGCTTTCGGCGCCTGCGCCATCGGGGAGGCTCGCCGCCGAGGCATAAAGATCCGGCGGCCGAACGGTCCCGCGCGTCCGCCGGGGGAACTGACCTCGTATCTGTGGTTTTCCATTCAAAGCGAGGACTGCCGATGTCGATCCGAACCCTGGTCATGGCCGCCGTGGCGGTCCTTGGCGTCAGCGCCTGCGCCACCTCCATCCCCGCCGATCAGGTCCGCGCGCCCCAACCCGCCCGCGCCGTCGATCTGGAGCGGTTCTATTCCGGCCGCTGGCTGGAGATCGCCCGCCTGCCCATGAGCCTGACCGACGGCTGCGTGGCCGGGGCGACCAACTATGTGATCCAGTCACCGACCCGGATCGGGGTGCGCGACACCTGTCAGCAGGACACGCCTGACGGTCGCGAGAAGGCCATCGGAGCGTCGGGCACCATCCTCGACCCCGGCTTCAACGCCAAGCTCCGGGCGCGGTATCTGGGCGGTCTGATCACCTGGGAATACTGGGTGCTGGATCATGCCGAGGACTACAGCTGGTTCATCTCCGCCGATCCGAAGTTCGAGAAGCTGTGGATCTATACGCGCGAGGTTCCCGACGCCGCCGAACGCGCTGAACTGGTCGAGCGCGCTCGCGCCCTGGGCTATGATGTCAGCCGCCTCGAATTCCCCGCCTTCTAGGAAACGCCCTATGACGCACCGCCCTCTTCTGCTCGCCGTCTGCGCCTCCGCCCTGACGCTCGCGGCCTGTGGAAGCGGGCCGGTCGCGCCCGAGGGCTCGACCTACGGCGCCCGGCCGACCCTGGTCGATCCCCATCGGAACCTGCTGGCGCCGACCGTGAACATCGCCCCCGCGGTCGGCTGGCCAGAGGGCGTGATGCCGACCGCGCCCCAGGGATTCCGGGTCCAGGCCTTCGCCAGCGGCCTGGATCATCCCCGCTGGCTCTATCGCCTGCCCAACGGCGACATCCTGGTCGCAGAAACCAATGCGCCACCCAGGCCCGAGGGCCAGTCCGGCGGCATTCGCGGCTGGGTGATGGGTCTGGTGATGAAGCGCGCGGGTGCGGCGCCGCCGAGCCCAAATCGCATCATCCTGCTGCGCGATGCCGACGGCGACGGAATGGCGGAGACGAAGTCGACCTTCCTTGAAAACCTGACCTCGCCGTTCGGCATGGCCCTGGTCGGGAACCGGCTGTTCGTGGCCAATGCCGACGCCGTCGTCGCCTTCCCCTACCAGACCGGTCAGACGCAGATCACGGTGCCGGCGACAAAGATCGCCGACCTGCCGGCCGGGCGGAACCACCACTGGACCAAGAGTCTGGTCGCCTCGGCCGACGGGACGAAACTCTATGTCGGCGTCGGGTCGAACTCGAACATCGGCGAGAACGGTATGGACGAGGAGACAGGGCGCGCCGCCATCCACGAGATCGACGTCGCCACGGGCGCCCAGCGGGTGTTCGCCTCGGGCTTGCGCAATCCCGTCGGTCTGGCCTGGCAGCCGGACAGTCGCGCCCTGTGGGTCGCGGTCAACGAGCGGGACGAGCTCGGCAATGACCTGGTCCCGGACTATATGACCTCGGTCCGGGACGGCGGCTTCTACGGCTGGCCCTACAGCTATTACGGCCAGACGGTGGACGCACGGGTTCAGCCGCAGGATCCGGCCAAGGTCGCCTCCGCCCTGGCGCCCGACTACGCGCTGGGCGCGCACACGGCGTCGCTGGGCCTGACCTTCTATGACGGGAGCGCCTTCCCGGCCGCCTACAGCCACGGCGCCTTCGTCGGCCAGCACGGGTCGTGGAACCGCGAACCCAAGGCCGGGTACAAGGTGATCTTCGTGCCCTTCGCCAACGGGGTCCCGAGCGGCGCGCCCCAGGACTTCCTCACCGGCTTCCTTAACGAACAGGGCGAGGCCATGGGGCGGCCGGTCGGGGTCCATATCGATCGGCTGGGCGGTCTTCTGGTCGCCGACGATGTGGGCAATGTGATCTGGCGGGTCGCACCGACACGCTGATCACCGCGGACAGCAAAAAAGCCCCCGGCGCAAACCGGGGGCGTTTCCATTCGCCGTGGATCAGTTCTGCGAAGGTGCCGGGACCGAGTGTCGCAGCATACCTTCCCCTGCGGCGCCGACGCAAAGGCGCCACGCCCGGGCGGAAACCGCGCCGACCACCGTTACGGATTCGCCTGCCGGTTGACCCCGTCCCGCCGGTTGTTCATCACCATCTGATCTACGCCTGCATACGGAGCGACTGCGACAATGGGTTTGGCGGCCAACATCCGACGCGATCTCAAGTTCGCGGCCGGTCTGCGTCGGCTGCTGAAACGCATCAAGCCGATCGCTCTCGATAGCAATGTCCTGGTCTGCGACGATTTCGAGGAAGCGGTCGACAAATTCTCGGAGAACATCGCGCTCCAGGACGAGCACCGCTCGCTGACCTATCGCGACCTCGACGGCATGGCCAACCGCTATGCCCATTGGGCACGCAGCCGGAACCTGAGACGAACCGACGTCATCGGTCTGGTGATGACCAATCGCGCGGAATACATCGCCGCCTGGATGGGATTCTCCAAGGCCGGGATCGCCACGGCCCTGATCAACACCAACCTGACCGGCCAGGCTCTGGCGCACTGCCTCAACATCGCCGGGGTCGCCGTGGTGGTGGCCGACGAGGAGACCTGGCGGAATTGCGAAGAGGCTCGGCCCTTCGTCTCCCGCACCATGATGTTGTGGGTCCTGGGCCTGAAGGATGCCGACGAGGTGTCCGAGCGGCGCGGTCTCGACAACGCGGTGCGCAGCGGATCCTCGGTGCGGCCGAACCGCGCCATCCGCGACGGCATCACCAACCGCGACACCGCCCTCTATATCTACACCTCCGGCACGACCGGCATGCCCAAGGCGGCGCGCATCCACCATGCCCGGGCCCGCACCTATATGCGCGCCTTCGCCGGCTGCACGGAATCGACGCCGACAGACCGGATCCTCAACGTCCTGCCCCTCTATCACTCGACCGGGGGTCTGGTCGGGGTGGGCCCTGCCCTGCTGAACGGCGGCCGGCTGATCCTGAGGCGCAAATTCTCCGCCTCCAGCTTCTGGAATGACGTGAACGCATCGGGCGCGACGATGTTCGTCTATATCGGCGAACTGTGCCGCTACCTGGTCAACTGCCCGCCCCAGGACAACGAGCGCGGCCACAGGATTCGCCTCGCCTTCGGCAACGGCCTGCGTCCGGATGTCTGGCCGGACTTCCAATCCCGCTTCGCCATTCCCCAGATTCTCGAATTCTACGGCTCCACCGAGGGCAATGTTTCGCTGTTCAACTTCGACGGCAAGCAAGGCGCCATCGGACGGGTGCCCAGGTTCCTGAAAAAACAGATCAACATCCGTCTGGTCGCCTTCGACGTCGATTCTGAGCAACCGATCCGCAACGCCAGCGGTCTGGTCAGCGAGGCGTCGGTCGGCGAGATCGGCGAGGCGATCGGCAAAATCAGCGACGACATCCGCCATGACTTCTCCGGTTACGCCGACAAGGCCGCTTCGGAGAAAAAGATCCTGACCGACGTCTTCGTGCGCGGGGATCGCTGGTTCCGCACCGGCGACCTGATGCGCCAGGATTCCGAGGGCTATTTCTATTTCGTCGACCGGATCGGCGACACCTTCCGCTGGAAGGGGGAAAACGTCTCGACGGCCGAGGTCGAGCAACGGCTGGTGGATGCGCCGGGCGTCAAGGAAGTCATCGCCTATGGCGTTCCCGTGCCGGGCGCGGAAGGCAAGGCCGGCATGGTCACCCTGGTGGTCGAAGGTCGGTTCTCGGCCAGGGATTTCGCCGCCTGGGCCGACGAACAGCTGCCCCCCTACGCCCGGCCGGTGTTCATCCGCCTGGCCAAGACGATCGAAACCACCGGGACGTTCAAATACCGCAAGGTCGATCTGGTCGCCGACGGCTTCAATCCGGAGAAGATCGACGGTCAGGTCTACGTACGGGGCGGCAAGTCCGGCTACACCAAGCTGACCGGTGAAGGGTTCACCGCGATCCAGAACGGCAACAACCGGCTATAGAGTCCTCTCCCGTCGCAGTGCTTTTGGCGAGAGATAAGCGGCCGTTAATCAATAACGCCGAAGGTCGAGGCCTCTGCTCCCGGGGACATCGGACCGCTTCATGTTTCAGATCATCGGCATCGTCATGCTGTTCGGCATGGTGTTCGGCAGCTACGCCCTGGCCGGGGGCAAGTTCGACGTCATCATCCACGCCGCACCGCACGAGTTGATGGCCATCGGCGGGTCGGCCGTCGCAGCCTTCCTGATCTCCAACTCGATCGGGGTGGTGAAGTCGGCCCTGGGCGGGTTGGGCAAGGCCTTCGCCGGGCCGAAATGGAAGAAGCAGGACTACAAGGATCTGCTCAGCCTGTTGTTCGCACTGACCAAGACGATGAAGTCCAAGGGCGTCATCGCCCTGGAAAGCCATATCGAGAAGCCGGGCGAGTCCACGATCTTCCAGAAATACCCGAAGGTCATGAAGGACCATTTCGCCACCGACTTCATTTGCGACACCCTGCGGATGATGACGATGAACCTCGAGGATCCTCACCAGATCGAGGACGCGATGGAAAAACAGCTGGAGAAACACCACCACGAGGCCGCCGGAGCGCCGCACGCGCTTCAGGCCATGGCCGACGCCCTGCCCGCCCTGGGCATCGTCGCGGCCGTGCTGGGGGTGATCAAGACCATGGGCTCGATCACCGAGCCGCCGGAAGTCCTGGGCGGCATGATCGGTGGCGCCTTGGTCGGCACCTTCATGGGCGTGTTCCTGGCCTATGGCCTGGTCGGACCACTGGCCGCGCGCCTGCAGGCGATCGTCGACGAGGAAGCGTCCTTCTACAAGATCATCCAGTCGGTGCTGGTCGCCCACCTGCACGGCAACGCCGCCCAGATTTCCGTAGAGATCGGGCGGGGCGACATCCCCTCGTCCGCACAGCCGTCGTTCTCCGAAATGGAAGAGCATCTCGCGGCGAATCCGGCCGAGGCCTGACCACTTTTCAACGAGCTTCTCCCCGCTCCAGCGGCGTAAAAGCCCGCGTGCACGGACGATCACGAACGCGTGAGATTTCGCTTGCGAATCCGCTCACGATCCCGTTATCTCAAGGGTGGAGAGGTCTGACGACCCCTCTCAAAAAAACCCCTAGGAGGATAACCCCATGCGCATCGTTGCCCTGATTGCCGCTTCGGCCGCCGCTCTGGCCCTGGCCGCCTGCCAACCCGCCGCTGAAGAAAAGGCCGCCGACGCCGCCGGTGAAGCCGCCGCCGCCGCCGACACCGCCACGGACGCTGCTGCGACGGCTGATGCCGCCGCTGCCGACGCCGCCGCCGCCGCGACCGACGCCTCCGCCGCTGCCGGCGCGATGGCTCCGGCCGCCGACGCCGCCATGGCTCCGGCCCCGGCTGCCGCCGCTGCCCCGGCCGCTGAGAAGCCGGCCGCCCACTAAGACCTCACGGTCTCGGTATTCGAGCGGCGCGCTGCGTCGCCCGACGGAAAGGGATCGCCTCCGGGCGGTCCCTTTTTTCGTGCCTGCGACGGCTCCGGCCGCCTATAGACCCCGCGATGACCGAAACGGATGACCGCGACCCGCAGCTGGTCTGGACCGAGGCCGGAGAGCCCCGGTCGGGCCGGTACGGCGATGTGTATTTCTCCGCCGAAGACGGACTGGCCGAAACGCGCGCTGTCTTCCTGGACGGCTCCGACCTGCCGCACGCCTGGGCGGGTCGCCGGGATTTCACGGTCGCCGAACTCGGCTTCGGCAGCGGGCTGAACATCGCCGCCCTGCTCGATCTGTGGCGGCGACATCGTCCCGAAGGCGGGCGACTGCACATCTTCTCGATCGAGGGCTATCCGCTGGACGCCGAACAGGCGCGCCGCGCCCTGTCCGCCTGGCCCGGGATCGGGGAGGCGACGGCGGCGCTCGTCGAGCGCTGGCCCGCCTCAACGCCAGGCTTCCACCGCATCGACCTGCCGGAGTTCAACGCCGTGCTCGACTTCGCCGTGGGCGAAGTCGAGTGGGCCCTGGATCAGTGGACAGGCCGCGCCGACGCCTGGTTCCTCGACGGGTTCGCGCCCTCTGTGAACCCGGACATGTGGTCTCCAGCCGTCTTCGACCTGATCGCAGAAAAGTCGGCGCCGGATGCTCGCGTCGCGACCTTCACCGTCGCCGGCGTCGTTCGAAGAGGCCTGGCCGAGCGCGGCTTCGCCGTCGAGAAGCGGCCCGGCCATGGCCGGAAGCGCGAGCGACTCGAGGCGCGCCGGACCGGCAAGCCCGCGGCCCTTCTGCCTCCTCGCGCGGTGATCGTCATCGGCGCGGGCATAGCCGGAGCCGCCACGGCGCGCGCCCTGAGGGCGGCCGGCCTGACTCCCGTGGTCATCGAGGCGGCCGGCGCCGGCACCGGCGCCTCCGGCTTTCCGGCCGCCCTCGTGACGCCGCGCTTCGATCTCGGCGACGGGGCGGTCGCTGCGCTGTTCGCCCAGGCGCTGGAGCGGGCCCATGCGCTCTACAGCCCCCATGCCGGGGCAGTCATCGCGCGCGGCGTTCTGCAGCTGGCTGGGACGGAGCGGGACGCCCGCCGCTTCGACGGCATCGCCGCCCAGCCGATCTGGATCGACGGCGCCATGACACAGGCGAGCGGGGCGGCGGCCTCGGGCTTCGTCGGTGAGCCGGTCGAAGGCCCGGGCCTGCTCATGGCCTCCGCCTTCGTGGTTGCGCCACATGTCATCCTGTCGGCCTGGCTGGACCGCGACGCCGTCCGCCCCGGCGAGGCGGCCCGGCTCGAACCGCATTCGGGGGGATGGCGGGCTCTCGACGGGACCGGCGCCGTTCTGGCCGAGGCGGAGGCCGTCGTCCTCTGCGCCGGGGCGGGAAACGTCTTCCTCGCGCCGGACCTGTCGCTCACGCCCGTGCGCGGACAGGCCGACTGGGTGGAGGCGGGCGGCCCCCCCGGGGCCGTGGCTTGGGGCGGCTATGTCGCGCCGACGGGGACGGGTTTCCTGTTCGGGTCCACGCACGACCGGGGCCAGACCGGGACGGAGATCCGTCCGGCCGATACGGAGCGAAACCTCGCCGCCCTGGCCGCCAGGCTGCCGCGCCTCGCCGGGAGAGTGGATCTGGACGCCGTCCGCTCACGCGCGGCGACCCGGGCCACCACCCGGGACCGCCTCCCGGTCGCCGGCCCCGTGCCCGGCCAGCCGGGACTGTTCGTCGTCGGCGGGCTGGGGTCGCGCGGCTTCTGCCTCGCGCCCCTGCTGGGCGAACATGTCGCGGCGCTGATCTCGGGCGGGCCCTCGCCCCTGCCGTCCGATGTCGTCGACAGGATCACGCCCTCGCGAGCGGCCTTGCGCCGGACGTAAGGCGGGAGGACGGTCGCGGCGTCCAGTTCGAAAGTGGAGTTGTGCCATGCGCCGATCGATCACGGTTCTTCTCGCCCTGTCCGGGCTCGCCGCCTGCGCCCCGACCGAGGGCGGCGCGCAGGGCTCACAACTCGCCACGCGAGACGGCGGAGTGCGTCAGTGTTTCGAGCCCGGCCGGGTGATCAACTTCCGCCAGGGCGAGCAGCAACGTCTCTATCTGCGCGTCCTGGGCGGCGGCGTCTTCCAGGTCGGGTCATCGGGCTGCTTCGACCTGGGCTCGGCCAATGCGATCGCCATCAGTCCCTCGGCGGGGATCAACGACCGACTCTGTGTCGGCGACGGCGCGCGGATCGCCAGCCTCGGTCCGTCAAGTCTGCCCGGGCCCTGTTTCGCCCGCATCGAACGCTCGCTGACCGAGGCGGAGATCGAGGCGCTCCCGGGGCGTCAGCGTCCCTGAGTCAGGCCTTCTGCGCGTAGCCCAGCCGCTGGTTCAGCTTCTCGATCAGGTCGATGGCCGTGTCGGCGATGACCGAACCGGGCGGGTAGACGGCGGCGGCCCCCATGTCGATCAGGGTCTGGACGTCGCCGGGCGGGATGACGCCGCCGACGGTGATCATGATGTCGGGCCGCCCCAGCTTCTCCAGTTCGGCCTTGAGCGCTGGGACCAGCGTCAGGTGACCGGCCGCAAGCGACGAGGCACCGACCACATGGACATTGTTGGCAACGGCGTCGCGCGCCGCTTCGGCGGGCGTCTGGAACAGGGGCCCGGCGACGGCGTCGAGGCCGAGGTCGCCATAGGCGGTGGCGACGACCTTCTGACCCCGGTCGTGGCCGTCCTGGCCGAGCTTGGCGATCAGGATGCGCGGCGGGCCGCCGTCGTTCTCGACGAAGGCGGCGACCATGTCGCGGGCACGGCTGATCTTCGGGTCCTTGCCGGCCTCGCGGGCATAGACGCCCGAGACGGTCTTCACCGTGGCGACGTGACGACCGAAGGCGGCCTCCAGAGCGTCCGACATCTCGCCGACCGTGGCATGGGCGCGACCGGCCCGGACGCAGAGTTCGAGCAGGTTCTCCGAGCCCTGAGCGCCTTCGGTCAGGGCCTTGAGAGCGGCCTGGCATTTCGCCTCGTCGCGTTCAGCGCGGAGACGTTTCAGCTTCTCGATCTGGGCGGCGAGGACGGCCGCGTTGTCGACTTTCAGCACCGGAATGTCGTCCGGGGTGTCATTGAGATAGCGGTTCACGCCAACGACGGTCTGCTGGCCGGTGTCGATCCGCGCCTGGGTCCGCGCCGCGGCCTCCTCGATCCGCAACTTGGGCAGGCCGGCCTCGATGGCCTTCGCCATGCCGCCCAGTTCGCGGACCTCAGCCATGTGGGCGCGGGCGCGCTCCGCCAGTTCGTGGGTCAGGCGTTCGACGAAGAAGCTGCCGCCCCAGGGGTCGATGACCTTCGTCAGACCGGTCTCGAGCTGCAGCAGCAGCTGGGTGTTGCGGGCGATCCGGGCCGAAAAGTCCGTCGGCAAGGCCAGGGCCTCATCCAGCGAATTGGTGTGCAGGCTCTGGGTCTGGCCGCCCGCCGCAGCCATCGCTTCGACCATGGTGCGGGGCACGTTATTGAACACGTCCTGGGCCGCCAGCGACCAGCCCGAGGTCTGGCAGTGGGCCCGCAGCGACAGACTGCGTGAATCCTTCGGCGCGAACTCGGCCTGCACCGCCTCGGCCCAGAGCAGGCGACCGGCGCGCAGCTTGGCCACCTCCATGAAATAGTCCATGCCGATGGCCCAGAAGAAGCTCAGGCGCGGCGCGAACCGGTCGACGTCCATGCCTGCGGCGACCCCGGCACGGATGTATTCCAGCCCGTCGGACAGGGTGTAGGCCAGCTCGAGGTCGGCCGAGGCCCCGGCCTCCTGCATGTGGTAGCCGCTGATCGAGATGGAGTTGAACTTCGGCGTCTCCTGCGCCGTCCAGGCGAAGATGTCGGCGATGATCCGCATCGAGGGCCCGGGCGGATAGATGTAGGTGTTCCGGACCATGAACTCCTTGAGGATATCGTTCTGTATGGTCCCGGTCAGGGCCTTGTGCTCGACACCCTGCTCCTCGGCCGCCACGACATAGAGGGCCAGAATCGGCAGGACGGCGCCGTTCATGGTCATCGACACCGACATCTGGTCGAGCGGAATGCCGTCGAACAGGGTCCGCATGTCGAGGATAGAATCGATGGCGACACCCGCCATGCCGACATCGCCGGCGACGCGCGGGTGGTCACTGTCGTAGCCCCGGTGGGTGGCCAGGTCGAAGGCGATCGACAGCCCCTTCTGACCGGCCGCGAGGTTGCGACGGTAGAAGGCGTTGGAGGCCTCGGCGGTCGAGAAGCCGGCGTACTGGCGGACGGTCCAGGGGTTGGACGCATACATGGTCGGATAGGGCCCCCGCACGAAGGGCGCGAAGCCGGGCAGGCCGTCGGTGAATGTCAGGCCTGCTATGTCCCCGGCGTCATAGGCGGCCGCGATGTCGATGCCTTCGGGCGTGCGGATCGGGGCGCGGTCGAGGGCTCCGTCCAGCGGCGACAGGTCGAGGGGGACCTTGGTGAAATCGGGGATGGTCATGCCGCGTCTCCCTCGAAGGCCTCGGCCCAGCGCAACGGTGTGAGCGGCGGACACGCGTCGCCGCCGTGTCCCGGGACGGAGGCTGTCGACGGTTCGACCGTGACGGAGCGCACGTCAGCGTCCACGAACTTCGTCACGCCGACCCTCTGGCCGCCGCCTTCGGACAGGGCGGCCTTGCCGGCGGCGCGGGAGGCAGCGATGCGCTGCTGCAGGGCGCCGGCGCGCAGGGAGGCGACAATGCCCCCCTCGCGTTCGATGCGCTGGAACTCGGCCCAGCCGGCCTCGGCGAGGTCCCGGGTGCGGTGGTCGAGGAACCAGGAGCCGGCGGCCGGATCGGCGACCCGGCCAATGTGGGCCTCTTCCATCAGGATCAACTGGGTATTGCGCGCCTGACGCCGGGCGAAGGCATCGGGACGACCGACAGCGCGGCTGAAGCCGTCCAGCACCACGGCGTCGGCGCCGCCGACGGCGCCGGCGAAGCCGGCGGCGGTCAGGCGCAGCAGGTTGGGCCAGGGGTCCCTGGCCGCCAGCATGCGGCGCGAGGACCGGGCCTCGATCCGGGCGGGCGTGTCGTGCCCGTAGGCGGAGGCGATCGAGCGCCAGATCAGGCGGAGCGCCCGAACCTTGGCCAGGCTATCGAAATATTCGGCATCGACACTGACGCCGAGCACAGTGCCGGCCAGCGCCCGGTCGATCGGCAGGTCGGCCTCGACGGCGGCCTTGAGGACGGCCACGGCGGCAGCGGCGGCGAAGCCCAGTTCCTGGCCGTGGGACCCGCCGGCCTCGTGGGCGGCGCGGCCGGTGGCGAGGAAGAAGGTCGCTTCGGAATAGGCGCCGGCGTGGCGGGCGGCGGTGTTGGCGGCGAGGCTGAGGTGCTCCCCGATCGCGCGCGGCGATCCGCCTGTCGCGGCGAAGGCCGTCAGTGGATCCATGTGGAACATCAGTTTCGCGCGCGGGGAGCCCTTGGCGACGACGGCCAGGGCGTTGGCGGCGTCCGGACCTGAAAGGCCGGCATCGAGGCCGACGGGCGCCAGTTCCAGGGCGGCTCCGTTCAGCGCCCGGCCGAGCGGCTCGGAATCGGCGAGAACCGATCCCGACAGAATGACCGAGGCCGCGCCGCCTTCGAGGTCAGCGAGGACCGCCGCATTGACGACCTCGGGTTCATCGCCCTCGACCTGGGTGCGCAGGTCCCAGGCCCGGCCGTCGGCATCGGAGGTCCGGGGCGCGAACACCGCCTCCGTCGCATTGGCGCGGCCGTACAGCGGACGGGTGGTCAGATGGTCGGCATCAAGATGGACAAGCCCCTCCACCGGTTTGCCCTTCAGCGCCTTCTCGGCCTCGGCGCGCCAGTCGGCGGGCGTCGGGATCGGGAAGGGCTGGGACATGCGGACTCCGAAAAAAGGCGAGAGCCGCTCTATTGCGACTCCCGCCCTGATCCGTCCAGTCCGGCCAGTTTCAGACCTTGGCCGGCTCGTAGCGCGGCGACAGGAGGTGGATCACCAGCAGGGCCACCAGATAGGCAGAGGCCGCGACGATGAAGATGGGCGTGTAACTGCCGATCTTGTCCAGGACGTAGCCCGCGTATTTGGCCATGGCCATGCCGCCGAAGCCGCCGATCATGCCGCCGATACCGACCACCGAGCCCACCGCCGAGCGCGGGAAGACGTCACCCGGCATGGCGTAGAGATTGGCCGAGAAGCCCTGGTGCGCCGCAGTCGCTATGCCGATGATCAGCACTGCGACCCACAGGTTGGCGGCCATGCCGGCGAAGGCGACGGGCAGCACGGCGATGGCGCAGATCAGCATGGTCAGCTTGCGCGCCGCGTTCAGGCTCATGCCGCGCTTCAGGAACTGGCTGGACAGCCAGCCGCCGCCCACCGACCCCACGTCGCTCAGCAGATAGATGGCGATCAACGGCGGGCCGAAGGTCAGGATGTTGAGGTCATACTGCTTCTGCAGGAAGCCCGGCAGCCAGAACAGGAAGAACCACCAGATCGGATCGATAAGGAATTTGCCGAGCGCATAGGCCCAGGTTTCCTTGACCGTGAGCAGCTTCAGCCAGCCGACCTTGTGCACGGGATCGGGCGCGTCCTGGGCGATCCAGTTCAGCTCGGCCGGGGTGACGCGGCTGTGCTCACCCGGACGCTTGTAGACGGCGAACCAGATCGGCACCCAGATGAAGC
The DNA here is from genome assembly GCF_027484365.1 of Brevundimonas sp. GTDB lineage: Bacteria > Pseudomonadota > Alphaproteobacteria > Caulobacterales > Caulobacteraceae > Brevundimonas. The sequence continues at coordinate 60,311 of NZ_JAIXTC010000031.1, read as the reverse complement.
CTGCGGCGCCGACGATGATCAACGCCATCTGCCAGTTGGGTTCGGCGACCGTGCCCAGCCAGATCGAGGCGATGAAGGGGATGATCAGAGGCGTGATGATCGCGCCGATATTGGTGCCGGCGTTGAAGATGCCGACGGCGAATGCGCGTTCCTTCTTGGGGAACCACTCGGTCACCGCCTTGATGCCGGCGGGGAAGCCGCCGCCCTCGCCGATGCCCAGGGCGACCCGGGCGAAGATGGCCGTGTTCAGGCTGCGGATGCCCGCGTGGGCGATGAAGGCGATCTGCCAGATGATGAAGGCGAGGCCGAAGCCCCAGCGGGCCCCGATCTTGTCCACGATACGCCCCCACAGCAGGTAGGAGACGGCGTATGAGGCCTGGAACCAGAATACGATGTCGGCATAGTTGGTCTCGGTCCAGCCGAACTCATCCATCAGGGTCGGCTTCAGGACGCCCAGCGCCTGACGGTCGACGTAGTTGATGACCATGGCCGCGAACAGCAGCCAGACCACGACCCAGCGGTACTTGCCCGCCGGCGGCTGGATCTGGATCGGTTCGACCTTGTTCGCAGTGGCGTCTGTCATGGACCCGTCCCTCTTTTGCGAACCCTGACCCGTCTTGTCACCGTGAGCGGCGCGACGGGTTCTGGCTCAACGGTTGTTTACGCCTCGGCCCTTACGACCGAGCAATGGATTTCCCCCACGCCCGAGAAGGCGCAGATGGCCCTGGCTCCGGCATGAACCCGGTGGACCCCTGTGACGGCGCCGGTCGAAACCAGCGTCCCTTCCGTTGCGGGGCGCCCGCGGCGAGCCAGATTCTCGAGCAGAAAACGCACCGATTCCAGAACGCCGCGTGGAATGGACTCGGCTTTGCCTGTGCCGATGACCTGACCATCGATACGGGTCTCGACCTCGATGCCTGGCAGACGCGCGGCCCAGTCCTCAATCTCTGCGCCCAGGATGAGGCCGCCGTTGTTGCCGAAGTCGGAAGCGACCACAGCGGAGCCCAGGTCGTTGATCGTGGTCAGCGGACTACCGGCGAGTTCGACGCCGATGTGCAGACCGGCGACGGCCGCGGTGGCCTCTTCCAGCGTCCATTCCAGCTTTGACGGGTCGACCGGACCCATGCGGGCGACGAACTCGGCTTCAACGGCGGCGAAACCGCCCTCGATCTCCGGCAGGGGCGTGGGTTCGGCCGACGGGGTCCAGAAGTTGCGTCGGAAGATCGGGCCGGCCAGACGGTGAATGCCCAGGGCAGACTGCTGCGGCGGCGGCACCATGCCGACCTTCCAGCCGACGATCTCGTCCGGGAAAAGGCTGATGGCGACTTCCTGGGTCGCATAGGCGGTGGCCATGTCCAGCGGAATCCGCCCCGGGTAGTCCGCCATGCCGGTCTTCGACAGACGCGCGTCGACGAACCGCGCGGCGATGTCCGACACGGTGTCGTTCAGGCCGTGGGCGTTCGCCGCGCTCATGCCGCGACCGCCGAATGATGATGAATGCCCGTCACGCGCCGTCCCGATGTCATTTGCCAGAAGCCGATCTTCCCGTCGGTTGGAGGATGATTGAAGGGGAAGGAAACCGGTGTCAACGCTCTTGGTGACATCGGTGTCTATCAGCCGTCGGGCATGGCGTACGGGCCCGGCCGGTTGTAGGACTGGCGGTTCACAGCAAGAGGTCGAGCTTGACCGACGACGATACGACATCCGGACGCGCCGGACTGAAGCCCGGAAAACGGCCGACGATCAACGACGTGGCGCGTATCGCGGCGGTGTCGAAGAAGACGGTTTCGCGGGTGATCAACCAGTCGCCCTTCGTGCGCGAAGAGACCCGCGTCCGGGTCAATGCGGTGATCGACGACCTGGGCTTCACGCCGGATGCGCAGGCGCGCGGCCTCGCCTTCCGGCGGTCCTTCCTGGTCGGGCTGATCTACGACAACCCGAGCCCGAACTACGTCGTGAACATGCAGCAGGGGGTGCTGGACGCGCTGCGTGGCTCCGGCCTGGAACTGGTCGTCCATCCCTGTGTCCGGACCTCCGAGACCCTCGTCGCCGACATCCGCGCCTTCGTGGAGCGCCAGAAGCTGTTCGGCGTGATCCTGCCGCCGTCGATGTCCGAGGACGAGAGGGTCATCGCCGTGCTGCGGGATCTCGACTGTCCCTATGTCCGCATCGCCTCCGTGTCGCTCGACGACGTCGGATCGATGCTGGTGACCAACGACCATCTCGGCGCGGCGGAGGCGGGACGGCATCTCGCCGACCTCGGCCACAGCCGGATCGGCTTCATCTCGGGCCCCGAACTGTTCCGCTCCAGCGCCGTGCGCGGCGGCGGCTTCCGCGAAGGCCTGGCCGAAAGGGGGCTGACGCTGGACGACCGCTATGTCGCCGTCGGAGCCTATACGTTCGAATCGGGCGTTGAGGCCGCCAGGACCCTGCTGACGCTCGACCCGCCGCCGACCGCCATCTTCACCGGCAACGACGAAATGGCCCTCGGGGTGTTCAAGGTCGCCCGCGACATGGGGCTGGAGATACCGCGTGACCTGAGCGTCGTCGGCTACGACGACCTGCCGATGGCGTCACGGGTCTGGCCCAATCTGACGTCCGTTCGCCTGCCGATCCGCGACATGGGCCGGATGGCGGCCGAAAAGCTCCTGGCGCCGATGCGCGGGCTGGATCCGGCGAAACTGAACCAGCCCGAGGTCCGGCCGTCCCTGGTGGTCAGGGATTCGGCGAAGGAACTCTGAAACTCAAAAGCCCTCTCCCGGAGGGAGAGGGCTTGAGCGCCTGAGAGCCCGTCCGGGCGATCAGACTTGCGCGGAAGGATGAGGGGTTGCGGTGCGTCCAGGGTGAGAGCGTAACCCCTCACCCTTTCAGCTGGCGCATCGCTGCGCTCTGCGAGCCTCAAGCCCTCTCCCACCGGGAGAGGGAGGCGGTAACTCAGGCCGGCTCGGCGACCTTCGCGCCGACGACGCCCTTGATGTAGTCGCGGATGCCCTCGTCCGTGGCGTTGGCGAAGAAATACTCCTGGAACTTCTCGCCGGCGACGGCGGCTTTCAGCAGGTCCTGGTCGACCTCCTTCAGCACCGTGAGCATGTCCTTGCAGGTCACGGCCTTGAGGGATTTCAGGATGCCGCGGTTCTTCGCCATGATCTCGGCGCGCTCCTTGGGATAGCCGAGGCCCCGCTCGCCGTCGAACAGCTTCCTGTAGACGTCCTGCAGGTTCAGCTCGGCGGCCCAGCCGAAACCCTTGGCGTAGGGCATGGAGATGGCGTTGCCGTCGTTGATCTGGCCGAACAGGAAGGCGTCGGTGGGATCGATCACCAGACCGCAGAAGACGCCCGGCATGGCGTTGCAGGCCAGCATGGAGCCCATGCCCGTGCCGCAGCCGGTGACGACGAAGTCGGCGGCTCCGGAGTTCAGCAGGATGCCGGCCAGCAAACCGTTCATGACATAGGTCAGCGAGGCTTTGTCCTCGGCCGTGTACATGCCGTAGTTGAAGACCTGATGGCCCAGGGGCTCGGCCACCGTGGTCAGGGCGTCGTGGATGATCGCGTTCTTCGCGGCCTGGCTGTTCTCGGTGATCAGGGCGATTTTCATGGGGTTCCTCTCGGCAAGACTTGGAATGGATGCGAGGCCTTTACGCCTTCGCCCGATCATTTGCATCTGGTTTTGACACCGGTTACCAAGCCCCTCAACGCTGGTGGGAGGATCGCCGCATGTATCGCAGGACATACCATGCCGCCCATCCGCTTTCGATGGCCGGCGGCGGCAATGACGATCTCCGCGACCGCCATCTGATCGCGGGCCGGTTCGCGGCGGGCGAGCCGGGACTGAAGCATACCCCCATCCGGGCGATGGGCGGCGAGACAATCGACTATACCGACATGGACGTCCCCGACGTCCGCCAACTGAAGTAGGGCCTCATGACCAATCCATTCAGCCTGCAGGGCAAGGTCGCTGTCGTCACGGGCGGCAACACCGGCATCGGACAGGGCATCGCCCTGGCCCTGGCGGACGCAGGCGCGTCCATCGCCTCGGTGGCCCGCCGCGCCTCGGACGACACCGTCGGCCAGTGCCTGGCCAAGGGCGTCAAGGCCATCTCGATCCAGGCCGACCTCGGCTCCATGGAGCCGATCGCGCGCATAGTGCAGGAAGCCAAGGAGGCCCTGGGCCCCATCGACATCCTGGTGAACAACGCGGGGATCATCCGCCGCGCCGACGCCGTGGACTTCACCGAGGAAGACTGGGACGACGTCATGAACGTCAATCTGAAGTCCGTCTTCTTCCTCTCGCAGGCCGTGGTGCGGGACATGATCGCCGGCGGTCGCAAGGGCAAGATCATCAACACGGCCTCGATGCTGTCCTTCCAGGGCGGGATCCGGGTCCCGTCCTACACGGCGTCCAAGTCGGGCGTCGCGGGCCTGACCAAGCTGATGGCCAACGAGTGGGCCAAGCACGGCGTCAACGCCAACGCCATCGCGCCGGGCTATTTCGCCACCGACAACACCCAGGCGCTGCAGGACGACCCGGTCCGGTCGAAGGAAATCCTCGGCCGCATCCCCTCGGGCCGGTGGGGTCAGCCGTCGGACATCGGCGGGGCGGCGGTCTTCCTGTCGTCGGCGGCGTCGGACTATGTCCAGGGCATCACGCTTCCCGTCGATGGCGGCTGGCTCGCTCGCTAGGTCCCGGTTAGCTTGGCGGCCATGTCCATTCTGTGCTTCGGCGAGATGCTGCTGCGTCTCACGCCCAACGACGGCGAACTGTTGATGCAGTCGCCCGGCCTGACCGTCCGCCCCGGCGGGGCGGAGGCCAATGTCGCCGTGTCCCTGGCCCGCTATGGCGCGCCGGCCGCCATGGCCACCGTCCTGCCCGACAATGCGCTGGGCCAGGCCGCCCGCGACGAGATCCGCAAACACGGCGTCGACACGCGCGGCATCGTCTTCAAACCGGGCCGGATGGGGCTGTATTTCCTGACGCCGGGCGCCGTGCGCCGTCCGTCGGAAGTGCTCTACGACCGCGCCGCCTCGGCCTTCGTCCAGCATGTCGACGGTGCGCTGGACTGGGCGACGCTGCTGGACGGGGTCGAGTGGCTGCATCTGTCGGGCGTCACGCCCGCGACCGGCCCGAACGGATCCGCCGCCGCCCTCGCCGCCGTCGCCGCCGCGACCAGAGCGGGGGTGAAGGTTAGTTTCGACGGCAATTTCCGCGGCAAGCTTTGGGCCGAATGGGCGGGCGACCCGCCGCGCATCCTGGGCCAGATGCTGGCCGGCTCCAGCCTGGCCTTCGCCGACGACCGCGACTTCGCCCTGGTCCTGGGTCGGGCGTTCGACCATGCCGATCCGGCCGAGCGTCGGCGCGCCGCCGCCAGGGTCGCGTTCGAGACCTGGCCGATGCTGGAGCGCATCTGCTGCACCCTGCGCATCAACGACAGCGTTCAGGACCAGACCCTGTCGGCCGTCATGATCACCCGCGACGGCGAACACCACGCGGCGCCGATCTCCCTGACCGGGGTCGTGGACCGGGTCGGCGGCGGGGACGCCTTCGCCTCGGGCGTGTTGTTCGGCATCTACAGGGGCTGGTCGAACGACGAGGCCCTGGCCTTCGGTCTCGCGGCGGCGGGCCTGAAGCATTCGGTGCCGGGCGACTTCAACCTGTTCGACGAGGCCCAGGTGCGGGCCGCCATGGCCGCCGAAGGCTTCGACATCCGGCGGTGATCGGGCGCTAGGAAACCGGTGTCAATCGTGGTTATGATCCCGGCGACCGGGCGCAAGACCCGGCGCTTCTGTCCTTAGGAAACGATCCGGAGTTCCCCATGTCGCCGACCCTGTCGCGCCGCGCCGTCCTCGCCTCGGGCGCCGCCCTGATGGCGGTCGGTGGTGCGGCCCCCGCCTTCGCGCAAGGGGCTCAAGGGGGCGCCGCGCCGGACCGCGCCGCCATTGTGGCCACGATGAAGCGCGCCGCGGCCTTCATGGCCAATGAGGTCGCCGTCGGCGGCGGCTATGTCTGGAACGTCCTGCCCGACTTCTCGCGTCGCTGGGGCGAGCTGGAAGCCTCGCCGACCATGATCTGGGTCCAGCCTCCGGGCACGGCGACCGTGGGCCACGCCTATCTCGACGCCTATCACGCCACCGGCGACGAGCAGTTCTACACCGCCGCCAAGGCCGCCGCCGACGCCCTGATCGCCGGCCAGCATCCGCGCGGCGGCTGGAACTACGTCATCGACACGGCGGGCGAGGACAGTCTCAAACAGTGGTACGAGACGATCGGCGGCAACGCTTGGCGGCTGGAGGAATTCCAGCACTACTACGGCAACGCCACCTTCGATGACGCCGGCACGGCCGAGGCCTCCCAGCTGCTGCTGCGGGTCTATCTGGAGAAGCGCGAGCGCAGATACCGGGCGCCGCTCGACAGAGCGATCCAGTTCGTCCTCGACGCCCAGTACCCGAACGGCGGCTGGCCCCAGCGCTTCCCGTTCGTCGAGGGGGCCGGCGGCCTGCACGGCAACCCGGACTATACCCCCTACATCACCTTCAACGACGACGTGGCGGGCGAGAACATCGAGTTCCTGCTCTACTGCCACCAGGCGCTCGGCTCGAACGACCGCCGCCTGGTCGACGCGATCCAGCGCGGCATGGATATCTTCGTCGCCACCCAGCAGCCGATGCCGCAGCCCGCCTGGGGCCTGCAGCACTATCCGGACACCCTTAAGCCGGCCCCGGCGCGCACGATCGAGCCGAAAGCCTTCGCCACCCACACGACGGCGACGAACATCCGGTCGATGATCGGCTTCTACAAATTGACGGGCGACCGCAAATACCTGGCCCGTCTGCCCGAGGCGCTGGACTGGCTGGACCAGGTGAAGACGCCGCAGGCCCTGATCGCCCCGGGCCGGACCCATCCGACCTTCATCCTCGAGGGCTCGAACACCCCGGTCTATATCCACCGACGAGGCTCTAACATCCGCAACGGCCGCTACTATGCCGACGAGAACCCGACCAATCTGATCGTTCACTACGGCTCCTTCCGGAACCTCGACACGGCCGCACTGCGCGTCGAGCTGGAGGCCGCGTCCGCGCTGGATCCGGCGGCCCTGATCGCCGCCTCGCCACTGAAGGTTCGGCCGGGCACGCTTAAACTGCCGAAATACTTCACCCTGCGCGACGTCAGCATCTGGGACATGTCGACCGAGGGGCGGCGGGCGCGTCCGGTGGCGGCCGGGCGGGCGGCGGAACTGGCCGCGAGCCTCAATGCGCGCGGCTACTGGCCGACGCCGCTCACCACGACGTCCAACCCCTACCGGGGCCCGTCACCCCAGGCGGTCACCGGCGGCGAGTATCAGACGACCCGCGTCGGCGATCTGTGGGACACCTCGCCCTATCTCACCGACTTCCCGGTGGAGTGTATCTCGACCGAGACCTTCATCCGCAACATCGGCGACCTGATCGAGGCGCTGGAAGCCTGATGGACCGGCGACAGCTTCTGGTAGGCGGGGCGGCGGCGGGCGTGACGGCGACCGGCGCCTGCGCGTCCCTGATCGGGGCCGGCGGCTCGGGTCAGGAGGTCTGGCGCTTCGGCGAACTGGAGCGGCTCGGGGCGCCGCTGACGATCGAGGGCGCGCCCCGGCGCGTCGAGGGTCCGGCCTCGCCCCCCGGTGGCGCCTTGCAGTTCGACGGTGTGGACGACGCCCTGTTCATCGGCCGCCATCCCCTGGCCGGCGCCGCGACCTTCGCCTTCGAAGCGGTGTTCCGGCCGGACGGCGGCGCCTTCGAGCAGCGCTGGCTGCACCTGCAGTCCGACGAGGCCGTCATCCCGGGCCAGACCCCGGTCGGGACACGCTTCCTGTTCGAGATCCGCGTCTACGACCAGGAATGGGCGCTGGACACCTTCGTGAAGGGCCCGACCTACAATCAGACGCTGCTGTTCCCGGATCGTCGCCATCCGGTCGGCCGCTGGTTTCACGTGGCCCAGACCTATGACGGGACGACCTATCGCGCATTCGTCGACGGCGAGCTTCAGGGCGAGGCAGCGCTGGCCTTCACGCCCCAGGGGCCGGGGCGGGCCTCGGTCGGGACGCGCATCAACCGCGTCAACTATTTCAACGGCGCGATCGCCGAGGCCCGGTTCACCCGGCGCTTCCTGCGGCCCGACCAGTTCACCGGCGTCCATCCGGGCTAGGCGCACCTACACGAAAAAGGCCCCGGCGTTTCCGCCGGGGCCCTTTCGCTAGCGGGGCTCAAGTAGCCCGAAGGGCGGTAGCCCCCAGAATTACGCCTCGTCGCCCTTGTCGGCCGAGCCGGTGACCGGGACGACGGCGCCCTTGGCGGGGCGGACGGTCTGGCGTTCGGCGATACGGGCCGACTTACCGCGACGGTCGCGCAGGTAGTACAGCTTGGCGCGCCGGACGACGCCGCGACGCTTCACTTCGATCGACTCGATGTTCGGCGACAGGATCGGGAAGACGCGCTCGACGCCCTCGCCGAAGGAGATTTTCCGGACGGTGAAGTTCTCGTTCACGCCGCCGCCGGCGCGGGCGATGCAGACGCCTTCGAAGGCCTGAACGCGTTCGCGCTCGCCTTCCTTGATCTTGACGTTGACGCGAAGCGTGTCGCCGGGCTGGAAGTTCGGGATCTCGCGAACGGCGATCAGGCGGGCTTTTTCTTCCGCTTCGAGCGTCTGAAGGATGTTGGCCATAGTCTATTCTCCTCGGGCTTTGGCGCCCTTTAGCTATGATTTGGCGGGGCCAGGCCCCGCAGTAGATCCCGTCGAGCGAGCTCGACGGGGGGATTTGGCGGAAGATTCCGCAGGTCGTGTCGCAAGATGCGCGTCCCAGAGATCCGGTCTGCGTTCCTGCGTGGTCTTTTCCCTTTGTTCCTGACGCCAGGCCGCCATCTTGCGATGGTCGCCGGACAACAGGACCTCCGGGATGTCGATCCCCTCGAACGTCCGCGGTCGCGTGTACTGCGGATGCTCAAGAAGACCGTCCTCGAAGCTTTCGGAGGACAGGCTTTCGGCCTGGCCCAGAACGCCGGGGATCAGTCGTACGCACGCCTCGATCACCACCATCGCCGCCGCCTCGCCACCGGCCAGGACCGCGTCTCCGACGGAGACCTCCTCGAACCCGCGGGCATCAAGCACCCGCTGGTCCACCCCCTCGAACCGGCCACAGAGGACGACGATGCCGTCCGCCTTGGCCCAGTCCTTGACTCGCGCCTGCGTCAGGGGTCGACCGCGTGCGCTCATGTACAAAAGCGGCCGGGGCGGACCTGAAAGGCTGTCTAGAGCCCGGGCCACCACGTCCGCTTTGAGGACCTGTCCGGGGCCGCCACCCGCAGGGGTGTCGTCCAGGAAGCCGCGCTTATCTTCGGAAAAGTCACGAATGTCCAGCGTTTGCAGGTCCCACAGCCCCTTCTCGCGCCAGGCCGTGCCGATCAACGACACGCCGAGCGGGCCGGGAAAGGCCTCGGGGAACATGGTCAGGACGGTGGCGGTGAACATCGTCAGCCCATAGCCCTTCTCCCCTCGGGGGAGAAGGTGGGCCCGAAGGGCTCGGATGAGGGGGCGGTTTCAGTGCTCGCATCGGCGAGAGCGAGGGGGCGGACACAGCCCCCTCATCCGTCAGGCTGCGCCTGCCACCTTCTCCCCCGAGAGGGAGCAGGATTACCTCTACGCCTTCGCCGCGATGCCCGTCTCGGCGAGCCATTCCAGGATCTTGCCCTTGGGCATGGCGCCGACCTTGAGCGAGGCCATCTGGCCGTCCTTGAACAGCATCAGGGTCGGGATGCCCTTCACGCCCAGCTTCGACGGGGTCATCGGGCTGTCGTCGATGTTGATCTTGGCGATGGTGACCTGGCCGCCCAGTTCGTCGGAGATCTGCTCCAGGGCCGGGCCGATCTGCTTGCAGGGGCCGCACCACTCCGCCCAGAAGTCCACCAGCACGGGGGTGGACGATTTCAGCACGTCGGCGTCGAAGCTCTCGTCGGTGACCTTGACCGTGGCCATTGCAGTTCTCTCCTCAGGGCTGCGTCGGCGCGCCCGGTGTTCTGTTGTTTGGAGATGTGGGGCGATTCTGGGGGAAATCAACGGAAGGCTGTCCACACTTCGGTGGGAAGCAGGGACACCCCGAGATGCAAAAACATCTTCTTCCGACCCGTCGTACATATCTGGCCGGCAACAGAGGAGCTGGCCCGACTGCCGAACGGGCTTCAGCAATGACACGCTTCATGAGATGATCTGACCATTCGCGAAGGGTCTTCATGCCAAAACAGCAGAACGTCTGGAGCTCCTTGTTTCGCCGTGCAGTCTTGTGGACGGTCCTTCTTGCAGCAGGCAACGGAGTCGCTCACCTGCTTGGCTTGGGGGTGCCTTGGTATCTATTGCCGTTCTTAGCAGTTGGCATCACCATGATTATGGCCGCCATCGTCTAGATGCAGCAGCGAACTGCAGTTGCCTACCTGTTGCGGAGATGTGGCAGTCCCGCATCTGTGGCTGTCACCTCAACCCCGCTAACGCCTCATCCATCAACCCCTGCGGCACCGGCATCAGCTTCGGCCCGTCGGTCCAGACCAGGGCCGCCTCGACCGGGCGGTCGGGATAGAGCCGGGCCAGGACCGCGACATAGGTCGCCATCTGGGCGACGTAGGCGGGGTCGGCGTTCTCGATGCGGTCGGGGGCGGGGCGGTTGGTCTTGTAGTCGACGACGAGGACCCGGTCGGGCGTGACCACCAGCCGGTCGATGCGGCCGTTGATGACGACGCCGGGGCGCAGGGACTCAGCGCCCCCGGTCAGGGCGATCTCGGCGCGGGAGCCGGGGCCGAAGACCGCGTTGAAACGGGCGTCGTCGAGCACGCGGAAGGCGGCGGCGATCATCTCGGCGCGCTGGGGTTCAGAGAGGTCGCGTTCCTTCGCCAGCAGGCGGGCGGCGGCCCCGGCGCGGTCGGCGGCGGCGATCTCGGGCAGGCGTTCGAGCAGCAGGTGGATCAGGTCGCCGCGGCGGAAGCGGCCGAGGGCGGCCCCCTCCCCGGTCGATGAGACGGCGAGCGGGGACGGGGCGGCGATGCGTTTGGCGCCCTCCATCTGTGACGGGGAGACGTAGCGGGCTGACGGATCAACCGGCGGCAGGGTCCGGGCCCAGGCGGGGACATCGGCGGCGGATCGGACGGCGGCCTCGTCGGCGCCCAGCACCTCGGGATCGACGCCGTAGCGGCGGCGGCCGTCGCCGATGTCGCGGACCTGTCCGCCGAGGCGTTCGAAGGTCTCGGTCAGGACGGCCCACCAGCTGCCGTCCTCATAGCCCAGTTTCGACCGGCCCGAGCCGCGCCCCAGGATGACGATCCGGTCGCGGGCGCGGGTCAGGGCGACGTAGAGGAGGCGCAGGGTCTCGTCGTCGACCCGTTGCTGGCGGATGGCGCGGGCGGCGGCGGAGGCCTCGCAGTCCTCCTTCTCCGAGCCCGGGCACATCAGCCAGGCCTCGGTCCCGTGGGCGAATTCGACCGGCATCAGGGTCGGCCCCTGGGCCTTCGCCCGGGCCGTGGTGTCGGGCAGGATCACCACCGGCGCCTCCAGCCCCTTCGAGCCGTGGACGGTCATGACGCGGACCTCGCCGCGCGCCCCTTCGAGCTCGCGCTTCACCTCGACGTCGGCGGCCTCCAGCATCGACAGGGCCGTCTCCAGGTCGAGCCCGCCGCGCTGTTCGGCGGCCAGCACCTGGTTCAGGGTCTCGTCGATCGCCTCCTCCGCCTCGCGGCCGAGGCGGGACAGGATGCGGGCACGGCCCGAACGGCCGGTCTCGTCCACCCGGTTCAGCAGGGCGGCGAAGAAGGCGAAGGGGTCGCGGCCGCGCTGGTCTATGGCGAAGTCGAGCAGCGCCTTCGCTCGCGCCCACTCAGGCCGTTCGGGAGCGCGGCGTTGCAGGACGGACCACAGCCGACCCTTGCGATGCTCGGCCCCGGCGAGGTCGAACAGACTGTCCTCGTCCAGGTCGCAGAAGGGGCTGCGTAAGGTCCCGGCGAGGCTGAGGTCGTCGTCGGGGTAGAGGGCGAACCGGGCCACGGCGATCAGGTCGTCGAAGGCGATGTGCGACGACAGTTTCAGCCGGTCGGCGCCGGCCACGGGGACGCCCGCCGCCTTCAGGGCCCGAATGATCTCCTCGAAGGTCGCGTCACGGCGGCGGACCAGGATCAGGAAATCGCCATAGCCGCAGGGACGCAAGGCGCGGGCCTTGCGGTCCTGCACCGCGACGCCGGTCTCGACCTGGCGTCTGATATCGCGTGCGAGGTCGGCGGCCATCCGCTTGCGCGCGCCCTGGACCGGCTCCTGATCGCCGGGATCGTCCCAGGCGTCGCGCTCGGGCGGCTTCTCGTCCTCATAGAGGGGCCAGAGGTCGATACAGCCCTGATCGTCGGCGCGCATCGCCTTGTGGGCCGGGATGGCGCCGACCTGTTCGCCGACGAGGGCGCGGGTGCGGTCAGGACCTTCGAACACCGCATCGACGAAGCCCAGGACCTCGGGTGTCGAGCGGAAGGAGGTGGCCAGTTCGACACCGGTGTAGGCGAAGCCGGCGCCGCGAACGAGGGTCTCGTAGGACTGGGCCTCGCGGTTCAACCGCTCGGGCCGGGCGCCCTGGAAGGAATAGATCGACTGTTTCTCGTCGCCGACGGCGAAGACGGTGCGCTCAACCTGGCCGGCCCCGAAGCGGCGTGATCCGGCGCCGGAGAAGAAGCCCTCGGTCAGGGCGCGGATGATGTCCCACTGTTCCGGGGCCGTGTCCTGGGCCTCGTCGATCAGGACGTGTTCGACCCCGCCGTCCAGCTTGTAGAGGACCCAGGCGGCGTTGGCGCGGACGGTCAGGAGTTCGACCGTGCGGGCGACCAGATCGCCGAAATCGAGGGCGCCGCGCCGGGCCTTGGCCTGATCGTAGAAGGCGCCGTGGGCCTGGGCCAGTGTGAGGACGTGAACGGTGTCCTCGGCGACGCGGGCCTTGCGGACCTCCCCGAGCGTGGCGACGACCTTATCCTGCAGGGCCGTCAGCCAGTCGCGCGCGTGGGTGGGCGCGGACTTGGTGGCCATCGACTTGCGGGGCGCTCCCGAGGTCAGGAAGACCGAGGACACCTCCGGGAAGGTCCAGTCGGCTGCGTACATGCGGTCGGCGCAGCCCTGATCCGTGACCGAACCGGTGGACATCAGCTCGGCGATCTCCAGCCATTCGCCCCGGTCGAGGAAGCGCATGAAGTCGGACTGGATCGTCGCGACGTCACTGTCGGGATCGGCGCCGACGAGGGCGTGGGGCCCGGGCGCGGACCCGTCGGCCACGCGACCGATGTAGGCGATCAGTTTGGCGCGATCCTGCTCGATCCGGGCCAGCAGGCTCTCGAAGCTGGCCCAGTCGAGTTCGACGGCGAAATGGGCATAGGCGCGGCCGATGCGGCCGTCGGTGTCGGCGAGCGCCGCCCGGGCCAGGTCCTCTCGCGCGGCGTGGGACAGGGCAAGGGCCGCCTGATCCTCCAGCACGGTGAAGCCGGGGGTGACGCCGGCCTCCAGCGGGAAGCGCCGCAGCAGTTTTTCGCAGAAGGCGTGCAGGGTCTGGATCTTCAGACCGCCGGGCGTGTCGAGCGCCTTGGCGAACAGTTTGCGCGCCCGCGACAGGTCGGCGTGGGACAGGGTGGCGGCGTCGCGGCCGTCGAGGTCGGCCAGGGAGGCCGACAGGGCGCGGTCGTCCATGACGGCCCAGGCGCCGAGCCGGTCGAAGAGGCGCGCCTGCATCTCGGCGGCGGCGGCCTTGGTGTAGGTGACGCACAGGATCTCGCCGGGCTGGACCTCCTCCAGCAGCAGCCGGGCCACGCGGTCGACGAGGGTCGAGGTCTTCCCGGAGCCGGCGTTGGCGGTGACGAAGACCGACTGACGCGGGTCGGCCGCCGCGATCTGGGCGGTGTCGGGCAGGATGCGCACAGAGGTGTCGGGGGCGCTCATTCGGCGTCTCCGTCCGCGCCGGCGACCGCCCATTCCCAGACCCGGGCGAGGTGGTCGTAGTTGCCGCCGAAATTGCCCATGAACTGGGGCGCGACCCAGCTGAGATAGGGCGTCGTCTGGTCGTCGAACCGGGCGACGCGAGCCTTGAGGCCGGCCAGGGCCGCCATCGACAGGTCGGAGGCTTCGGCGCCCTGGGCGCGCACCGCCGCCTCGCCGGGGACCTTGCGGCCGACGACGCGGACATAGGTCAGCTCCTCCGGCTCGACGGGGCCGGAGGTCTTCAGCCCCGCCTCGGCGAGGATGGCGCCGGTCAGGGTCAGCTGGGGGGCGAACCCGGACTTCACCTGTTTGGCCGAGGGCGCCGCGCCGGTCTTGAAATCGAGGATGGCCGCGCCGGTCGAGGACAGTTCGATCCGGTCCGCCTTGGCCGTCAGGGTGAAGGGACCGGCGGGGGCGTCGAAGGTCATGGTGACCTCCTCCTCGACACGGATCTCGATACCGCGCGCGCGGCGGCGCAGCTCAAACCCGGCCAGCCAGCGGGCGCTGTTGCGGGCCAGCGGGCCCTCGCGCGCCATGGCCGCGTCCTCGAAGCCGTGGTGGGTCAGCTCCTCGTGCAGCAGGGTCGCGATTTCGGCCTCGCAGTCGTCGGGCAGGACGTCGGGCCAGCCGAGCGTCAGCCGCTCGACCGCCTTGTGGACGGCCTGACCGCGCGCCAGGGCCTCGGCCGACTGGCCCGGCCGGTCGAGCTGACGCAGGTTCAGCACGTAACGGGCATAGACCGCATAGGGGTCGCGCACCCATCGCTCGACCCCGGTGACGGGCAACTGACGCGGGCGACGGTCGACGGGCGGCATCGGGGCCGGGCGTCTGGCGAGCCCACCCTGACCAGCGACCGGGGCGTCGAGGGCGCGGGCGGCGGCGAGGGCTTCCGAGGGGCGGTCGATCTCCACCCCGGCGCCCCGTGTGAGCATATCCAGCCGCCAAAGCCAGCGGGAGCGGACGGCGGGCTGGCCGCCCCGGCGTTCGGAATGGACGAGGATGGCCTCAGGGGCGCAGGCGGCCTGGACGAAATCCTGGGCCGTCTGGCCGACGCGGCGCTCGGGCGGAGGCAGGCCGAGGGCCTTGCGCATCGGGCGCGACAGGAAGGGATCGATCGGCGCGCCCTGCGGCCAGACTCCTTCCTCCAGCCCGGCCAGGATCATCCGGTCGGCCCGGACCAGACGGGCCTCGATGGCGCCGAGGATGCGCAGGGACGGATGGGTCGCGCCGCCGGTGCGGACGGTGACGTCGTGCAGCAGGGCGGCGACCAGTTCGGCAAACTCGGAAGCGGTCACCTCGCCCAGGGACGCCCCGCCCTCGATCAGCTGGGACAGCAGGGAGGCCGCCGCCTCCCCGTCCGGTCCCGCCCAGACGTCGACGCCCGCGAGGGCCTCGACGAGGGTGGTCAGGTTGCGGGCGGCCTGGTCCAGCGGGGTGGCGCGGCCGAGGGCTGCGATTTCGGCGAGCACCTGCAGGCGGCCAGCGAGCGCGGTCGCCTCGGCGACGCGGACACGGGTGGTTTCGGAGGTCGGCTGACCGTCGCGGCGGGGCTCGGCGGCCTGGATCAGGCGGGTCTCGATCCAGGTCCAGTCGCGGGTGCGAGGGCCGCGGAAGGCGACCTTTTCCAGCTCGGCGACGGCGTGGGGCGTGGCCTCGGCCAGGGTCGTCAGGGCGTGCTTGATCAGGGCCAGCACGGTCTGGGGCTTCAGCGGATCGGCGATGAAGCGGGCGGCCAGATCGACGAGGACACCGACGGGCATCTGGTCCAGGGTCGCGCCCGACGATGAGTCGGCGACGATGCCCCAGCGCTCCAGCCGGGCGGCGACCCGGCGGCCCAGGGCGAGGTCGGGGGTGACGAGGGCGCAAGTTTGACCGGGGGTCTCCAGCGTCTCGCGCATCATCAGGGCGATGGTCGCGGCGGCGTCCTCCTCGGTGCGGGTCGCGACCACGGACAGGCCCTCAAGACCCAGGGCGATGGGGTCGGCGGACTGGCCGGCATCAGCGGCGTCGGCGCGCAGCCGGGCGATCTCGGCCCGCCAGTCGGCGGTGGCCTCGGCGGGGCGCAGGGCTTCGTTGACCAGCCGCTGGCGGGCCAGACCGCGCGCCTCGACGGCGGGCGCGGTCGGACGACGGAACCAGGGACGGACGGCGGCACGGTCGATGTCGGCGCGTTCGAGCAGCCGTTTCAGCGCGCTCTGCGGATGCTGTTCCTCAATGGCCTCCCAGGCCGGCTCGCCCAGGTCGAGGTCGAGGCCGGGAAGGACGACGCAGCCCTGGGGCGCCCGGGCCACAGCCCTCAGCACGTCGGCGGCGGCCTTGACCGTGCCGGTCGAACCGGCGGCGATCACCGGTCCTTGGGGCGGATGACTGTCCCAGCGTTCGGCCAGAAGGCGCAGCAGCTTCGTCCGCCGCCACGAGGCGTCGACGAGGCCGAGTTCGACCAGACGCGCCGGCCAGGTCTCGATCGCGAGACCGAGGAATTGCGCGGACTTCCGCCAGTGCTCGGCGAAGTCCTCCTCGACGAGGGTGGCGATCCGCTCGGGCGCCTCGACCTCCTCGATGTGGCAGGAGTCGAGGAAGGCGCCGAGGCTGTCGGCCAGCTCCAGCGCGCGCATCGGCGACAGGCTGTCGTCGTGCTGCTCGACGATCAGCCGCGCCATCTCGAACCGGCGCGTCAGGGGGGCGATGGCGGGCGGCAGGTCGAGACCCAGTTCGCCCGGGGTGAAGGGCGGCTCGTCCTCCTCCAGATCGCCAAGCGGGCGGACCTGGGGCAGGAGAACGGGGCGGTCCCCGCTCAGCGTGGACAGGGCGGAGGTGAAGGCGCGCGCCGCCCGACGGTTGGGCAGGAGGATGGTGGCGTCGGACAGGGTCTCCGGCGCCCGGTCGCCCAGCCAGTCGAGCACGCCGGCGGCCAGATCCTCGAGGAAGGGCCGATGGGCGGGGATGGCGAACCAGCGCGGGGCGGCGCCCTCGAACGGGTTGAAGTTGCTCATGCTCTGATCCGCTCATCCCCGCGAAAGCGGGGACCCAGATCTTTGGGCGATGATCGCGTATGGCGCGCGCGGACCGTCATCCCCGCCGCCGTGCCCCACGACAGGACTGGGTCCCCGCTTTCGCGGGGATGAGCGGGAATGTGGGCAAGAGCATCATCGGGCGTGCGCCAGCCTGGCTTCGGCCTCGTCGCGCGCCTGGGGATCGCCGACGTGCATCCAGTCACCGTCCAGGACACAGCCGTACAGTCGGCCCGCCGCCGCCGAGGCCCGCCACAGGGGGCTGAGCGAGAAGGGTCCGTCCGGCCCGCCGTCGGCATAGTCCGGCCGGGTGATGTGAACGCCCATATAGGCGAAGGGGGCGGACGCCGCCTCGCCCCGGAAGGTCAGGCGGCCGTCCTCGGCGAGGAAGAAGTCGCCGTCGCCCTCGAACCCGATCGCGCCCTCGCGGGTGGCCAGCAGGAGACAGGCGTCCATCTTCACCGGGTCCCACAGACGGACCAGTGCATCGGCCCAGGGGGCGTCGCCGCGATCCATCCAGACGCTGTCGATATTGGCCACGAAGACCGGGGCGTCGCCGAGCAGGGGATGGGCCTTCTTCAGACCGCCGCCGGTCTCCAGCAGTTCGGCGCGTTCGTCGGAGATGGCGATGGCGGGTCCGCGTCCGCGCGCGGCCAGATGCGCCTCCAGCCGGTCGGCGAACCAGTGGACATTGACCACCGCCTTTTCGACTCCCGCCTCCGCCAGCCGGTCCAGGACGTGGTCGATCAGGGCCCGCCCCCCGACCTCGACGAGGGCCTTGGGCCGGTCGTCGGTCAGGGGCCGCATGCGGGTTCCGAGACCGGCGGCGAGGACCATGGCCGTCTTCGGGGCGGTCATGCGCGCACCTCGTCCGGCACGTGTCTGTCGAACCAGCGGGCGACGCCTTCGAGGCCCGGCTTCGTCAGGTTGGCGTTCAGATGGGCCCACATGCGCGGCATGAAGGCGGCGTAGCGCGGCTTGCGGTCGCGCACGATCAAACGGGCGAAGATGCCGAGGATGCGGGCCTCGTTCAGGGCGGCGAGACCGGCGTAGGAGCGCAGGAAGGCAGGGCGGTCGTCGACGCGGGCGATCTCGAAATACCGCTCCAGGGCCTCGGCCTCCAGCGACGGCGACACGTCGCGGCGCGCGTCCTGCAGCAGGGAGTGCAGGTCCCATGACGGGTGGGCCTGCACCGCGTCCTGGAAGTCGATCATGCCGACGCGGGCCGGGCCTTCTCGCCCGGGGAGCCAGATCAGGTTCTCGGCGTGATAGTCCCGGTGAGCGACGACCGAGGCTCCGGCCTCCCCCTCCATCACGATGGGTGCCCAGGCGGCATGCCAGTCCGTGATGGCGACGTCGTCGAAGCGGAGTTCGCGCCTGAGCTTGGGCATCCATTCGACGAAGAGATCGGCCCCGCCCTGGAGCGCGGTCCGGTCATAGACCTGCAGCGGCCATGGCCCCGCCGCGCCGGTCAGGATCGGCGGCGTCGGGGCGGCGTGCAGCTCGGCCAGGGCGTCGATGGCGGCGAGATAGAGGGGCGTCTCGTCCTGACCCGCCTCGATCACGCGGGCGAACAGGTCGTCGCCGAAATCCTCAAGCACCGCGAGGCCTGCGCCGGCGTCGAGGGCGACGATGTCGGGCGCCGACAGGCCGACGGAACGCAGGTGGGAGGCGACGGCGGCGAAGGCCTCGATCCGGCCGGCGGACAGGCGGGCGACGGCGTTCCAGCCCTCGGCCTTGCGGCGTTCGGGAGACCAGGAGGGATCAGCCGGCGGGCTCTCGGCCGCGGCAGCTTGATCCATCAGCATCAGGGAGCTGCCAGCGGGCGTGGTAAGCCGCTCATACCGGCGCGTGGAGGCGTCGCCGGGCAGGGGCGCGCGACGGGCGTCGGCCAGGCCGACCTCGGTCAGGAAGGCGACCCGCTGGGCCTCCCGGTCATTCGGGGCGTCAGACATTCAGACTCTTTGACAGGCTTTCGACGACGGCGTTGATCTTCTCTGCCCATGCCCCTGCGCCGGAAACGGTCGCATGCCGTCCCTCGCCGCGGTCTTCCAGGACAATGGTCAGACGGTCGGGACCCAGGGCGCGGGCGGGATCATCGCCCAGCCGCTCGGGCCATTCGATCAGGGCGGCGCCGACGTCCAGCGCCTCGTCCAGCCCGATCTCGAACGCCTCCTCCGGCCGGGTCAGGCGATAGAGGTCGAAATGGGCGACGGGTGGATCGGTCTCGTAGAACTGCACCAGGGTGAAGGTGGGGGACGGCACGTCCTCGTACTCGCCCGCGAGCGCCCGGATCAGGCCGCGCGCCAGGGTCGACTTGCCCATGCCGAGCGGGCCGTAGAGCAGGACGGCCTCGCCGGGCTCGAGGCGCGGCGCGACGGCACGGCCGAGCGCCGTGGTCGCCTCAGCATCGGCGAGATCGATCCCGATCATCAGACGAACTCCGCGTCGGGCCGGGACGGCAGGACCCGCTCGACGAAGGCCTTGAGCGCACCGGTCGCCCGGGTTGAATCGGCGTCGAGGCGGCCCGGCGGGATGGGCCTGCCGACCATCAGCCGGAAGGGCTTTCGCCGCTTGTTCAGCAGCTCATGGAACAGGGTGATGTCCCGCAGTTCCGGCGACAGCCGGTTGAACAGATGGAACAGGGTCGACCAGGGCCCGCTGACATGGATCGGAATGGTCGGCGCGTCGTATTTCCGCGCCAGCGAGGTCGCGGTCGAGGCCCACTCCGGGTCGCACAACTGTCCGTCCTCGCCCACCCGGGAAATCCGTCCCGCCGGGAACATGACCACGCAGCGTTCCGCCTCGAAGGCGGCCCGGGCGGCGTCGAGGGTGACCCGGGTCTTGGCCCGGGAGCGTTTGGCGACCACCCACTCGACCGGAATGACCACCTCGTCCAGCCGGGGCGAGACCCGGATGGCGTCGGCGTTGGCGAAATAGATGGCGTCGGCGCGGCGCGTCCTGACGGCGTCATAGACCGCGATGCCGTCGGCGATGCCGGTCGGATGGTTGCAGACGACGATGCAGCGGCCGGTCGCCGGCAGCCGGTCGAGGTTCGGGCTCGACACCTCAAGGTCCAGGAGGCTGGAGACGTAGTCAAGCGCCGCCTGACCCGAAAGGGGCGCGATGGCGTCGGCCATCTTTCGCGCCTGTCCGTAACCCAGGATCGCATAGAACAGCGGGCGAACCAGCGGCCAGATGATGGAACCGGTCAGGCGTGGGGCCCGCTCGGCGATCAGGACGTCGACGACATGATCCGGCCGTCGCGCTGGGACGGCGGCAGGCTCGGTCGGGGCGGGCGGCGAAGCGGTCATCCGCGCCCCTTGTCGCCTCTGCGCCGGAGACAGGCAAGCGCTCCGGAAGCGCCGGCTTCCTGTGGACTTCGCCCGGTGCTAGGCCAGCGCCAACGAAGTCCCAGGAGCCGTCCGATGCGTCACCGTTCCCTGCTTTCCGCCTGCGCCGCCCTCGCGATGCTGACGGCCCTGCCCGCCCCCGTTCTTGCAAGCACGTCCGAAGCGCCCGCCGCCGAGGCGGCGACTGCGCAGGCGGCCGGGCGCGCCTTCACCTACACGGACATGCTCAACGCCAACCGGCTGTCGGACCCGCGGGTTTCGCCGGACGGCCGGTACGTCGTCTACAATGTGCGGGCCACGGACATGGAGGCCAATCGCGGCGTCTCCAGCCTGATGATCCAGGACCTGAACGGCCAGGGCGAGCCGCGCCGACTGGCCATCTCGGACGGCGGCGCCAACACCGCGCGCTGGGGCTCGGACGGCGCCCTGTATTTCCTCTCGGGCCGTTCGGGCACGAGCCAGGTGTGGAAGACCGATGCGACCGGCGCCGCCGCGACCCAGGTCACCGACCTGCCGCTGGACGTGAACGCCTATCGCCTCAGCCCCGACGCCTCCAAGGTCGCGGTGTCCCTGGCCGTCTATCCGACCTGCGACGACCTGGCCTGTTCGGTCGCGCGCGGAACGGAAGCCGCCGCCCGCAAGTCGACCGGCCAGGTCTATGACCGTATGTTCGTCCGTCACTGGGACACCTGGGCGGACGGAACCCAGAACCACCTGTTCGTGGTCAACGCGGACGGCTCGGGCGATCCGGTCTGGGTCACCCACGGCTTCGACGGCGACACCCCGTCCAAGCCCTTCGGCGACGAGAACGAGTTCACCTTCACGCCCCAGGGCGACGCCGTCGTCTTCTCGGCCCGCCTGGCCGGCCAGTCCGAACCGTGGAGCACCAATTTCGACCTCTACCGGACCAACGGCCTGACCGGCGAAGGCTTCACCAACCTGACCGACGCCAACGACGCCTGGGACACGGGCCCGGTCTTCTCGCCGGACGGCAAGACGATGGCCTATCGGGCCATGGCGCGTCCGGGCTTCGAGGCCGACCGCTGGCAGATCGTGCTGATGGACGTGGCCACCGGCGCCAAACGTGAAGTGGCCGCCAACTGGGATCGCTCGGCCGACAGCCTGCAATGGTCCGCCGACGGTCGCAGCCTGTTCGTCGTCGCCGGCGACGTCGGCCAGACGAAGCTGTTCCAGATCGACGCCGCCAACGGCTCGGTGATCCCGATCACGGGCGCGGGCCATGTCTCGGCCTTCGAACAGACCCGGTCGGGCTTCGTGCTGGCGATGGACAGCCTGACCTCGCCGTCGGAGCTCTACGTCAAGACGTTCCGGGGTCGCGAGATGCCGATCCGGATCACCGACGTGAACCCCGAACTCGCCAGCCGCCAGTTCGGCGAGGCCGAGCAGTTCAACTTCGCCGGCTGGAACGGGGAAACCGTCCACGGCTACGTCATCAAGCCCGCCGGCTATGTCGAGGGCCGCAAATATCCGGTCGCCTTCCTGATCCACGGCGGCCCGCAAGGGTCGTTCGGCAACTCGTGGTCCTACCGCTGGAACCCGGAGAGCTACGCGGGCGCCGGCTATGCGGTGGTGATGATCGATTTCCACGGCTCGACCGGCTACGGCCAGGCCTTCACCGACGCGATCTCCGAACACTGGGGCGACCGGCCGCTGGAAGACCTGCAGAAGGGCTGGGCCGCGGCGCAGGAGAGATATTCCTTCCTCGACGGCGACAACGCCTGCGCCCTCGGCGCCTCCTACGGCGGCTATATGATCAACTGGATCGCCGGCCGCTGGTCGGATGAATTCAAATGCCTGGTCAATCACGACGGCGTCTTCGACGTGCGCGGCATGGGCTATTCCACCGAGGAGCTGTGGTTCACCGAGTGGGAATACGGCGGCACCCCCTGGGAAAACCCCGAGGGCTATGAGCGCTTCAATCCGGTCGATCATGTCGACCAGTGGAAGACGCCGATGCTGGTCATCCAGGGCGACCGCGACTACCGCATCCCGACGGCCCAGGGCCTGTCGACCTTCACCGCCCTGCAACGTCGCGGCATCGAGAGCCGGCTGATCGTCTTCCCGGACGAGAACCACTGGGTCCTGAAGCCGCAGAACAGCCTGCAGTGGCACAATGAGGTGTTCGGCTGGCTGGACCAACACCTCCAATCTGAAGACTGAGCGCGTGACTGTTCCCTCCCCGGAAAAGCCCGACGGCATGCTCGTCGGGCGGGTCATCGCCATGCCGGCCGACACCAACCCCGAAGGCGACATCTTCGGCGGCTGGTTGCTGGCCCAGATGGACCTGGCCGGCTCGACGCCCGCCTTCGACATCGCCCAGGGTCGCTGCGCCACCGTCGCCGTCGACGCCATGGTGTTTCACCAGCCGGTTTCGGTCGGGGACGAGGTGTCCCTGTACGCCACGATCCTGAAGACCGGCCGCACCTCGGTCCGTGTCCGGGTCGAGGCGTGGAAACGGCCGCGTTCGACCCATGAGGTGTCGCGCGTGACTGAAGGCGTCTTTACCTATGTCGCGATCGACGAGGACCGGAAGCCGAGACCGCTGCCGCAGAGCCTGATCGGCTGAGCTGGAATCGCTGCGCGATTCTGCTGATGCCGTGGTTCATGCTCTAGCAGGCGAGATCCAGCTCGAGCGGTCTCGACGCGGTCGGCGGGGGCGTGTCGAAGACGGCGCCGGTCAGGCTGGCGTTGGAAAAGTCTGTCAAGAAAGCCTCGCCGCCGGCCTTGCGGACCGCGCCCATCACGGCACCCGAGAAATCGGCGAAGGCGAGCCGGCAATCGACGAAGCTCGCGCCGCGCAGATCGCATCCCTTGAAGACGGCTCCGCGCAAGTCCGCGTTCCGGAAAGTCGCGCCGGTCAAAAGCGAGCCGGAAAAGTCGATGTCGATGGCGCAGATTCCGCCGGCGCGAAGCCCCGCAAGGCGCCGGTTGGCGAAGGCGTCGGCGGCAGGCCTCACGTCCAGACCGGACAGGTCGGCGAACCGGCCCCTGCGCCCGCCGCTGTCCACCCAGGCCTCGGACTCGTCCAGGGCGGCCCTGACGGCGGCGGCGCCTTCGCGGGCGGAGGCATCGGGATCCCGGACGCAGGTCGCCAGGGCGCGGGAATCGATCCTGACGGTCTCCAGATTGACCCCGGTGAGTATGGTGTCGGCGAACACGCAACCGCGCAAATCCGCCCCGACCAGATCGGCGCCGGCCATGTTCGCCCCGCTGAAATCGGCGCCCTTCAACCGGGCGCCAGCCAGTCGGGCCCGCTTCAGGGAGGCATGCCGCAGATCCACGCCCTGGCTGACGACACCGTCCGGCCCGGCCGTGGGCGCAGGCCGTTCGGGATCGACGGTCCAGACCCGGAACACCCCGTTCGCCTCGACCCGGGCCAGCCGCGCATCGCGCAGATCGGCCCCATCCATCCGCGCGCCGTAGAGCCGGGCCCCGCGCAGGCTGGCCCCCCGCAGGTCGGCGTTGGTCAGGTTGCAGCCGCGCATATCGGTGTCGCGCAGATCGCAGCAGTACAGCTGGGCCGAGGACAGGTCGCTGGCTGCCAGCCTGGCGGCGGCGAGGTTGGACCCCGTCAGGTCCACGCCGCCGAGCGCACGCTTCTGGAGCATGACGCCTCGCAAGCGGATGAACCGCATCACAAGCCGTCGACCGCCCGGTCGTCCGGTCACGAACCGTTCGTGCAGGTCGACGGCGACCGCGATGGCGTGCTTGTGGATGCGATCCGGCATTCCACAGGTCTAGCGTGTCCCGGGTTTCCCAATCGTTCCGGACTCGCCGATTCCCGGCGCAAACTTGACCCTCCCCGCCCTCGCGCCTACCTGACGGCCATGGCCATTCGACGCATCCTGACCATCGACAACGCCGCCGACCTGGCGATCCTGAAGCAGGTGTCCACGCCCGTGGAGGTCGTCGATGACGCGATCCGCGCCCTGATGGATGACATGCTGGACACGATGTACGACGCGCCGGGCATCGGCCTGGCCGCCGTGCAGATCGGCGAATTGCACCGCGTCGTCGTCATGGACCTGGGCGACGGCCCGCTGCCCGAGGGCGCCGAGGCGCCGGCCGAGGGCGAGGAGCCCCGGATCCCCAACCCCCGCTTCATCGTCAATCCGGAGGTCCTGTGGGCCTCGGACGAGACCTACTGCTACGAAGAGGGCTGCCTCTCGATCCCGGAGTATTTCGACGAGGTCGAACGACCCGCCCGCGTCCGCGTCGCCTACCTGAACCGCGAAGGCGAACGGATCGAGGAGGAGATCGAGGGCCTCTACGCCGTCTGCTACCAGCACGAGCTCGATCACCTGAACGGCGTCCTGTTCATCGACCACCTGTCGCGGCTGCGTCGTGACCGGGCCATGTCCAAGGTCAAGAAGACCATGCGCCTGAGAGAGGACGCCTGATGACCCGTTTTCGTGACCGCATCGTCGATCGCTCCGGCCGTCGCCGCCTGACCCGATCGGAAAAGATCGGCCTCGGCTCGGTCGCCACCCTGGTCGGCGTGGCCGCGCTCGGGATGATCGCGGGCGTCCTGCTCGACCGGCTGCTGGTGTTCGACGATGCGCTCGACGCGGGCGGCGAATGGGACGAGGGCGGCGGCGTCTCCACCCGCTGGCAGTAGGCGTCCTGGCTACAGGGACGCGTGAAAATGCTCCGCCAGCCGATCTGCGGCTGCACTGACGATCGAGGGATCATCATAGACGTCGGTCTGACCGCGTGACGCGATCCAGCTGAGGGACGACTCCACGCGCAGGGCTTGATGGAACTTGCGCGCCCAGGCGGGAGACAGTCCGTTTTCGGAATGCACCATCGCTGTCGGAACGGTGATGCGGGGCGCGGCGGCCTGCACATCGAACGGCAGGAAATGTTCTCGCGACATGACCGCCAGCTCATTGCGATATGAAGGAACCGCCGCGCGTCGCGTGTAATAGTCGGTGGTGTCCGTTGTCGTCATCCCGGCATCGCCACTGGTCGCTGCGGCGGGAACCATCAGGACCTCACCGGTCGCATCATAGTGCTCCCGCGCGGCCCCTCCCTGATCGATGCGCGACTGGAACCCCTCCGGGTCGCTTGCGCGCATGGCGTCCGGATCGCGGTAGTAGCCCACGACCATTCCGAGGGCACGGACCTGCGGATTGTTCACTGTCGCCCAGGCGGCATAGCCTGAGCCGAGACACACACCGGCCGCGCCGATCCGTCCGGGATCAATCATGGGGTGGCGCGACAGGGTCATCACAGCCGCTTTCAGATCATCGATCTTGCGGCCTGCATGTTCGTATTGCCGAGGCTCCCCTCCGCTGTCGCCGAAGTGACGAGGATCGATGGCCAGGGCGGCAATCCCGCGTTCCGCGAGCGCCGCAGCGTAGATGCCCGTCACCTGGGTCCTCACGCTGGTCATCGGTCCGCCCACGACGACCCCAGGGAACGGCCCTGCGCCCTTCGGCATATGCAGATCGCCGACGACGACAGACTCCTGCACCTCGAACCTGATGGTCTCCTTGGGCATGCTGTCGCTCCTTTCGATGGAGGTGGCGACATTGCCAACGGATGCAAGGGCGCTTGCCGCTTTTGCAGCCGTCAGGCATCACCCCGCCATGCGCCTCGCCTTCATGGGTACCCCCGAATTCGCCGTGCCGTCCCTGGCCGAGCTCATCGCCTCGGGGCACGACATCGTCGCCGTCTACTCCCAGCCGCCTCGGCCCAAGGGGCGCGGGCAGAAGCTGACCCCGTCGCCCGTCCACGCCTTCGCCGAGGCCATGGGCCTGCCGGTCTTCACGCCAGAGAGCATGAAGGCACAGGACGCCATCGACACCTTCGTCAGCCTCGACCTCGATGCGGCCTGCGTCGTCGCCTACGGCCAGATCCTGAAGCCCGCCGTGCTGGAGGCACCGCGTCTCGGCTGCTTCAACCTGCATGGTTCACTGCTGCCCCGCTGGCGCGGCGCGGCTCCGATCCAGCGCGCCATCATGGCCGGCGATCGGGAGACCGGGGTCCAGATCATGAGGATGTCCGAAGGCCTCGACGAGGGCGCGATCCTGCTCAGCGAGATCCTGCCGATCCAGCGTGACGATACGGCCGCCAGCCTGTCGGAGCGGATGTCGACGGTCGGAGCCACCCTTTGGACCCGGGCCCTGGCGGCCATCGAGCGCGGCGGGGTCACAGAGACCCCGCAGGTCGGCGAACCGACCTATGCAAAGAAGATCTCGCCCGCGGAGGCCCGCATCGACTGGACCCGCCCGGCGGCAGAGATCGACGCCCATATCCGCGGCCTGTCCCCCTTCCCCGGCGCCTGGTTCGAGGCTCCTGGCCCCGACGGTCCGGTGCGGGTGAAGGCCCTGCTCTCCTGCCTGTCCAGCGAGGGCGCCGGCGCGCCCGGAGAACTGCTGGAAGGCGGACTTCTGATCGCCTGCGGCCTGGACTCTGAAGGAAGAAGGGGAGCCGTCCGCCTGCTTAAGGTCCAGCGCGAGGGCAAGGCGCAGTCGTCGCCCGCCGACTTCCTCAACGGTTTCGCCCTGCCGGTCGGGACGATCCTGGGCTGATGCCCCGCTACCGGCTGGACATCGAATACGACGGCGGACCCTACAACGGCTTCCAGGCCCAGGACGGCCAGCCGACGATCCAGGGCGCGATCGAGACGGCCATCCACGGCTTCTGCGGCCAGACTGTGCGGATCGCCGCCGCAGGTCGCACCGACTCCGGCGTCCATGCCACCGGCCAGGTCGCCCATGTCGATCTGGACAGGGACTGGCCCGCCGCCACGGTCATGAACGCCCTGAACGCCCACCTGATCCGGGAAGGCGTGGCCATCCTCGACTGCCGGACCGTGGCCGACGACTGGCACGCCCGCTTCTCGGCGACAGGGCGCAAATACCTCTATCGCATCCTCAACCGCCCGGGCCGTCCGGCGCTGGAGCGGGGCAAGGTCTGGCATGTGCGCAAGGCTCTGGACGCCGAGGCGATGCAGGCGGGGGCGCACCACCTGATCGGCCACCATGACTTCACCACCTTCCGCGACCTGGCCTGCCAGTCGAAGTCGCCGGAAAAGACCCTCGACGTCGCCCGCGTCACCCGGGTCGGGGAGGAGGTGCATCTGGTGTTCGAGGCCCGGTCGTTCCTGCATCGCCAGGTCCGCTCCATGGCCGGCACCCTCGTCGAGGCCGGTCTCGGCCGCTGGTCGCCAGACGACGTCAGGGCCGCGCTTGAGGCGAAGGACCGCACCGCCTGCGGGCCGGTCGCGCCTTCGGACGGTCTGTACCTGACCGGCGTCGACTACGAGGTCCGGTCCCCGCTTTGACGCTCGCCTGAGCCGATGCGACAACCTCTGCATGAGCGGAAAAATCCACATCGGCATCGGCGGCTGGACCTTCGAACCGTGGCGCGGCGTCTTCTATCCGTCGAACCTGACCCAGAAGCGCGAGCTCGAATATGCGTCGCGGGCCCTGACCTCGATCGAGATCAACGGCACCTACTATTCGACGTTCAAGCCGGACAGCTGGCTGAAATGGCGCGACGAGACGCCCGAGGGCTTCGTCTTCTCGGTCAAGGCCAGCCGGTACTGCACCAACCGCAAGGTCCTGTCCGAGGGCGGCGAGAGCTTCGCGCGGTTCCTCGACCAGGGCCTGACCCTGCTGGGCGACAAACTGGGGCCGATCAACTGGCAATTCATGGGGACCAAGAAGTTCGATCCCGAGGACTTCGAGGGTTTCCTGAAGCTGTTGCCGAAGGAGAAGGACGGCGTCCGCCTGAGGCACGCGCTTGAGGTCCGCAACCCGACCTTCGCCACCCCACAGTTCTATGATCTGGCCGCGAAATACGGCGCCGCCATCGTTTATGCCGTCGACGACGAGGAGCCGACCTGGCCGCAGATCGACGAGCCGACCGCCGACTTTACCTATGCCCGCCTGATGTCCAGCCGCGAGGACGAACCGACCGGCATGACCTCGGCCGAACTGGACGCGGTCGCACATCAGACACAGGCCTGGGCCGGGCGAGGCGAGGTTTTCGCCTATTTCATCTCGGGCGCGAAGGTGCGGAATCCGGCCGCGGCTCAGGCCCTGATCGAAAGGGTCAGATAGCCGCCGGCGCCTGTCGCGAAGGCCCACAACAGGCCTCGCCGAGACAGTCAATTGTGTAACCGCAGTTGATGCGAATAGACTTGAACGCGGTCGTACCTCTCCCCTTATATGCAACCGCAGCTGCTGCAGTTGTAGATTTAAGGGGTTTTCCAGATGGCTTTCGACTCTCTTTCCGCCCGTGACGTTCCGCTGGGCGACGCGGCCCTGGCCCAGATCTTCACCGAGGCCCGCACGCGAAACGGCTGGACCGACCGGCCTGTGCCGGTCGAGCTGCTCCACCGCCTGTATGACCTGACCAAATTCGGCCCTACGGCGGTGAACAACACCCCCGCCCGCTTCGTCTTCGTCACGTCGCCGGAGGCCAAGGCGCGTCTGGCGCCGCTCATGAGCGAGGGCAACCGGGCCAAGACAGCCCAGGCCCCGGTCACGGCCATCATCGGCTACGACATGAATTTCCACGATCACCTGCCGCAGCTGTTCCCGCACGCCCCGGGCGCCCGCGACTGGTTCGGCGAAGAGAACGGTCGCCGTGAGTCCGCCTTCCGCAACTCGTCGCTTCAGGGCGGTTACTTCCTGCTGGCCGCCCGTGCCCTGGGCCTGGACGTCGGTCCGATGTCCGGCTTCGATCCGGCAGGGGTGAAGGCGGAGTTCTTCCCCGAAGGCGATATCGAACCGAACTTCATCGTCAATCTCGGCTACGGCAACGACGACAACCTGTTCCCGCGCAGCCCCCGGCTGGCGTTCGACGAGGCCGCGCGGATCGTCTGACGGATCAAGCCGTGAAACATCGGCTTTCCGAGCCATCCGCCTCAGTCTAGTGTTTTCCCTGACAAAGGCCGCGCAGCAGACGGGGCCGTCAGGGAAAACAGGAACGCACATGGCTCGAGTGGCTCTCGTCACGGGTGGAACCCGCGGTATCGGCAAGGCAATCGTCCAGCGGCTGAAGGAGGACGGCATGTCCGTCGCCGCCGGCTATTCGGGCAATATGGACGCGGCCGAGGCCACGGCCCGCGAGCTGGGCGTGATGGTGGTGAAGGGCAATGTCGGTTCCTACGATGACTGCGCCCGCGCCGTCGCCGACGTCGAGGCCGAGCTGGGCCCCATCGACGTCCTGATCAACAACGCCGGGATCACCCGCGACGGCTTCTTCCACAAGATGTCGTCGGACCAGTGGTCGGACGTCATCCGGGTCAATATGGACAGCGTCTTCAACATGACGCGCCAGGTGATCAACGGCATGCGCGACCGGGGCTTCGGCCGGATCGTCAACATCTCCTCGATCAACGGCCAGAAGGGCCAGATCGGCCAGACCAACTATTCGGCGGCCAAGGCCGGGATGATCGGCTTCACCAAGGCCCTGGCCCTCGAGAACGCGCGCAAGGGCGTGACCGTCAACTGTATCGCGCCCGGCTATATCGATACCGAGATGGTCGGCGCCATGGACGAAAAGGTGCTGGCCGGCATCATCGCCCAGATCCCCGTCGGACGGCTGGGCAAGGGCGAGGAGATCGCCGACATGGTGTCCTGGCTGTCCGGGGAGCGTGCCGGATATGTCACAGGCTGCACACTGTCGCTGAACGGCGGTCAATACCTGGTCGGCTGACTTTTCGTCGCCCAAAATCCGCCGCGCACTCCGCGCAACAGTTTCCGCCATGAGTTCAAGGGTCAGGCACGAGACGGCGCCATCGCCGATCCCGGCGACGATGGCGTTCGCCGTCGTCGTTCTGGCGGTCTTGTTCGCCTCGACCGCCGAGGCCCAGGTGCGGAGCAACGCCCAGGCCGAGCAGAACCGGTCGTTCCAGAACGACAGCCAGCGCGGCCTGCCGGCCAACGGCCTCTATGCCTCCGACGTAGGCGAACGGTTCATCTTCGACGGCCGTGGCACGCGTCCCCTGTTCCGGTTCGAGCGCCGGGAAGAAACCTGGGTGCTGCGGTCAACGCCGGCGCCGCGCGGCGACGTCATCTATCGCAACGATGCCGGGGCCCAGATCCTGCGCGTCACGCCTGACGGCGGACTGACCCTGTATACGACCCGGACGCCGAACGGCTCTCCGGCCTCACGCATCGGCGCGGCCCCGGCGCTGGAGTTGCCGACGCTCGGCCCGATCCGTCTGTTCACCCTGATGAACCAGCGCGGCAGCCTCGTGAGCCAGGCCCTGGGCCGACTGATCGTGATCAACCTGACCGGCGAACAGTCCGAGGCCCTGATGGTCGACGCCCTGATCGTGACCACCGAGGCGGTCATCCGCATGGCCCGCACCCCGACCTTCCGCGACCGGGTCAACGGGCTCCGCAGCATCACCCTGGTCGAGGGACCGCGCAGTTCGGTGACCTTCGCGCGCGGCGACCTGCGGGTCGTCGTCAATCCGTCCGACGGCCAGGCCGGACGCCCGTCGTCCTCCAGCATCATCCGGGCCGTCGCGCCCCGGGAGTAACCGGGGATCAGCCGGCGAAGCTGTCCTTCGCCGCCCGCCGCCGGGCGAACGCCTCCGCATTTCCGGCCGTCAGGAACGGGTTGAAGGCCCGCTCGATCTTCATCGTCGTCGGCACAGTCGGCTCGCCCCGTTCACGCGCCGCGAAGATGGTCTGAGCATGCGCCGCCGCCTCGGGACGGTCGTCGACGCTCAGTGTGAAGCGGGCGTTGGCGGCGGTGTATTCATGAGCGCCGTACAGCACCGTCTCATCGGGCCAGGCGAGCAAACGGCCCAGACTGTCCCACATCTGCTCCGGCGTACCCTCGAACAGCCGCCCGCAGCCGAGCGGGAACAGGGTGTCCCCGGTGAAGGCGATGGCGTCGGCCGCCGAGCGGAACACCACATGGCCCAGGGTATGTCCCGGCGTCGCCGTCACATGCAGGGGCGTCCTGCCGATCATGACCAGATCGCCCTCCTCCACCACCCGATCCAGCGGCGCGACCTTTCGCACCTCTTCCGGACCCCAGATGTCGCATCCGGTCTCGGCCTGAAGCCGGGCGTTTCCCTCGGTATGATCGGGGTGCCAGTGGGTGTTGATGATCCGCTCGAGCCTGCCCCAGCCGAGGCTGGCGATCCCGTCGAGGATCACCTGGGCGTCCGGCGTGTCGATGGCCGCGACCGTCCCCGTCGCCTCGTCCCGGGCCAGGAAGGCGTAGTTGTCGGTCCGCGCCGGGAATAGGTGAACGGTCAGGGGCATGGCGTCGTCCTTGGTTCGGTAGGCCTCATGGCCATATAAGCCTCGTCATGCGTCGCGCCATCGAAGACCTGCGATCCTTCTACGGCGAACCGACCGGGGCGCTCGTGCGTCGCCTGCTGGCCAAGCGGCTGGAGGACGCCTGGGGCGAGGCTCCCGGCTGCGACGTTCTCGGCATTGGATACGCCACGCCCTGGCTCGACGCCTTCGTCGGCGCCCGTCGGGTCATCGCAGCCATGCCCTCCGGACAGGGGGTCGAGATCTGGCCGGCCATCGGCCGCAATCGCACACTTCTGGTCGACGACAAGCGCCTTCCCTTCCCGGCCGGATCCTTCGACCGCGTGCTTCTGGTCCATGCGCTGGAGGAGGCGGACGACCCGACCCAGCTGCTGACCGAGGCCGTGCGCGCCCTCGCTCCCGCCGGGCGAATCATCCTCGCCGCCGCCGCCCGGGGCGGCATGTGGGCACGCGCCGAGAGCACCCCCTTCGGCCACGGCCGCCCCTTCACCCGGGGACAGCTGGAGCGGCTGGTCCGCGCCGCCGGACTGGAACCCACCGCCTGGTCCCAGACCCTCTATGTCCCGCCATGGACGCCGCTGCTGGGCTTCGCTGACGGGTTCGAGCAGGTCGGTCGCCGCATCGCGCCGGGGACGGCCGGGGTCATCCTGCTGGAGGCGACACGTCAGGCCTATGCCCGGCTCACCCCGAGCGGCTCGGTCCGGCGCGTTCGTGCCGAGGCGCCCGGCCTGCAGCCGCAGCCGGTCACCCGTGGCCCCCTTATGCCCGATCCTGTGCCTCACGGACTGGATAGAGACGCCGAACCCGGCTAAGCGCGGGCCATGCACCGCCTGATCCTGATGCGCCATGCGAAGACCGAGCGACTGGCCGGGTCCGGCCTCGACCGCGACCGCGCCCTGACGCCCCGAGGGCTCGACGACGCCGCCCTGATGGGACGGATCCTGGCCGACAAGGGCCTGCGTCCTGACCTCGCCCTGGTGTCGTCCGCGACCCGCACGCGCCAGACCTGGGACGTGATGCACGACACCTTCGGCGACGTTGAGGTCCGCATCGAACCCCGTCTCTATGACGCCTCCACCGACACCATCCGCCGCCTGGTCGAGAGCCTTGAGGACTCGACGGGCTGCCTTCTGATCCTGGCCCACAATCCCGGCGTCCAGCTTCTGGCTCTGGAATATCTGACCGAGAGTGCTGCGTCCCCGTCCGTACTCGACCGGATGGCGGGCGGATTTCCAACCGGCGCCGCGGCCATCTTCGAGGTCGATGTCGCGGGCCGCTGTGGCTACGACGGATTCCTGACGCCCAAGGCCTTCGGCGGCGGAGCGGAAGACTGATGACCGAGCCCCTCGCCTACAAGATCGTCGACGCCGCCGAGTGGCGCGAGGCCGTGGCCGAGGGCGCCTACGCAGGATCCGCCGTCGATCTCGCCGACGGCTACATCCATCTCTCGACCGCCGGCCAGCTGGATGAGACGGCGCGCAAACACTATGCCGGGCGCGCGAACCTGATGCTGCTCACCGTCGATCTGGCCGCACTCGAAGACACGATCGTCTGGGAGCCTTCGCGGGGCGGCGCCCTGTTCCCGCACATCTACGGCCCCCTGCCGGTCAGCGCCGTCACCGAGGCCACCGCCTATTCCCCTCCCCCGACGGCGGAGGCCTAGATGCCGGTCCCCGATTTCGGCGCGGCCATCCTGCGCAATCTCGATCCGGAGACGGCGCATGGCCTGGCCATCGCCGCCCTGAAGACCGTCCCTCTGCCGTCTACCCGGGCCGACGACACGATCCTGGCGACGCGGATCGCAGGATTGAGCCTGTCCAACCCTGTCGGTCTCGCCGCAGGTCTCGACAAGAATGGAGAGGCGCTGCACGGCCTGTCCCGTCTGGGCTTCGGCTTCATCGAATGCGGCTCGGTCACACCCCTGCCCCAGGCCGGAAACCCGAAACCGCGCCTGTTTCGCCTGTCGCAGGACCGGGCCATCATCAACCGGATGGGTTTCAACAACGCCGGGCTGGAGGCCTTCGCCGACAACCTGTCGCGTCGTCCCGACGCCGTGGTCGGGGCCAATCTGGGGGCCAACAAGGACACGGAAGACCGCGCCGCCGACTATGTCGCCGGCCTGCGTCGCCTCGCCGGCCTGAGCGACTATTTCACGATCAACATCTCCTCGCCCAACACGCCGGGCCTGCGCGCCCTTCAGGGTCGCGAGGCACTCGACGACCTGCTCGGCCGCATCGCCGAGGCCCGGACCACGCCCGCTCCGGTCTTCCTCAAGATCGCGCCGGACCTGACCTCGGCGGAGATCGCGATGATCGTCGAGGCGGCCCTGGCCCACGGAATCGACGCCCTGATCGTCTCCAACACCACCCTCGACCGTCCGGACAGCCTGACCTCGCCCGATCGGGGCGAGACCGGTGGTCTCAGCGGCGCACCGCTTCGCGGCAAGGCCCTGGCCGCACTGCGCGATGCGGCCGAGGCGGCCCAGGGCCGTCTGCCCCTGATCGGCGTCGGCGGCATCGCCTCGGGCCAGGACGCCTGGGAGCGCCTCCGGGCCGGGGCGAGCGCCATTCAGATCTATTCCGCCCTCATCTACGACGGTCCTGGACTTGTGGGCCGGATCAAGCGCGATCTGGCGGCCCGCATGCGCGCCGAAGGTTTTTCCAGCATCGCCGATACGGTTTCAGCGGGTCCGTTGACGGAGCGTTAGGGGCGACGCGCCATAGTCTCCCGATACGTGGCGTAAGACCGCGTGTTTTGTCGGGGGCGCGATGTCGGAGGCTGATACGAACGCGGCGCCGACGTGGGCGACAGCGATACGCCGCCGCCGCAAGGCCCTGCTGCAACGTCTGGCCATGGGCGTGGCCACAGCCATGGTCTTCAGCCCCCTCTTCGGCTGGACCTTCTCGGGCCTGTGGGTCGGCGCCTATTTCGCGATCCAGTTGGCGGACCTGCTGGTCTTCGCCCCCATCAACAGCGGCAAGGCTGAGCGGATGGGCCCCGTCCGGTCCGCTGCGGGCCTGGTCATGCTGTTCCTGAACGCCGCCGCGTTCGGCAGTCTTTCGATCCCGCTGTGGCTGACCGGCGGTCCCATGGGCGGGGTCTGCGCCGCCGTCCTGGGCGCCGCAGGCGCCATCTACGGCGTGATCAATTCTCCGCGCTCGAAACAGGTTCTGGCGATCACCGTCACACCGCATTTCCTCTATATGCTGGCCACGCCGGCCTGGATGGCCTGGTACGGCGCTCCGACCCATTTCGTGACCGCCGCCGCGATCGCCTTCCTGGTGTTCGGCGCCTACTGTCTGTCGACCTGGCAGCGCATGAACCAGGCGGCTGATGCCGAGAGCGCCGCCCGACTGGATGCGGACCGCCGTCGCGGCGAGGCCGAACGGGTTATGGCCAGTCGTTCCGTCTTCCTCGCCACCGTGGGCCACGACCTTCGCACCCCGATCAGCGCCATCCTTACCGGCGCGGCAGAGCTGGAGCGTGGCGCCGTCGACGGCGCTGCCCGCGCCCAGGCCGCCCTGATCACCGACGCCGGCATCATGATGAAGGCCCTGCTCGACGATCTGCTGGACCACGCCAAGCTCGACGCCGGCCGGATGCAGGTCGAAAACACCGACTTCAACCTCCGCGGCCTGATCGCCCAGACCCTGATGTTCTGGCAAGGTGAAGCTCGCGCCAGGGGCCTGACCCTTCGGGTCGAGGGCGCCGCCAGTGTTCCGCACTCGGTCAAGGGCGACCCGATGCGTCTGCGCCAGGTCCTGAACAACCTCATCTCCAACGCGATGAAGTTCACAAGCGAGGGCTCGGTCACCCTGCGCCTGTCGGCCTGGTTCGAGGAACCCGCGCAGTACGCCATTCTGATCGAGGTGGCCGACACCGGTCCCGGCATGACGAGCCAGCAGCTGTCCCGCCTGTTCACTCCGTTCGACCAGACCACCGAGGGCGTCAGCGCCCGCCACGGAGGCACGGGTCTCGGCCTCAGCATCAGCCGTGACCTCGCCGAACTGATGGGCGGCCGTCTGACCGCCCGCAGCCGTCCGGGCGAGGGCGCCGCCTTCACTCTCTCGCTGCTGATGCCGCGCGGCGACGCCACGGATGGCGCACCCAGGGGCTTCAACGAGGAAAGCCGGGGCGACATCGTCCGCAGCCTGGCCCCCCGCGCGCCCCGCCCGGCCATCCCCGTCCCGGTGCCGCTGCCGGCACAGGCCGAGGAAGCCCCGCTGCCGGTGGTCGACCTGGAGACCGAGGCGCCACCCGTCGAGAGCGGCCATGACGTCGATGAGGACGCCGAACGTCCCCTGCGCGTCCTCGTCGTCGACGACCACGACATCAACCGCCGCGCGGTGGAGCTGATTCTCGCCCCGCTGGGCTGCGATATCGCGACGGCTGCCGACGGCCTCCTGGCTCTGGCCCAATGCGAGGCCTCGACCTTCGACGTGATCTTCATGGACGTGCGGATGCCGGAGCTGGATGGTCGAGAGACCACCCGCCGGCTGCGCGCAGGCGGCGGGCCGAATGCCGCGATCCCGGTGATCGCCGTCACCGCCGACACCTCGCCCGACGATATCGCCGCCTGCATGGCCGCCGGGATGACCTATTTCGTTTCAAAACCCCTGACGCCCGCCGCCCTGCTCGGCGCCCTCAGTCACGTGCTGGCGGGTGAGGCCTCCGACGCCGAACCGGCTGACACCGTGGCCGCCTGACCGGTCACCCTGGCCACCAGGTTCGCCGCTGCACCCGGCGACTTCAGTTCACATTCCCAGACCGTGACCACGCGCCAGCCGTCGTTGGTCAGTCCGTCCACGACCTGACGATCCCTGGCGACGTTCCTGGTCAATTTGGCGGTCCAGTAACCGGCATTGGCCTTGGGTTTTCGCGAGCCGCGCGGGCAGTCGTGTCCATGCCAGAAGCAGCCGTGCACAAAGGCGACGGTCCGCCTCCCGTGCATCACGATGTCCGGCTTGCCGGGCAGGCCTCGCCCGCCCAGCCGATAGCCGATCCCGGCGGCCCGCAGCATCCTGCGCACCGCGATCTCGGGCGCGGTGTCGCGCCCCTTGACCCGACGCATGACGGCGCTGCGCTTCTCCGGAGAGAAGACGTCCGTCACGCGCCGTCAGCCCTTACAGCTGGGCCAGCAGATGCTCGGCCGACGAAACCTTGAACTCGCCGCCCTGTTCGATGTTCAGCTGGGTGACGACGCCGTCCTTGACCAGCATCGAGTACCGTTGTGACCGCTCGCCCATGCCGAAGCCGCGCGCGTCGAGCACGAGGCCCAGGGTGCGGGTGAAGTCCCCCGAACCGTCGGCCAGCATGACCACGTCGTCCGGCGTCAGGCTCTGGCTCTCGGCCCAGGCATTCATGACGAAGGCGTCGTTGACGGACAGGCAGGCGATCACGTCCACGCCCTTGTCCGCGAGCGCCGACTTGTTGTCGACATAGCCCGGCAGGTGGCGCGCCGAGCAGGTCGGGGTGAAGGCGCCGGGCACGGCGAACAGGGCGACGGTCCGGCCCTTGAAGAACTCGTCCGTCTGGACGGGTTTAGGACCTTCCGGCGTGCCCTGCGACAGGGTGGCCGAGGGGATGCGGTCGCCGATCTGGATCGTCATGGAGGGCTCCGGGAGGTTTTGAAAGAGGCGCGTGCGCCGACGTCGGTCAGATAGGCGCACCGCAGGCCCGCGCCAAGCACGATCGTGATCCACATCGCCTTGCGAAACGGCGCGCTCGCACCGATCATTCGGTCATGGACGATTTCCAATCCCTCGCCGGCCGGCTGCTGATCGCCATGCCGGGCATCGGCGACCCCCGTTTCGAACATGCCGTCATCCTGGTCTGCGCCCACCGGCCGGACCATGCGATGGGCGTGCGTGTCGACCGCCCGGCCCCCGGGATCGACCTCAAGGCCGTCCTGACCACGCTGTCGGTCAATGCGCCCGACGCCTCCGAAGGTCGCCCCGTTATGGTCGGCGGCCCCGTCGAGAAGGAACGCGGCTTCGTGCTGCACACCGACGACTGGATGATCGACGACACCTCGACGCGGTTCGGCACGGGCCTGGCCCTGACCGGAACGCGAGAGGCCCTGGCCGCCATGACGGACCCGCTCGCCGGCCCGCGCCGCTCGACCCTGCTGCTCGGCTATGCCGGCTGGGGCGACGGTCAGCTGGAGGAGGAGCTGGGCGAGAACGTCTGGCTGACGGCGGACGCGGATCTCGACCTGCTGTTCGACACCGACTTCGACACCAAATGGTCCCGCGCCCTGGCCGGGCTCGGTGTCGACGCGGCGATGCTGTCGGGGCAGTCGGGACGGGCCTAGCCCGACCGCGCCTTCAGTGGCGCGACGCCGTCGGACAGGCTTTCGTTCAGATAGACCTCGGCCTCCTGGGCCGGCAGGGCGGGTGCATAGCCGAAGCCCTGGCCGTAGTGGCACTGGGCGTCGAGCAGCAGGGCCGCCAGTCCGGCGTTCTCCACCCCCTCGGCGACGACTTCGAGCGACAGATCGCGTCCCAGGTTGACGACCGATTTGACGATCTTCGCCGACCCCTCGTCCTTGTCCATGGTCAGCACGAAATAGCGGTCGATCTTCAGCGTATCGAACGGCAGTCGCGCCAGATACGACAGGGACGAGAAGCCCGTGCCGAAGTCGTCCAGCGCCAGCGAGGCCCCGACGTCCTTCAGCTTCTGCAGGATCACGGCGGCGGTCGCCGTGTCGCGCATGATGTCGCCCTCGGTGACCTCCAGCTTCAGCGCGCCTCGCGGCAGGCCGGTCTCCTGGATCACACGGGCCACATCCTCGACGAGGTTCGGCCGTTCGATCTCGCCGACCGACAGATTGACGCTGCAGAACAGCTTGCCGGCCGAGGGGTGGCGCTTCAGCCACTCCGCCAGCTGACGCGCCGACTGGGTCATCATCATCAGGCCCAGATCGTTCATCAGGCCCATCTCGTCGGTCAGGCCCAGGAACTCGTCCGGCGGCACGAGACCGCGCTTGGGGTGACGCCAGCGGGCCAGGGCCTCGAACCCGGCCACCGCCCCGGTGTTCAGGTTCACGATCGGCTGGAAGAAGGGTTCGATCTCGCCGCGCACGAAGGCGTTGCGCAGGTCGGCCTCGAGCGCGAGACGGCTGAGGCTGTCCGATTCCATCGCCCGGCCATAGGCGGCGGCCCCGCCGCGTCCGGCCTTCTTGGCTGCACAGACGGCCAGTTCGACCCGGCGCAGAAGCTCGGCCGCGTCGGGCGCGTCGGGCCCGCCCTCGAAGGTCACGGACCCGATCGAGACGGTCGGATAGATGTCGAAGCCCGCGACCCGGAGCGGCTGCTCCAGCGCCTCCCTGAGCCGATCGGCGGCATTGCCGACGCCGCGCGGCACCAGGACGGCGAACTCGTCCTCGCCGATCCGTGCGGGATTGGCGTCGAACGAGAAGGCGGCGGCCATCCGCGACCCGAGGGCCGAGATCACCATGTCCGTGCGCTCGTGGCCCAGGGCCTCATTGAGCCGACGCAGCCGGTCGATGTCGGCGACCACCATGTCGTACTCGCCCGGCGTGGTCAGGGTCTCGGCGGCGCGTCCGAGGAAGCTCCTGCGGTCCAGAAGGCCCGTCAGCAGATCCTTGTCGGACCCGGCGATCTTGGTCTCCAGCGCCACCATCCCGGCGGCCCGCAGCCCGTCCTCCAGCCAGACGCCGCGCCACAGACAGGTCTCGGACCCTCGCATACGCAGGCGAATGGCGACCTCGGTCCCCTCGGCGGCGGGCTTGAGGATGCGCTCCGCCAGCGACCGGTCCTGCGGCAGGGCGAGAGCGATGAAGGCCGCACCGGAACACTCCGGCGCCAGAGGACCCAGGCCCAGGGAGCGGGTCGCCCCAGTGAACCGGATCTGGTCGTCGGCCGGGGTCCAGATCCAGAGGGCGGAATCAGCGGCGGCCAGCGCCTCGATGGCCGTGGTCGCGTCCCAGGTCATGGTGCGGGGTCGCGGGGTCACGGGTGCAGGCGTTCCTTCAGGACACGGCGACGTCGTCCGACACCAGGCCGAACAGAACATGATCTGCCCATGCGCCGTTAATTTTGAGATAAGCCCGGGCCTCGCCCTCCTTCACGAAGCCGGATTTCTCGAGCACGCGGCGCGAAGCGGTGTTGGTCGGCAGGCAGGACGCCTCCAGCCGATGCAGGCGCGCAGAGCGGAAGGCGAACCCCGTCATCGCCCGAACGGCCGCCGTCGCCACCCCGCGTCCGGCGAACGGTTGTCCCACCCAGTAGCCGAGTGTCCCGGTCTCGGCGACGCCACGCCTGACGTTCGACAGGGTGATGGCGCCCATCAGGGTCCGCCCGTGCGCATCGAAGACGAAGAACGGCCAGGCGTGGCCCAGCTCCATCTCGCGCGCATAGACTCCCAGCCGGCGGCGATAGGCCGCCCGGGTCAGATCGTCGTCGGGCCAGGACGGCTCCCACGGCTGAAGATAGTCCCGCGAATGTTCCCGAAGGTCGGCCCAGGCCGAATAGTCGCCCGTACGCGGCGGACGCAGCAGGACGCCCACGCCCTCGACTACGGGAGCGGTCGCATCCGTCATCCAGTCCAGCAGTGCCATGGGAGGAGACTAGACCACTCCCTCTCCCGTTGGGAGAGGGCTTGAGACTCGCAGAGCGAAGCGATGCGCCTTAGCCGAAAGGGTGAGGGCCGTGCGGTTCCGGTGAGGGTCGCCCCTCACCCTTTCGCGCAACAACGACGGCTTCGCCGCCGTGCGCTCAATCCCTCTCCCAACGCGAGAGGGGTGTCACTGCGCCACTCTCTCCACGAACGCCCGCCCCGCCGGCGCCGCCGCCTTCGGACCCAGAACCGCCGTCGCGGCCTTTCCTGACGCCAGAATCCGCTCCCCGACAGCCCTCAGGTCGGCAACGGTGGCCGCCTCCATCCGGGCGGCCGTATCGTCCGACGGCACGGGCGCGCCGAACATGAGGGTCTGGGCCGCATTCCGCCCCGCCCGGCTTGCGGGGCTCTCGTCCGACATCCACAGACCGCCCTTGAGCACTGCCTTGGCGCGCAACAGTTCGGCGTCTGTCGGTCCCTTGAGGGTCAGATCCCGCATCTCATCTGCGCAGACCCGGGCCAATTCAACCGCCCGGTCCGTTGCGGCCCCGGCGTAGATGCCCAGCACCCCGCCGTCGTCATAGGGCTCCTGATAGGCGTCGATCGCATAGGCCAGGCCGCGCTCCTCGCGCGCGCTCTGGAACAGACGCGACGCCATGCCCCCGCCGAGGATTTCCGTGAACAGCCTCAGCGCCGGAATGCCCGCATCGCCCGCCGCCAGGGAGGGCAGCTGGAACACCAGGTTGGCCTGTTCGATCTTGCGCGACAGGGCCGCCGTGCCGCCGACGAAGGTCGCGGGCTCCGGCGCATCGGCGGGCCGGGCCACGGCGTCGCCGAACCAGCGCTCGGCCAGGGCCAGAAGCTCGGTCTCGTCGACCGCGCCGGACACCGCCACCACCATACGGTCGGGCGAATAAAGGCGTGCGCGCCAGTCTCCGATGGTCGTGCGGTCAACCGGCTTCAGACTGTCGATCGAACCCAAAATCGGGCGGCCGAGCGGCTGGCCGGCAAAGGCCTGCGTCTGGGCCATCTCGAAGACATGGTCGTCGGGTGTGTCGAAGGCCTCGGCGATCTCCTGGGCCACGACGTCCTTCTCGCGTTCGATCTCCGCGGCGTCGAGCGTAGGGCGGAAGACCAGATCCGACACGATCTGCATGGCGAGCGCCAGCGATCCGTGCAGGGCCCGCACCTCGAAACTGGTCCGCTCATAGCCGGTGGCGGCGTTGATCGACCCGCCCTCGGCCTCGATCCGCTCGACGATGTCGCGCGCGCCCATGTCGCCGGCGCCCTTGAAGACCAGATGTTCGAGAAGATGGGACCAGCCGGAGCGGCTCTCGGGTTCCCACCGCGCCCCGCCCCTGACCGCCACGGTCAGGGCCAGGGTGCGCAGACCGGGCATGGGGTCGCAGACGACGCGGACGCCATTGGAAAGCGTATGCAGGGTGGCGGTCAGGAGGGTTTCCTTTTCCCTATCGCTCTGCACGCGGTGCGGAGCGGCTTGAGGGAGACTTTCGGCGACGAACGAGCACGGCCACATAGAAACCCGCGAGGGCCAGCGCCAGTCCGTACCAGGTCAGGGCATAGCCGAGATGGTTGTTCGAGAAGGCCGCCGGCGGGGCCGAGGCGACCAGGGCCCCGATCTCCGGATTGGGCGAGGTCAGGGCGAACAGGGTGAACTCCGACGGGGGAGCCGCTCCGAGCTGTGCCGCGATCGCTGCGTTGTCCCGTCCGTAGAAGCGGCCGTGATCCGGCACCGGGGTCATGCCGCCGGGCGGAGGCGAGCGCCTGAGCTCCACCGCCATGGCCAGCGGCAGGGTCGAGGCGAGCACGCGCGGCCGCTGCGGAACACTGTCGCCCACGAAACCGCGATCGACGAGGAAGGTCTGGGTCATCCCCTCGGGCACGCAGGCCGAGATGAGCCGGCTGCCGGGCTCCCCGTCATGGATCGACTGAAGCTCGACATAGGCGGCGGTCGGCAGGCCGCGACACACCACCAGCGCCTTGCGGAATTCCGGATCGGCGGCGGTCAGGACCTCGGAAAGGGGCGCGGGCGGCAGTTGGGCGGCGGCCTCGGCCTGGGCGATAAGCCCGTCCTTCCACGACAGCCGTTGCATCTGCCATGTCCCGAGCCCGCAAAGGACGAGGACGCAGGCCGCGAGGAACAGCGTCAGCAGGATGGGGAAACGCGTCTCAGTCATCGGTGCGCGCCTGGCCGGCGCGGTTGCGCATCTGCAAGGCGATCATCACCCCCTTGCCGGGCCGCATCAGCCCCAGCGACAGGCCGACGACCAGCGGCAGGGCGACGATCAGCATGGCCCAGATCGGCGGGGCATAGGCGATCTGGACGAACAGAGCCCCGAACACCACCAGGCCGCCGGAAATCTGCATGATGAAGATGGCGGCACCGTCGCCGGTGTTCAGCCGCGCGAAATCGAAGCCGCAGACGGCGCAGCGTTCCACCACCTTCAGGAAGCCGGAGAACAGCGGACCCTTGCCGCAGTTCGGGCAGCGGCAAAGCAAACCGGCGCGGATCGGGTCGATCCGCGCCGGCTCGGGAGTGTCAGGCTGGATCGGACCGCTGTCCAAGTCCGTCCCTAGCCGAACGTCACATAGACGAAGGCGAACAGGAACAGCCAGACCACGTCCACGAAATGCCAGTACCAGGCGGCGGCCTCGAAGCCGAAATGCTTTTGCGGGGTCATCTGGCCGGCCAGCAGGCGCAGCAGGCAGACGGCCAGGAAGATGGTGCCCAGCAGGACGTGGAAGCCGTGGAAGCCCGTCGCCATGAAGAAGATCGAACCGTACAGGCCCGAGTTCACGGCTTCCTCGTTGAAGAACAGGTGCTCGTGGAGAATGTGATGATATTCGTAGACCTGAACGCCGGTGAACAGCGCGCCCAGGGCGACGGTGATGATCAGGCCCATCTGGGCGCCCTTGCGGTCGCCGACCTGCAGGGCGTGGTGGGCCCAGGTCACGGTCGTGCCCGACAGCAGCAGGATGACGGTGTTGAGCAGCGGCAGTTGCCACGGATCCAGGACTTCGATGCCTTTCGGCGGCCAGGTCGACCAGGCGGCGGCGGTATCGGCCCAGTTGGAGATTTCCGGGATGTGGGCACGGGCTTCGTTGAAGACCGCCATTTCGAAGAACATCCAGAAGAAGGCCGCAAAGAACATCACTTCCGAAGCGATGAACAGCACCATGCCATAGCGCAGGCCGATCGAGACGACGGGGGTATGATCGCCCCGGTGGCTTTCCTTGATCACGTCCGACCACCAGCCGAACGCCGAATAGAGCACTCCGGCCAGACCGGCGAAGAACAGCCACGACGTGCCCTCTTCGAGGCCGAAGAGCCCCTTCATCCAGGCCACGGCGCCGACCATCATCACCGTCGTGGCGATGGAGGCGACGAGCGGATAGGGGCTGGGATCGACCAGGTGATAGTCGTGATGCGGAGCGGCGTGGGCCATGCGTCGGATCTCTGAATCGGCGAGAGAAGAAGAGTTTGAACGGGCTATAGCGTCGGCATTCAGCCTGCGCCAGTGCCCGCGCGGGAGGCGTTCTGATTTGGCGACCCGTCGTCGTCCGTCACCGGGTAGAATGTATAGCTCAGTGTGATCTCGTTGACGCCGTCGACCTCGGGGTCGTCGACCAGTTCGGGTGCGATGAAATACTGCATCGGGAACTTCCGGGTCTCACCCGCCGCGATGGTCTGGTCGTCGAAGCAGAAGCACTGGAGCTTCTGGAAATAGGCCCCGGTCTGTTCGGGAACGACGTTGTAGCTGGCCCGGGCCAGGATCGGCTTGTCCGACGTGTTGGTGACGTCGAACCAGGCGATGCCCGTCTCACCGATCCGGACGCGCTGGGTCACCTGCTCGGCCTTGAA
The DNA here is from genome assembly GCF_027484365.1 of Brevundimonas sp. Lineage (GTDB taxonomy): Bacteria > Pseudomonadota > Alphaproteobacteria > Caulobacterales > Caulobacteraceae > Brevundimonas. The sequence goes on along the minus strand of NZ_JAIXTC010000031.1, from coordinate 16,204 downwards.
CACCATGGGCAGCCCGCGAACATTGGTGTCGAAGCGGATATTCACGGTCCGGTCCAGAACGACATCCGACGCCTTGTCGGCCTTCATCGTCGTGCCGTTGAAGCCGGTCACCTGGCAGAACATCCGGTACAGCGGCACAGCGGCGAAGGCCGCGCCGGTCATGGTCAGGACCACCCCCGCGCACAACAGGGCGACGAACCTGGCCGAACGGGGCGCGGGCATCAGTTGGACGCTTCCGCCAGCGGGGCGGGTAGGGCCGGAGCCGTCGCCATGGCGCGGTCCTGGGCAGTGCGCGCCGCGAGGTTGGCCTGCATGCGCATGAAGGTCGTGGTGAAGATCAGCACGATGAAGGCCACCAGACCAAGGGCGATCCAAAGGCTGCGCTTGTTGCGGGCGGCGAGTTGTTCGGGCGTCAGATAGGCGGGCATGGGCTCAGGTTCCGGGAACGACGACGCTCTCGACCAGGAGGGCCGCGAACAGCGCCATGAGATACAGAATGGAGAAGGCGAACAGGTTCCGCGCCGGTTTGGCCTCGGCGCGAACATCATACAATGCGGCCTCTCGACCCACGGCCTCGGCCTTGTCCGGTTCGTCGCCCGCCCGGGAGCGCCACAGACGGGCAGCCAAGGCCAGGAAGGCCAGTCCACCGGCGATCGACACCACCCTGTAGATCAGCCCGCCCATGCCCACGAACCCCGGAGCGATGGCGACCGGGACGAAGATCAGGCTGTAGATCAGGATCTGCAGCCGGGTCGATTTCGCGCCCTTCGCCACGGGCATCATCGGGATGCCCGCCTTGGCGTAGTCGCCGGCCGAATACAGGGCCAGGGCCCAGCTGTGCGGCGGGGTCCAGAGGAAGATGATCGCGAACAGCAGCCAGGCCTGCCACGGCGCGGAGCCGGTCGCCGCGGCCCAGCCGATCACGGGCGGGAAGGCCCCGGCGGCGCCGCCGATGACGATGTTCTGGGGCGTCCGGCGCTTCAGCATCATCGTGTAGAAGACGGCGTAGTAGACGATGGTCATGGCCAGCAGAGCGGCCGCGAACCAGTTCGTGTTCATGCCCAGCAGCATGACCGAGAAGACCGACAGGACAACGCCGAAGGCGATGGCGTCATTGCGCCTGAGCCGGCCGGCTGCGACCGGGCGGCCGCGCGTGCGACGCATCAGGGCGTCGGTCTCACCCTCGATGGCCATGTTCAGCGCGCCCGCCGCGCCGGCGCCCACGGCGATGCACAGGATGGCGATGGCGGCCACCAGCGGATTGATCGAACCCGGCGCCACGACCAGTCCGGTCGCGGCCGTGAACACCACCAGCGACATGACGCGCGGCTTCAGCAGCTGGAAGAAGTCTTCCGGCTGGGTGGTCGACGGGGCGGGCAGTTCAGCTTGGGTCATCAAATGAGAGGGGCCGCCCCCCAAACCGGGAGGCGGCCCTTATCCTAACACGGACAGGAAAGGCCTAGTGGCTGTCGTCCTTGACCACCGGCAGTTCGTTGAACTGGTGGTGGGGCGGGGGCGAGGACAGGGTCCACTCCAGGGTGGTGGCGCCTTCACCCCAGGGGTTGGCGACGCCCGGACGACGACGCACGGCGGCCTCGACCAGCATGACCAGGAAGACCAGCACGCCGACGACCGTGATCGCGTAACCGACCGAGGAGACCTGGTTCCACAGCGAATAGGCTTCCGGGTAGTCGATGTAGCGGCGCGGCATGCCCTGCAGACCCAGGAAGTGCTGCGGGAAGAAGACGATGTTCACGCCCACGAACATGATCCAGAAATGGGTCGCGCCGAGGAACTCGTTGTACTTCACGCCGAACATCTTCTCGAACCAGTAGTAGAAGCCGGCGAAGATCGCGAACACGGCGCCCAGCGACAGCACGTAGTGGAAGTGGGCCACCACGTAATAGGTGTCGTGCAGGCTGTAATCGATGCCGGCGTTCGACAGGACCACGCCGGTCACGCCGCCGACGGTGAACAGGAAGATGAAGCCGATGGCCCACAGCATGGGGGTCTTGAAGCTGATCGAGCCGCCCCACATCGTGGCGATCCACGAGAAGATCTTCACGCCTGTCGGCACCGCGATGATCATGGTCGCGGCGATGAAATAGGCGCGCAGGTTCACGCTCATGCCGACCGTGTACATGTGGTGCGCCCACACGATGAAGCCGACGAAGCCGATGGCGACCATGGCGTAGGCCATGGCGAGGTAGCCGAAGACGGGCTTCTTCGAGAAGGTCGAGACGATGTGCGAGATGATGCCGAAGCCTGGCAGGATCAGGATGTACACCTCTGGGTGACCGAAGAACCAGAACAGGTGCTGGAACATCACCGGATCGCCGCCGCCGGCGGGGTCAAAGAAGTGGGTGCCGAAGTTACGGTCCGTCAGCAGCATGGTGATGGCGCCGGCCAGGACGGGCAGCGACAGCAGCAGCAGGAAGGCCGTGATCAGCACCGACCAGGCGAACAGCGGCATGCGGTGCAGGGTCATGCCCGGCGCGCGCATGTTGAAGATGGTGGTGATGAAGTTGATCGCGCCCAGGATCGACGAGGCGCCCGCGACGTGCAGCGAGAAGATCGCCAGGTCCATGGCCGGGCCGGTGTGGCCGACGGTGGAGAGCGGCGGATAGATGGTCCAGCCGCCGCCGAAGCCCTTGCCCGGGCCGCCGTCGACGAACATCGACAGGCACAGCAGCACCCAGGCCGCGACCAGCAGCCAGAAGGAGATGTTGTTCATGCGCGGGAAGGCCATGTCGGGCGCGCCGATCATGATCGGCACGAACCAGTTGCCGAAGCCGCCGATCATGGCGGGCATGACCATGAAGAAGATCATGATCAGGGCGTGGGCCGTGACGGTGACATTGTAGCCGTGCTTGGAGGCCTCGACGATGCCCAGCTGCTGGATCAGGCCGCCCTCGACGAAATACTGGATGCCCGGCTCGGCCAGCTCCAGACGAATCAGGCCGGACAGGAAACCACCCACGATGCCCGCCATGATGGCGAACAGCAGGTACAGCGTCCCGATGTCCTTGTGATTGGTCGACAGGAACCAGCGGGTGAAGAAGCCCGGCTTGTGGTCGTGTTCGGCGTGGGCGTCGTGGCCCGGCGCTGCGTGGGTGTCGGCGGTGATGTCGGTGGCCATGTCGGTCTCTGGCTCGCGGTTTACTGGGCGGCCGGGGCTGCGGCGGCGGGAGCCGTCGCAGCGGGAGCGGTTCCGGCGGCGGGAGCCGTCGGCGTGGATGCGGTCTGGGCGGCGGGAGCCGCGGCGTCGGTGGCCGTCACGGCGCCGGTCGTGCCGGCCGCGACCTGGGCGGCGGTGCCGCCCGGGGCTTCAGCGGCCGTCTTCGGCGTCATCGAGCCGCCCTTGGAGGCGACCCATGCGGCGAACTCCGCCTCGGTCACGACATTGATCTGGATCGGCATGAAGGCGTGGTCGACGCCGCACAGTTCAGAGCACTGGCCGTAGAAGACGCCGGTGCGCTCTGCGCGGAACCAGGTCTCATTGACCCGGCCCGGGACGGCGTCGGTCTTCAGCCCGAAGGCCGGCAGGGCGAATGCGTGGATCACGTCGGCGGCCGTCACCAGCACGCGGACGGTCTTGCCGACCGGCACCACGATCGGTTCGTCGGCGGCGAGGCGGTACGGAACATTCTGCGCGCGGGCCTCGTCTTCCGGCAGCATGGCCGAGATGTATTCGGCGATGCCCTGGTCCGGGTACTCATAGGCCCAGTTCCACTGGTTGCCGGTGGCCTTCACCGTCAGGTCCGGGGTCGGCATGTCGTGATAGGCGAACAGCAGACGGAACGAGAACAGCGAAATCCCGACCAGGATCATGACGGGCAGGACCGTCCAGATGATCTCGATCAGGGTGTTGTGGCTCCACTTCGCCGGCACCGGGTTGGACTTGGCGTTGTAGCGGATCACGATCCAGATGATCAGGCCCAGCACCAGCACGCAGATGGCGGTGATGATCGGCATCAGGATCGCATCGTGGAAGATGTGCGCCTCATGCTTCAGCGGCGAGGCGGCCGGCTGCAGGCCGATCCCGCCCGGGGTCGGCTGGCCCATCAGGTCCTGCGCCCACGTCGGTGTGGCGAAGAAGACGGCGAGCGATGCGGAGGCCAGAACGCCACCGGCCTTGCTCAGGGCTCGAGTGCCCAGTCCCATGCGAGAAATCCTCATCAAAGTCATCTGCATCAAATAGTTGCGATCCACTCGCAAATACTTGGCCGGGCTCTCGGGAGACGCGGCGTTTCAGGGCCGGTCCATATCGCCCCGGTTCGCGGTTGCCAAGCGATTGGGCGTCGCAGGCGCGATTTCGTGGCGAGGTCGCGGCAGCACGGAGTCTTAAATCGCTGTCATGTTTGAACAGCTACCTTGCGCCGCAAGATACCTTGCGATAGCCTCTGGAAATCAAAGGAGGTGTTCGGACATGCCCGAAACCATAGAGATTCAGCTGAAGAAGGGGGTGTTGGGGCTGTGTGTCCTGGCGCTCCTGGCCCGCGCCGACAGCTATGCCTACGAGATCGCCAGCCGCCTGTCGGATGCGATCGACATGGGCGAAGGCACCATCTACCCGCTCATGCGCCGCATGCAGACCGACGGGCTGGTGGAGACCTATCTGGTCGAATCATCGTCGGGGCCCTCGCGCAAATACTATCGGCTCAGCCCGGCCGGCCGCGATGCATTGGCCGCCCAGTCCGCCGAATGGACCCATTTCACCCGCGCCGTGGACGCCATCGTCGCAAACGATGCGCCCGTGGCCGCCGCCCCCCCCGTCGTCGCTGAGCCTGGAGAGCCCGCATGACCCGTACAGAATTCCTCAGTCGCCTGAGACAGGGCCTCGTCGGCCTGCCGATGTCCGTGGCCGCCGAGATCGTCGCCGACTACGAGACCCATTTCGAGGACGGCAAGACCGCCGGCCGGTCCGAGGCCGAGGTAGCGGCCGCGCTCGGCGATCCCGTCCGCCTGGCGCGCGAACTGCGGGCCGAGGCCGGGGCCCAGCGCTGGCACCAGGAGAAGAACCCCTCCGCCGCCGCCGCCGCCGTCTTCGCGGTCCTGGGTCTGGGGGCCATCGACATCCTGATCCTGCTGCCCATCCTCATGGGCGTGATCGGCACCCTGTTCGGCATGTTCATCGCTGTGATCGCGCTGTTCGTGTCCGGGGGCGGCATCATGGTCGCCGGGCCGTTCGCCGGCTTCCCGGGCGGCGTCGCCGCAGCGCTGCTGGCGGGTCTGGGCCTGATGGCCGGGGCCGCCTCGGCCGGAGCCCTGCTGGCCATCCTCACCATCTGGCTGGTCAACGGAATCGTCTGGTTCGCCCGCCTCCACTACCGCCTGCTCAAGCCTGCGCTTGAGCCCCAAGCCAACGCTGTATCGGGAGACCCCGCATGATCCGCACCCTCTTCATCATCGCCGCCGCCGGTCTGGTGCTGGCCACGGTCTCCCTCGGCGGAGCCTTTGCCCTGGGCGGCCGCGACATGGCCCGCCACGGCTGGGAATGGACCTTCCGCGACAAGGACGGCGACACCGTCTCCTTCGAACGCGACGACGGCACGCGAAACCCCGATACGACCCGGACCCTCGCCTGGACCGGCGGCCAGACCCTCACTGTCGATCTGTCCGCTGACGTCGAATACGTCCAGGGCGATACGCCGGGCGTCACCGTCACCGGTCCGGCCCAACTGGTCGAGAAGGTACGGCTGGTCGATGGACGCCTGACCTGGGCGGACACGGACGGTCCCAACCACGAAACCGTCGTCTTCGGCCGGAACGAACACGGCCGGGGCATCTGGGTCCATTCCGAAGAGGTGAAGATCGTCGTCACGGCGCCCGCCATCAACACCTTCAACGTCGAGGGATCGGCCAGCGTGCATCTGAGCGACTATGACCAGGACACCCTGTCGGTCGACATCTCAGGGTCCGGCGAGGTTTCGGCGACCGGCCGTACCCGCGCCCTCGAAGTCGACATCTCCGGCTCCGGCGACGCCGACCTGGGCTCGCTCACCACCACCGACGTCAACGTCGCCATCGCCGGGTCGGGAGACGCGGTGGTGGCGCCGACGGGCAAGGCGGACATCTCGATCTCCGGATCGGGCGACACCGTCCTGACCACCCGCCCCGCGACCGTGAACCAGAACATCTCCGGTTCCGGTGAGGTGGATTTGGGGTGACGGGCAGCGTTCTCCCTCCCCCTCGGGGGAGGGAGAAGACATTCGCGATCCGCCTCCCTATCTTCCCATCCATGACCGTCCACATCCCCCCGCCGCCCCTGCTCGAAACCTCGGGCGTCGATCCCGACGAAGCCCTGTCGATTCTCCAGGGCGCGCTGCACGGCGCCGACGACGGGGAACTGTTCCTCGAACGCTCCGAATCCGAATCGCTGGTCTTCGACGACGGTCGTCTGAAGTCCGCCGCCTATGACGCCGCCGAGGGCTTCGGCCTTCGGGTCGTCGCCGGTGAGACCGCCGGCTATGCCCATGCCAACGAGATCAGCGCCGCCGCCCTGCATCGCGCCGCCGATTCGGCGGCGCTGGCCAAGTCCGGCCATGCGGGCGTGACTGCCGAGGGGCCCCGCGCCACCAACCAGAAGCTCTACGACGCGGTCGATCCCCTCGCCTCACCCGCCTTCTCCGACAAGATCGCCCTGCTGCAGGAGATCGACGCCTGGGCCCGCGCCCGCGATCCCCGTGTCGTCCAGGTCTCGGCTTCGATCGTCGGCGAGCGCCGCGCCATCGAGATCCTTCGCGCCGACGCCCTGACCGTGCGCGACGTGCGCCCCCTGGTCCGCCTCAACGTCTCGATCACGGTCGAGAAGGACGGCCGGCGCGAGACCATGTCCAACGGCGCGGGCGGCCGGGCCGGCTTCGAAACCTGGATCCAGCCCGAGCGCTGGCAGGCCCAGGTCGACGAAGCCCTGCGCGGCGCCCTGGTCAACCTCGAGGCCGTCGACTGCCCGGCCGGAGAGATGGACGTGGTCCTCGCCGCCGGCTGGCCCGGGGTCCTGCTGCACGAAGCCATCGGCCACGGCTTCGAGGGCGACTTCCACCGCAAGGGATCCTCGGTGTTCAGCGGCATGATGGGCCAGCGGGTCGCAGCACCGGGCGTCACCATCGTCGATGACGGCTCCATCGCCGGTCGCCGCGGGTCTCTGTCGGTCGATGACGAGGGCACGCCCACCTCCCGCACCGTCCTGATCGAGGACGGCATCATGGTCGGCCTGATGAACGACCGCCTGTCGGCCCGTCAGCTGGGCCAGCGCGCCACCGGCAACGGCCGGCGCCAGTCCTTCGCCCACCAGCCCATGCCGCGCATGACCAACACCTTCATGGAAGGCGGCAAGGACAAGCAGGCGGACATGATCGCCTCGACGAAGCGCGGTCTCTACGCGGCCAACTTCGGAGGCGGCCAGGTCGACATCACCAACGGCAAGTTCGTCTTCCAGTGCACCGAGGCCTATCTGATCGAGGACGGGAAGATCACGGCCCCGGTCCGCGGCGCGACCCTGATCGGCGACGGGGCCACGGCCCTGACCAATGTCTCGATGATCGGCGACGACTTCGCCTTCGATCCCGGCGTCGGCGTCTGCGGCAAGGCGGGCCAGGGCGTGCCGGTCGGCATCGGCCAGCCTTCGCTCAAGATTGGAGGCCTGACGGTGGGCGGCACCGCCCTCTGACGCCCATACCCATCATCAGACGCGCCGGTTCCCTCAATCGAATCAAGGCGCGGCCCTGCTGAAGCGCCTTTTATCCATCACTGTCCAGAACGACCTTACACTTCTCTCCCTGCGTCCCGGGAACTGAGGAGGTCGTGGATTGGCCGGACGCTTCGAACGCATCGGACGCATCGGACGCTTCGGACGCTTCGGACGGTGTTTTGGAGTCCGGTCAGGGCTCGGCCTTCCAGTCCGGCCCGAGGATGTCGGCGCCTTCGGCTTCCAGCTGGTCCAGCACGCCGCCGGGCTCGGCGAGGATGCGCAGGGGCGCGACGCCCATGGTGACTCCAGGCTGATCGAGTGCCGTACCGGTCGCCACGCGCCACTGCTCGCGCAGGGCGGGGGCGATGTCCGGATCGCCGGACGGCCAGCACAGGTTCAGGGCCTGATCCAGCGGATTGGCCAGCACATCGGCGACCCGCAACGACCGCCACGCCTCCAGCCGCTCGACGGCTCCGTCCGGACCGGCCTCGGCGGCGGCGATGGCGACCGCGATGCAAGGGACATACTGGGCCGGAGGATTGGAGATCAGACCCTCGACCATCTCGTCGCCGCGGATGATCCCCACCGGTTCACCGGGGAGCCGTGCCTCACGCGCCGCTCGCCGGACGACATCGGCGGCCCCCGATCCACGACGCTCGCGACCCGCCTTTTCCAGCAGGTCGAAACCAAGGCCGACCAGACTCTGGGTGCGCCAGCGATCACCTTCATCGACCATCAAGCCCTCCAGCCGGGCCTGAAGATCCGCAGGCAGATAGTCGGCGGTGGTCGTCCCTTCGGGAAGATTTGTAATCGTGCGGATGCGCCACATCAGACGCAGCAGGTCGCTCATCGAGGCCCGGCCCTCGGTCGGATACAGCACGCGTTGCGAGCGGGCGGTGGCGGTCTGAAGCGCCTCGGGCCGCCAGGCGAAGTCGCGCGGCACGCCGCTGATCGATCCCACCAGGATGACGGTGCTGTCCCCGCGGGTGACGGTCCACATCGGCGCTCCGGCCCGGCGCGCGGTGACGACGATGTCGTCGACCCGGTCTTCCTGCTGGGCGGCGACGACGTCCTGGGCAAGGGCGGGGACCGCCCCTGCCAGGATCGCGATCACAGCCAGTCCCGTCAGCCATGGTCTCATGTTCGAATTCCCTGCCCGATGTCGAACTGGACCATCCGCATCGGTTGTGGCTCAAGCGTGGCATTGGCGACGGAACTCCACCGCCGACGCCGGGTTTCGCTGCCACCCTCTCTCGTCCAGGTCCCGACCGCCATGGCCCACCCCCTGTCCCGCACCGACATCCGCCTTGGCCTCGGGGCCCTGGCCCTGGCCGGACTCATCGGAGCCGGGGCCTTCATGCTCGGCGGATCTGAGACAGCCTCGTCGTTCGGACGCGGCCTCGCCATCGCGGTTGTCCATGCGGTCGAACCCGAGGTTCTGCCCGGCGAGACGATGGAGGTCGGGGCCCTGAGAGACGGCTTCGACCGGGCGGCGCTCGAACGGGTCGCAGACCTCCCCCTGGACGAGACCCTGCCTCCGCCCGCCTGGGTCGGCGACGCATCCCTGGGGGACCCGACGCCCCGAATGCCCATGCCGACCCCCGTCGGCCCGAGCCGGATCGTCGAGGTCGCTGGACCATCGCCCGATCCCCTGTCCGACGGTTCGCGCGCCTTCGGCTTCGACCAGCCCCGCCCGGACTACGCCGGCGAACGCGCCCTTCGATGGAGCCGGATAGAGACGGCGGCCCCGCAGAGTGAAGACGTCACATCGTCAAATGACGGCGCGGAATCGCCACAGTATTCGCCGGAATAAGCCGTGAAGATTGCAACGCTGTAATGCTGTCGAAGATGTAATCCACCTGTCCGGCTTGTAACTGGAGATGAATGCGACCGGTCGTCACACCTTCCCCAGCAACGAGGGGAACCCTAGGCGATGACCAAGACCATTCTTCTGGCCACGACGGCCATACTGTTCACAGGCGGGAGCGCCCTCGCTCAGACAACGCCTCCGCCGTCGGAGGCGGCCAATCCGCCCCAGGCCGAGGCCAGCCAGCAGGGCGTCCTGGTCTTCACCCCCGACTTCTTCGCCGACCAGCGTCCGAACACGGCGCTCGACATGGTCAACCGTATCCCCGGCTTCTCGGTCCAGGACGGCGATGGCTCGCGCGGCTTCGAAGGCGCGGTCGGCAACATCCTGATCAACGGCGCCCGCCCGGCCTCCAAGAACGACGCCGGCTCCTCGGTGCTGGGCCGTACCCTGGTCGCCCAGGTCGAGCGCATCGAACTGGTCCGCGGCGGCGCGCCCGGCATCGACATGCAGGGCTATTCGGTCGTCGTGAACGTCATCACCAAGACCCAGTCCAGCGTCGAGCACATTCTGACCGGCAACTATTTCCTCTTCGAGGGCGGACAGGACGTCGCCAACGGCAGCTACCAGTTCACCGCCCGCGAGGGCGACCGGGTCTGGGGCTTCACCCTGTCGGACGGCGTCTCGACCAGCGACGCCAACGGCGTAGGCCGCGTCATCCGCACCCGTCCCGACGGCACGGTCCTGCGGGACGAGGGCTATTTCAACGATCAGCAGGGCGGCGGACAAGGCGTTCGCGGCAACTACGCAAACGCCTTCATGGGCGGCAAGATCGACTTGACCGCCCGCCTCGGCCAGAATGACTACCGCAACTGGAGCCGCCAGGATGCGCCCGGCGTGTTGCGCCAGAACAGCTATGAGGAAGACGGGACGAACGGCGAGGTCGGGGCGGTCTTTACCCGCCCGATGCGTGACGGACTGGTCTCGGAGACCCGCTTCATCCGCGAATGGAGCGACTTCGACAGCGCCTCGGTCTCATCGACCCGACTCGGCGCCGTCGACAGTCCTGAGCAGCGGTTCGAGTCGACCGGCGAATCCTCGGAAACCATCCTGCGCTCCCTGCTGCGCTGGGAGCGGTCTTCGTCCATGACGATCGAGGCCGGGGGCGAGGTCGCCTACAATATGCTCTCGGTCGATCAGGCCTTCAGCGTCGGCGGGACTAACGTGCCCCTGCCTTCCGCCTCGGTCACCGTCGAAGAGACCCGCGGCGAGGCCTTCGCCAAGGCGACCTGGCGCGTGCGTCCCAACCTGACCGTCGAAGGTGGCCTGCGTCTGGAGGGGTCGACCATCACCCAGTCCGGCGACGCCGATCAGGAGAAGAGCTTCTTCTTCGCCAAACCGCGGGTGCAGGTCACCTGGACGCCCATGCCGCAGAATCAGGTCCGTTTCCGCTTCGAGCGCGAACTCGGCCAGCTGGACTTCGGCGACTTCGCCGCCTCGTCGGAGCTGGAAGACGACAATGTCTTCGGCGGCAACGTTGACCTGGAGCCGGAACAGCGCTGGATTTCCGAGATCACCTACGAACGTCGGTTCCTCGGCGACGGCATCGTCTCGGTCGGCTATCGCCACGACGAGATCATCGACGTGATCGATCGACTGCCCCTGCCCGGAAACCTGTCGGCGACCGGCAACATCGGCGACGGGACGCTGGACCAGCTGGCCGTCAACGTCGTCGTGCCGCTGGACTGGACCGGCTTCTCCGGCGGACAGTTCGCCTTCCGCAACACCTGGAACAAGACCGAGGTCACCGATCCGACGACCGGCCAGACGCGCCCGATTTCGGGCGTCCGTCCGTCCCAGCCCGGCTTCACCATCTCGCAGGACATCACGGCCTGGAAGATCAACTGGGCGGTCACCTACCTCGATAGCCTGCAGCAGATCTCCTACGACCCGGACCAGACGTCGGGCTTCCGCGGACACGACTATTTCGAAGCCTACGCCGAGTACAAGCCGACGCCGAGCCTGTCCTTCCGGGCCCAGGTCAATGTCTGGGACGACTTCGTGGTCGAGCGCACCGTGTATGCAGACCGCTCGGCGGCCCGTCCGATCGAATTCGTCGAGCTGCGTCCGGTCGATCCCCGGACCTTCTGGTCCCTGCGGGTCAAGAAGACGTTCTGAGCGGCCTTGGTCACAGCATCGCCGCGAAGATTTCAGCGATGTAATCCACCTGTATCGCTTGTAACTGGAGATCAACGGAGCCGATCGTCAGAACCCTCTCAGGGAGAGGATTCGAAATGACCAGGGCGCTCTTGCTGGCGACGACGATCTTCGTCGCGGCTCCGTTCACCGCCGCCGCCCAGAGCGGGGCGCCGGCGGTCGATGCGGCGCAACAGGGCGTCCTCGTCTTCGAACCCGCCTTCTTCGCCGAGAGCAGTCCGGATACGGCGCTGGACATGATCGGCCGCCTGCCGGGCTTTGGCCTGGACACCGGCGATACGGACACCCGCGGCTTCGCGGGCGCCGCCGGCAACGTCCTGATCGACGGTGACCGTCCCTCCTCCAAGTCCGACAGCCTCGACGGGATCCTGCGTCGCATATCCGCTGCGAGCGTGGAGCGCATCGAGCTCATCCGGGGCGGCGCCCCGGGAATCGACATGCAGGGTCGCTCGGTCGTGGCCAATGTCGTGCTGAAACGCACGGTGCAGATCGAGACCGTTCTGGAGGCCAACAGCTACGTCTATCCCGACGGTGCCCTTGGGCCGTTGCTGCAGGCGTCCTGGTCCCGCCGCGAGGGCGAGAACCAGCTGGAGGCCTCGCTGAGCGCCACCACAGACCGGACCGACGGCACCGGGGACGGCTATCGTCGTCGCTACAACGCAGCGGGCGTCCCGATCCAGACCGCCGATCTCGATCTTTGGGACCGGTTCCGCAATGTGCGAGGCACGGCCGCCTGGCAGGGATTGACCGGCGGCGGCCGCTTCAGGGTCAACGGCGTGCTGGGCTGGAACAAGGCCGAAAACTCGATTGACACCCTGATCCGCTCCGGAACCGGCCAGAACGAGAGGGTCGAGAACGAAGGCGACGAGGTCGAGGCGGAACTGGGCGTGAACTGGACCCGTGCTCTGGGCGAGCGGACGGAACTCGAACTGACCGGCCTCCAGCGCTATGAGGTCGACACCGACGAATCGCGCTCCTTCTCCGGTCAGAACCGCGTCGCCTTCGGTGGCGAGGGAACCGCCGGCGAGACGATCGGCCGGGCCGTGCTGCGCTTTCGTCAGTCGGATCGCTGGGCCTTCGAAGGCGGCGGTGAAACCGCCTACAACTTCCTCGACAGCACCACGACCTATGCCGAGAACGGCGTCCCCATCCCCCTGCCTTCCGCCTCGGTGAAGGTCGAGGAGTTGCGCGGTGAGGTCTTCGGCCAGACGACCTGGCGGCCCAGCCCAACCTTCACGGCCGAGGCAGCCCTTCGGGTCGAGGTGTCGGAGATCCGTCAGTCCGGCGACAGCGACCGGGCCGAGACCTTCGTCTATCCCAAGCCGCGTCTGCAGCTGACCTGGACCCCGGTCGCCGATCACCAGTTGCGCCTGAGGGTCGAACGGACGGTCGGGCAACTCGACTTCGAGGATTTCGTCGCGTCCGCCGACGTGGATCTGAACCAGGTCGAGGGCGGCAATCCCGAGCTGGAGCCGACAAAGCTCTGGACCTATGAGGCGGTCTATGAACGCCGCTTCTGGGGCGAGGGCGCCTTGACCGTCACCCTGCGTCGCTACCAGTTCGAGGACATCATCGACGTCATCCCCCTGAGCGGCGGATTCGAGGCGGTCGGGAACATCGGCGACGGATGGTCAAACCAGCAGCAGGTCGCCGTGACCCTGCCCATGGATCGTCTGGGCCTGTCGAACGCCCGGCTGCAGGCGCGAGTGAGTTTCGACCAGTCTGGCGTCACCGATCCGCTGACGGGCCAGGACCGGCGCATCAGCGGCCGTATCCAGTTCGGGTGCGGCGTCAGCTTCAACCAGGATCTGCGGGGCGGGCGCTGGTCCTACGGCTTCGACCACGGCTGCAATCTCGACGACCCGGTCCAGTACCGGATCCGCGAGGTCCGCTATATCGAGGAAGAGCCGTTCGTCACCGTCTATGGTCAGTGGAAGCCCCGGCCCGACCTGACACTCCGGCTCGACCTGGGCAATGCCACAGACCGCGAAAGCCGGCGGGAGCGGTTCGTCCATACAGGACCGCGGAATACGGCCCCCCTTTCGTTCCGAGAGGAGCGGGGGACGCGGATGAGCCCGTGGCTGTTCGTCCAGGTCCGCAAGACGTTCTGAGCCCCCGGCCCCGACGAAAAAGGGCGGCGCCCGCGAGGACGCCGCCCTTTCTCTTGCCTGACGCGCGGCTCAGCCCGTCGTGGTGGCGTTCGGGCGAGCGACGTTGCCGTCCTCGCGACCCGCGTCCGTCAGGGACGGTCCCGGGTGGTTGTCCGGATCGTTCACCCCGTTCGACCACTTCGCGATGAAGAAGCTGAGAACGATGAAGCCGATGCCGATGCCGACACCCCACAGACCGATCAGATTGAACGTCTGAAGCGAGGTCTGGAGCGCGGCCTCGGGGTTCGAGACCTCGCCGCCGATGGTGTCGGTGCCGGCCAGTTTGGCGATCTCGCCGCCCAGGAAGTGGGCGATGGCGGAGGCCATGAACCAGACCGCCATCATGAAGCTGACGATCGAGGCGACCGACAGTTTCGTGATCTCCGACAGGCCCACCGGCGACAGGAACAGCTCGCCCGTCGTGTGCAGCATGTAGAGGAAGCCCAGCAGAACCAGAGGCGTACGGAAGGCGTCGTCAACCATGCCGGAGTTGGCGCCCCAGACCACGATCAGGAAGCCCAGGCCGACCTGCATGATGCCGAGGCCGAACTTGATCACCGGATTCGGGTCCATCTTGCGCTGGGCCAGGAAGGCCCACAGGGCCGCAAAGATCGGCGCGAAGATCAGGATGAAGCCGGCGTTGAACGACTGGGTCTGGGAGGCCGTGATCGAGGTGTCGATCCACAGACCCGTGCTCGGCAGGCCCGCCGCCGCCATCTGCGCCGGAGTGCCGTAGGGAATGCCCAGGAAGGTCCCGGCCGCGCCCGTCAGCGACAGGTCGACGTTACGGTCGGCGAACAGGTTCAGCGAGGAACCGGCCTGTTCGAACAGGGTGAAGAAGACCGCAGACCCGAAGATCAGCACCATGGCCAGCATCATCCGCTCGCGCGCGACCTTGTCGCCCTTGAGCTTGAAGACGATGAACCAGACAACGAAGCCGATCGCCGCGATGGTCGACAGCAGCAGTCCCTGACCGACCAGAGTATGGTTCGGCACGATGAAGAACAGGGCCGCGACGCCGACGAAGGCCAGCAGATAGATGATGGTTTCGCGGTTCAGGAAGCCGGCGACCGGCTGTTTGATCAGCTCGGGGAAGGGGCTCTCGCCCTTGCCCTGCAGCAGGGGTTTGCCCAGCCAGAAGACCAGCAGGCCCACAGCCATGCCGATGCCGGCGAGGCCGAAGCCCCAGCCCCAGCCGAAATTCTGACCGAGGTAGCCGCACAGCACCGCCGCCCAGAAGGCGCCGAGGTTGATGCCGTAGTAGTAGAGGGTGAAGCCGGAATCCCGACGCGGGTCGCCCTGGGGATACAGCTGACCCACGAGGGTTGAGATGTTCGGCTTCAGGAAGCCCACGCCCATGATGATCAGGGACAGGGCCAGGAAGAACCAGGGCTCGCCGGTCGACTTGATCACGTCGGACTGGATCGGAGCCGTCGCCAGGGGCGAACCGGCCGGCAGGCCGGCGATGGTGACCGCGCCGTTCTCGCCGGTCGTGTAGTCATAGGCCTGACCATCGACCAGAACCTGGGCGACGTTCAGTTCGCCGCGCTCGACGCTCTGGACCTGATAGGTCTGGTCGCCCGAACGCAGGACCTGCTGGGCCGGGCTGCCTTCGACAGCCATCAGCCCGTGGCCCATGACCAGCAGGATGGCGCCGAACATGATGGCCTTGCGGGTACCGATGTAGCGGTCGGCGACGATGCCGCCGATCAGCGGCAGCAGATACACCAGCGAGCCATAGGTGCCGTACTGGCCGGAGGCCTGCTCGTCGGGGAAGAGGAAATGTTGGGTCAGATAAAAGATCAGCAGGCCGCGCATGCCGTAGAAGGAGAAGCGCTCCCACATCTCGGCGAAGAAACAGATCAGCAGGCCCTTGGGGTGCTGTTTCAGAATCTGCAGCAGGACCGGGATGCCGGTCGCCAGGGTGATGAACACCCCAAGAAGGATGACGATGTTCACGCCTGACCTCCTGTGCTGATCGTAAGTCGTCGAAGCCCGAGGGCCCCCTCATCGGTCTGGATCAACCGCCCACTCCCTAACGCCGCGCCGAACGGGCGCGCTCAAGCCGGCATAAGCAGCACGCCGGGCAAGACCGGACAAGCCTTATGGATAACGAACCGTCACAAGACGGCGATGAACCGCAGGTGAACCGGCTTTCTCCACCTGTCGGGCCTTGGTCGGACGACAGACCGACGTGCGTCGTCGCTCCCTGCCCGTTGGGCGGAAGTTGCGGGGAAGTCGACGGAGCCCGGGCGGTCGCCCGGAACCGATGAGGCCCCCTGCTTTCGCGTTACGGGGACCGGATGAGAATTTTCGGCTCGCGCCGGGGCTCCGTCG
>NZ_JAIXTC010000001.1 GCF_027484365.1 Brevundimonas sp. | reverse complement strand
TGAAGACGATTTCCAGAAGATACATCGACCTTCAGAAGACAATCCGAAAAGCCCCGGTTTTTCCGGAGGCCTCAACTCCTGAGGGGAAGAGGCCATGACGAGCAAGACAACGAACCGCCGTTCATCCGAGGTTCGCGAGCGCGCGGTCCGGATGGTGGTGGAAGTGGAACACGCAGGGGATCCTCCGTCGCGCAGGGCGGCTCTCATCGGGCCGAGGTCAGGCAAGGCCGTCGGTTACCCCGGCAGGGACGTCCCTCAGTCCCGCAGGAGTTCGTTGACTGCGGTCTTGGCACGGGTCTGGGCGTCCACGCGCTTGACGATCACGGCGCAGTAGAGCGATGGCCCGCCGTTAGGGTCAGGCAAGGCCCCCGGGGCCACCACGGCATAGGGCGGCACCTCGCCGCGCGTGATCTCGCCGGTGGCACGGTCGACGATCTTCGTGGACCCGGAAAGATAGACGCCCATGGCCAGGACGGCGCCTTCGCGGACGATCACGCCCTCGACCACTTCGGATCGGGCGCCGATGAAACAGCCGTCCTCAATGATGGTCGGGTTGGCCTGCAAGGGTTCGAGAACGCCGCCGATGCCGACGCCGCCGGACAGGTGCACGTTCTTGCCGATCTGGGCGCAGGAGCCGACCGTGGCCCAGCCGTCGACCATCGAACCCTCGCCCACGTAAGCGCCGATGTTCACGAAGGACGGCATCAGGATGACGTTCCGGTCGACGAAGGCGCCCTTGCGCACGATCGAGCCTGGAACAGCGCGGAAGCCGGCTTCCCTGAACTCGTTGGCGGTCCAGTCGGCGAACTTGTTGGGGACCTTGTCGTACCAGGGCCCGACGGCGGGAGCGCCGCCGCTGGAGGAGGGCGCCGACAGGCCGCGCTCTCCGGCGCGCATGATCTCGTTGTCGTTGAGGCGGAAGGACAGCAGCACCGCCTTCTTCAGCCACTGGTGCGTGGTCCAGACGCCGTCGGCCCCGCGCGAGGCGACGCGGGCCTGGCCGGAATCCAGCAGGCCGATGGCGGTGTCGACGGCCTTGCGGGTTTCGCCGTGGGTCGAGGGCGAGAGGTCGGCGCGGGCCTCCCAGGCGGCTTCGATGACGGATTCGAGCTGGGCGAGGTCGGTCATGCGGCGTCCTTCAGGGCATAGGGGGTGAGGAAGTCGAGGAGGTCGGGCGCGATCGCATCGATCCAGTCGCCGCCAGCCAGGCCGCGCGTCGCGAGATGGTCGGGCGTTCCGATCAGGACGGTGGTCATGCCCATCGCCCTGGCCGGCTGGAGGTTTCGGGCCGTGTCCTCGAAGAAGACCGCGTGGGCTGGATCGATCCCGAACCGCTCGAGGAAATGGCGATAGGTCGCAGGGGCGGGCTTGGGCGTCAGGTCCATGTCCTCGATGGCGAAGACGCCGTCGATCAGGTCCTTGATACCGATGCGGTCGAGCACCCGCGCCGCATGGCTGCGGGCACCGTTGGTCAGGACGAATTTCCGCCCCGGCAGGGCGGCGATCACCTTCGCCAGGGCCGGGCTGGGCTCCAGCGAGTCCAGGGGCACGTCATGGACCTCGCGCAGGAATTTCTCCGGATCGACGGCGTAGTTGGCCATCAGACCGGCCAGGGTGGTTCCATGCTCGTTGAGGAACTGGCGCTGCAGCACCTTCGCCTCCGCGGCGGGAAGACCGACGGCGTCGACCATGAAGGCGTTGATGCGGGCCTGGACCAGGGACATCACCCCCTGTTCGGGCGGATAGAGGGTGTCGTCGAGGTCGAAGACCCAGGCGTTGATATGGCCCAGGTCCGGTCGGGAGACGGGCCCGCTCACGCCTTCACCAGAGTGCCCGCCCCATATTCGGTGAACAGCTCGACCAGCATGGCGTGGGGGCGGCGGCCATCGAGGATGACCACGGCCTCTACGCCGGCGCGGACCGCGGCCATGGCCGTCTCCAGCTTGGGGATCATGCCGCCGGAGGCGGTGCCGTCGTCGATCAGGGCCTGGGCCTGGGCGAGCGTCATCTGGCGGATGATGTCGCCGTTCTTGTCGAGCACGCCCTTCACATCGGTCAGCAGCAGCATGCGTTTGGCGTTCAGCGAACCGGCGACCGCGCCGGCCACGGTGTCGGCATTGACGTTGTAGGTCTGGCCGTCCTCGGCGACGCCGATGGGGGCGATGACGGGAACCCAGTCGTCGGTCTCGGAGGCGATCAGTCCGGCGATCAATTTCGGATCGACCTTCGTCGGCTCGCCGACGAAGCCGAGGTCGACCTCGTGCTCGATCAGACTGTCGGGGTCGCGCTTGGTGCGGGTGGTCTTCTCGACGGTCAGCAGGCCGGCGTCCTTGCCGGACAGGCCGATGCCGCGCACGTCAGCCTCCTTGCCGGCGACCGAGATCCAGTGGGCGATCTCCTTGTTCACCGCGCCCGACAGGACCATCTCGGCCACGGCCATGGTGTCCCTGTCGGTCACGCGCAGGCCGTCGATGAAGCTGGACTTCACCCCGGCCTTGTCGAGCATGGCGCTGATCTGGGGTCCGCCGCCGTGCACCACGACGGGATTCACGCCCATCAGCTTGAGCAGGACGACGTCTGCGGCGAACTGTCTCGCCACGGCCGTCTCGCCCATGGCGTGGCCGCCGTATTTGATGACCACGGTCTCGCGGTCATAGATCTGAATATAGGGCAGGGCCTCGGCCAGGGTCTTCGCCGTGGCCCAGCCGCGTTCCTCGGATTGCCGCTCGTTCTCGTCCATGGCGGGGCTGATACCGGCGAGGCTTCGCCGTGTCACGCAGGATCGGGCGCCCGGGTCCTGTCAGGGCGCGTCGGCGAACAGGTCTTCCGCCTGGTCGAAGGCGCGGCGCATGGCGTCGAGCGCCGCGTGGAGATCCGGATGCTCACCGTGGCGGGCCAGATCGCCGAGCACGGACCAGGCCCGGGCGACCAGGGCCGGAGGCGGGGTCCCGTCGCGTTGGCGGTGCAGGTCGGGTGTCAGGAAGGCGTCGATCCCGGCTCCGTCGTCGCCGGCGGCGGGGGCCAGGGCCGTGCCGAGGCGGGCGTTGATCAGGGCGACCTCGGCCCGCCAGTCCGCCATGAACGACGCCCAGGGCATGAAATGGCGGGGCAGGCCCCGGCTCGCGGCCTCGGCGTCCAGAACATGGCGCAGCCAGAGCCGCAGACCCTGTTCGCGCGAGACCGGATTGCGGGCCTGGAGCGAGGCGGCGACCTCGGAAGGCGTGCGCAGCGGGGTGACGACCAGGGGGCGGTAGCCGGCCTGTTCCAGTGCGTCACGCCAGGCCGGGAACAGTCGGCACATGCGCGGGTCCTTGAGGACGATGGTGTCCGCATCGCCGAACTCATCGGCCATGGTCCGGACGATGCGGTCGCGGGCGGCTGCGGGGTCGGGGATGCGGGGCAGGCGACGCCAGTCGCTCCAGCTCGATCCGGACTCGGCCAGAAGGACATCGTTGAGGACCATGACGACATGGCTTTCCCAGAAGCCACGCGGATTGTCGGCGGCCGGGGCCATCAGGGTCCGCGGGGCCGCGGCGCCCAGAAGGGTCAAAGCTCCGGCTACGGACGATGTCCCCGAGCGGTGCATTCCCAGTACGACCAGTGCCGTCTTCATGGTTCGCCTAACCCCCTGATCGCACGACACGTTGTTTGCCCCAGTCGAGGCCGTTGCACAACGTGGCGCAGCCGTTTGCCAAACGGCTCAATCCGGCTAAAGCACCCTCATGGCGCTTTATCCTGTAATCATGTGCGGCGGAGCCGGGACCCGATTGTGGCCGGCCTCGCGACCCTCGCGGCCCAAGCAGTTCATCCCGCTTGCGGGCAACCGCTCGCTGTTCCAGGAGACCGCAGCGCGCGTTGCGCCCCTCGCCGGGGACGACGGAAAGCTCATCGTCGTGGGCGGCGTGCGTCACCGCGACTGGATCGTCGATCAACTGGCCGAGCTCGAGATCGAGGCCCAGGTCCTGCTCGAGCCCGAAGCGCGGGACTCGGCCGCCGCCATGGCCGCCGCCGCCGCCTGGGCCGCGCGACACGACCCGAACGCGATCATCGCCTTCGTCGCGTCCGACCACCATATTCCCGACCATGAGGCCTTCCGCGAGGCGGTGACCGCCGCGGCCGGCGCAGCCGCCGAAGGGCGGATCGTGACCCTGGGGGTCATGCCGTCGGAGGCGTCGCAGGCCTATGGCTATATCAAGCCGTCCGGGCGCGGGTTGTCGGCGGTCGATTCGTTCGTCGAAAAGCCGGACCGGACCCAGGCGCAGGCCTACATCGACGCCGGCTATCTGTGGAACAGCGGCAATTTCATCGTCTCCGCCGCCGCACTGATTGACGAAATGACCGCCCATGCGCCGGCGGTTCTGGACGCCGTCAGGTCGGCCTTGCCGGACGAGGCGTCCGGGACGGTGCAGACGCTGGGATCGGCCTTTGCAGCCTCGCCGAAAATCTCGATCGACTATGCGGTGATGGAAAAGACCGTCCGGGCCTCGGTGCTGGAAGTTGACTTCGCCTGGTCGGATCTCGGGGCCTGGGACTCCATCGCCGCCTCGGGTGAAGGCGGCACGGGCCAGCACATCTTCGAGGACGCCGAGGGTTGTCTGGTGCGTGCGCCCGACGGCATCCTGGTCGCGGCCCTCGGCGTGCGGAACCTGGCCATTGTGGTCGAGGAGGACGCGGTCCTGGTCTGCGACCTGTCGCAGTCCCAGGGCGTCAAGAAAGTGGTCGACCGGATCAAGGCGACCTCGCCGCGCCATCTCGACTTCGCGCCGGCGCCCCAGGAGGATCTGGCCGGGGGCGCGGTCCGGTTCGCCGACTGGATGCGGCTCCGAGCCCTGCCGGTCTGGTCGACCCTGGGCCAGGGGGCGGACGGGGGCTTCGCCGAGGTCCTGTCGCTGGACGGGCGGACGCTGACGCTGCCGCGGCGCGCGCGCGTGCAGGCGCGCCAGATCTTCGTCTATGCCAACGCCGGTCTGAACGGCTGGCAGGGACCATGGCGCGGCATCGTCGAGCGCGGCCTCGAGCGGCTGTACGCCGACTATCTGAGGCCTGACGGCCTGTGCCGGACCACGCTGACGCCCGAGGGGGCGCCGCTCGACGAAACGGCCTATCTGTATGACCAGGCCTTCGTCCTGTTCGCCCTGTCCGCGGCGAAGAGCGCAGGGATCGACGATCCCGCCCTGGAGACACGGGCGGTCGCCCTGCGTGACTCCCTCCTCGCCCATGCGCCGGAGACCGGGGGGCTGATCGAGGCAGGCGACCAGCCTTACCAGTCCAACGCCCACATGCACCTGCTCGAGGCCTGCCTCGGCTGGGAGGCTGCCGGCGGCGACGCCGGGTGGATGGCGCTGGCCGACCGGGTCGTCGACCTGGCCCTGACGAAATTCATCGATCCCGATGGCGGCTTCCTGCGCGAATTCTTCGGCCCCGACTGGGCGCCGGCGGCAGGGGAGGACGGTCGGCTGGTCGAACCGGGACACCAGTTCGAATGGGCCTGGCTGCTGGCCCGTGTGGGTCGGGCGCGGGGGCGGGCCGATGTGACGGAGGCAGCCCGACGTCTCTACGCTGCGGGTCGGAAGGGCGTCTCTGATCGCCCGATGATCGCTGTCGATGCGCTGAACGACGACGGAACCGTGCGCAGCCGGCGGGCCCGGCTGTGGCCCCAGACCGAATGGCTCAAGGCCTCGTTGATCCTCGCAGAGTCGGCCATTGACGGCGAACGTCAGCAGCTGCTGGAGGATGCGGCGACAGCGCTCAGAGCCTTGTGGCTCTACCTGACGCCTGACGGGCTATGGCGCGACAAGCGCCTGCCGCAGGGTGGTTTCATCGACGAGCCGGCGCCCGCGAGCTCGCTTTACCATATCGCCGCCGCCTTCGGTCAGCTGGCCGAGACGGGGCGGGCCGAGGGGCTGAAGGGAATGTCCGACATCAGCTTCGGGTAGAACGCGGCAACGCGGATCACCCTTACTTGTTCCATAAACCACCTGCCCCGCTTGTGACCCGCCGTGCATCCGTTAGGGTGGGGTCTCTCGTAAGCAGAGTGTGAACATCATGACCCCTGCCCTGGCGCTGCAAGGACTGAATTACTCACTGGGCAACGCCCGCCTGTTCGGCACGGAGGGTCAGGGCAGTTTCGGCGATGTCGGCGGCTATACCCCGTGCGGCTGCTGCGGAGGGTTCCACGCGATCTTCGAGGAGGGCGGCGGGCCGCTGTCCCTGCTGAACGCCGACGATCGCGGCGGTTTCGGCCCGAATGGCCGGGTGTCGCTGACGACCGGCGCCGCCGGAGCGCAGATCACGCGTTCGAACGTGGCCTGGACCACGACGCTGGGCCAGCCGGGGACGGTCACCTTCGCCTTCCGCTCGACGGCGCCGACGACCATGCCGTCGGATACGACCGGCTTCTCACGGTTCACCGAGGCGCAGATCGCCGCCACCCTGCTGGCCCTGGCGTCCTGGTCCGAAGTGGCCAACATCACCTTCACCCGGGTGGACGCCGGCGACGGCTTCTCGGACGGCGCCACCATGCTGTTCGGCAACTATTCGTCCGGCTCCGACGGCGCGGCCGCCTTCGCCTATCTGCCCGCCACCCGGTCCGACACCAGCAACAGCGGCGACGTCTGGATCAACAACAGCCTGTCCTACAACGCCACGCCGGTCCTGCTGGGTTACGGTCAGCAGGTGCTGACCCACGAGATCGGCCATGCGATCGGCCTGTCGCACCCGGCGGCCTACAATGCGGCGCCCGGCCAGTCCCTGACCTATGCCGCCAACGCCGGCTATTTCGAGGACAGCCGCCAGTACTCGATCATGAGCTATTTCAGCGAGACCAACACCGGGGCCAGCTTCGGTTCTGGCCGGTACTCCTCTGCTCCGCTCCTGGACGATATCGCCGCGGCCCAGCGCCTGTACGGCGCCAATATGACGACCCGCACGGGTAACAACACCTACGGCTTCAACTCCAACGCAGGCCAGGCCTGGTTCAGCGCGACCTCCAACACCACGGCCCTGATCTTCGCGGTCTGGGACGCCGGCGGGACCGACACGTTCGACTTCTCCGGCTACAGCAATGCCCAGGTCATCGACCTGCGCCAGGGCAGTTTCTCCAACGTCGGCGCCCTGATCGGCAACGTCTCCATCGCGATCGGCGCCGTGATCGAGAATGCGATCGGCGGCTCTGGCGCAGACACTCTCTTCGGCAGTTCCGGCGACAACGTCCTGACGGGCGGCGCCGGCAATGACCGGATCGACGGCGGCCTCGGCTCCGACACCGTGGTGTTCAGCGGCAACCGCGCCCAGTACACCATCACCTACAGCGGCAACACGGCGACGGTCTCGGGTCCCGACGGCACCGACACAATTTCGAACGTCGAGTTCCTGCGTTTCGCTGACCAGACGATCGCAGCCGCCTTCACCGGCGGGCTGAATGTCAGCGGCGACATCCTCAACAACACGATGACCGGCACGGCGTCTGCCGACACCCTGAACGGCCTCGGCGGCAACGACGTCCTGTCCGGCCTCGGTGGCAATGACAGGCTGGACGGCGGTTCGGGCGACGACAATATCTCGGGCGGCGACGGAGACGACATCCTGACCGGCGGCCTGGGCAACGACACCCTTAACGGCGGGAATGGCGTCGACCAGGTCAGCTACGCCGCGGCCGGGGCCGGTGTGACGGTCAATCTGACCTCTGGAACGGCAAGTGGCGGTGCGGGTGCGGACACCCTGACCGGCGTCGAATGGGTTGTCGGCAGCACCTTCGCCGACACCATAACCGGCAGCGCCGGAAACGACCGGCTGGACGGCAACGGCGGCAACGACACGATCAGCGGCGGCGCGGGAGACGACGTGATCACAGCGGGCGCGGGCGCCCAGACTGGCGGGGCTCCCGATGTGGTCAAGGCGCGGGCTACGGCCAATGCCACGACAGGAACCGCCATCTCTCTGGATGGGGCGTTCGATCTTCTGGCCAGCACCGAGATCGCCAATTCGACGACCATTCCGCATGCGACGGTCACTGCGACCACCCACGGCGGCATGGAATACTACGCCTTCACCGTCGCGGCGGGTCAGACAATCACCCTCGATATCGATAACGGCTCGTTTGACACGACCCTGAACCTGATCGGGCCCGGCGGGGCGGAAGTCGCCAGCAACGACGATTCAACGCCCGACGGCGGCCCGGCCACGGATTCGAACCTGACGTTCACGGCTACCACGGCAGGCGTCTACTACGTCGTCGTGGGCCAGTGGTCGTCCACCGGGACGGGCTCCACCTCCAGCGTCGCGCCGACGGCGGGCGGCACCTATACATTGCACGTCTCGGTCGCCAACCATGCGGTCGTGCCCCTGACCCTGACGGGATCAACGCTCTACGGCGAAGCGGGCAACGATACCCTCACTGGAGGGTCGGCGAATGACACCCTGGCAGGCGGAACCGGCAACGATACGCTGAACGGAGGAGACGGGATCGATACTGCCGGTTTCAGCGGGTTGCGCCGCCAGTATACGACCAGCTCGACCTCGGTCAGCGGCGCCAGCGACGGCACGGACACACTGACCTCAATCGAGAACCTGAGCTTCGTCGACGGGATACTGACGTTCGATGCGACGAGCGCCTCCGCCCAGGTTATGCGGCTTTACAGCGCGACTCTGAACCGGGCTCCCGATCAGGGCGGGCTGGAGGCACAGGTCGCGGCGCTCGGGGCCGTGGGGTTGCAAGGCCTGGCTAACAACTTCGTCGCCTCCGCAGAGTTTCAGGCCCGGTTCGGGGCGCTGAACAACCAGTCGTTCGTGGAACAACTCTATCAGTTCGCCCTGGGCCGAACCGGCGATCCCGGCGGAATCGCCGGCTGGGTGGCGGCCCTGAACGGCGGCATGTCCCGGGGGCAGGTCGTGGTCGGCTTCTCCGAGAGTCCGGAGAACCAGCTACGCACGGCGGCGACCCTAGCCGCCGGGCTGTGGGTGCCGGACGCCGAGGCCCAGGTGATCGCGCGCCTCTATGACGCCACTCTTGATCGTCTGCCCGATCCAGGCGGGCTCGCCGGCTGGGTTGCCGCATATGAGAGCGGCACGAGCCTGGCCACGATCGCAGGAGCCTTTGTCGCCTCGGCCGAGTTCCAGGCGCGTTATGGGGCTTTGTCGAACCAGGCCTTCGTCGAGCAGCTCTACCGATTCTGCCTGAACCGTGAAGGCGATCCTGCAGGCATTGCGGCGTGGGTTAACACGCTAGCGAGCGGAACAAGTCGGGCGCAGGTGGTCATCGGTTTCTCTGAGAGCGCCGAGCATATCGCGCTGACCGCTGCATCCTGGTCTGGCGGTATTCGCTACGACGGCTACGTCGGCAGCCCGGTTGATCCGGTCGACGCCAAGCATGACGGCCCGCAGGTCTCCCCGCTGATCGATTCCTCCCTCGGCCTGCATCAGGACGCCAAGGACGCCGGCGCCCAGGTCTCTCCGCTGGTCGACGACGCGCAGGTCGGTCTGCATTTCGATACCGACGTGATCGACATGGGGCCGCAGACGGTTCCGGTTACGATTGGCGATTTTGTCCAGGTCTTGTCCCTGGCCGACGACTTCATACTGCCGGTCGGTGGCGGCAACATCGTGTTCGACCACCTTGAGCCGATCGCCGCGCGCGGTATCTTCGCTGCCGCGCCAAGCTGGATCTTGCCGTCCGAAGAGTTCATGCCCGTTGCGAGCCTGCCGGACGCCGGCGTCATCGACGCCCTGCACAATGGCCATGTTCACAGCGACTGGATGTGATTCGCCGTCGCCTGACCCTTCCCGGAGCCGCGGCTCGGGCAAGGGTCAGGCGGAGTGGCGACCCATCTCGTGCTTCAGGACAGCGGCGGCGGTGGTCTGCAGCGGTGTGGTCGCCGACCAGCCGTAACGGTCGTGGAACTTGTCGAAGACACCTTCCGCCCGCGGCACGTCGGACGCACGCATACGGTCCGGCGCAGGCACGGCCTTGATCGGCCTTCCCGACTGTTCGACCAGGGCGTCGAGGATGGTCCGGATGGCGACCGGCCTGCCCGAACCGACGTTGTAGACTTCGAACGGCGACGGGGGAGCGCCGTCTTCTATGACGGCGAGATAGGCCTCAATGACGTCGTCGACGTCGCTGAAGTCCCGCACTGCGTCCAGATTGCCGACGGAGATACTGTCGCCGCCGTCGCGGATCGCCCGGGCGATCTGGGCCGCGAAACTGGGGGCCACGAACCTCTCGTCCTGACCCGGACCGGTGTGGTTGAACAGCCGCAGAACGACGACCGACAGGGCTTCGCCGGCCATATCGGACAGCAGATACTCGCAGGCGGCCTTGGTGCGGGCATAGGGCGAGGCGGGGGCCAGGGCCGAGGTCTCGTCGCGGGGGCCGGCGTTGAAGTGACGGCCATAGACCTCGGCGCTGGAGGCGAAGATCAGACGGGCCGGTTCCGGAAGAGCGCGCATCGCCTTCGCGAGGGCGCGGGTGCCGTCGAAATTGACAGTCCAGACCGTGTCGGGCGTTACGCTGCCGTCGCCGACGGACGACATGGCGGCCAGATGGACGACGGTAGAGGGCCGAAAGTCCGCGATCACGCGGGCGAGGGCCGGGGCGTCGGTCAGATCGACCGCGACCGGATCATTCGTGCCGTTGGGGCCGACAAGGCCAATGACTGTGGCGGAGGTCTGCTCCAGCCGTCGCATCAGTCGCGAGCCGACGAAGCCCGCCGCGCCCGTCACCAGAACCCGATGGTCCGCCCGGTCAGCGGCCATCGATCTCAGGCCCCGGCTTTGCGGTGCCGGGCCATGTCAGCGTCGACCATCTCGCCGATCATCTGTTCCAGGGTGATTTCGGGCGTCCAGCCGAGCTTGTGTTTGGCCTTGTCGGCATTGCCGTGCAGAACCTCGACCTCGGCCGGGCGCATGAACGCCGGGTCGATGACGATGTATTTGTCCGGGTTCAGGTCGACGTGGGCGAAGGCTGCCTCGACAAAGGCGCGAACGCTGACCGTGCGGTTGGTCGCGACGACATAGTCGTCGGCCGTCTCCTGTTGCAGCATCAGCCACATCGCGCGGACGTAGTCCTTGGCATGACCCCAGTCGCGGGTCGCATCCATGTTGCCCATGCGCAACTCGGTCGCGAGGCCGAGCTTGATGCGCGCGACGGCGTCGGTGACCTTGCGCGTCACGAACTCCAGGCCGCGCAAGGGGCTCTCATGGTTGAACAGAATGCCCGACGAGGCATGCAGGCCGAAGCTTTCGCGGTAGTTCACCGTCATCCAGTGGCCCATGAGCTTGGCCACGGCATAGGGCGAGCGCGGATAGAAGGGGGTCTTTTCGCTCTGGATCGGCTCCTGGATCAGGCCGTACATTTCCGACGAGGACGCCTGGTAGAAGTGGGCCCCGGGCGCCTCGAGGCGGACGGCCTCCAGCATGTTGGTGACGCCGACGCCGGTGGCCTGGGACGTCAGGACCGGCTGGTCCCAGGAGGTCTTCACGAACGACTGGGCGGCGAGGTTGTAGACCTCGTCAGGCTGGGCGTCGCGGATGATGCGGGCCATGCCGCCGAGGTCCAGAAGGTCGCCGTCGACCACCTCGACCTGACCGCCGATGCCGAGCCAGTCCAGGCGGTGCGTCGCCATGCCGTAGTGGCTGGAACGCCGGGCCACGCCGATCACGCGGTAGCCCTTGCCGAGCAGCAGCTGCGACAGATAGGCCCCGTCCTGACCGGTTACCCCGGTGATCACCGCGCATTTTTTAGCCATGTCGTCCAGCCTTGTTGGGAGCCTCGAGTGGGGCACTGTTTAGCCGCGCAAGATGCCGACAGACAACAGCTATTTGCCCGAAGAGCTGTGGCGTACGAACGCGGTAGCACTGACAGATACAGCTACAGGCGACGATCTTCGACCTGGCAATCGCCCCCGCCAACGAAAGAGTGAAGGTCGCGCGTATCGGGGAAACGACACGCAGAATCTCGAGATTCTGCGCCTGTGTCAGACGGGTGCCGCCGCGCACGGATTAAGCGAATCAGTTTGGGCCTGTCGGGATCAGGGCAGAAGACGAAGGTTCCGCCAACCCTGGAGGCCGTCAACGGTCGTGATCGGGCCATCGACCGTCAGCATCAGGACGGCCGGGCGTTCCATCTCGAGAAGCCAACCAGCGCCGCCGAGAATATCGAACAGCTCGCCTTCGATTTGGCGACTGTGCGTGCCGATGACCAAGTATGCGACTTTCTCATTCATAACATCGAGACAGTCCGACACAAAGCCGATCTCACCGCCCTGAATGTCAATGTGCAGTAGGTCGATACGATCGTGGTCGCGGACGACGTCGCTCAGCGGCACCATGGGCAAGGCTTCGAATCGCCCGCTGTCGACAGCTTTTTGCGTCTGTTCTTCATCGGCACCAAAAACGGGTTCCAGACCCCATGATCCGCCAGCTTGGTCCTGGATCGGGAACAGAGCGGTGCCGGCTTTGCCCGCCGCGATGCCAGACACCAATGTCCATTGCGAACGATCGAAGCCGTTCCTGTCCAGAGCCTCTTCGGCAAACTTCAGGTGGCCTTGGTCGCCTTCGATGCCAATGACATGAACCTCTCGGCCAGTGCTACGCGCGGCGGCGCCGGAGTTGTTCATCCAGCAGCCCCAGCCGCAACCGAGTTCAATCATCGTGAAACGCTGACCAGACAGATCGACGGCGCGCAGGGCTGCGCCCCATTCGGCGATGTCTGCATGCCAGTTCGCTGGGATCGGTAGGTCCTCGACCGTCCCCGCCATAGGCGCGAGAATGGACGGCAGAACTTTGGGGTCGACAGCGACGTCGAGGAAGTTGACCAGAAGGCCCTCGCGCGGACTCGGTGTCTCGACAGCGTATCGACGCATGATCTCCTGAGCGTCGAAGGTCGTGTTGTAGTGCCAGAACGGACTTTGCATGGGTCTCTCGGGTTCACATTCGGGCGCGACGATCGTCAGGCGGGAAAAGCCAGAAGGCGCGCCGTGAGGCAAGCGATATCAGCCTCGACCTAGCTGCTATCGCTTGCGCTGTCTTCTAGGCGTTCGTATCGCGGGCCACCGATGCGGAACCGAACGTGAAGGATTCAAGCAGATCAGCACGGGCCTCAACGTTCGTCGTTCGCGCGTAACCCAAGCCCACAAGGCCGACCGTGAAGTTTCTAACGTCGCCTTCCGGCACCGTCCACTCGCCGTCCACTTCGATGCTGACGCGGCAGATCCCGTTCCCGCCGACGAAACCCTTAAGGCGGAACAGGCCGCCGCTCCGGTCGATATCGTGGGCCGATAGCGGCCGTGTTTCGGCGGCTCGCCCGTCGCCGAGACAGATCGTGGTTCGGCATTCGCCGTACCATGGGGCGGGGTTGATTTTCACATAGACCATGATCGGCGTGCCCTCGAGCAGGTTGGTCCGGAAGACAACCTCTCCGAATCCGCCGCGCATCCAGGCGCCCCAGTGTTCGGCGGGATAGAAATCCTCCACGATCATGAGGCGCGAGGGGCTGCCCACATAGCCGATCAGGGCCGACCGCCGGTCGACAAGGTCGCCCGGGCGAAGCTGTTGTCCCTCGGTCAGCATCGGAACCTTGGCTTCCGCCACCGGCAGGTCCGAGTAGTCCACCATTCGCTGCACGAATAGGGCGGCGACCTCATCCCAACCACGCGGATGGAAATTGTCGATGATGTTCTTTTTGCGGGAAGCTAGGTAGTCGCGGTCGGTGATCATGCGGCCGATCACCTCGACCCCGCTCTGGACATTTTCGGGGTCGATATAGTCGACGAAATCGCCTCCGACCTCGGGGATGGAAGAACTGCCCGAAGCGACGCACGGAATATGGTGCATCAGGCTCTCGCCGACCGGCAATCCCCAACCCTCGACGAAGCTGGTGAATACGGTGAACAGGCTGCCTTCATAGACCGCATTGAGTTCGGCGTCGGTCAGATCGTGGACGATATGAATCCTGCCGCCCAGGTTCTTCGTGCCATCCAGGAGATCGAGCAGGCCGTTGATGCGCCAGCCCTTGCGGCCGACGAAGACCAGGTCGGGAACATCCACGCCCTGTTCGATCAACTTGCGCCAGACGTTCACGACATAGGCGTGGTTCTTGCGGCCCTCGATGGTGGAGACATAGGTGACGTACTCCCGTCCGCGCAGGCGCTGCATGCTCGAAGGCCAGCTCATGACATCGCTGGGCGGTCCGGTGAGCGAGTGGGCCAGAGGTACCGTCGCCGTAGGAATGGCGCGCCCGCCGTGGTCGGACAGGAACTGGTCCAGGACCGAGCGCGTGTAGTCCGAGATCGTCAGCATATAGTCGCAGATCAGACCGATTTCGCTCAGCGCGGTGGTGAAATCCCTGGCCAGACCCTCATCGCAGTACTGCGGATGTGAGATCGGGATGATGTCGTAGATGTAGACGGCGAGGCGTGCGCCTTTCCGCTTGGCCGGAAGGTAGCGGTCGCATGTGTTGTCGAGACCCCAGAAGGCGCCCGACAGGACGATCGTATTTCCCTCGCCTGCGAAGATCGGTGAAGCATTGTGTTCGCAGGCTGAAAGGAGTTTCCGCAGGCGCTGATGATCGACGCGCGCTCCGGCAGCGTACTCGATCATCCTCTTCACGTCGGTGTGCCGAAGAAGCCAGAAGCTGCCCGTTTCCAGCAACTCGGAGAAATCGGTCAGGATGAAACCGACATCGACATCTTCCATTTCCATCAGCGCCAGAGCGAGACCTGCCTGAACCCGCTGAATGCCCGACATGGTTGGATGGGCCCGCAAGTATACGAACAGATCCTGAATAGACATCAGATAGGCGTTGCTTGCTTTAGTCAGCGGCAAATCGCTTTGGACGGCTTTCATAAGGATTTCGATCTCGCTGTTGACATGCTCGCCTGCGCCTGCCCGGGACGCGCCACGGAAGGCTTCAAGAGCTGAAATATTCTTGTCCTGTCGCTTCAGGACGTGGCCCAGATGAACGTATCCGTCCGCGTCATTGGGAGCCACGGACACGGCCGTCTCATAGGCCTGCTCGGCCTCGGCCAGATCGCCGTTCTCCTTCAGCGCGTGGCCGAGCTGAACCCAGATGCCAGCATCCTTGGGATGGGTGTTCAGGTATTCTCGATAGGCCGCCGCCGCGTGTGTCCACTCGTGAGCATCCCGATAACCATCGCCGATCTTGCGTTGGTTCACGGATTTGCCGCGCAACAAAGATTTCCAACGCAATTTCGTCAACTCCTCGCTAGTGATCGAAGCCTGCATGCGGCGGTCTGGATCACCAAAGTATCTGGGATTTCAGACCTCTTACAGGCTCGACGACGGTTGGCAATGCGGCGCATGTCGTTATCGCACTGCCGGCCTGACAGCGTTTTTTCGGCCACAGACCCCGGGGCTCTCGCATAGGCGACACGTCAGGAGCGAAGCTCCGGATCGTTGTTCAGTTCGGCGGCGGATCCCTGGTTCGTAGCCCCCGAACGCGACAGTATCGTCGACCTCAAGGCCTGCTCCTCGCGCCCGTCCCGGACGGCGGCCAAGCCAGCGCGGGAATAATCCTGCGAGAGGATGTTGCTGTACCCGGGTGTTTCAGGAACCGGGCCGCCGGGCCGCCTCCTCGGTCGCCTGTTTGAACGTCAGGGCCTCGAGGATATCGGTCCGGGCTGCGACATCGGCCGCTGCCGCAAAGCCCAGGCCGGCGATTCCCAGACCCAGATCCCGCGTGTCGGCCGGCGGGCGGGCGTAGTCGCCTACAATCTCGAGGTTCAGGCGGCACAGACCATCGTTTCCGACGTGTCCGCGCACCTGAAGGTGCGCCGTGGGCATCCGGGACGCGAAGGTGTTGAAGGCGCCGCCGCCAATGGCGATCGGCTTTAACTCATTGAGACCCGGCGCGGTGTCGAGCCCGATCTTGATTTTGCAGTCGGCAAGAAGCCCGGTCGAGAACAGCGACACGTAGACGATCACAGGTTCGCCCGGGGTCAGGCCGGTCTTGAAGGCGATCTCGCCCGAAGGGCCTTTCATCCACGCCCCGATGTTCTCGGGGGCGTAGAAGGAACCTGCGATTAGGAAGCGGGTCGCCCGCGCGTCGTGCGCCTGTTTGGAGGAGGGCGGATCGAACAGGTCCCCTGGCCGGTAGAAGCCTCCGGGGCGTAGCACCGGCAAGTCGAGCGGCAGGGGCGGGGTGTTTTTCAACTCGTCCACCTGAGTCATGAAATCTCCGGCTACGTCGTCCCATGTTCGGGGCACAAAGTCTTCGACGATATGGCGGCGCCGTTCCGCGAGGTAGCCGCGATCCTCGATCAGGCGGCCGACGACCCGTACGCCATCCTGCAGGTTGGTTGGGTCGAAGTAGTCGACGAACTCGCCGCCGACCTCCGGGATCGATGCCGCGTTGGAGGCGGCGCATGGTGTTCCGCAGGCCAGGCTCTCGCCGACCGGCAGGCCCCACCCCTCGGTGAATGAACTGAACAGGGTGAAGAGGCTGCCTACATAGACGGCTCTGAGGTCAGAGTCCGAAAGCCCGTGGGCCAGGTGGACCCGTCCGTCGAGATTGTCGGTGGCTTCAAGAAGATCCATCAGACCGGCGATCCGCCAACCCTTGCGGCCGGCCAGGAGCAGATCGGGGACCGTCCGCCCTTCCTTGATGAGCTGACGCCAGAGGTTGACGGCGTAGAGGTGGTTCTTGCGACCCTCAATCGTGGAGACATAGGCGACGAACTCGCGACCCCGCAGCCGTTTCAGTGCCGTTGGCCACGCCCGCTCCGATCCGGTCCGGCTCTCCATGGAGTGGGCCAGCGGCACGGTCCGGATCGGCACGGGACGGGCGCCCTCCGCGGCCAGGAATCGGCCGAGCTCGCGGTTGGTGTGGGCGGAAATGGTGAGATAAAAGTCGGCGAGCAGGCAGAGGTCCAGCAGGGCGGCGGAGAAAGTGCGGCACAGGTAGGCGTCGCAGAACTGCGGGTGGGTTATCGGGATCAGGTCGTAGATATAGACTCCGATGCGGACCCCGCTGCGCTTGATCTCGATGTAGCGGTCGACGGTGTTGTCGTTGCTCCAGAAACTGCCCAGCAAGATGATCGTGCTGCCCGGAGGCGGAGCGAAGGGTCGGCTGGCGCTTTCGCATCGGTCCAGCGCAGCGTCGAGGCCGGCGCG
Source organism: Brevundimonas sp. (assembly GCF_027484365.1). Classification (GTDB taxonomy): domain Bacteria; phylum Pseudomonadota; class Alphaproteobacteria; order Caulobacterales; family Caulobacteraceae; genus Brevundimonas. The sequence continues at coordinate 29,031 of NZ_JAIXTC010000001.1, read as the reverse complement.
GTCGACGACGGAACCGCTGACGTAGGCGATCATGGCGACGAGCGGCTCGACCGGAATCTCCCGGAACGGCGTGGTGCCCGACTCCGGTCCGCCGGTGAGGATGAAGCGGGCGTCGGTCCGACCCTGTTTCACCAGGCTTGTGACGACGTTCGCCTGGACCCGCTGTATCCCGGACAGGGTGGTATGGAAGCGCAGGAAGGACACCAGGTCGGCGACAGAGATGAAGGTCGCTGCCGGTCGCGCGATGGTCCTGGAGCGTGGGCGTGCCGGCTTCATTCGGTGTCTCGACGCAGTAAGGGGATCGCTCCGCACTCAGGCACGATCTGCCGGACGATCCATAGCCGTTGACCCTCAACAGGCAAGGCGGCTTTGGCTGAAGAGCCCGAGAAACCGGCTATCGACGAGGCGAAAGGGCGCGGCTAGGGTTCGCTCAGTTCAATGCCGAGCATCGTATGAGCCCGCCTCTCGCCTCTGGCGCCAATCGGCTGGCCAGCCGGAATGACGTCGTCCAGATGTATCGCTTCGTGCTCGATCGTGAGCCCGAATCCGAAGTCGTTGTCGATAAGGCGCTCGTCTTCACGCGAGCGGAGTTGGCCGCCGGATTCTTCGCTACTGCCGAGTTCGCCGAACGTGTGGTGAAAGCGGCCGATCATGGGCGGGACATCTGGGGCGTCTTGCCGGGGCCGACGGCCAAACAGCTGGACTGGGCCTCCAAGGCCCTGCCTCTGACTGCTGAGGGGCGCGCAGCGTTGAGAGCATGGGGCGATTCCTGGCCGGGGGCGTATTTTGCGATCCTCTCCGATTCTGCGTTCCGGTCGGGCGAAACGGTGACCCAGCGCGGGCTGCAGTTCCTCAGAAGCCTCGCCTCGGTCCGCGGCGCGGTGGACCGACTGGACTCCGCGCTCGTTATCGGTTGGGCGATGGCGCGGGGGGCGGAGGCGAGCGCGGGGCCCGTGCTGGTCGAGGTTTACGGGGACGGCGTCTTTATGGCGGCCGGGCGAGCGGACCGGTTCCGCCGCAACGTTCAGGACCAGTTCGGCGGCGACGGCCTGGTGGGTTTCGAGATCCCCCTGCCGAGCCGGACGGACTCCGGGCCGACGCGGATCGAGGTGCGGGCCGCACCCGACGGGCGGGTGCTCGGCCGGGGCGAAATCCATGTCCAGCCTGCTCCGGCGACGGGGCTCGGGGCCCTGAAACAGGAGATCGCGTCCGTTCGCGCGACGCTGGACCGGCTGGAACGCATGCTGCCCGCCGTGATCTCGGGGATGGGCCGGCCGCTGGCCGACTACGGCGACTATTTCGAGGACCATTACCGGCGTCCGGACGTGGTCCGGCCGGACGGAGAGGGCTTCACCGTCTTGCTGGACGGCGTCGGCCGTTCGCACCAGTCCCTGTTCTGGGCCGCGGCAAGTCTTGAAGGCCAGATGACCGCCCCGGACCGTCTGGTGCTTCTGGTCGATTCCACGCTCGAGTATGCGGCTGCCGACATCGCGGCGCGGAGCCGGGGGCGGGGCCGGTCGAACCCGGTCGTCCTCGTCACCCGGACGGCCGATCCCGGTCAACGCGCAGCCGAGGCGCTGACGTCAGGACCGGGGACGCCGTTCGTTCTGCTGACGGATTCAGGCGCCGTCCTGTCCGGCCGGGCGCTGGCGGAGTTTGCATCGGCCTTCGCCCGATCGGACGGCCTCCAGGCCCTGTATGCCGATGAGGACGCCTTCGATCCGGAAGACGGCCGCGAACGGCCGGTCCAGCGGCATTGCGCCCCGATCCTGAAGGCCGGGTTCGACAGGGATATGTTGCAACAATTACCCTACGTCGGCACGGTGCTGGCCTTCCGGTCCGGCGCGCTGGAAGCGGCGGGGCTGCAGAAAGATTGCGGCGGACTTCACGGCTGCGACGCCCTGCTGCGCATCGGCGCCACGCCTGGCGCGGTCGGCCATGTCGCGTCCGTCCTGTGCACGCGTTCGGGTCCGGCCGTGAACGACGCGGACGGAACGATCTGGGCGCGCTGCGTGGCCCGCGACCTCGCAACGTCTGTTCCGCCGGCGACGGTCGAGCCTCGGGATGACGCGCTGGGCGCGGTCGTGCCGGGCGCGGTCCGCGTGCGCTTCCCCGGCGAAGACGTCCGTGTCTCTGTCATCGTTCCGACCCGCGACCGTCTGGATCTGCTCAAGCCCTGCATCGACAGTATTCTGGCGCACCGGCCCGCCAATCGCTGCGCGCTCGAGCTGATCGTGATCGACCACGAGAGCCGCGAGCCTGGGACCCGGGCCTACCTCGATCCGCTCGCCGCGGCCGGCGACATCACGATCCTGCCGTTCAATGGCGCGTTCAACTGGGCCCTGATGAACAACCTGGCGGCGGACCGGGCGACGGGGGAGGTGCTCGTCTTCCTCAATAACGACACGGTGGTCCTGACGCCCGACTGGCTGGATGAGCTGGCGTCGCAGGCGTTGCGGCCCGAGGTCGGGGTCGTCGGCTGCCGGCTGCTGTATGCGGACGGCACGATCCAGCACGCGGGCTTCATTTCCCGCGGCCACGCGCCCGACTTCCTGATCCACGACGGTGTCGGGGTTGCAGGATCGGACGGCGGCTATCTGGGCCGGCACGCCCTGCTTCACGCCAGCCCGGTGGTCACCGGCGCCTGTATGGCTGTCAGAACCGGGGTGTTCCGTGCGCTGGGCGGGTTCGACGCCGCCAACTTCCCGCTGGAAGGCAATGATGCGGACCTCTGTTACCGCGCCCGGGCCGAGGGCCTGTCGGTGATCTACGACCCCTATGCGACCCTCTACCACCTGGAATCCAAGACCCGGGGCTTCAGCGTGTCCGGCGAGGATCGGGCGACTTCCCTGGCGGCCCAGGCCCTGTTGAGGCAACGGTGGGGCGAGCGATTCGGCGAGGACGCCGGGTTCAATCCCCATTTCGACCGGACCGGCCGCCCGTTCGACCGGCTCAGGCCCCCGCTCCAGGATCCTGCCTTACCCTGGGATCAGGCCGCGCGGGTCGCGCGCACGGTCTCATAGAAGCGGACGTCGTCGGCGAGCAGGTCGTGCAGGCGGGCCATCCGCACGGGGTTCGCGACGAGCGCGGCGCGGGGGTCGTCGCGCGAATGGGTGCGGTTCTCGTGCAGGCCGGGGTCCAGCGTCAGCCCCGCCAGGGTGTTGAGCCGCACCATGTCGTCGGCGCGCGTCTCGTGGAAGCCGATGAAGTCGAACCGCCCCATGTCGTGGCCGCCGAAGAAGGTCTCGGACGAAAACCTCTGGATCCGGGGCCAGGTCGCGAAGGCCTCGATCTCCGGCTGCTCGTCCAGGAAGCGGCGGTGGAGGTCCTGCCCTTCGAACGGCATCGTCTGCCAGAAGAAATACATGGAGATCAGCAGATCGACCGGATGGCGCAGGAAGGTGAACCAGAAGGCGTCCGGGACCGCGGCGAGGTAGCGCGCCGGGCGGAAATGGCCGTGAACCAGGGCGATGTGCGGCGGCAGGCTGGTTTCGACCAGATCGATGTCCGGTCCCAGAGGGCCCCGGCCGTAGTCGAAGCGCGCCCTTTCGCCGAACTGCCGCTCCAGGCTGATGCGCATGGAGGTTCCGCCCGACTTGGGCAGGTGGAGGGATATAATGACGGGCTTGGGCACGGCGCCCTTATGGACATTGAGGCCGGCGGACGCAACGCAGGCCAGTCCTCCTTGACCTGTGTCACTTGCGCCACGGACTTCGCCTCTCGTGCGGAGGGGAAGGCCGGGGGGGGGCGGTTCGCCCCTGTCGCGAAGCGATGCTGTCCCGGTTGGCGCATGGCGAGATGCCCGGATCGGCGCCCGGTTGCAGCGCGGGTGAACCGCCGCGTCGCCCCCGGCACCGCGGCGGTCGACCGAAAAGCGTTCACATACCGGGGTTTAACCTTGTCGCAATGACGCCCGGACCGTGTGGGATCAAGGCGAAACGGTGAAGCGGGGCCAAAAGCGCGGCCGGCGACAGGGGGGCGGCGGCCCTGATGTTGCGTTTGCGCGAGCCCTGACCACTCGCCTGCCGGGAGAAGGCTAAGCAGCCGAGATGAATGACATTTTTCGGACAGAGCGAACGGCGTGGCCGCAGCGATAAGGCTTGACGCTCCAAAAGACGGCGGGATACAAGGTGCGTGCCGTGGGCGCAGCCCTGTCTCATCCCGAGACTTGAACTGTGGCCGAAAGGCGTTCAATCGTTGGCTACGTCCACACAACCGGTTTCTTTGGGGGACCCCATCCAGATGACTAAGACCTTCCTTCTCGCCGCGACCGCGCTCACCGCGCTTGTTGCGACCTCGGCCCAGGCGCAAGCCGTCCTGTCGCTCTCGAACGTTGACGGCACCGCCAACAGCGGCATCGAAGCTCCGCTCAAGATCGCTAACGAGCTGACCATTCCGGGCTCCGGCATCGACACCCTGCTTGAGCTGGCCCTGACGCCGACGACCTCGGCGGTTCTGCCGCTCGGCAACGCCCTGCTGACCGTCAGCCTCGGCTCTGACACCTTCGGCACCACCGTGACGGCTGCCTCGGTTCTGCAGACGCCGGGCAACTGCAACCCGACGCGCTCCGTGGTTTCCGGCGGCGGCGCCGGCCAGTCCTCGGTCCAGTTCCTGCTGTCCAACATGAGCGGCTGCGACAACGCCAACCCGATCGAACTGGAAATCCCGGTCGAGATCAACGACAAGAACACCGTGTCGGTGTCGACGGTCTTCACGACCGAAGCAGGCACCCCGATCGACGGCGGCTCCGCTTCGGTTGCCAGCGCCATCACCTTCGCCTCGGGCTTCCTGGTCACCGTCGACGACGACGGCGTTCTGGGCGCTGTCGCCGACGTCAACGCCGTGCCGGTCTACTCGAACCTGCAAATCACGAGCGGCTCCTTCACCCAGGACCTGATCCTGGGCGACGTCGACCTCGACATCGACACCACGGTGAACAAGGACTTCTGGCAGCTGGGCGACGTCACCCAGGCGCTGGTCCCGGTCGCCGTGGGCGACATCACGGACGTCACGATCACCGTGACGACCCCGACCGGCAGCTTCGCCGGCCTGACCGGCACGATCGACGGCGTTAACGCCGACTTCGCTCTCGGCATCGACGACTCCGCCGGCGGCACCGACAACTTCGACGGCGGCGACGTGACTGTCTCGGCTGGTTTCACCGATCCTGACAGCTTCGTGATCGCGATCGCCGACGGTTCGGGCACGATCGAAGGCGCCACGGTCAGCGTTTCGGCTGCCCTGAACCTGACCTCGATCTTCACCGACGAAACGGCGACGGGCCTGATCGATCCGATCACCCTCGGCGGCACGAACTTCGTGGCTCCGTGGCTGGCGATCAACAACCCGAACAACAGCTCGACCGTTCGCATCAGCAACCACGGCTCGGTGACGGGCCCGGTCATCCTGACCCTGCTGAGCCCCAGCAGCGGCTCGTCGGACACCTGCGACAGCACCGACCTGTCGAAGCTGGCCAATGTTCCTGCCAACGGCCGGATCGAAATCGACGTTGCCGACCTGCGCACCTGCTTCGGTACGTCGGTTGCCAACGGCGACGTTCGCTTCACCATCCAGGCCGCTCCGGACCAACTGACCGCCAAGGCTCGCCTGCGCTCGTCGACCGGTACGGTTGTCGAAACCTCGCTCGGCCGTCTGCTCGAGACGGACGAATCCTACTAAGACCGGATACTTCGGTATCTCGGGGAAGGGAGGGCTTCGGCCCTCCCTTTTTCGTTTCAAGACACCTGTCCGGGGCGCGGCGCGTCCGCCCCTCCCTGCATTCCGGAGCCTTCTCTTGACGGCCTATGCCAACACCACCCTGACCAACCGCGTCGATCTGGACGGCAACACGTTCACCAATGTGAAATTCCTCGGGGCGGAACTGCACTACAACGGCGGGACCCCGCCGGAATTCCGTCAGGTCGACTTCATCCAGTCCCGGTTCGTCTTCGACGGCCCGGCCATGAACACCGTCGAATTTCTGCGCACCATGAGCTCTGACGCCAGCAATATGAGCTCGGTCGTCCAGGGGCTGCTGCCGCAGCTGCGACCGCAGGCCTTCCCGACCGTGCGGCCGGCGAATATGACCTATCGCGCCACCAGCACCGCGGACGTGAAGCCCAAAGGCTGAGCCCGAAAGGATCCCGACGCGGTGCGCGCGCCGTCAGGGCCGGGCGCGCATTCTGTCGGCGGGACTATTCGGGCGCCACATAGCCCGGCCCGCCGATGTCGGCGGAGGTCCGCTCGTCTCCGACGCTGTGGTACTGGCCCAGCCGGGGCGTCTCGTCCCCTTCTGCCGGCGCGGCCGTATAGTAGTAGAGCGCGACCGATTTGCGGGTCATCCCCATCGCCGCTTTCAGCGCTCTCGGATGACCGTGGAAGGCGTCCCGCTTCGTGTTGAAGATCACCGCCCGGTTGAAGACCGGCAGGATTTCCTTCTCGGGCCTCGTCAAAGCCGTGTCCCACAGTTCCAGGGCGCCCTTGTACTCGGGCCGCCAGTCCTTGTTCAGATAGATCAGGACATTGATGCGCCGGAACAGTTTGAGCCGGGCGTGATAGTTGAAGTCGCTGTGGACCCGCAGCAGGCCTCCCGGCAGAATCTGGTGCATGCCGCCGCCCATGAAATAGGGGTCCGGGCACAGTCCCTCGATTCCGGTGAGCCCCTCCAGAAACCGCACGAACGGCGCGGAGTTGAAGGGCGTCAGCAGCAGGGAAGACTGGTGCCGCAGGTCGTAGAGGGCGAAGACCTCTCCCAGCCCCAGCTTTCCGGGCTGATTCTCCAGGCTCCGCTTTCGCCAGTCGAGCCAGACCGGGTCCTCCGGGTCCGGAAACCCGGCCAGAAGAGCTTCCGCCATCGCCGGCGGCAGGAAGTCGTCGATCACCGTGTGTTCGAACGGACTGGCCGACCGGTAGTCGGCGGCCCTTTCGCTGACGAGGTCGTCGAGCCGGGACTGGTCCAGCTTCAGAAAGTCGAGGTCGCCGTGCATGGGGGATGGGCTATCATGGGCCGCATGACGGCTCAATCCGACCCTTGTCCCCCGGGGCGCACCGGGTGACGCGCGCCGCTGAAACCGCTACACAGGATCGCTCCCGGAGTGCTCCCCTGACCGCCGCCCTGATCGTTCCCCACTTCCCCACCATCAAGCCTGCCCGGCGTCGCCTGGGCGAGGAACTGATGGCGCGCGACCTGATCCGTCCCGGCGATCTGGCCAACGCCCTGACCCTCCAGGCCCAGAACGGCGGATTGCTGGGGATGAACCTCGTCCGCCTCGGCGCCGTGTCCGAGGCCCAGCTTCTGGAGGTCCTGTCCGATCAGCTCGGTCTGGGCGTCCTGGCTCCGGAGGACGGTCCGAGCCCCGATCAGATCGCCGCCCTGCTGGACGAACTCCGCTCCCCGCTCAGCTGGTGGACCAACCGCGAGGCCGTCGCCTGGCGCGACCCCGCGCCCGAAGGCGGAGGGCGGATCCTGTGCGCCGCCGTCCAGCCCCTCGACCCCATGCTGGCCGAACGCCTGGCCCAGGGCGTCACGGACCCCGTCGTCTTCCTCCTCGCCCAGCGCGCCCTGATCGAGGCCCTGACCGGCGACGTGGGGGCCGAGGCCGCCATGGCCGACGCCGGCGCCCTGTCGGGCAGCTCGGACGCCGCCCGTCTGCGCGAACTGGCGCAGGAAGCCCCCACGATCGACTTCGTGAACAGTGTCTTCGCCGAGGCCCTGAGCCGCCGGGCGTCGGACGTTCACGTCGAACCCTATGAGGACCGGTTCCTTGTCCGTATGCGGATCGACGGTGTCCTGACCACCGCCCGCGCCGCGCCACGGTCGACCTTCGATGCCGTTTGCTCGCGGATCAAACTGCTCAGCGGCATGGATATCGGCGAGCGACGCCTGCCCCAGGACGGCCGCCAGTCGATCCGGGTCTCGGGTCAGGAAGTCGATCTTCGGGTCTCGACCCTGCCGTGTTCATGGGGCGAATCGATCGTGCTCCGACTGCTGGGCAAGACCAGCCGGCTGCCCCTGCTCAGCGAACTGGGGGTCAGCCCCGACCAGGAAGCGACCCTGATCGGCCTGGCGGAACAGCCGAACGGCGTCTTCCTGATCACCGGCCCGACCGGATCGGGCAAGACGACCACCATCTATCGCCTGCTGACCCATCTGAACGACGGCGAACGCAAGATCATCACGGTCGAGGATCCGGTGGAACTGGACCTTCCGGGCGTGATCCAGGTCCGGGTCCGCGCCGACATCGGCCTGACCTTCGCCGCCGGCCTCCGCTCGATCCTGCGCCAGGACCCCGACGTCATCATGATCGGCGAAATCCGCGACCCCGAGACGGCGCGGATCGCGGTCCAGGCCGCCCTGACCGGCCACCTGGTCATCTCCACCGTCCACACCAACTCCGCCCTCGCCGCTGTGCCCCGTCTGCTGGACCTCGGCGTCGAGGACTATCTGCTGGCCGATGTGCTGCGCGGCGTCGCCGGCCAGCGCCTGGTCCGCCGCCTCTGCTCCGACTGCGCGCGACCCTCGACCCCGGCCGAGGCCGAGGTCCACGAGGCCGCCCTCCCGGCCCATGTCCTGGCGGCCGTCGGCGACGAACCGGCGAGCTGGCGCGAGCCGGTCGGCTGCCCTCGCTGCGGCCAGAGCGGCTTCCGGGGTCGTGTCGGCCTCTATGAGGTCGCGCCGGCCTCGCCCGCCATCATTGCGGCCCTGCGCGAAGGCGCTGACGAACTGCGGCTGACCGAACTGGCGCGCGCCGACGGGTTCCTGAGCTTCGCGGACGACGGCATGATCAAGGCCCGGCGCGGCGAGACGGCCCTCTCTGAAACCTATCGGGTCGTGGGCGGCGCCGAGTGAGCGCCGGACCCTCGTCGTCCTTTCAGTACGAGGCGGTGGCCCGGGACGGGACCCTCGCCAAGGGACTCCTGACCGCCGGCGACGAGGCCTCGGCCGTTCGTCGTCTGGCCTCCGACGGCCTGACGGTCCTCAAGATCGGACCCGCCGCCGCTCCCAAGGCCGACGGTAAGGACCGCGCCCTGCGTCCCGCCGAGCGCGTTCTGGTGCTGCGCCAGATGGCCCTGATGCTGGAGGCGGGGGTGTCGCTGCTGGAGACCCTCGAGACCGTCGCCCAGGGCATGCAGGCCCGCAAGGGCCGGGCCCAGTTCATGGAGGCTATCGCGGCCCTGAGGCGCGGCGATTCCCTCGGCAACGCCCTGAGCGAGTTCGTCCCGGGCTTCCCCTTCTATGTCTACGCCATGGCGCGGGTCGGCGAGGCCTCCGGCAAGGTGGCCGAGGTCCTGAAGCAGGCCGCCGAACAGATGGCCTATGAGGACCGGCTGAGGCGCGAGTTCGCCAATGCGATGACCTATCCGGCCTTCCTCGGCTTCGCGGGAATCTCGGCGATCGGCTTCATCTTCACCCAGGTGGTCCCCCGGTTCGCGACGATGATCGGCGAGGACCGCACCAATGTCCCGGCCATGTCGCGCTGGGTTCTGTCGGCGGGCGAGTTCGCCAACGCCAACCTGGGCATGGTCGGGATCGTGACCGCCGCCCTGGTCGGTCTGGGCGTCCTGATCGTGACCAACCCGACCATCCGGGTGCGGGCCTATGACGTCGCTCACGGACTGCCCGTCATCGGGCCGGTGCTCCAGGCCCGCGAGATCGCCTCCTGGGCGCGCCTGACGGCCTTCGCCCTGAACAGCGGCGTGCCCATCCTGTCGGCTGCCGAACTGGCCCGGGCCGCGGTGCCGATCGGCCCGTTCCGCAAGGGGCTGGACCTGCTCGACAGCGACCTGCGGGCGGGTCTGACGCTCGACGCGTCGCTGGCGGCCCATACGGGGCTCGAAGCCATGGACCTGAGCATGCTGCGGGCCGGCCAGAAGTCGGGGGCCATCGGCGCCATGTTCGGCTTCATGGCCGAGAACTATGAAGACCGCCTGCGCGACCGGATGAAGCGGATGACTGCACTGCTGGAGCCGATGGCCATCGCGGTGATCTCCCTGGTGGTCGGATTTGTGGCCCTGTCGCTCGTCCTGGCCCTGTCCAGCGTCTACGAAGGCGTCGTGTGACCCGGCGGCGCGAAGGCTTCAGCCTGATCGAGGCCCTGATCGCCCTGTCGATCGCGGCCATGACCCTGACTGCGATCTTCGAGCTCCAGACCCAGATGGTGCGCGCCCAGCAGCGGGCGTCCCAGGGGCTCGATGAGGTCGCCGCCCAGGAAAACGCCCTGGCCCTGACGCGCGACCTGAATCCCATGGCCCAGCCCGAAGGCTCCATCCGTCTGCCGGACGGGGACACGATCCGTTGGGAGTCCGAGCCCCTGACCGAACCCCGGATCAATGCCGGCCTGCCCGAGGGCGATGGCCGGTTCGAAGTCCAGCTGTTCACTGTGACGGTCACGATCGAACGAGACGCCGGTCGTGCTCCGGCCCCCCTGGTCTTCGACCGGGTGGGATGGCGCCAGGTCGCCCTGCCAGACTCGTTCTGACTAGCGTTCCTCGGGAGGCGTCTCGTCGTCGGACGCCGGTTCATCCGCCGTCTGTGCGGCCCCGCGCGCCGGACGCGTTCCAAACAGGGGCGGAGCCTCGGAGGCCCGGCCCGGCGTCGGCAGGTCGAAGCCGATGCCCCTGATCCGCGAGCCTGCCGAGAACGGAGTCAAGGTGTAGGACCAGCCCCGCCCGGTGCGGAAGGCGGCATTCATGTCGCTCGAGTACTGGTCGGCGAGGTCCGCCATGTCCTCGTCATTGCGAATGATGTGGGGCGTGATCATGACCAGCAACTCCGTCCGGTCGCCGGTGAGGGAATTGCTCTGGAAGGCCTGACCGACGATGGGCAGATCCTTGAGGTAGGGCACGCCCGTGTTGTTGGTCGAATAGTTGTTGCTGATCAGGCCGCCGAGCACGCCGGTCCAGCCGTCCGTGAGGGCGATCTGGGTCGTGATGCTGCGGTTCAGGATCGTCGGGCTCGCGATCGCCGCATTGGGGGGCTCGCCCGCCGACGAAATTTCCTGGCTGATCGTCAGGTCTACACGATCGCCGAAGATCACCGGCTGGATCTCCAGGATGACGCCGGTCTGACGGTACTGGACGCTCTGAAGGATGTCCGTCCCGCCATTGCCCGATTGGGTGTCGGTCGCGCGCTGTGAGGTGATGATCGGCACATCGGTGCCGACCTGGAATCGTGCGGTTCCGCCGCTGCGGGCCACGATCTGCGGGCGCTGAAGAATATTGATGCGGTTGTTGGAGGCCTCGGCGTTGAGCCGGGCGCGGAACTCGGGCCCGGAGAAGGTCACCAGCAGCCCTCCGGCGCCGATTTCCACCCCCTCGGTGCCCCCGGAAAGCAGGCCGTCCCCGCGCGTCTCGGTCCCGAACATATTGACGCCGAGGGCGCTCTTGTCCGTCAGGGTCACCTCGGCGATGATCACCTCGATGACCACCTGCGGAGCCGGCTGGTCGAGGGTCTGCAACAGGTTCCGCAACTGGGCGTAATCGCTCGCCGTGCCGGTGAACAGAATACGGTTTCCGATCGGATCGGTCAGGAGCCGTCCGCCGAGGAATTGGCCGGACTGACCCGGCGTTCCTTGACGGGTCACGGCGTTGTCGTTCAGCGGGGCGGTGCCCGGCACGCCGACCGGGGCCTGGGCGACCGTCACACTGGGCGCCTGGCCGGAGGCGAGCTGCCCCAGGGATCCCGCGTCGGTGTTCCGTACCTGATAAACGAAGGTGCTGGCCCGCTCGCCCAGGGTGGTCGGCTGGTCGAGAGCGGCCACCCAGAAGCGGACGCGGTCGAGCAACTCCTCGTTCTCGGCGAAGACCAGAATCTGGTTCGCCGTCGCGAAGGTCAGCATCGTGATCGACCGGCGGGCCACGGCCTGACGCGAGACGACATAGCCCTCCGCGTTCAAGGCCTGCTCGAGCGCGGTCGTCAGGTTGTCGGCGGACAGGAACGCAGGCTCGATCCGGAGAACCTCGGCTCCCGCGAACCGCGGCTTGTCGATCTCGCGCACCAGCCGGACGACTTCGGCGACATCGCGCGAGGAGCCCGAAATGATCAGGCTGTTCGAAAGCTGATCCAGGGTGACGCGCGCCCGGCTGTCGGTCGGGAACAGGTCGCGGATCAGTCCTTCAAGGGCCGAGACCTCGATCGTCTGTACGGGGAAGAACTGGACGACCCGGCCGCCGCCGGTGGGAGCGATCCGCCCACGGACGATCTCGGACCCTGCCGCCCCGGCCTGGGCGCCCCCGATCCTGACGAACTGCCCGTCGATCTGGACTTCCAGGCCATATTCCTGGAGCGCCCGCTGGGTCAGTCTGAACAGCTCGCGCTTGCTGATCGTCCCGCCCGTCCCACCGGCCATGACTTCACTGCGTCCGGCGGCCTCGGCCGACAGGCTGTAGGGAACGCCGATCAGGTTGCCGAAGACGGAGGCGATGAATTGCGGAATCGGTTGCGGAACGAGGGTCGCGTCGACCATTTCGTCCGGGACGAGCGCCGCGATCTGGGCTTCCGTCGCCGCAACCTGGGGCGGCGCCGCCCGGGCACCGTCCTGCGGGATCTGGAGGGACTGCGGCTGTCTGACCTCGCTCGACGACGGATCCAGACCGACCGGCTGGGCCGTATCACCGATCACCGCGGTCGCAGGACGGTCTGCGGTCGTGGAGAAGGTGGGAAAGGCCGCGCAGCCACCGAGCATCAGAAGCGGCGTCAAGCAGACGGTGACGGCGGCGAGAGGGTTCCGCCTCGACGGCGTCCGGGCCTGGCTGAACTGGATCATTACGGTCTCGCGTCCCCGCCGTAGAGACGCACTGTGCGTGTCTCACGACCCTTGGAAAGGGTAACGGCGTTTAGTGAAATTTGACTGACTCGCCACCCGTCGATGTAGGTATCGCCAGTCTTTATGGCGATAACTTGGGGACTGCCGCCCGAAGGGTTCTGGACGAGAACGGCGTACACTCCGGTCTCGGGATCCTCGCTGATCCCCCGCAACCCCTGGCGGAAACCGATGGACACGTCCGGCGGCGGTGGCGGCGGCGGAGGGGGGGGCGGCGGCGGAGGCGGCGGGGGGTCGTAGAGAAGCGTCCGGAGGGCGCGGACGGCGCCGACCGTGCTCTCGCCCGGGCGGAGCACCAGTCCGGTGCCCTCAGGGCCTCCGCCGCGACGGACGCCGAGGGGTTCGGGCGGCGGCGCCGGGAACAGCGAGCCGAGCACGAAACTGAGCGCAACGACCAGCGGGATCAGGATGGCGGCCCACCTCATGGCGCTTCCGCCTCGATCGTGTCCGCCAGGGGGAATGCCAGGGCAAGCCGAAGCTTCGGCGGACCCGAGCGGGGACGTCGGGCAGCCGCGGCGTCCTCATCGCCAGAGGCGCTGGCCGGGTCCGCCGGCTGTTCGTAGCCGTCATATTCGAAACCGACGACCCGGAAGCCTTCCGGCCAGCCCGCGATGGCGTCGAGGAAGGTGAAGGTCGGAGACCAGACCAGGTCGGCCTCGATGTCCGCTCGCAACCAGGAGGTGGGGCCCGCGACCTCGACCTCTTCGTTGAAGGCGATTTGCGGATTGACGATTCCCGCAGTGGCGGCGGCCTGGGTCAGTCGCTGCTCGATCCGGACCTTGATCACGTCCAGATTGGTTCCCTCGAAGCCCCAACCGCGCATGTCCTCAAGCGCCGCGTCGTCGATCGGCGCGCTCGCCACGCGGCGGGCCGCCGCTGCCGCGATCCGGGCCGAGCTTCGTTCGGCGAGTGCTTCGATATAGAGGTCTTCCTGCTCCGCACGCCAACCTGCGGCTGCGATGGGCGCATAGATCAAGGCGCCCGCGGCCAGACCGATCAGCAACAGGCGCTCACGCGGGGTAGTCCGCGCCAGGCGTCGCTGGATGTCGCCGGACCAACCGCTAACGGACGTCTGAAAAGCGAGAAGAAATCCGGGCAAAGGCCTACCGTCAGTCCGCATTCGCGACACGCCGTATTTTGCATCGACCGTCCCGGAAGCCTGAGCTATAGCAGCCGGTCTGGGGGCTTAACAACTCGGATTGGAAGGGGAAACGTGTTGCTGATCACTCGCTCCACGCGACTTCGACAGGCGGTCGAACGCGAAATTCCGGCCGGCTCCGGCGGACGGACGCGGGGTCGTCGACGCTCCGGATACAGCCTTCTCGAAATTCTGGTTGTTCTGGCCATCATCGCCCTGATCGCTGCGGTCGTGGGCCCCAGGCTGTTCGCCCAGCTGGACCGATCCAAGACCAACACGGCCCGTCTCCAGATCCGCTCCCTCGAGGCGGCGGTCGAGACCATGCGTCTCGATATCGGCCGGTTGCCGACCCAGGAAGAGGGGCTGGCCCTGCTGGTGCAGGCCGATCCCGCGGTCGTTACAGGCTGGTACGGCCCGTATCTGGACAAGGCCCTGCCGGCGGACCCCTGGGCTCGCCCCTACGTCTATGTCGCGCCCCCCGCGTCGGCCACGAACGCACCCGGCGCGCCGGAATTGCGCCCGAGGGTGATCAGCTACGGCGCCGACGGACAGGAAGGCGGCGAGGGCGTCAATGCGGATGTCACCTCTGATCAGCCTCGCTGACAGGGATCGCCGGGCCGCACGACGGCCCGGAGTGACCCTGATGGAAATGCTTGTCGTGCTGGCCCTGTTCGGCCTCGCGACGGCGATCATCATGCCCAACACCTCGCGGATGCTGGATCAGGCCACCGCCCATGCCGTCTTCTTCGAATTTCAGCGCGACGTCTCGGCCATGCGCCGCGAGGCCAATCGCACGGGCCTGCCGCTGGAACTGATCGACCCGGCGGCCACCCTCGATCCGGCGGCGGGTCAGCGCGTCATCGCCTTGCGCGAGCCCTGGCGCTACACGATCGCTCCGGCGTTGAAGATCGACGAGGGCGGGGTGTGCTCCCCCTCGTCGGTCAACCTGCTCAGCGGCGAGACGGTGATCATGAAGCTGCGGACCGAGGACGCAACCTGCCGCTTCATTCGAGTACAGTGAGCGGCGCCGCGTCTTCCCGGATCTTCATCTCGAGCTTGTAGGTCGTGCGGGCGGCGTCGGTGCTGGGCCGCACGTCGTAGAAATATCCCGACCCTTCGAATTCCTCGACCAGCTGATCGGACCGCCGGCCGGCGGCGTACGGCAGGGTCAGGGTCAGCACATCCTCCTCCACCGAAAGCTGGGAGGCGCTGAGGTCCTGGAGTGCGAGCACGGTGACCGCAGCCCCGGCGGCCGTCAGCGGATTGGTCTGTTCCTCCAGCGTCCGGTAGCCGATCAGCTTGCGGCGCTCTCCCTGCACATCTCCGGCCTGCGGGAGCGTGGCCACGGCCTGTCGAACGGCGTCCGTTTCGGCCGCGATGGCCTTAGTTCGGGACTGGAGCGTGGCGGCCTGTCCGGTCCAGAAGGCCGCAAGCACCAGGGTGGCGAAAACGAAACCGCCGCCGGCGAGCGCCAGCAGCTGATCCCGCGACATCTCCATCCGGGTGATGGAAAAGGCCTCACTGTCGTAGGCTATGGGCAGGCTCTGGGGAGCCGGCGGCGAGTCCTCTGCGGGGGTGTCGCCGCGCTGGAGCCGGGTAAAGGCCGCCCAGCCGCCGGCATCCGGCCTGGACGGCCGCCAGGCCGATGCGATCAGATCACCGGCGCGCCAGAGCTGGCTCTCGTAGCCTTCGTCCAGTTTGACGACGCGCCAGCCGTTGGCCGGAGGCTGGGCGAGGCTCTCCGGGCGAACGGCGACGCGCTTCGTCCCGTATCGGGCCTGGATCGGTCCGGCGTTGTGTTCGATGTCCCACCACCAGACGCCGAAATCCGCACCGGCCTTCACCAGCGCCGTACCCGCGATGATGTAGGGGGCGGCGACGCGCGCATGCAGACGCGCGGCCTGGCGCCGCCGGTTCGCCGGGATCGCCCCGGCCTCGAACAGTTTGAACGCGCACAGGCTGCGCGCCAGAAGCACGACAGGCGGTCTCAGACGACCCAGCAGGCCGCCCTCGTGGAGCGTCTCGAAAGACCCGTCAGCGCGAAGTCTGACGACGGGCGGAGTAAGGAAGCTCAGGTGCATCTGTGGTGTCGCTTGTCGTCCGCCCGGCGGCCTCGAACAGTTCCGTTTGATCGATCCAGAAGGGTCTTTCCAGGTCGGCGGGTGTGAGGCTGATACGGCCTCTGTAAACCCAAGCGGACGTCGCGTCTCGGATCACGTACACGAGCCGGCCGGAGGGGAAGGTGTAGATCATGTCCCCGTCCCCGACGACCGGAGCACCGGATGCCGCAGCCAGTTCCTCCACTCCGATGAACGGTATCGCTTCGCGGGCACGGATGGCGGCTTCGGCCTGGCTCTCCGTCATGTCGAAGGTCACCTGCAAGGCCTCGGAGGTCAGGGTGTTGATGTTGATCGTCCCGACCGCGGATTCGCTGATCACGGTCGGCCGGAGCGCCCGCCATCTGCGCGCATCGATGCCGTCGCGGGCCCCCAGGATCGAAAGCCATTCCCCGGGACGGGCCAGTGGCCGGTTGGGTATGAAGGCCGCGCCGTAGTCCGGGGCTTCCGCCCCGTTCTGCTGTCTGAGTTCGTCGCTGTCCGTGTAGTCCCGGTATCGACTGAAAAGCTCTCTTGCGGTCTGACCGTTGCCGCCGAGCTTCGTGATGAACCGCGTGAAGCCGTTGGCGTCGAGTTTGGCCAGATTGAGCAAGCCGGCCTCGTCCTGAAGGCGGAGGGTCATCGGAGCGCCGGCGGTCACGGCGTAGGGACGGCCGTCGAGACGCACTTCGGGCGACGAATCCGGCGTGGTCGCCCCGCTGTCCCGGTCGCCGAGAAGTCGTGTTCGGCCCGGACGAATGCTGCGTGTGTCCAACGGCTCGGTCGTGGCCAGATAGACGGCCCCGGCCTCGACCGTGAGCGCGTTCTGCAGAAACCGCACCCGCGACCGCGCGGCGGCCGTTTCCGCGTTGAGGCTGGTCAGGGCGGTGATGGCGACGAGGAAGATCAGCGTCACCACGCCGGTGACGGCGAGCACCGCCGGGAGGGCGAAGCCCGCGCGCATCGAACGGTCAGAAGGCGCCATCAAGTCTCACCCACTTGTTCGGCCATCCTGAGTCCGCGCGTTCAATCACGTCGACAGATCCCGCGAAGCGCACGACGACCGCATCATGGCGCGGTTCGTTCAGGCGATCGGCCGGCGTCGGCGCATTGGTGAAGGACGGCGACCAGGTCTGGCCGTCCCGTGAATAGCGGAACTCGGCGTCCTTCGGGTTTCCGGTCAGCAGAGAAATCTTGCGGCCGGCCGCCTCACAGAAGAGCGTTGTCCCGCCGTCCACCTCCTCAATGGTCAGGGTCATGGGCCCGGCCCAGCCCAGAGGCGCGCACTGGGTCGCGCGTTCCATGACCACCTCGGCCACGAGGCGACGGGGTTCTCCCACCATCGCGCGGTCGAGCGCCGGGTCGAAGGTGGCGCCCGGCCGAACCGTGAGGCTTCGAATCGAGGCGCGCAGATCGCTGATCGCGATGTCCCGCTCAGCCGCGGACATGGCCCGCCGGCCGAGGCTGAAGCCGGTGTCGCCGGCCTTTACGCCGATGGTGAAGATGATGGCGATCGCCATGCCGCCCACCGCGAGAACGACGAGCGCCTCGATCAGTGAAAACCCGGGCCGCCGCGTGGTCATTCCGCCTCTTAGGCCGCCCTGAACCAAGAATCGAGACCCGGTGAGCCGGAGAGGTTGACGGCGACCGGTCGGCTCCGCTTGGACATCATACATCCGGCTGATATGAGGCCTGCAACGGGGTTGGCCTTGAAGCTAGTTGTTGCGACGGTTGCGATTTGCGGCTTGGCCGCTGTGCTCTGGACCGCCGGCGCACAGGGCGCCGCCGTACCGGTGCGTCCGGACCCCGTCGCGCCCTCCGCCTCTGCAACCTCGCCTGCCCCGTCCGACGCTGACCGTCGCAGGGCCTTGAACGCCCGCATGCTCGAGATGCTGCGTTCGGGGGAGGGCGCTCGTCTGTCGGAGCCGCAGCAGCGTCGCTCCGCCGCGTCGACGCGAACGCCGCCGCCGCGGGCCGCCGCCGCGCGGCCGTCGCCCCGTTCGGCCCCCGTTGAGAGCGCTGCCCCTGCCACGGCCTCTGCGGATGTTTCGACGATCGCCCCGCCGCCGGTCAGGCCCGGGGCCAGGCCGATCCGGTCCAGTGGGCGCGGATACACCCCGCCGCGGCTCGACCTGACCACACCGCCGCGCATCCCCACCAGCGCTGTCGAATGCCTGACCCAGGCGATCTATTACGAGGCTCGCAACGAGAGCGAAGAGGGGCAGGCCGCCGTCGCAGAAGTTGTGATCAACCGGTCTCGCAGCGCCGGCTACCCCCGCGACATCTGTCAGGTCGTCTATCAGCGCAACAGCCGGACCTGCCAGTTCACCTTTACTTGCGACGGCGCCATCGGTCGTAGTCCGGTCGATATGGTGAAATGGGCTCGAGCCGAGCGGATCGCGCGCGATGTGTACGAGGGACGGGCCGCGACCCTGCTGCCCGGAACGTCCGTCAACTATCACGCCAGCTACGTTCGACCGTCATGGGGGGCGCGCCTGGAGCGGGTTCGCCAGATCGGAGCCCACATCTTTTACGGGGCTGCCCTGGGAGGGGCCTCCACGCCCGGCGCGGTCGCTGCGCCCGCCCCCGCCCCGGCCAGAGGTCTGGTCTTTGCCCGCATTGAAGCGCTCGATCGCGCCTTCGCGGCCCTGGGCGGCGGAAGCGCCGACACGCCCGCCCCCTCTTCCGTCCAGGATCCGGCTCCGTGAGATCAGGCGACGGGTCGAACGTCACGCCTTCGCGTCTGCTGTTGATACCGCCGCTTCGCCACAGGGACGACCGGGGCTGGTTCTCGGAGACCTACTCCGCCCGCCGCCTTGCGGCTCTCGGAATCGACTGTCGTTTTCCTCAGGAGAACCAGTCCTTTTCGGCCAGGGCCGGGACTGTCCGGGGTTTGCATTTTCAGCACCCGCCCAGCGCGCAGGCCAAGCTGGTCTCCTGTCTGGCAGGCCGAATCCTCGACTATGTCGCCGATATCCGGGTGGGGTCTCCGACATTCGGCAAGAGCATGGCTGTCGAGCTTACCGACGCCGGCGAACAGTTGTTCATCCCGATCGGGTTCGCCCACGGCTTCGTCACCCTCGTCGACGAAACGACGGTTTCCTACAAGGTTTCGGCGCCCTACGATCCGGCGACCGAAGACGGGATCGCATGGAACGACCCGGATCTTGGGATCGACTGGCCCCTGCCTGCGGGCGGGGCGATCCTCTCTGACAAGGACGGTCGGCTGGGCCCCTTGTCGTTGCTGCAAAGTCCGTTCGCCTATGAAGGAAGCGGACCGCTTGTTCTGGAAAGCCTCCCGACCGGGTGACGACCTGCCGGGCTATTCGGTGATTTCCGCGACCAGGGTCCGGAAGCCGGCAGGGTTCAACATCGCCCACAACATGGCGGCCGCCAGCAACGGGGCGATCGAAAGGGCGAGGTAACGGCCCACGACGGCGATCTGGACCAAGACACCGGGAATCGCAGACTGGTCGAAGCGACCGACGACCGCCTGGGCGGCGGTGGCGGCTGCGGCGTCCGGCTGAAGCCCCGGACCGACGTCGCCCCAGACGACCGCGACGACCCCGAGCGCGAACATCAGGCTCAGCACGGCGATGGAGACGCCCGCAGCGCGCCACGGTCGTTCGGTGCGGGGCGGAGCGATCATGAAGGCCGCGACCAGAGGGAAGCCGAGCAGCAGCCGCCTCAGGGTGGTGGCGGACATCTCGTAGACAAAGGGTTGTCCTGCCTGGGTCAATCGGGTGCCGATCGACCAATCGCCTTGCGGCGAGACATCGATCCGCCCTGTCAGGCCGAGGAGGCTCATCACGAGGCCGGCCAGAGGCCTGAGTATCTGTGCGGCGAGATCGGCACCCCACAGCCACCAGGACGGCAGGAACAGGATCAGCCCCGCACAGGCCCAGATCGCGAATCTCCGCCGGGCCGCCTCTTCGGGCGTACTGGCCTGAAATCGGGCGAAGAGGCTCATTGATCGACGCCCTTGCTCGTCACGGCCGGGGCCTGCTTCGATTGCCACCGGGTCCAGAGGAAGAAGATCAGCAGACCCTCCAGCCCGATCATCGCGTCCCAGACGTAGTTGTGGAAGAAATCGAACACCGGCTGAGAGCCCCGGGACAGGTACAGAAGGCTGATGATCCGGAACAGATTTATGACCTGAAGCGCGACGATCCCGGCCGCTGCGCCGATCAGGCCGTACTGGATGCGGCCCGGGAAGGCGAGGATAGCGGCGCACAGAAGCGCGCAGACCTCCACCGCATTGCACCCCCTCAGGACCTGCACAGCGCCGAGGCCGTCGTTGAACCGAAGAATGTCGCCCATGGTCTCGACCCGGCTATCGAAAAGACCGATCAACAGGGCGCACAGGTCGACGAGCATCTGGGTGAAGGGCAGCACGAACACGCGTTCGGCCCACGGCGTCGCCAGGACGCTGAAGATCGAGATCGTCAACAGCAGGAACAGCGCTAGATAGCGGACGGCCGGAGATTTCATTGCGTTCCCTAATGCCCGAAAGCGTTGGCGGCCGTCCAGAGCATGAAATGCGTGCGGCCCGCACACGCTATCGCCCGACGACAGGAATTTCCGATAGCCGGATTGGTGTCACTTGGAAATCCGCACAGCGGCATCCACGGAAAAGCCCGGTGTCGGCCCGCCAGGCCTTCGCTTGCCGGTCTGCGGCAACGGTCGGGCCTAGATGACCCCGGCGTCGACGATCCGGTCGGTGGGGGTCAGCGGCGCGGGGTCATCCATGGCCATACGGGTCACGCGGCAACCCCGGAAGCCGAACTGACCCTCGAACACCGGATGGGCGGGCCAGATGCGCAACTGTGCGGCATCGGCTTCGGGCCAGATGCGATCCAGGCTGACGTTGTAGACGCCGCGATACCGGATCTCCGCCATGATGCGACAATAATCCGCACCTGAGCCCCATTCGAACAGGAGGGGGGCGTGCGCCTTTTCGGGGTCGACAGTGAAGTCCAGGTCCACCTTCCAGCGTCCGGCCGGGAGGCGGATGTAGGGGCCGTGGACCATCGGCCGCATCCTGCCGGTCATGTCGATCCGGGGCTCGTCAACCGAACCCTCGAAGCCGCCGCTGTAGGCGAACCAGCGTGGATGCCAGTTCGCCGTGGTTCCCGGAGCGGTCTCGTCGAACAGGGCCAGGGGTGATTCCGAAACGGACGGGTGAATCCGGTACGGCGAGCCCTCACGACGCTCGACCCTGCCAAGGGCCGGAAAGTCGAGCACATAGCGGGCTGCGTTCAGGACGACGGCGCCGCCTGCTGCGGCTGACTCGGCCTCCGCAAGCATGTGCGAGCGGATCATGATCGCTTCGGGCGTGCCGGGCTGGCTTGGATCGACCGGGTCGGTCGCGGTGGTGTCGACGATGACCGCCCGGGCTGAATGCGGGAAGTCCAGCATGGCCGCGTGACTGTGGGCGAACACCAGGCCGCCGACGGGGGGCGCCGGGCTATCTGATCCCGTGTCGCCTACGCCCCATCCTAGCTGGTGAGCGCGCAGGATGAGCGCCTCCTGCCATGCGCTTCCGGCAGCGGACGGCGTGACGAGAACGCACAGGCCGGCCTCGGACATCAGGCGGCCCTGAGCCAGGAATAGATATCAACCGCTTCCTGGACGTCCTCGAAGATCTTGCACTTGCCGCTTTCGATGATGATCGCCCGGTCACAGTAGTGGGCGACCATGTGAACGTCGTGCGAGGCCATCATGAAGGCACGGTCCTTGCGGAGCGTGAACAGCTCTTCCTGGCATTTCTGCTGGAACCGGGCGTCGCCGACGGCCACCAGTTCGTCGATCAGATAGCAGTCGAATTCGATGGCGAGGGACAGGCCGAAAGCCAGACGGGCCCGCATGCCTGACGAATAGTGTTTCACGGGCAGACGCAGCGAACGGCCCAGTTCGGCGAAATTATCCACCCGCTCCAGGGTGTCCTGATAGTTGCGACCATACAGACGGGCCAGGAAGCGGATGTTGTCCAGGCCCGAGAGACTGCCCTGGAAGCCGCCGCCGAAGCCGATCGGCCAGGATGATGTCATGTTCCAGGCAATCTCGCCCTCGGTCGGGGGCAGGATGCCGCCCAGCATCTTGATCAGGGTCGACTTGCCCTGGCCGTTACGGCCGAGGATGGCCAGCCGTCCGCTCCGCCCCACGGTGAAGTCGATGTTGGAGAACACCGGCCTGGTCGCACCGTGGAACGTCTTTCCAAGGTGCGAGACCCGCAGGCCGGGCGCCTCGACGATATCGTTGGCGGCGTCGGCCATTAGTCCTGGCGGTGTTCGCGCACGCCGGCCCAGACCAGCCAGCCCACGCCGTAGATCAGCATGGCGGAGGCGAAGATGGTCAGGATCGCGGTCCAGCGGTGCGGCAGGGTCGGCTTGTCGGGCAGGTTCGGATTCACGATCCGGTCAAGGTACAGCTTCTGGCGCCGAGCCTCCTGCTGGGCCGAAAGCAGGGCCGAGGTCGCCTCGGCCAGTTCGCGGTTGGCCAGTTCGCGCTGCAGTTCCAGATCCGTATAGACGCCGACGCGCGGCGCCAGCGAGGTCGAGGCGCCGGCGACCTTGGCGCGCTCCGCGGCGATCTGGCGCTCATAGGCGGCGATGCGACCGTCCAGGATCGGCAGCTGGGGGCTTTGCGGGGCCTCGCCGACGAGCTGGGCCCGATCGGCGTGCAGCTGTGCGACCGTCGCCATCAGGCCGCCGATCAGGGACGAGCTCTCGCGGGCCGCCAGTTCGGGATCGATGAATCCCTCGCGATTACGGAAGGCGGTCAACTGCTGCTGAATGTCGGTTACGCGGGTGCGAGCCTCGTCCCGTGCGGCCTGGGCCTCGGTGACCGCATCGCCCATGGCGCGTTCGTTCAGACGGTTGATCAGCTGTTCGCCGGAGGCGAGCAGGGCCTGGTTGATCTGACGGGCGTCCTCGGCCCGGAAAGCCTCGACCCGAAGCGTCGAGATGCCGGTGGTCGAGTCGTACCCGACCACGACGAACCGGTTGAATCCCTTGTAGAGCCCTTCCTCGCCGCGGCTGTCCCACAGGCGAGGGTAGCGGGAGAAGGCGTCTGCGCCCGGCGGATTCAGGATGGCCCCGATGTCATAGCGGCGACCGAGCTCCCGCAGGGCGTCGCGCGACTTGATGTACTCGTGGACCGCGAAGGCGTCGGACGGGGCGGTTGACAGTCCCACGCCCTGCAAGGCCATGCCGATGGCCGAAGGCTGAGACTGGGTTGACGCCCTGACGATGAAGCGCGCCTCCGACACATAGCGGGGCGTGGCGATCAGCAGATAATAGATCGCCGCCAGCAGGGTCGGCAGGGCCACGACCATCAGGAAGCCGACCGGCAGCCGACGCCACCACGGCTTGCGCTCCTCCCTGAAGGTGAGCGCCTCGGGTATCGGACCCAGGTAGTTGATTTGAGCTTCGGCCATATTCGATCCGTCTGGACCCCTCGGGGGTCTTGTTCCGGGCAGTTTGTTCTTATTCGACTTCGATGCGGTCGCGCGAGGACGAGATGATCAAAAGACCAATAATGTTCATGATCGCGCCGATGAAAAGCGCATAGGGGGCGTCGTAGTAGGTCGGGACGAACTCGCCGAACACCCCGGCGCGGATCATCTCGATCCCGTGCACGAAGGGAATGTACATAACGTATTCGCGCGCGACTGCGGGCAGCCACGACACCATATAGAACGCTCCCGAGATCGGGATCAGAACATAGCTGATCACCGGCACGAGCCGTTCCATGATTTCGTAGCGCATCGCGAGGCCGGACATGACCAGGGCAAATCCGGAGGCTGTCCAGGCCAGCAGAAGCCAGCCGCAGTAAAGCTTCAGATAGTCATGGGGCAGCTCCACCTGGCCGAGCACGAGCAATATCCCGTAGACCACCATGAAGGCACCCGTGCCGCCGCCGAACTCCAACACAATCCGCGAGAACAGCAGATGCAGCGGGGCGACCTGGCGATGATACATCAGGCCGAGGTTCGCCTGAATTGCAGAGGAAAGCAGGGACAGGAAATGCCTGATCAGGATCAGGGACATGTAGCCCGTCATCACGAACGGGGCGAGCCGGACACCGTGTTCATAGGCGGGCTTGGTGGCGGTCCACAGGATCAGGACGCCGAAACAGAAGACCAACGGCTCGCCGATCACCCAGGCGAAACCCAGGCCCTGGCGTCCGTAACGGGTCGTCATCTCGCGCATCACGAGGGCGCCGACAACCCGGGAATGCCGCGCGATCGCGCCTGAAACCATCTGTCCTGTACTCTCGCGGTCCAAGCCCGGCCGCAGGCCGGAGCAAACGGCTGAATGAGCCGGGGGGGAACGGAGGTCAAGGCCCCAGCGCGGTTCCGTCATCCATGACGGAGCCGGGGATGCGCCGGAGCCACGGCCCGCCTCAATCGGCGGCGAACACCGCGCCGAAATCGGTCTGGGCGCTCTCGAAGTCGGGGGGGCGGCCGATGTCGAGCCAGTATTCGTGGATTGGATAGGCACCGACCATCTCTCCGTCGGACGCCAGGCCGGCCAGCAGTTCGGGCATGTCGTAGGGGCCGTGCGCCGGGATGCGGGACAGCACCGATCCGTCGAGACAATAGACGCCGGCGTTGGCCAGCCAGCGGAAGGTCGGCTTTTCGCGGAGCGCCGTCATCCGCACGCCGTCCACCTCGGCCACACCATGCGGCGCCTGGAACTGGTGTTCGCGCAGGCACAGGGTGGCCCGGGCCCCGTGCTCTTCGTGGAAATCGATCAGGCCGCCGAACGCCATACGCGTCAGGACGTCGCCGTTCATCACCAGCATCGGACGGGTGATCGGATCGCGGACCAGCGACAGGGCGCCGGCCGTGCCGCGAGGATGGTCCTCGCGCAGATATTCGATTTCGACGCCCATCGACGCGCCGTCGCCGAAATGGTCCTCGATCATCTCCGCCAGGTAGTTCACGGCCAGCCGGAAACGGCTGAAGCCCTGGGCCCTCAGCCGCTCGATGATGGTTTCCAGCAGCGGGCGGCCTGCGACCTTGAGCATCGGCTTCGGACAGGTCTGCGTCAGAGGGGCCAGCCGGACCCCGCGCCCGCCGGCCATGATGACCACCAGATTGTCCCGCGCGCGGGGCGTGCCGACCGTGTCGGGATAGAGACCCACGACCCGGCCGGACCGGTCGAGCAGCGGCGCCAGGGTGACGCCCCGTTCCTCCAGCCGCTGAAGAGCGACGACGTCGGACCCCTCGACCTGCAGCGCGACCGGCGCGGTGTTCATGACCTCCCGGATCGGCGCATCCATCGGCAGGCGACGCAGCAGGCCGCGACGGATGTCGCCGTCGGTCACGCTACCGACCAGTTTTCTGTCCCCGTCGACGACCACGATCAGCTTGCGCCGCACCGCGTCCAGCCGGGCGATCGCGTCCAGCAGGGGATCGTCGGCCCCCATGAGGTTCCCGGCGATGTCTCCCGCCGGGGTCACACCGCGTACTCCGCCGGACGGTACAGGGTCGGATTGTCGCGAATGAAGGCCACGGTGCGCGCCAGGCCCTCCTCGACGGTGATCGAGGGCGTCCAGCCCAGTTTTTCCTTCGCGAGAGCAGCGTCGGCATGCAGACGCTCGACCTCGCTGGCGGCCGGACGCATCCGCTGCGGATCAGCCTCGACCTCGACCGGGAGTCCGGCGGCGGTCCCGATCATGGCGGGCAGGTCGCCGATGGCGATCTCGCGGCCCCCGCCGGTGTGGACCGTCAGTCCCTCGATCCCGGGGACGGTCGCGGCCCTCAGGAACGCCTCGACGGTGTCGTCGACGAAGACGAAATCGCGGGTCGGACGCGTGTCGCCCAGCTTGATCGGCCGACCGGCGAGCAATTGGACCGTGATGGCGGGTATGACCGCGCGCGCGCTCTGGCGCGGACCGAAGGTGTTGAAGGGGCGCAGGGTCACGACCGGCGTTCCGAACGAGCGGTGGTAGCTCTCGGCAAGCTTGTCCGCACCGATCTTGGACGCGGAGTAGGGGGACTGGCCGACCAGCGGATGGGCCTCGGTCATCGGCACGAACTGGGCCGAGCCGTAGACCTCGCTCGTCGAGGTGTGCACCAGACGCCCGACGCCGAGCTCGCGCACCGCCTGCAACACATTGAGGGTGCCGAGGATATTCGTCCGGACGTAGCTTTCGGGCGCCAGGTAGGAATAGGGAATGGCGATCAGGGCGCCGAGGTGAAATACGACCTCCCGGTCCCTTATCGCGTCATGGACGCTGTCGCGGTCGGCCAGATCGCCGCGCCGGACGTCGATTTCGCCCCGGATCGGCGAGCGGTCCAGCCAGCCGGCCTCGCCATCGGACGTGTATCGCACCAGGGCGCGAACCTCGGCCCCGGCCTCGACAAGGCATTCGCACAGCCTGCTGCCGATAAAGCCGCCTGCGCCTGTGACCAGCACCCGCCGGCCTTTCAGGGATTGATTGATCGCCTCGACGTCCACGAAAGACCCGCCGCCCGCTGTGGACGCTGTCCGGCGGCGTGATTGCGCCCGGACCGTCCGAATCAGAGTCTAAAGGACCCTTACTGGCGCGTCACGGAGACGGACATGATAGGCGAAGGCGAATCCGCCGGGCGGGTTCTGGGCCTGGTTCCCGCGCGCGCCGGATCCCAGGGGCTTCCCGGCAAGAACGTTCGGTCGCTGGCCGGCCGGCCGATGGTGGCCTGGACCCTCGAGGCCTGTCTTGAATCGCGGGTGCTGGACCGCGTCGTCGTCTCCACGGACGACGACGCGGTGGCGGTCGTCGCAACCGAAATGGGCTTTTCGCCGCCGTTCCGCCGTCCCGCCAGCCTGTCTGGGGCCCAGGCCTCGGTCATCGACGCCGTCGCCCATGCGCTGGAGACGATCGGCGGGACCTGGGACTATGTCGTCCTGCTGCAGCCGACGTCACCCCTGCGGCTCGGCGCCGACATCGATGCGGCGGTCGAACTCTGCCACGGCAGCGGAGCTTCCGCAGTCATCGGAGTCTCGCCCGTGCTGAAACCCCAGACCTTCTACGGCCGCGTGGATGCGGAGGGACTGTTCCGTCCGGACACGCCGCGTCCTGACGAACCGGTGGTCGTCAACGGAGCCGTCTATGTCGGGCGGCCGGAAATTCTGCTGGAGCGACGCACCTTCGTCGGTCCGGACACACTGGCCTATGTGATGCCGCCCGAACGGGGCTGGGACGTGGACACGACCTTCGACTTCGCCGTCTGCGAGGCGTTGTGGCCTTATGTCCGGGGCGAGGCGGCCGGACCGCTGGACAGCGTGCGGCGCTAGATCAGTCCTGGATCCCGTCCAGATCGACGAAGGGCTTTCGGGCCAGCCCCTTCAGATCCGTCGCCTCGAGTATGGACACGATCCGCTCTCCGGCATGGCCGTCGCCGAACAGGGCGGGCTGGCTTCGCGCCATGGCCTGGAAATCGGGTGACAGAGCGCGGGCGATCTCGGCGGCCACCGCACCGGCGTCCAGCGGGCAATCGATCACGGCGGGGCTGCGCAGCCGCCCGGCCTGGCGATCTCCGACGTTGACGACGGGCACGCCGGCGGCCGGGGCTTCCATCATGCCGCTGGACGAGTTGCCGATCACGGCTGTGCAGGCGGTGAGGGCGGCGACATAGCCGCGCGCACCCAGCGACTCTGCGATCCGCACGCTGTCCGGCCGTGCCGCGGCGAAGGCGGCGATGGCGTCCCGGATCGCCCCCGCCCCGGCATCGGCGTTCGGCAGGGTGATCAGGATGACCCGACCCTCGACGCTCGCCAGACCGGCGAGGAAGACCTGGATCTGTTCGCTGGGCGACAGGGCGCCCAGGGTTTCGGGGTGGAAGGTCGCCAGCAGGAAGCCGGACGGAAGGTCGAGGCCGGTCAATGCAGAGGCCTCCGCCGGCGTGCTGGGGCCGAAGGCCTTCAGATTGTCGACGCCGGTGGATCCGACGGTGAAGACCCGCCCGGGGGCCTCGCCCATCTGCAGCAGGCGGCGGCGATAGGGCTCGGCGGCGGTGAAATGCAGGGCCGCCAGCTTGGTGATCGCATGGCGGATCGCATCGTCGACCGCGCCGGCGGTCCGGTGTCCGCCCTCCAGATGCAGGATGGGCAGGCCCAGGGGAACCGCCGCCGCCGCCGCCGCCAGGGCCTCGGTCCGGTCGCCCAGGATCATCACGGCGTCCAGATCCAGCGCCGCGTAGGCCTCGGCGCAGCCCGCAAGCGTCGCGGCCATGTCCCTGGCCGCCGACAGGCCGTCATCGCCCGCCATGGGCGAGGAAACACGGGCCGCAGGCCGCCGTCCGTCCGACTCGATTTCCGCCAGTGTCGCGCCATGCCGGGACGACAGATGGGCCCCGGCGACGATCAGAAGCGGGCGAATTGTCGCCGAGGCTTCCATCGCGGCAAGCACAGGCCGCAGCAGTCCGTACTCCGCCCGCGTGGCGGTGAAGACCCCTATGGTCGCGCTCGGCCCGATCATTCGTTGATGGTCCCCATCATGCCACACGGGCATAGCGGGCTTCGGCGCGTCGAGATAGCGGGACGGCCGCTCCGGAGGAGACGGCGGACAGAACGGTGTTCGTGAAACCCCGGCCGCCGATTTCTCCTGTAGCTTCAACGTCACGCTTGCAGTTTGAGCGGTCGAAGGCCTCCGGAACCTATCGACCTCCTGCGGCAACGCTGTTATGACCCCGAAAGGCGGTGAGACCGCCGCAATGATCAATTATGGCTGCGGAGGGCTCACACCCATGCGTTTCAAGACCTTGTTCCTGGCTTCCAGCGCGGCGGCGGCTCTCGCCCTGTCCGCTGGCGCTGCTTCGGCTGAGCCGGACGGCTGGTACGGCGCGATCGACGCCGGTTACCATCAGATCGACGACATCAACCTGGAAGCGTCCGGCAACGGCGTGAACTGGAACGCCGAAGTGAACGACGGCTGGGCCGCGTTCGCGCGTCTGGGCTACCGGTTCAACCCGAACTGGCGCGTC
>NZ_JAIXTC010000015.1 GCF_027484365.1 Brevundimonas sp. | reverse complement strand
TTGGCGGCCTGGACCGTCTCCGAGGCCTGACGCGCGCCCGAGGCCGTGCGGTTCACCGTGGCGGTGATCTCGTCCAGGGCGGCGGCGGTCTCCTCCAGAGAGGCGGCCTGCTGCTCGGTGCGGCGCGACAGGTCGTCCGAGGCCTGGGCGATCTCGCCGGCGCCGGAACGGATGGCCGAGACATTGCCCGCCACCACCGACATGGCGTCCTTCAGCTGGCCGATCGCGGCGTTGAAGTCGTCCTTCAGCTTGACGTAGTCCTCCGGGAAGGACTGGCTGATGCTGAACGTCAGATCGCCGCGCGTCAGGTGATCCAGCCCCTCGCCGAGAGCGGCCACCACGGCCGCCTGTTCCCGGGCGGCGGCGTCGGCAGCGCGCTGGCTGCGCGCCCGCTCCTCGTCCGACTGACCCCGCAGAGCAGCCCCCTCCGCCTCGAGGCGGGTCTTCTCGATCGCAGCGTCGCGGAAGATGATCAGGGCCGCTCCCATGGCACCGAGTTCATCCTTGCGAGCCGCACAGGGCACCTCGATCGTCGTGTCCCCGGCGACCAGACGCTGCATGCGGTCGGAAATGCCCGTCAACGACCTGACGATGGAACTGGCCACCATGATGCCCACACCCAGGGCGGCCGCCGTCGCGATCAACAGCGCGATCAGGAGGGTCAGGGCGGTGCTGTTGGTCTGGTTCGTCAGTTCGGCGGACGCCGCCTCGTTCGCCTCGATCCTGGCATCGTTGAAGGCGGTGAGCTGGGCCGACAGGGCAGCGATCTTGGTGTCCATCTCGCGGTTGACCGCCTGGGCGGCCTCAAAATCGTTGGCCAGGCCCAGTTCGATGGAGCGCGCCACCAGTGCCCTGACCTCGACCAGCGGGGCCCGGAGAGGGTCGAGGTCTGCCGCCAACCAGGGCGCCGCGGCCTCGGCCTCGTCGAACAATTCGACAATCTTCGCATCGGCCTCGCGGGCCTTATCCGCAGCGCTGCGGGCCTCGCTGGACGCCCCGTCGTAAACCAGGACCTGGTAGGTGCCGTAGCCCATCTGCTGGAGGTTCCGGCTCAAGCGGACCATCTTGAGCGCCGCCAGCCCGTCACCGTCGACCAGCCTGCTGTAGGCGGCGTCGATCTGCTTCATCTGCCAGCCGCTTAAGGCCGCTCCCGCGAGGCTCACGACAGCCAGAATGATGAGGGGAATGACGATTTTGGCGGAGATTTTCATGTTCGCGAGCAATTTCATCGGATCGTGCCAAGAGCGTTTTGGACCGCAGCAAATGCCAGCATGGTCAACGCCGACGTATTTTTTGGTGAATGTCCGCCTACGTGGAAATACTTAAACGGTTGCAAAACGGGCACGATCCGGCCGCGGAAGTTCCTCATTTTCGGGATGAATTCCGGCCCCTGCCCTTGACGATGATAGACGCGTCGCTGCGGGACCGAATCGCTGCAAGCTGCACGGACAGGGCCCGACTTCGCTCGAAGCTGATTGAGACGGCTGGATGTGGCGACAGAACGCGATCGCGTTGATCCGGACGAGGGCGGCGCAGTTGGCCCAGGCGCCGTGGGCCGGTTATCCCCTGGCAATCGTCGCCGTGCTGGCCGCCGTCGGCATACGGACCGCGCTGGAAGGATTCGGCAGCTTCTACTACCTGCCCATGCTGCCCGCCGTGATGGCCGTGGCCCTGCTGGCCGGCCGGCGCGAAACGGTCTTCGCCATCCTCCTGGCCATCACGGCGAACGTCATCCTGGACCGCCAGGACAGTGTTATCGACATGATCGTCAATGCGGTTCTGTTCGCGACCGTGGCCTGGCTGATCTCCGAGGGATTCCGGCGCCTGCGCGTCTCCCGCCGGCATGCCGACGAGCTCTCACTGCGGCTGGCCCGGCGCGACCACATGCTCCAGACCGTGCTGGTGTCCGTTCCGGTCGTGATGCTGGACCGCCGGGGCGTCATTCGTTCGCTGACCCCGTCCGCCTCCGTCTTGCTGGCCGCGTCCGAAGGGCTCGCGACGGGCGAACCGTTCAGCCTTTTCGTTGAGGATTTCGATCTGAAGACCTTCGCGCCTCGCATCGCGGGCGGTGCAGGGCCAGGATCATGGGTGGCGCGCCGGGGCGACGGCCAGCGGCTGCACCTGAATATCCAGCTCGGCATCAACGAGGACGAGAACGATCCCGATCACGCCATCCTGACGCTGACCGACCTGACCGCGACCCACACCGCCGATGCCCAGGCCCGGGAGCTGCACACCCAGTTGAACCGGGTTTGGCGGCTGAACTCCCTGGGGGAGATGGCGGCCACACTGGCCCATGAACTGAACCAGCCGCTCAGCGCCGCCGTCACCTATCTGCATGCGGCCAAGACCGACATGCGTCGCGCAGGCCCCGTGGCGGACAGCGCGGGCCGGACCGTCGACATGGCCAAGGGTCAGTTGCTGCGCGCCGGGGAAATCATCCGGCGAATGCGCGAACTTCTGGCGCACGAGACCCGTGGGCTGGATGTCGAACGCACGGGCACGATGATCTACGACCTTCAGGGCGTCCTCGAGATGATCGGGGGCACGGGAGGGGCGACAATCGAGTTCTATATCGACGAGGAGAACGACAGGGTCTGGGCCGAGCGGATCCAGTTCCAGCAGGCCATGGTCAATCTCGTGCGCAACGCCGTCGAAGCCCTCGAGGGACGGCCGGATCCGCGCGTCGTCGTTTCCGGCCGGGCGATCTCGCCGGAGGCCTACGAGATCCGTGTCGAGGACAATGGCGCGGGTATAGCAACCGCCGATATGGAGAGTATCTTCCGCCCCCTGATCAGTACAAAGTCCGGCGGTATGGGACTGGGGCTTTCCGTAACCCGGACCATAATCGAGAGTCACGGTGGCGTACTGAAGGTCGAGGCCAGTCCGCTGGGCGGGGCCGCCTTCTCGTTCTGTCTGATGCGCGAGCGGGAACTGTTGGACTCATGAATACGATCGCGGTGCTGATTGCCGAGGATGACGACGCCGTTCGCGACGCCCTGGTCATCCTTCTTCGCGGCGAGGGTCTCCGCGCCCGGGCCTTCGCCACCGGCGGCGAACTGTTGGCCAACCTTCCGGAGGTGGATTCAGCCTGCGTGATCACCGACGTGCGCATGCCCGACATGGATGGCATCGAGGTGGTTCGCCGCCTGCGGGAGCTGAAAGGCGCCGCCTGGCCGATCATCGTGATCACCGGACACGCCGACGTGCCGATGGCCGTTCAGATGATGAAGTCGGGCGTCGTCGACTTCATCGAGAAGCCCTTCGACCCGTATCGCCTGCTCGAAGCGGTGCGCGGCTGTCTGGGCCATCTGTCGAAACAGGAGCACGAGCGCCAAAGCCGGCGGGAAATCGCCGACCGCATCGCCCAGTTGAGCCAGCGCGAGCACCAGGTGTTCCGCGCCCTGGTCGAAGGCCGCTCCAACAAGGAGATCGCTGCAGACCTGGAGATCAGCCCGCGCACCGTCGAGATCTTCCGCGCGAAGGTGATGAGCAAGATGCAGGCGGGCAACCTGTCGGCCCTGGTCCGTATGGGACTGATGTCCACTGGCTAGCGGTCAGGGCGCGAAGCCGATCCGCCACATCAGACGGGCCCTGTGATGCACCTCGGCGCGGCAACGGGTCAGAGTTTCCTCGTCGGTCAAGGCGTCGAGCGCCGCGCCCGTCCCGGGGGCGTCGCGCCGGCCAAGTCCGATCGCGCCCTGAGCGTCTTCAATCAGGACTTGGTCTGGGGCGAGCCTGTGGCATGGTGGTAGCCCCGGTCAACAGGACGCGTCTCGCCTTGCCAAGCTTCGAAATCACCCGCGACGGTCCGGTCGCCCACCTGCGTCTGACCCGTCCCGAGGCGTCGAACGCCCTCGACATCGACTTCTGGCGACGGTTCGGTCCGGAGCTGAAGGCGCTGGACGCGACCGGCGAGGTTCGCGCTCTCGTCCTGTCGGGAGAGGGCAGGAATTTCTGCGCCGGCATGGACATCTCGGTCTTCTCCGGCGGCGCGATCCTGAGCGCCGACACGGCGGCCGACCGTCAGGCCTTCCACCAGACCGCCCGCGATCTGCAGGAGACCCTGACGACACTCGAGAAGGTGCGCTTCCCGGTCATCGCCGCCATTCAGGGCGCATGCGTCGGCGGCGGCCTCGACCTGATCGCGGCCTGCGACATCCGGCTGGCCAGCGCGGACGCCTATTTCCGCATTGAGGAGATCAATATCGGCATGATGGCCGACATCGGCAGCCTGCAGCGTCTGCCCAAATTGATGCCGGAGGGCGTTGTCCGGGAGCTGGCCTATACGGGATCCACACTGACATCGGAGCGCGCCGAGAAATTGGGTCTGGTCAACGCGATCCTGCCCGACGCCGATACCGTCCTGGCCGCCGCGTTCGACATGGCCCGGCGGATAGCCGCTAAGGCGCCGCTCGCCGTCTCCGGCTCCAAGGCCGCCCTCAACCATGCCCGCGACCACACCGTGGCCGAGGGGCTGGAGTGGATCGCGGTGATGCAGGGATCGCTGTGGAGTCCGGCCGACGTCATGGCCGCGATTCAGGCACGCATGACGCGGACAGAGGGCGAGTTCGCGCCTCTGGTGCCGCTCCGTCCCTTCGATCCGGCGGCCTGAACCGCCCGCCAACACGGGGTCCGGCGTTAAGAGTTCGTAATGATCGGCCTTAACCGCTCCGATCGTTTGACCTGTGTCATCGGCCTGTCAAAGATGCGGCCCGCGTGACGAGGGGGCTCTGTGCGACGCCCGCTCATCACCGCCTGCGCGCCCCCGCGGCAGGCCATTCGGGTGGAGAGAAGCCTTGGATAGACGTTCATTCCTCGCCGCTTGCGGCATCGGCGCGGGGGGGCTTCTGCTGCCCGGATTCGCCGGACGCGCCATCGCCGCGTCGCAACTGACCGAGACCCTCGAGATCGCGGTCAAGAAGCGCCTCGCAGATGCAGGCCTCAGCGCCGCCTCGGCTGCCGGCGCCACCTACTGCGACGTCCGCGTCGGCCGCTACATGCGCCAGTTCGTGATCACCCGCGAAGCCAACGTCCAGAACATCGTCAACACCGAGTCGATGGGCACGGGCGTGCGCGTCATCGCCGACGGCGCCTGGGGCTTCTCGGCCACCAACATCATGACGCCGGAAGCGGTCGCCGAGGCCGCCCGCCTGGCCGTCGCCATCGCCAAGGCGAATGCCCGCCACCAGACCCAGCCCGTCCAGCTGGCCCCCACGCGCGGCGTCGGCGAGGTCGCCTGGAAGACACCGATCCGCCGCAACGCCATGGAAGTGCCGATCGAGGAGAAGGTCGAACTGCTGCTGGGCGTCAACGCCGCGGCGATGAACGCGGGTGCCAACTTCGTCAATTCGCAGCTGTTCCTGGTCAATGAGCAGAAGTATTTCGCCAGCTCGGACGGCTCCTACATCGACCAGGACGTGCACCGGATCTGGGCGCCGTTCACCGTCACGGCGATCGACCAGACGACAGGCAAATTCCGCACCCGCGACGGCCTCTCGGCCCCGATGGGTCTGGGCTACGAATATCTGGACGGCAACACGGCCGACCAGATCGTCGCCTCCAATGGCGTGGTCAGCTACGGCATGTCCTATGACATGACCAAGGACGCGGTCGCAGCAGCCGAACAGGCGCGCGAGAAGCTCACGGCAACGTCGGTCCGCCCGGGCTCCTACGATCTGGTTCTGGACCCCAACCACCTGGGTCTGACCATTCACGAGTCGGTCGGCCACCCGCTCGAGCTCGACCGCGTGCTCGGCTACGAAGCCAACTACGCCGGCACCTCCTTCGCCACCCTCGACAAGCGCGAGAGCCGCTTCCAGTACGGATCGGACATCGTCAACCTGGTCGCCGACAAGACCCAGGTCGGGTCGCTGGGCGCGGTCGAGTTCGACGACGAGGGCGTCAAGACCAAGTCATGGGATCTGGTCAGGGACGGCAAGCTGGTCGACTACCAGGCGACGCGCGACCAGGTGCACATCCTGGGCAAGACGGAATCCGACGGCTGCTCCTATGCCGACAGCTGGTCGACGGTTCAGTTCCAGCGGATGGCCAACGTCTCGCTGAAGCCCGGCACGCGTCCGATGAAGGTCAACGACATGATCGCCAACGTCGAGAACGGGATCTACATCCTGGGTCGCGGCTCCTTCTCGATCGACCAGCAGCGCTACAACGCCCAGTTCGGCGGCACCCTGTTCTACGAGATCAAGAACGGCGAGATCACCCGGCCGCTCGAGGACGTCGCCTACCAGATGCGCACGCCGGAGTTCTGGAACGCCTGTTCGGCCATCTGCGACGAGAGCGACTACCGCATGTTCGGCTCATTCTTCGACGGCAAGGGCCAGCCCAGCCAGGTTTCGGCCGTCAGCCACGGCTCGTCGACGACCCGCTTCGACGGCATCAACGTCATCAACACCGCGCGTTCGCTCGGTTGATCGGACCCAAGGGAAAAATCACATGAGCATCATGACGGAAGCCGAGGCCAGGACGATCCTCGAGAAGGTGATCGCGCTGTCGACCGCCGACGAATGCACCGCCCAGCTGGGCGGCGGCACCGAGGGCAACATCCGCTTCGCCCTCAACAACGTGTCCACCTCGGGCGTGGTCTCGGACGTCGAACTCGGCGTCCAGGTCGCATTCGGCAAACGGGTCGGCACGGCCACCATCAACGAGTTCTCGGACGAGGCCCTCGCCCGCGTCGTCAAACGCGCCGAGGACCTGGCCAAGCTCGCGCCGGAAAACCCGGAGTTCATGCCGGCGGTCCAGCGCCAGACCTATCGCGCCAGCGATACGTTCAACACCGCCACCGCCGCGATCACGCCGGAAAACCGGGCCGAGATCGCCCGCGCCTCGATCGATCCCTGCAAGTCGCAGAACCTGATCGCGGCCGGCTTCCTGAACGACAGCGCCGGCTTCACCGCCTTCGCCAACTCGAACGGGAATTTCGGCTACCAGCGCGCGACCAGTCTCAACTACACCTGCACGGTGCGCACCGAGGACGGCAAGGGATCCGGCTGGGTCGGCCGCAGCCTGAAGGACGCCGGCGACTTCAACGTCGACAGCGACATCCAGATCGCGATGCGCAAGGCTTCGGCTTCGGTCGAGGCCCAGGCCCTGGAGCCCGGCAAATACACGGTCATCCTGGAGCCCGCCGCCGCCGCCGGCCTGATCTCCTTCATGTTCAACTTCTTCGGCGCCCGTGCGGCCGATGAAGGCCGCAGCTTCCTGTCCAAGGCGGGCGGCGGCAACAAGATCGGCGAACAGGTCTTTGATCCGCGCGTCACCTTCACGGCCGACCCCTGGCATGACGAGGCCCCGGTCCTGCCCTGGGACGGCGACGGCCTGCCGCGCGAGCGGATGGATTTCGTCAAGGACGGCGTCGTCACCAACCTGAACTACGGCCGCTACTGGGCCGAAAAACAGGGCAAGACCGCCAACGCCACCCCCGGCAACCTGATCATGTCGGGCGGCACGAAGTCGATCTCGGAGCTGGTTCGCGAGACCGAGCGCGGCATCCTGGTGACCCGCACCTGGTACATCCGCATGGTCGATCCGCAGACCGTGCTGCTGACCGGCCTGACCCGCGACGGCACCTTCTACATCGAGAACGGCGAGCTGAAGTACCCGCTGAAGAACTTCCGCTTCAACGAGTCGCCGGTGATCATGCTGAACAACATCGACGAACTGGGCCGTCCGGTCCGTGTCGCGGGCGACGAGTCCAACCTGTCGATGATGATCCCTCCGATGCGTCTGCGCGACTTCACCTTCACCTCCCTGTCCGACGCCGTCTGACCGGAGAGGGTGCGTGTCGCGTTCAGGTATGACACGCGCCGACGCCTTGCGACTGCTGACCGGCGGCGCGCTGGGGGCCCTGCTTGCAGGGTTGCCGCACGCCGCCGGGGCACAGGCCACCTATGATTTCTGGTTCACCCGGCTGCGCTACGATTCCGGCGACTGGGATGTCGACCAGCGGATGCCGGCCAACATCCTGACCTCCCTCGTCGACTACACCAATCTGCGGGTCGATCCCGACGAGCGGGTCATCGCCCTGGCCGATCCGGCCATGCTGACCGCCCCGTTCTGCTACCTGGCCGGCCACAAGCTGGTGGAGTTCAACGCCGCCGAGGCGCGCAATTTCGAACGCTATGTCCGCAATGGCGGCTTCGTCTTCGTCGATGACTGCAACCACGATATCGACGGCCTGTTCGCCACCTCCTTCGAGCGCCAGATGGCCGAGATCTTCGGCGCCGACGCCCTGAAGAAACTGCCCAATGACCACGCCCTCTACCGCAGCTTCTTCGAGTTCGAGGACGGTCCGCCGGCGACCAGTTTCGAGCTGAACGGCTGGGGCGACGACCTCATCCACGACTACCTCAAGGGCATCGAGATCGATGGTCGGCTGGGCGTGCTCTACTCGAACAAGGACTATGGCTGCGAGTGGGACTACGACTGGCGCAACAAGCGCTTCCTGGCCGAGGACAACACCAAGTTCGCGGTCAACATCATCATCTACGCCCTGACGGCCTGACTCTGGCCGCCTGACCTTTTCGCCTCCCTCCTCCCCGGAGCTCCGATGACCACGCCCACCCAATCCGAGATCGACGCCCGGCTGGCCCAGCTCGGCAAGCTGAAGGCCGCCATCGGCCAGGCCATCGTCGGCCAGAACGAGGTCGTGGAACAGCTGCTGATCGGCCTGCTCGCCGGCGGCCACTGCCTGATCGAGGGCGTCCCCGGCCTCGGAAAGACCCTGCTGGTCCGCACCCTGGGACAGGCCCTGCATCTGGAGTTCCGGCGGGTCCAGTTCACCCCCGACCTGATGCCCTCCGACATCCTCGGCACCGAGGTGCTGGAGGAGGATCACGGCACAGGCCACCGCAGCTTCCGCTTCCAGCCCGGCCCGGTCTTCACCAACCTGTTCCTCGCCGACGAGCTGAACCGCACCCCGCCCAAGACCCAGGCCGCCCTGCTGGAGGCCATGCAGGAACACACGGTCAGCTATGCGGGCGTGACCCACAAGCTGAACGAGCCCTTCTTCGTCCTGGCGACCCAGAACCCGCTCGAACAGGCCGGCACCTATCCCCTGCCCGAGGCCCAGCTGGACCGGTTCCTGCTCAACATCCGCGTCGGCTATCCGACCGCGGAAGAGGAGCGCGCCATCCTCGTCGCGACGACCGGGTCGGGCATCGGCGCCGTGCCCCAGGTCATGGTCGGAGAGGACATCGTCGCCCTGCAGAAATGGGTGCGCGACGTCTATGTCGGCGAGGCCCTGCTGACCTGGATCACCACCCTCGTGCGCGCCACGCGCCCGTCGGCGGACGCACCCAAGGCCGTCCAGGACTACGTCCGCTGGGGTGCCGGTCCGCGCGCCGGTCAGGCCCTGGTGCTGGCCGCCAAGGCCCGCGCCCTGCTGCACGGTCGCCTCGCCGCGACGCGCGAGGATGTCATCGCCCTGGCCGCCCCGGTCCTGCGTCACCGCATCCTGCTGTCCTTCGCCGCCGAGGCCGAGCGCAAGACGGCTGATGACGTGGTCGCCGCCCTCGTCGCCGCCCTGCCCGCACCGACGCCCGACTGATCCAGGGCATGTCTCCGCTCGACCTGCCCCCGGAGTTGCGCAGCCGGCTACGCCGCCTGTCCATCGTCCCGCGTCGCGCGGCGGTGCTGGCCAGCGCGGGTATGCACGACAGCCGCAACAAGGGCGGCGGGCTCGAGTTCGCCCAGTACCGGGCCTATGAGCGCGGCGACGACCTGCGGGCCATCGACTGGAAGCTCTACGCCCGGTCCGACAAATTCTTCGTCCGCGACGCGGAGCGCGAGAGCCCGGTCGCCATCTGGATCGTCCTCGACGCCAGCGCCTCCATGGCCCAGGCCGATCTGGCCCGCCCCGACTGGTCCCGGTTCGACGCCGCGCGCCGATTGACCGCCAGCTTGATGGAGATCGCCCTCTATCAGGGCGACCGCTTCGGCGTCGTGGTCGAGCGCGCCGAGGGTCCGATGGTGCTCACGCCCCACAGCGGTGGGCGGCACCGCGACCGCGTGCTGCTGACCCTCGCCCCTCTCAAGGCCTCGGGCGCCGCCGACTGGACCCGCGACGTCGGCGTCTTCGGCGAACAGATCGGCGCGCGCGACCTGATCGTCATCCTGACCGACGGCTTCGACGAGGGCTGTATCGCCACCGCCGAACGGCTGGCCGCCTCGGGTCGCGACATCTGCATCGTCCAGATCCTGACCGGCGACGAACGCGACTTCCCCTTCGAGCAGGGCTACCGGTTCCATGATCCGGAGACCGGCGCCGAGCTGATCGGCGACGGCCGCTCCCTGCGCGAAACCTTCCTCGCCCGCTTCGCCGCCGCCCGGGAGGCCCTGGCGGCCCGGCTCGAGGCGCGCGGCATCCGCCACGTCGAACACTTCATCGACGAGAGCGCGGACGTGCCGATCCGCACCCTGTTACGCGCGACCGGTCGGCAATGAGCCCGGCCCTCATCCTCCCCGCCGCCCTCGCCGCCCTGCTGGCCCTGGCGATCCCCGTCGTCATCCATATCGCGCGCCGGACCGAGAGCCGGACCATCGACTTCGCCGCCCTGCGCTGGCTCGACGCCGCGCCGAAGCCGCGCCGCAGCCTGAGGATCGACGAGCGGCTGCTGCTCGCCTCACGCCTTCTGCTGCTGGCCCTCATCGCCCTGTGGCTGGCCGCACCGGTGCTGTGGAATGCGGCCGACCGTCGACCCGTCGTGGCCGTGGCCCCGGGTGCCGACGCCCAGACCATCGCCGCCGCCACGGAGGCGGGCGACCGCGTCGTCTGGCTGGCCCCCGGCTTCCCGGAGACGGGGGGAATGGCTCCCGCCGCATCCGGTGACCTCGTCAGCCTGATCCGTCAGCTGGACGCCGAACTGCCGTCGGGCGCCCCGGTCAAGCTGGTCGTGCCGGCGACTCTGGAAGGCATCGATGCCGAGCGGCCGAAGCTGTCCCGCCGCGTCGAATGGGCCGTCGGCGCTGAAGCACCTGGGCGCCCCATCGCCTCGCCCGCCCCGCCCGCCCTGACCGTGCGCTACGCCCCTGAGGCTGAGGATGCCGTCCGCTATTTCCGCGCCGCGGCCACGGCCTGGACCGTCGCTGAGGTCGATCCCGACTTCGCCGCCGAGCCGATCGATCGCCCGGTCCCGAACGGCGCGGGTCATCTGGTCTGGCTGGCGGCCGGCCCGGTCCCGGCCCCTGTCGAGGCCTGGGTCCGCAACGGCGGCGTGATCCTGACCGCCCTCGAGGCCCGCATTCCGGTCGAGGGGGAGACCGTCCCCGTCTGGCGCGGCACGGCCGGAGAGCCGCTCGCCGTCGCCGGTCGTCTCGGTCGAGGGCGTGTGATCCGTCTGACCCGCGCCCTGGAGCCCGCCGCGATCCCGCAACTGGTCGAGCCCGGCTTCCCCGACGCCCTCGCCACCATGCTTGCCCCCCGGCCCGCGCCCGCCCGGGTCGCCGCCGTCGACCACCCGCCCCTGACCGGCGCCGCCCCCTTTGATCAGCCGGCGCTCGACCTGCGCCCGTGGCTGGCCCTGTTGATCGCCCTGACCTTCGCCGTAGAGCGCTGGCTGGCGACCCGTCGCACACGGGCGGTCGCCCCATGACCGCCGTCCCCGTCCTGCTGAGCCACCAGAGCGCGGCCCGCACGCGTGCCGGCCTCGATACGGTCGCGCTCGGCCTGCCCGCCGTCCTCGTCGCCGCAGTCCTGGGCTGGCGACTGTTCGGGATGACAGGCACCGTCATCGCCACCGTCATCGGACTCGCCGTTCTCGCCGCCGTCGGGATCTGGCGCTCGCGGCGTTTCGATCGGCGCTGGCTCATCGGAGAACTCGACGCCCGCATCCCCCGCTTCGAGGACAGCACCACCCTGCTGTTCCGCGACCGGGCCGCCCTCGCCGGCCTCGCCGCCCTCCAGCGTGATCGCATCGAAGGCCGGGTTCACGAGGCCGCCGCCGTTGACCTCCGCCCCGACTGGTCGAAACGCCCGATCCTGATCGCCTGGGGCGTCGCCGTCATCCTGATCGCCGCCGTCCTGCTCTGGCCTGCCGGGACCGGCGCCGGGACGACGGCCGCTGCCCCCGCCCGTTCAGCAGGCTCTGCCCCGGCTCCCGTCCTGACCGGTGCCCGGCTGCGCATCATTCCGCCCGCCTACACCGGCCTGCCGGTCCGCGAGCAGACCGCGCTCGACGCCCGGATGCCCGAGGGATCACGCGTGGAATGGCTGATCGACTTCGCCCCCCAGCCGTCCTCGGCCGGGCTCGCCTTCCCCGAAAGCACGCCGGTCTCCCTGATCCGCGACGGCCAGCGCTGGACCGGAACCCGCATTGTCGACCGGCCCCTGCTCTACCGGATCGAGGCCGCCGGCCTGCCGATGCAGCGCCTCAATCGCCTCGACGCCGTGGCCGACGCCGAGCCTGTCGTCCGGCTCGTCGATCCCCAGAGCCAGCTGGTCCAGATGACCCCCGGCCAGCGCACCTGGACGCCGGTGTTCGAGGCCAGCGACGACTACGGCGTCATCGAAACCGCCACCCTGCGTATCACCGTCACCCGGGGCGACGGCGAGAACATCACCTTCGAACAGCGGTCCATGCCCCTGCGCGGCCAGGGGGTGGCGAAACAGCGGCGCTTCTCGACCACCCTCGACCTCGCCCGCGAGGGGATGGAAGCCGGCAGCGATCTGATCGTGCAGCTGGTCGTCACCGACAATCGCGCGCCGGAGCGCCACGAGGTCGAGGGCCCC
The DNA here is from genome assembly GCF_027484365.1 of Brevundimonas sp. GTDB lineage: Bacteria > Pseudomonadota > Alphaproteobacteria > Caulobacterales > Caulobacteraceae > Brevundimonas. The sequence continues at coordinate 160,659 of NZ_JAIXTC010000015.1, read as the reverse complement.
AGCGTCATTCTTCGCTGGCCCGCCAACCTGGCCATGGCCGAAGGTCTGGACGGCATGGCCATGCGCATCATGCCCGCCTATTTCGCCAGCCAGCGCCAGATCATCATCAATGCCGAGGCCCTTATCGCGCGCCGACGCACCCTGACGGGCGATCCCTTCCTCGACGCGTCCAACGACATCGGCGAGGAGCAGGCGGCGCTCCGTCTGCGCTACGGCCAGTTCATGGGCGAGGAGGCCGAGGGCGGGGGTTCGGGCGGCGGCATCATCCTGCCCACCGCAGACGCACCGGCCGCGCCTCTCCTTCCGACCGCCGACGACCCGGCTCCCGCCCGCCCCGCCGCCCATGACGATCACGCCGACCACGAGGGCGAGGACCACGCGGACGAACCGGCCACCGGAGGGATCGGTGGCGAGGTCGATGTGCTGCACGAGTTCGGCCATGCCCATGACGACCGCGACGTCGCCACCCTGTTCGAGCCGCGCACCCGATCGGCCCTCGCCCGCGCGCTCGACGCCATGTGGGCCTCGGAGCGCGAACTGCGTCAGGGCCGGCCGGAAGCCGCCCTGCCCCATGCCAACGAGGCGCTGGAGCTGCTCAAGGAGGCGCAGCGCGCGACCCGCATCTTCCTCCCGCGGGTCGGCTCCGACATTCCACCCGTCGACTTCGCCCGCCGCCTGACCGGCGAACGCGAGAACATCGTCGCGGAGACGGCCGACCCGCCCGAACGCAATCCCGCCGATGCCGTCGCCGCCGACGCCTGGCGCGCGCTGGAGGAAAGGCCGGGCTCGACCTCTGCGCCGCTGGCCCTCGGCGCGCTCGACCGCTGGACGCGCGAGAACGGCGGCCGTCTGGCCGATCCTCTGGCGCTGAGAGCGGCGATCGACACGGTCCGCAACGAGCCCGCCTGTCTCGACTGCCGCCGTCGCCTGCGCGCCCTCCTGTGGACCGCCCTCCAGCGGCCGGCCCCCTCCCCGGGCCGTCGCGAGGCCCCGGGCGCGCGCGGCCAGCGCTATCTGGACGCCCTGCGATGAGTCTCTCCAGCCCCGATTTCTGGACCGCGCTGGTGATCGGCGGCGCCGTGATCCTCGGCATCGTTCGCCTGATCCTGTGGCACAGAAAGGCTGAGGTCCAGGCTCCCCGCTGGCGCGTCGCCACCCTGATGGGCCTGCAGGTGGTGGCGGGCCTCTCGCTGTGGCTGGCCCTCAACCCGCCCCCCTCCGTCATCCGCACGGGTGCCCTGATCGTCGCCACCGCCGGATCGCCCGCGACCGTCCCGACCGCGCCCGGCGACATCCTCATCGCCCTGCCCGAATCCGGCCCCGTCGCCGGGGCGACCCGCGTCCCCGATCTGGCGACAGCCCTGCGCCGCTATCCCACGCCCGCCCGTATCCGGGTCCTAGGTCAGGGCCTGACGCCGCGCGACCAGTCGCCCCTGCCCGTCCCCGTGGCCTTCACGGCCCCACCCCTGCCGAGGGGGCTGACCGACCTCGCCCTGCCGGATCCCACGGCACCCGGCGCGACCTTCGTCGTCGGCGGACAGGTCGGGACCCTTGCGGCCGGGACGGTCGAACTGGTCGATCCGGCCGGTGAGGTCGTCGACACGGCCCGGGTCGTCGCCGGAGAGCGGTTCGCCCTGATGGCCGCCGTCCGCACGCCGGGCCTCGCCCTGTTCGACCTCCGGCTCCGCGACGCCGCCGGCGCCGTCGTCGAACGGATCGCCGTCCCGGTCGAGACCATCGCCCGGACCCCGCCCCGGGTCCTGGTCCTCGCCGGGGCCCCGACCGCCGAGACCAAATACCTGAAGCGCTGGGCCGAGGACTCCGGCATCGACCTGGCCCTGAACATCGACATCGGCGGCGGGATCCAGCTCGGCGATCCCCCTGTGCCGCTCAACGCCGCAACCCTCGACGCGCTCGACCTCGTCGTGCTCGACGATCGTCGCTGGGACGCCCTCGGCGGCGGTCCGCGAGCGGCTCTGACGGCGGCGGTCAACAACGGCATGGGCCTGCTGTTGCGTCCCACGGGACCACTTTCGGCGGCGACGCGGCGCGACTGGGCCGGACTGGGCCTGAGCCTCAGCGGCGGCGAGGAGGCCCTGCCGCTTCGGCTCGATCCGCCCACCGATGAGGCCGCACCGGAGACCGAATCCGGCGCCGGACCCGCCGTGGAGGACACCGAGGCCCTGCCCGAACTGGCCCGCAGGAACCTGACCGTCGACGGATCGGACGCCGTCACCCTGTTGCGCGACGCGGACGGCGTCACCCTGGCCAGCTGGCATGGCAGGGGTCGCGGCCGGGTCGGGATCTGGACCGTGACCGACAGCTACGCCCTGGTTCTGACCGGCCGTCCGGATCGCTACGGCGAGATGTGGAGCGCGCTGTTCTCCGAGATCGGGCGGGCCGGCGATGACAGTCGCGCCGAGATCGACGGCATCGCCCGCGTCGGCACCCGGATCGCCCTGTGCCGTCTGAACGGTCAGGCGACCGTCCTGGGTCAGGACGGCCGCGCCCACACCCTGCGCGTCGATCCGGCGGCCGGGGACCGCGCCTGCGCCGCCTTCTGGCCGGAACAGCCGGGCTGGCAGGTCATCCGCGACGGCGAGAACCGCCAGACGCCCTTCTATGTCCAGCCCGCCGACGCAGCGCCGTCGCTGGTCATGGCCGCCGACCGTTCTGCGACCCTTGCGCTGGCGGGGACGGCCCCGACCCGCGCCGCGCCGGCCTCGACATCCCATGCGCCGGGTTCGCCGGTCCTTTGGTATGTCAGTCTGCTTGTGGCCCTCTCAGGCCTGTGGTGGTTCGAACGAAACCGGGACGTCGGCGGGCTCGTCGCGTCGCTGCGAGCCCGCCTCCGCCGCTAGTTCGAACCGGCCGCCGGAGCCGCCGGGGTCTTGATCGTCTGGTCCAGCCAGCGGGTCATCTCCCACAGGGTGTGACCGACCGATTCCCGCGCCCGATAGCCGTGCGCCTCCAGCGGCAGAACCACGTAGCGAACCGTCGCCCCATTGCCCTTGAGCGCGGCATAGAAGCGCTCCGACTGGATCGGGAAGGTGCCCTGGTTGTCGTCCGCCTCGCCGTGGATCAGCAGGATCGGCTCATTGACCTTGTCGGCATAGGCGAAGGGCGACATCTCGTTATAGGTCTCCGGCGCCTGCCAGTAGGTCCGCTGCTCGGCCTGGAATCCGAACGGCGTCAGGGTCCGGTTGTAGGCGCCCGACCGGGCGATGCCGGTGGCGAACAGGTCTGTGTGGGCCAGAAGGTTCGCGGTCATGAAGGCACCGTAGCTATGCCCCCCGACCGCGATCCGCCCGCGCTCGGCCACCCCCATCCCCACCACCGCATCCACCGCCGCCTTCGCCGAGGCGCTCAGCTGTTCGATATAGGTGTCGTTCGGCTCGGCCCCGCCGGCCCCCACGATCGGCATCGAGGGGTTGTCCAGAATGGCGTAGCCCTGGGTCAGCAGGAACAGGTGGCTCGATCCGCCCGGCCGCACGAAGCGGTTGGCCGTGTCCACGACCTGACCGGCCACCGCCGCATCGGTGAACTCCGCCGGATAGGCCCACATCAGGAGCGGCAGGGGGCCGTCGCGATCCTTGTCGTAGCCGGCCGGGAGATACAGCGTCCCCGACAGCTGCACCCCGTCGTCGCGGGTGTAGGTGATCAGCTGCTGAGTCACTCCGGCCAGCTGCGGCGCCGGGTCGGGGAAGTTGGTCAGCGGCGTCACACCGCCGTCCAGATCACGGATTCGCAGGTTGGCCGGCTCGGTCCGGCTCTCACGCACGGTGACCAGACGACGGCCATCCTCGTCCAGCAGGCCGATGACGCTCTCGTATTCACCGCTGGCCGACTGCCAGAGGCGTTCCGTCTGGCCGGTGGCCAGATCCAGCGTGCCGAGGAAGGGATACTCCCCCTCGCGTGTCGCGCCGTCGCCCTCGACGAAGACGCGCGTGCCGTCCGGGGTGAAGGCGATCACCTGTCGGCCGGCGGCGTTGGCCTCCGTCGCGATCGTGCCCGGGTCGTTGTAGCGGTCCTGATAGTTGCGATCGACGATGACCCGACCGGTCCCGGGGTTCGAAGGATCGACCACGGAGCGGGTCTCGTGGCGGGTGTTGAACCACTGGGTGTTCACGACGGCCACATCCGTCCGTCCCCAGGTCACGCCCGCATAGCGTTCCGGCAGGTCGATCAGGGTCGTCGGCTCGCCGTTGAAGGGCGCGTCCAGCATCAAGACCCGATCGCGCACCGTCGCGGCCGTGCGGGGATCGCCGCCGTCCTGGGCCTCGACCCAGACCAGGGTCGATGGCGTGTCGGCGCGCCACTGGGCCTGGCGCGGACCCGTCTCGACCGCGTCGAAGGGCGGGGGGATGTTGTCGCGCAGAGGCAGTTCGGCGACGCTGTGCACGACACGGCCTTCCCAGTCCGTCACCTCGACCGTTCCGGGGAACAGGCCCGCCGGAACGACATAGGAGTAGGGCCTCTTCACGCGTGTCTGCAGCAGATAACGCCCGTCCGGCGACACCGAGGCGTTGAGCACGACACCGGTCCCGCCGCCGACTTCGCGAGCCTCTCCGGCCAGCGGAACCACCATCAGCTGGGAGGTGAAATAGTGGGCGAACAGGGCTTCGTCGCCCGGCCCTCTCAACAGGTCCTGATAGGTCCGGACCGCTGCGGCCCGCCCGCCGCTCTCGGCGACGGTGGGACCGGCCGGTGCGGCCGTGACGTCCGGCGCTGCGCCTCGCCCTTCAGGCACGGCCCGGACCAGAAGGCCGGAACTGTCGGGCAGCCAGCTCATGCCGGCGCCGGTCGCGGCATTGACCCGCGCGCCGAAAATCTCGCGCGCCGTGGCGGTCGCGACATCAGCGACCCACAGGGCCATCCCCTCGGGCCGGTCCATCAGGAAGGCCACTGACTGGCCGTCCGGCGACCAGGTCGCACCCGTGAACCGCGATCCTTCCGGCAGGGCGACCGGCCGTGCGGCCCCGCCCTCGACCGACTGGAAGCTCAGGCCCGTGACCCAGGAGATGCGGCTGTTGGCCGGGCCGTTGTTGCGCGGATTGATACGGTAACCGGCGAGGCGGAGCATCGGCTAGGCCAGTTCAGCGATCGTCGGCAGGTTGGACCGCTGGTACAGAACCAGGGTCTTCTGGTCGGGACTGACGCTGGCCCCCGGCGTCGGGCGGGCGTCGAGGATGTCGGCGATCGGCGCGGGCGGTTGCTGATAGGTCAGCGCCCCCGGCGTCTGGGCCAGAACCGGCGTGGCGAACAGCATCAGCACAGCCGGCGCCACATGGCGCATCAGTCGCAGCTTCATCGAAAACTCCCAGCCCTGAAAACGATCAGAGCCGGACGATAGCGGCGGGAGGCGGCCGGGTCACCTCGCCAGACCTCCCTTCCCGTGCGGCAAAAGAGTTTCTAAAAGCGCGGCAGCCTTGCTGGAGTCGCCTGCCCGTGCCGATCGCGTCCGATGCCCTGTCCCTGATCGGCTCCACGCCGATGATCCGCCTGCGCGCCGCGTCAGAGGCGACCGGCTGCGAGATCCTCGGCAAGGCAGAGTTTCTCAATCCGGGCGGGTCGGTGAAGGACCGCACCGCGCGCGGTCTCATCCTCGACGCCAGGGCCTCCGGGGCCCTGCGGCCCGGCGGCACGATCGTGGAGGGAACGGCCGGCAACACCGGCATCGGCCTGGCCCTCGTCGGCGCTGCCCTGGGCCATCCGGTCGTCATCGTCATGCCGCGCAGCCAGACCGAAGAGAAGAAGCTGGCCGTCCGTCTGCACGGCGCACGCCTGGTCGAGGTCGATCCCGCCCCCTTCTCCAGCCCCAACCATTTCGTCCATTTCTCGCGCCGCCTCGCCGCCGAGCTGAACGAGAGCGAACCGAACGGGGCCTTCTATGCCGACCAGTTCGACAACGCCGCCAACCGCCGCGCCCATTTCGAGACCACGGGCCCGGAGATCTGGGATCAGACGGACGGCCGCGTCGACGGCTTCGTCTGCGCCGCCGGCACCGGAGGCACCCTGGCCGGAACGTCCGCCTTCCTGCGCTCGAAGAGCCCCGCCGTGCGCATCGCCCTCGCCGATCCGCCGGGCGCCGCCCTGCACGCCTGGTTCACCGACGGCGAGCTGAAGGCCGAGGGCTCGTCCGTGACGGAGGGCATCGGCGTCAACCGCATCACGGGGAACCTTGAAGGCGTCACGGTCGACCACTCGTTCCGTATCGAGGACGCCGAGGCCCTGTCGATCATCTTCGACCTGGCGAAGCACGAAGGCCTGACCCTCGGCCCGTCCAGCGGCGTGAACGTCGCCGGCGCCGTCCGCCTGGCCCGTGAACTGGGCCCCGGTCACACCATCGCGACCATCCTGTGCGACCCCGGCCAGCGCTACGCCGGCAAGATCTACAACCCCGTCTTCCTGCGATCGAAGGGCTTCGACGTCCCGGCCTGGCTGGAGGCCGTATGAGCGAGGCCGAAGACAACGGACGCCGCCTCCCGCCCCTGAATTCGCTGAAGGCCTTCGAGGCGGCGGGGCGCCGGCTCAGCATCTCGCTCGCCGCCCGCGAACTCGGCGTCACCCCGGGCGCCGTCAGCCAGCAGATCAAGGTGCTTGAGGATCACGCCGGCGGCCCCCTGTTCCGTCGCGACGGCGGAGCGGTGGCCCTGACCGAGCTGGGTGCCCGGCTCCAGCCCGTGCTGCGCGAGGCCTTCGAACAGCTGAAACGCGCCGCCGACATCGTCTACGGCCCGGTCGGCAGACGGTCGTTGGCCGTCAGCGTGCCGCCTTCCTTCGCCGCCCGCTGGCTGGCGCCCCGGATGGTCCGTTTCTCGGCCGCACATCCGGAGATCGAGGTCTGGATCTCCGCCGACATGCAACTGACCGACGTCGCCGGCGGCCGGGTCGACGTGGCCGTCCGCTACGGCGTCGGCGGCTATCCCGGGGTGCGCTCGGAGCTGCTGTTCGAGGCGGGCGTCGTGCCCGTCTGCAGCCCCGCCCTGCTGACCGGCCGTCTGCCCTTGCAGAAGCCCGCCGACCTCGCCCGCCACACCCTGATTCACGTCGGCGACGGCCATGTCGAGGAACCCCGCCCCGACTGGGCCGCCTGGCTCAAGGCGCGCGGCGTGACCGGCGTCGACGCCTCGGCCGGCTCCCGTTACGACCAGACCGCCTTCGCCATCGAGGACGCGGCCAACGGCCGGGGCGTGGCCCTGGCCCCCCGCGCCTTCGTCGCCGCCGACCTGGCCTCGGGCCGTCTGGTCACCCCCTTCGCCGACGGCTACCTGCCGACCGACATGGCCTATCACGTGCTGACCCGGCGCAACGGCGGCCGCGAGGAGGCCCGCACCTTCGTCGCCTGGCTGCGGCGTGAGGCCGAGGCCGACGACGGCACGGTCGATGAGCTGTAAGGGACCCGTATGACTGTTCCGGATCGAGGCGTCGTCATCGTCGGCGCAGGCCATGCAGGGGGCACGGCCGCCGCCCTGCTGCGCCAGTACGGCTATGACAAACCCGTCGTCCTGATCGGCGAGGAGCCGCTGATCCCCTACCAGCGCCCGCCCCTGTCCAAGGCCTGGCTGAAGGGCGAGGCGGACGGCGACTCGCTCGCCCTGCGCCCGCTGGAATTCTACGCCGAACAGGACATCGATCTGCGGCTCGGCGTCGAGGTGACCGGCATCGACCGGACGGCCCGGTCCGTCAGCCTGTCGGATGGCGCGGCCCTGGCTTACGACCATCTGATCCTTGCGACCGGGGCGCGGGCCCGCCTGCTCGACGTCCCCGGCGCGGACCTCGTGGGGGTCCACGTCCTGCGCACCGCCGCAGACGCCGAGGCGATCAAGGCCCAGCTCGGCCAGGGCCGCACCCTGGCCGTGGTCGGCGGCGGCTATGTCGGGCTGGAGGTCGCCGCCTCCGCCCGCGCCCTGGGCGCCGAGGTCGTGGTGCTGGAGCGCGAGCCGCGCCTTCTGGCCCGCGTGGCCTGTGATGTCCTCTCGACCTTCTTCCAGACCTACCACGAGGATCGCGGCGTCCGGTTCGAACTGGCCGCCGACGTCACCGGCTTCGTCGGCCACGGGCCCCGCGTCGCGGGCGTGACCCTGGCCGACGGCCGCACCATCCCCTGCGACAGCGCCGTCGTCGGCGTCGGCGCCATCCCCAACGACGCACTGGCGGTCGCGGCCGGGCTCAAGGTCGAGGGCGGCATCCTGGTCGATCTGGAGGCCCGCACCTCCGACCCCGCCATCTTCGCCATCGGCGACGTCACCCGCCGCCCCATGCCGATCTACGACCGGCTGTTCCGCATGGAGAGCGTCCCCAATGCCCTGGAACAGGCCAAACAGGCGGCCAGCGCCATCACCGGCCGCCCCGCCCCCGCCGGCGAGACGCCCTGGCAGTGGTCGGACCAGTATGACCTCAAGCTCCAGATCGCCGGCTACCCCTTCGACAGCGACCGGATCGTCGTCCGCGGCGACCCCGCCACCGCCAGCTTCGCCGTCTTCCACCTGTCCGGCGACAAGCTCCAGGCCGTCGAGGCCATCAACGCCCCGCCCGAGTTCATGATGGGCAGGAAACTGATCGGCGAGCGGCGGGCGGTGGACGGGGAGAAGCTGGCGGACAAGGCCGTGTCGATGAAGGAGGTCGGCGCCTAGGCTTCACGAAGGCAACCTGAACGTGTATGGGTTGGCTCATGCCGACCATCTCATGGTTCTATGGTATATCGATCCGTATGTTCTTCGGCGATCACGCGCCGCCCCATTTCCACGCCTATGAGGCGGGCAACGAGGCTCAGGTGCGGATCTCAGACGGCGAAATCATGAAGGGCCGCCTGTCGAAGCAGGCGCGTGGACTGGTGAAGGAATGGACGCTGATCAATCAGGCGGCGCTGATCGAGAACTGGGACAACTCCCGCCCGGGGTCGCGGATGCCCCTGCGGCGGATACCGGGTTTGGATACGCCCCGGTGACCGACATCATCCATGTGAGAAAGGTTCTCCGGCTGGGCGGCTATCGGCTCAAGGTGTGGTTCACCGATGGTACGGCTGGCGAATGGGATTTCTCGGACCTCGCCCAACGCGAAACAGGCCCGATGGTCGAACCATTCAAGGACCCGGCCTTTTTCAACGAGGTCTTCGTCGAGTTCGGCGGACTGACCTGGCCCAACGGGTATGACTGGAGCCCCGAGGCCCTGCACGCGGATATGGCGGCGGCCGGGGTGCTGACGTTCGAGACGGCGGCGGCTTAGGGCTCGGTCGACCTACCCCATTGGATGCCGCGCGACTGGCTCAATTCCACGACGAGGTCAGACGACGTACGAATGAGCCAATCACCTCCTCGACCTTCGATCATGACAATATCGCTTTCAGGCAAGGCTATTGATCCACTGGCATCGAAGGCCGTCGATGCGTTGCGTTCAAAATTTCCAACGGTGATAACGACGCCTCGCGCGGGATAGCAGAGACGCGAAAACGAAAAATCCTGCCGGTAGATGCTGAACACATCCAATGCCGTTAGCCATGATCCCCCATCAACTTCAAAGCGATGTTCACGTTCGATCAGCGCCTGAATTGCCGGGTGACCTAACGCAAGTTGTTCTGACAAGTAGCGGCTGACTTGCTTGTAGACCTTGTCCCTCAGTTTCTGAGTCCGCTCGTTTGCGATCATCAGCCCAAGCGCCGGCCTTCCGTCGCCACGGTCACCTCCGATGTCCTCCAGTTCATCATCGTTGGCGAACTTTCGAGCAAGGGCCCAGAACTCGGGAGCCTCAATGATTGCAGTCGCGGTCCACCCTCGGTCAGTACGGCTCCAGATGTATCTTCCGAACGAACCGCCAATGAAGCCGTGCCGCCAAGCCATCACAGCCCCTTCACGATCCCCTCGACCATCTTCTTGGCGTCGGCGAACAGCATCATCGTGTTGTCGCGGAAGAACAGTTCGTTCTCGACCCCGGCATAGCCCGCCGCCATGCCGCGCTTGATGAACAGGACGGTGCCCGCCTTCTCCACGTCCAGGATCGGCATGCCGTAGATGGCCGACGTCGGGTCCGTCTTGGCCGCCGGGTTGGTGACGTCGTTGGCGCCGATGACGAAGGCGACATCGGCGGTGGCGAACTCGGCGTTGATGTCCTCCAGCTCGAACACCTCGTCATAGGGGACGTTGGCCTCGGCCAGCAGGACGTTCATGTGGCCCGGCATCCGGCCCGCGACGGGATGGATGGCGTATTTCACCTCGACCCCCTCCTCCTTCAGCTTGTCGGCCATCTCGCGCAGCGCGTGCTGGGCCTGGGCCACGGCCATGCCGTAGCCGGGGACGATGATGACCTTGGAGGCGTTCTTGAGGATGAAGGCGGCGTCGTCGGCCGAGCCCTGTTTGACCGGCCGCGTCTCGACCCGCGCCTCGCCCGCCGGGCCGGCGTCGCCGCCGAACCCGCCCAGGATGACCGAGATGAAGCTGCGGTTCATGCCCTTGCACATGATGTAGCTGAGGATCGCGCCCGACGAGCCCACGAGGGCGCCGGTGATGATCAGGGCGATGTTCTCCAGGGTGAAGCCCAGAGCTGCTGCAGCCCAGCCGGAATAGGAGTTCAGCATCGACACCACGACGGGCATGTCGGCCCCGCCGATGGGGATGATCAGGGTCGCGCCGAGGATCAGGGCGATGGCGAACACGCCCCAGAAGGCCCAGACCGCCGTGCCGCCCGTGCCGATCAATATGCCGATCAGGAAGACCAGACCCAGGGCCAGGCCGATGTTGATCAGGTGCCGCGCCGGCAGGATGATCGGCGCGCCCGACATATTGCCGTTGAGCTTGGCGAAGGCGATCACCGAGCCGGTGAAGGTGATGGCGCCGATGGCGACGCCGAGGCTCAGTTCGATGATCGAGATCGTCTTGATGCCCACGCCGTCCGCATTGAGGATGCCGAAGGCCTCGGGCGCATAGATGGCCCCGATGGCGACCAGACAGGCGGCCATGCCGACGAGGCTGTGGAAGGCCGCGACCAGCTGGGGCATGTCGGTCATGGCGACCCGCTTTGCGATCAAGGCCCCGCCGCCGCCGCCCACGATCACGCCCCCGGCCAGCAGGGCCAGGGTCACCGGATCCAGCGCGCCCGTGGTCCCCAGGGTCAGCAGGGTGATCCCGACCGCCAGCCCCATGCCGATCATGCCGAAGGTATTGCCCTGACGGCTGGTCTCCGGGCTCGACAGGCCGCGCAGCGACAGGATGAACAGGACGCCGGACGCCAGATAGGCCAGCGCCGCGATGGATGCGTTCATGTCGTTTCCCCCGAAATCGTCTTCGTCAGTCGTGTCATCACAGGAAGCCCACCGCAGCCGGATGGGCCGTATCGTTGGTGGCGTCGGACAGGACCTCGCCGTCCTTGACCATGGCGATCGCGACCGGTCCCGACCCACCGGTCTTGGTCACGGTGCAGCGTCCGTCCTGATCGGGCAGACGCCCCCGGGCGGCGCCCGTTCCGGTCGTGGCGATCTTGTTGGTCCAGTGGCGCGTGTCCCACTGGCTGGCCTCATAGGTCACCGGCGCGAACCGGCAGACGAGCGACCAGCCGGCCCCCTGCGGCGCCGCGACCGACCAGGGCAGGCCGCCTTCGACATTGCGGCCGACATGGACCTGGGCCGAGGCGACGGGCGCGAGGGCCATGGCGACCAGGATCAGAGGTCCCGCGAACCCGCGCATCACAGAGGCTCCGCCCCGGTGCCCGCCGCCGTCCGCGCCAGCCGCCACAGGGCGGCGGCGATGAACAGGGGGCCGAGGAAGACCATGGCCCAGTCCACGGCCATCATCGGCCGGTCCTGCACCACGATCCGCGCCAGAATGCCGGAGAACAGCAACACCACGCCGCAGTCGCGCAGGCGCAGTTTCTGGATCGGGTTCTTTTCGCCGACCCAGCTCCAGACCCACATGCCCAGACCGATGCCCGTGGCGATCCACGAGCCGGTCCAGGCGATGCTGTCGGGTGCGAGGTTCAGGTCGGCGAAGGACATCAGGCCTTGGCCGCCTCGGCGGGCTTCGCGGGCCGTTCCTTCTTCTTGTACATGGCCAGCATCCGTCGGGTGACCATGAAGCCGCCGAAGATGTTGACGCTGGCAAGGGTCACGGCCGCGACGCCGGCACCCTTGGCGATCCAGGCGTTTGGCCCGGTCGCCTCGCCCGAAACGGCCGCGGCCGCGATCAGACCGCCGACGATGATGACGCTGGAGATGGCGTTGGTCACGGCCATCAGCGGCGTGTGCAGGGCCGGGGTCACCGACCAGACGACATAATAGCCGACGAAGATCGCCAGGACGAAGATGGCCAGGCGAAAGACGGTGGGATCGACGTGTTCCATCAGTGGTTCTCCGGTCCGGTCTTCGTCGTGACGCCAAGCAGCCAGCACAGCGCCAGGCCCGTCAGGACCAGCCCCCCGGCGCTCTGCCACATCCTGATCGAGGGCTCGATGTCGGCGACGCCGGCGGCCGTCAAACCCCATGCGACGAGGCAGACCGCCAGCAGCGCCACGCCGAGTGCGGCTGTCGCCATAGCGAACCCGGTGAAGAAGCGATCCTTGCCCATCAGAGATTTCCTTCCAGCCGCTCGAGCCGGTCATCGATGCTGAGAAGCAGCCGCAGCACGCCGCCGACCACCAGGCTGCAGACCGTGACGTAGGCGGCAAGCGTCAGGCCCATGAGCGCGGTCGCTGTTTCCTGGCGGGGCAAGAACGTGCCCAGCCCTCCCAAGATGGCGATGAACGGGCCGACCCACAAAACCAGCGTGGCGATGGCCTTCAGAAATGCCTTCAGCGCCTTGTTCACCCCCGCACTCCCTCATGCACCACGGCGCCGCCGTTCGTAACGACCGACGCCTTCAAGATCTCGTCCTCCAGATCGACCGCAAGGGCCCCGTCCTTGATCAGCAGCCCGGCGAAGGCGACCAGGTTCTTGGCGTAGAGGCTCGACGCATCCGAGGGGATCCGCCCCGGCAGGTTGGTGTAGCCGACGATCGAGACGCCGTTCGCGGTCGTCACGACCTCACCCGGCTTCGATCCCGCGACATTGCCGCCCGCCTCGACGGCCAGGTCGATCAGCACGCTGCCCGGCTTCATCGAGGCCACCTGTTCGGCGCTGACCAGAACCGGCGCCGCGCGGCCGGGGATCAGGGCGGTGGTGATGACGATGTCCTGTTTCCTGATGTGCTCGCCGGTCAGGGCCGCCTGTTTGGCCTGATACTCGGGCGACATGGCCTTGGCGTAGCCGCCGGCGGTCTGGGCGTTCCTGAACTCCTCATCCTCGACGGCGAGGAACTTGGCTCCAAGAGACTCGACCTGTTCCTTGGTCGCCGGGCGCACGTCGGTGGCGGTGACCACCGCGCCCAGACGCCGCGCCGTCGCGATGGCCTGCAGCCCCGCGACGCCGACGCCCATGATGAAGACCTTGGCCGGGGCGACCGTGCCCGCCGCCGTCATCATCATCGGGAAGCCCTTGCCATAGGCATAGGCGCCCTCGATCACGGCGCGATAGCCGGCCAGGTTGGCCTGGGACGACAGGGCGTCCATGACCTGGGCCCGGGTGATGCGGGGCACGAACTCCATGGCGAAGCTGGTGACATTGGCCCCGGCCATGGCCGCGACCGTATCCTTCTCGCGGTAGGCGTCCAGCAGGGCGACGACGATCGCGCCCGGCTTCATGGCGGAGATCTCCTGCGCCGTCGGGCCCCGCACCTTCAGCACCAGATCAGCGCCGTCGAGCGTGGCGCGGGTATCCGGCTTCACCGAGGCGCCCGCCTCAAGATAGTCGCTGTCGGGGATAGACGAGCCCAGGCCCGTCCCGGCCTCGACCGTCACGGTCGCGCCCATGCCGACGAATTTCTTCACGGTCTCGGGGGTGATGGCGCAGCGGGTCTCGCCCTCACGGCGTTCCCGGGTCACGGCGATGGCGACGGCCAAGCGAATCTCCCCATCCAGCTCTGGATGGGCGAACGTTAGGCGCTGGGGGACTGTGGCGTCAAAGGTGAAGACAACCGTTTCGCCATCAAATACGGCGAGATCCGCGCAATATCTCGCCTCTCATACCGCCTTGCGCGAAAGCAGCGACCGCAGAGCGGCGAGCGAGAGCGGACCGCTTAGTGGCTTTTTCCGCCCTTGAGGAAGAAGCCGCCGGCCAGGGCCAGCACGCCGCCGCCGATCAGGCCGGCGATGAAGCTGCCACCCGGCTGGAACCACAGCACCAGGAACAGCAGCAGGGCGGCGATGACCAGCGAGCCCCACTTGGCCAGGTTCATGAACAGGCTGTAGGTCGACGACTGTTCCTCGATCGTCATCGTGCCGTGGACATAGGCGTCCGCGTCGTGATCGGCGTGTTCGGTCGGGGAATGATGGTCGGCCATGAGTCTGCGTCCGTCGGAGAGGCGTTTGGGCGGTCTTATAGCGATGCGGGGGTTTGGCTCAAGGCCTCAACCCAACGCCTCGAACTGATCGATCAGTCGTTCCAGCCGTTTCGTGCCGATCGTCCAGAAGGCCGGATCGCGGGGATTGAGGCCGAACGGCTCCAGCGCCTCGACGTAGGTCTTGGTCCCGCCGGCCGCGAGCAGGCCGCGATACAGGGGCGCGAACCCGTCCGGATCGGCCCGCCGTGTCTCCATCAGCGCCGCCACCAGCAGATCGCCGAACGAATAGGCGTACACGTAGAAGGGCGAGTGGACGAAGTGGCTGACATAGCTCCACCAGGCCTCGTAGCCCGGGTTCAGCGTCACCGCCGGACCGAGGGACGCCCCCATCTCCTCGACGAACAGCTCGCCCAGACGGTCGGCGGACACCTCGCCCCTGACCCGCTCGTCGTGGAACCGGGTCTCGAACCGGTGGAAGGCGATCTGGCGCACCACGGTGTTGAGCCCGTCCTCGATCCGCCCGGCCAGCAGGCCGCGCTGTTCGGCCTTCGGCGCCGTGGCCAGCAGCCGGTCGAAGGTCAGGCCCTCGGCGAAGATCGAGGCCGTCTCAGCCAGGGTCAGCGGCGTATCGGCGAGCAGCGTCCCCTTCTCGGCCGCCAGGGTCTGGTGCACTCCGTGCCCCAGTTCGTGGGCCAGGGTCAGGACGTCGCGCCGCTCGCCCATCCAGTTCAGGAAGACATAGGGGTGGCGGTCCGCGGTCACCGGATGGGCATAGGCGCCCGACTGCTTTCCGGCCCGCGCCCGGCCGTCGATCCACGGCCTGTCAAAGAACCGCCCGGCGCGTTCGGCGAACTCGCCGCCCAGATCGCCGAAGCTTTCCAGCACCAGCTCCCGCCCCTGGTTCCAGTCGAAACCGCGCGGGGCCGTCGTCTCCAGCGGCGCATTGCGGTCCCACTGATCCAGCTTCGCCTTACCGAGGGCTTTTGCCTTCAGCGCATAGTAGCGGTGCGACAGTTTCGGATAGGCGGCGGCGACCGCATCGGCCATCGCGTCCACCGACTCGCCGTCCACCTCGTTGGCCAGGTGGCGACTGTCGGCCGGACGCTTGAACCCGCGCCAGCGATCCTCCATCGCCTTGTCGGCCGCGACCGTGTTGAGCACGAGGGCCAGGGTCGAGGTCCGCGCCGCCAGGGCCGTGTTCAGCCCCTCGGCCGCCGAACGCCGCCTCGCCTCCCTGGGGTCGGACAGCTGGTTCAGCGCCTCGGCCAGGGTCAGGTTCTCCTTGCCGCTCTCGACCCGCAGCGCCGCCAGGGTCTCGTCGAACAGCCGGGGCCACTGGGCCGCGATCGGCATCCGTTCGGCGATGAAGGTCTCCAGTTCGCCCGACAGCTCGTGCGGCTTCATCGCCCGCACCCGCCGCAGCCAGGGCTTCCAAATTGCGGCGCCCGCATCGGCGGCCAAAGCCGCCTCGATCTCGGCCTCTTCCAGCTGGTTGATCTCCAGCGTCAGCCAGACGGTGGGGGTGGCGATGGCCGTGATCTTCTCGCGCAGATCGGCCTCGAACCCCTGCGCCCCCGCATCGGCCCGGTTGGTCGAGGCCGCGAGGAAGGCATAGGCCCCGAGCGCGCCGAGTTTCTCCGACGCCTGCTCATACAGGGTGATGGCCCGGTCCAGTGTGGCGCCCAGCGCCGTCGCGTCAGCCCGCTCGGCGACGAACCGGCCCTGCAGCCCGTTCAGCTCGGCGACCGCCGTCCGCGCCGCCTCCAGATCGGACGCGATCTTCGCGTCCTCCCGGGACGCATAGAGATCGGACAGGTCCCACAGGGGCGGTTCGGCGGAGGGGGCTTTGAAGGGCGCGTTCATGCCCTCCGTTGTGGGGTGGCCGGGGCCGTGGCGCAACGGCCGAAACCCGCCAGACGCGCCGCGCGGTTCGTCGCATCTCTCCCCTCGAACACGGAGAGACACCCATGACCTACCGCATCGAAGCCCTGCCGCTGGACCCCTTCACCGCCTATTTCGCCATGACCGACGCCGAACTGGCCGCGGTCGGCGCCCGCCGCTGGGTCGCCGACGCGCCCGGCCGCGCCCCCTGCCGGGTCAGCCTGCAGGACGCCGACGCTGGCGAAGCCCTGGTCCTCGTCAACCACACCCACCTGACCGACGAGACCTCGCCCTATCGCGCGGCCGGGCCGATCTTCGTGCGCGAGGCCGCCGTCAGGGCCGAACCGCTCGCCGAGGCCCCCGAGATGCTGCGCAAACGCCCCCTGTCCCTGCGCGTCTACGACCGCCGCAACATGATGATCGAGGGACAGGTGATCGACGGCCCAGAGCTGGACGACAGGCTGGCTGAGTGGTTCGCGAACCCCGCTGTCGCTCAGGCCCATATCCATTTCGCCCCGCGCGGCTGCTACCTCGCTCGCGCCGTTCGTCAGGAAACATAGCTTCCCCGACGCCGCGCCCCGGTTCATGGTCAGGCCCGGGGAGACACGCGCCATGACCACGACCACCGATTCCGCCGGCCGCAGCGACCTGGGCCAGAACGACCGCCTCGTCGGTCTGGTCAGGCTGGTGATCGGCCTGGCCCAGGGGATCGCCCTCTATCTGCTGGTCCGCGCCTCCGAGGGCGAGGGCGTGACCTGGTCCTCGCGCTTCCCCGAGACCTTCGGCCCCCTCGTCCTGGTCGCCCTCTTCCTGCCGCCGCCGCTTCTGGCCGGCGTCGGGCGTCTGCGCTGGCCGACCCTGGCGATCTGGGGCGCCGTCGCGGCGGCGGCCCTGGCCTTTCTCGCCTGGCATGACGTGGCGCGTCAGGCCGGCGGCGTCGGCCGCCAGATGACCTTCCCCCTGTTCGCCTTTTCGGCGGCGGCCCTGTTCATCGCCCACCATCTGATCGTCCCGGCCGATCGCGAGCGCAAACTGATCGCCTCCTTCCCCGCCTATTTCGACGCCGCCTGGATGGCGGGGGTGCAACTGGTCCTGTCGATCGCCTTCGCCGGAGCCTTCTGGCTCCTGCTGTTCCTCGGCGCCGCCCTGTTCAACATCATCGGCCTCAGCTTCCTCGGCGACCTGATCGAGGAGGGCTGGTTCTCCCTGCCCCTGACCGGCCTCGCCTTCGCCACGGCCGTCCATCTGACCGACGTCCGGGACGGGCTGATCCGGGGCATCCGCACCGTCGCCCTGATGCTGCTGTCCTGGCTGCTTCTGGTCCTGACCGTCCTGGTCGGAGGCTTCCTCGCCGCCCTGCCCTTCACGGGGCTCGAAGGCCTGTGGGAGACCGGCAGCGCCACCGCCCTGGTCCTCTCGGCGGCGGGCGGCCTGATCATCCTCATCAACGCCGCCTATCAGGACGGCCGTCCCGACAACCTGCCCCCCGCCGTGCTCAGGGTCGCCGTCCGCGTCGCCTCGATCCTGCTTACGCCCCTGGTGCTGATCGCCTTCTGGGGTCTGAGCCTGCGCATCGGCCAGCACGGCCTGACGCCGGACCGGATCATCGCCGTCGCCTGCGCCCTCGTCGGCGCGGCCTATGCGATCGGCTACGGTATGGGCGCGATCCTTCCCCTCATCCGCAAGGGTTCGCCTTGGATGAAGGCGCTGGAGATGACCAATGTCGCCACCGCCATCCTCGTGGTCGCCGTCATCCTGGCCCTGTTCACCCCGCTGGCGGACCCCGCCCGCCTGTCGGTCGGCGATCAGGTCGCGCGCCTGAACAACGGCAAGGTTGCGCCGGACAAGTTCGACTACGCCTTCCTTAAGAACGGCAGCGGCAAGGTCGGAGACAGGGCACTTGGTTTGCTGGAGCGATCCAGCAATCCCGACATCGCCCGGCTCGCCAGCGCTGCCCGGAAAGAGTCGGCCTTCAGCGCTCCGTCCGACGCTGAGATTACGGCCAGTCTCGACATCAAGATGCTTGACGGGTCCCCGTCGCCGTTTGGAGACACAGTCCCGCCGTCCGAAGCCATGCGCAACTGCACTCGCGCTCAAGGTGGGTGCGTCGCGCGCCTGATCGACCTGAACAACGATGGCAAGGACGACGTTCTCGTCGCCCATCAGTTCGCCATGGTCGTTTTCGAGCGCGGTGATGATGGCGCGTGGCGTGATCGGGGGAGCTATACGGCAGTCTGCGGCGGGGGTGACGCTCGCGACGCCCTACGAAACCAACATCTCACACCACGTCCGAATCCCTGGCCGACGCTCGACATCTCGACGCTTGGAACCTGGGGATTCAGCCCCAACAACCTTTGCGAAACGACAGCGCCGAGAAGCTCGCAAACCCCCGCCCGTTAACCCTGCGCACACCACGCCCTCTCACCCGATCTTCACCGCATCGGGCCTAAAACCGTCCCGAAACGAGCCAGTCCCGTCGCAACGAGGACCGGCCGATCGGTGATGAACAAGGGTGTCCGCAAATGGCCAAGACCGTTCTGGTGGTCGATGACGATCCGACCCAGCGCCGCCTCGTCCAGGCGGTTCTGGATCGCGAAGGCTATATCGTCGCTCACGCCGGGTCCGGCGGCGAGGCCATCGACCGGCTGACCAAAGGCGGCGGCGCAGACGTGGTCCTGCTGGACCTCGTCATGCCGGGCATGAGCGGGATGGAGGCCCTGGCCGAGATCCGCACTGCGGGCGTCACCACCCCCGTCATCGTCCTGACCGCCAACGGCGGCATCGAGACCGTGGTCAAGGCCATGCAGGCCGGTGCCCAGGACTTCTTCATCAAGCCCGCCAGCCCGGAACGCATCCTGGTCGGCATCCGCAATGCGCTGCAGCTGACCCAGCTGACCGCCGAGGTCGGCCGGCTGAAGAAGCATGTCGCGGGCCGGGTCACCTTCGCCGATCTGGTCGGCGACAGCCGTCCGATGCAGATGGTCAAACAGCTCGGCGCCCGCGCCGCCAAATCCTCCATCCCGGTCCTGATCACAGGCGAGAGCGGCGTCGGCAAGGAGGTCATCGCCCGGGCCCTGCACGGCGCCTCGGACCGCGCCGGCAAGCCCTTCGTCGCCGTCAACTGCGGCGCCCTGCCCGCCAACCTGGTCGAGTCGATCCTGTTCGGCCACGAGAAGGGCAGCTTCACCGGCGCCTCCGACAAACACCTCGGCAAGTTCATGGAGGCCAACGGCGGCACCCTGTTCCTGGACGAGATCGGCGAACTGCCGCTGGACATGCAGGTCAAGCTGCTGCGCGCCCTTCAGGAGGGCGAGATCGACCCCGTCGGCGCCAAGCGCGCGGTCAAGGTCGACGTCCGTATCGTCTCCGCCACCAACCGCGACCTGTCTAGCGCCGTCGCCGAGGGCCGGTTCCGCGAGGACCTCTTCTATCGCCTCAACGTCTTCCCGATTGAGGCCCCGTCCCTGCGCGACCGTCGTGAGGACGTCCCGGCCCTGATCGATCACTTCATTGGCCGCTTCAATGTCGAGGAGGGCAAGCGGATCGCCGGCGCCTCGCCCGAGACCCTGGCCCTGCTGACCGCCTTCGACTGGCCGGGCAATGTGCGCCAGCTGGAGAACACCATCTATCGCGCCATCGTCCTGGCCGACGCGCCGTTCCTTCAGCCGCACGACTTCCCGGCCATCTCGGGCGTCGCCATGCCGCTGGAGGCCGAAGCGGCCCGGCCGTCCGCGGCGGTCATGAACTACGCCGACCTGCCGCCCCTGCCGGATCAGCCGATCCGGATCCTCGACGAGCGCGGCCACCTGCGGACGCTGGAAGACATCGAGCGGGATCTGATCCAGCACGCCATCGAGGTCTATGCCGGCCATATGTCCGAGATCGCCCGCCGCCTCGGCATCGGCCGCTCGACCCTGTACCGAAAGGTCCGCGAACAGGGTCTGGAGGGGAGCCTCAAGGAGGCGGGGTGACCCGAAAACCACAGTTTTCTTCTGCGTCACTCACATGCAACAAAGCGCCTCATTGGCGCCGCGACGGATCGTAAAGAGAACGGCGTATAATCAGGCCGTCGGATCGTTCGCCCCCTTGCGCGATTGAGTACCGGCGGGCGTCTCTCCCCGCCTCGTTCGGAATATTGCATGACCATCGCCGCCGCCCTGCTCTACGCCCTCGCCTCGGGCGCCCTCCAGACTGCGCCGGTGGTCCAGACCACGCCCCCCTCTCCCCAGGCGACGCCTGCGGGCGCAGCCGAGGCGACGCAGGACGACGATCAGGACGTTCCGACGAGCGCTCCGGCCGCAGACGCCGACGCCGACGTCGTCGATGACGTCCTGGTCGACGGAACCCGCCTGCGCGGCGCCGTCCAGGGCGACATTCCGCCCGACCTCAGCCTCGACGCCGATCAGTTGCGCGCCTACGGCGCCTCCAACATCGCCGAACTGCTGACGGCTCTGGAGCCCCTGACCCGCAGTTCGCGCAGCTCCAGCGGCCCCGTCATCCTTCTGAACGGCCGTCGCACCTCCGGCTTCCAGGAAATCCGCAACATCCCGTTCGAGGCCATCGAGCGCACGGACATCCTGCCGGAACAGGTCGCCCTGACCTATGGCTACACCGCCGACCAGCGGGTCGTGAACATCGTCCTCAAGGCGCAATTCCGCCAGGCGACGGCCGAGATTTCCAACCGCGCCCCGACCCAGGGCGGCCGCAACTCGACCGAGGCCGAGACCGGCTATTTCAGCATCGTCGACGGCACCCGCATCAACGTCAGCCTGGAACGTCTCCACGACACCGCCCTGTTCGAAAGCGAACGCGACATCACCCGCGATCCGGGCTCCCAGCCGTTCGACCTGATCGGCAATGTCGCCGGCATCCCCTACGGGACCCGGATCGACCCGGCCCTGGCGGCCGTGGTCGCCGCCAACCCCGGCGTCGCCAATCCGACACTCGCCCAGTTCGCCGCGGGGGCCAACGCGCCGCGGACCGGAAACCTCAGCGACTACCGCACCCTGCTGCCGCGCGGCGACACGACGACGCTCAACGCCTCCATCGCGCGTGATCTGAACTCGACGACCAAGGGGACGGTCAGCCTGAACCTCGTCGACGCCTCGACCTTTGCCTACGGCGGCCTGCCCGGCGTGACCCTGATCGCCCCAGCCGGTCGCAACGGTTCGCCCTTCAGCCGCGATGTCGCCGTCTATCGCTTCCTTGGCGACGCCGGCGCCCTCACCCGGGACACCGACACCTCGACCGCCAACCTCGGCCTCCTGCTGGACGGCTTCGTCGGCGACAACTGGCGCTGGACCCTG
This sequence comes from Brevundimonas sp., assembly GCF_027484365.1. Classification (GTDB taxonomy): domain Bacteria; phylum Pseudomonadota; class Alphaproteobacteria; order Caulobacterales; family Caulobacteraceae; genus Brevundimonas. The sequence continues at coordinate 139,109 of NZ_JAIXTC010000015.1, read as the reverse complement.
CAGGGCGCCTACGACCGGGTCGAGACGGACACCACGACGGGGCGCGGCCTCAGCGCCACCGCGGCGCAAGCCGCCGTCACCGCCGGAACGCTGAACCCCTTCGGCGCCCTCTCCCCGTCCAGCTTCACCCGTCTGGCCGACTCCGCCAATTCGGTCGCCAGCGGCGGCCTGCTGGAAGGTGTGGTCATGGGCAACCTGCTCCAGGCCCCCGCCGGCGGCCTCTATTCGACCTGGAAGGTCGGCTTCGACACCCGCGACCTGAGCTCGCAAAGCACCCTGGGCGGCGTCTTTTCAGAGCGGGCCATCGGCCGCGACCGCGCCTATGGCACTGTGAATTTCTCCCTGCCGATCGCCAGCCGCAGCAATAACGTGCTCGCCGGTCTCGGCGACCTCTCGGCCACCGCCAACGCGGGCTATGACGAGGCGTCCGACATCGGCGGCCTCGTCACCCTGGGCGTCGGCCTGAACTGGACCCCGGTCAATCCCCTGTCCCTGAGCTTCAGCTACAAGGATGAAGAGGGCGCGCCGACGATCCAGCAGCTGAACGACCCGACCATCTCGACGCCCAACAGTTCGGTGTTCGACTTCCGCACCGGCCGGACGGTCCAGATCACCCGCGTCAGCGGCGGCAATCCGAACCTCGACCCCGAAGACCGTCAGGTCCTGGCGCTCGGCTTCAACCTCCGCCCGTGGTCGGAACGCGACTTCTCCGTCAGCTCCAACTACACCCGCACCATCGTCAATGACGCGATCATCGCCTTCCCGACCATCACGGCCGACCTGGAGGCGGCCCTGCCGGAACGGTTCACCCGCGATGCGACCGGCAACCTGATCGCCCTTGACGCCAGGCCGCTGAACTTCGCCCGCACCGAACGGTCGGAGCTGCGCACCGGATTCAACTTCTCGCGCTCATTCGGCACGCCCAACCCTGCAGCCGCCATGGGCGGCGGCGGCATGATGATGATGATGGGCGGCGGCCGTCCCGCCGGTGGTCCGCCTCCGGGCGCCGGCGGGGCTCCGGGTGCCGGCGGACCCCAGGTCCGTATGGGCGGACCGGGCGGACCGGGCGGCGGCGGCCGGGGCGGCGGCATGCAGCCGGGCCAGGGTCGTTTCAACCTGTCGATCTATCATACGGTCCGGTTCACCGACACGGTCAGCATCCGCGACAGCCTGCCCGAACTGGACCTGCTGGACGGGGACGCGACCGGCGCCCGCGGCGGCACGCCCCGCAACGAGATCCAGGTCCAGGGCGGTGTCTTCCGCAACGGCTTCGGCACCTTCCTGAACGCCAACTGGCGCCAGTCGACCCGTGTCGACGGCGGCGCGGGCGGCTCGGACCTAGCCTTCAGCGACCAGACCACGGTCAACGTGACCGTCTTCGCCGACCTGACCCAGAGGACCAGCTGGGTCGAGAAATTCCCGATCCTGAAGGGCACCCGCGTCACCTTCAGCATCCAGAACCTGCTCGACACCCGCACCGAAGTGACCTCCTCGACCGGCACGGTCCCGCTGAACTACCAGCCCGACTTCCTCGACCCCCAGGGCCGCGTCTATTCGATCAGCCTGCGCAAGATCCTGTTCTAGGCAGTCGACCCGCGCACCCTGGCGAAGGCCGGGGTGCACGGCCTCGATTGGCTCCGGCAGCCAGCGGGTTCGTGACGGACAAGAGCGTTTGCACGGCTTTGCAGTGCGTGGTGCGCCCTGAAAGCGGCCGTGCTGAATGTCCGCAGGACCTGCGTCTGGAACGAGACCGGGGGCGGCTCAGCGCCAGACCCGGTCATCCCGTGCTGCCCTCTTGGCGCCCAGGCCCCATTCCAGAAAACGGTGCCGCGAGTGCGGATGCGGCACGGTCTCTCACCTGACCCCCAGGGCCAGCGCGTCCGGCCTGCGGGTGTCGGCGGCACCGAGGAACCGGTCGCCTTCGATCATGATCGACTGGGTGCTGCCCATCGTCATGGAGGGTCGAATCACGTGGCCGCGCGCTTCCAGCAGAGGCTCGATGTCCGGTGAGAAACCGCCTTCCAGTTCCAGCGGGCTGTCGCCGCCCCCCTGATTCAGCCGCGGACGCATGGCGGCTTCGGCGATGTTCAGCTGATGATCGATGACGTTGACGACGAGCTGGACCATCGTCGCGATGATGTAGCCGCCACCCGGCGTCCCTGTGACCAGCCAGGGCTTGTCCTCGTCGAAGACGATCATGGGCGTGATGGTCGATCCCAGCCGTTTGCCCGGAGCGGGTCTGTTGGCAATGGTGTTCGCCGCCGTGCTGCCCCAGGCGAAATTGTCCATGGAGTTGTTCAGCAGGATCCCTGTCCCCGGCGCGGCGACATGGGCGCCATAGGAGTTCGACAGGGTGAAGGTGTTGCTGACCGCGTTGCCCTGCGCATCAGCGACCGAATAGTGGGTCGTGTCCTGGCTCTCGTAGACATAGGGATTGCCCTCCGGAATGTCGGCGGCAGACAGAGAGCGGTCCATCGAGATGAGCCTTACCCGTTCCGCCGCGAACGCCTTGCTGGCCAGGCCTTGCGCCGGAGTGGTCCATTGCGGCTCACCGCCGATCAGTCGCCGGTCGGACGAGCTGATCTTCATCGCCTCGGAAATCAGATGGAGACTGTCCACACTGCCCCAGCGAAGGTCGCGCATGGGGAAATGCTCAAGCAGGTTCAGGGTCTCGGCCACGCTGACCCCCGATGCCGTCGGCGGCATGTAGGCGATGCGGTGATCCCGATAGGTCGACCAGATCGGTTCCGACACCACCACGCGGAAATCTGCCAGATCCTGCTCCGTCATGATGCCGCCGCCCGCGCGGACGCCCGCAATGATGCGATCGGCGAGTTCCCCTCGATAGAAGCCGTCTGGTCCGTTCGCCTGAACCTGGCGAAGACTCCATGCCAGTTGCGGCTGACGGAACAGTTCGCCAGCCTGGTAGGGCGTGCCATCCGGCTTCAGATAGGCTTCGCGGGCGCCGGGGTCCTGCGCCAGAACCAGGGCCCGTCCTGCCGTTGCCTCGGCCTCGCCGTCGGACAGGACGACCCCCTCCTCCGCCATCTCGACGGACGGTGCGAGAACTTCGGCCCAGGACAGTTTGCCGAACCGTCTATGCGCTTCCCACATCCCCATGACCGTGCCGGGAACGGACACGTTGCGGAATCCTGACGGCGCGCTGCGATCGAACCTGCCGTTGTCGTCCAGCAGCAAATCCGGCGTCGTCGCCTGCGGTGCCACGCCATAGTAATTGATCGCCAGGTCTGCGGCGGGACGTTCGTCCGTCGCCGCCATATGAATGAGCATATAGCCGCCGCCGCCAATGTTTCCGGCACGCGGCAGGACAACAGCTTCAGCGAACCCCACGGCGACGGCCGCATCCACCGCATTGCCGCCGCGCCTCAGGATCTCAACTCCCACCCGTGTGGCCAGAGTGCTCTGGCTGACCACCATGCCGCCGCGCCCGACGGTGGGGCTGTGGATCTGGCCATAGCTGACGATATCGCCGCCGCTGCCCGCTCCGGGACGAACCGGCGCCGCCACCTCCTGAGCGAAGACATGGCCGGAAAACAGCATGGCCGCAGCGGCCAGGATCAGCAGTTTCGATCGTCCACCCGACATAGTCATTCCTGCCACAATTGCTCAAAAATCGGGCCGAGGATTATTCAGCTGGAGTCTGAAAGCCACCCTGTTTTCATGCAGAGATGGCCGATCTCTGCGGAAAAGGCTGGTCACACAGCATAACGTGCCCGGGGCAGCGAGATCTTGTTGAACGCCAACAATTTTCAACCTTCACCGTTGACGGCCTGAATGTGGCGGCTTCTAGTCCTCGTACGGGAGTCGCGACGTCGCACCGAGGTCGTGATTCAAGATCGGGCGATCGCCCGGTTTCAACGGTGGCCGTCCGGAGGGAAATCGGGGCGTCCTTTCAAACCTCAGGATTGAAGTCCATGCGCCCGTCCCTGTCTCGTCGCTCGACCCGATCGTTCATGCTGGCGACAACCGCCATCATGATAGCGGGCTGGACGACGCCGACCCTCGCCCAGGAGGCTCAGGAACAGGCCACGGAGGTCGATGAGATCATTGTCGTGGGATCGCAGATTCGCGGTGCCAAGGTTACGGCGGCTCTTCCGGTCACGGTCGTCTCAGAGGAGCAGATCCTGGCCACAGCCGCGACGTCGGGCGACGATCTGCTTCGCTCGATTCCCCAAATGGGCGATGTCACCTTCAACTCTTCATTCCTGCCCGCAAGCTCGAACTCGGCGCGAGGCGACACGGGCTCAGTCAATCTTCGCAACCTTGGAATCGGCAACACACTCGTCCTGCTGAACGGCCGGCGCGTGGTCGGTCACCCGACCTCCCAGGCCAACGAGCAGCTGGTCCCGGTCCTGACCTACAACACCAACGCCATACCGGTCAGCGGCCTCAGGCGCCTGGAGGTCCTCCGCGACGGTGCTGCCGCCATCTATGGCGCGGACGCGGTGGCCGGGGTGATCAACACCGTGCTGCGCGACGACATGAACGGCCTGACGGTCTCTGCCCAGTATGGCGCAGCCGAGGGAACCGGTCTCTCCGAAACCAATCTGAGCCTGTACGGCGGCCGCGACATTGCCGAAGGACAGGGCAATATCTCGCTCTTCCTGAACTACGACGACCGGTCTGAACTCAAGACGACCGACCAGGACTACACCGCCTCCCTTGACAAGCGCGCGCTGTTCACCGGTACCGGTTTTGAAAACGCCGCCACGCTGAACAGCCGCTCGTCCCTGACCGCCTGGGGCCTGTTCAGGCCGACCGGCGCAACGGTCCGTCTGGCCGGCGCTACTTCCAATCTCACGGCCTTCTCCAGGCAACCCGCCAGCTTCACCGGGTGTTCTGCACCGGCCGCCGACGGCATCTGCGTGAGGTCCGGCACGGTGATCGATTCGCGGCTCTTCAGCGACTCCGCCGCCCAGGGCCTTACCGTCATGCCCGAAGTCAAGCGTCTGAACGCCTTCCTCACCGGCAGGTATGACCTCAACGAAAACGTCGAGGCCTTCGGCGAGTTGGGCTATTACCATGCCGAAACCACGGCCTTCCAGGCGCCGATCAGCACCTTGTCATCGGTCGTGGTCACCATCCCCAGGACCAATTTCTACAATCCCTTCGGCGCAACGCTGATCAACGGGGTCGTGAACCCGAACCGGCTGACCGGAATCACGGCGCCTGCGGCAGGCGTCGATCTTCTGCTCAGCGGCTATCGCTTCGAGGACCTCGGTCCGATCGAGGTCAACGTCACCAACGACCAGTACCGACTGCTGGGCGGGCTGCGCGGCGACTGGAACGGATGGAACTGGGAGAGCGCCCTCGTCTATTCTGAAGCAAGCGCCGAAGACATCAGTGACAACGTCTCCAACACCGCCCTCCAGAGGCAGCTCGCCCTTTCAACCGCGGACGCCTACAACCCGTTCAACGGCGGCGACCTGAACAACTTCAGCTTCGGCGACGGAACCCCCAGCAGCACCGCCGCTCTCAACGCCATCCGCGTCAAGATGCGGCGGTATTCCGAAACCACCCTGGCCCTCGGGGACTTCAAGGTGTCGCGCCCGGACCTGTTCCGCCTGCCCGGTGGCGATCTTGGCTTTGCCGCCGGCGTCGAGGCCCGTCGAGAAACCCAACTGGACGACCGCGACCAGCGTATCGACGGCACAATCACATACACGGACCCGTCTGGCGCGGTTTACAGCGACCTCGTGAACTCGTCGCTGAGCCCGGACACCGCGGGCGAACGCGATGTGTATTCGGCCTATGCCGAGTTCGCCGTTCCGATCGTCTCGCCCGAGATGAACATTCCTCTGGTGTATCGCCTGGAAGGCCAGATCGCCGGTCGCTTCGAGCACTATTCGGACTTCGGCGACGTCGCCAAGCCCAAGGTCGCCGTGGCCTGGGACATGGTCGACGGCATCCGCTTCCGGGGTTCCTGGGCCCAGGGGTTCCGGGCGCCCAACCTTGAGCAGATCAACGCCACGATCGTAACGCGTTCCAACTCCAGCACCGACTGGATCTATTGCGAAGCCTTGATCCGTCGCAGAGCCATGACCTCGTTTGCGGGTTGCGGCGCGACGCCCACACTGGTTCCAGGCTTTGCCGACACCGCCTCGATCAACACCGTCCGCGTGCGCCGCCTGGTGGCGGAACAGCGCGCAGGCAACCCGGACCTGCAGCCGGAAGAATCCGAAACCCTGTCGTTCGGCACGGTGATCCAGCCCGACTTTTCCCCGGCAGGCATCGGAGACTTTACCTTCACGGCGGACTGGTGGCAGGTCGAGCAGACCGGGATGGTCGGCGTATTCCGCGGCCAGAATGCGCTGACATTGGACTATCTGTTGCGCAAACAGGGACTGTCCAACCCGAATGTCGTTCGCGCCGCCCCGACAGCCGACGACATCAGGATCTTCGCCGGCACGGGCCTGGCGCCCGCAGGGGAAATTCTCTACGTGAAGGATCTGTACGACAACCTTCAGCCCCAGACGGTTGAGGGCTTCGACTTTGGCGCCATGTGGAACCTGAACGGCACACGCTTCGGGGACTTCAACGTCAATCTGAATGCCTCACACCTGCTCACCTTCTATCTGGAGCCGTCGCCGGGCATTCAGGGCCTCATCGATGCCAAGGCCGAGGGACAGATCGATCCGCTGATTTCATTCGCAGGCAGCGCGGGCAACCTGATCCGCAACAACAGCCGCCCGGAATGGAAGTGGTCCCTGTCGGCGACATGGCGCTACGAGAACATCTCCGTTGGCGCGTTCACCTCCTATACCGGCAGCGTCGAACAAGACGCACTGCTCGACCCGTCGAACCAGATCTGGGTGGTCGACTCGCTGATCACCGGAAATCTGTACGGCGAGTACGAGTTCGACCAGGCCGGTGCGTTGGACGGCACTGCGGTTCGTGTCGGCGTGCGCAACCTGACCAACGAACAGCCCCCGCTGGCGTCGGACGGCTATCTCGGCACCGTCTACACGCCGTACAGCCGCTACTGGTATGTGAACCTGAGGAAGTCCTTCTAGGGCCGGGCGAAAGGATCAGCGCAGTCAGTCAGCTCTCGTCGGCTGAAGCCCCCTACCCCAAGACTCGATCAGGCCAACGCAGCAGATCCGGCAGAATCGGCTGCGGCGCGGAAGCGGTGAAGGGCGGGTCCGTCGATCAGATCGGTGTTCGGTGTTGAAGGTGTTCGCCATCCTCGCATGGGTGGTCGGGAGCCTCTGGGCTGAGGCCTGGGGTTTGAACCGCTGCTGCTGGCGTCGGAGTCTTCGGATCGAAAGGTGGGAGTTGTCGACGCGGTTGTCTGGCCGCGGCCGGCCGGGTCGATGCGTGTGCCTGAAATCCAGTCGGTCAATACCGGGAGCGGACATTCCTAGCCGCCGCCTTGGGTCGAACGCAGTCATCGCCAACGGTCCGACAGCGGCCTGGACGGCGATGAATTTATTCTTATCTTCCCCTTGCGGTCGAATGCCCGCCTTCCCACCTGCCCGTCGGGTTTTTAACAGTCGGCACGTCGCGAGAGGGCGGTACGTCCGCCTCCCTGTCGAACGGACGAATCAGGGGTCGCGTCAGATTTCTGAATTAAAACGACTTTTTCGCGTTTCGTCCGCTTCGTCCGTTTTGTCCGCCAGTTTTCGTCCGGACGATCCGGACGAAACCGGATCACTCGCCGTCGCTCGATGGCGGCTTCCGCCCCCAGCGCCGCTTCGGCGCCTCACCGTTGGCCTTGGCCGTGATCTCCTTGAGCTTGCGCCCCTGCATCGACGACAGGGCCTGGCCCGGGGCCCCCTTCTCGGGATCGCCGAACGCGCGGCCATAGGTCTTGATGCGGTCGGAGACGCCTTCGATGAACTCCCCCTCCCATTCGGAAAGGGTGATGCCGGCCTTGTCGGCGGCGCGCTTGGCCCGTTTGAGGGCGTTCAGCGCCTGGCGGCGCGCGGCCTCTCGCTCGGCCTCGAACGGGCCGGGCGCGGGCTTGTTCTTTGTCTGGAAGCCCGAACCGGGCTTGAGCCCGGTCGAGCGCTTGAGTGAGCCGGCCCCCTTGTTCCGGGGTGGGCTCTTCGGACCGCCCGTTATGGGCGTCCGCTTCAGGATCAGATCTCGCCGAGCGCCGACAGATACAGGTCCAGGATCGCGTCCTCTTCCTGGCGCTTGGCCTTGTCCTGCTTGCGAATGCGGATGACCTTGCGAAGGATCTTGACGTCGTAGCCCTCGCCCTTGGCCTCGGCAAAGACCTCCTTCTGGTCTGCCATGATCGCGGCCTTGTCCTCTTCGAGGCGCTCGATGCGCTCGATGATGGTCCGCAGACGGCCCTGGGCCGTGGCGTTCAGGACGTCCGGCGAGGCGTCGAAAGTGGCGTCGTCGGCCATGGGAGGTCTCCGGGAAGGCAACAGAATAAGAGCGGGACGCTAACCATGCTGGACGCAGGCGCTCAACCGCAGGCACGAAAAAGGTCGCGGACTAAAGCCCGCGACCTGTGGGTAGTTCTGAGCTCAATCCGTTCGCGACGAGGTCGCGAGCGAGCGTCAGAAAGTCTTTAGCCCTGCTTCGCCTTGAAGCGCGGGTCCGTCTTGTTGATCACGAAGACGACGCCCTTGCGGCGCACGACCTTGCAGTCGCGGTGGCGGGTCTTGAGCGACTTGAGCGAGCTGCGGACCTTCATGGTCGGGCATCCTGGGCAAAGCAAAAATAGAAAAGCCGCGCGGAAGCCCGGCGGCGGAGGCGTGCGTATAGCCAGACACCCCCCGGACGTCAACCCGGGTCGGGCCTTCAGTCGCCGCTAATGAAGTCCTGGGCGAACTCGGGCTGGTCGCCCTCCTCGATCGGGTCTTCCTCCTCGGGGCCGGATCGCGACGGATCCGGAACCTCGAACCCGACGGGCAGCGACAGGTCCAGCAGGCCGGCGGCCTTCATCTCCGCCGCGCCCGGCAGATCGTAGAGGCTGGCCAGGCCGAAATGTTCCAGGAACCGGTCCGCCGTCGCATAGGTGACCGGCCGCCCCGGCGTCCGCCGCCGGCCTCTCAGCCGCACGAACCCCATCTCCAGCAGCAGGTCCAGCGTGCCCCGGGAGATCGAAACCCCCCGCACGCTCTCGATCTCGGCCCGGGTGACAGGCTGGTGGTAGGCGATGATGGCCAGGGTCTCCAGCGCCGCCTTGGACAGACGACGCGGCTCCTCACGTTCCTCGGTCATCAGGAAGCCGAGGTCAGCCGCCGTGCGGAAGCTCCAGCGGTCGGCGACGCAGACCAGCTCGACCCCCCGGCCCTCATAGCGCGCCCTGAGGCCCGCGATGGCCGGCCCGACCTCGGCGCCCTCCGGAAGCCTCCGGGCGATATCCGCCGCCGACAGCGGACCCGCCGCCGCGAACAGCAGGGCCTCGACCCGCCGCTCGATCTCGCCCTCATCCGGTGCAAACTGGATCCCGCTCATGGCGTCAGCTCCAGCGGTTGGGCCAGCCCGGGCCCCTGCCCGCGCCGCTTCAGCCAGACTTCGCCGAAGGCCTTCTCCTGACGCACGTCCATCGCCCCTTCCTTGACCAGCTCCAGACTGGCCGACAGGGTCGAGGCGGTCAGGCTGGCCTGGCTCGGTCCCTCCCCGTCACGGACCGGCGCGACCCGCTCCAGCGGCGTCCAGTCGGCCATGCGGGGCAGGATCTCGCGCAGCCAGTCCCGCGCCGCTTCCAGGGGGTAAGCCTCGACCCTCTGGCCGGGATTGTAGTGCCGGGCCTGCTCCCGCCGACGCTGACCGACATAGGCCGCCATCAGTTCGTACAGGCTGGCGTCGATCCGGTCGGACGGCACGATCACCGTCGCCTCCGGGTCGCCCCGGGTGAAGACGTCCCGCTTCAGCTGCGGCCGGGCCAGCAAGGCCTCCGACGCCTTGCGCATCGCCTCCAGCTTCTGCAGCCGGAAGGCCAGGGCCGCGGCCATCTCCTCCGCCGGCGGCTCGTCGCCCTTGCCCTTCTCGGTCCGGGGCAGCAGCAGTCGCGACTTCAGATAGGCCAGCCAGGAGGCCATAACGAGATAGTCGGCCGCCAGCGAGAAGTTCCGACGCCGGGCCTCGTGCACGAAGGCCAGATACTGTTCCGCCAGCCTGGTGATCGATAGCTTCAGCAGATCGACCTTCTGTGTCCGCGCCAACGCCAGCAGCACGTGCAGAGGCCCCTCGTAACCGTCCAGATCGACCACGAGGACGTCGCGCGCATCGACCTCCTGCGCGGCTGTGAAGTCCAGATTCGGCTGGAAGGCTTCCGACATGACCTAGGCCTGCGCCTCACCGACGTCCGGCCCCTTCGACGCGTCGAGCCGACCCTCCAGAATCGCGTCGAACCGGTCCCGCGCCTCGCGGACGTCCAGCGGCTCGGGCGTGTGGACGATCCGGTCGAGCGCCGCCTGCGCCCGCCTCGCCGCCCCGCCCTTGAGCCTGTGCACGCCTGCGGCGACCATACGCATCTCGGCCATGTCGCCGGTCCAGTGGATGACCAGATCGCAGCCGGCCTTCAGCGACCTCTGCGCCCGCTCCGTCAGCGTCCCCCACAGGGCGTTCATACAGAGATCGTCGGACAGCAAAAGGCCGCCGAAGCCCAGATGCTCGCGGATGAGCCTGATCGCCTTTTTCGACTGCGTCGCCGGACGCTTCCGGTCGATGGCCGTGAAGACGATGTGAGCCGTCATCCCGATCGGCATGTCCGACAGAGCCTTGAACGGCGCGAAGTCCCAGGTGTCGAGGGCATCCAGATCCGCGTGGACCGTCGGCAGTTCCTTGTGGCTGTCGGCGAAGGCGCGGCCATGACCGGGCATGTGTTTGATCACCGGCAGAACGCCTCCCGCCAGCAGACCCTCCGCCACCGCCCGGCCCAGCTGGGTCACGGTGGCTGGATCCTTCGCATAGGCGCGGTCGCCGATGATGTCGTGGGCGCCCGGCGTCGGAACGTCCAGCACCGGGGCGCAGTCGATGTTGATACCCACCGCCTTGAGGTCGTGGGCCATCAACCGCCCTCCGAGCCGGGCCAGCTCGCGCGCCGCCAGCGGATCGTTGGTCGCCTTCAGGAAGGCGTCGCCCGGCGGATATCTGCACCAGTGCGGAGGACCCAGCCGCTGGACCCGACCGCCCTCCTGATCGACCAGCACCGGCGCGTCCCAGCCCACGGCGTCGCGCAGATCGCTGGTCAGCTTCAGCACCTGCTCAGGGCTCTCCACATTCCGGCGGAACAGGATAAAGCCCCACGGCCGCGCATCGGCGAAGAAGGCGCGCTCCTCTGCCGTCAGGACGGGGCCGGAACAGCCGTAGATGGCGGCGCTGTTCAAATCCCTATCGCACCAGGCAGTCGCCGCCGCCGCTTTCGATGGCGGAGCAGAAGGCGCGGGCGTCCTCGCGGCTCAGGCCGGTGAAGGTGGTGCGGTAGACGGTGGAGCCGTTCGAAGCCGTCACCTCCTGCACCCGCTTGGTGGCGTTGCGGGCGAACTGGGGGAAGCGGGCGGCGACCGCGGCGTATTCCCGATCAGCGATGGCCGTCGTTGAGAAGGCGCCGATCTGGACCGCCGCAGCTCCGCCGGCCCCGTTGGCGACAGGCGCGGGAGGGGTGGCGGCCGGGGTTGTCGGACGGGTCGGCGCGGGGGCAGCGGGACGAACCGGGGGAAGGGCCTCGGCGGTCTCGATGGGACGTGGCGCAGGACGCGGCAGCGGAGTTTCCGGCGGGGCGGTGAACTCGGGCGCGGCGGCCGTATCCTCGGCCTGATCGTAAAGGCCCACGCCGGCTTCCGGATCGACCGGCTGGGCGTCATCCGGCGCCTCAACCTTGATCTGGGCGATGGGCGTGCCGATCAATGGAGCATCATCCGATGGTTTCGGTCCGCTCAAATTGTAGATCACCACGACGGCAACGATCAGAGCCAGAAGCACGAGCGCGCTGACGATCAGGGTGACGGGCGGGGCCTTGGCGGGCGGGCCGCGACGCGCGTCGAAGCCGCCGCGATTGAACGGCAGGTCATCGTCGGTCGGCGGCGTATAGGCGCCGCGGTCGCGGGGGCGGTTGTCTTCGTCATAGGACATGGTCGTCGCCTTCTCGGATCCGGCTGAGCGAATCGACGCCCCGGCCTGACAGTCTAGCCCCTCAAGCGGTTCTTTCGAATCACAGATCGAGCGCCGGGTCGAGGTTGAACAGCTTCCTGTGTTCCTCGATCGCATAACGGTCGGTCATGCCCGCGATATAGTCGCAGACGACGCGGGCCCGCTTGTGTTGATCCGACGTCGCGGCGAGGACGCCCCATTCGGTCGGCATCACTTCCGGCTCGGCCATGAACAGCTGGAACATCTCGGCGAGAATCCGGCGCGCCTGGCTGCGGGTGCGGTTGACCCGATAGTGACGGTACATCCGGTCGAACAAGAAACGACGCAAGACGCCAAGGTCCGCCAGCATCGGGTCCGAAAACTGGATCAGGGTGCGACGGGCCGTGCGGACATCCTCGACCGAACGGATGTTATCGTCGGCGAGGCGGCGTTCGGTCTCGACCAGCACGTCCTCGACCATGGCGCCGATCATCCGCCGGACGGCCTCCAGTCGTATCATCCGCTCATTGAGGTCGGGCCAGTCGCGCCGGGTCTGATGCAGGATCGGGCCGATCACAGGGACGTCGGCCAGGTCGGTGAGGCTGAACAGACCCGCCTGAACGCCGTCGTCGACGTCGTGATTGTTGTAGGCGATATCGTCGGCGATGGCGGCCGCCTGGGCCTCAAGAGAGGCAAAGCTGTCCAGACGCAGGTCCCAGCCCCGGGTGTAGTCGGCGATGGCGCGCCAGGCGGGCTGATCCAGCATGTGGCTGACCGGCCCGTTGTGCTTGACCACGCCCTCGACCGTCTCCCAGCTCAGGTTCAGGCCATCGAAGGCGGGATAACGGGTTTCCAGCCGGGTCACGACGCGGAAGGTCTGGACGTTGTGATCGAAGCCGCCCCAGGCCTTCATCTGCGCCTGCAGTTCGTCCTCGCCGGCGTGGCCGAAGGGCGGATGGCCGAGGTCATGGGCAAGGGCGACGGTTTCGGCCAGTTCGCCGTCCAGACGCAGGGCGTGGGCCAGGGACCGGGCGATCTGGCTGACCTCGAGCGAATGGGTCAGTCGGGTGCGGTAGTGATCGCCTTCGTGGGCCACGAAGACCTGGGTCTTCTCCTTCAGCCGGCGGAAGGCGGTGGAGTGAATGATCCGGTCGCGGTCGCGGGCGAAGGCGTTGCGGGTGCGGCTCGGCGCCTCGGGAACCAGCCGTCCGCGCGAATTGGCGGCCAGTTCGGCATAGGGGGCGCGGGCGTCGGTCTGGCTCAAACGCAATGTTCTCCCGGTCAGCCTTTGCGAACGGGCCTCACCCGCCTCATATAGGCTGGCATGACGAGCGTCCAACCACCGATACCGGAACTCAAGATCGCCCGCCGCGCGCCGGAAGGCATCGTGCTGGCCGAGAGCGCGGCCCGTCGGCTGGCCCGGCTGGCCGAGGTCGAGGGCCATCCCGTGCTGCTGAGGGTGGCGGTCGACGGAGGCGGCTGTTCCGGCTTCCAGTACCGGATGGACCTGGTCGAGGCCGGCGAGGCCGATGACCTGCGTATCGAGACCGACGGCCAGGTCGCCCTCGTGGACCCCGTCTCCGTGCCCTTCCTCAAGGGCTCGGAGATCGCCTGGGTCGATGAACTGGCGGGGGCCCAGTTCGTGATCCGCAACCCCAACGCGGCGACCAGCTGCGGCTGCGGCGTCAGCTTCTCGATCTAGACACCTCCATCGAGGTCGGCCCGGGCCTGTTCGGCCAGGTCGAAGAAGCGGCGGCGGACGTCGGCGGCGAAGGGGTTGTCGCGTTCGATCGCGCGGAAGACGGCCGGCGAATCGTAGCGAACCATCTCCACCGCCTGCATGATCCGCTCGAAGCTGACCGTGGTCATCCGCGTCGGCAGCGGCTCCATCGAGAGCAGCACGCGCGAGATCAGGTGGGTCAGGCCCTGGACCATGGCCGCCTCGCGATCGTGATCCTCGGCCGGGACGATGAAGACCTTCAGCTTCAGCGCATGGCGACAGAAGGCGGCGACACGGCGGGTGATCCGGTCGCCGCGCGCCGGGCAGACGGCGATGCGGAGGCCGGCGATACCGTCGCGGGCGCTCTGGGGCCCGAACAGGGGGTGGGTGCCCACGGCGCGGACATGGGCCGGCAGACGATCCGCCATCAGCCGGGCGGGCAGGACCTTGACCGAGCCGACGTCAATGACGAGGGCTCCCACCTGAAGATGCGGTTCGATGGCCGTCAGGGTGTCCGCCAGGGCCTCGACCGGGACGGCGAGGATCACCACCGGACAGGCGGCGGCGGTCGCGAGGTCGGTCAGTCGGGCCGATCCGTCGCTCCCGGTGGCGTCCGGGTCGAAGGCCAGGATGTCGAACCAGGTCGCCAGATGGCGGGCGGTCAGGCGGCCAAAGGCGCCGTAACCGATCAGACCCAGTTGCGGCCGCGGCGATGTCACGCCTGCAGCGTTTCCTGGAAGCGGACCGGGCGACCGTGGGCCGAGCCGATCAGTTCGCCGTCGGACATGACGACCCGGCCCCGGACGATGGTCGCCATGGGCCAGCCCTTGGCCTCGAAGCCGTCGAAGGGGGTCCAGCCGCAGCGGCTGGCCTGATCCTCATGCCGGATGGTGCGGGTCGCCTTGAGATCGATCAGGGTCAGGTCGGCATCCCAGCCTTCGGCCATCCGACCCTTGTTCGCGATGTTGAAGATGCGCTGGGCGCCGGCCGAGGTCAGGTCGATGAACCGTTCCAGCGACAGCCGGCCCTCGGCGACATGGGTCAGCATGACGGCCGGAAGCGTCTGGACCCCCGGCATGCCCGACGGCGAGACCGGATAGGGTTTGGCCTTCTCTTCCTTCGTATGCGGGGCGTGGTCCGAGCCGAGGACGTCGACGACGCCCTGCTGGATGCCGCGCCAGAGGCCGTCGATGTGATGGCGATTGCGGATCGGCGGGTTCATCTGGGCATAGCCCTTGAGCCGCTCATAGGCCTCGTCGCCGTCCAGGGTCAGGTGCTGGGGCGTGGTCTCGACCGAGGCGATGTCGCGGTGATCGGCGAGGAACTCGATCTCCTCGGCCGTCGAGACGTGCAGGACGTGGATCCGCTTGCCCACCTCCCGCGCCAGCCGGACAAGACGGTGCGTGCTCATGATCGCGCTCTCGGCGTCGCGGACGTCGGTGTGGCTGGTCCAGTCGCCGGTCCGGGCCAGTCCGCGACGTTCGGCCAGCCGGTACTCGTCCTCGGAGTGGAATGTGGCGCGGCGGGAGACGGCGCTCAGCACTTCGCGCACGCCGTCGTCGTCGGCGATCAGCAGGTCGCCGGTCGAGGCGCCCATGAAGACCTTGACCCCGCAGCAGCCCGGGAGGCGCTCGAGCTCGCCCAGATGGGCCGCATTGCCGTGGGTGCCGCCGATGTAGAAGGCATGGTCGGTCCACATCCGGTCGCGGGCGCGGGCCAGCTTGTCCTCGAGCGTCGCCGGATCGGTGGTGTTGGGGTTGGTGTTCGGCATCTCGAACACGGCGACGACGCCGCCCAGGGCCGCCGCGCGAGAGCCGGTCTCCAGGTCTTCCTTCCATTCGAGGCCAGGCTCACGGAAATGGACCTGGGTGTCGATGATGCCCGGGATGACCGTCAGGCCAGAGGCATCCACCACTTCGCCGGCAGAGGCCTGACCGAGGTCGCCGATGAAGGCGATCCTGCCGTCACGCACTCCGACATCGGCCATGCCGCGCCCTGAGTGGTTCACCACCTCGCCGCCACGGACGATCAGGTCAAAGGTCTGGGTCATGGGGCGCGGTCCGAAATTGGAGTCCAGATAGTCCACTGAGTCCCGTTCACCCGCCTATCCGGACTCCGCAAAGACGGAGTCCGGATCGTCCACAGAGTCCGGTCCGGAGCGAACGCGTTCTCTATTATAGGTCAGGAATGTGGGGCGCCTCATTCGGGGACGTCACTTTTTTCGCCAGCAGGCCGCGGGCGGCGCGCAGAACCCGGTCGGCGGGCAGGCCGAGCATGTGGTGGATGGCCTGGTTCAGGCGCGGATCGACGGCCTTGAACTCTTCCAGCGACCTTTCGCCGCGTATGGACACCCCCTGCCAGGGGCCGATGAGACGGTCGTCCGAGGGACCGAAGACGCCGACCGAGGGCACGCCGGCCGCGACCGCCAGCTGGGTCCATATGGAGTCGTTGCCGACGTAGAGGGCGGCGCGCGACAGGGCGGCGGCGGTCTGGAGCCGGGTCAGTTTGCCCTGGAGTTCGATGACCCGGTTGCGGGGCACGGCCAGGCGGATGGTGTGGGCCGCGTCGCGATCCGCCTCTTCACCCACGATCATCAGCCGACCGCCCGCGAGCGGTCCGCCTTCGGCCAGCAGCGGGGCCGCCACCTTGGCGAACCGTTCGGCGGGCCAGCGCTTGCCGATCCAGTCAGCGCCGGGACCGACCGCCAGAAGCGGAGTGGTATCCGGTCCGATCAGGGCGTCGGCGGCGGCGTGGGTCTCCTCGCTGAAGAACAGGCGCGGCGCGGGAATGTCGTCGAGCTGGAGGATCCGGGCCGCCTGTTCGACGGCGTGAAGGCCAGGCAGGTCAGCGCCGCGCACGGCGCGCTTCTGGCGACGCAGGCGTTCGGAGAATCTCGTGCCGCGCATGTCGACGACGAGGCCCCAGCGGGTGGCCCGGACCTGGTTCCACAGGGCGATCCAGTCCCAGCGCCCGGTCCTGTCGAGCACGATCAGGCGACGCAGGCGCGGTGTGTCGGCGAACAGGGGGGCGGAGGCGGCGGAGCCGACGATGGTGAAGTCGGCATGGGGCACGGCGTCGACGAGGTGCGCGAGCGCGCCGGACGACAGAACGGCGGCTTCGACGTCGGCCTCGGCGATGTAGAGAATGGGGAAACGCACGTTCATCATCGCACCGTATACGGATTCTCCCGTGTTGAGTGTGAGGCCTTCCCCTCCCTTTCCCCCGTTCCCGTCACTATCTGCTCCGCATGACCGAACGCATCGCCCGCCTCGACAGTCGCGCCCTCGTGAAGGTGAGCGGACCGGATGCGAAACCGTTCCTGCACAATCTGCTGACCCAGGACGTGGAGACCCTGGCGCCGGGGCAAGTCCGGTTCGGCGCCCTGCTGTCGCCGCCGGGGCGGCTGCTGTTCGACCTGTTCCTGTGGGGCGACGAGGATGGCGTGGTGCTGGATGTGGCGGCGGACCGGCGCGATGCCCTGATCCAGCGGCTGTCGATGTACCGGTTGAGGGCGAAGGTCGAGATCCTGGCCGATGATCGACCGGTATCCGTCAGCTGGCCGGGCGTCGCCGAAGGCTTCACCGCCGATCCGCGCACGGCGACGCTGGGCGGACGCGCCGTCGGCGAGACTCCCACGAGCGCCAGCGAGGATGACTGGCAGGCGCACCGGCTGGCGGTCGGGGTCCCCGATCCGGCGCTGGACGTCGACGAGGGGACCTATCCGATCGAGGCCAACTTCGACCTGCTGAACGGCATCGACTTCGCCAAGGGATGTTTCGTCGGCCAGGAGACCACGTCGCGGATGAAGAGGCGCGGGGAGATCCGAAAGCGGATGCTGCCGCTGACCTTCGACGGTCCGGCCCCGCCGGCGGGAACGGAGGTGCTGAATGGCGAACTGCGCGCGGGAGAGGTGCTGACCGGTCGGGACGGCGCGGCCATGGCCCTCGTGCGGCTGGACCGGATCGACGGGGAGCTGACGGTGGACAGGCGGGCGGTGAAGGCGCGGCGGCCGGACTGGATGGCCTGACTTTCGCCGTCCGCTGAGTCATCCTGCGGCCATGACCGAATCTCCCGGACGCTGCGCCTGGTGCGGGACCGACCCGCTGTATGTCGACTACCACGACACCGAATGGGGCGTGCCTGAGTATGACGCCCGCGCCCTGTGGGAGAAGCTGGTGCTGGACGGGTTCCAGGCCGGGCTGGCGTGGATCACCATACTGAGGAAGCGCGAGACGCTGAGGGCGGCGTTCGCCGGATTCGATCCCGATGTGGTGGCGAAGTTCGACGACGCGGATCGCGAACGGCTGATGGCCGATCCCGGCATCATCCGGTCGCGCGCCAAGATCGAGGCGGCGATCCGGGGCGCGCAGATCTTCGTCGAGATGCGGGACAACGGCGAGGACTTCTCCGCCTGGCTGTGGTCGTTCGTGGACGGTCACCCGCTCCAGGCCCGCCCCGCCACCTTCGCCGACGTCCCGGCCCAGACCGAGGTCTCGGTCGCCATGGCCAAGGCGCTCAAGAAGCGCGGTTTCAACTTCTGCGGCCCGGTGATCGTCTACGCCTTCATGCAGGCGACGGGGATGGTCAATGACCACGTCGCGGGCTGCTTCCGCTGCGAGGAGGTCCGGGTCATGGGCGCGTCATGACCGCAACAAGGACGGCGAAGAAGGTGGTTCCGAGGGCGGCCAGGACGGTTCCGACGCTGATGCTGGAGACCGACCTGGCCCGGCGTGTCGTCGGACTGGTCTGCGGCGTGGACGAGGCCGGGCGCGGGCCGTGGGCCGGGCCGGTCTCGGCGGGCGCGGTGATCCTGAGCGCGGACGACATTCCCGAAGGCATCGACGACTCCAAGGCCCTGACGGCGGCACGACGCGACGGGCTCGCGGTCGAGATCAAGGCGCGGGCCATCGCCTGGGGCGTGGGGTTGGCCTCACCGGAGGAGATCGAGGACCTGAACATCCTGCAGGCCACCGGCCTGGCTATGCGCCGGGCCATCGAGGCGATGAGTGTGCCGCCGAAAGCGGCCCTGGTGGATGGAAACTACCGGTTCAAACTGCCCTGCGAGGTGGAGACGGCGGTCGGCGGCGACGGGCTGTCGCTCTCGATCGCGGCGGCCTCCATCCTGGCCAAGACGGCGCGGGACCAGATCATGATCGAGATGGACGCCGAATACCCCGGTTACGGCTTCGCCTCGCACAAGGGGTACAACGCGCCGATCCACCAGGCGGCGCTGAAGGCGATGGGACCCTGCGCCATTCACCGGCGCAGCTGGGCGCCGATCCGGGCCCTGCTGGGCACCTAGACGGACATCATCCCGCCGAGCAGGGCGCCGAGCAGGGCCGCGACGACGCAGCCGATGGCGACGACGATCCAGCGCGGGAGGTCTTCCCGTTCGGCCGGCTGAACCTCGAAGGTCACAGGAGCGATGGCGTCAGCGCGGGACAGGAAGTCATTGGCCGGACGGCTGTCGAACCGGGTGGCGGCGGGCGCACGCCAGGCCGCAGTCTGCCAGGCGGTCACGGCGTCGAGAACGGCGCCCGGACGCGTGCGGTAGCCTGGCCCCTGGGTCACGATCATCTCTTCCATGCCGCCTTAACGACCGCAGTGAGACCCTCGTTCCACGAAGGGTCAAGCGGCGAGCGCGACGGGCCGTTCGGTGACGACGAAAAGGTATTCGACGTTGCGCAGCCGCCCCACCGCCCCGACCTTCTCGCCCCTGGGATTATGGATGCCGATCCGGGCGCCGACGTAGCGGGGGCGAGGGATCTCCACGACCTGCACATGGCCGCGGGCCGACAGCATCTCGACCAGCTGATCGCGGCTCAGATAGCCCTCGTCGTTGAAGGACACGATCAGGTTGGGTGCGCGGATCGCCTCGATCACCGCCTGGAGCGCGGGGCCGATGCCGGGGCGGGAGTTGAAGGCGCTCTTGCGCGTCTTCACATCGATCCGCTTGTTGGCGATCCCGTAGGTCTCGGGCCGGTCCCACAGGATCAGGCTTTCCCAGACATGGTAATTTCCCAGGTAGGAATGCTGGTTGTAGGGCGGGTCGAGATAGACGAGGTCGCCGTCGAAGGCGGCGGCCGTCTCCAGCGCATCGGCCCGGGTGGCGTGGCAGGGACCGGCGGCGACGGCGGGCTGGAGCGCAGGCATTCGCAGTTCGAGAGGTTTCAAAGCCCGCGCGGCCCAGGACTTCATATAGGCCATCTGCAGGCCGGCCGTGGAATCGACCCGGTCGGCGGCCTCCATCAGGGAGACCAGGGCGATGGCCTTGAGCTCGGGATCCAGCCCCATGGCCTCAATCCGGTCGCGCATGGCGTCGATGCGGGCGCCGTTCTCCGGCGTGAAATAGCGGGCGTCCTCGCAGAAGGCACGGGTGAACCAGCCGGGCGACGGCGGGGTGGCGGCGAGGTCGGCGAGGACGGCGGCGGCGCGGTCATGCCAGACGCCGCGGTCGGCCTGGACATAGGCGGTGGCGAGGGCGTGGGCATAGGCGTTGTGGTCGTTCGACCAGACCCGGAACCCCTCCCCCTTCAGCGCATGGCCGACGCGGGCGGTGCCGGAAAACAGATCACAGACATGGCCGCCTTCCGGCAGCAAGGCGCGGACGGCGGCGACGATCGGATCCAGCAGGGCCCGCTTGGAGCCGAGGTATTTGATCATGAGGGTCCCGGCGGGACCGACGCTACTTGCGCGCCTTCCCCTTGGCCGGAGCATGCGCCAGTCGCAGGAGATTCGCAGCCCCCGGGGCGCCGAAGGGCGTGCCGGCGAGGATCAGGATGCGCTGGCCGGGCTCGGCGAGGCCGAACTCCATGGCGGAATTGACGGCGTCGTCGGTGACGTCTTCCAGGCTCGTCGGCTCCTTGCCGAGGCGGGATTCCAGGCCCCAGACGAGGGCGAGGCGACGGGCGGTCTCGGGCTTGGGGGTCAACGCGAGGACGGGCTGGAGCGGGCGTTCGCGCGACATGCGACGCGCAGTGCCGCCCAGGGTGGTGAAGACGACGATACAGGCGGTGGACTGGGCCTCGCCGGCCTTGCGGGCGGCGGCGACGAGGGCGTCGGCGTCGAAATCGTCCATCCCGGCGTGTTCGGCGTCCATCAGGCTGGGCCACAGGGGATCGGCTTCGACCCGCTCCATGATCCGGTTCATGATGCCCACCGATTCCAGCGGATAGTCGCCGGACGCCGTCTCGGCCGACAGCATCAGGGCGTCGGCGCCCTCATAGACCGCATTGGCGACGTCGGACGCCTCGGCCCGGGTCGGGGCAGGCGACGAGGTCATGGATTCCAGCATCTGGGTGGCGACGATGACCGGAACGCCGCGCTGGCGGGCGGCGCGGATGATCCGCTTCTGGGCGACCGGGACCTCCTCCGCCGGCATTTCCACGCCGAGGTCGCCGCGCGCGACCATGACGCCGTCGCAGTAGTCGAGAATACTGTCGAGGGCGTCGAGCGCCTGGGGCTTCTCGATCTTGGCCAGACAGGCGGCCCGGCCCTTCACGATCGACTTCAGCTCGGCCATGTCCTCGGCCTTCTGAACGAAGGACAGGGCGACCCAGTCGACGCCGATACGCAGGGCGAAGGCGAGGTCCTCGCGGTCCTTGGGGGTCAGGGCCGAGACCGGGATGATGGCCTCAGGCACGGCGACGCCCTTGCGGTCCGACAGCTTCGAGCCGCTCTCGACCGTCACGTCGCACCATTCGTCGGTGCGCTTGCCCACGCGCAGCCGGACCCGGCCGTCGTCGAGCAGCAGCAGCATCCCCTCGCGCAGGGCCTTGAAGATTTCGGGATGCGGCATCTGGACCCGAGTCGCGTCGCCGGGGGTGGGGTCCAGATCGAACCGCATCTTGTGACCCGGCTTCACGGCGATCTCGACATCGGCGAACCGGCCGAGGCGGAGCTTGGGTCCCTGCAGGTCGGCGAGAACGCCCAGCGGACGCTTCAGCGCCAGTTCGGCCCCGCGCACGGCCTTGAGGTTGGCGGCATGGTCCTCATGAGAGCCGTGGCTGAAGTTTAGACGGAAGACATCGACCCCGGCCTGGGCCAGGGCCTTGACCATGCCGGGCGCCCTGCTGGCGGGTCCCAGCGTCGCGACGATGCGCGCGCGGCGTGCTCTGTTCATAGTGGTCCCGTTGGCCGGTCGCGTTTCCCTGACGCTGTTGTGCCACGAAACGCGCCCGGGGGAAGGACGGCGCCGTTCCGGGAAACCAGAAGTGAGTCTCTGTTACTTCGCCGGGCAGGCGCCGCCGAGGCCCAGATCCATGCAACGCCCCTCGACCGTGGCGGGCGTGTCGACGCCGACGATGGCCGCCAGGGTCGGGGCGATGTCGATGGTGCGGATGGGGAAGAACCGTTCCTGGCCCTGCATTCCGGGCGACCAGAAGACGATCGGCACGCCGCGGTCGTAGTCCCAGGCCGTGCCGTGGGTGGACAGGGTGCCGGTGGCGCTGCCGGGCACGGTGGTCGTGTTGGGCCACTGGGAGACGACGATGTCCGGCGAACGCCCCGCGACGGCGCTCAGGCGGTGACGTTCCATCAGGGTCAGTTCCTGGGGGCTCTGCCCCGGGCGCGGCAGAGGCGAGGCGAGGACCTCCTCGATGGTCCAGGCGCCGGCGATGTTGGCTTCGCCGCGCAGCAATTCGACAGCGGCGGCGGCGATCTCGTCGCGGCGCGGATCGGCCAGTTCGATATTGCCCTCGCCCACGACCATCAGGCCGGAGCCCCCATAGGACAACGGGGGCGTAGTGAGGTCGAAACGCGCCTGCAGCGCCGTATTGATCCGGCCCAGCAGGGCGGGGTCGCCGCGCACGGCGTCCTCATAGCCGCGTTCCTGCATGCGTTCGGGGAAGTCGGATCCGCCGTGGTCGGCGGTCAGGACGACCACCACGCCGCCAGGAACCTGGGACAGGCGATCGAGGAAGACGCCGAGGGCGACGTCGAGACGGTACATCTGTTCGCACATCTCCGGTCCCTGGGTGCCGAAGGCGTGGCCGATGCGGTCGGTGCCCGACAGGCTGACGCCCAGGACGTCGGTCACGCCGCGACGTCCCAGTGACTGGGTGTCCAGCAGATCGATCGCGGCTTCCAGCGTCAGTTCGTCCAGCACGGGCGAGGTATCGAGCTTGAACCCGCGTGCCGGCGGCAGGGTGGCGTGGAAGGTCTGGGTTCCGATGGTCCAGTCGCCTTCCAGCGCGCGGCACTCGGGGCGGGTATAGGTCCAGGTCGGCGGAGAGGCGGCGAGCCGCGCATTGATGCGGGCGTTCAGGGCGGCGACGGGCGCCAGCCGCGCCTCGGCCGTCTGGCCCGGCTCGACCCAGGTGGTGAAGCCGAAGCCGTCGGTCATCCAGAAGACGCCGTCGCCGTGATGGCCGGCCAGGTTGATGGCGCCGCGGTCCTTGCCCGAGACGGTGAAGATGCGGGTGCCGGGCTCGCGCGCCTTGAGCCAGTCGCCGAGCGTGGTGGCGCGCAGGTTGCCGGGGCCGACCGGGCCGTTGTCGGTGTTGCGGCCGTGGGCCAGCGTGTTCTCCGGCGCCGCGAGGCAATAGACCTCCTGTCCCGTCGCGCGGTCGATCCAGTCATTGGCCGGGATACCGGCACTGGAGGGATTCACGCCGGTCAGGACGGTGGCGTGACCGGGGCAGGTCTCGGTCATCGCATGCTGCTGGAAGCCGTTGGCGTAGACCAGGCCCTGGGACGCCAGGGTGTGCAGGCCGCCGGTGAACCGGTCGCGATACTGGTTGAACAGGTTCGAACTGAACTGATCGACGACGATGGTCACCACCAGCGACGGGCGCTCGGGTGCCGGTCCGGGAGCCGCAGGTGACGGGGTCTGGGCGATCGCCGCCGGGGCGATGAGGCAGGTCGCCAGGGTCAGCAGCAGGCGGGCGGACAGTCGGGACATCGGGACACCGGATCAGTTGCGGTCGCCCCGCTTAGACCCGCTTCGTTACGTCTCCAAGACGGGCGTCGCGTCGCGTTGACAGGGCTGTCGACCGCAGCATAGGTCCGCTGCGAAAACCGGGGACCTCCATGACGACGCCGAAAGTCCTGATTCTGCTTGGAGCGAGCCTGCTGGCGGCCTGTTCCGGCGAGCCTCCGAGGCCGGACAAGGCCGAGACGCCGACTGTCCAGGTCGCCGACATCACCGAGCTGACCGGCGATGTCGAGGCCGGCCGCATCGGCTTCGGCCAGTGCCGCAGCTGTCACGCGGTCGAGGCCGGGGTGAACCGGGTCGGGCCGAGCCTGCACGCGATCGTCGGACGGCCGGTCGGCACGGTGGCGGACTATCGCTACAGCACCGCCATGGCGGCAGCGGGCGGGAGCTGGGACGAGCAGCGCCTGTATGACTTCCTCGAGAAGCCGCGGGAGCATATCGTCGGCACCAAGATGACCTTCCCCGGCATCAAGGACGGACAGCGTCGCGCCGACATCATCGCCTATTTGAAGACCGAGGCTGACTGACGCCTACATCGTCGCGCCGAGGCGCCAGGGCTGGATCTCGTCCTCGCCGAAGCCCAGCGCTTCCGAGGCCGTGACCTTGCCGGAGGCGGTGGCGAGGATGGTCTCGAAGATCTCGGCGCCGAGGGCGTCCAGAGACATCCCCTCGTCGAGCACCCGGCCGCAGTCGATGTCGATGTCGTCGGGCATGCGGCGGGCGAGCGCCGAGTTGGTCGCCAGCTTCAGACTGGGAGCCGGCTTGGCCCCGAAGACCGAGCCCCGCCCCGTGGTGAAACAGATCAGGGTGGCCCCGCCTGCGATCTGCCCGGTGGCCGACACGGGATCGTAGCCGGGGGTGTCCATGAAGACGAGGCCGTGGGCGGTGACCGGGTCGGCATATTCATAGACGGCCGACAGCGGCGCGGAACCGGCCTTGGCCACGGCACCGAGCGACTTTTCAAGGATGGTCGTCAGTCCGCCGGCCTTGTTGCCGGCCGAGGGATTGTTGTCGAGCGAGCCGCCGGTGGTCTCGACGTGGCGCTCCCACCAGGCGATGCGGTCCATGAGTTTGGCGGCGACCTCGGGCGAGGCGCGGCCGGTCAGCAGGTGTTCGGCGCCGTAGATCTCGGGCGTCTCCGACAGGATCGCCGTCCCGCCCTGGCCGACGATCAGGTCGACGGCCCGGCCGAGCGCCGGGTTGGCGGTCATGCCGGAATAACCGTCGGAGCCGCCGCATTGCAGGCCGACAACCAGTTTCGACACCGGCTGGGGCGTGCGCTCGAGGGCGCCGGCACGGTCGACCATCTCCATGAGGCGGTCGACGCCGCGCTGGATCGTGGAGGCAGCGCCGCCCTCGTCCTGAATCGCCATGACGCCGAGGTCGGCGGAGCCGGTCAGACCCTCCGCCTCCATCAGGCTGGAAATCTGGTTGGTCTCGCAGCCGAGACCCAGCATCAGGACGCCGGCGACATTGGGGTGACGCGCATAGCCCGACAGGGTCCGCCGCAGCATGTCCATCGCCTCGCCTTCCGACGCCATGCCGCAACCCGAGCCGTGGGTGATGGCGACGACGCCGTCGATATGCGGATGACTGTCCCCGAGCCGGGTCTCGACTTCGCGGGCGATGCGGCGGGCGACCATGGCCGAGCAGTTCACCGAGGTGACCACCGCCAGATAGTTGCGCGTCCCCACCCGGCCGTCGGCGCGGAGGTAGCCGTCGAAGGTGCGGGGCTCTGCGGACGTCGCGGACACGCCCGCGACGACACCGGTGTCAGCGCGGGCCGAGATATCGCCGATGCCGAGGTTGTGGACGTGGACCCAGTCGCCGGGCGCGATGGCGGCGGTCGCCGCGCCGATCACCTGGCCATATTTGCGGACCTGTCCGTCGACGGGGACGGGCTTCAGCGCGATCTTGTGACCGGCGGGAACGTCGGCGCCGACGATGAGCCCCTCCCCCAGGTCTTCCCCGGTGGTCAGGGCGCGGACGGCGACGGCGACATCGTCGTCAGGGTGGAGGCGGAGAATGGACGGGGAGGACATGGCCCTCCCCGCATAGCATGCCCCTGACGAAAGGTCAGGAGGCGGAAACCTCAGGCCGCAGGGGCGGCGGCGGCTTCCTCGGCCAGTTTCTTCTTCGAACGCCCGCGGCCGAAGCGGTAGACGGCGAAGGCGATGGCCCCGCCGATGGCCAGGATGATGATCGTGGTGATCGGGCGGAAGGCCAGCCAGGCCAGGGCGATGGTCACCGTCCCGACGATCAGGCCCAGGACGAAGCCGATCAGACCCGTGCCCATCCGGACGATCGTCCCGGCCAGAGGCAGAACATCGGCCAGCACCCCGAACGGCGCCAGGATCAGACCGAAGCCGACCATCAGCAGGACCATGCCGACGACGCGGATGATCCAGGCGATCATGTTGTTGGCGTCCTGGGCGTCCTGGAACATGTCGCCTGCCGGCACGTCGCCGTCGGCGACCAGCAGGAACTCGGAACCGTTGCGGGCGCGGTAGTCGAGGAAGTTGTCGCCGTTCTGACGGGCGACGACGCTGATTTCCGACGCGGGCGTGACTTCATACGAAACGCGGGTGTCGCCGATGACCGGGGCCTGGGCGTCTTCGCCGAAGAAGATCGTGCCTTGCGACACGGCGTGACTCGAGGCCTCGCCGGCGGCCGCGTCGATGGCGTCAGTCTGCTCCACCAGGTTCAGCGGCTGGGCTCCCCCGATCTGGGCGAGGACGTTCTCTTCCAGCCGGTAGTCGCCCAGGGTGGCGTCGGTCGCATAGATTTCGGCGTTCTCGATCGGCATCTCCGGGTTTTCGTGGCCGGCCGGGGTATTGAACCCGCTGGAATCGATCGCGGTCGAGGACCAGACCTTGGTGTAGGTATAGGTGGTGACGGTCTCCTCGCCGCCGCCCAGCTTGGTGCGGCTCTCGGATTTCGACTCCTCCTGCCACTGGTACATTTCGGCCGTGCGCGAGAGTTTCACGCCCGTCGCGGAGACACCGAACTCATTGTCCTCCAGGGGCGCGGTCACCGCGACTGCGCCGGTGACGTGCACCAGTTTCTGGTCGTTGGCGGGATCGATTGGCGAGGCGGGCGCCTCGACTACGGCGCCAGCGCCCTCGGTCAGGCCGCGCGCGACCTTGACGGCATTGCCCTCGTTCCAGGCCAGCCCCCAGACGCAGGCGAAGATCAGGACGATGCCGACCAGAACGCCGGCGAAGGCCGAGCCGATGCGGCTGAACCAGCCCTGGTTGGTGGTGACTGTGACTTGATCCGGCATATGCGCCCCCCACGAGCATTGCGGTCGAATCCCGACCGTCAGGCGCGCAGATATAGCATCGCTTCACCACGGCGATAGCGAGGGGCGGCTTACGGAAGCTGACGGCCCCCACCCCGCCGCAAACTCAGACCGCTCGCCAGTCCCGCCACCAGGCCACGAACCGGCCAAGGCCCTCGGCCAGGGCGACCCTGGGTGCGTAGCCGGTCAGGGCGTTGAGCTTGGACACGTCGGCATAGGTGGCCGTGACGTCGCCGGCCTGCATCGGCCGCATGATCTTGACCGCCTCGCGCCCGAGCGCCGTCTCGAGCGTGGAGATCATGTCCATCAGGCCGACCGGGCTGGAGTCGCCGATGTTGTAGACCTCGTGCCCGCCCCGGGCCGGGGGATTGTCGAGCACCCCGACCACCCCGTCGACGATGTCGTCCACGAAGGTGAAGTCGCGCGCCATCTTCCCCTCACCGTAGACTTCGATGGGGTCGCCCCGCATGATCTTCTCGGTGAAGCTGAAATAGGCCATGTCCGGCCGGCCCATCGGCCCATAGACGGTGAAGAACCGCAGGCCCGACTGGGGGAAGCCGTAGAGCGAAGCGTAGCTCTGGCTGATCAGTTCGCAGGACCGTTTGGTGGCGGCATAGAGCGAAACGGGCGACACCGTCGGATCGTCCTCGCGGAACCCCTGCCCGGCCAGCGGCCGGTCGCCGTAGACCGAACTGGAGGACGCATAGACCAGATGCTCGACGCCGTTGTGGCGGCAGGCCTCTAGGATCGAGAGATGGCCCTGAAGGTTCGAGCGCTGGTAGGCGAACGGGTTCTCGATCGAGTAGCGAACCCCGGCCTGGGCGGCGAGGTGCACGACCCGCGTCGCGCCCGAAGACCGGACCAGTTCCGCCATGGCCTCGGCATCGGCGATATCGGCCCGGACCATGCGGAACTCCGGCCAGCCGGCCAGGCGCCGGGCCCGAAGCTCCTTCAGCGAAACGTCGTAGTAGGCGTTGAAATCGTCGACGCCGATCACCGTCTCGCCGCGCTGGAGCAGGCGTTCAGCGACATGCATGCCGACGAAGCCGGCAGCCCCGGTGACGATGACGGTCACCGCGCTCAGCCCCGGCCGATGCTGGTGTAGGCGAAGCCGCGCGCCCGCATCTCGGCGGGGCGATAGACGTTCCTCAGATCGACGACCACCGGCGCGCGGGCCAGAAGCTTGACCCGGTCCAGATCCAGGGCGCGGAACTGGTCCCACTCGGTCAGGATGACGACGGCGTCGGCGTCCTCGATCGCGCTGTAGGCGTCATCGCGGTAGTCCACATCGGGCAGAAGCTTCTGCGCCTCGTGCATGCTTTCGGGATCATAGGCCTGCACCTTTACACCCGCGGCGATCAGGGCAGGGACGATGTCGAGGCTCGGCGCATCGCGCATGTCGTCGGTGTTCGGCTTGAAGGCCAGGCCGAGGATGCCGACGGTCTTGCCCGCGCCGGAGCCGCCCAGGGCCGCGATGACCCGGTCGGCCATGGCCTTCTTGCGCGCATCATTGACCTCGACCGTGGTCTCCACCAGCCGGACCGGCGTGCCGTACTGCTGGGCCGTGCGGACCAGGGCGACGGTGTCCTTGGGGAAGCAGGAGCCGCCGTAACCGGGGCCGGCGTTGAGGAATTTCGATCCGATCCGCCCGTCCAGACCGATGCCCTTGGCGACCTGCTGCACGTCGGCGCCGACCTGTTCGCACAGGTCGGCGATCTCGTTGATGAAGGTGATCTTCAAAGCGAGGAAGGCGTTGCCGGCGTATTTGATCAGCTCCGAGGTCCGGCGCGACGTATAGATGACGGGGAAGTCGTTGAGACTGAGCGGGCGATAGACCTCGGCCATCACGGCCCTGGCGCGGTCATCGTCCGTGCCGACCACGACGCGGTCCGGGCGCTTGAAGTCCTCGATCGCGGCGCCTTCGCGCAGGAACTCGGGATTGGAGACGACGGCGAACTCCGCGTCAGGATTGACGCGGCGGATGATGGCCTCGACCTCGTCGCCGGTGCCGACCGGCACGGTCGACTTGTTGACCACGACCGTAAAGCCTTCGACCAGTCCGGCGATCTCCTCGGCGGCGGCGTAGACGTAGGACAGGTCGGCATGGCCGTCGCCGCGCCGCGTCGGGGTGCCGACCGCGATGAAGACGACATCGGCCGACCGGATCGCTTCGGCGCCGTCGAGGGTGAACGACAGGCGGCCGGCCTTGACGTTGTCGGCGACCAGCTGCTCCAGGCCCGGCTCGAAGATCGGGATCTCGCCCGCGTTCAGCCGTTCGATCTTGGACGGGTCCTTGTCGACGCAGACGACCGTGTGGCCGAAGTCGGCGAAACAGGCGCCGGACACCAGACCGACATAGCCGGTGCCAATCATCGTCACGCGCATCAAACTCTCCCCGGCGACAGGTCGCCAGCTCTACCCCAGCGAATGGTGCGGCGCAAAAGGTCACGGCCGCGCCCGTTGCGGTCCATACCCTGTTAAGCCTGTCCTCTTACCCGATCTTGAGCCTCGTCTGCGCAGGATTGCGCCATGACAGACTCCTCGCCCCTTCTTCTGCCCGAAGCCGCAGGACTTGAGCGCCGCCAACAGGTGCGGTCGCCCTTTCGCAAGGCCCGGCGCGAGCGTGAGCGCGTGCGCCTGCTGGGCCAGACCGTCGATCTGGTCCGGCCTGAAGAGGTTCTGCACCACCTCGAGACCTGGGTCGACGCGCGCCGAAAGGTGCTCATCGCCAATCACAATCTGAACAGCCTCGCCCTGCTGCAAAAGGAGCCGCGACTTCAGCGCTTCTACGAACGGGCCGACCTGGTCGAGGTCGATTCCACCCCCCTGATCCATTTCGCCAAATTGCTGGGCCTGCACGGCAAGGCCTTCCACCGTTGCACCTATCTGGACTGGCGCGACCATTTCTGGAGCCTGGCCGACCGCAAGGGCTGGCGCATCATGTATGTGGGCGGCGCGCGACATGTGGTCGAACGGGCGCGTGGGAGACTGGCCGCCGAATATCCGAACGCCGACATTCGCGCCCGTGACGGCTATTTCATCGCCACGCCGGGCTCGCGGGACAATACCGTCGTCGTCAACGAGGTGAAGGCCTTCGATCCCCACATCCTGTTCGTCGGAATGGGCATGCCGCGACAGGAACTCTGGATCCTCGACAATCTGGACGCCCTGCCCAACTGCGCCGTCTTCTCGGTCGGCGCCGCCTTCGACTACGAGGCCGGCGAACAGAAGGCCGCGCCGCGATGGATGGGCCGGATGGGCCTCGAATGGTTGTTCCGTCTGGTCCACGATCCGAAGCGGCTGGCGCGACGCTATCTGATCGAGCCGTGGAGCCTGAGCCATCTGATCATCGCCGATCTCTGGACGGCGTTTCGCGCGAAGCGGGCCGGCCGTTCGGCCTAGATCGACAGGGCCGAGGTGGTGATCGCCACCCGGCCGGCGCGTCCCGTCGCCTGCAGCAGGACCCGCGTCTCGCGTTCGAGACGGACCGCGGACAGCACATTGGTGGCATAGGCGCCGGTATCGACGCCGATCCGGCGCGCGTCGGAATGCACCGCCTCGATCGGGGTGTGGCCGTGGACGACCACCTGCTCGAACAGGCCGGCATGATCGAGGAACGGCTGGCGAATCCACAGCAGGTCTTCGGGCGACTGGACCGTCAGGGCGACGCCGGGACGGGCGCCGGCGTGGGCGAAGAAATAGTCGCCTATGGAGACCGAGTTCTCGAGGCGGGCCAGCAACTCGTGATGCGACTGCGGAAGGGCTTCGGCGAGCGCGCGAGACGCCTCGGCCCAGGCCTGGACGTCGCCCCTCATCGACGGCGGATTGACGCCGTAGGAGACCAGGGTGTCGCGGCCGCCGTAGTCGCACCAGGACGGGCCGACCTGTGGATCGTGCAGGAAGGCCTCCATCCGCTCCTCGTGATTGCCGCGGAGGAGATGGACCTCGAGCCCCGGATCGGCCGCGAGATTGATCAGCTGGTTCAGCACGCCGCGGGAATCCAGTCCGCGATCGACATAGTCGCCCAGGAAGACCACCACCTTGCGCGTGGCCTCGGCGGCATGAAGATCGGCGCGGACGGCCTGGATCAGGCGGTCGGCCAGATCCGAACGACCGTGGATATCGCCCACCGCCCAGATCACGCAGCCGGGCGGCGTGCGCGACGCCGGCCGGGCGGGCCGATTGGGAAACAGGCGGGAGAGCATGGGATTCACATGCCCCGTCGTTCCCCTGCGTTCAAGCGGCCCCGGGCTCAGTCGCGAATGAAGTGGGGTACGAAGCGCGAGACGTTCCGCGTGATCCGGCCCTCGTCCTCGCGCACCGACATGCCGGCCGGCTCTTCGCCCGCGACCCAGGAGCCGATGATGGCGTAGCGACCGTCGAAGACCGGCGGAGCGTGAACGGCCTGAAGGATGGCACGGCCGTCATAGCCGCCGTCGACACCCTGCTCCGTCCCGCCGGGCTCGACGATCGAGATGTTGTCGCCCTCGCGCGAGCAGAGGGGTTTGCGGACGTGGGCCGAAGAGAGGGCCGAGGCCTTGGGATCGTCCTCGAAATAGCTCTCCAGCAGGTTGGGGTGGCCGGCGTGGCGTTCCCACAACAGCGGCAGGATGCCCTTGTTGGACAGGATCGATTTCCAGGCCGGCTCCAGCACCGTGACCCCGGCCGTCGGCAGGGGCTCGGCATAGTCGTCGCGCAGCATCTGTTCCCACGGATAGAGTTTGAACATCGCCTGGATCAGCCAGTTCTCTTCGTCCACAAACCGGCCGTCGGCGTTCAGGCCGATATCGCCGATGGCCACGAATTTCGGATCGAGCCCGGCCTGTCTGGCCAGATCCTCGAGGAAGCGCACCGTCTGGCGATCCTCGACGAAGTCGGGATCGGAGGAGAAATGGACGAAACCGCCGTCGGGGAAGATGGCGCGGAATCGGTCGACCAGCTTCTCGTGCAGGCTGTTGAACTGGTCGGCGTCGGCAGGCAGCGACCCGTCGGCGATCCGGTCCTCCAGCCACAGCCACTGGAACACGGCGCTCTCGTAGATCGAGGTCGGGGTGTCGGCGTTGTATTCGTACAGCCTGGCCGGACCCTGGCCGTCATAGGCGAAGTCAAAGCGCCCGTAGAGCGACGGATCACCCCGTTTCCAGCTGTCGGCGACGTAGTCCCGGAGCTTTTCCGGGATGTCGAGCAGTCCCATCAGCCGTTCGGACTTCACCGCCTCGTCGACCAGGTCGAGGCACATCTGGTGTAGTTCGGCCGTCGGCGCCTCGATCCCCTCCTCCACCTCCTGAAGGGTGAAGGCATAGGCGACGTCGTCGGACCAGTAGGGATCTCCCGAGGTGTGATGCCAGGTGAAGCCGAGGCTATCGGCCTTCGCCTGCCAGTCGGGACGCGTGGGGAGGATAAGGCGTTGCATGTTGCTTCCTGTCTCCTCCCCGTTCGCCGCCTGGCGAATGGGGAGGTGGCACGACGCGCATTCGCGTCGTGACGGAGGGGGCGAGGTAACGGCTGGAGTCAGCGGCGGGTGGCGAATCATCGGAGACACCGTGTCGCCCCCTCCGTCTCATCGCTGACCGCGATGAGCCACCTCCCCATCGGCCTTCGCCGACGGGGAGGAGACTGCTCCCTAGCCCGGCTCTTTATCGGCGGCCGGCGTCGTCTGGCCGATGCGCGGCGTCACCACCGTCACGTCCTGCTGCGTCAGACGGGCCAGCACGTCGTCGGCCGACGAATGACCGGGCAGGATGCCGGCCTCCTTCAGCTTGGCGTCGAGGTCGGCGCCCGTGCGCTTGTCCTCGAACTCCTGGCCGACGCGCAGGCGTTCTTCCTGGACCGCCTGGCGCTGCTTGATGCGTTGCAGGCTGTCGGCGGCCGAGCCGATGCGCGAGTGGGCGCCGGCTGATTGCAGGGCGACCGAGGTCTGGGCGCGCTGCACCGACTCATTGACCTTCACGATGTCGATCTCGCGACGCAGGGTCTCGATCTTCTGGTCGGTCGAGGCGATGGCGGTGCGCAGGCGGGCCTCGGCCGCTTTCATGTTCTCGATCAGCGGGCCGCGCGTGCCGATCTCGGATTCCAGCTCGGCGATGCGGCCGGCGACCTCGCGGGCGAGGTCGGTCTTGCCCTGGCCGAGGGCGGCGCGGGTCGACGACTCGTATTTGGCGATCTGGTCGCGGAACGAGGTCATTTCGTTCTCGGCCATCCGGCGGCGGGCGACGAGGCCGGCGAGGTCGTCGCGGGCCTTGCCCTGGGCGGTGTCGGCGTCGCGGATTTCCTGGTCGAGGATCTTCAGGGCGTTCTGGTCGACGACGCCCTGGGCGGCGTCATGGGCGGTGCCGCGGAACAGGGCGGAGAGTTTGGCGAGCATGGACATGTCTGTAGTCTCCGAAGGGTCAGGCGGCGCCGAAGGTGTCGCGAAGGCTGGTCGCGTCGATGGCGTTCTCGGCCAGGGTGCGCAGTTCGATCAGGATAGTCTGAAGCGTCGTCTTCGACGACAGCTCGCCCATCAGTTCATAGACATCCTGATCACCGACCGTGGTGATGGCGAAGTTCGACAGGGGCACGACCCGCTGGGCCTTGAGCAGGAACTCGTTGAACCGGGCGGTATCGGCCTGTTCCGACACCGGCCACAGCAGGACCGAGACCACGATCTGGGCCCCGCCGACCGACAGGTAGATCGGCAGGTCGCCGTATTCATGCATGGTCGCCAGCAGCACGGGGTCAGCCCCCTCCAGCACGCGCAGGGTCATTTCCCCCTCGCGAACCAGCGACGAGTCTTCCAGCGCCGCCTTGATGGCGGGAACGGTCCAGGCGGTTTCGATGACGGCGTCCATGTGTAGATCGGCTCCGGTTGATGGCATTGAGGTGGGGCGTGGTCGGCGGGGCGCAAGCGCGGGCCCCCGGGTCGAATCGGTGACGATGGCGTGCACGGCGGCGCGGACATCGTCACGGCAGTCCCTGGGGACCCAGAATTCCAGCTTGATCATGCCGGCGTCGCGACGTGCCTTTCGCCAGGCGCGGATGCGATCCGTGCCGGGCGCAGACGTGGGGATGTCGACAGCATCGATCATGTTGCATGTAACGCGTAACATGAACACTTGACGTTCGACAAGCGGGATGCGAATTTCATTCGTTGCCGCGACCGATGCGGCGTAAAGACCAGACCATGTTCAAGCGTCTCTTCGGTGGACAGCCTGCTGCGGAACCCGTCAATCGCCTGGCGGTGGTGCGCAACATCACCCTGGGCCGGACCGTGTCGCTGGACCCTCTGGCCTGGCGCCGGCTGCAGCCGGAAACGGTCTTCGACCTCGACCGCGATGCGCTGGAGATCACGGCCCAGGGCACGATCGCGCTGGACAGTGGCCAGCATGTGCATCGCTTCTATACCGACGACCATGTCATGCTTCAGGCCATGAGCGACGACGCCACGGGCGCCGAGGCCTATGACTTCTCCCTCTTCATCCCCTGGACCAGCGCCTATCCGCCCGGCCCGCGAGAGCGCCGCGTCTGGACCGATCGGCTGAGCGAGCCCGTGTTCGACGGGGCGGCCGAGGAACTGCCCTCCTATCCCCGCTACTGGTTCGCCGAGAGCGATGCGCGCCAGCCGCCGGTGACCCTGTGGGAATCGATCTGGGACAGCCGGACGGCGACCGTCCCCTATGGCCGGATTTTCCAGACCTGCATGCTGTATGCGCGCGAGCTCTCGGGCGGGCGCGAACTGATGCTGGCGCTCGAGATGGAGCCCGAGAAGGCGCCCGGAAAATCCGCCGACATCAGCCACGAGATCATGGTCGGCATCCCCCTGGAAGTCGGCGAGTTCACGGCATGAGCCGCCTGCACGAGAAGGAATAGAGACACGATGGACTGGTTCGCATTCCAGACGGGGGCCACGGCCTTCGTCATCGCCTTCGCCGCGGCGGGGGTCTTCACCGTGGCGTTCAAGCTGATCTACCAGTGGGTCACGCCCTATCATGAGCGGACCCTGATCCGGGACGGCAACCCGGCGGCGGCCATTGCATTGGGGGGCGCCCTGATCGGCTATGTCCTGCCTCTGGCCTCGGCCCTGTCGCACACCGTCAGCCTGATGGAGTTCGCGGCCTGGGCGAGCCTGGCCGGCGTGATCCAGATCGGCGTCTTCGTGGTCATCAGCCGCCTCGCGTTCAGGAACCTGGCGACCCGCATCGAGGCCGGCGAGATCGCCGCAGCCATCTATCTGGCGTCCATTTCCATCTGCGTCGGCTTGCTGAACGCCGCCTGCATGACGACCTGAGGGCAAGATGAGCGACACCCCCTCCCCCGCCGAGACGAAAACCATGCGCCGCCTGAAGCGGTCGCGCACGCTGCAGGTCACCAGTCTGATGGCCACGGCGTCCTTCTCGCTGGCCGCCTGCGGCGCGCCCCAGGTCGCAGTCCCTGAGCCCGAGCTGGCCCTGGCCTATACCTCGCTGGACGAGTGCAAGGCGGCCAATGACATCACCGACGCGGAATGCGACGCCGCCGAGGCCAATGCGCGGACGCAGGCGGAGACGACCGCGCCGCGCTATGCGACCCAGTCCGAATGCGAAGGCGAATGGGGCCCCGACCAGTGTCGGCCCAACGGTTCAGGCGGCTCCTTCTTCACGCCCCTGCTGACCGGGTTCGTGATCGGCCAGCTCCTGAACGGCGGAGGCTATCGCGGCGGCGGACCGCTGTACCGCGACCGCAACGGCGCCTACCAGAACGGCTACGGCGGCGGATACTTGACCCGTGACTACCGCACGGGTCGTCAGATCGCCAACGGCCGCGACTACGGGACCGACGTTGCGCGTCAGGCCCCGAGCCGGGTGCAGAGCCGCACGACCGTCGTCTCGCGCGGCGGCTTCGGCGGAGGCGGGCGCGGCTACGGGGGCTAGAGCATGATCGCTTGAGACAGAACCGCTACGCGGTTCTGGCGAAGGCGTGAATCATGCTCTCGCTCATATCTGGAGCCTGATTCACCGCATCGGCGGAATCGCGTAGCGATTCCGCCTCAACGGATCAGGCTCCAGGGCCCCCGCGTCCTCAGTGCCCCCCGGAAACCGGGCCGGCGATGCCGTGGGTCTTGGCGCGTGCCGACAGGACAGCGAACCCGACCAGGATCAGGTAGCCGACCAGCGGCACGTAGAAGACGGGGTTGAGCGTCGGCGCGTGGTCCCCGATCAGCCCGCCGATCAGGGGCAGCACCGCCCCGCCGATGATCCCGAACACCAGCAGGCCGGACGTGGCCGGCACCGGCGCGCTCGAACGCTCCAGAGTCAGGGTGAAGATGGTCGGGAACATGATCGAGTTGAAGAAGCCGATCGCGATCGCCGCATAGGCCGCCGTGGTTCCCGACGTCTGGGTGACGACGAGGCAGAGGATCGCCGCGATCGCCGTGTTCACCGTCAGGATGACGCTGGCCTTGATCTTCGTCAGCAGAAGAAGGCCGCCGACCAGACGTCCGACCATGGCGCCCCCCCAATAGTAGCTGACCATGCCGCCGGCCGCCGCCAGCGGGATGTTGAGAATCTCGGGGCTGTGCAGGAAGTTGGTCAAAAGGTCGCCGATGGTCACCTCGGAGCCGACGTAGAAAAAGATCGCCAGGGCGCCGAACACGGCCCAGCGGGACTTCAGCGCGACCAGCGGCGAGACGCGGTCGGCGGCGGTCGGAACCGGCGCGGCGTTGTTGATGGTCTTGCGCGCCGTAAAGATGAAGATGGCCACGACCGCGAAGAAGGCGCCGACTGCGAGGAAGGCAAAGTCGATGCTGCGCAGGGATTCGGCTCGCGTCGCCGGGTCGGTGATCACGGCGTCTGCGGCGAACACGCCGCCGGTCAGCAGGATCGGCGCGGCCAGCAGCGGCCCCAGCGTGGTGCCCAGGGAGTTGAAGAACTGCGAGAAGTTCAGCCGAGCGTGCGAGCTTTTCTGCGCCCCGAGAGCGGCGACCAGCGGGTTGGCGCCCACCTGCAGCAGGGTCACGCCCGAGGCGATGACGAACAGGGCGATCAGCACGCCCGGATACCAGTCAACGATAGTGGCGATCGGTACGATCAGGCATCCGGCAACCATCGTCACGAGAGCGAATATGATCGCGCGGCTGTATCCCAGCCGGCTCAGGATGGCCGCGGCCGGGATCGAGGCGATGCCATAGGCGATGAACCACGCGAAGGTGGTCAGGGTCGCCTCGGCATAGCTCAGTTCGAACACCCGCCGCACCGCCGCGATCAGCGGGCCGATCAGGGAGGTCACGAAGCCCCAGGCGAAGAACAGGGTCGTCACATAGGCGAAGGCCAGACTGGTGCCTTTGGCCGGCGGGGTGGTCGTTTCGGTCATTCTGGTCTCGTTTCCTGTCGGGCGTTGCTCGCCCGTAACCGCTTGAACCCCATGCCTCACGCGGATCGGCCCCGCCGTCCAGCCCGATATTCGCATCCGTAACGAAAAGTGGCTTCAATCCGGCAGGCGGTGGACGTCTGGCCGCCGGGATGATCTGGTCAGGCCATGACCCTTCCCGGTGCCGCTTCCGATCCCCTGGTCCAGACCTCGTCCGGTCGTGAGTGGTGGCGCGGGGCGGCGATCTATCAGGTCTATCCGCGCAGCTTCGCCGATACGAACGGTGACGGGATCGGCGACCTGCCGGGGATCACCGCGCATCTGGATCACATCGCCTCACTGGGAGTGGATGCGATCTGGCTGTCGCCCTTCTTCACCTCGCCGATGCGGGATTTCGGCTACGACGTCGCGGACTATGTTGGCGTCGATCCGATCTTCGGCACGATCGAGGACTTCGATCGGCTGATCGAGCGGGCGCACGCACTCGGTCTGAAGATCATCATCGACCAGGTCTATGCCCACACGTCCGATGAACACGCCTGGTTCCGGGAGAGCCGGAAGGACCGGACCAATCCGAAGGCCGACTGGTATGTCTGGGCCGAGGCGAAGCCGGAGGGATCGCCGCCGTCGAACTGGCAGTCGGTCTTCGGCGGCCCCGCCTGGACCTGGGACGCGCGCCGAGGCCAGTACTACATGCACAACTTCCTGGGTTCGCAGCCCCAGCTGAACACCCGGAACCCGGAGGTTCAGGACGCCCTGCTGGACGCGGCGCGCTTCTGGCTGGACCGGGGCGTGGACGGATTCCGCTGCGACGCGCTGAACTTCTCGATGCACGACCCGGCCCTGACCGACAATCCGCCGGTCGCCACGCCCGGCAAGCGGACCCGGCCGTTCGACTTCCAGCAGCACATCCACAACCAGTCCCAGCCGGAGATCCTCGACTTCCTGACCCGGATGCGGGCCCTGACCGACAGCTATGACGGGGACCGGTTCATGGTGGCCGAGGTCGTGGGCGACCGCTCCGACGAGGAGATGAAGGCCTATACCGAAGGTTCGACCCGGCTGCAGTCGGCCTATGGCTTCCTCTATCTCTACGCTGACCGGCTGACGCCCGATCTGGTCCGGCAGGGGCCGGCGCAGTGGCCGGGCGGGCCCGGCGAAGGCTGGCCCTCGTGGGCCTTCTCCAACCACGACGCCCCGCGCGCCGTGTCGCGCTGGGCCGAGGGCCGCGACCCAAGGGCCTTCGTCGGGATGGCGCTGCTGCTGTTGATCTGCCTGCGCGGCAATGTCTTCGTCTATCAGGGCGAGGAACTGGGCCTGCCCCAGGCGGAGGTGCCGTTCGAGCGGCTGGTCGATCCGGAGGCCATCGCCAACTGGCCCGAGACTCTCGGCCGCGACGGGGCCCGTACGCCGATGCCGTGGAGGGCGGACGCCCCCTTCGCAGGCTTCTCGTCGGTCGAGCCCTGGCTGCCGGTCGATCCCCGCCACACCATGCTGGCGGTCGCCGTCCAGGAGGTCGATCCGGCCTCGACCCTGCATCTGGCGCGCCGGCTGATCGGTCTGCGCCGCACTCACCCAGCCCTGCGCACGGGGTCCATGACGATGCTCGAGAGCCCGGGCGACCTGCTGCTGTTCGAGCGTGAGGATCAGGGAGAGACTCTGCTCTGCGCCTTCAACCTGGGCCATGAAGCGGTCGCCTGGACGCCGCCTGCGGGCTGGACTGTGGTCGAGGCCGTCAATCAGGCGGATGCTCGCTCCGGGCAGCTGGCGTCGATGGCAGGTCTGATCCTCGCACCGCAAGCCTGACAGAACAACGCCGCCCCGGATCGCTCCGGGGCGGCGCCTGTCGCAGGTCTTCCGGGGAGGACTAGAAGGCCAGCTTCACGGCGACGGCCACGCGACCGTCATACAGCGGGGCATTGTCGACGTCCGTATCGTGATAGCGCAGGTCCACCGCAAGGTTGTCGGTGAGGGCGTAGGCGGCGCCCACGTTCCAGGTGACATAGTCGCCGGTCACGTCCAGCCACTGCTTGCCCACGGCGCCTGACACCGTGACCTTGTCGATCGGGCTGAAGGCGGCATTGGCCTCCAGATAGGTCGCGGTCTCGTCGGCGCCGAAGAAGTCGGGCGAGTAGAAGAAGGCGACGCCGGCGGTCACCGGACCCAGGGCGCGCGAGGCGGCGGCCTTGTATTCCACGTAGTCGTAGTCCGCGCCCCCCGGCGCATCGACGTAGAAATAGCCGACCACGCCGAAGTCGAGGGCGAAGCCGCCGGCTTCCGTGCGATAGCCGCCGTAGACGTCCACTTCCGCATCGGTCGCATCGCCGAATTCGACATTGGAAGCCCATCCGCCGACATAGAAGCTGCCGATGGTCGCGTCGACGCCGCCCGACAGGGCGGAGTCTTCATTCGACTGGCTGGCGCCGCGGAAGACGTAATCATTGGTCACCGCCGCGTTGAAGGCGAGATTCACGTCCTGGGCGGACGCGGCGCCGGCGGTGGCCAGGGTGGCGAAGGCGGCGGCGAGGGCCGCACAGGTTGCTTGCAGTCTCATCTCGGTATCCCCGTGTTTTCTGTTTGGAGTGTCAGGTAGTCGCCGGGCGCGAGGGAGGCACGCGCCCGGCAGTTTCGTCAATGTTCCAGGGCTTCGCCGTGGAGGGTGGTGTCGAGGCCTTCAGCTTCCTGGGCGTCGGTGACGCGCAGGCCCGTGGTGAACTTGCAGATCACCAGGATGATGAAGGTCACCACGGCGCTCCAGGCGATCGTCCAGGCCAGACCCAGGGCCTGGGTCGGGATATTGGCTCCGTCCGACAGGCCGTTGATGGCGGTGGTCGCGAACACGCCCGTCAAAAGGGCGCCCAGCACGCCGCCCGCGCCGTGGATGCCGAAGGCGTCCAGCGAGTCGTCGTAGCGGAGCAGCTTCTTGAGCCAGACGGAGGAGGCGTAGCAGACCGGACCGGCGATCAGGCCGATGATGACCGCGCCCTTGGGATCCACGAAACCTGCGGCCGGAGTGATCGCGACCAGGCCGGCGACGAGGCCGGACAGAATACCGATCAGCGAAGGCTTACGCTTCTCGATCACCTCGACGATCTTCCAGGTCAGGGCGGCGGCGAAGGCGGCGACGATCGTGTTCAGCAGGGCCACGGCTGCGATGCCGTCCGCTGCCCAGGCCGAACCGGCGTTGAAGCCGATCCAGCCGACCAGCAGCAGCGAGGCGCCGATCATGGTGAGGACGGGGTTGTGGGCGTTCATGGCATCGACGCCGTAGCCCTTACGCGGCCCAAGGAACAATGCACAAACCAGTCCGGCCACGCCGGAGTTGACGTGAACCACTGCGCCGCCGGCGAAGTCCAGCACGCCGGCCGAACCCAGGAAGCCGCCGCCCCAGACCCAGTGAGCCACGGGCGCGTAGACGAAGATCGACCAGAGCACCGTAAACAGCAGCAGGCCCGAATATTTCAGACGCTCGGCGAAAGCGCCGGTGACCAGGGCGGGCGTGATGATGGCGAAGGTCAGCTGATAGGCGATCCACAGATACTCGGGCAGGCCCGGCGCCAGGCTGTGGGCCGTGGTCATGGTGACGCCGTTCAGGAAGGCAGCCTGGGTCGAGCCGATCACCGACTGCACGGCGTCGCCGTCGAAACCAAGCATAGGCTGGCCGACGCCGAACGCGAGGCTGTAGCCGATGGCGAACCAGCACAAGGTGGAGACGGCGGCGACGCCGACCGACTGGGTGATGGTGGCGATGACGTTCTTTTTGCGCACCATGCCGCCGTAGAACAGCGCCAGGCCCGGCATGGTCATCAACAGCACCAGGGCCGTGGAGGTCAGGATCCAGGAGGTGGACGCCTCGTTGATTTCGAGCGGCGCCTGATGCGCCAGAAGCGGCGCGGCGGGAGCGGCCTCCTCGACCGCTTCGACTACCTCGGCAGCGGCGGTTTCGACTGCGGCGGCGGCAGCCGCGACGGGCGCCGCCGGAGCGGCGGCCTCGGTGGTCGGCGCCGGTGCGCCGGCTTCCTGGGCGAAGGCTCCGCCCGCGTAGAAGAGTCCGATGGTCAGAAGACAGAGGGCAAGAACGCCCGGTAGCCGATTAAAGAACTGCGACATGGATGCATCCCCCTGTGTGATCTCGCAGTTGCGAAGTGTTTACCGCAACTGCAGGAGACGCAAGGGGCTAGGCCGTATCCGGCGCAATTTTCGTGTGCGTGTCGTGCGCTACACAACCCATCGCGGCAAAAACTAACCTTAGCTATAGTTGCAGCGCACAATCCTTTCCTGTGACGCACCGATGACGAAAAGGTTAACCCCAGTGCATCTGGACGCGGTGCGCGGCGGCCCAGTGGATGGCGCGGATGGCGTCGATGATCGCTTCGGCCGCTGACCGTGTCCCCAGTTCACCACCCAGGTCGGCGGTGGTCGCGCCGGCGGCGAGGACCGCGGCGACGGCGGCCTCGATCGAAGCCGCCTCGTCCTCGAGATTCAGGCTGTGACGCAGCATCATGGCCGCCGACAGGATGGTGCCGACGGGATTGGCCAGATCCTGTCCAGCGATGTCCGGGGCCGAGCCGTGGATCGGCTCGAACAGGCCCGGTCCCGATTCGCCCAGCGACGCCGACGGCAAAAGGCCGATCGATCCGCCCAGAACCGAAATCTCATCCGAAAGAATGTCGCCGAACATGTTCTCGGTCAGGATGACATCGTACTCCCGCGGCTTGCGGATCAGGTGCATGGCCATGGAGTCGACCAGGGCATGCTCCAGCTGAATCTGCGGGAACTCCTCGGCGTGGATGCGGGTCACGACCTCGCGCCACAGCCGGCTGGTCTCCATGACATTCGCCTTGTCGACCGAAGTCACCTTGCCGCGCCGCTGGATGGCGGTCTTGAACGCGGCGCGCGCGACGCGCTCGATCTCCGCGACCGTATAGACGCACAGGTCCGACGCCATGGTGTCGGTTCGGGTCTTCTCGCCAAAATAGACCCCGCCGGTCAGCTCGCGGAAGACGATCAGATCAACGCCTTCGACGATCTCCTTCTTGAGCGGCGAACGGTGCGCCAGCACGGGCGAGACCTGCAGCGGACGCAGGTTGGCGAACAGGCCCATGGCCTTGCGGATGCCCAGCAGACCTTCCTCGGGACGCCGCGTTCCGCCGTCCCACTTCGGCCCGCCGACCGCGCCCAGCAGTACGCCATCAGCGGCCAGACAGGCCGCGGTCGTCTCCGGCGGCAGGGGATCACCGGTCGCGTCGATGGCGGCACCGCCGATCAGATGCTCGGCGAACTCAAACCTGTGCCCATAGAAGTCCGCGATGACGCGCAACACATCCTTCGCCGCCGAGATGACCTCCGGCCCCACGCCGTCGCCGGGCAGCAGGACGATGTTATAGGTCTGGGTGTTCGGCATCACGCGGGCTCCGGGGCCAAGGCTTGTTCAGACTGGGTTCGTTCGTACTGTTCGATGTCGGGCAGGTGTTTCTGGAGCCAGCCCAGGGTGTCGACGCCGTCCAGCAGACACTGGCGCGCGAACGGCTCGACGGTAAAGGCGACCGGCGCGTGGTTGCCACGTCGGACTTCGCCGGCCTCCAGATCGACGGTCACGACCTGCTCCGGATTGGCGACCAGATCCTCCCAGGTCGCCTGATCGACGACCACGGGCAGGAAGCCGTTCTTCAGGGCGTTGGAGGTGAAGATGTCGGCGATCGAGGTCGAGATCACGGCCCGGAAGCCGTAGTCATAAAGCGCCCAGGGCGCATGCTCGCGCGAGGATCCGCAACCGAAATTGTCGCCGGCCACCAGGATACGGTGCTCGGCCGGGTCGATCCGGTTCAGCACCGCTTCCGGTCGCGCCGAGCCGTCGGCCTCATAGCGCCAGTCGTAGAAGGCCTTCTGACCCAGACCGGTCGTTTCGGTCGTCGTCAGGAACCGCGCCGGGATGATCTGGTCGGTGTCGATATTGGCCTGGGTCAGAACCAGCGTCCGCGATGTCAGGACCTTCAGGGGCTCAGGCATGCGCAGCCTCGTTCAGATACACGCGCGGATCGGTGAGAACCCCGGCGATGGCCGAGGCCGCCGCCGTGGCCGGGCTGGCCAGGATGGTGCGGGCGCCCTTGCCCTGACGGCCCTCGAAATTTCGGTTCGAGGTCGAGACGGCCAGTTGCCCCGGCGCGACGAAATCCCCGTTCATGGCGATGCACATCGAGCAGCCCGGGATGCGCCACTCCGCTCCGGCCTCGGTGAAGACGTGGTGCAGACCTTCGGCTTCCGCGTCGCGGCGCACGGCCTCGGACCCCGGCACGACCAGCATGCGGACCCCGGCCTTGACCTTGCGCCCGCGCAACACGTCCGCCGCAGCCCGCAGGTCGGGCAGACGGCCGTTGGTGCAGGAGCCGATGAAGACCACGTCGACTGTCTGGGTCGTCGTCGTCTCCCCCGCTTCGAAGCCCATATAGGCCAGGGCCTTGCGGTCGCTGTCCGACTTCGGCTCCGGCACGCGCGCGCCGATCGGAGACCCCGCATCCGGCGTCGTCCCCCAGGTCGCCATCGGGCGGATGGCGGCGCCGTCGATCACGACCTCGGCGTCGAAGACCGCGCCCGGATCGGTCGCGAGGCCCAGCCATTCGGCCGCCTTCGCCTCATAGGCCGGGCCTTGCGGCACATGTTTGCGGCCGCGCAGCCAGTCGATGGTCGTCTGATCCGGCGCGATCATCCCGGCGCGCGCGCCGGCCTCGATCGACATGTTGCAGAGGGTCATCCGACCTTCCATGTCGAGCGACCGCACTGCCTCGCCGGCGTATTCGATGACGAAGCCGGTGCCGCCGCCGAAGCCCAGTTCGGCGATCACGGCCAGGGCCACGTCCTTGCCCGACACGCCCTGCGTCAGGGCGCCGTCAACGGTCACCCGCATGGCTTTCGACTTGCGCTGCAGCAGGCACTGGGTCGCCAGGACGTGACCGACTTCCGAGGTGCCGATGCCGAAGGCCAGGGCCCCGAAGGCCCCGTGGGTCGCCGTGTGGCTGTCGCCGCAGACCACGGTCATGCCCGGCTGGGTCAGGCCCAGCTCCGGCCCCATGACATGGACCACGCCGCGATCCGGCGAGCCCCAACCGGCCAGATCGATGCCGTGCCGCTCGCAGTTGGCCTCCAGCCGATGAACCTGGGCCTCGGCCTCGGCGGTGACATAGGGCTTCAGTCCATTCAGCCCGGCCGGCAGGGTCGGCGTCGAATGGTCCAGGGTCGCGAAGGTCCGGTCCGGGCGACGGACCTTGAGCCCCCTCGCCTCGATCTCGGTGAAGGCCTGGGGACTGGTGACCTCGTGGACCAGGTGCAGGTCGATATAGAGGACGCCCGGCGTCTCGGCCGTCTCCGGCGTGACGACGTGGGCGTCCCAGACCTTGTCGAACAGGGTGCGGGGGCTCATCCCATACTCCCGCTCATCCCCGCGAAAGCGGGGACCCAGTCCTGTGGGCGATCAGCGGCGCCGTTCCTGCCTTGAAAGTCATCCCGAACACCGTGCCTCATAAAAGCACTGGGTCCCTGCTTTCGCGGGGATGAGCGGAAACCAAAATCAGGCTGCGACATGCGCCGCCTCTTTCCGCGCTGTCGCGGTGCAGATGGCGATCAGCTCGGCGTCGTCGATCTCGCC
This sequence comes from Brevundimonas sp., assembly GCF_027484365.1. Taxonomy (GTDB): domain Bacteria; phylum Pseudomonadota; class Alphaproteobacteria; order Caulobacterales; family Caulobacteraceae; genus Brevundimonas. Next base: position 94,132 of record NZ_JAIXTC010000015.1, on the reverse strand, counting down.
GATCTCGTCGGCGCGTGTCTTGAAGGCGGCGAAGGCGTCGGTCAGGTGATCGCCGACCAGCGGATAGCCGAGGACCTCGGCCCGCTTCTGCACCGCCGTCCGGCCCGAATGCTTGCCCAGGACGAAGAAGCTGCCCGAGAAGCCGACGTCCTCTGGACGCATGATCTCATAGGTGCGGGCGTCGGCGTACATGCCGTGCTGGTGAATGCCGGCCTCGTGGGCGAAGGCATTGATGCCGACGATGGCCTTGTTGCGCACGATCGGCGAGTGGGTGACCTCGCTCAGCATGCGGCTGGTCTCCAGCAGCTTCGTCGTGTCGATGCCGGTCGTGACGCCGTAGCGTTCGGCCCGGACCCTCAGGGCCATGACGACCTCTTCCAGCGCCGCATTGCCGGCGCGTTCGCCGATGCCGTTGATGGTCGATTCGACCTGGCGCACGCCCGCCTCGACCGCCGACAGGCTGTTGGCCACGGCCAGGCCCAGGTCGTTGTGGCAGTGGGTGGAGAAGATCACGTTCGGGAAGTTCGGGCGGATCCTGGCGATCAGGAACCGGTACAGGCTGGCGATCTCGTCCGGCGTCGCATAACCGACCGTGTCCGGCACATTCAGGGTCGACGCGCCGGCGCCGGCCGCAGCCTCCAGCACCTCGGCCAGAAACTGCGGCTCGGTGCGAATGGCGTCCTCGGCCGAGAACTCGACATCGTGGAAATGGGTGCGGGCGTATTCGACCGACCGCACGGCCTGGGCCAGAACCTGATCCGGGGTCATCTTCAGCTTGGCGGAGCGGTGGATCGGGCTGGTGCCGATGAAGACGTGGCAACGGCGGCGCTTCGTCCCCCGCAGGGCGCGGTACGAGGCGTCGATGTCGCTCTCGTTCGACCGCGACAGGGAGCAGAACACGGGCCCGGAGTCGTCCTCGGCCAGCTCGCCGACGACCGCCCGGATGCAGTCCTCGTCGCCCGGCGAGGCAGCCGCGAAGCCTGCCTCCATGACGTCGACGCCCAGGGCCTTCAGCGTGCGGCCCATGCGGACCTTGTCGTCGGGCGACATGGAGAAGCCCGGCGCCTGTTCGCCGTCACGCATGGTGGTGTCGAAGACGATGACCCGGTTCGGGTCGGTGCTTACTCGATCGATGATGGAGCCGGTCATGCTGCGGCGACGCTCTGATAGCCATAGGTCGACCCGGCGAACCCGACCCGGGTGGCGCCGACCAGCTTGTCGATCTGGCGGCCCAGGTTCTCGGTGCAGCGTCCCTCGTCGCGGCCGCGAACCTGCAGCTGGACGCGGCGCATGGCACCCTCGTCCGACAGGCTCATGCCGTCGATATGGAAGCCCCGACGCTCGACGAGGCCGATGAGGCGCTGGAGCGAGCCGTCGGCCCGGTCGATCTGGATATGGATGGTGTCGCTCATCACATGTCTCCTTCAAAGCGCGTGTCGTGCATCATTTCGGCGTTGTTCTTGCCCGGCGGGACCAGAGGCCAGACGTTCTCTTTGGGGTCGATCAGGACGTGCATCAGGCACGGGCCGGGAGCGGCCAGCAGACGGGCGATGCCGTCCGTGACCTGATCCCGGCGGTCGATCATGAAGGCCTCGATGCCGAAGGCCTGGGCCACGGCGACGAAGTCGGGATTGTCCGACAGATCGACCTCGGAATAGTTCTCGGCGAAGAACAGCTCCTGCCACTGGCGCACCAGCCCCAGCGAGGAGTTGTCCAGCAGCACGATCTTCAGGGCGACGCCGTAGCGGCGCAGGGTCGCCAGCTCCTGGATGTTCATCATGAAGCTGCCGTCGCCCGAGATGGTGACGACATGGGCCTCGGGTTTGGCCAGCTTGGCGCCCAGACCGGCGGGCAGGCCGTAGCCCATCGCACCCAGACCGCCCGAGGTCAGGTGGCTTTCGGGACGGGCGAACTCGCAGTGCTGCGCGACCCACATCTGATGCTGACCGACGTCGCAGGCGGCGATGAAGGTGTCGCCGGCAGTCTTCGACAGCTCGTTCAGCAGGGCGGGCGCATAGACCCCCTCGCCCGGCGCGTCATAGCGGAAGGCGTTCCGTTTGGCGTTCGAGGTCGAGCGGATGATCCACGGATCGATGGCCAGCGTCACGTGCTGCATCCGGCCGGTCAGGGCCTCGATGCCGGCTTTCAGGTCGCCGACGACGGGGACGTGAGCGTTCCGCAGCTTGTTGATCTCGGCCGGATCGATGTCGAAATGCACGACCTTCGCATGCGGTGCGAACTCGTTCAGCTTGCCGGTCGCGCGGTCATCGAACCGGGCGCCGAAGACGATCAGCAGATCGCTTTCCTGCACCGCCTCGTTGGCGGCGCGGGTGCCGTGCATGCCCAGCATGCCCAGGAAGCCCGGCGCGTCCGTGCGGACCGAACCCAGGGCGTTCAGGGTCGAAACCGAGGGGATGCCCGTCCGTTCGGCGAAGTCGCGCAGGGCCTCGACGGCGCCGGCGATCTTCACCCCGCCGCCGATGTAGATCAGCGGGCGTCCGGCCGCACGGATCAGGGTCTCCGCCTCGGCGATGGCGGCGTGATCCAGCGGCGTGGCGTCATTGGGATAGTGGAAACCGAAGTCGTCGGACGTCGTGCCGACCTGGACGTCCTTGGGCAGGTCGACCAGGACCGGACCGGGCCGGCCCGAGCGCGCGACGTGGAAGGCCTCTTCCATGACGGCCGGGATGTCGGCCGGGTCGCGAACGACCCAAGAGTGCTTCACCAGCGGCAGGGTGACGCCCAGGATGTCGATCTCCTGGAAGGCGTCGGTCCCCATCAGATGGGTGGCGACGTTGCCGGTGATGCAGACCATCGGCACCGAGTCCATCATCGCATTGGCGATGCCGGTGATCAGGTTGGTCGCGCCCGGACCCGAGGTCGCCATACAGACGCCGACCTTCCCGGTCGCCCGGGCATAGGCGTCGGCCGCGAAGGCCGCGCCCTGCTCGTGGCGGACCAGGATGTGCTTCACGCCCGCGCCGGTCAGGGCGTCATAGACCGGCATGATCGCGCCGCCCGGATAGCCGAACACCACCTCGACGCCCAGCCTGTCCAGGGTGGAGACGAGCAGCTGCGCACCGCTCCGGGGAGCGGCTGCGGCTTTGGCGCTGATGGCGGTGGCGACGGCTGACATTGCGGTTCTGACGCTGACTTTTCTGCGGTTCGACTATGCGGCTTCGGCGGTCTTGGGGGCGTGCAGCCAGGCCATCCGCTCGCGCAGACCCTTGCCGACCGACTCGATCAGATGCTCGCTGTCGGCCTTGACCAGGGCGTCGTAGGCGCCCTTGCCGGCCTCGTTCTCCGCGATCCATTCACGGGCGAAGGTGCCGTCCTGGATCTCGGTCAGGATCTCCTTCATGCGCGCGCGGGTCTCGGCGTTGATCACGCGCGGGCCGGAGACGACCGAGCCCCATTTGGCCGTTTCGGAGATGAACTCGTTCATCTTCGTGATGCCGCCCTCGTAGAACAGGTCCACGATCAGCTTCAGCTCGTGCATGCATTCGAAATAGGCGATCTCGGGCTGGTAGCCGGCTTCGACCAGGGTGGTGAAACCGCCCATGACCAGCTCCTTGGCGCCGCCGCACAGGACGGCCTGTTCGCCGAACAGGTCGGTCTCGGTCTCTTCCTTGAAGCTGGTTTCCAGCAGACCGCCGGTCGCCCCGCCGATGCCCTTGGCGTAGCCCATGGCCCGGTCGCGGGCCTTGCCGGTCGCGTCCTGCTCGACGGCGAACAGGGCGGGGACGCCGCGTCCGCGCGCATACTCGCGGCGGACCAGGTCGCCCGGCCCCTTGGGCGCCACCAGGATGACGTCCATGTCCTTACGCGGCGTGACGCGGCCGTACAGGATCGAGAAGCCGTGGGCGAACAGGATGGCCGCGCCCTTCTTGGCGTTGGGCTCGATGATGTCCTTGTAGATCTGGGCCTGGGCCATGTCGGGGGTCAGGATGGCGATGATATCCGCCCCCTTCACCGCTTCGCCGGGCTCCGCGGTCGGAACGCCGTCGGCCTGGGCGTTCTTCCAGCCCTTGCCGCCGTGGCGGACACCGACAACCACGTCGTGGCCCGAATCCTTCAGGTTCTGCGCATGGGCGCGACCCTGCGAGCCATAGCCGATGACGGCGATGCGCTGGCCGGCGATGACGCCGGGACGGATGTCGTCGTTGGTGTAGATTTGCATGGCTCAGGCTTCCTGCGTCTGACGGGTTTCCGCGCGGACTTGGGCCGGCGGCGGGTTGGGAATGGTGACCGCGCCCTGGGCGGCCGAGGCCACCGAGGCGCGATACTTGGCGAAGACGCCCGTGGCGGCGTTCAGCGGCGGCGCGGTGTGGGCGGTCCGGCGCTCGGCCAGGTCGGCGGCGACGTCGATGCGGCGCGCGGTGACGTCGATGGTGATGCGGTCGCCGTCGCGGATCAGGGCGATCGGGCCGCCCGCCGCCGCTTCCGGCGACACATGGCCGGCGACGAAGCCGTAGCTGGCGCCCGAGAACCGGCCGTCGGTGATCAGGGCGACGTCGTGGATGCCCCGACCCTTCAGGGCGGCGGTTACCTGCAGCATCTCGCGCATGCCGGGGCCGCCTTGCGGACCTTCATAGCGGATGACGATGACGTCGCCCTCGCCGACCGAACCGTCCTGGACGGCGTGGAAGGCGTCTTCCTCGGAATCGAACACGCAGGCGGGGCCCTCGAACCGGTCGACCTTGTGGCCGGTCAGCTTGATGACGGCGCCGTCTGGGGCGATGTCGCCATAGATGACGGCGTAGGAGCCGCGCGGGCTGAAGGGCTCCGCAACCGTCGAGACGACTTGCTGGCCCGGGGTTTCCTCGGCCTCGGCGGCCTCGGCGAACAGGCTGCGACCCGAGACGGTCGGGGCGTTGACGATCTTGCCGGCCTCGGCCAGCCGCTGGGTCACCAGGCGGGTGCCGCCTGAGGCGTACAGATGCGAGGCCAGGAACCGGCCGCCCGGCTTCAGGTCGCAGATGACCGGCGTCTCCTCGCAGGCGGTGTTGCAGTCCTCGACCCCGAACTCGATCCCCGCCTCAATGGCGATGGCGGTCAGGTGCAGGACGGCGTTGGTCGATCCGCCCGAGGCCGAGACGGCTGCGGCCGCATTCTTCAGCGACGCGCGGGTGATGTATTTGCGGGCCGTGTCGCCGGCGAAGACGCGTTCGACGATCAGTTCGCCGCAACGATGGCCCTGTGCGCCCTTCATCGGGTCGACGGCGGGGACGTCGTTCGCTCCCATGGGAGACAACCCCATGACCGACAGGGCCATCGCCATGGTGTTTGCCGTGAACTGGCCGCCGCAGGCGCCGGCGCCCGGGCAGGCCGCGCTCTCGACCCTCTTCAGCTGGTCGTCGTCGATGGTCCCGGCGCCGCGTGCGCCGATGGCCTCGAACACATCCTGGATGGAGATCTCCTTGCCGCCGATGACGCCCGGCATGATGGTCCCGCCGTAGTAGACCAGACCCGGGATATCCATCCGGGCCAGGGCCATGGCGGCGGCCGGGATGGTCTTGTCGCAGCCCACGATGCAGACGACGCCGTCCAGCTGATGCCCCTGGACCGCCAGTTCGATCGAGTCGGCGACGACCTCGCGGGAGATCAGCGAGGCCTTCATGCCCGGCGTGCCCATCGAGATGCCGTCGGTGACGACGATGGTGTTGAAGTCGATCGGGAAGCCGCCCGCAGCGATGATGCCCGCGCGGACGTCCTTCGCCAGCCGGTCCAGATGCATGTTGCAGGGCGTCACCGACGACCAGGTGTTGACCACCGCGATCATCGGCTTGTCGAAGTCGGCGTCGTCCATGCCGGCGGCCCGCAGATAGCTGCGGGCCGCGGCGCGGTTGGCTCCTGCGGTCACGACGGCGCTACGTCGCTGAGGCGACGGGGCCGTGTCATCCGGGGTGAAATCTTGCGTCATTGTCTTAAGGCGTTCCGAGAGGGGTCCCGGACCGGCGCAACAAAAAACCCGCTTCCTGTCGGGAGCGGGTGGCTGCGGTCGATCCTGATTTTGCTTGGGTTCAGGTCAGTTGCATCCACGCCGCTCCGGAGAGCAGGCCAAGGAGTACGCTGACAATAAGGGTGGTCAGGGCGGCAGGCGTGATCACAGGCCGCGGCGCAGCGACGGCGCGGGCCGGGTGGCGGGTCGAGGCATGGCGGTTCGGGTGGCTCACGGCCGGCTCCTGATTACCTGTACATAGGACCAGAAATCGCGGCGCTGCACAAGGCGTTCTGGAAAAAACTTCCAATTTTGGCGGCTTCAGGTGCCCGGAGGGGTATTTCCACCCTCCCGGACCGCTCAGCGGCCGAAAGTCACCATCTGGGCCGCGCTGCCGGGTCGAAACACTACGGTCCGGGTCACGCCCGCCACGCGGATATTGACCTGCTGTTCCTGATCGTCGTGGACGCCAGGGAAGAAGTCGAGATCGACCCGGACTGTGCGCACTGCCGCGCCGGACGGTCCGCTGCCGGCGTAGTCGACCCGGATATTGTCCGCGGCCAGATCGGTCACGGCATGGTCCAGCTCGACGAGCGCGCCGTCCACCTCCAGCCGGAACCGGCGGTCCAGATGCTCTTCCAGCGCAGCCACAGCGTCCGGATCGTCCAGCGTCGGCTGGGCGTCGGGAGCGACCGTCACCAGCGCGGGCTCGACGTCATGGGCGGCAAAGCGGTGGGACACGGTGACGGCCCCGCTCCGGGGATCGACCTCGATCACGGTAAGCCCGGAATGGCCGCGATGGGCCAGGACCGGCGTGGCCAGAACCAGGCCGGCGACGAGGCCGGCCAGAAAAATGCGGCCCCTCATCGCGCCACCGGCTGTGGGCGCAGGCTATCGGGCGTCACCCGGCGGTCGTCGTCACGCATCCGGTTGGACCCCTGCGGTCCCTGCGCCTGCAGCGGGACCTGGCTGGGCTGGATCGACTGGGGGAAACCGTTGTTGGCCCGGTTGGCGTCGGCCGTCTCCCACAGGGGATCCACCTCGGCCGAAACCAGTGTCTTTGACGACACATACTGCCAGGTCACGCGCTGGCTGTTGCGGCGCCAGATCTCGGCCGGAATACGGACGATCTCATCGGAGCCGTCCGACCAGTTCAGCTTCAGGATGACGGGCATCACCAGGCCGCCCTCGTTGGAGAAGGTGAAACGATAGACGTTGTCGTCAAACGTCAGGGCCTGACGGCGGTTGGCGTCGGCCTCGGCGGCTGTGCGCGCGCTGGCGGCGTCGCGGCGCTGGCTGGCCGTGACGGTGAAGGCGTCGGTCTCGTCGTAATAGTCGCGGACCGAGGGATCGCGCTCGGTCACGGTTTCGATGCCGCGGTTGTTGACCACGGTGCGCGATTCCGGCTCGGCCTCGAACCGGGCGCGGGCGGCACGGGCACGGTCCTCGGGGTCGGTTGATTCCAGCGATACGGCGATGACGTTGTCCAGCGCGATATCGACGTGATCGGTCGAGTAGAACCAGCCGCGCCAGAACCAGTCCAGGTCCATGCCGGAGGACTCCTCCATGGTACGGAAGAAGTCGTAGGGGGTGGGCCGCCTGAAGGCCCAGCGTTGAGCGTATTCGCGGAAGGCCCGGTCGAACAGTTCGCGGCCCATGATGGTCTCGCGCAGGATGTTCAGGGCGGTCGCGGGCTTGGCATAGGCGTTGTTGCCGAACTGAAGGATGCTGTCCGACTGGGTCATGACCGGCACCTGGTTTTCCGAGATCATGTATTCGACGATCTGACGCGGTTCTCCCCGGGCCGGGAAGTCGGCGTCCCACAGCTTTTCGGCCTGGTACTGCAGGAAGCTGTTCAGCCCCTCGTCCATCCAGGTCCACTGCCGTTCATCGGAGTTGATGATCATCGGGAAATAGGTGTGCCCCACCTCATGGATGATGACCCCGATCAGACCGGCCTTGGTCCGCTCCGAATAGGTCAGACTGCCGTCATCCCCCCGCAGCGGGCGCGGCCCGTTGAAGGTGATCATGGGATATTCCATCCCCCCGACCGGGCCGTTGACCGACTGGGCCGTGGGATAGGGATAGGTGATCGAGAACTGGTTGTAGACGTCCAGGGTGTGGGCCACGGCCTTGGTCGACCAGGCGTCCCACAACGGGCGCGCCTCCTTGGGATAGAAGGACATGGCCATCACCACCGGATGCTCGGCGCTGTCCTGCTCCACGCCCATGGCGTCCCAGATGAATTTGCGACTGGAGGCGAAGGCGAAGTCGCGCACGTTCTCGGCCGCAAAGGTCCAGGTGCGGGTGCCGGAGCGGGCCGGGCTGGCTTCGGCGGCCGCGGCCTCGGCCGGCGTCACGATATAGACGGGCTCATCGGCGGTCCGCGCCTCAGCCAGCCGGTCGCGCTGGGCGGCCGTCAGGATTTCAGGATTCTGCAGGGCACCGGTGGCCGAGACCTGGTGGTCGGCGGGGGCGGTGATGGAGACGTTGTAGTCGCCGAACTCCAGCGTGAACTCCCCGGAGCCTAGGAACTGGGCGTTATGCCAGCCCTCGTAGTCCGAGTAGACCGCGAGGCGGGGGAACCACTGGGCGGCAAGGAAGATGCAGTTGCCGTCCTCCCACGCCTTGGTGAAACACTCATACCCGCTGCGGCCACCCACAACATTGGTCTCGGGCAGCGGAAGGGTGAAGGCGAGGGTGAAGGTGAAGCTCTGCCCTGTCCCGAGGGTCTGCGGCAGTTCGATCCGCAGCATGGAATCGGTGATCGAGAACGGCAGATCCTGACCGTCCTGCCCGGTGACCTTCAGGTCGTTGAAGCCCCCTTCCCACTGCTGGAACCGCTGGACCCGAACCACCTCGTTGACGGACAGGGTCGTGTCGGCGCCGACGGTGCGGCTACGCTCGGCCAGGGAGGCCCGGCGGTAGTTCTGCTGGTCCAGCAGAAGCCAGAGGTACTGAAGTCCGTCCGGTGAGTTATTGGTATAGGTGATGGTCTCGACGCCCGTCAGCGAACGGTCCCGCTCGTTCAGGGTGACGTCGATGTCGTAGTCGACCTGCTGCTGCCAGTAGCGGTGACCCGGTGCCCCCGAGGCGTTGCGATAGTCGGTCGGGGTCGGCCAGTCCTCGCCCTCGAACTGGCGGAACTTGTCCTCAAAGGTCCCGACGGTCTGCTGAACCGGCCCCTGGCTGACCTGGGCCTGGGCCGCGCCGGTGAAGGCGACGGCCAGCGCCGCGACAAGAACCATTACCCGCATGCGAGACTCTCGAACCAAACCCAAAAGCAGAGATGAACCTTAGAGGCTGATGGAAGACGCGCAAGCATCGCCAGACCAACGTCCGGCGATGTCGGGGGATGAGGTTCAGCCGTCGACGAGTTCCTGCAGCATGGGGGCGAGGCGCGCCTTCATGCGTTCACACTCCTCAGCCGACAGTTTCATGCCGCCGGACAGATCGCGGCCAACCGCCACGCCCATCAGGATACCGGCGAGAATGCGGGCGCGGATCGGTGCATCCGGGCCGCCCAGCCACTCGGTGAAGGGCTGGTAGAAGCATTCGGTCGACTGTTGCTGGACGATTTCGGCCGCCTTGGGCGAGCCGGCCGACTTCAGCATGATCAGCAGCCAGGCCAGGTCTTCATCCTTGGAGGGGCCATAGACCAGGTCGTCGGCCATCCGCTCGCCGAAGGTCGAACGGTCGCCTTCCATCAGATCCTTGCCGTCGCAGCCGTCCAGCACGGCGCGGAACAGATCTTCCTTTGAGCCGAAATAGCGGGAGATCAGGGCTGGATCGACGCCGACGTCCCTGGCGATGTCGCGCATCCCCACCTAGTCGTAGCTCTCGGCCGCGAACCGTTTGCTGGCCGCGTCGAGAATCGCACTGCGGGTGGCCGCTGCGTTCCGGGGTCGATGGCAAACGGCGAAACTCAACGTGATCTCCGAGATAATCGTTGGACCGGTATGGCCATGTCATCGCCTGTTGACAAGCGTGCCCGATCGCCACATGAAAGTCATCAGGCGATGACCGGGCATCCTCCCCCGCTTACCCGCGTTTCGCCAGACCGGGAATTCGCCCCTCAAGGGAGATTGCGCGCATGCGCAGGCTGAAGATCTTCGCCGTGTCCGTCCTCGTGACGGGCGCGCTTTACGGCTGCTCGCAACGTTCGGAAGCGCAGGGCCCGCCGCCCGCCGCGCCGGTCACCGTGGCCGTGCCCCTCGCCGAACGCATTGTGGACTGGGACGACTTCACCGGTCGTTTCGAGGCCACCTCGTCCGTCGAGGTCCGCGCCCGCGTCGGCGGCTTCATCCAGTCCGTTCACTTCCGGGACGGCGACTATGTCCAGCGCGGCCAGCTGCTGTTCACCCTGGATCAGCGTCCGGCCCAGGCCCAGCTGGCCTCGGCCCGTGCGGCCCTCAACCAGGCCCAGGCGCAACTGACGCTGGCTCGCACCAACCTGACCCGCTCCGAAGGCCTGCTCGCCAGTCAGGCCGTCAGTCAAGCCGAGGTCGACACCAACAGGGGCGCCGTCCAGATGGCCGAAGCTTCGGTCGCCTCCGCCCAGGCGGCCGTCCGCGCCCGTCAGCTGGAACTCGAGTTCACCCGCGTCACCGCGCCGGCCTCGGGCCGTGTGTCGGACCGGCGTGTCGATCCGGGCAATGTGATCGCCGGCGGTTCGTCCGCCGCCGACGTCCTGACGACCATCGTCTCGTCCTCGCCGATCTATTTCGTGTTCGAGGGCTCCGAGGCCCTGCTGCTCAAATATCAGCGCGACGCCCGCGCCGGCCGTTCGGCGCCGGTCCGCATCCGCCTGCAGGACGAGAGCGACTTCACCCGTACGGGCACGCTCGACTTCACCGACAACGCCGTCGACGCCGCCTCGGGCACCATCCGTCTGCGCGCGGTCATCCCGAACGGCGACGGCTTCCTGAAGCCGGGCATGTTCGCCCAGGCCCGGGTCGCCGGTGCCGGCGCCTATGACGCCCTTCTGGTTCCGGATTCCGCCATCGGCACGGATCAGGCCCGCCGCGTCGTCTCGGTCGTCAACGCCGACGGATCGGTCACTCCGACGCCGGTCCAGTTGGGACCGCTCGTCGACGGGCTTCGCGTCGTGCGCTCGGGCATCCGTCCGACCGACCGGATCATCATCGACGGGCTGCAACGCGCCATGCCAGGCATGAAGGTAGCCCCGACCAACGGCCGCATCACGCGCCAGCCACGCCCGGAATCCGTCCCGACCACCTACGCGCCGCCAGCCGCGACCGGCACCTCCGCCGGCGCCCTGACGCAATCCGTCACCGTCGGCGACTGAGGCCAGGCGCATGAACATTTCACGCTTCTTCATCGACAGGCCGATCTTCGCGGCCGTCCTGTCGGTGTTCATCACCCTCGTCGGCGTCTTCGCCTATCCGCTGCTGCCGCTGGCGCAGTACCCGGAGATCGCGCCGCCCACGATCACCATCAACACCGCCTACGCCGGTGCATCGGCCGAGACCCTGGCCGAGACCGTCGCCGCCCCGATCGAGCAGGAGGTGAACGGCGTCGAGGGCATGCTCTACCTCTCGTCGTCCTCGACCTCTGACGGCGCGGTGGCGATCACCGTGACCTTCCAGCCCGGCACGGATCTCGATTCGGCCCAGGTGCTGGTCCAGAACCGCGTGGCCCTGGCCGAACCCCGCCTGCCCGAGGCCGTGCGCCAGGTCGGCGTGGTCGTGAACAAGCAGGAATCCGGCTTCCTGATGATCCTGGGCCTGACCTCGCCCGGGAACGTCCTGAACAACGACTACGTCGGCAACTACGCCAACTCGACCCTGCGCGATCGTCTTCTGCGCATCGAAGGCGTGGGCAATGTCACCATCTTCGGCGGCGGCAACTATTCGATGCGCGTCTGGATTGACCCGGCCAAGGCCGCCGCACGCGGCCTGAACGCGACCGATATCGTCAGCGCCCTTCGCGGCCAGAACATCCAGGCCGCCGCCGGCTCGATCGGCCAGCCGCCGTTCGCCACCAACGCCTCCGCCTTCCAGCAGCCGATCCAGGTCCAGGGTCGCCTGTCCAATCCCGACGAGTTCGCCGAGATCGTCATCAAGACCGACGCCGAGGGCCGGGTCACCCGGGTTCGCGACGTGGCCCGTGTCGAACTCGGCGCTCAGGACTACGGCATCCAGGGCTATTTCGACGGCGTGCGCGGCGTCGGTATCGCGATCGTTCAACAACCGGGAGCCAATGCCCTGGGCACCGCCGAACGGGTGATCGCAGAAATCGAGGCCATCAAGGCCGACGCGCCCCAGGGACTCGAGATCGGCATTCCCTACAACCCGACAGAGTTCGTCGCCGCCTCGGTCGAGTCGGTGCAGCACACCCTGATCGAGGCGATCATCCTGGTCGTGCTCGTCGTCCTCATCTTCCTGCAGTCCTGGCGCGCGGCCATCATCCCGATCGTCGCCATCCCCATCGCCCTCGTCGCCACCTTCGCTGTGCAACTGGCGCTCGGCTATTCCATCAACTCCCTGTCCCTGCTGGCCCTCGTGCTCGCGGTCGGGATCGTGGTCGATGACGCCATCGTCGTGGTCGAGAATGTGGAGCGCTACATCCGCGAAGGCCTGTCGCCCAAGGATGCCGCCTACAAATCCATGCAGGAGGTGTCGGGCGCCCTGATCGCCATCGGCCTGGTGCTGGTCGCGGTGTTCGTTCCGACCATGTTCGTGCCCGGGATCCCCGGCATCTTCTATCGCCAGTTCGCCGTGACGATTGCCGCCGCGACCGTCGTGTCGCTGTTCGTATCCCTGACCCTTTCGCCGGCCATGGCGGCCCTGCTGCTGAAACCGCACGACGAGCATGACGAGCATGCGGCGCGTCCGACGACCCTTCTGGGCAAGGCTCGTTACTACGGCGGCTGGGCGGGTCGGAAGTTCAACGACGGCTTCGACTGGCTGTCGCAGAAATATGGCCGTCTGACCGCCCGTCTGGTGCGCACGGTCGCGGTGATTCTGGTCGTCTACGCCGGCCTGCTGGGCCTCACGGCCTGGCGCCTGATCGACACCCCGTCCGGCTTCATCCCGGACCAGGATCAGGGCTTCCTGATCGGCGTGATCCAGCTGCCGGCCGGGTCGTCCCTGGAGCGCACCAATGCGGTGATGACCAGCGCCCGCGAGATCATCGAAGGCACCGAGGGCGTCGACGGCACCGTGGCCTTCTCCGGCCTGGACGGAACCAGCTTCTCGTTCGGCTCCAACGCCGCGACCATCTTCGTGCGCCTGAACGAGTTCAGCGACCGGACGACGCGGGAGACGACGGCGACGGCTCTGGCGGGCGCCATCACCGGCGCGGCCCAGGGCATCCAGAACGCCAATATCTTCGTCATCGCGCCTCCGTCCATTCAGGGGCTGGGCAACGGCAACGGCTTCTCGATGATGATCCAGGACAGGACGGGGGCAGGCTACGGCGCGCTGGAAGGCGCGACCTACGCCATGATGGGCGCCGCGGCCCAGGCTCCGACCGAGGTGCAGCAGGTCTTCTCGACCTACAACACCGCCTCGCCGCGCGTCGAAGCCGACGTCGACCGTGATCGCGCCCTGATGATGGGGGTCCAGCCCTCCGACGTGTTTAACACGATGGGGATCTATCTGGGTTCGTCCTACGTCAATGACTTCAACATGCTGGGCCGCACCTTCCGGGTGACGGCCCAGGCCGAGCCGGCCTATCGCGACGACATGGCCGACATCGCCAACCTGAAGGTCCGTTCGGCCTCGGGCGCCATGGTGCCCCTCGGGTCGGTCGCCACCTTCCGCGAGAGCTCCGGCCCGTCCCGGATCGTGCGCTACAACCTGTTCCCGGCGGCCGAGTTGCAGGGCCAGGGCGCGCCGGGCGTCTCGTCGGGGACGGCGATCGGCATCATGGAGAACATGGCGGCCGCCACCCTGCCGCCGGGCTTCTCCTACGAGTGGACGGGTCTGGCCTTCCAGGAGAAGCAGGCCTCAGGCGGCGCGACGATCATCTTCGTGGTCGCGGTGCTTCTGGTCTTCCTGGTGCTCGCCGCCCAGTACGAAGCCTTCACGCTTCCGCTGGCGGTCATCCTGATCGTGCCGATGTGCCTGCTGGCGGCCATGCTGGGGGTCAACGCCCTCGGCCTCGACAACAACATCCTGGTCCAGGTCGGACTGGTGGTGCTGATCGCCCTGGCGGCCAAGAACGCCATCCTGATCGTCGAGTTCGCCAAGCAGAACGAGGACGAGCAAGGCCTCGACCGCTGGGACGCCGCCGTCGCGGCCGCCCGGACCCGCCTGCGCCCGATCCTGATGACCTCCTTCGCCTTCATCCTGGGCGTCCTGCCCCTGGTGCTGGCCGAGGGCGCCGGCGCAGAGATGCGTCGCTCCCTCGGGGCGGCGGTCTTCTTCGGCATGATCGGGGTGACCGTGTTCGGCCTGCTGTTCACGCCGGTCTTCTATGTGATCTGCCGGGGCCTCGCCTCGCGCATCCCGCAGCGTCCCTCGGCCCGGAGCGTCACCCCGACGACCACCAGCGCGCCTTCGGACGACGCCATCCACTCCACGCCGGCGCTCAACGCGCCGCGCACGGGAGACGCCGCATGACTTCCCGCCTCCTCACCCCCCTCCTGACCGCGTGCGCCGCCTCCGCCCTGTTGGCGGCCTGCGCGGTCGGGCCGAAGGCGCCCGACGCCCCTCTCCCCCCCCTCGCGTCGGGCGCCTTCGTAAGTTCGCCGCTCGGGTCCGCCAACGGCGCGACCTCGACGGCGGAGGCGCGCAGCGACTGGTGGCGGCTCTATGATGACCCGACGCTGGACGGTCTGATCGAACAGGCGTTCGCGCAGAACAACGAGCTCGAAGCGGCCGTCGCCAATCTGCGCGCCGTCCGGGCCAGCCTGTCGGAAGCCCGCTCGGGACTGTTCCCGACGACCTCCGCGTCAGGCTCGGCGACCCGCAGCCGCGCCTCGGCCGCGACGACGCCCGGCCTGGCCGCCGGACAAAACGCGCCGGAGACCGACGCCTATTCGGTCGGCCTCGACGCCGCCTATGAGGTCGATCTGTTCGGTCGGGTGGCCTCAACCATCCGCGCCGCGACCGCAGACGCGGAGGCCCAGGCCGCGGCGCTCGACATCGTCCGCGTCACCGTGGCCGCCGAGACCGCCCGCGCCTATGCCGACGCCTGTTCCGCCAACGCCCAGATCGCGGTCGCGGAACGGACCATCGGTCTGCAGCAGAACACGGCCGACCTGACCCAGCGCCTGCTGGAAGGCGGCGCAGGAACCGGACTCGACACGGCTCGCGCCCAGGCCGCTCTGGCCTCGACACGCGCCCAGTTGCCGAGCCTTCGGGCCCAGCGTGACGGCGCCCTGTATCGTCTGGCCACACTGACCGGCGTCACCCCGGCAGAGGCGTCCCAGGCCGCCCGATCGTGCCAGCGTCCCCCGCAGCTTTCACAGCCGATCCCGGTCGGCGACGGCGCGGCCCTGCTGGCCCGTCGCCCCGACATCCGCCAGGCGGAGCGCGCCCTGGCCGGGGCGGCCGCGCGGGTGAACGTCGCCACCGCCTCGCTCTTCCCGACTGTCTCACTGGGTGGATCGATAGGCTCGACGGCGCTGGAGGCCGGCGACCTCGGCGATGATGCGTCCTACCGGTTCTCGTTCGGCCCCCTGATCAGCTGGAGCTTCCCCAACGTCCTGGCCGCGCGCGCCCGGATCGAAGCCGCCGACGCCCGCACCGACGCGGCCCTGGCGAATTTCGACCAGACCGTGTTGCTGGCGCTGCAGGAGACCGAGACGGCCCTGACCAACTACGCCAACGAACTGGACCGACGCGCGGCCCTGACCGAGGCGCGGGACCAGGCCGCCAACGCCGCCCGTCTGGCCCGCCTGAGATTCGACGCCGGGGCCGACAGCTTCCTGACCGTGCTGGACGCGGAGCGCACCCTCGCCGGCGCCGATGCCACCCTGGCCCTGTCCGATGCGCTGGTGACCACCTACCAGATCGCCCTGTTCAAGGCGCTGGCTGGCGGCTGGGACCAGGGCTGAGGCGAACAAAACCGCGAACGGTTCTCATTTCGAGGTCATTTCATGCGCATGACACATGATTTGACCCCGGAACGGGGAAATCATTTGCTCTAGGCGACCGGCGACGCTTTATATGTTGCCATGCAACAGAAAGGCCCATCCGGACCCCAGGGGTTCGTCGTTCAACCACGCCGCCTGCCCAAGGCGGACGCTTCGGTGCGCGTGCAGGATTTCGGCGAGATCATCGTCAAACCGACCACGGAAAACGTCGAGGTCCAGGCCGGGCGCTGCACCGACTGCGGCGTGCCCTTCTGCCAGAACGCCTGCCCGCTCCAGAACAACATCCCCGACTGGCTGGGCCTGTCGGCGGAGGACGAGATGCGCGAGGCCTGGAAGATCGCCTCGGCGACCTCGACCATGCCCGAGATCTGCGGTCGCATCTGTCCGCAGGACCGCCTTTGCGAGGGGTCCTGCACCCTGAACCAATCCGGCTGGGAAGCCGTGACCATCGGCTCGGTCGAGGCCTTCATCGGCGACACCGCCTTCGACAACGGCTGGGTCGAACCGATCCGCCCCCTGCATGAGCGCGGCCAGTCCGTCGGCATCGTCGGCGCCGGTCCGGCCGGGATGGCCGCCGCCGACCGGCTGCGCGAACAGGGCTATCAGGTCACCGTCTACGATCGCCACGACCGTCCGGGCGGCCTCCTGACCTACGGCATCCCCGGCTTCAAGCTGGAGAAGCGCGTCGTGCAGCGCCGCATCGACCGGCTGATCGACGGCGGCGTGGAGTTCGTCACCAACTGCGATGTCGGGACGGACGTCACCCTGGCCGAACTGCGCGAGCGACATGATGCTGTGCTTCTGGCCATGGGCGTCTATCAGGCCCGGGCGCTCCAGGCGCCCGGTGTCGGCCCGGGCTCGACCATTCCGGCCCTGGAGTTCCTGATCCATCAGAACCGCCGCGACCTCGGCGAGGCCGACAACGACACCTGGCATCACGCCAGCGGTCGAAACGTCGTCGTCATCGGCGGCGGCGACACGGCCATGGACTGCGTCCGTACCGCGATCCGCCAGGGCGCGGCCAGCGTCACCTGCCTCTACCGCCGCGATCGCGAGAACATGCCGGGCTCGGCCCGGGAGGTCTCCAACGCCGAGGAAGAAGGCGTCGTCTTCGAATGGCTCGGCGCGCCCAAGGCCCTGATGTCGAAGGGCGGCTCGACCTCGGCTGTCCGCGCAGCACGCATGACCCTGTCCGAGCCCGAGTTCGGCAAGCGCCGTGACATCGTGCCCGTCCCCGGCGGCGACTTCGACCTGCCCGCCGACATGGTCATTGAGGCCCTCGGCTTTGAACCCGAAGCGTTCGCCGCCCACCACGACGACCTCAGCCTGACAGAGTGGAACACGGTGGCGACCGCCCGCTCGGGCTTCGCCACCTCCCTGCCCGGCGTCTATGCCGCCGGTGATGCCGTGCGCGGCGCCTCCCTCGTCGTCTGGGCCGTCCGCGACGGTCAGGACGCCGCCGCCGAGATCGACCGTTACCTGCGTACCCAGACTGAAGAAGCCGCCGCATGACCTGGCTGACCCAATACCAGCAAGACCGCCAGCGTCTGATCGACGCCCATGCCTATGAGCCGTCGTCGGAGAAGGACGCCTGCGGCGTCGGCCTCGTCGCCGCGATCGACGGCAAGCCCCGCCGTGAGGTGGTCGAACTCGCCATCAAGTCGCTTAAGAACGTCGCCCACCGCGGCGCAGTCGATCCCGACGGCCTGTCGGGTGACGGCGCGGGCCTGATGGTCGAGGCGCCCCAGGCCTTCTTCGCAGAACAGGTCCGCATCATCGGCCAGACCCTGCGTCCGGGCCCCATCGCCATCGGCCAGATCTTCCTGCCGCGCACCGACCTGGGCGCCCAGGACCGCGCCCGCGCCATCGTCGAGACGGAAGTCCTGCGCGCCGGCTTCACCATCTACGGCTGGCGCCAGACGCCGATCGATCTCGCCGTCGTCGGCTCCAAGGCCGACGCTACCCGACCCGAGATCGAACAGATCATGCTCGCGGTCCCGTCGGACCTCGTCGAGGACGGCGAGGCTCTGGAACGCGAACTCTACCTGGTCCGCCGCCGCATCGAGAGCGCGGTCGCGGCGGAGAGCGTGCCCGGCTTCTACATCTGCTCCCTGTCGGCCCGGTCGCTGATCTACAAGGGCATGGTCCGCGCCGAACTGCTGGACCAGCTCTATCCCGACCTGCTGGATCCGACCTTCCAGTCCGCCTACGCCATCTTCCACCAACGCTATTCGACCAACACCTTCCCCGAGTGGCGGCTGGCCCAGCCGTTCCGGATGCTGGCCCACAACGGCGAGATCAACACGCTCAAGGGCAACCTGAACTGGATGCGGTCGCATGAGATCCGCATGACGGCCCAGGCCTTCGGCGATCACGACGAGGCTGTGAAGCCGGTCGTCCAGCCGGGCGGTTCCGACTCCGCTGCGCTCGACAACGTCTTCGAAGTCCTGGTCCGCGCCGGCCGGCCCGCGCCCATGGCCAAGGCGCTTCTGATCCCCGAGGCCTGGGCGCGTGACGAGGGCCTGATGAAGGCCGAACACCGCGCCCTCTACGCCTACTGCAACGCGGTGATGGAGCCGTGGGACGGTCCGGCCGCCATCTGCGCCACGGACGGCCGCTGGATCGTCTGCGGCAAGGACCGCAACGGCCTGCGCCCGCTGCGCGCCATGGAGACCCACGACGGCCTCTTGCTGGCAGGGTCCGAGGCGGGTCTCGCCGGTCTTCCGGAAAGCCGCATCAGGCGCCGCCTGCCCATCGGCCCAGGCCGCATGATCGTCGCCGATCTGCAGAACGGCGTCCTGCTCGACGAGATCGAGACCATCGACAGCCTTGCGGCAGATCATCCGTATACAGAGTGGTTGGAGAACATGGTCGATCTGGAGCCGATCATCGGCCCCGGACCTGAACCCCGCGCCGCCACCGGCGAGGCCCTGACCCGGCGCCAGATCGCCGCCGGCTACTCCCGCGAAGACCTGGACCTGCTCCTCGATCCGATGATCAAGGACGGCAAGGAGGCGGTCGGCTCCATGGGCGATGACACCCCGCCGGCGGTCCTGTCCGCCCTGCCCCGTCCGCTGGCCCACTATTTCCGCCAGAACTTCTCCCAGGTCACCAATCCGCCGATCGATCCCCTGCGCGAGGCCGGGGCGATGAGCCTGAAGACCCGGTTCAAGAACCTGGGCAACATCCTTGCGGAGGAAGAGGCCCAGACCAACGTCTTCGTCCTCGACAGCCCGGTCCTGACGACGGGCATGTACGAGCGGATGCTCGACGTCGTCGGGGCCGGTTCGACGGTGGTGATCGACTGTTCCTATCCCCTGCCGGAGGCCGGCGCCCGCCCGGGCGCGGGTCTGCGCGCCGCGCTGGACCGCATCAAGGACGAGGTCGAGGCCGCCGTGCGCGGCGGGTCCAGCCTCGTCGTCCTGACCGACGAGCGCGCATCGGAAACCCGCCTGTCCGTGCCGATGATCCTGGCCACCGCCGGGGCCCACGGCCGCCTGACCGACAAGGGCCTGCGCAGCTTCGTCTCGATCGTCGTCCGCTCGTCAGAGGTGCTGGACCCGCATGGCTTCGCCGTCCTCGTCGGCGTCGGCGCCACGGCCATCAATCCGTGGCTGGCCCAGGAGATGTTCCAGGAGCGTCTGGATCGCGGCGCCTGGCCGGGCCTGAGCCTTCGCGACGCCTGTCTGAACTACAAGGCCGCGCTCGAGGCCGGGCTGATGAAGACTCTCGCCCGCAAGGGCATCAGCGTCATCTCCGCCTATCGCGGCGGCTGCGAGTTCGAGGTCCTCGGCCTGTCGCGCGCCGTCACGGCCGAGTTCTTCCCGGGCGCCCCGTCGCGCATCTCCGGCATCGGCCTGGCGGGTCTGGAGCGGGCGGCGCTGCAACGCCATGCCCAGGCCTGGACCGAGGCCACGCCCTCCCCGGCCGTTGGCGGCTTCTTCCGCATCCGCGCGGGCCAGGAAAGCCACGCCCATGACGCCAAGACCATCCACCTGCTTCAGGACGCCTGCAATCGCGGCGACTACAAGCGCTTCAAACAGTATTCCGAGGCGGTCGCGGCCCAGCCGGACAACGCGCCGCGCGACCTGCTCGACTGGCGCGAAGGCCTCAAGCCGGTCCCGGTCTCCGAGGTCGAATCCGTCTCGGATATCCGCAAGCGGTTCCTGACCCCCGGCATGTCCCTGGGCGCCCTGTCGCCCGAGGCGCACGGCGTCCTCAACGTCGCCATGAACCGGATCGGCGCCCGTTCCGTCTCGGGCGAGGGCGGCGAGGATCCGGACCGCTACGCCACCCGTCCGGACGGCGACAACATGAACTCGGCGGTCAAACAGATCGCCTCCGGCCGGTTCGGCGTCACTGCCGAATATCTGAACCAGTGCCGCGAGATCGAGATCAAGATCGCCCAGGGCGCCAAGCCCGGCGAGGGCGGCCAGCTGCCCGGCTTCAAGGTCACGGAGTTCATCGCCCGGATGCGCCACTCGACGCCCGGCACGACCCTGATCTCGCCGCCGCCGCACCACGACATCTATTCGATCGAGGATCTGGCCCAGCTCATCTACGACCTGAAGTCGATCAACCCCGACTGCCGCGTCACGGTGAAACTGGTCAGCGCCTCGGGCATCGGCGCCATCGCCTCCGGCGTGGCCAAGGCCAAGGCCGACTGCATCCTGATCGCCGGCCACAACGGCGGCACGGGCGCCTCGCCCCAGTCGTCGATCAAGCACGCGGGTCTGCCTTGGGAGATCGGCCTGGCCGAGACCCATCAGGTCCTCAGCCTCAACAACCTGCGCAGCCATGTCGTGGTCCGCGCCGACGGCGGCATGCGCACCGGCCGCGACATCGTCATCGCCGCCATCCTGGGCGCCGAAGAGTTCAACATCGGCACGGCGTCCCTGATCGCCATGGGCTGTCTGATGGTGCGCCAGTGTCATTCCAACACCTGCCCCGTCGGCGTCTGCTCCCAGGACCCGCGCCTGCGCGAGAAGTTCACCGGCACGGCCGACAAGGTCGTGAACCTGTTCTCCTTCATCGCCGAGGAGGTCCGCGAACACCTGGCCATGCTGGGCGCACGGAGCCTGGACGAGATCGTCGGCCGCACCGACCTGCTGCGCCAGGTCCGTCGCGGCGGGTCGCACCTGGACGACCTCGACCTCAACCCCCTGCTGGTTCGCGTCGAGGCGGCCGAGAAGAAGCTGTGGGCCGATAAGGGTCGGGCCGAGGTTCCGTCGACACTCGACGCCCGCGTCCTCAACGACGCCTGGGCCTTCCTGGATCGCGGCCAGACGTCGGAGCTGACCTATCCGATCTCCAACGTCATGCGCACCATCGGTGCAGGCGTGTCGTCAGCCATCGTCCGTCGCTGGGGGCCGACCGGCCCGACCGGCGTCCTGACCCTCAAGCTGCAGGGTTCGGCGGGCCAGTCCTTCGGCGCGTTTGCGGCAAAGGGCCTGAAGCTGGAGCTCACCGGCGAGGGCAATGACTATGTCGGCAAGGGCCTGTCCGGCGCCGACATAGTGGTCAAGCCGATCGAGTGGCGCGAGCACCAGCCCGCCATCGGCAACACCACCCTGTACGGCGCCACCTCGGGTCGGCTGTTCGTGGCCGGTTCGGCGGGCGAGCGGTTCGCGGTTCGCAACTCCGGCGCCGAAGCCGTGGTCGAGGGGGCCGGGGCCCACGCCTGCGAATATATGACCGGTGGTCGCGTCGCGATCCTCGGACCTGTCGGCTGGAACCTGGCCGCCGGCATGTCAGGCGGCGAATTGTTCGTCCTGGACGACGCCGGCCGGACAGGTCTCGCCCTCAACGGCGATCTCGCGGCCTTCTGTCCGATCACCGAGGCGGCCGGTCAGCGCCTGAAGGCCCTGATCGAGGCCCATCTGGCGGCGACTGGATCACCGCTCGCCCGGCGACTGCTCGGCGCCTGGTCCGACAACCTGAAGCGGTTCGTGCGCATCGTCCCGATCCCGGTCGCAGAGGCCGAACGCAAGATCGACGCCGGCCAGGCGGTCCCGGCATGACGCTCGCCGCGCCCGCCCTTCTCGCCCACCAGGCGCCGCTCGTCATTGACGGCGCGGCGACCGCCTGGATCCTGGTCTCGACGGCCTTCGTGCTGATGATGACCCTGCCCGGCCTGGCGCTGTTTTACGGCGGCATGGTGCGCAAGAAGAACATCATCGCCACGATCGCCGCCTCGACGGCCTCCCTGGTGGTGGTGACTGTCCTGTGGTTCGTCGCCGGCTACAGCCTGTCGTTCGGAACCTCCGGCCCGGCGACCAACGACTTCATCGGCGGGCTTCAGGCGGTCTTCCTCGACGGCGTTCGCATCAACACGGCGCACAGTCTCGCGCCCGGCCTGCCCGAATATCTCTGGATCGCCTACCAGCTGACCTTCGCCATCATCACGCCCGCCCTGATCGCCGGGGCCTTCGCCGAGCGGATGAAGTTCTCGGCATCCCTGCTCTTCTTTGGTCTGTGGCACCTGATCGTCTATGCGCCGATCTGCCATCAGGTCTGGGGCGGCGGTTACCTGGGTTCCTGGGGCGTGCTGGACTTCGCGGGCGGCGCCGTGGTCCACGTCAACGCGGGCGTCGCCGGCCTGGTCTGCGCCCTCGTACTGGGGCCGCGCCATGGTTTCGGGCGGGACAATATGGCCCCGGCCAACCTCGCCTACACCGCCATCGGCACGGGCCTGCTGTTCGTGGGCTGGCTGGGCTTCAACGCGGGCTCGGCCTGGGCCGCCGACGGCATCGCCGCGGTCGCCGCCCTCAACACGATCATCGCACCCGCAGCCGCCGCCCTCGGCTGGATGGTCATCGAGTGGATCGAGAAGAAGCGCCCGACCCTGCTGGGACTACTGTCAGGCATCGTCGGCGGCCTGGTGGCCATCACGCCTGCGGCCGGCTTCGTCGATCCGAAGGGCGCCTTCCTGATCGGCCTGATCGGCGGCCCGGCCTGCTACGCCGGCGCGGTCTGGCTGAAGCATGCCCTGAAGTACGACGACAGCCTCGACGCCTTCGGCATCCACGGGGTCGGCGGCATCGTCGGCGCCCTCCTGACCGGCGTCTTCGCCACCACCGCCATCAACGGCGTGGCCGAGGGCGCGGACGTGGTGAAACAGATCATCGGCCTCGCCGCCGTCATCGCCTGGAGCGCGGTCGGAACGTTCTTGGTGCTGATGGTCTGCAAATTCACCACCGGGCTTCGTGCGACCAAGGACGGCGAGGTCGAGGGACTCGACTACTCCGAACACGGCGAGAGCATTCACTGACTGGTTCGCGTCCCTCTCCCCTTGCGGGAGAGGGCTTGAGCGCCCGCGAGCGCAGCGAGTGGACTTGCGCGAAAGGGTGAGGGGTCACGCCGCCTCAACGGCAAGAGCCCGCGTCACCCCTCACCCGACCGCGCCAGAACGACGGCTACCGCCGCCGTGCGCGGGCTCCCTCTCCCGCAAGGGGAGAGGGATGCAAAGCCGCTAATCCACCTTCCGCACATTGTCGTCGGAGTTGCGGTCGATCCACTTGTTGTAGGGATCGGCCCCGGCGAACGTCGGCTTCGTCGCCGTCGTGAACCGGAAGGTCTGCACGCCCGATCGCAGCGGCCGCCGCTCGAACAGCAGCACATTGCTCTGATCGAACGCGCCCTTGCCCGGCTCGGCCGAGAACAGGCCGATGTCGAACGTCTCGTTCAGCGGGCTCTCCGTCTCCTCACCCTTGCCGTCGGCGTAGAGTTTGCGCGCCTCGACCGTGAGCGTGACATCCCAGCGTCCGTCACGGCGTTGGGTCGCCGTCGCCGCCGTGGTCTTGACGTCATACAGGGTGATCTTCTCGAACAGGTCGGTGATCAGGGCCTGTTTGTCAGCCGGCGCATTGGCCCGGATCAGGTCGATCAGGTCGACCGAGCGCGGGTAGGGCGCACTCTTGAAGGCGTGGGCGGCCAGGAACTGCGACAGCGCGCGGTTCACGTTCGCCTCGCCGATCTGGTCGGCCAGCAGGTACATGACCACCGCACCCTTGCGGTAGTGGATATACTGCTGGTTCTCCATCCGGTTCAGCGGCAGCTCCTCGATCAGCTCGGTGCCGCGCGAACGCAGATAGCGGTCCAGTTCGAACTTCAGGAAGCGGCGGATCTTGTCGGGCCCGTACATCTCCCGCATCACCATCAGGGCCGAATACTGGGCCAGGGTCTCGGACATCAGGGTCGCGCCCTGCATGTCCGCCCCCACGACCTGGTGCGCCCACCATTGGTGCGCGAACTCATGCGCCCCGATGTAGGTGACGTAGTCGATCTTCGTCTCGTCCTTGAGGTCGGCGATGAAGCCGAGGTTCTCGGACCAGGCGAAGGTGTTCGGCATCGACTGGGCGAACGACCCGTAGGGGAACTCGCTGATCCGTGCCTGACGGAATTGATAGGGCGAGAAGTTAGCCTGGAAATAGTCGAGCGAGTTTTCCAGCGCCGTCATCATGCGGGGCACGTTGCGGCCGTGCTGGGCGTCATGGAAGACGACCATCTCCACACCGTTGTGCATCTGGCGCGCAATCTCGTAGCGGGCCGATTGCACCGACAGGAAGTAGAGCACCGGTGACTCCGTCACGAACCGAATCGTGCGGCGACCGTCGGCGGTCGTGTCGCTGCGGACCTGGCCCGGAGCCAGCGGCGTCTGGTCGGCGTCGGTGGTGACGGTGACGTCGGCCGTGACCCAGTCGGCGCCGATATAGTTGCGCCGCGTCGCCGTCATGTCTTCCAGCTTCGCCGGACGCAGCTCGGCCGGCAGGCCGAACTTCCTGCGCTTGGTCCGGTCCTGCAGCACGCCGGAGCGATCCATGCCGATCATCGGCGCGAACTCCATGTTGTTCACGAAGGTCCCGTTGTCGACGATCCGGGTCGTATTGCCGCTGTTCCTGAAGCCGCGTTGCTCCAGCACCGTGTCGAAGCTGACCGTCCGGCGCTCGCCCGGCACCATCGGCGTGTCGAAGCGATAGATGCGATAGTCGAACTCGGGCCATTCCCGGACCATCCGCGCGCCCTGGACGGTCAGGGTCTTCATCTCCAGATCGTCGTTCCAGCGCATGTGCATTTCCGACAGCGGCGCACCGGTGCGGTTCTCGATCACATAGGTCCCGGTCGTCTCCAGTCGCGGGGCGCGGGGATGCAGGTCGAGATTCAGCTTCACATCCACCAGCGTCGGCTGGGGCGTGGTCTCGAACCGCAGCAGGGTCTTCTCGTACTCGGCCTGCCGCTTTTCCTGATCGCCCTGGCTGACGTACTCGTTCCACACATTGGTGTTGACGTAGACGAACACGCCCAGGCCGACGAAGGCGACCACCGCCAGGCCGAGGACGACACCCGCAGGCCCCTTCAGCCGGTGCGGCAGACGCTTCAGCCGGGGCATGAACCGGGTCTCGGTTCCCCGACGCCACAGGGCGTAGCCGAGGGTCAGGAGGACGATGGCGGCCATCGTCCAGTAGGCGTCCAGCCAGGCCGCGAAGCCGGCGAAATCACCCCTGCCGTTGATGTCCGACAGCGGAACCCCGACGCCCGACCCATAGCGGTACAGGACGTGGTCGAAGCCCAGGTTGGACGCCACGATCGTCGAGATCATGTAGACGACCATGATGGCCCAGCCGACGAACTTGTTCGGCGACAACGACTGCACGAAGATGGCCAGGACCGCGATCAGGGCGAAATTCACCGTCCCGGGAATGACGTACCAGACCAGGTATTTGCCGAACTCGAAGTCGGTGTAGCCCTTGAAGATCTGGGTCCCGACCCCGGCCACCACGCCCGCGATCAGGATCGAGGCCAGCACCAGGATCAGGGCCAGGGTCTTGGGCAGCAGGAAGGTCCAGTCGGGGGTCGACGAGGCGTCGATGATCTCATGGACCTTGCGCTCGCGGTCACGCCAGACCAGCTCGCCCGAGTAGTAGATCGACACGATGATGGCGATCAGGCCGAACGCGCCCTGCAGGCCGTCGATCACCATCCGGGTGACGAGCAGGACGGGCGCACCGTAGATTTCGCCCATGAACAGCAGGGTGGTGATGGCGAAGGCGAAGCCGAGCAGGATCAGAACGAAATAGGCCGGGCTCTTGAACACCAGCGACATCTCGAAGGCGGTGCGCGACGCCAGGCGGGCCCAGCCGGCGGCGAAGCCTTCGGTCGGCGAGGCCAGCGGCCGGTTCGCGGTCGCAACGGGGGCAGCGGCCTCGGCCATCTTGCGCAGTTTGTCGGTCTTGCCCGCCTTCGCCCCGCGCACCGCCGGACGATAGAGGGCATAGGCGGCCCCCAGGATGGCGACGCTGATCGCCAGCCACAGGATCCGGTTCCACAGGAAGATCCCCTCCAGCGGCACGTTCAGCGTATTCCGCTCCGCCGCAGTCCAGTATTTGGTCGCCAGGCCGAAGGCGCCGGCGCCGAAAGGCTCGCCCCAGGCCATGGCGGTCTCGAACTCGGGCCGGCTTCCCAGGGTGCCGGACGCGGCCAGATAGGCGATGAAGACGGCGACCACCCCGACATAGGTCGCCATCATGGAGCGGGTCACCGTCGCCAGGGCGAAGAAAAGGGCGGAGGTCAGCAGGACGCCCGGCAGACCAAGGACCAGGTAGTTGTACAGGTAGTCCCACGGCCGGAAGTCGCCGATCGTCTCCTTGTCGACCCAGGGCGCGACCGTGCCAGCGATGATGCCGAGCGTAATGACGAGGAAGCACAGGGCCGTGGCCAGGAAGGCGCCCGCGAACCGGCCATAGAGGTAGTCGAACTTGGTAATGCGCGTGGACAGGACCATGGGCCCGAAGCCGGTCTGGACGTCACGCACGACCACGTTGGCGACGATGGCCGTCGTCGCCAGCATGAAGAACATCGACATGGTCGCGTTGATGGTCGCCAGGGCATAGGGCGCGTTCTTGTGGACGTTTCCGCCCGCGCCGATGGAGATGTTGTCCGAGGCGGCGACAAGGCCGAAGCCCATCAGGCCGAAGATGATGGCGATGACCCAGAAGGCCGGCTGGCGCAGCTGGTAGCGGAATTCGAAGGCGGCGATTTTCCCGAACATGATCTTACGCCGCGACCTTGCGCGAGGCGCTGAGCGTAGAGAAATAAACATCCTCGAGGCCGCCCGGCACGGGCTCGAAGCCCTCGCCCGGACGACGGTCGGACAGGACGTGGATCACAGTCTTGCCGGCGAACAGACGCGTGGAAATGACTTCGTGTTTGGCGCGGTGATCCTCCAGCGCCTCCTTGTCGATGGTCTTCTTCCAGACCCGACCGTTCAGCTGGTCCATGAGGTGGGCAGGCGCGCCCTCCAGCTGGATCTTGCCGCCGGCCAGCACGGCCATGCGCGGGCACAGATCGGCCACGTCCTCGACGATGTGGGTCGACAGGATGATGACGACATTGTCCGCGATCTCGGCCAGCAGATTCAGGAAGCGGTTGCGCTCCTCGGGGTCCAGACCGGCGGTGGGCTCGTCGACGATGATCAGTTTCGGATTGCCGATCAGGGCCTGGGCGATGCCGAACCGCTGGCGCATGCCGCCCGAGAAGCCGGCGATGGCCTTGTTCCGCACGGACCACAGATTGGTCTGCTGCAGCAGGGTCTCGACAGTCTGCTTGCGGTCCCTGCCCGAGGCGATGCCCTTCAGCACGGCCATGTGATCCAGCATGTCCCAGGCCGACACGCGCGGATAGACGCCGAAGTCCTGGGGCAGATAGCCGAGGGTCCGACGCAGCTTCTCCGGATCCTTGATCACGTCGATGCCGTCGAAGTCGATCGATCCGGACGTCGGGGTCTGCAGCGTCGCAATCGACCGCATCAGGGTCGACTTGCCCGCGCCGTTGGGCCCCAGCAGGCCGAACATGCCGTTGGGCACGTTCAGGGACACATCATCCAGCGCCCGCGTCCCGTTGGCGTAAACGTGGACGAGATTCTTGATCGTAAGCATGAGCAGCCCCTCTGACAGTCAAGCGACCTTGTCACGCCGCTATCAGGGCCGCAAGTTACGATCGTGTCAGGAAAGCGGCGCGCGGCTCAGGGTGAAGCCGCCCGAGGTCGCCTCGAAGGCGTCCTCGCCGGTACGGCGGAAGGCCATCAGTACGGCGCCGTCGGCGGTCAGGATCTCGAACCCGTTCGCCGTGGCGCGCCAGCTCCTGGCCTTGGTCGCGTCAGCAATGGCGCAGTTTTCGGCAAGCACCGGCCGGACGCCGTCGATCACCAGATTGGCCAGAGACAGGCTGCACTGCGCCCCGCCCGGCCCGCGCAGGGACCAGAGGCCCGCGACCTGATCGACGGCGGAAGCCTGGCTCTGCGGCTCCGAAGAGGATGCCGGCGCGGCGCACGCGGTCATGAGGAACGCGCCTGCGACAGCGCAGATGATGGATCGGTCACGGGTCATGTGTTCCTCTCTGGAAGCTCAGCTTCCGCCCGGATCACGGCGGGGACAAGGCCGGATCAGCCCGCCTTCACCTTCAGCCGGAACGCATGCAGCAGCGGCTCCGTATAGCCGTTCGGCTGATCCACCCCCTCGAACACCAGGGCCCGCGCCGCCTGATAGGCCAGCGACCCGTCCGGATCGGTCGCCATCGGCCGGTACAGGGGGTCGCCCGCATTCTGGCCGTCGACCTTGGCCGCCATCCGCAGGAAGGCGGCGTCGACCTGGGCCGCCGTACAGACCCCGTGCAGCAGCCAATTGGCGATGTGTTGCGAACTGATCCGCAGGGTCGCGCGGTCCTCCATCAGGCCGACGTCGTGGATGTCGGGCACCTTGGAACATCCCACGCCCTGGTCGATCCAGCGCACGACATAGCCGAGGATGCCCTGGGCGTTGTTGTCCAGCTCGTCGCGGACCTCCTGTTCCGACCAGTTGGCGCCGTTCGCAAGCGGCGGGGTCAGCAGATCCTCCAGACCCGGCGTCGGGCGCTGCGCCACATCCTTCTGGACCGCGAAGACATCGACCGCGTGATAGTGGAGCGCGTGCAGGGTCGCCGCCGTCGGCGAGGGCGTCCAGGCCGTGTTCGCCCCGGTCCGGGGATGACCGATTTTCTGCTCCAGCATGTCGGCCATCCGGTCGGGCGCGGCCCACATCCCCTTGCCGATCTGGGCCCGGCCCGAGAGGCCACATGACAGGCCGATGGCGACATTGCGCGCCTCATAGGCGGCGATCCATTTTGAGGACTTGATGTCGGCCTTGCGCACCACCGGCCCGGCCTGCATCGCCGTATGGATCTCGTCGCCGGTGCGGTCGAGGAAGCCGGTGTTGATGAAGACGATCCGGTCCTTCACGGCATGGATGCAGGCCGCCAGATTGGCCGAGGTGCGGCGCTCCTCGTCCATCACCCCGACCTTGATCGTGTGGCGCGCGAGACCCAGCAGGTCCTCGACCGCATCGAAGAGTTTGTTGGTGAAGGCCGCCTCGTCCGGACCGTGCATCTTCGGCTTGACGATATAGACCGAGCCCGCGCCCGAGTTCGTGAACCCGCCCAGACCCTTAAGGTCGTACATCGCGATCAGGGACGTCACGATGGCGTCGAGGATCCCTTCCGGCGCCTCGGTCCCGTCCGGCAGGTGGATCGCCGGATTGGTCATCAGATGGCCGACGTTCCTGACGAACAGCAGGGACCGCCCCTTCAGGGTCACCACTCCGCCTCCCGGCGCGGTGAAGGTCCGGTCCGGCTCCAGCGTCCGGTGCAGGGTCTGGCCGCCCTTCTGGAAACTGGCCGACAGGTCGCCCTTCATGAGGCCCAGCCAGTTGCGGTAGGCCGCGACCTTGTCCTCGGCATCCACCGCCGCGACCGAATCCTCGAGGTCGCAGATGGTCGACAGGGCGCTCTCCAGCACCACGTCCGACAGGCCCGCCGGATCGCTTGCCCCGATCGCGCTCGACCGGTCGATGACCAGTTCGATATGCAGTCCGTTGTTGACCAGCAGGATCGAGGTCGGCGCCGAGGGCTCACCGAGATAGCCGACGAACTGCCCCGGATCCTGCAGCCCGGGAACCAGCTTCCCGGCCTCGACCGACCAGCCGGTCACCTGTGAATACGATCCGGTCGCCAGCGGGACCGCCTCGTCGAGGAAGGCCCTGGCCCGCGACACCACCCGGGCGCCACGCGCAGCGTCATAGGGGCCGCCGGGCGGCAGCTCGCCGAGCGCGTCGGTGCCATAGAGGGCGTCGTACAGACTGCCCCAGCGCGCATTGGCCGCGTTCAGCAGGAAGCGCGCATTCAGGATCGGCACCACCAGCTGCGGCCCGGCCAGCCGCGCCAGCTCGTCATCGACCTTCTCTGTCGTCACCGAGAAGGGCGCGGGCGCATCCACCAGATAGCCGATGTCGCGCAGGAAGCTCTCGGTCCCCGCCGGATCGTGCGGCTGACCCTTGCGGTCGCGATACCAGGCGTCGATCCGCGCCTGCAGATCGTCTCGCCGCGCCAGAAGCTTTCGGTTCTCCGGCGTGAACCGGGTGAACACCCCGGCGACCCCGCTCCAGAAATCGTCTGCCCCCATACCGAGCCCCGGCAGAACATCGTCTTCGATGAAGCGCGCCAGTTCGGCGGCCACGGACAGGCCGGCGCGGTCGGAATGGGTCATGCGGATCTCCTGCGCAGACCGGCTGGGGAGGCGGCCTGTAACAATGCGTGATCGCACTAGAGCCGACCGCCAGCGGGGCTGCAAGGGCCGATGCGGATGACACCGGTGACAGCGACGCAGCCTCGGGCCTAGTCTGGCGAAAAATGGGGAACGCGCCTTGGATTCCGGACTTCTGCTGAACCGTCGCAACCTGCTGGCCGGCGGCCTCGCCCTGACGACCGTCCCGTCCTTCGCATGGGCGCACGGCGACCATCCCGTCGTCGCCACCACCAACGGCCCGGTGCGCGGACAGACCGACGGCGGCGTCGCCGTGTTCCGGGGGCTGCGCTACGGCGCCGACACCGGACCGCGCCGCTTCCAGCAGCCCGTCCGTCCGAGCTCATGGACCGCCCCCGCCGACGCCTTCGCCTATGGTCCGGCCAGCCCGCAGGGCGGGGCTGAAGCCAACCAGTCCGAGGACTGCCTGTTCCTCAATGTCTGGTCGCCCGGCCTCGATCGGGGGCGGCGGCCGGTCATGGTCTATATCCACGGCGGCGCCTATTCGAACGGCTCCGGCTCCAGCCCGCTCTATGACGGGACCAGGCTGGCGAGGCGCAACGACGTGGTCGTGGTGACCGTGAACCACCGGCTGAACCTGTTCGGCTATGCCTACCTGGCCCGCATCGCCGGCGCACCCTTCCTCGACAGCGGCAACGCCGGACAACTCGACCTGCACCTCGCCCTGGAATGGGTGCGCGACAACATCGAAGCCTTCGGCGGCGATCCCTCCCGCATCATGGTCTTCGGCCAGTCCGGCGGCGGGGCCAAGATCGCGACGATGATGGCGACGCCGGCCGCCGCCGGCCTGTTCCATCGCGCCGCCACGATGAGCGGCCAGCAGGTCACCGCCTCCGGCCCCTGGAACGCGACCCGCCGGGCCGAGGCCTGGCTCGATGCCCTGGGCCTGCCGAAGGAGCGGGCGGCCGAGGCCGCGACCCTGCCGGTCGAGACCCTGCTGAAGGCCTCAGAGGCGACCGACCCGGTGCTCGGCTTCGGCGGTCTCTACTGGGGCCCGGTGCTCGATAACCGCAGCCTGATGCGCCACCCCTTCTATCCCGACGCCCCGTCGCAGTCGGCGCATATCCCGATGATCATCGGCAACACCCACGACGAGACCCGCGCCTTCCTCGGCAACGATCCGGCCAATTTCGCCCTGACCTGGGACGACCTGCCCGGGAAGATGACCAACCGCGAATTCCGCATCGATGTCGCGCCCGAACCCGTCATCGCCGCCTATCGGCGGATGTATCCGGACTACTCCCCGTCCGACGTCTTCTTCGCCGCCACCACGGCCGCCCGCAGCTGGCGCGGCGCGGTGATCGAGGCCGAGGCCCGCGCCGCAGCCGGAAGCCCGGCCTGGGTCTATCAGCTCGACTGGACCTCCCCGATCGACGGCGGCCGTCGCGGGGCCATGCACACCGACGACATCCCCCTGGCCCTCGACACCGTCATGGCGACCGGCAGCCGCGCCCAGGGCCCTGAAGCCCAGCCCATGGCTGACCGCCTCTCGCGGGCCTTCGTCGCCCTGGCCCGCGACGGCGATCCGAACCACGCCGGCCTGCCGACCTGGACGCCCTATGACCTCACGCGGCGCCAGACGATGATCATGGACGAGCCGGCCCGAATGGAGGACGATCCGCGCGGCGCCGAACGCCGCCTGTTCGCCGCCATCCCCTATATCCAGCCCGGAACCTGATGGCCCAACCGCCCGCCCCGCCCAAGGCAAAACCGCCGCTCCGCCTGGTAAGACTGCACGGCGTGCTGCTGACGGGTCTGGCCGCTGCGGTCGTCATCGCCCTCGCCGCCCCGGCCGAATGGCGCTGGACCGTCCGGCTGGCGGCGGGCTGGGATGCGGGCGTCGCCCTGTTCCTGATCCTGACCTTCCTGAAGCTGGCCCGGACCCGGTCGGTCGACGCCATCCGGGCCCGGGCGGCGGAACTCGACGAGGCCGGCGTCGCCGTCCTGCCGTTGAGCCTTCTGGCTGCGGCCGCCAGCGTGGCGGTCGTGATCTCGGAAGCCGCCTCGGGATCCACCGCGATCGGCAAGGGCGTCGAGGCCCTGCTGACCCTCGGCACCGTCGCGGCCTCGTGGCTGTTCGTCCACGTCCTGTTCGGCCTGCACTACGCCCATCGCTTCTATGCGCCCGAAGCCGGGGGCGATCGCGGCGGCCTGCTGTTCCCCGGCGAGGATCAGCCCGACTACTGGGACTTCCTGCATTTCGCCCTGATCATCGGCGTGGCTTCCCAGACCGCCGACGTGCAGATCGCCGACCGCGGCATCCGGCGGCTGTCGACGATCCACAGCGTCACGGCCTTTCTGTTCAACACCGTGCTGGTCGCCCTGGCGGTGAACCAGGCGGTCAGCCTGATCTGAGAGAAGCCGGTCGCTACTGCGGACGTCCGCCCTCGGCCCACTCCGGCGTGAAGTCGCCGTCGGCCATGGCCTTCAAAGGCTGGACCAGGGACTGGATGGCGTTGGTCATGAAGGGGATGTCGAGGTTCTCGATCGTGTCCTCGGGCGTGTGATAGGTCGGGATGGTGGCCCAGCCGGAGATGGTGTGGGCGACGATGCCCTGGAGCGCGAGGGCGTAGTTGTCGGAACGCTGGAAGAAATTCTGTTCCGGATAGGGGTCCGGACCGATCAGGGCGCCGCGCTCCTTCAGGGCCGCGCCGAAGTTCGAACGCTCGAAGCCGGTCATCATCATCACCCCGGCCGGAAGCTGCGGATCCTGGTCGCCGATCATCTCGATCTCGAGGTTGGCGGCGATGTCGGTCAGGGGGATCGGCGGGTTGGCGACGAAATAGCGCGAACCCAGCAGGCCGGCTTCCTCCGATCCATAGGCGACGAACAGGATGCTGCGTTCGTGCGGCCCGGAGGCCGCGAGGGCATTGGCCAGTTCGATCACCGCCACCGTGCCCGAGGCGTCGTCATTGGCGCCGGGCATGACCACCCCGTCCGAACGGACTCCGATATGGTCGAGGTGGGCCGAGATCATCAGGACGCCGGCCGAGGGATCTGTCCCCTGCAGCCAGCCAATGGCGTTGGAGGTGAAGCCCTGTTCCACCTCGGACTGACCGGGATCGAAGGCCGCGGTACCCCCGGCGGCCGCCAGACGGTCGTAAGCCTCGGGCGCGACGACCAGGACGACCGGTCCGACGCGCGGCGTGGCGTCGGCCAGGCGGATGACCGGGTCGCGCGAGCCGTTGTCGCCGGTGGCTGCAGCCAGGGCTTCCGTCCGGCGCAACAGGATCAGTTTCGCGCCGCTGCGCATGGCGGCGCCGAACACGGCGCGTACGCCGGGGCCCTCGGCGGGCGCGATCATCAGGGTCTCGCTGCCCGACGGCAGGGCGGCCGGATCGGTCGCCACCGTCACGGCGCCAGACGCCGCGTTGAGCCCGCCCGTCAGGATGGCGAAATCGGCGCCCTGGGTCAGGGTGGTCGCGCCGAGGGTCACGGTCGCGGCGCCTGACGGCGTGGTCTTCACCACCGGGGCGCGCTGGACGTAGCCGGTCATCCCGGGAACGGGCGTCAGGCCGGCGAGGCGGAACTGGGCGGTGACATAGGCGGCGGCGATGGCTTCGTCGCGCGTGGCGCTGCCCCGCCCCTGCAGCTCTTCGCCGGCCAGGAAGCCGATGTGTGCGGCGACGGAGTTCTGCTCGATGACCGGCGCCTGCTGCGCGACTGCAGGCGCGGCGAGCAGGGCGATCAGGGAGACGGCGGCGAGGGACAGGCGCTTCATGGCGGGCTCCGACAGAACAGGACCACAGGCGTAGGGGTCCGACCCCGAAACGGTCAAGCCGGATGTGGGGCAGTTGTCGCTGGACGCGGCGCCCGCCCCGATCTAGGCGGTGCGGACCTCAGCCGGAGCTCCGCCATGAAGCGCCCTTCCCCCAAACGTCTGGCGCTCGTCGCCGTCGCCGCCCTGATCGTCGGAGCCGGCGGCCTGGCCACCGCCACCCGTGTCGATGCCTGGGGCGCGACCGGCCACCGCATCATCGGCGTCGCCGCCATGCGCGGCCTGTCCGACGAGCTGCCGGCCTTCCTGCGCGAGCCGGGCGCCGTGGCCGAGATCGGCGAACTCTCGCGCGAGCCAGACCGCACCAAGGGCGCCGGCCAGCCGCACGACCGCGAGCGCGACACGGCCCACTTCGTCGACCTGGACGACAACGGCCATGTCATGAACGCCTCGGGCCCGACCCTGTCCGAACTGCCGCAGCTGAAGAGCGAATACGACGCCCTGCTTCTGGCGGCGGGCATCGAGGTCAATGACGCCGGCTACCTGCCCTACGCCATCATGGACGGCTACCAGCAGCTGGCCCGCGACTTCGCTACATGGCGGGTGCTGAACGCGGCCGAGGCCCGCGAGCTCGATCCCGGCAAGCGCGCCTGGTACCGCGAGGACCGTCTGCGCCGCGAGGCCCTGATCCTGCGCGACATCGGCTATCTGTCCCACTACGTCGGCGACGGCTCCCAGCCTCACCATATGTCGATCCACTACAACGGCTGGGGCGACTATCCGAACCCGGAAGGCTTCACCAACGCGCGCAGCACCCACGGCGCGTTCGAGGGTGCCTTCATCCGTCGCACCCTGCGTCTGGATGCGGTCGAGGCGGTCATGCCGGCCCCGAACCTGGACGGCTTCGACCTGCGCGCCCGGACGGCGACCTATCTGAACGCGACCCTGGCCCAGGTCATTCCCTTCTATCGACTGGAGAAGACCGGCACCTTCGCTGCGGATGCGGAGGGTGCCGCGCTGACGCCGGGCGCCGAGTTCGCCACGGCCCGGATCGCGGCGGGCGCGGCCGAGCTCCGCGACCTGATCACCCTGGCCTGGCGCGACGCCGGAACCCAGTCGATCGGCTGGCCAGCCGTCAAGGTGGCCGAGGTCGAGGCCGGCACGGCCGACCCCTGGCTGGCCATGATCGGCGAGGACTGATGGCTGACACCCTTGCTACGCCAGAGCTTTCGGTCCGTGAGGCCTACCTCTGCATGGTCAATTTTCTTGAAGCCTATTGGGAGCGCGGCGAGAGAAGTTCCGACGATCTGGCGAACTTGCTGAGTGGTTTGCCATTGCTTCAGGACGGATTCTCATCCGATCCCGCGATGATGTCGGATTGGCTGGATGCGGTTAGAGCGGTCACAGGCAAGGGGCCGACTCCGCTGTGAGTGAACTCACGCCTCCCGTCATCATCCTCGACCGGTCCCAGATGGCCGAGAACATCGGCGCGGTGGCGCGGGTGATGGCGAATTTCGGGCTCGAAAGACTGCGTCTGGTCAGCCCGCGCGACGGCTGGCCCCTGGACCGGGCCTGGCCCCTGGCGTCCGGGGCTGACTGGGTGCTGGAAGGTGTCCAGGTGTTCGACAGCGTAGCCGCCGCCGTCGCCGACCTGACCACCGTCTTCGCCACCACCGCCCGCCCGCGCGAGACCCGCCAGCCGGTGCGGACGCCGCGCGAGGCCTCCCGCGTCCTGTACGATGACGCCGCCTCCGGTCTGGGCGTCGGCCTGCTGTTCGGCAGCGAGCGGGCCGGGCTGGAGACCACCGACATCGCCCTGTGCCAGGGCATCGTCACCATCCCCATCGACCCCCGCCACCAGAGCCTGAACCTGGCCCAGGCCGTGGCGATCACCGCCTATGAGTGGCGCACCCTGGTGCTCGACGCCCCGCCGCCCAACTTCCGCGAGGGCGAGGCACCGGCGTCCGGCGAACTTCAGCTCGGCATGTACGAGCATCTGGAGCGCGAGCTCGACGCCGCCGGCTTCTTCCATCCGCCGGAGAAGTTCCGCTCCATGAGCCAGAACCTGCGCGTCATGCTGGGCCGCAGCGGCTTCACCGCCCAGGAAGTCGCCACCTTCCGGGGCGTGATCACGGCGCTGTCGAAGGGCCGGGGCCGGGTGCTGGAGCGGTTGGCGAAAGAGCAGGCGAAGAAGAGTTAGCGGCGCCCAGGCTCTCCTTGTGTTCGTCATCTTCCGGCGAAGCGCAGCAGAGACGGGGGGATGACGAAGGTTAAGGTCAGAGCCCCCCGAAGAACTCCGGAACCGTCTCCGTCGCCGGGCCATAGACGCCCTCGCCGAACAGCCCGGCCCCGAGGCTGGGCTCGAGGTTGATCTCCACCGTCCGCGCCCCGGCCCTGCGCGCCAGATCCACGAACCCCGCCGCCGGATAGACCGCGCCCGAGGTGCCGATGGAGACGAACAGGTCGCAACCCGACAGCGCCCGTTCGATCCGGTCCATGTGCAGGGGCATCTCGCCGAACCAGACGATGTGCGGCCGCATCCGCCCTTCCGGGTGATCGGGCGAGGGCTCGTCCACGGCCATGTCGCCGGTCCAGTCACTGACCAGGCCGGACCGGGTGCAGCGTCCCTTGAGCAGTTCGCCATGCATATGGATCAGCTCGAACCCCAGTCCCGGCATCACCTCCGCCAGGGCCCGGTCGTGCAGGTCGTCGACATTCTGGGTCACCAGAAGGAAGTCGCCCTCCCACCGTGCGGCGAGGTCGGCCAGGGCGCGGTGGGCGGCGTTCGGCTGGACGTTCGTGAGAGCGGCGCGACGCAGATTGTAGAACCGCTGGACCAGCTCCGGATCGCGCGCGAAGGCCTCGGGCGTCGCCACATCCTCGAACCGGTGTCCCTCCCACAGGCCGTCCGCGCCCCGGAAGGTCGGCACGCCGCTCTCGGCCGAGACGCCGGCGCCGGTCAGGACGACGAGGTTGCGATGGGTCATGGTATGTGGACGGATCGGATATGCATGATGCGCGTTGCCTCCTGCATATCCGCGTGAAGCGTCATGTCGCTGACAATCTGACGACGGGTCGAAAGGTCCACAAGCATCGACCAATAGCCGTCCATCCAACGATAGCATGAGCGTTCCCAGACCGCTTCGTTGAGCGGCATCAGAGCGTCACCACAGGTCGCCAAGGTTTGCTCGATGAACTTTGCTGTGCCTGGGTCGACATTCGCGACGCCTTTGACAGGGCGTTCCCGAAGCGTGAAATCGCCAGCAGCAAAGGCTTCGACAACAAGCCTGAACGTGTCGCGCAACGCCGGAGGAATGGGGTGCTCTTCGTCGTTCCGCGCCAAGGCAATTTCTTCGTTGTTCATGAACGAGTGCTCCGACGCCCTCCATGCATTTTTGAGAGCCTGACGGTTCCATACCACCAGCGGAACGGCCTAAAACCCCGTGACTCACTTGGAGATTCCACATGAAAACCCGCGCCGCCGTCGCCTTCGAGGCCAAACGTCCGCTCGAGATCGTCGAGGTCGATCTGGAGGGTCCGCGCGCCGGCGAGGTCCTGATCGAGATCAAGGCCACGGGCATCTGCCACACCGACGCCTATACGCTGGACGGGCTGGACTCGGAGGGCATCTTCCCCTCGATCCTGGGCCACGAGGGCGCGGGCGTGGTGGTCGAGGTCGGGCCCGGTGTGACCTCCCTGGCCGTCGGTGATCACGTCATCCCGCTGTACACGCCGGAATGCCGCCAGTGTAAGTCGTGCCTGAGCCGCAAGACCAACCTCTGCACCGCCATCCGCGGCACCCAGGGCAAGGGCGTCATGCCCGACGGCACCTCGCGCTTCAGCTACAAGGGTCAGGCCATCGCCCACTATATGGGCTGTTCGACCTTCTCGAACTACACGGTCCTGCCCGAGATCGCGGTGGCGAAGATCCGCAAGGACGCCCCCTTCGACAAGGCCTGCTACATCGGTTGCGGCGTGACGACGGGCGTGGGCGCGGTGGTCAACACAGCCAAGGTCGAGCCGGGCGCCAACGCCGTGGTCTTCGGCCTGGGCGGCATCGGGCTGAACGTCATCCAGGGCCTGAAGATGGTCGGTGCCGACATGATCATCGGCGTGGACATCAACGACACCAAGGAAGAATGGGGCCGTCGCTTCGGCATGACCCATTTCGTGAACCCGAAAAACGTCTCCGACGTCGTCGCCCATCTGGTCGAGCTGACCGGCGGCGGGGCCGACTACACCTTCGACTGCACGGGCAACACGGTGGTCATGCGTCAGGCGCTCGAGGCCTGCCATCGCGGCTGGGGCGAAAGCATCGTCATCGGCGTGGCCGAGGCCGGCAAGGAAATCTCCACCCGTCCCTTCCAGCTGGTCACCGGCCGCGTCTGGCGCGGTTCGGCCTTCGGCGGCGCGCGCGGCCGCACCGATACGCCGCAGATCGTCGAATGGTACATGGACGGCAAGATCGAGATCGACCCGATGATCACGCATACGCTGCCGCTCGAGCGCATCAACGAGGCTTTCGACCTCATGCATGCGGGCGAGAGCATCCGTTCGGTGGTGGTGTTCTAGCGCTTGCTTCGGCAAGATAGTTGTTTAAAAAAACTGTCCGTAGCTGAGAGAGGGACTCCATGTTCACCCACATGACCGTCGGCGCGAACGACATCGAGGCGTCGCGGAAATTCTATGATGCGGCGCTCGGCGCGCTCGGCATTCCGGCGTCGAGCGGACCGGATCCGAAGGGTCGCTACTGGTGGCGCACGGAACGGGGCGCCTTCGCCATCGGCAAGCCGATCGACGGCGAGCCCGCCTGTCATGCCAACGGCGGCACCATCGGCTTCGCCGCCCGGGACGCGGACGCGGTGAAGGCCTTCCACGACGCCGGGGTCGCCGCGGGCGGCACGTCGATCGAGGACCCGCCCGGTGAGCGCGTCGGCGCGTTCGGCACCCTGAACCTGGCCTATCTGCGCGATCCGTCGGGCAACAAGATCTGCGCCCTGCATCGCGTGGGCTGACGGGTTGAAGCCGATGCTAGCCCCATGCTATCATCGGCTATGGCCCAGGTTCTCGTTCGCGACCTCGATGACAGCCTCGTCGCTCGCCTCAAGGTGATGGCGAAGGCGGAGAAGGTGTCTCTGGAACAAAAGTTCAGAGACATGGCGGCGCGTGAAGCCACAGAACTCGAAGCGCGCTTTGAGGCGGTGTCACGCCGATCGCGCGAACAGACCCGTGGATCACCCCTCGATTCCACGGCCCTGATCCGCGAAGACCGTGATCGGTGAGCGCCGTCTTCGACGCCAGTGTGGTCGTCAAATGGTTCATCGACGATCCGCTGACTGAAGCCGCGATCGATGCGCGGCGGGCCTATGGTGTGGTCGTCGCGCCGGACCTGATGCTGGTCGAGGCCGCCAACACGTTTCGTCGCTATGTGGTGCGCGGCGACCTGGAGCCTTCGGCCGCGCGGGACAATCTGGCTGTCCTCGCGTCATTGGTCGATGCAATCGACCATGGCGATCTGCTGGCCGAGGCCTTCGCCATGGCCTGTGATCTCAACCACTCGATGACCGATTGTCTCTACGCCGTGCTGGCGCGCCGGCGCGCCATGCCCCTCATCACCGCAGACGGCAAGCTGGCGCGGAAACTGCTCCAGATCGAGGGCATCGATGTTCAACTGCTGAACCTCCCGGAAGGCGCTTCGTGACCCTGCACACCACCAAGACCCATGCCGTCCACGGCGGCACCCTGCGCTATCTGAAGCACGACAGCGTCTCGACCGGCACGCCTATGACCCTGTCGGTCTACGTCCCGCCGGGCGAGGGTCCGTTCCCGGTGCTGATCTGGCTGTCTGGCCTGACCTGCACCGAGGACAATTTCACCACCAAGGCCGGGGCCTACGGGGCGGCGGCGGAGCACGGCGTGATCATCGTCGCGCCCGACACCTCGCCGCGCGGCCCCGATCTGAAGGGCGAGGCGGTCGCCGACGACCCGGCCTATGATCTGGGCCAGGGCGCGGGCTTCTACGTCGATGCGACACAGGCGCCGTGGGTGCCGCATTTCCGCATGGAGACCTATGTCGTCGACGAACTGATCGCGCTGATCGATGCGGAATTCCCGACGACCAGGACCCGTTCGATCAGCGGCCATTCGATGGGCGGGCACGGGGCCCTGACCCTGGCCCTGCGTCACCCGGCGCTGTTCCGATCGGTCTCGGCCTTCGCGCCGATCGCCTCGCCGACGCGCTGCGCCTGGGGCGAGAAGGCCTTCACCGCCTATCTGGGCGAAGACCGCACCGGGTGGGCGAACCATGACGCCGCCCTGCTGATCGAGGCCGGCGCGGCCCGCGGCCATTTCGATGACATCCTGATCGACCAGGGTGACGCCGATACCTTCCTGATCGAACAGCTCAAGCCCGAACAGCTGATCGCGGCCGGAGAGGCGACCGGCCAGGCGATCACCCTGCGGATGCAGCCCGGCTACGACCACTCCTATTTCTTCATGGCCAGTTTTATCGCCGACCATGTCGCCTTCCATGCGGAAAGACTGAAGCGATGACCGACGCCGCCTACGACGACCTGTTCGCCGCCCTGTGCAACGAACTGGGTCACTGCCTGCACGACAAGGGTCAGAAGAAGGTGATCGCCGCCCTGCCGTCGGGTCTCGACGCGGCGGTGAAGGTGGTGCTGGAGGCCGACGGCGTCGACTTCCTCAATGCGCCGGGCAGCCTGAAACGGGCGGTGCGGGACTGTCTGAAGGCGAACCTGCCCGGTGCCCCGGGTCAGGCCTGACCCGATCGCCGGCGGACCGGCGCGACCGAATTTTAGCGAAATGCCGCGCCTGACGCCTTTGGCTCCCGCGCCGGGAGCCCTACATGCGCGTTACGCCTTCATCGCCCACAAGGAGCCTCCCCATGGCCTTCACCCTGCCGCCCCTGCCCTACGCCTATGACGCGCTGGAGCCCGCCATCGACTCCGAGACGATGACCTTCCACCACGACAAGCACCACCAGGCCTATGTCGACAATCTGAACAAGGCCGTCGACGCCGACGTCGCCCTTCAGGGCAAGTCGCTGGAAGAGCTGTTCGCCTCGATCTCGACCGCGCCCAAGGCCGTCCGCAACAACGGCGGCGGTCACTGGAACCACGCCCTGTTCTGGGAACTTCTGGCCCCCGTCGGTCAGGGCGGCGAACCCTCGGCCGAACTGGCCGCCGCGATCGATCGCGACCTGGGCGGGCTCGACAAGTTCAAGGATGACTTCAACGCCGCCGGCGCGGGCCAGTTCGGTTCGGGCTGGGCCTGGCTGATCATCCAGGACGGCAAGTTGAAGGTCACCTCGACCCCGAACCAGGACAATCCCCTGATGGACGTCGCCGAACAGAAGGGCGCGGTCGTCCTGGGCGCCGACGTCTGGGAACACGCCTACTACCTGAAATACCAGAACCGCCGTCCCGAATACCTGAAGGCCTTCTGGACCGTGGTGAACTGGAACAAGGCCAACGCCCTGTTCGCGGCCGCCACGGCCTGATCTGGCGCTTCTGCAACAGTCGGCGGATCGTGAAAAAGCTTCACGGTTCGCCGTCTGGCGCTTCCATCACGCCGACCTATCTGAGCTGAGCCGAACGTTCTCCCGAGGGATTCCATGACCGCCCAGTTCAAGCTCGCCGCCGCCCTGATGCTGTCCGGCCTGATCGTCGCCGGATGCCAGAAGCCCGCAGAAAAGGCCGCAACTCCGGCCGCGCCTGCGGCACAGCCGGTCGCAAGCACCGATGTCTATCCCTTCACCATCGGCACGCTTCAGGCCGTGGCGCTGAAGGATGGCGAACTGACACTCGACAACGTCACGGGCCAGAGCCCCTGGGCGGACAACGCCGGGGTCGCCGAGGTGCTGCGCCCCACGGGCGACGCAAAGATCCATCTGTCGATCCAGCCCTTGCTGATCCGGGGCGACGACAAGGTCGTTCTGATCGACACCGGCGCGGGTGGCGGCATGGGCACGCAGAACAGGCTGCCGGCCTCGCTGGCGGCGGCCGGGGTCCAGCCGGCCCAGGTGACCGACATCCTGATCTCCCACGGCCACGGCGACCACGTCGGCGGTCTGGTGCAGAACGGCGCCCTCGCATTCCCCAACGCCACGATCCGCATGAGCGCCGCGGAATGGACCGCGCTTCAGGCCGACGCCGAACAGGCCGCCCTGATCCCTGTCATCACGCCGAAGGTCGAGACCTTCGAGCCCGGCGCCGAGGTGACTCCCTCGATCACGGCCGTCGCCCTGCAGGGCCATACGCCCGGCCACACCGGCTATGAGATCGTCTCCGGCGAGGACCGGCTGCTGTATTTCGGCGATGCCCTGCACAGCGCGATCATCTCGGTCGAGCGGCCGGAGTTCGTCAATGCCTGGGACTTCGACTCCGACGCCGCCGTGGCGACCCGGCTGGCCCTGCTCGGACGCGGGGCGACCCAGTCGCTTCGCACCTATGGCGTCCACTTCCCCTTCCCCGGCCTCGGCACCTTCCGGCGTCAGGCCGACGGCTTCGTCTGGATCCCGGAAGTCCCCGCCCAGCCTTGACTCCTTCAGGTGGGGCACGCATAAGCCCCGCCTTCACGTCACCGGCTCCTGTCGGCGGCGCGAATTCACTACGGACGATGCGTGGACCGCCGTTGAGATCGTCCCTCCATTCGCGGAGGGGCCGGGCCGCATCATTAAAAAGAGAACAGAATGTCGAAGCGCCATAGCGCCAAGTATAAAATCGATCGGGCCATGGGTGAGAACCTGTGGGGCCGCGCCAAATCGCCGGTCAACAAGCGTTCCTACGGTCCCGGCCAGCACGGCCAGCGCCGCAAGTCCAAGGTTTCCGACTTCGGCCTGCAGCTGAAGGCCAAGCAGAAGCTCAAGGGCTACTACGCCAACCTGACCGAGAAGCAGTTCCGCAAGACCTATGACGAGGCCGCCCGCCGCAAGGGCAACACCTCCGAAATCCTGATCGGCCTGCTGGAAGCCCGTCTGGACGCCACGGTCTATCGCGCCAAGTTCGTGCCGACCCCCTGGGCCGCCCGTCAGTTCGTCAACCACG
The DNA here is from genome assembly GCF_027484365.1 of Brevundimonas sp. Classification (GTDB taxonomy): domain Bacteria; phylum Pseudomonadota; class Alphaproteobacteria; order Caulobacterales; family Caulobacteraceae; genus Brevundimonas. Next base: position 50,710 of record NZ_JAIXTC010000015.1, on the reverse strand, counting down.
GCCACGTCACCGTCAACGGCAAGAAGGTGAACATCGCCTCCTACCGCCTGCGCGTCGGCGACGTCGTCGAGGTCAAGGAAAAGTCCCGCAACATGGCTCTGGTGCTCGAAGCCCAGCAGTCCGGCGAGCGCGACATCCCCGACTACCTGGAACTGGGCGACCGTGGTTTCTCGGTCCGCTTCGTCCGCTTCCCCGAACTGGCCGACGTGCCGTTCGCGGTGAAGATGGAACCGAACCTGGTCGTCGAATACTACTCGTCCTGATCGCAACCCGATCGGAACTTGCAAGGCCCCGGAGCGATCCGGGGCCTTTTTCGTGCGCGGATTACAGACTGTTCACTTGCCGCCAGACGTAAAGCACGCTTTCCATATCGCTTGCACGGGGAGAGGCAGGATGGATCGCAGACAGGTGCTGGCCGCAGGCGTGGCCATGGGGGCGTTGCCGGGATTGAGCTGGGCGCAGGCGCTCGAGCCCGCGTGGATCAAGCTGCCGACCGAGCCCTATCGCGGCAAGCAGGACGACGTGGTCTTCGTCGACGCCCTGACCGGCTGGTACGGCAACGGCGCGGGCAAGCTGTTCAAGACGACCGACGGCGGCCGGAGCTGGACCCAGATCCTGGACCGGCCCGGCACCTTCGTGCGGGCGCTCGGCTTCGTCGACACCGACCTGGGCTTCCTCGGCAATATCGGACCGGACTATTTCCCCGGCGTGACGGATGCGACGCCGCTCTATCGCACGCGGGACGGCGGCGCCTCGTGGGAGGCCGTGACGATCGACGGCCCGGCCGTGACCGGCATCTGCGCCATCGACGTGCACAAGGCGTCCTTCATCAACGCCGGCGTTCTGGGTCACCGGGTCACCATCCGCGCGGGCGGTCGGGTCGGCGGCCCGGCCCTGCTGGCCACCTCGCGCGACGGCGGCGAGACCTGGACCTCGGAGGACCTGTCGGCCCTGACGGCGATGATCCTCGACGTGCATTTCGTCGACGAACGGATCGGCTTCATCTGCGGCGCGTCCGACACCAATGTCGAACAGTCCCGCGCGGTGATCCTGCGGACCGGCGACGGCGGCCGGACCTGGGCCCGGGTCTATGAAGGCTCACGGCCGTTCGAACTCACATGGAAGATGGCCTTCCCCACCGAGAGCACCGGCTATGTGACGGTGCAGAGCTACAATCCGGATACGACCGTATCGCAGCGGGTCTTCGCCAAGACCACCGACGGCGGCCTGACCTGGTCGGAACTGCCCCTGATCGACAATGCGGCGGTTCGCGAATTCGGCATCGGCTTCGTGGACGAGAACCGCGGCTGGATCGGTGCGGTTCCGAACGGGTTCGAGACCCGGGACGGCGGAGCGACCTGGGCCCCGGTCGCCATGGGCCTGGCGGTCAACAAGGTGCGGGTCGTCCCGAACGGGGCCGGGGTGGCTGTGTTCGGCATCGGTGTCGAGTTGCATCGGCTCGACCTGCCGGGGTGACCGGCTCGCCGGATCCGCGAAATTCAGGTGCGAAAACGGCCGAATTGGGGGATGGTGGTGCTCAAGGCTGTTCAAGGACCCGGGACATGGCGCCCATCCGCACATTCGCACTGATCGCGTCAGCCGCGCTGGTGACGTCCGGCTGCGCATGGCTCCAGCGGGAGACGCCGGTGCAGACGGCCGCCATGCCGGGCCAGATCGAGCCGATCCACGCCGCCGCCATCACCCGCGACCTGGCCGTCTTCTGGGTCAGCTCCAACGGTTGTACCGACAAGTCGGACCTGCGGCCGATCGTGGATCACGTGGGTGCCGCCTCGACCATCACCCTGCGCCGGATCGAACAGGATGACTGCAAGACCCCGATGGCCGACGGCGTCGAGGTCATCTGGTCGTTCGAGGAACTGGGTCTGATCCCCGGCTCGCGCGTGTCCGTCAACAACCCCTACCAGCTGCCCTCGACCATACCGACGACCTAGGCGGTCCCGCTCTCCGCCAGCGAGGGGGTCTCGACCGCAGCGAGCTGGCTGTGAATCACCGAGATGACGACGCCGTTGCCCGGGCTTTCCACCTGGATGCGCGCATGAAGCTGTTTCGCCAGGGCTTCAACGATGCTCGTGCCCAGACCCGGCGTCGCACTCGCCGCATCCTTGGGCATGCCCACGCCGTCGTCCCGGACCGTGAGGGTCCAGTTCCGCGCGTGACTGCTGTACCCCACGACGATCTTGCCCGAGCGACCGCCGGGAAAGGCGTGCTTCAGGGCATTGATCACCAGTTCCGTCACGATCAGACCCAGGCTGACCGAGACATCGGCCGTGGTTGAACTGTCGTCCGCCTCGACCCGCAGCGACACCCGCGTGGGATCGTGGATCATCGACGCGCCGATGCTCTTGCACAGCCGGGTGAAATAGGGGGCCAGCTCGACCTCGCCGAGACGCGACGTCGCCAATTGCTGCTGCAGGGCGGCGACCGACATGACGCGGCTGTGCGCATTCTTCAAATGCCCACGGGTTTCGTCGGAGTTCGTCTTCCGGGCGCTCTGAAGAATGACGCTGGCGATGATCTGCAGGCTGTTGGCGACACGGTGCTGCAACTCCTGCAGCAGGATGGCCTTTTCGCGGAGCAGGTCGTCCTTCTGCTTTTCACCTTCGCGGGCGACCGTCACGTCCTGAACCGTCAACAGCAGCCTGACGGGTTGATCGTCGGCGAGGACCAGTCGCTGGGCGTTGATGACCAGCTTGCGCACGCCCTGGCGCGGCCCCTTCATGTCCATTTCATAGGCGTCGATGCTGGCGTCGCCCGCAGCGGTCGCATCCAGCAGAACGCGCAGCTGGGGCCTGTTCCATTCGCCGGTGCCGATCTCGCCCAGAAACCGGCCGACGACCCGATCCGGATCGACATCGAATACGCGTCCGAAAGAACTGCTCGCGGCGATAACCTTCAGCGACTGGTCCAGAAGCAGCAAAGGCGCAGCTGAGGACTCCACCACAGCAAGCGCCAGGCTCAGGGGACCATCGGGATGCAGAGGCGGGTGGGCAGCCATGGCTGACCCTTCAGGTGATCTGGAGGCTCACGGATCGAAAGCCGTCCCCAGCCGAGTTTTGCGGAGAAACCGGGGAACGGATTTTCTAAAAGCGCCCCAGAATAGAAGTATCTCTACCATGCGCGCTGCGTTATCGGCGAATAAATAGCACCGCTCTTCGAGATCGCGACAGGGCGTTCAAGGTAAAGCCCCGGGCGACCGTTACTGGTCCGTCAGCGGCGCTCAAACGTCGGCAGCATGTCCGCCGGGATCCGCGTCGGCCGCATCGTGACGGCGTCGACAAGACACCATTCCGAAACCCCCTGCGCACACAACCGGCCCTCTCCGTCCTCGATGCGGACATAGCGGGCGAAGCGCGGACCCTGCGGGTCCCCGACCCAGGTGCGGGCTACGGCCGTGTCGTCGGGCATCAGGGCGCGCAGGTAATCGATCTCGTGACGCAGGGCGACCCAGGACCATCTGGCGCGCGTCGGCTCGTCGAAGCGGGCGTTCCAGTGAGCCGTGCCGGCCTCCTGAAGCCAGCCGACGTAGACGACATTGTTGACGTGGCCGTTGTCGTCGATGTGCCCGGGCTGGATATCCAGCGGAACCTCGAAGACCTCGCGGTCCTCGCGCGGCGTCAGGGTCTGGCGGGCCAACCGTCAGGCCCCCGACTATTCCTGCCCGAGGGGCACGCCTTTTTCGACCATCAGGGCGGTCAGTTCGCCAGCCTGGAACATCTCGCGCACGATGTCCGACCCGCCGACGAACTCGCCCTTCACATACAGCTGAGGGATGGTCGGCCAGTCGGTGAAGGTCTTGATGCCGTCACGCAGACCGTCATCCTGCAGCACGTCGACGCCGACGAAGGGCGCACCGACATGGTCGAGGATCTGGACGGCGAGGGACGAGAAGCCGCAGCGCGGGCTGTCCGGCGTGCCCTTCATGAACAGGACGACGTCATGATCAGCCACGGTCCGGGCGATGAAGGCGTGGACCGGATCGGCAGCGGTATCGAGAGCTTGGTCGGACACGGGGAGACGCCTTTCGTTGCAGGCGTCAGCTAGGGACGGCGGGGGAGCCGGTCAAGGGAGGCGAGCCTCAAGCCTGCGTGTCCCGGCCGCGACCCGCGCCGCAAACCTACGCTGCGACCCGGGCCATCTCGATCTGGGCGGCGAGGCCGGGCGGCATATCGCGCTCGGGTACGCTGGCGAGGGCGTTCAGGCGCTCTGCGTCCCGGGCGGTGATCAGGACGCTGGAAATGGCCGGATCGGTCATGGCGTGGGCCAGACAGATCTCTTCGGCGGTCCAGTAGGAGGTGCGGTGCAGGAAGGCGAAGGTGCCGGCGTCGGCCAGGGGCGCGTTCTTCGGCTTCGATCCGCCGAATCCGAAGAATCCCTTCTTCGGCTGATGCAGGGTCGCGGCCTTCTTCTCGGTGTCGAGCTCGGCCGGGAAATAGTCATAGGCCAGGATCGCCATGTCCTTCTCGCGCGCGGCGCGGACGCGGGAGCGGATCTTCCAGTCGACATTGACGTGGAAGGGGGTGCCCAGCACGTCGAAGGCGCCCGTCGACACATAGGCGTCCATCACCTCGCCCGAGCCCGAGACGCCGAGGTAACGGACCCGTTCGGTCGCGCGCAGGGCCTTCAGGGCGTTGAGCGAGCTCTGGGGCAGTTCGTCCTCGCCGGGCTCTTCCAGCAGGGCCACGTCGATCCAGCCGAGACCGGACACATGCAGGCAGCGGTCGATGGCGCCGGTCATGCCCGCGGCGGAGAAGTCGCGCTGCGAGCCCTTGCGCCCGTCGCCGGCGCCCAGTTCGAGGCTGACGTTCAGAAGCTTGCGATCGACATTGGCCAGGGCCTGGCCGACCACCTCGGCGAGGACCGGATCGGCCGTCTCCAGCCGGTAGGAGTTGATGCCCGCCTCCAGCGCCGAATAGATCAGGTCGTTGGCGGCCGCGACACCACGGGCCAGGTTCTCGACGCCGAGGCTCAGCGTCAGGGTCGAGATGGCGGCGCCCGACGCGCCGAAGGGGCGATAGCGCATGCGATCAGCCTGTCGTGGGAGGAGCGGAGGTTTCGAGTGCGAGGGCGTGCAGTTCGCCGCCCATATGGCCCTTGAGCGCCGCATAGACGAGCTGGTGCTGTTTCACGCGCGGCAGGCCGGCGAAGGCGGTCGAGACGATGCGGGCCTTGTAGTGATCGCCGTCGCCCGCGAGATCGTCGATCACGATCTCGGCGTCGGGAAACGCCTCCGTCAGATAGGCATGCAGGGTTTCGACGGGCATCGGCATGGCGCGGAGAATGGCGCGTAAACCTTAATGTGACGCTACAGTCCTGTCGGGCTGCCGCGCGGTCGCGCTAATTGAGCCCGGACGGGCGGATCCGCTCCAGAAGGATCGTCGGCTCGCCGTGATAGACGCCGTCGGCATAGCGGACATATCCGACGCGGCCCGCAAGGCGCAGGGACGGCAGATTGCCCGGTCCGATCATGCAGACGGTGCGCGGCGCCTTCAGCACCCCGTCCGCCCACGCCAGGGCCGCCGACACGCCTTCGCCGGCCAGACCCTGACCGTGGAACGCCCCGCCGATGCCCCAGCCGAGCTCGGGCGACTCCATCGGCGGCGTCACGTCGCGACGGTAGTCCAGCACCCCGACCGAACCGACGTAGGCGCCGGTCCCGGTCAGACGCATCGACCAGTTGCCCCGCCCAAGCGCCGACCAGTGGCCGAGATCGCGCAGCAGCCGGAACCAGACCTCCTCCGCCGACAGGGACCGGCCGGTGATGTGGCGGGTGAAGGCCTCGTCCCGCCACAGGGCGACGAGGTCATCGTAGTCGCCCGGACCGACCGGCGTCAGGGTCAGGCGGGCGGTGGTGAGGACAGGTCCGGTCACATCAGTCCCCGTTGCTTGAAGCTGGCCACGCCCTCGCGCCCGACGACCAGATGGTCGTGAACCTCGAGGCCCAGCGACTTCGCGGCCTCGACGATCTGCCGGGTCATGTCGATGTCGGCGCGGCTCGGCGTCGGATCTCCCGACGGGTGGTTGTGGACCAGGATCATGGCGGCGGCGGAAACCTCGAGGCCCCGCCGCACGACCTCGCGCGGATAGACCGGAGCATGGTCGACGGTGCCGCGATTCTGGATCTCGTCGAGGATCAACTGGTTCTTCCTGTCGAGATAGAGCACCCGGAACTGTTCGCGCGGCTCATGCTGCAGGGCCACGCGGACATAGGCGAGCAGAGCGCTCCATGACGAGATGACCGGGCGCTTGATCGCCGGCTCCCTGGCCACGCGCCGGGCGACCTCGTGCAGGGCGGCGAGGTCCAGTGCCGTCTCCATGCCGACGCCCTTCTTCCGGCCCCGGGTGTCCTCGGTGCGGACGGTCATCAGGTCCTCGACCGAGGCGGCGAGGACGGCGGCGAACGATCCGAACCGCGACAGCAGAGCCTTGGCGATCGGCTTCACGTCGCCCTGCGGCTGGCTGCGGAACAGGAAGAGCTCCAGCAGTTCGTAGTCGGGCAGGTGGTTCAGGCCTGCGGTCCGGGCACGCTCGCGCAATCGCTCGCGGTGACCGGCGTGGTGAGGGGCGACCTTCGCCGGAAGCCTCGGTTGATCGCCCTGATCCGTCACGCTCCCTCCCCTGAACCGGGGTCAGGCTAGCGGCTGGCGAGCAGGCTTCAAGACCTGATTCTAGTTCGGGTTGAACAGGCCGGCCGGGCTGGCGGTGAAGATCTCGACGCCGTCCTCGGTGACCCCGACCGTGTGCTCGCACTGGGCCGACAGGGACTTGTCACGGGTGACGGCGGTCCAGCCGTCGGACAGGACCTTCACGTGCGGCTTGCCCAGGTTCACCATCGGCTCGATCGTGAAGAACATGCCGGGCTTGAGCACCGCGCCCTCGCCCTTGCGGCCATAGTGCAGGACGTTGGGGCTGTCGTGGAACAGCCGGCCGATGCCGTGGCCGCAGAAGTCGCGCACGACACTCATCCGGTTCGCCTCGACGTGGCGCTGGATGACGAAGCCGATGTCGCCGAAGGTATTGCCGGGCTTCACCTGCTCCAGCCCGAGGGCCAGGGATTCATAGGTCACGTCGATCAGCTTCTTCACGCGCGGCGCGACGTTGCCGACCGCGTACATCCGGCTGGAATCGCCGTGCCAGCCGTCGACGATGATGGTGTGGTCGATGTTGACGATGTCGCCGTCCTTCAGCACCCGGTCGCCCGGGATGCCGTGGCACACCACGTGATTGATCGAGGTGCAGACCGTCTTCATGTAGCCCTTGTAGCCGAGGCAGGCCGGCAGGCCGCCGCGGTCCAGGGTGAACTGGCGGATACGGTCGTCGATCTCCTGCGTCGTCACGCCGGGCACGACGAAGGGGGTGATCATGTCGAGCGCCTCGGCGACCAGGCGGCCGGCGACCCGCATGCCCTCGAAATCCTCGGGCTGATAAAGGCGGATGGCGCTGGTGCGCGTCCAGGTCTCGGCGTCCAGCTCAGGCGTTTCGTACATTCGGCGGTCTCAAGGTCGCGCTGGGCAGCGCCGTCGGGAGTCAGATGGGCAGTGTAGCACGGTTCCTCAAGGCTTTTCAGGGGCCGCGACAGCCAGGCCCTTGTGGCTGGGCCGGGGCGGCGTAGGTGTGGCGCATGACCCATGCCTCACCGACCGCCGCCGTACTCATCATCGGCGATGAAATCCTGTCCGGGCGGACGGCCGACACCAATCTGAACACCATCGCGCGCTTCCTCGCCGCACTGGGCGTCGACCTGATGGAAGCGCGGACAGTCGGCGATCGACCGGGCCAGATCATCGAGGCGCTGAACGCGCTGAGAGCCGGACACGACTATGTCTTCACCACTGGCGGGATCGGCCCGACGCACGACGACATCACGGCCGACTGCGTGGCGGAGGCGTTCGGCGTCGGGATCGCCGAGCGGGCGGACGCTCTGGCGATCCTGGAGCGGCGCTACGGCGACGAGTTGAATGAGGCGCGACGGCGCATGGCGCGGATTCCCGACGGCGGCCTTCTGATCGCCAACCCCGTGACGGACGCGCCGGGATTTCAGATGGGCAACGTCTTCGTCATGGCGGGGGTGCCCAGGATCATGACCGCGATGCTCGAAGACGTGGCGCCGAGGTTGCGCACGGGGGCGGTGGTGCAGGCGCGGACATTGAGGGTCATCGGCGTCGGTGAAGGCGCGATCGCGGCCCCCCTGGCCGAGGCGGCGAAGGCAGAGCGCGACCTATCGTTCGGCAGCTACCCCTTCGGTGCCGGATCGGACGGCGAGATCGGCACGAACCTGGTGGTGCGTGGCCGGGATGCGGCCAGGGTCGAGGCGGCGGTCGCGGCCCTTGCCGAGGTGCTGGCCGCAGCGGGCGTCGTGACCGCGCTCCAGACGTGAAAACGGCGGGCCTCTCGCAAGGCCCGCCGTCGTCAGTTCAGTTCAGAGCCTCAGCCCTTGGCCGCGTAGCCCTTGCCGCCATTGGACGGGCGACGGCCGCGCGGGCGGCGGCGGATTTCGCCGTCGGGCTTGGCCTCGCCCCCCTGATGGCTGGACGTCGGGCGGTTGGCGATCGCGGCCGAGCGGGCGCGGTCGGCCGCCAGCGGGTCGAACGGCTGGGTCGAGGCCAGAGGACGATCTCCACGATCAGCGTGGTGGGTCCGGTCGCCCTGGCCGCCACGGGGAGCGCCCTTGCCGCGAACACGATGCGGCTGGCCGCCGTGCTCCTTCTTCACGCCGTCGCGACGCGGATTACGCGGACCGCGCTGCTGCTGGCGGTCGCCGCGACCGTCGTCAGGCATTGAGGCCTTGGCGCCGACGCCGGCGGCCATGATCGACTGGTCCAGCAGTCCCAGCGACTTGTCGTTCCGACGGTCGGTGGCCGGGATCTTCTGACGGGTGACCTTCTCGATGTCCTTGAGCAGCTTCATCTCGTCGCCGGCGACGAAGCTGATGGCCGAGCCGTCGGCTCCTGCGCGGGCCGTCCGGCCGATGCGGTGAACATAGGCTTCCGGCACGAAGGGCAGCTCGAAATTCACGACGTGCGAGACGCCGTCGACATCGATGCCGCGGGCGGCGATGTCGGTGGCGACCAGGACGCGCAGCTTGCCGGCCTTGAAGGCGGCCAGGGTGCGCTCACGCTGGGGCTGGGACTTGTTGCCGTGGATGGCTCCGGCCTGGACGCCGCCGGCTTCCAGATAGGCCGCGACCTTGTCGGCGCCGTGCTTGGTCTTGGTGAAGACCAGGCAGCGGGTGAAGTTGTCGTCGGCGAACATCTCGGTCAGCAGGGCGCGCTTGCGGCCCTGTTCGACGTGGATGACCGACTGGTTGATGCGCTCGACCGTGGTCGACTGCGGCGTGACCTGGACCTTGATCGGGTCCTTCAGGAGCTCGCCGGCCAGTTTCCCGATCTCGGTCGGCATGGTGGCCGAGAAGAACAGGTTCTGGCGTTTGGCCGGGATGCGGCTGACGATCTGGCGGATTGGCTTGACGAAGCCGAGGTCCAGCATCTGGTCGGCCTCGTCGAGGACGAAGATCTCGGTCGAGGACAGGTCCAGGGTCTTCTGCTGCATGTGATCCAGCAGACGGCCGGGGGTGGCGACCAGGACGTCGAGGCCGGCCTGGATGGCGCGTTCCTGCGGGCCGTACTTCACGCCGCCGAAGACGACCGCGACCTTGAAGCCGAGGTGGCGGCCATAGGCCTTGAAGCTGTCAGCGATCTGGCTGGCCAGTTCGCGCGTCGGCGACAGGATCAGGCAGCGGGTGGTGCGCGGCAGGGGGGCGACGCGGTTCTCGGCCAGACGATGCAGGATCGGCAGGGCGAAGGCCGCGGTCTTGCCGGTGCCGGTCTGGGCGATGCCCAGCAGGTCCTTGCCGAGCATGACCGAGGGAATGGCCTGGGCCTGGATCGGGGTGGGGACGGTATAGCCCTCGGTGGTGAGAGCCTGCAGCAGAGCCTTGTTCAGGCCGAAGGATTCGAAGGTGGTGCTCATGGAGCCGTGTTCTTTCGCGTATGCGGCGACGCGCATCAGCCATGGCTCAACGCCGATAAGGCCGCGCACCGCCAGTCCCGACGGAGCACCAGAGTGGCGCTCGCGGGGTGGATCGGGCGCCGCCCCGCGTGTCCGGGCAGCGAATGAATCTTGAGGGTCCGGCGGCTGCTACAGTCAGGTCTTCGCTCGGGAGGAAGACCCACACGCGCTGGAGACGCCGGGGATCGCAATTGTGCGACGCAGCGCAAATGGGCGCTGAGTGCGGCGAAGTCAAGGCGGAGGCCTTGAAGCGTCCTTCTCCCCTTGCGGGAGAAGGTGGCAGCCGAAGGCTGACGGATGAGGGGTCACACCGGCGGCTGGAGCGGTTGGATCAAGCACTGACCTTTCGATGCCAGCGTAACCCCTCATCCGACCTCGCTTCGCTCGGCCACCTTCTCCCGCAAGGGGAGAAGGATCACTTGATCCCGAACGCCGTTTCGGTTCGCAAAATCCAGCCCTCCACGTTCGGATAAATCCCCAGATCGAACCCGCCTTCATGCGCGACGCGCGTGTAGGCGACCAGGGCCAGGTCGGCGAGCGTCGCCCCCTGTCCGCCCGCCAGCCACTCCGACCCTGCCAGAGCCGTCTCCATCCGCGACAGGGCGACGTTGCCCCGCTCGATCAGTCGCGGCTCGACCTCGTCGGCGGTCTTGCCGGCATAGACACGCTGGAACCGGGCGACGGCGATATAGGGTTCATGGCTGTATTGCTCCCAGAACAGCCACTCCAGCATCTTCGCCCGTTCCCAGGCATCGACCGGGATCCACGGCGTGCCCTCGGCCAGATGCAGGATGATCGCATTCGACTGGGCCAGGGTCCGGCCGTCTTCAAGAACAAGGGCCGGGACCTGACCGAACGGATTCAGCAGGAGAAATTCCGGCGTCCGGCTTCCGCCCGACATGATATCGACCTCGATCCATCGATAATCACGCCCGAGCGCGTCCAGCATCCACTTGACCTTCAAGCAGTTGCCCGAGCGAATATCTCCGTGAACAGTAAGCATCGTGTCCCAGCAAAGGATTTCTGAACCGGCTATACTGCTAACGCGATTTCAGACGTTGCCCAACCCCGGTTCCGCTTATCTCAGGCAACGGTTGACTGATCCATCCGCGCATGGGGACGAACGGTCGCATCGCGGCCTGCGGACACATTCTCGCCACAGCCCGCACCGACACAGCCCCTTGCCGGTACAGTTCTGGGGACCGGCGTCACTATGAGTTCGACCTGTGTTCGACACCCTCGCGGCGTTCGCCATGCTTTGGGCTGCGGCTTTTTCGGCCGGAGATCCTGTTCCCTACGAGACGGTCGTCGCGGCCGATCCCGTGGTAGCGGTAAGCCCTGAAGTCGCGGACGGTTCCAGCGAGGATGCAACCGCCGAACCGGCCGATCTGACCCCCGAACAGGCGGAACTGATGGCCCGCGATCCTGACTGGAACGCCCGCGCCAGCCTGTATCACGCGGGCGGCGGCGGAGCGACGGGCAACGATTCCCTGGGCTGCCGTCCGATCCCAATGCGCACCCTGGCCACCGACCCGCGCGTGATTCCGAGACGGACGAAGCTGTTCATCCGCGAGACGGTCGGCATGCGCCTTCCGGACGGCACCATCCACGACGGCTACTGGTATGCCTCGGACACCGGCGGCGCGATCCGCGGCCAGCGCGTCGACCTCTACACCGGCAACGGCCGGGGCTCGATGCAGCCGGTCATGCGCTTCAACCAGCAGCGGCTGACCATCACCAACGCCGGCCGGTTCGACGGCTGCCCGCCCGCCTGGAACAGCGCCTCGCGCTGACGGCCGGCGCGGACTAGTCTGACCCCGTGGACGGGGTTCAACTGCATTTCGGATGGCGCGTCGCGCTGCTGGGCCTGGCCAGCGTGCAGCTTCTCACGCTCGCCGTCGCCGTGAGCCGACAGGATGCGAACCGGACGGCGAACCGCGTCCTCGCCGCCGTCCTGATCGTCCTGACCGGCGTCCTCACCCCCTATTCGATCGGCTTCGCGGGCGCCTATGACGCCTGGCGCTGGCTGACCTTCGCGCCCTTCGCCCTGACCCTGGCCCTGCCGCCGCTTCTGTTCGGCTACACCCACGCCCTGGTGCGCGGCCGCCTGCCGGACCGCTTCGGCCTGCATCTCGCGCCCGCCGCCCTGCAGCTCGTCTATTTCCTCGTCTGTTTCGCCCTGCCGCTCGACGCCAAATGGGACTGGTACACCGGCGGCCACGCCCGCTTCGTCAACCCGGTGTTCGAGGTCGCACTGCTGGTTTCCCTGGGCGTCTACGCCGCCCTGTCCCTGCGCCGTCTGGGCGACTACCGTCGGGATCTGGCCGAGGCGCGAAGCGACGACGACCGGTTCGCCGCGGCCTGGCTGAGCCGGGTCATTGTCGCCCTCGTCGCCGTCCTGGGCATCTACACCGCCTTCACAGTCTGGGACTGGATCAGCGGAGGCATCGACTATTTCCAGGAGACCGGCCTCTATCTCTCACTGGCGGGGATCGGCCTGTATCTCGGCGTCGAGGGCTGGCGACACGCAGCCCTGCGCTTCCCGGTCCCCGTTCCGACGGCCGCGACGGAGACGGCGGCCGGACCCGACTGGGTCGCCGTCGCCGCCGACGTCGACGCCCGGGTGCGGGAGGCCGGCTGGGCGCGCGAGCCCGACCTCAGCCTGCCTGTGCTCGCCCGTCGCCTCGCCACCAACACCGGCCGTCTGTCGCGCACCATCAATCAGGGTCTCGGCGTGAACTTCTCCGCCTGGATCAACGGCCTGCGCGCCGAGGCCGTCGCGACCGCCCTCGATGAGGGGTCCGGGGAGGACCTTCTGACACTCGCCTTCGACGCCGGGTTCAGTTCCAAGGCCAGCTTCAACCGCGCCTTCCACGCCCGCTACGGCGTCGCCCCCTCCCGCTATCGCCGTGGCGTCTCAGATCATGATTTTCCCGCATCCGGCGCGGAACTGAGGCGCGCGCCGGGCTGAAGCGGGGCAGGGTGGCGTCGAATCCGGAGCCGCCCGCCCATGCATCGTCTGTCCCGTCGTCGCCTGCTGCAGATCACCGGCGGCCTTGCCCTGGCCTCCTCGGCGCCGGCCCGGGCCGCCGAGGCGATCGGCGAGGACTGGTCCTCCGATGTCGCCATCCTGCGCCGGGCCTGGGAGACCATGCATCCCGGCCTCTATCGCTATTCCACCCCCGCCGCGATCACCGAACGGCTCGACCGGCTGGCGCGCGACTGGGCGGCCCCGGGGTCGTTCCGCGACCGGTTCGCGGCCCTGACGCGGGTCACCGCCTCGATCCGCTGCGGTCACACCTATCCCAATCCCTACAATGCCGCCGATGCGGTGGTGGCCCGGCTGTATCCGGACCGGTCGCTGGTCCCCTTCCGCTTCGTCTGGATCGATGGACAGATGGTCGTCACCGGCGACGACACCGCCGGGTCGCTCCTGCCGCGCGGCAGCCGGATCACGGCCGTCGACGGGATCGCGACCCCGGAGATTCTCGCCCGCCTCCTGCCCCTGGCCCGCGCCGACGGCGCGAGCGACGCCAAGCGGATCAGCCTGATGTCGGTAAGGGGCGACGACGGCTACGAGACCTTCGACATCCACCTGCCGCTGGTCCTGCCGGTCCGCGACGTCGCCGCCTTCACCCTGGCGGACGGCCGGGTGGTCCGCGCCGGTCTGATGACCCTGGCCGAGCGCAGGGCGAGTGCCCCCGGGGCGCTCGAGCCGGACCGTGACGCCAATCCCTGGACGTTGGCAAAGGATGCCGACGGCGTCGTCCGCCTGACCATGCCCGGATGGGCGCTCTACAACTCCGACTTCGCGTGGGAGGCCTGGCTGGGCGGGGTCATGGACGACCTGACCGGCGACGGCGCACGCGGCCTGATCGTCGATCTGCGCGGCAACGAGGGCGGGGAGGACTGCGGCAACGTCATCCTCAGCCGCCTGATCGACCGCGACCTGCCCCTGTCGCGGAGCCGGCGTTTCGTCCGCTATCGCCACGCCCCCGAAAATCTCCGTCCCCACCTCGACACCTGGGACCGGTCCTTCCTCGACTGGGGCGACCAGGCGGTCGGACCCGACGAGCGCGGCCTCTATCGTCTGACCCGCTACGACGACGGCCCGGAGACGACGATGATCCAGCCACAGGGCCGCCGGTTCGCGGGCCCGGTCGTGGTGCTGTGCGACTCCTCGAACTCGTCCGCGACCTTCCAGTTCGCCCAGGCGGTCAAGGACAACGGGCTGGCGACCCTGCTGGGGTCGACCACCGGCGGCAATCGTCGCGGCATCAACGGCGGCGCCTTCGTCTTCCTGCGCCTGCCGACCTCGGGAATGGAGGTCGACCTGCCGCTGATCGCCAGCATCCCGGACACGCCCCAGCCCGACGCCGCGATCGATCCGGATGTGTTCGTGCCGACCACCGCCGCCGACGTCGCTGCCGGCCACGATCCCCAGATGGCGGCCGCGACCGCCCTCATTCTCAACGCCTGATCCGGAGACCCATCATGATCCGTCGACTCTTGCTGACCGCATTCGCCCTGACCCTGCTCCTGCCGGTCGCGGCCGAGGCGCAGGACGCCCCGTCCGCGTCCGGATTGCGTCTCGGCCTGGCCGGTCAATGGAGCGGGGCCCTCGGCTATCGCGACTACCAGACCGACCGGCTGTTCGAGATTCCCGTTGTGTCCGCGATCGAGACCCCCGGCGACGGCGCCACCCTGATCCGGAAAAGCCTGTTCGACGACGGTCCCGACAAGCCGGTCTGGATCACGACCGTCAGCCTCGACGATCCGGCCGCCGGCACCTCGACCTCGGCCAGTTTCCGCGCCGGCCGACCGCCCGAGCTTTCGACAGAGACGGTCGAGATCGCTGCCTTCACGGACGCGACCCACTGGACCCTGATCTATCGCCAGACGGCCGAGGACGGCGACGCTCTGGCGGACATCCGGATCACCGAGACGCGTGACGGCGACGCGCTTCTGGAGATCAAGGAAGTCCGTCCGGTCGGGGCGGGCGACGAGGCCTGGCGCTTCCGCAACCAGACCCGGCTGACCCGGATCGGGGACTAGGCCGCGGTCGCCGGCTCCGGACCGAGCAGCCGACGCAGGATCGGCCAGATGTTCGACAGGGCGGAGATGAAACCCACGATGCTGGCCACCCCCTGGAACAGGGCCCAGACGCTGCCGAACACTGCGCCTGACCGCACCAGTTCCTCCAGCGGGAACAGCAGTTCGCTGACCCCGATCTGGAAGCCGGCATAGACCTGTGAATACTCGATCGAACGGTCGGCGAAGAAGGCGATCGCGACGGCGGCGGCCATCGGCGCCCACATCAGGGGCAGGACGAGAAGCAGGGCCAGCGCCCCGACGGCCAGTTTCGTCCCGAGCGTCTGCCTTGAAATCAGGGTGGCGATCAGCACGACGCCGGTCGCCAGCACCGTTGCGGCCAGCATGACCGGCAAGACGATGTCCGCGACCATGATCAGGTCTTCGAACAGCCAGCCGGTCAGGATGGCGGCTCCTGTCACAAGGAATGCGGCGACCCAGGCCGCACCATACTGCCCCAGTCGTCTCTTGATATGTCCCAACATCGCGATCTGTCCCGACGCCCCCGCCGGAACCATGCGCTCGCTTGGCGCGCGAGTCGACTGACGGAACGGTGATCGCTCGTCGTCAGAATTTCCGCCGGCCGCTGACGGTCTCGAAGAACATCCGCCAGTCGCCCATCAGACTCCACAGCGGATACTGGAAGGTGGCGGGCCGGTTCTTCTCGAAGAAGAAATGCCCGACCCAGGCAAAACCGTAGCCGACCAGGGGCATGGCGGCGAACCACCAGGCGTTGACGAACAGACCCAGCAGCGCCGCCACGATCACCAGCGCCGAGCCGACGATATGGATGCGCCGGCAGACCTGATTGGAGTGCTCGTGGATATAGTACGGATAGAAGGCTTCGAACGAGGCGAAGCGTTCGCCGTCAGCGGGCTGGATGCTCATGGCCTCAGCTTGCACCCGACGAACGCGGGCTGACAAGCCTCAGGCGATCACGCCCGAGTACAGCAGGCCGAGGCCGATGACCCCGACCGCGATCCGCCACCAGGCGAACGGGGTGAAGCCGTGCTTCGCCACGAAATCCAGCATGGTCCGGACCACGAACAGGCCGCTGACGAAGGACACCACGAAGCCGATCGCGATCAGGGTGACGGTGTCCCCGACAAGGAAGTCCCGGCTCTCCCAGAAGTCCAGGGCGAAGGCCCCGACCATGGTCGGGATGGCGAGAAAGAAGGAGAACTCGGCGGCCGCCCGCTTGTCGACGCCCAGCAGCAGGCCACCCACGATCGTGGCGCCCGAGCGCGAGACGCCGGGAATGATCGACAGGCACTGGAACAGGCCGACGCCCAGGGCGGTCTTCAGCGAGAAGCCCATGGCGTCATGCTCCCTCGGCTGCGGCGCCCAGCGCTCGAGCGCGATCAGGGCGAAACCGCCGACGATCAGGCTGACGCAGACGATGGTCGGGTTGAACAGCACCGCCTTGATGAAATCGTGGGCCAGAAGACCGACCAGCGCTGAGGGAAAGAAGGCCAGCAGGACCGAGTAGGCGAACCGGCGCGCGGCCGGATCCCTGCCCGGCAGGCCGGTCAGCACCTTCCACAGCCGGGCGAAATAGAGGGCGACCACGGCCAGGATCGCGCCCAGCTGGATCATGACGATGAAGGTGTCCCACGGCTGATTGGGCAGGCCCAGGAGGCTCTTGGTCAGCAGCAGATGGCCCGTGGACGAGACCGGAATGAACTCCGTCAGTCCCTCGACCAGCCCCAGGATGATCGCCGCGATCCAGTCCGCCATGAAGTTCCCCAGCTCTACGCGCCCGGGTCACTCGCCCTGCGGTGCCCAGCCTGATCTACGATCGGACGGCAATTTGAAAGTGTGTTCGTGATCGGCTTCAGCCGATCAAGGGCGTGGCCCCACATAGCGCAGCCGCGCCCGTATCGGCGAGCCGTCGATGATCTGATCCAGTGCATGGGCCATTAGCCCGGTCAGCCGCCCGATCAGCAGGACGTCCGACGCGCCGTTGCGCGGCAGGTCCAGACGCCGCGCCATGATCGCCAGGGCGCCGGCGAAGCCCGTCCGGTGTCCGCTGGCCGCCTCCGCCTCGCGGATCACCGCCGTCAGGTCGGCGGGCAGGTCGGCGAGGGCCAGCAGGGCCTCGACGCGCGGATCGCCGTGCGGGAAGCTCTCGCTGCCGAAGCCGGGAATGGAGCCCTCGTGCGCCATCTGGCGCTGGGCCGCACCCGCAGGGTCGCGGCGCGCCTCGGCCACATAGGCGATGGCGCGCGTCAGGGTCCTGGCCCCCGGCGACCCCGCCACCGTGGCCAGGCCTGCGAAGGCCGCGCCCGCCGGAGACGCTCCGCCCGAAGCCGCAGCCCGGGTCGCCAGCACCGCCGGATCCAGTTCCAGATCCGCCGCCAGGACGAGGGCGCGTCTCAGATGCACGCTGTCGCGCTCCAGCATCTTCCAGCCGCGCGCCAGTCTCTGATGGAAGAACAGCCGCGGCCCCGGCCCGGAGACAGCGTCCACCACTTCGTTCATGACCGAGGCCGCCTCGGCGTTCAGCGCCTCCGACGACCGGCCGCTGGAAGAGGGATCTTCCTCGGCGCGGCGTGACAGGGCCGCGAACAGCCGTGCGCGATGCGAGGCGCCTCCGGCGCTGTCGACCCGCACGCCCAGGCCCGCGAAGGGATTCGTCTCTCCGGCGCCCCACAACAGCCGGGCGGTTTCTTCCAGGGTCGCATTCTGGGCCCACTGGGCCACGTCGCGACCGCGATAATAGAGCCGCCCGTCCGAGATCAGGCTGACCTTCGACTGGATCAGGGACTCGCCCTTTACCGCCGGCGGCTCGAACGGCACGACGACGCCGGGCATCTCACCCGAGCTCGCCCCCTTCAACCGGGCCACATCGGCGGCGGCGTACAGGCTGCGGCGGGGATCGTTCGGATCCGGCCGGGCCGTGATCCGCCCCCGGCTGACATAGGCGTAGAGGGTCTGGGTCTTGACCCCCAGCAGCGACAGGACCTCTGCGCGGGGGATCCATCGATCCGCCGTCTCCACTTCCCGCTCGCTAACGCCTGGCGTCATCGCTGCAAGTCCCGACCCGTCAAGGTTAATCCGCGCTCACCATGGGGCGCTTTGATGACCGCAAGCCTAACGACGGTTCCTGATCCGTCCTCCATTGGCAACTCACGGGCGATCAGCGAAAAGGGCATCGATGACCGCTCCCGTCACGCCTTCGCCCGCGCCCGATCCGAAATCCGGTCCCAACCCAGGTCCCTGGGGCTCAGCCGCCACCCTTTCGACGCGTCAGATCACCGGCCTGTCGGTCGGGGTCGCGGTGCTGCTGATCGCGATGAAGGCCTTCGCGCTGGGCGCTTCCGGGTCCGTGTCCATCCTCGCCTCCCTTGCCGATTCCTCGCTCGATCTGATCGCCTCCCTGGCCACCTTCCTTGCCGTGCGCTGGGCCGCCGCCCCCGCCGATGCCGACCACCGCTTCGGCCACGGCAAGGGCGAGGCCGTGGCCGCCCTGGTCCAGGCCGGACTGGTGTTCGCCTCCGCCGTCTTCATCGGCTGGGAGGCGCTCCAGCGGATGTTCGACCCCCGTCCGGTCGTCGGCGGGTCCTGGGCCGTCGGCGTCGTCCTCGTCTCCATCCTGCTGACCGGCCTCCTGGTCTGGCTCCAGACCCGATCGCTGAAGGCCTCGGGCTCCATTGCCGTCTCGGCCGACCGCGCCCACTACGCCGCCGATCTGGCGTCGAGCGTCGTCGTCCTGATCGGGGTCGTGTCCGGCGCCTGGCTGGCGGCCCCCGGCCTCGACGCCGCCGCCGGTCTCGTGGTCGCCGTCTGGCTGTTCTGGGGCGCCTTCGGCGTACTCAAGGGCGCCGCCGACCAGTTGCTGGACCGGGAGGCGTCGGACGCTGACCGCGTCGCCCTGACCAATGCCGTCCTTTCCGACCCCCGGGTCAGCGGCGTGCACCAGCTGCGCACCCGGCTATCGGGCGACCGGTTGATGGTCCAGATGCACATCGACCTCGACCGCACCCTGTCGTTCGAGGCCGCGCACGACATCGTCGTCGCCGCCGAGGACCGTGTGACGGCCGCCTTCCCCGGCGCGGACGTCCTGATCCACGCCGACCCGCACGGTCCGGTCGCACCTGCGGTCCCCGTTTCGCCTTCAACGTAAACGAGCCTTTAACGGCCACAGGTGCAGGACGGTCGCATGTCGGCGAACGTCCTGTTCCATTTCCCCTTTGATCCTGGCAGCCGGACCGCGCGTCTGGCCCTGGGCGAGGCGCGCATCGAATGGACCGAGGTTCTGGTGCGTCCATGGGAGGACGACTGTCCCGTCAGCGATCTGAACCCGTCGGGCATGCCGCCCGTGCTCCAGGTCGAGGGCCTGACCCTGTGCGAGGCGGGGGCCATTCTCGGCTGGATCGAGGACGCCCAGAAGACGCCGCTCCTGATGCCGTCCGACGCCGCCGAACGCGCCGAGGCGCGCCGTCTGACCGCCTGGTTCGACCGCCGTTTCACCGACGAGGTCAACGCCGTCCTGCTGCATGAGCGGATGGAAAAGCCCCTCCTCCGCCTCGGTCCGCCCGAGGCCCGGATGCTGCGCGAGGGGCGCGAGGCGCTGAAGCACCATCTCGCCATCTTCGACGCCCTGCTGTCCCGCCGCGACTGGTTCGCCGGGCGACGTCTGTCCCAGGCCGACATCGTCGCCGCCGCCCATCTGTCGACGCTCGACTATTTCGGCGAGGTCGCCTGGGCCAACTGGCCGGGGCTGAAGACCTGGTACATGAAGATCAAGTCCCGCCCCTGTTTCCGGCCCCTGCTGGCCGACCGCTTCCAGGGCCTGGCCCCTGCACCGCACTACGCGGATCTGGATTTTTAGCGATCCTTCCTTCTCCCCTTGCGGGTCGACGAAGGATCGCATGCGATCCGAGGAGGGGTGGCCGAGCGAAGCGAGGTCGGATGAGGGGTCACGCTGACGTCGAAGGTCGGCGCTGCTGATCCAGACTCCAACCGCCGGCACAACCCCTCATCCGTCAGCCTTCGGCTGCCACCTTCTCCCGCAAGGGGAGAAGGGATGCCATAAGCGACCCATGTCCGACCTCCGCGACACCCTCCGCGTCAGTGCCGCCGAACTCGGGTTCGACGTCTGCCGGTTCGCGTCGGCGTCGGAGCCCTGGTCCGCCGGCGAACGGCTGCAGCATTTCGTCGAAGCCGGCCGTCACGGCGAGATGGGCTGGATGGAGACCACCCTCGAACGCCGCGCCCATCCGACGGCCATGTGGGACGGCGCCCGCACCGCCGTCGTGCTCGGCATGAACTACGGCCCCGCGTCCGATCCCCTGCCGGAGATGGCCGACCGCAGCGCCGGCTACATCTCGGTCTACGCCCGCGGCGACGACTATCACGAGGTCATCAAGGGCCGGTTGAAGACCCTGGCTGGCCAGCTGGCTTCACGCCTTGACGCCGAGGTCAAGGTCTTCGTCGACACAGCCCCCCTGATGGAAAAGCCCCTGGCCCAGCGTGCGGGCCTCGGCTGGCAGGGCAAGCACACCAATCTGCTGAGCCGCGACCAGGGCAACTGGCTGTTCCTGGGCGTCATCCTGACGGCCGCAGAGATCGAGCCCGACCCGGCCGAGACCGAACATTGCGGCTCCTGCACCGCCTGTCTCGACGCCTGTCCGACGAACGCCTTCCCCGCGCCGTTCCAGCTCGATGCACGCCGCTGCCTGTCCTATCTGACCATCGAGCATGCCGGACCCTGGCCGGTGGAGTTCCGCGCCCTGACCGGGTCGCGGATCTACGGCTGCGACGACTGTCTGGCCGTCTGTCCGTGGAACAAGTTCGCGCAGGCGTCGCGCGAGACCCGGCTGGCCGCTCGCGACATCTCCGTCGGCCCCCGCCTCGCCGACCTCGCCGCGCTCGACGACCCGACCTTCCGCATCCTGTTCTCGAAAAGCCCGATCAAGCGCATCGGTCGCGACCGGTTCGTGCGGAACGTCCTCTATGCGATCGGCAACAGCGGCGATCCTCGGCTGGTCGCGAGCGCGGAACGGCTGCTGGACGACGCGTCGCCGTTGGTCCGTGGCGCGGCCGTGTGGGCGCTGTCACGGCTGATGGGGGCGGAGGCGTTCGCGGGGTTGCGGGATGCGAAGCTTGCCGCGGAGACCGACGAAGGCGTTCAGAGTGAGTGGGCCCTTCTCCCCTTGCGGGAGAAGGTGGCCGAGCGAAGCGAGGTCGGATGAGGGGTCACGCCGATGTCAAACGTCGGCGTCCAATCACGTCAACTCCAACCGCCGGCGCGACCCCTCATCCGTCAGCCTTCGGCTGCCACCTTCTCCCGCAAGGGGAGAAGGACTCCATCACCCCTGCGCCAGCCCGACGCCCCGTCCGCCGCCCGGCACCGGGGCCACGTCCAGCAGCTTGATCCGGAACACCAGCACCGAGTTCGGCGGAATGTCCGCCCCCTGGCCGCGCTCGCCATAGCCCAGGGCCGGCGGCACATAGAGCATCCACTCGTCGCCGACCTTCATCCGCTGCAGGGCCTCGGTCCAGCCGGGCACGACCTGTTCGGCCGTGGTCACATAGGGCTGGCCGCGCGAGAAGGATGAATCGAACACCGACCCGTCGGTCAGGGCGCCCTCGTAGTCGACCCGCACCAGGTCGTTCCGGTCCGGCGTCGCCGCGCCCGACGGCCCCGACTGCACCACCTTGTATTGCAGGCCCGAGGGCAGGGTCTGGATCCCGTCCGCCTTGGCGTTGGACTCCATGAAGAAGGCGGCGGCCCTGGCATTGGCTTCCAGGTCGGCGCCGCCCGCTGCGTCGCGGTTGCAGCCGGCCAGTGCGAGAACGCCGATGGCGGCGACGCTAACCCATCCGAAGCGCATAACCCTTGTCCTTCAAAGCCTGTCCGATCGCGTCGGAATGGGCGCTATCGCGCGTTTCGACCATGATGTCGAACTCCGCCCCCTTGGCCGGAACGTCCAGCGCCAGACGGTTGTGCACGACGTCGATGATGTTGCCGCCCAGACCCCCGATCACGGCCGCCATGGACGACAGCATGCCCGGCCGGTCGTCGCCGAGGATCCGGTAGACGATAAGCCTCCGTTCACGGACCATCTCGCGGTTCAGCACCACGGCCAGCATGCGCGCGTCGATATTCCCGCCGCACAGGACCAGTCCGACCTTCTTCCCCCGGAACCTTTCGGGGTAGCGGAGAAGGGCCGCCAGCCCGCCGGCCCCGGCGCCTTCGGCCACCGTCTTTTCCAGGGTCGCGAACAGGGCCACGGCCTTTTCGAAATCCTCCTCGTCGACGACCAGCACCTCCTCGACCAGCGGGTCCGCGAGCGCGAACGGAATGTCGCCGACCGCCTTGATCGCGATACCCTCGGCGATCGTCGCCCCGCCGCATTTCGGCGTCTCGCCCTTCCTCCGCGCGCTGAACGAGGGATACATGGCCGCCTCGACGCCGAAGATGCGGATGTCCGGCTTCATCGCTTTGGCCGCGATCGAACAGCCGGCGATCAGCCCGCCGCCGCCGATGGGGATGATCAGGGCGTCGAGATCCGGCGCATCCTCGAGAAACTCGATGGCGCAGACGCCCTGACCGGTGACGATCCCCTCGTCGTCGAAGGCGGAGATGAAGACGAATCCCTCCTCGTCCCTCAGACGATGCGCCTCCTCGGTCGAGCCGGTGAAGTCGGCGCCCTTGATGACGACGTTGGCGCCGTGGCTGCGTGTGCCGTCGATCTTGGTGAAGGGCGTCCCCTCGGGCATGACGATGGTCACGGGCACGCCCAGCCGTCCGCCGTGATAGGCCAGGGCCTGGGCATGGTTTCCGGCCGACGCCGCCACCACGCCGCGCTTCATCTCCTCCGGCGTCAGCGACAGCAGCCGGTTCAGGGCCCCGCGCTCCTTGAAGCTGCCGGTGAAGTGGAGGTTGTCGTACTTGACCCAGACCTCGGCCCCGGTCAGCTGCGACAACCGTCGGGAATGCCGCACGGGGGTTCGATCGACCTGGCCCCTGATGCGCGCCTGCGCCGCCTGGATATCTGCGAATACGACTGTCATGGGGTCCCTGTAGACCGGATCGGCGCCCGGTCCGAACCGGCCGGTCGCTCAGTTATCCGGGACTTGTGGCGCCCGTCGTCAGGTCTCGCAACCTTGACCTTACGCCTGCGTTAGGCGTCATGTGGCCTGGCCCCTCGGGGCCACGTCGCGTGCCTGTCCGAGAGAACTCCGATGTCGATACGCCTCGCTTCCACCCTCGTCGCCACGGCCGCGCTTGCTGCGACCCTGGTCGCCTGCGCCTCCGCTCCCGGCCCGTCCGGCTATACGCCGGCTCCGCCCGCCGCCTTCACCGCCGCCGATTTCGGCTGGTCGGTCCTCACGGGTACGGCGGGCATCGACGGTCGCGTCGCATTCGGTCGCGACGGCCAGAGCTTCGCCTGCACCGGCTCCGTCGCCCTGACGCCGGACACCCCCTACACCCGCGCGCGGGTCCAGACCCTCTACGGTTCGACCGACCAGGCCGCGATCCCCGAGGCCGTGGTGCGCGCCCGTACCGTGCCCGATCCCAATGCCGACTATCGCTCCTACGTCCGCTCGGCGACCTGCCAGGACGGCCGCTTCCGCTTCGACGGCCTGCCCGACGGCGGCTGGTTCCTGATCACCCCGGTCAGCGCCGGCGGCGACCGCATCGTTCTGATGCGCCACGTCATCACCCGCGCCGGCACGACCGCCAACGTCACCCTGTAAAAGGCTTACCCCCCGATCCACCGGCGGGCATGGCCCGCACAGCCTGAGGCCTTGACCATGAAAGCCGCAGCCGTAGCCGCCGCCCTCCTGACCGCCTCGGTCGCGCTTCCGGCCGCCGCCCCGGCCGCTGCCCAGAGCTGGAGCTATCCGGATCAGGCCCGGTCGTATTCGAGCTACGGCCGCTACGGCAACGACTACAACGGCCAGCAGGACCGCCCCGGCGACTATCGCTGCGACGCCTATTGGGACCGGGCGCGCGACGACTGCAACGCCCGCTGGCGCGATCAGCGGCCTGTGCGCTCCTACACGTCGAACCCCCGCTACAGCCGTTATGGGCGCGAGCACGACGGCGGCGGCTACACCTACCAGCCCTACAATCAGGGCACACAGTACTATGGCGCCTACGGCCGCCCGGATCAGGTCTATCCCGGCTCGGGCTACGGCGGGCAGGTCGGCGCATACTATGGCGGCGGCTATTCGAACGGCCGCGATCAAGGCCGCCAGTCGTACTGCGCCTCGCGCTATCGTTCCTACGATCCGGTCAGCGGCTATTATCGCGCGTATTCGGGCCGGCTGGTCTTCTGCGGCTAACGACGATTATCCGATCACGGATTCGCGCCTGAACGCCGTTCGCCATCTTTCAGACGCACCCTGACTGCCTTCCTCGGACCCAATCAGTTCGGGGAGCGTCTCCATGTCCCAGCATAACATCATAGGCTCAGAAGCCTTCGACCGGTCGCCGTTCGTCATCATCCGTTCGGTCCGCACCGGCGGCATGCGCCGTCGCCAGACCCGCACGGCCTTCGCCTTCGTGGCCGGCGCCTGCGCAGCCGTCGTCGGCGGCGTCGTGGCCGCCGTCGTCGCCTTCGGCCCGAGCGTCACAGGGTAAAGGCCCTCTCCCCTTGCGGGAGAGGGAGATCGCGCACGGCGGCGAAGCCGTCGTTCTTGCGCGGTCGGGTGAGGGGTCACGCTGACATTCGAAGTCAGCCTTGTCGCCGCAAACCTCGCCGCCGGCATGACCCCTCATCCGTCAGCCTTCGGCTGCCACCTTCTCCCGCAAGGGGAGAAGGTAACAACTGGCTAGGCCAGCCAGACCATCCGGCGCGTCTCGACCGGAGCCCCCCGGGCCCTGCTGAACTGACGCCGGACCTCGCCCGTGTAGAGGAAGCCGGCCTTCTCCAGCACGCGCGCCGACGCCAGGTTGTCGGCGAAATGTCCGGACATCAGCGCCCGTCTGCGCCAACGTTTGCCGGCCCAGACCAGAGCCCCTTCCAGCGCCTCGGTGGCGAAGCCCCGCCCCCAGAAGGACCGGCCGATCCAGTAGCCGATCTCGGGGGCCAGATCGGCATCCTCGAACAGCCCGATGACCCCGACCGGCCCCAGATCCTCATGCTCGATCAGGAAGGTGTTGGCCCTGGCCGGGTTCTGGGCGGCCACATCGGTCACGAACGCCTCGGCGTCGGCCGGACGATAGGGATAGGGCATGCGCAGCGTGTTGCGGGTGATGGCCTCGTCATTGGCCAGGCGGGCGATCGTGGGCACGTCCTGCGGCGACGGCGCGCGCAGCACAAGACGCCGGGTCTCAACGACCGGAGAGGTTTCGATGACGCACATGGTTCCAGCCTCGGTATGCGGTCCGCCTCCTTGGAGGGCTCGGGCGGACTTCGAGGCGGGGAAACGCAAACGGGGAGCCTGGTGATCCAGACTCCCCGCGGAATATTTCCCTTGGTCCGGATCGGCTGCTTTTTCAGGAGCAACGCGATCCGAAATCCGGTGTCGCGTTACTCGGCGGCGAGGGCCATCTGGTCGTCATTCGCCGGAATGATCGACACGTAACAACGGCCGTTGGCTTTCTTGGTGAACTTCACGGCGCCGTGCTCGGTGGCGAACAGGGTGTGGTCGCGGCCCAGGCCGACGTTGTCGCCCGGGTGGAAGGTGGTGCCGCGCTGGCGCACGAGGATGTTGCCGGCCAGAACGTTCTCGCCGCCGAACTTCTTCACGCCGAGGCGCTTGGAGTGAGAGTCGCGACCGTTACGCGACGAACCACCGGATTTCTTGTGAGCCATCTGAACTCTCTCTTCGTTGCGCTAGCGGCCGTAGGACCTGCTGGCGCGCGTCTTGTTTAGGCTTCGTCGGTCGAAGCGGCGGTTTCGGTCTTGGCGGCGGCCTTCTTGGCCGGAGCCTTCGCAGGCTTGGCCGAAGCTTCCACCACGCCGGCTTCGACCTTGGCCGAGGACTTGGAGCCCTGGGCGACGACCGTCTCGGTCGAACCGAGGTCCGAGGTCGCGGCGCGCTTGGCCAGGCCACGGGCGCGCAGGTTGATCTCGGCCTTGGTCATCAGGTCGATCTTGCCGTCCCACTTGGCGGTCTCGCCGGCGCCGTCGATGCCGGTGATGCGCAGGACCGATTCCATCTGGCGATGGCCGTTGGTACGGCGATAGCCCTGACGGCGGGTCTTCTTGAAGATCTTGATCTTCTCGCCCTTGCGGGTCTCGATCAGGGTCGCGCCGACGAAGGCGCCGTCGATCAGCGGTGCGCCGAGGGTCACGCCCTTGTCGCCGCCCAGCATCAGGACGCTGTCGAACTTCAGTTCCTGGCCGGCATCGCCATCGAGCTTCTCGACGACGATCGTGTCGCCCGGTTGAACCCGGTACTGCTTGCCGCCGGTCTTGATCACCGCGTACATGTTGGAGCCTCAGCGTAACGCAAAAAAGGATGCGCCCGCCGGGTAGACCCCGCGGGCGAAGAGCGGCGACATATACGGAGGGCGGGTCCCGAGTCAACGCGAAAGGCGCCGAAAACGCCCTCGGGCGCTCAATTCGACGGCTGATCTAGCCCCGTTCTCACCCGCCGTGCAAAGACGAAGCCGCGCTACGAGGGACCCTTGCCATGACCCAGACGATCGACCGCCGGGTCACCGCCGCCCGCCGCATCGCCTCCCATATAGCCGGGCATCTGCAGGCCGACCTGTCGCTTGAGCTCTGGACCGGCGAGGTCATTCCCCTCGGCCCGAAGGCGCGCGACGACATCCGCATTGTGCTCTCCGACCCGTCCGCCGTCCGTCGTCTGGTGCTCAAGCCCGGCCTGATGACCCTGTTCGAGCTCTACGCCACCGGCGATATCCGCATCGAGGGCGGGTCGCCGCTGGAGGCCGCCGACCGCTGGGACCACGGCCGTGCCGTCCACCTGCCGCGCCGGGTCGACAAGGGTCTGATCGCGCGCGAACTGATTCCCTTCCTGATGGCCGGGTCGAAACGCAGCGTCGGCGACGCCGCCTACGACCCCACCGGAGAAGCCGGCCAGCGCCGGGACAAGTCCGCGCGCAAGGACAAAGACTTCATCTCCTTCCATTACGACGTGGGCAACGACTTCTACGGCCTCTTCCTGGATCCGGAGATGGTCTATTCCAGCGCCTCCTACGCCGACCCGGACCAGTCGCTGGAAGACGCCCAGACCCGCAAGCTGGACCTCATCTGCCGCAAGCTGCGCCTCAAGCCCGGCCAGAAGCTGCTCGACGTCGGTTGCGGCTGGGGCGGGCTCTCCTGCTGGGCCGCGCAGCATTATGGAGTCTCCGTCCACGGCGTGACCCTGTCGGAGGAACAGCTCGCCTTCGCCGAGGCCAAGGTCGCCCGCCTCGGCCTGCAGGACAGGATCACCCTGGAGCTCAAGGACTACCGCGACCTGATGATGCGCGACCATTTCGACGCCATCTCCCAGGTCGAGATGTTCGAACACGTCGGCTTCGCCAACCACGACCGCCACTTCCTCGAAATGCATCGGCTGCTGAAGCCGGGCGGCCTCTATTTCCACCAGGCCTCGACCCGGCGCGGCGGCCGCGATCCCGGCAACATCACCCCCCAGACCAATGCGACCCGCACCATTGGCCGCTTCATCTTCCCGGGCGGAGAGCTGGACACCATCGGCATGACCGTGACCAACCTCGGCCGCCTCGGTTTCGAGGTTCTGGACGTCGAGGACCTGCGCGAACATTTCCAGGCCACCACCGCCGAATGGTCCCGCCGCCTGATGGCCCGCCGCGACGAGGCCGTCGCCCTGGTCGGGGAGGAACGCACCCGCCTGTGGCTCATCTTCTTCGCCATGTGCGCCAAGGGCTTCGAGCGCGGCTCCATCCTCGTCTACCAGACGGTCGCCCAGCGCCGCCGCGCCGGCCCGAGCGGCCTGCCGCTGGACCGGGGCAGCCTGTATCGGTGAGGCCTCTTTCGTCATTCCGGGGCCCGGGCCGCGGAGCCGCAGAATGACGAAAGGGTAAGGAGTCCGCCCAGACCTCGCCACAACTCATCAGCCACAGTCCCGGTCGTGGAGCTTCGGGGGACCGCGCCATGCTGAAACCGTTCACAGTCGCCGCCGCGCTCGCCTTGGCGGTATTCACGACCGACGCGACCGCCCAGGACACGCCTGTCGCCCAGGCCGTCGCCTCGGACACCGATGCGGGTGTCACGGTTCGCTACACCCTGCCCCGCCCGGTCACTCGCGTCGCCTTCTCCGACCACGACACCATCCGCACCCTGTGGACCGTGACCACCCCGGGTCTGACCCTCGCCGACGGCGCGATCACCGGCGACAAGCCGTTCGACGCGTTCGAACTCCAGATCCGCCCTGACGCCGCCGAGGTCGATCGCATCTATATGGGCCTCAGCCTCGCCGGCGAGGGCCGCGTCGTCTACGGGCCCGGACTGAAGCTGGAGGGCGTTCCCACCACCCTGTCGTTCGAACTCGCGCCCGGAGAGGCCGCCCTGCCCGACGCCCGCGCCATCGACGGCTACGCCTATGTCGGGCCCGCCTCCGACATCGCGACCGACGCGGGCGGCACCGTCGTCACCGGCGCCAATGTCGACCCGGAACTGGTCCGGTCCCTGCGCCGCAGCCTGTTCGACTCCCTGGCCTTCTATGAGGCGCGGCTCGGCACCGGACTGCCATTCCATTCTGTCTTGATCGGCAGCATCGACAGCCCCGGCCCTCCCACCTTCCGGGGTGACGTCACCGACACGGGGGTCATCTCCGTCCGCTTCCGGGGCGACGCCTGGCGCCAGACGATCGAAGACGTGACTCCCTTTGTCTGGCACGAGACCTTCCACCTGTGGAACGGCCACAGCGTGGAATCCCGCGACGAGGACACGGCGCCCTGGCTGCACGAGGGCGGTGCCGACTATGCGGCCCTGATCGGCGCGGTCTCCACCGGAGCCATGGACGAGTCCGATGCCCGGGCGCGCATCACGCGGCGCCTGAACGGCTGCCGTCACACCCTCGGGGACCGCGATCTCGATCCCGCCCGTCTGCAGTCCGGCGACGGTCCCTACGACTGCGGCGTCCTGATCCAGTGGATCGCCGATCTTGAAGCCCGCAAGGCCGGAAGCGGCGACGTCTTCACCCTCTGGAAGGCCCTGCTTGACGCCGCTCGTCTCAGCCCGACCGGCTATGGCGTCAGCGATTTCCGCGCCCTGATCGGTCCGGACAGCGCCGTCGCGGTCCTGCTCGACGGCCCCGGCGCCACCCGCTGGGCGATGATCAAGACGCGCCTCACCAGCCTTGGCGTGACCCTCGACAACCGCCCCGATGATGAGGATCTGCGCGCCGCCGCCCTGATGCACGTCGCCGCTCGCAACTGCTCCGGTCCGCGGGGCTTCTACGACACCCCCGGCGCGCTGAAGCTGGATGGAGCCGACTGCGGGGTCCTGTCCGGCGAGCCGGTCATCGACACGGTCGAAGGTTATGATCCGCAACAGGCCAGCCGCGCCATGTTCGACGCCGTCCAGGCGCGCTGCGCCCGGAACCTGCCCGTCCGCTACGGCGCCCGCGACGGCCGGACGCTGGAAGCCGTCTGCGACCGGCCGCTGGCCGTCCCCGAGGTCTGGGCGATCGTCGAGACCCCCTCGATCGCAATCAGCGACGAAACCCCTCGACCGTTATAAAGTAACACGCTATAGCGGGGTCAATGTCGCCGCCCGATCTCGAACAGCCGGTCCTGTGGTCCCTTCTGGGGGGCGGATTCGCGGCGGCCTTTCTGCATGCGGCCCTGCCGACCCACTGGCTGCCCTTCGTCCTGGTCGGCCGCGCCCAGCGCTGGAGCCTGCCGCGCAGCCTTATGGCGGTCAGCGCCGCCGGTCTGGCCCATATCGCCACCACCGCCCTGGTCGGCTCACTGATCGTCGCCGCAGGCCTGGCCCTGGACGAACTGGTGGCGGGCCTGCTGCCCCACCTGTCCGCCGTCCTCCTGTTCGGCTTCGGCGGCTTCTACCTGATCAAGTCGGCCATCCGCCGCCCGGTCATGGCCGGAGGGCCCGCCCTCGATCTGGCCGAGCCCACGGTCGGCCATGCGACGGCCTTCTGGGGTCTGGTCGCCGTCATGGCCCTGTCGCCGGGCGAGGTGCTGCTGCCCATCTATATGTCTTCGGCCCAGGAAGGCGTCGGGGCCCTCGCCCTGCTGGTGCTCGTGTTCGCCGTCGGCACCATTCTCGGCATGGCCACCTTCACCACCCTGGCCCGCGCGGGCGCCTCGGTGCTCAGGCTGGAGCGATGGGCGCGCTACGAGGGCGCCATCCTCGGCCTCGCCCTGATCGCGATCGGCCTTCTCGTCGTGCTGCACCAGCACTAGGGTAGCCGGATGGCTTCCCACGACCACGCCCATCACGACCATGACCACAGTGGGCATAACCACCACGGTCACGACCATTCGCATGGCCACGGTCATTCCCACGGCCATCACGGTCACGCCCACGGGCCCGTCGACACCGGCGACTGGCGCTACCTCGTCGGCCTGATCGTCAACCTCGCCTTCGTCGCCTGCGAATTCGGGGCCGGCCTCTATTCCGGCTCGACCGCCCTTCTGGCCGACGCCGGGCACAATCTGTCCGATGTCCTCGGGCTCGCCATGGCCGGGGGCGCGGCCGTCCTCGCCCGTCGCGCGGCGGGCAAACAGCTGACCTACGGCTTCGGCAAGGCGACCATTCTCGCCGCCCTGGCCAACGCCCTCCTGCTCATCTTCGCCTGCGGGGCCATCGCCTTCGAGGCCCTCCAGCGCCTGGCCGACCCCGCCCCGGTCCAGTCGGGCGTCATCATGATCGTCGCCGGCATCGGCTTCGTCATCAACCTCGGCACGGCGCTGATGTTCATGCGCGACCAGCATTCGGACCTGAACGCGCGCGGCGCCTATCTGCACATGATGGCCGACGCCGGGGTGTCGATCGGCGTGGTTCTCTCGGGCGCGATCATCATGTTCACCGGCTGGTCGATCCTCGATCCCGTCGTGTCGATCGTGATCGTCGCCGTCATCCTGTGGGGCACCTGGGGCCTGCTGAAGGATTCGGTCGGCCTCGCCATGGACGCCGCCCCCGGCTCGGTCGATGTCACGGCGGTGCGGGAGGCCCTCGTCGCCCTGCCCGGAGTCCGCGCCGTCCACGACCTGCACGTCTGGAACCTGTCGACGACGACCACCGCCCTGACCGCCCACCTCGTCCACGACCGCGGCGACCCCCGCGCCCTGCTGGCCGAGGCCCAGACCCTGGCGAAGACGAGGTTCGCCATCGCCCACACGACGCTCCAGCTCGAGACCGACGTCATGCCGGACTGCCCGACCTGCTGACTTCCCTCTCCCGGCGGGAGAGGGACTTCCATTCCCGGACACCAGCCGCCATCTAGCGCCCATGACCGACACCACCGCCAGCGCCACCTCCGGCAAAATCCCCGTCACCGTCCTCACCGGCTATCTCGGCGCGGGCAAGACCACCCTGCTCAACCGCATCCTGACCGAGGACCACGGCAAGCGGTACGCCGTCATCGTCAACGAGTTCGGCGAGATCGGCATCGACAACGACCTCGTGGTCGGCGCCGACGAGGACGTGTTCGAGATGAACAACGGCTGTGTCTGCTGCACGGTGCGCGGCGACCTGATCCGCGTCGTCGCCGGCCTGATGAAGCGCCAGAAGCCGGGCGCCCCCGCCTTCGACGCCATCATCGTCGAGACCACGGGCCTCGCCGACCCCGGCCCAGTCGCCCAGACCTTCTTCGTCGACGAGGACGTCAAGGCCAAGACCACCCTCGACAGCGTCACCGCCCTGGTCGACGCCAAACACGTGATGGCCCGGCTCGACGACTCCAAGGAGGCCCGCGAACAGGTCGCCTTCGCCGACCGCATTATCCTCAACAAGACCGACCTGGTCGGCGAGGCCGAACTGGTCGCCGTCGAACAACGCCTGCGCAAGCTGAACCCGCTCGCCCCTATCACCCGCGCCGAACGGGCCAATGTGCCGCTCGACCAGGTCCTCGGCCTGCACGGTTTCGACCTCGAGCGGATCCTCGACATCAATCCGGAGTTCGCCAACCCCGCCCATGGCGAGGCCGGCCATGTCCACGATGAACACTGCGGCCACGACCACGATCATCATGAGCACGATCACGCCCGTCACGGGCACGACCATGCGGATGGACCGGACGGTTCGGACGGTTCGGACGGTGTTTCGACGTCCGGTCCCGGTCCGCGCGGGCACAATCATGCCGACGACATCAAGGGCATCTCCCTGTCGCTCGACCGCCCCATGAACGGCGTGAAATTCACCGCCTGGCTCGACAAGCTGCTGGGCGAGAAGGGCCAGGACATCCTGCGCGCCAAGGGCATCATCAATGTCGAGGGGGAGGACAGACGCCTCGTCTTCCAGGCCGTCCACATGATCCTGGAGGGCGACCTCCAGCGCGAGTGGGGCGCCGCCGAACGCCGCTGGTCCCGCGCCGTCTTCATCGGCCGCGACCTTGACGAGGCCGCGATCCGGGCGGGCTTCGAAAGCTGCGCGGCTTGAGGCGGGTCGTGCCGGGAGGTAGACTGGCCGGATGACGATGGTCGTTGTCGACGCGAATGGCGAAGTCACGCTCCGCAAGGCGCTTCTCGAGAGTGCAGGCGCTCGCGCGGGTGACACTCTCGAAGTCGAGGTGCGGGTCGTCTCGCCGTCGCAAGGCGATCGAAAGCCCATCGACTGGGACGCGATCAGCGGTCGTCTTAAAATTCCGCCTGGCACGCCGCCGCTTTCCATCGACGAGATGGACGCACTCATCGCCAAGGGATGGGCAGGCGAGCTTGACGATCGCGATTGACACCAATGTTCTGGTTCGCCTCTTCATAGACGACACGCCGGAACAGACAGCGCAGGCCCGCCAGGAAGTTGATCAGGCCGCCGAGGTGATCCTCAGCCTTCCAGCGCTTTGCGAACTCGTCTGGGTGCTCCGGGCCCACTACCGGGTCGATCGGGAGAGCATCGCCTATTTCGTCGAAGGCCTTCTCGATCAGCCTCGCTTCTCAATGGACCAGGCCTGCGTGCGAACAGGCCTGTCGCTTCTCCGGGCCGGCGCGGACTTCGCTGATGGCGTCATCGCTGAACAGGGTCGCCAGCTCGGCGCCGACATCTTCGTTTCTTTCGACCGCCGCGCCATAACCCGATTGAAAAAGCTCGGTCTGAACGCCCGCGCGCCAACAGACTGAGCCCCATGCCCACCTTCACCTTCGACGCCCAGGTCACCTCGGCCCATTTCGAATCCTCCGGCGCGGTCTTCGCCCTCGGAGACGGCTCCGTGCGGTTCGAAGACCGGACCTTCGACGCTGTCCATGACGGCGCGATCCTGTGCGCCGTGGTCCACCCTTCCGGCGACGGCCTGGTCACCGGCGGCGACGACGGCCGGGTCATCTGGAGCCGAAAGGGCGAGGCGGGCGTCCTCGCCACCTCAAAGGGGGGGCAGTGGATCGATTCCATCGACGCCTCGTCAGAGACGAAGCTGATCGCCTTCTCGGCGGGCAAGACCCTGTCGGTGATCGATGCGACCGACGCAGGCTTCCGCCGCGACTTCGTCCATGAGCGCACCGTCTCCGGCGTCGCCTTCGATCCCAAGGGCCGTCGCATCGCGGCCTCGACCTATGGCGGGGCCTGGCTCTGGTACGCCCGGATCGCCGACCAGAAGCCGACCAAACTGGGCTGGGCCGGGTCGCACACCGGCGTCGCCTTCTCGCCCGACGGCGCCTTCGTGGTCACCATGATGCAGGACGCCCAGCTTCACGGTTGGCGGCTGAAGGACGCCAAAAACATGCGGATGGGCGGCTATCCGTCCAAGATCCGCTCGGTCGCCTTCATGGCCAAAGGCCGGCTGCTGGCCACCTCCGGGGCCCAGGGCGCGGTCCTCTGGCCGTTCGACGGCGCCAACGGCCCGATGGGGCGCGAGGCCTCGGAGATCGGCTTCGACGACACCACCCTCGTCAACCTCGTCGCCGCCTCGAACCCCCACGGCCGCCTCGCCGCGGGCCTGGCCGACGGCCGCGTCTGGGTCGCCGATCCGGCTGGCCATGGCCTCAACTTCATCAAGGCCGAGAAGGGCGCCCCGATCGTCGCCCTGGCCCTGAGCCCCGATGCGACCCGCGTGGCCTGGGCCGACGAGGACGGAAACGCCGGCGTCCACGACCTCTGAACCTCGACACTCCGCGCCGACGCACCCTATCGTCGTCGCGAACGGGGGGTCCTGATGCCGGGTCGACGGGGAGGCGAGACGCCGAGACTGGCCTTCGGCTGCATGGCCGTCGGCATTCTGGTCCTGCTCGCCCTCGGCGCCTTCGCCGTCATCTTCCTTTGGGACGTCAACGCGAAATAGGCCTGCCCTTGCATGGCCACGCTTCCCGGCCAAAACTCCGGCCCGGGAGGGATCATGACGGACACACAGCCCCGGCGTCGCAGGCGCCGACCGATCCTGACCGCCCTCATGGTGCTCGCCGCCCTGCCGGTCGGCGGGGTCCTGATCCACGCGGTCGCCCCCCCGCCCCTGACCATCCTGATGGCGCGCGAATTCCTGGCCGGCCACGGGCTCGACTATCGCTGGCGCTCGCTGGACCGGATCTCGCCAAACCTTGTCGTCGCCGCCATCGCCGCCGAGGACGCCCGCTTCTGCAGCCACAGCGGCTTCGACCTGGAGGCCATCGAAAAGGCCCTGCAGAACAACGAGCGCGGGCGAAAGATCCGTGGCGGCTCCACCATCTCGCAGCAGACCGCCAAGAACGTCTTCCTCTGGCCCGGCCGCGACTGGATCCGCAAAGGCCTTGAGGCCGGCTACACCCTGATGATCGAGACGGTCTGGTCCAAGCGCCGGATCATGGAGGTCTATCTGAACGTCGCCGAGATGGGGCCGGGAGTCTTCGGCGCGGAAGCCGCCGCCCAGCACTGGTTCGGCAAGTCCGCCGCCGACCTGACCCCGCGCGAGGCGGCCCGGATCGCCGCCATCCTGCCCAGCCCGCGCCGCTACAACGCCGGCGCTCCCGGTCCCTATGTCCGCAGGCGCGCTGCCGGCGTCCAGGCCAACGCCCGCGTCGTGCGCAACGAAGGCCTGGCGGCCTGCGTCCTCCGCTGATGAGGATTAACCCTCCCTCTGCGACTAAGCCTTAACCGTCACGCGCTAGACGAGGTCGATTGCGGTCCTTCGTCCGGGACCGCCGCGCGCACGGGTGGGCCATGACGATCGAGAACCGGAGGAACCGTCGACTGCGGGACGTCGCACGCCGTTTCGCCTCCGACACGCGCGGCAACATCGCCATGATCTCGGCCTTCGTGATCCCGGTGCTGTTGCTCATCACTTTCGGCGGCATCGACATCCACCGCGCCTCGACCGTGAAGGCCAACCTTCAGGACGCCCTCGACGCCGCCACCCTGGCCGCCGCCCGGTCGCCCTACACCGGCAATACCGACATCACCCGCGTGGGCCTGGCCTCGCTCCGCGCCAACCTTGCGCCCTATAGCGACATCACCCTGCTGACCGCCCAGACGACCTTCGCTCTGGACACCAGCACCGGCGCCGTGGTCGGCGACGCCAAGGTCAATGTCACGGCCCTCGTCGCCAACATCATCCTGCCGATGGTGGGTCGCGGCACGGGCGACCAGATCCCCGTCGGCGCCCGTTCCGAGGTGCTACGCTCCAACAACCGGGTCGAGGTCGCCCTGGTGCTCGACAACACCGGCTCCATGTCGGGGGCGAAACTGACCAACACCAAGGCCGCCGCGATCGACCTGATCGACCGTCTGGAGGCGGCCGACAGCCGGTCGATCGAACCGGACGCGATCAAGATCTCGCTGGTCCCGTTCTCCCAGACGGTGCGGATCTCCGCCGGCGGCTCGAACACCGTGCCCAGCTATATGTCCAATGCCACGACCCACACGGGCGGCGGCGCCTGGAACGCCTCATCGAACCCGACCAGCCTGTTCAGCGCGGCGCGCGGGCGTTTCACCCTGTTCGGCGACATCGGCGCCACCTGGGGCGGCTGCGTCGAGTCCCGGCCGGCGCCGTACGACATCCGCGACGACGGGCCCTCGGGCTCCACCCAGACCCGCTTGTTCGTGCCCTATTTCGCTCCGGACCAGCCGGACGAAGGCGACTATCCGAACGACTGGACCTGGGTGAACTACGCCGACGAGGGCAACGACTATCTCGAGGACGCCCGCAACGGGAACAACAGCACCTTCGCCAGCACGACAGCCCGCGAGAACGAGTGGGGTTTGCGCCTGCGCAACCGCACCAAATACGCGTCGGCCTACAAGCGATCGGGATCGTACAGTACGTCCTGGGGTCCGAACCGCGGCTGCAATCTTCAACCCCTGATCCGGCTCACCGACGACTATGACGCCCTGCGCACAGCGGTGAACAACATGATCGCCAGCGGCAACACCAACGTCCCCCTGGGCACGATGTGGGGCTGGCACACCCTGTCGCCCAACGCCCCGTTCGGCGACGGCCGGGCCTATGGCACCGAGCGGCTGACCAAGATCATCATCATCATGACCGATGGGGAGAACGTCATGAGCGACGCCAGCAACCCCAACCGCGGGACCTACAGCGGCATGGGCTACATCTATCAGAACCGCCTCGGCATCACCTCCGGCAGCGACTCCCAGCGCCGCACCGCCATGGACAACCGCTTCGACCATCCGACCGCGGGCGTCGAGGACATGTGCGGCAACATGAAGGATCAGGACATCGAGGTGTACACCGTCGCCGTCCAGGTCGACGGCACGGCCCAGACCCTGCTGCGCCGCTGCGCCACCGACGACGACCACTATTTCCCGGTCGACAATGCAGGGGGCATCGGCGCAGCCTTCGACCGTATCGCCGGGGCTATCGAGAACCTCAGGATCTCGCGGTGATCGCCTCCGCGATCGCCGCCGGAGGTCTGGCCTCGGCCACGGCCCGGTTCGAACAGAGCGCCCTGAGAACGTCGAACGCCCCGCTCGACAATCTCGAGGCCGAGATGGTCGAACGGATCGAGGCCAAGGCCTCCGTCTCGGCCAATCTCGCCGTACTCAGGACCGCCGACGACATGGCCGGCGCCCTTCTGGACATCCTCGCCTAGGTTCGTTCGGCGAACTCGAATCCTCCGGCCGCATTCGCTACAGTGGCCCCGTCCTCAATTCGGGAGGCTCCGCGAGCCGACCAGAGGGCCAAAAAGGAGGATCCGGTGCCTGACAAGATTACCCCCTGCATCTGGTACGACCTCGGACAGGCCCGCGCGGCCGCAGAGTTCTATGTCTCCCTCGGCCTGCCCGACAGTCACATCGACGCCCGTCATGACAGCCCAGTCGACAACCCGTCTTCGAAGGCGGGCGAGGAACTGACGGTGGCATTTACCCTCGCCGGCCGGAGCTTCCTTGGCCTTAACGGCGGCCCCCGGTTCCCCCAGACCGAGGCCGTCTCGTTCCAGATCTACACCGACGACCAGGCCGAAACCGACCGACTGTGGAACGCCATCGTCGGCGCCGGCGGCCAGGAAAGCCAGTGCGGCTGGTGCAAGGACCGCTGGGGCGTCAGCTGGCAGATCACCCCGAAGCGGCTGATGCAATTCTACGACGAGAGCCCCGCCCGCGCGAAGGCCGCTTTCGCCGCCATGATGGCGATGCGCAAGATCGACATCGCCGCCCTCGAGGCCGCCGCCGAAGCGGCCTGCTGACGCCTTCTTGCAAGACGCCCGACTGAGCCCCCCTCTACCCACCGGCCCTCAAGTCGCGAGGCTCCGCGAGCCGAGCATAGGGCCACCAGCCCCCCTCTGAAGGAGAACCAGAATGCCCTACGTCACCGGCTTCCTGATCCCAGTCCCTGCTGCGAACAAGGACCGCTACATCAAGTCCGCCGAGATGAGCTGGCCCCTGTTCAAGGAGTTCGGCGCCCTCGAACATGTCGAGACCTGGGGCGACAACGTCCCCACCGGAGAGACCACCAGCTTCCCTATGGCCGTAAAGCTGGAAGACGGTGAGGCGGTCGTCTTCTCCTGGCTCAAATGGCCGGACAAGGCGACCGCAGACGCCGCCTGGCAGAAGATGATGGAAGACCCTCGCTTCGAGGGCATGGACATGCCCTTCGACGGCAAGCGCATGATGTGGGGCGGCTTCCAGCCCATCTTCGAGAGCTGACGCCCCGCGGGCGGCGAGGCTGGGCGGATCACCCGCCTTCGCAGGAAAAAGACCGCTCCGCTTTACACCGGGCTCGATCGGGCCTTTGCTGCGGGCAGATCGAAGCCACGGAGCAGACGTGGACTCAAGGGCGGACGCAGACCACCCGGACCGGATCCGGCAGGCGCTCGACGACGGGGCCGGACCCGCACGGTCTGCGATTGCCGCCTCGTGGCGCCGGTCCATGACTGTCCACGGCCTCGCGCCCGAGGATCGCGGCCGCGCCCGCACCGTCACCGCCGAACGCCTGCGTGAGGCCCGGGAGGCGATGGAACCTCTGACCCTCGCGGCGCAGCCCGTGCTCGACCGCCTGTTCCTCGCCGTCGGCGACACCGGCTGCTGCGTCCTTCTGACCGACGCCGAGGGCATTGCGGTGGACCGTCGCGGAGCGCCCGTAGACGACGACACCTTCCACCTCTGGGGCCTTTGGCCAGGCGCCGACTGGTCCGAAGCCGCCGAGGGCACCAACGGCATCGGCACGGCCCTGGCCGAACATCGCCCGGTCACCATCCACCGCGACCAGCATTTCCATACGCGGAACACCGGCCTCAGCTGCACCACCCATCCGATCCACGACCACCTCGGGCGACTGGCCGGAGCGCTCGACGTCTCCTCCGCCCGCGCCGACGCCACGGCGATCATGCTCGGCTTGATCTCCAACGCAGTCGGCGACGCCGCCCGCGCCATCGAGACGCAAGCCTTCCGTCAGGCCTTCGCCGATGCCCGCATCGTGCTGGCGGGAGACGGCGCCGACCGCTCGGCCGCCCTCCTGGCCGTCGACCGCGATGATCTGGTGATCGGCGCCACTCGCGCCGCCCGTCAGGCGCTCAAGATCACCGACGCCCGCATCGCCGCTCAGCTGCCCGCCTCAGACCTGCTTGGCCGCGCCGCCGAAGCCGACCTCCTGGAAGCCGAACGCGGCGCCGTCCGCCGCGCCCTGGCCCGCGCCGGCGGCAACGTCTCCGCGGCCGCCCGCGCGCTCGGCGTCAGCCGCGCGACCCTGCACCGGAAGCTGAACCGGCTGGGTCTGTAAAAGCCTTCCCCCCAAGGGGAGAAGGAAGATGTGTCGCATCCCTGCGACACATGTGCGCCGCACCATCGCGAGCCTGTCTTCCCCCATCCCCGGCCAGGGTCCCTTCTGTCGCCAACGACGACGCCACCAACCGGCGCGCCTGGAAACAAAGGAGCCCTCCATGACCAAGCCCGAATTCGCCCGTGCCGTGACGCCGAAGTTCAAGCCGCGCTACGAGAACTTCATCGGCGGCGAGTGGATCGCCCCTGTCGGCGGCCGCTATTTCGAGAACACGTCCCCGGTGAACGGCCGCGTCCTGTGCGAGGTCGCCCAATCCGACGCCGCCGACGTCGAACTGGCCCTGGACGCCGCCCACAAGGCGAAAGCCGCCTGGGGCCGCACCAGCGTCACCGAACGCGCCATCATGCTCAATCGCATCGCCGACCGCATGGAGCAGAACCTCCAGGCCATCGCCGAGGCCGAGACCTGGGAGAACGGCAAGCCGGTGCGCGAGACCCTCGCCGCCGACATCCCTCTGGCCATCGATCACTTCCGCTATTTTGCGGGCTGTATCCGCGCCCAGGAAGGCGGGATCTCACAGCTCGACAACGACACCGTCGCCTATCACTTCCACGAACCCCTGGGCGTGGTGGGCCAGATCATTCCCTGGAACTTCCCCATCCTGATGGCCGCCTGGAAGCTGGCCCCCGCCCTCGCGGCCGGCAACTGCATCGTGCTCAAGCCCGCCGAACAGACGCCCGCCTCCATCCTGCTGGTCATCGAACTGATCCAGGATCTGATCCCCGCCGGCGTCCTCAACGTCGTCTCGGGCACGGGCAAGGCCGTCGGCGAGCCGCTGGCCACCAATCCGCGCATCGCCAAGATCGCCTTCACCGGCTCGACCGCCGTGGGTCAGAAGATCATGGAATATGCGACGCAGAACATCATCCCGGTCACCCTTGAGCTCGGCGGCAAGTCGCCCAACATCTTCTTCAAGGACGTGATGGATCACGACGACGCCTTCCTCGACAAGGCGCTCGAAGGCTTCGCCATGTTCGCCCTGAACCAGGGCGAGGTCTGCACCTGCCCCTCGCGCGCCCTGATCCACGAGGACATCTATGACGCCTTCATGGAGAAGGCGATCAAGCGGGTCGAGGCCATCGTCGCCGGCGATCCGCTCGACCCGAACACCATGGTCGGCGCCCAGGCCTCGGACGTGCAGCTGAAGAAGATCCTCTCCTATCTCGACATCGGCCGCGCCGAGGGCGCCGAGGTCCTGACCGGCGGCGATCAGCCCGAACTCTCCGGCGACCTGGCCGGCGGCTATTACGTCAAACCGACCATCTTCAAGGGGACCAACGACATGAGGGTCTTCCAGGAGGAGATCTTCGGTCCGG
This sequence comes from Brevundimonas sp., assembly GCF_027484365.1. Taxonomy (GTDB): domain Bacteria; phylum Pseudomonadota; class Alphaproteobacteria; order Caulobacterales; family Caulobacteraceae; genus Brevundimonas. The sequence goes on along the minus strand of NZ_JAIXTC010000015.1, from coordinate 10,001 downwards.
TCCTGTCGGTCACCACCTTCCGCACCTTCGAGGAAGCGATCGAGATCGCCAACGACACCGAATACGGCCTCGGCGCCGGCGTCTGGACCCGTGACATGAACACCGCCTACCGCGCCGGTCGCGGCATCGAGGCCGGCCGCGTCTGGACCAACTGCTACCACCACTATCCGGCCCACGCGGCTTTCGGCGGCTACAAGAAGTCCGGCATCGGCCGCGAGAACCACCGCATGATGCTGGACCACTATCAGCAGACCAAGAACCTGCTGGTCAGCTACAGCCCCGACAAGCTCGGCTTCTTCTGAGGCGCGAGGCCCCGCCGGGAACGTCCGGCAGTTCCCCCCAAACTCCGGAGGCGGCGTCTCGCACGAGACGCCGCCTTTTCTTCGTGACCCCTGACGCCATTCCCGGTCCAAAGCAGCGGTCGATATAACAAAGTAATCTAAAAATATTCGTCTCGATTTCTCGATACTGGATTTGGTTCCATAAATATCGGTGATTTATTCTGAGAGCCGCCGTGTGTCCGAATTGAGATATATTCGCCCACTTTCGTGTAAATTGTTACAGCAACGCTTGACGTTGTCACCACATTCGTCCGTTTGTGGCCGCTTCCAGGCTGTTTCCGGGCATATGCGGATGGCCGACTGTTCTCAGGATCATCAATGTTCGTTATGCGTAAGTATCTGCTGGCGTCGACCATTCTCGTCGGCAGCCTGGGTTTCGCCCTGCCGACCTTCGCCCAGGACGCGCAACTTCCCCCCGCCGCCGGAACCCAGGCCCCGGCCGTTGACGACACGCGGGTCGCCGACATCGACGTCAACCAGGACGAGGCGACCGAGGTCGACGAAATCGTCGTGACCGGTTCGCGCATTCGTCGCGACCCCACCAACGCCCCGACCCCGCTGATCCAGGTCACGCGCGAGCAGCTGCTGACCACGGGACAGTCGACGGTGATCGACTATCTCGCCACCATCCCGGCCCTGTCGAACTCCCAGGTGCCGTCCGACACCACGGGCGTCCTCGGCATCGGTGGCCTGTCCTTCGCCAACCTCCGCTCGCTCGGCGCCGGCCGGACCCTGACGCTGGTGGACGGTCGTCGCCATGTCGGGTCTGCCGGCGGCTCCCTGTCGGTGGACGTCGACACCATCCCGCGCCTGCTGATCCAGGACATCGAGATCGTCACGGGCGGCGCCTCGTCGATCTACGGCGCCGACGCCGTTTCGGGCGTGCTCAACTTCGTCCTGCGCAAGGATTTCGAAGGGCTCGAGATCGACGCCAACTACGGCCAGATCAACCAGGACGGCGAGGCCAGCCAGCGCATTTCGGCTCTGCTGGGCCACAACTTCCTCGACGATCGTCTGAACCTCTACGCCTTCGCCGAGTACGAGACGCTGGACGCCGTCAACTCGCTGGACATCGACTGGCTGCGGGAGTCGCGCGGCCTGATCGGCGTCGACGCCGACCCGGCGGCCACGCGGTATGACGGCGTCACCGACACCCGCCTGTTTTCCAACTATGTCACGCTCCAGCGTCCGCGCTGGGGGCAGACGACCCTGGCCAACAACCAGCAGGCCAGCGCCCTCAACGATCCCGACGTCCCGTACGCCAACTGCGGCCTGACGCTCTCGGGCCTGACGGCGGCGGCCTGCTATTCGGTCGAGCCGGGTCGCACCTATGTCTTCGACGGCACGACCGCGCGACTCGCCAACTTCGGCGAGCGTATCGGCGCGACGGGCGCCAACCGGCCGAACAACATCGGCGGCGACGGCGACAACCCCGCGACCTTCAGCACCATCACCCGCGTACCCCAGTCGGAATCGCAGCGTTACCAGGTCGGCGCCAACTTCCAGCTGACCAGCGACATCTCCGCCTTCGCGGAAGCCAAATACGTGACCGAGGACACCGAGTTCTCGTCCCAGCCCGACTTCTACGACTTCATCATCCGCAACGGCGTGGTCGGGACCAATGAGGTCCAGCCAGCCTATGGCTTCAACGTCTACGGCATCAACCTCGGGGACAACGCCTACCTGCCGGCCAACCTGCGGTCCGCGATCCTGGCCAACCGCATCACCACCTATGCACCGCCCAGCTCGACCGACCGTAACGCCCCCAGCGTCGCGACCGGCAGCGTCGCCGCGCCCTACGCGCGTCACACCCTGTTCGGCGAGGATCGCAACCAGATCAGCACCCGCGAACTGCAGCGCTACGTCGTCGGCCTCCAGGGCAGCTACGACCAGTTCAGCTTCGTCAGGAACATCGACTGGAGCCTGTCCTACACCTACGGCCAGGTCGACGTCGAAGAGACCGAGACCGGCACCGACGCCCTGCGCGTCCTGCTGGCCTCCGACGCCATCGTCGACACCAACGGCGTGCTCGGCGCCCGCGGCGCGATCGTCTGCCGCTCGCGCGTCATCGCCGCCCAGGGCGGGGTCGTCGACGACTATCTGATCGGCAACAACGACCTGCGCGACTCGGCCGTCGGCGCCGCCGCCGTGGCCCAGTGCCAGCCGCTGAACGTCTTCGGCGTCGGCAACCAGAGCCAGGCCGCGCGCGACTATATCAACGCCGAGATCACCTACACCGAGCGCAACGAACAGGAAGACTTCATCGGGTCGGTCGCCGGCCAGCTGTGGGACTTCTGGGGCGCCGGTGCGATCGGCGTGGCCCTGGGTTATGAGCACCGCCGCGAATACACCGAAGCCGTCGGTCGCGACGCCTCGACCGCCGGCCGCGTCCTGTTCCTGAACGGCGGCCCGGACTTCCCGGCCGCGGAGTACCAGAGCGACGAATTCTTCGCCGAGGCCTCCCTGCCCCTGTTCCGCGACACCTGGCTGGGCGAGTACGCCGAGCTCAGCGGCTCCTACCGCTCGTTCGACTACACCACCGCCGGCAAGGGCGACGTCTACGGCGTCAACCTGGTCTATCGTCCGATCGAGGACATCACCTTCAAGACCAGCTTCAACACCTCGTTCCGCGCGCCGGACCTGGGCGAGAACTTCTCCCCCCTGGGCGAGACCTTCGCCAACGGCTTCGCCGACCCCTGCGCCACGGCCAACATCATCGTCCAGAACGCGGACATCCGCGCCAACCGGGTGGCGAACTGCACGGCCCTGGCCGCGCAACAGGGCCGCACCTTCGACTTCAACGGCGCGACGCCCACCAACACGGATGACTTCAACCCGCAGTACGACGGCGGCGGCGTGTCCGGCGTCACCGGCGGCAACCCCTTCCTGACGCCGGAAGAGTCGGAGTCCTTCACCGTCTCGGCCGTGCTCCAGCCGCGCTTCATCCCGAACTTCACCCTGGTGCTCGACTACTACGAGATCGAGATCAACCAGGTGATCGCCTTCATCTCGGCCCAGACCGCCGCCAACAACTGCGTCAGCGGCCCGGGCCTGAACAGCGCCGCCTGCGCGGTCATCTTCCGCAACAACCCGGCCGTTCCGTTCGGCCTGGGCGCGCCGGCGAACGACCCGATCGGCGGCTTCATCGAGGGCGCCGGCAACTACGCCGCCCTGACCACCCGCGGTCTCGATTTCACGGCCCGCTACGGCTACGACTTCGACGAGATGATGGGCCGCGCCTGGGGTCGTCTCGACTATTCGATCGGCGGCTCCTGGCTGATCGAACAGGAGAACTTCCTGGATCCGGCGGTTCCGACCAACTTCACCAGCGACCGGGGCAATCTGTTCTACCCCAACGTCCGCTTCACCTCGTCCCTGACCTACACGCCCAACGAGACCTGGAGCGTCAACTGGACCGCGGACTGGCAGTCGGCCAACAACATCCAGCGCAACCGCGACTTCGTGCTGAACGCCGACAACCGCGAGACCGAATACAACGACACCGGCAACTTCGTCCGCAACGACTTCACCGCCCGCTACAAGGTGCGTGAAGACCTCTCGGTGCGGGTCGGCGTCGTCAACGCCTTCGATGCGGAACAGAGCCCGGCCCTGGCCCAGACCCTCTATTCCAACTTCGACCCCTACGGCCGCCGCTTCTTCATCGGCCTCAACTACCGACCGTTCTGACTGGCCCCACCGGACTGAACGACGCGGTGTAACTGACAGGGGCGGCTCGCATGAGCCGCCCCTTTTTTTGGGGGGTGGAACAGGCCGACGCTGACCCGCCTTCCCAGAGCGCCCGCGCAACCCTAAGGTCATCCCAAGGGGAAACGCCGCACGTGGATATCGAGACCTTCATCCAGCGCTGGAGTCAGGCGCGCGGCGGCGCCGAGCGCGCCAACTACCAGATGTTCCTGTCCGAACTCTGCGAGGCGCTCGACCTCCCGCGTCCCGACCCCGCCTCCGACGATACCCGCACCAACGACTATGTCTTCGAACGGGGCGTCAAACGCCGCGAGTCCGAGGGCACGGCCTCCACCCTGCGGATCGACCTCTACAAGAAGGGGGCCTTCATTCTGGAGGCCAAACAGTCGCGCGCCGCCCACCGTGACGACGGCCAGCAGGCCCTGTTTAAGGCCGACGAGGCCGCCTCCACCGCCGCCTCCGAGGGCAAGTGGGACGTGCTGATGCGCAACGCCCGCAAACAGGCCGAGGACTATGTCTTCCGCCTGCCCGCCGACCATCCAGCCCCGCCCTTCATCATCGTCTGCGACGTCGGCTATGTGTTCGAGGTCTATGCCGACTTCTCCGGCTCCGGCCGCGCCTATTCCCACTTCCCCGACCGCAAGGGCTTCCGCATCCGGCTGGAGGACCTGCGCGATCCGGACGTCGTCAAACGGCTCACCGCCATCTGGACGGAGCCGCAGTCGCTGGACCCGACGCGGGAGGCCGCCCGCGTCACGCGCCAGATCGCCGAACGCCTGGCTGAGGTCTCCAAACGTCTGGAGGCCAAACATCCGCCCGAAGAGGTCGCCCATTTCCTGATGCGCTGCATCTTCACGATGTTCGCGGAGGACACCGACCTCCTGCCCCGGGGCCGGTTCACCGCCCTGCTGCAGGAACAGCTGGACCACCCCGACAGCTTCGCACCCATGCTCCAGGCCCTGTGGCGCAGCATGGACGCGCCCGACTACGACAACCGCTTCTATGCCGGCTTCGGCCTGCACCTGAAGCATTTCAACGGCAGCCTGTTCAAGGAGGCCAAGGCCTTCCCCATGGGCCGCGAAGAGATCGGCGAACTTCTGGCGGCCGCCCGGCACGACTGGCGCTATGTCGAGCCCGCCATCTTCGGCACCCTGGTCGAACAGGCGTTGGAGCCGGGCGAACGGCGCAAGCTGGGCGCCCACTACACCCCCCGCTCCTATGTCGAACGCCTCGTCGAGGTCACGGTCATGGAGCCCCTGCGCGCCGACTGGAACACGGCCCTGGTCAAGGCTGCCGACGCCCGCGAACGCAACGAACCGAAAGAGGCGGTGGAAGCCGTGCGCGCCTTCCATCACCAGCTCTGCACCACCCGCGTCCTCGACCCCGCCTGCGGCACCGGCAACTTCCTCTATGTGTCGCTGGAGCTGATGAAACGGCTGGAGGGCGAGGTGCTGGAGGCCCTGGCCGAACTCGGCGAGACCGAGGGGATCGGTTTCGAGACCGTCGACCCGCACCAGTTCCTCGGCATCGAGCTGAACGTCCGCGCCGCCGCCATCGCCGAACTGGTGCTGTGGATCGGCTATCTGCAACAGCATTACCGCAACCGCTCCGAACACCCGGCCGAACCCATCCTCAAGGCCTTCGGCAACATCCAGCAGAAGGACGCCGTCCTGACCTGGGACGGCTATCCCGAGCTTCAGTTCGAGATGCGGGACGGCGTCGCGGTCCAGGTCTATCCGAACGCCCGGCGGCCGGACTGGCCGGTTGCGGAGTTCATCGTCGGGAACCCGCCGTTCATCGGTGGCAAGGACCTGCGCTCCCGCATGATGCCCGGCTATGCCGAGGCCTTGTGGAAAGTGCACAAGAACATGAACGAGAGCGCCGACTTCGTCATGTACTGGTGGGATCGGGCGGCCGAACTCCTGACCCGCAAGAAGACGCCGCTTCTCCGTTTCGGCTTCGTGACGACCAATTCGATCAGTCAGGTGTTCCAGCGCCGGGTGATGGAGCGCCACTTGAACGCCAAGGCACCGGTCTCGATCATCTTCGCGGTACCGGACCATCCGTGGACCAAGGCTACCAAGGATAGCGCGGCGGTGCGGATTGGAATGACCGTGGCACGGGCGGGGTCGCATGACGGCGAGGTACGAGAGATTGTCGCTGAGGCGGCTCTCGATACGGATGATCCGAGGATAGAAATGAAGGCTCGCGAGGGCCGGATCAACTCGGACCTTACGGTGGGTGTCGATCTAGCAAAGGCCGGTAAGCTCCTAGCCAACGCGGGCTTAGCCTCCCGAGGCGTGGTGCTTCACGGTGCTGGCTTCATCATTTTGCCCAATGAAGCGGAGCACTTGGGTCTCGGACTTCGCCCTGGCTTGGAGCGTCACATCCGAGATTATCGGAACGGTCGCGACCTCACCGCTGCTCCACGTGGAGTGATGGTTATCGACCTGTTCGGCCTCTCAGCGGAGATCGTTCGCCGTGATTTCCCTGAGGTTTATCAGCATGTATTAGAACACGTGAAGCCAGAGCGGGATCAGAATCCACGAGCCTATAGGCGAGAAAACTGGTGGCTCTTCGGAGAAAATGTTCCCGAGGCACGTAAGGCTTTAAGCGGAGTGCCGCGTTACATCGCAACGGTCGAGACCGCAAAGCACCGCATCTTTCAGTATCTCGACCAGTCCATTCTGCCAGACAACAAGCTAATCGCCATTGCGGCCAGCACCGGCGAAGCGCTCTCAGTTCTCAGCTCCCGAGCGCACCTCGTCTGGGCGAGCGCAACCGGCGGATTGTTGGAAGATCGGCCGGTCTATGTGAAGCAGCAATCCTTCGACCCCTTCCCCTTCCCCGACCCTTCCGAGGTCATCCGCGCCACCCTCCGCGACCTCGGCGAGGAGCTCGACGCCACGCGCAAGACGGTTCAGGCCGAACATCCCGACCTGACCCTGACCGGCCTCTACAATGTGCTGGAGAAGGTCCGCGCCGGAACGCCGCTCGATGCGAAGGACGAGGACGTCAAGGGTCGCGGCCGGGTGTTGATCCTCAAGGACCTGCACGACCAGATCGACCGGGCAACGATGCAGGCCTACGGCTGGGACGACCTGATCCCCCTGCTTTCACCCTCCCTTTCGTCATCCTCCGGCGCAGCGCAGCGGAGACCGGGGGGCGCAGCGGCGCGCGAGAGCGCGAACCTGTCACACACGCCGGATTCTGACACCTCACGTGAACAGATCGCCTTCGGCGCCTCCCCCGGTCCGAGCTTCGCTCGGCCGAAGGATGACGAAGCGTCCCCCGGTCGCTTCGCGCCGGAGGATGACGAAAGCAAAAAGCTCGACGAAATCATCCTCGAACGCCTCGTCGCCCTGAACGCCGAGCGCGCGGCCGAAGAGGCCGCCGGTCACGTCCGCTGGCTGCGCCCCGACTACCAGATCCCGCGCTTCGCCAAGGGCGCCGCCGCACCGAAGTCGGGCGAACTGGACCTTCAGGACACGGTCGTCGCCCTCGACAAGGGCCTGCCCGCCTTCCCGAAGGACAAGGGCGAACAGGTCATGGCCATCCGCGCCGTCCTCGTCGCCTCCGGCCGCCCCATGGACGCCGCCGCCGTCTCCCGCGCCTTCAAGCGCGGCGGCAAGGGCATCGAACAACGCGTGGTCCAGGCCCTCAACACCCTCGTCCGCTACGCCGAGATCACCCCCCTGCCCAACGGGACCTTCGCCGCCAGGCGCGCGGCATAGTCCCCCTCTCCCGGCGGGAGAGGGCTTGAGCGCACGACGGCTCGCCGTCGTTCTTGCGCGAAAGGGTGAGGGGCTGGCGGATCAGTCGGCGTCAGCCGTTTCGGGGCGATCGTGCGCAACTTCGAGCGCCAGCCCCTCACCCTTTCGGCTGGCGCATCGCTTCGCTCTGCGAGCCTCAAGCCCTCTCCCGCCGGGAGAGGGGTCTCGTGCGACTGTGTGGCGGAGACAAGGGGTCGGCGGCCATTCGATTCCGCTCATATCGATCTCGCCGCGAAGCGCGCGGCCTGACCTACCAGCTTCGCTGCGGCCGGATATCCAGCGGCTTCAGCGTCCCGTCTTCCTCCCAGTACGATGCCGCCCAGCCCCCGCTGACACCCTGTTCGAAATCGTGTCGGGCGATCTCCGGGCCCAGGTTGGCGGCGCGCCAGTGATAGGCCGCATGGCCGAAGGCGCAGGTGATGCCGTAGCCGGTGTCGCCCAGCATGGCCTCGGCGTTCTTCACCGCCATCTCGAGCGAATGTCTCTGCAAGGCCCTGTAGTCGAAGTGATCGGCCTCCGGCTCCTCGTCATGGGGCGCCGCCGTGGCCTCCAGCGTCTGCGCCAGTCCCTGAACCGCCTTCAGCAGGCTGAGCGCCTCGGCGCCCCTCCCGGCGGCGATCAGGGCCGCGGCATGGCGGATGCCGGCCTCGCTCGCCTCTTCCGGGTCGATGTCGATCGGCGCTTCGGCCGGCGCGGGGAGTACCGGATCCGCGCGACCCGCCAGCCGGATGTCGTCATCCGCCTCTTCGGTCTCCGCCCGGGCCATCATCGCCTTGCGGGTCCAGCCCTCGGCATTGGCCCGATATCTGAGATTGCCGAGGCCGACGTCGAACCGCCGCGCGACCGAGGCCGCCGGTTCGCCGGCCAGATAGGCCGCCCTGACCCTGGCCCACACCGCCGGGGACCGCTGTTTGATCTCGCGTCGCTCTGTCATGTGCGCATCATGGACCGCCGGTACGCCAGAATCGGTCGGAGCCGCTGGCGATTTTGGTCAGGTTGCCGTTCGGGGTTGGTCGATTTGGTGATGAAGCGCCGCGGGACGCTGTACTTGCGCTGTACCTGAACGAACATCGGTCCGGGAGGCTTCGCCCTTCTCCCCTTGTGGGAGAAGGTGGCTCGCGAAGCGAGACGGATGAGGGGTATGGCGGACCAGACACGACGTCTGCGGGCAGGCATGACCTTCGCGGAAACGGCGATGTGGAGGCTGCTGCGCGACCGGCGGTTCGAAGGCCTGAAATTTCGCCGTCAGACCCGGATCGGGCCGTGGATCGCGGACTTCTGCTGTTACGAGCTCAAGCTGGTGATCGAACTGGATGGCGGAATTCACCGGCTGCGCGAGGCGCGGGACCGGCTGCGGGACGCCGATCTGAACCGCCGGGGCTTCGTGGTTCTGAGGTTCGGAAACGAGGCAGTCCTGACCAACCCCAACATCGTGTTCGACGCCGTCCGCCGGCATGCGGACCGACCACCCCCTCATCCGTCAGGCTCCGCCTGACACCTTCTCCCACGAGGGGAGAAGGAAGATGCAAAAAGGGCCGCCCCCTTGCGGGAGCGGCCCTCTGTTTTCGTTGGCGCCGTTGCGCCTCAGCTGTCCAGGAAGCTCCGCAGCTTCCGCGACCGGCTCGGGTGCTTCAGCTTGCGCAGGGCCTTGGCCTCGATCTGGCGGATGCGTTCGCGGGTGACCGAGAACTGCTGGCCGACCTCTTCCAGGGTGTGGTCGGTGTTCATGCCGATGCCGAAACGCATGCGCAGGACCCTTTCCTCGCGCGGGGTCAACGACGCGAGCACCCGCGTCGTTGTTTCGCGAAGATTGCTCTGGATGGCCGCGTCGATGGGCAGGATGGCGTTCTTGTCCTCGATGAAGTCGCCCAGGTGCGAGTCTTCCTCGTCGCCGATGGGCGTCTCGAGGCTGATCGGCTCCTTGGCGATCTTCAGGACCTTGCGGACCTTCTCCAGCGGCATGGCCAGTTTCTCGGCCAATTCTTCCGGGGTCGGTTCGCGGCCGATCTCGTGCAGCATCTGGCGGCTGGTGCGGACGATCTTGTTGATCGTCTCGATCATGTGGACCGGGATGCGGATGGTCCGCGCCTGGTCGGCGATCGAGCGGGTGATGGCCTGACGGATCCACCAGGTGGCGTAGGTCGAGAACTTGTAGCCGCGGCGGTATTCGAACTTGTCGACC
>NZ_JAIXTC010000026.1 GCF_027484365.1 Brevundimonas sp. | reverse complement strand
TCGGCCAACTGCCTGAAGAACGACAACATCGTCTACATCGGCGACCTGATCCAGAAGACCGAGGGCGAGATGCTTCGCACCCCGAACTTCGGCCGCAAGTCGCTGAACGAGATCAAGGAAGTGCTGACCTCCATGGGTCTGTCGCTCGGCATGGATGTGCCGAACTGGCCCCCGGAGAACATCGAAGACCTGGCCAAGAAGTTCGACGACCAGATCTAGTTTCAACCCTCCGCCCGGACCGATTGTTGGTCATCGGAGCGGTTAGAATAAATGCGGTCCAAGGTCCCTGAAGAGGGAAACCCGGGCCGGAGTAGGAGAGACCCCGATGCGCCACGGCGCCGCCTATCGCAAGCTCGGCCGCACGGCCAGCCACCGGACCGCCATGTTCGCCAACATGGCTGCGTCGCTGATCAAGCACGAGCAGATCACGACCACCCTGCCCAAGGCCAAGGAGCTTCGCCCCTTCGTCGAAAAGCTGGTCACCCTCGGCAAGAAGGGCGACCTGCACGCCCGTCGTCAGGCCATCAGCCACGTCCGTGACGTGACCCAGGTCGGCAAGCTGTTCGAAACGATCGGCCCGCGCTACGCCGAACGCAACGGGGGCTATATCCGCATCATGAAGGCCGGCTATCGCCACGGCGACAACGCCCCGATGGCCGTGATCGAGTTCGTCGACCGCGACGTCGACGCCAAGGGCCAGGACTCCGGTCCGGTCTACGCGATCGAGGGCGACGACGAAGCGTAAGCTTCGACGCCACGGTTGAGTTCTTGAAGGGCGACCCGGGCGATCGGGGCGCCCTTTTGCTTTTCGGGTCGCCGGTGCACGGTGACGCTGATGAGCATTGAGATCGCCCCATACCAACCCGACCACGCGGCCGCCTGCATCGGCCTCAATGCGTTCCGGATCCTCGGCGGGGGCTATGCCCAGGAAGCCAGGAACCGTCTGGCCACGGACGACCGGTTCGGCTTCGTCGACCTGCCGCCGCAGCCGACGCCCTATGCCCGCTGCAATGTCTGGATGGAGAAGCGCCTGTGACCGACCTGATCCTCTACAGCCACCCCTTCTCCTCCTACTGCCAGAAGGCCATCGTCGCCTTCTACGAGAAGGACCTGCCGTTCAGCCAGCGGCTGCTGGAGGACGAGGGAGCGATGGCCGAGCTGAAGGCCGCTTGGCCGTTCGGCCAGTTCCCGGTGCTGAAGGACGGCGCGCGTCATTTCGCCGAGACGTCCATCATCATCGAGCGGCTGGACCAGATCTCTCCGGCCACGCCGATGATCCCCACCGATCCCGATCTGGCGCTGGAGACGCGGTTCATGGACCGGGTGTTCGACAACCACGTCCAGACCCATCAGCAGAGGCTCATCTACAACGCCCTGCGGCCGGAGGCGGACCGCGATCCCCTGGCCGACGCCGATGCGCGCAAGAAGCTGGAGACGGCCTACGCCTGGCTCGACGCCCTCATGGCCGAGCGGACCTGGGCGGCAGGCGAGGTCTTCACCCTGGCCGACTGCGGCGCGGCGCCGGGCCTGCTCTACGCCCACTGGACCCATGCGATCCCGAAGGACCACGTCCACCTGTGGGCCTATCGCCGCCGACTGCTGGCCCGGCCCAGCTATGCCCGGGCGCTCGACGAGGCGCGGCCGTACCGCGACTATTTCCCCCTCGGCGCGCCCGACGAGGACTGACGCCTATTCCTTCGACAGGTCCTGCCGGTTGAACCAGGCGACGGCGCCCGCGAGCGGGGCCAGTGTCCACAGGGTGAGGCTGATCAGGGCCTTGATCGCCAGGCCGTCGGGCATGCCTGCAGGGGCTCCGTCCGGACCGACGACGGCCTTCAGGGTGTCGAAGGCCAGGCCCGGCAGAAGCAGCTGCGCAGGCCAGCCCGTCGGCTCCCAGCCGAGCAGGGCCAGACCCGGTCCGCCCAGCAGGGTCTGGGCGAAGCCCAGAACCACCGGCACGAACAGGGCGGCCAGCAGGGATCGCGTCATGACCGCCGCCAACAGGGCGATCATCGCATACTGAATGATCCGGACGTAGCCGAGCAGCAGGGTGAGAATGAACGAGCCCGCGTCGCTGCCGTCGAAGGTGAAGGCCAGGCTCGAGCCGTTGATCACGGCACCCGAGATCGAGAAGATCAGGCCTGCGACGATGAAGATCGCGATCGCAATCAGGGTCAGGATCTTGAAGACGCCGACCTTGCCGAGGATCAGATTGATCCGGCTGTTGCGGGCGCTCGTCAGCCGCCAGGTCTCCCAGCGGTAGTCCCCGGCATAGAGGGTCGAGGCTCCGATCAGCATGAAGACCAGGATCGCCCCGTTCGCGACGATGCCGGCGATCTTCAGGAGGTCCTGCCCCAGGTCCTCGACGGACTTGGCCTGGGCCGTCGCCGCGATGCCGGTGGCCGACAGGTCCCCCGTCATCTCTTCCATGCGCGACTTGGTCGCGAGGTGGAAGATGATGCCGCCCGCCACGAACAGCAGCGGCACAAACAGCACGGACCAGAACACCGCCATGCGGTTCCGCATCAGGCGGTAGAATTCGGAGAGGACGGAATCAGCCAGCATGGATCGTCTCCGGGTGTTGCACGGAGCCGGTCTCGCTCATGAAGACGCTCTCCAGATCGGCGCCGATCCAGCGGGCCTCGTCGATATCGACGCCGCCCTGGACCAGGGCGCGCATCAGACCGGGCACGTCGGTGCGGGGCAGGGTGGCCATGACGGCGTCGCCTTCCAGCAGGGCCGAGGCGCCGGGCAGGCCGGACACGATCTCCAGCGTCTTCGAGATCGGGGTCACCGACAGACGCAGCCGCTCGCCCGATGCAGTCAGTTCCGAGACCAGGCCTTCGCGCACCAGCTTGCCGCGGTTCATGATTGCGACGCGGTCGCAGACGCGCTGGACCTCCAGCAACTGGTGGCTGGCGAGGACCACGGTGATGCCGTCCTTCTCGGACAGGGAGCGGATCAGGGCGCGCATTTCCTGGATGCCGGGCGGATCCATGCCGCTGGTCGGTTCATCGAGGATGACGAGCTCCGGCTCGGTGATAAGGGCGGCGGCGACGCCGAGCCGCTGCAGCATGCCGACGGAAAAGCCCCGCACCTTGCGATCGGCGGCCTCGGTCAGGCCCACGCGTTCCAGCCATCCGGAGACGCGGGCGGCATCGGGTTTCAGGCCGTGCGCTGCGGACAGCCAGACCAGCACCTGACGCGCCGTCATGAAGGGCGGGAAGCGTGGCGTCTCGATCATCGAACCCATGCGGCGGGATGCCGCGACGTCGCCGATCCGTCCGCCCATGACCGTAGCCTCGCCATCGGTCGGCCGGATCAGGCCCAGCAGGATTCGGAACAGGGTCGACTTGCCGGCCCCGTTGGGGCCGAGCACGCCATAGACCCCGCCACGCGGAATGGTCAGGCTCAGCCCATCCAGGGCGCGAACCGTCCCATAGGTCTTGGTCAGGTTCCGGGTCTCGATGACAGCGTTCATGGGGCAAGCTTGGCCCTGTGGCGAGCGGTCGACAAGCCGTCGCGAGGCTGTTGCGGATTAACTTTATGCAACGCTGGATATTCCGGAGCCCTGCATGTTTCGCGTCCTGTTCGCCTGCATCGCCCTGTTGACCGGCCTTTCGACGACGGCGCATGCCCGGAACCCGGCCGACCCGAAGAGGCCGTTGACGATCCTCATCTCCATCGACGGCTTCCGGCCGGACTATATGGACCGTGGTGTGACCCCGACCCTGTCTGCCCTGGCGGCGGAAGGAACGACGGCGGCGATGCAGCCGTCCTTCCCCAGTGTGACCTTCCCCAACCACTATACGCTGGTGACCGGCCTGCATCCCGACCACCACGGTATCGTTGGCAACAGTTTCAACGACCCCGGAATGGGCCGCTTTACCATGCAGTCGAAAGAGGCCGGCTGGTGGAACCAGGCCGAACCCATCTGGGTCACGGCCGAGAAGGGGGGCCTGCTGACCGCGACCATGTTCTGGCCGGGGTCGGAGACGGCGATCGACAACGTTCGACCGACCTACTGGCGCCCCTTCGACCAGACGGTCACGGGCGCGGACCGCGTGTGGCAGGTCCTGACCTGGCTTGACGGCACGGGCAACCTGCGGCCGGACTTCGTCACCCTGTATTTCGACGTCGTGGACACGGCCGGCCACCGCAACGGCCCGGACGCGGCCGAAACCACTGCTGCCGTCGCCTCGGTCGACCACGACCTGGCCGGTCTGGTTCAAGGGCTGAAGGACCGGGGCCTTTACGACCAGACCACCTTCGTCATCGTGGCCGATCACGGCATGGCGGCGACCTCGCCGGATCGCGTGACCTATCTGGACGACCTGATCGATCCGGCGGCGATCCAGATCGTCTACGCCGGTCCCGTTGTCTATCTGGACCCGGCCTCGGGCCATGAGGCCGAGGTCGAGGCGGCGCTGATCAAGCGTCACCCTCACGGCGAATGCTGGCCGCGCGCCGATATTCCCGACCGCTTCGTGCTGGGCTCGAACCCTCGCGTGTCGTCGATCGTCTGTCTGGCTGACACCGGCTGGCTGTTCGGAACCCGTGCGCGGACGGTGACCCGTCCGGGCGGGGCCCACGGCTACGACAACCAGGCGTCGGAGATGCGCGCCCTGTTCATCGCGACGGGCCCCCGCATCGCGTCGGGCGTCGTCCTGCCCGCGATGGACAGCGTCGATGTCCATCCGCTGCTGGCGCGCTTGCTCGGACTCACTGTCCCGGCAGGCGACGGTCGACCCGAGGATACACTGCCGGCGATGCGGGCCGGCAGGGCTGATTGAACGTTCTGGGCCGCAAAGGACGCAAAACAGAACCGCAGACGGTTACGAGAAACGCCATCCTCGTATAGGACCCCCTCCCAACGCGTCGATGTGACGGGTTTCAGGTGGTGCAGACTTCAGGAGTGCATGAGATGAGCAGGGTTCTCGTAATCGGGGCGGGGGGCGTTGGCTCCGTCGCCGTCCACAAGATGGCGATGAACGCCGACATCTTTTCGCACATCACACTGGCCTCGCGGACCAAGTCCAAATGCGACGCCATCGCCGCCTCGGTGAAGGACCGCACCGGCGTCAGCATCGACACGGCGGCCATTGACGCGGACGACGTCGCCGCGACCACGGCCCTGATCAAGGCCGTGAACCCCGCGCTCGTGGTCAATCTGGCCCTGCCGTACCAGGACCTGAACATCATGGACGCCTGCCTCGCGGCGGGGGTCCACTATATGGACACCGCCAACTACGAGCCGCGCGAGGAAGCGAAGTTCGAATACAAGTGGCAGTGGGCCTATCAGGACCGCTTCAGGGAGGCCGGCCTGATGGCCCTGCTGGGGTCGGGATTCGATCCCGGCGTGACCTCGGTGTTCACGACCTGGACGAAGAAGCATCTGCTGGATTCGATCGAGACGCTCGACATCCTGGACTGCAACGGCGGCGACACCGGCCTGCCGTTCGCGACCAATTTCAATCCGGAGATCAACCTGCGCGAAGTGACCGCTCCGTCGCGTCACTGGGAAAACGGCCAGTGGGTCGAGGGCCCGGCCCTGACCCACAAACAGGTGTTCGACTTCGACCAGGTCGGCGAGAAGAATATGTACCTCATGTACCATGAGGAGCTGGAATCGCTGGCGAAATTCTATCCCGAGATCAGCCGCATCCGCTTCTGGATGACCTTCGGCGACTCCTACCTCAAACACCTCGAGGTGCTCGAGAACATCGGCATGACCTCGATCGAGCCGATGATGTTCCAGGGCCGCGAGATCATCCCGATCGAGTTCCTCAAGGCCCTGCTGCCCGAGCCGTCGTCCCTGGGTCCGCTGACCAGGGGCAAGACCAATATCGGCACGATCGCGACCGGCCTGAAGGACGGCGTGCAGAAGACGGTCTACGTCAACAATGTCTGCGACCATGAAGAAGCCTATGCCGAGACCGGCAACCAGGCGGTCAGCTACACCACCGGCGTCCCCGCCATGATCGGCGCCGCCATGATCCTGACGGGCGCCTGGAAGGGCGCGGGCGTGTTCAACATGGAACAGCTGGATCCCGACCCCTTCATGGACATGCTGAACCAGCACGGCCTGCCCTGGAAGGTGCAGGAGCTGGACGCGCCTCTCGCGTTCTGACGGGGACAGTCTGATGCACACGCCCTCCGGCGCCATGGAAACGAAGGCGGGCGGTCCCGGCGCCTTCGCCCGCTTCGATCTCTGCCGCGTGCCGTCGCCCTGTTTCGTCGTCGACGAGGCGGCGGTGCGTCGCAACCTGTCGATCCTGAAGGGCGTCGGGGCGGCCGGTGGCGCACGGGTCCTGCTGGCGCTGAAAGCCTTTTCGATGTGGTCGCTGGCCGACCTCGTCGAGGAGTATCTGGACGGGGTCTGCGCCTCGGGCCTGTGGGAGGCGCGGCTGGCCCGGGAGTTCTACAAGGGACACCTGACCACCTACTCCCCCGCCTACAAGCCCGGGGATCTGCCGGAAATCCTGCGCCTGTCGGACTCGGTGATCTTCAACACCCCGGCCCAGATCGCACGCTTCGCTGACCTGATCGCCGAAGCCCGTGCGGCCGGCGAGACCTTCGACATCGGTCTTCGGCTCAACCCCGAACATTCCGAGGCCGAGGTCGCCAAATACGATCCCTGCCAGTTCGGCTCGCGGCTGGGCTTCCCTGTGTCGCAGCTGAAGCCCGAACATCTTGAGGGCGTCGACGGCCTGCATCTCCACGCCCTGTGCGAACAGGGATTCGAGCCGCTCCAGCGCATCTGGGCTTCGCTGGAGCCCAGGATCGCGGATGCGCTGGCCTCTTTGAAATGGTTGAACCTCGGCGGCGGTCACCACATCACCCGCGCCGACTATGACCGCGACGGCCTGGGGGCGTTCCTCAGGACCATCGGCGAGCGCCACGGCATCGAGGTCTATATCGAACCCGGCGAGGCCATCGCCCTCGACGCGGGCATCCTCGTGGGCGAGGTGCTCGACACCTTCGACAACAGCCTGCCGGTCGCGATCACCGACATCTCGGCCACCTGCCACATGCCCGACGTCATCGAGGCCCCCTATCGTCCGGCGATGCTGGGCGAGACGGAGGGGGGCGTCGCCTTCCGTCTCGGCGGGCCATCCTGCCTGGCCGGGGACATCATCGGCGACTACCGCTTCGCCACGCCGCCGACGCCGGGAACGCGCATCGCCTTCCTCGATCAGGCCCACTATTCGATGGTCAAGACCACGACCTTCAACGGCGTTCCCCTGCCGGCCATCGCCCTGTGGAATTCGGAGACGGACGCGCTGCGACTGGTCCGCCAGTTCGACTACCCGGACTTCCGCGACCGGCTGTCCTGAACAACCCCCGCGGACCGGACGCCTAGGTCCGGTCCATCCGGGCGGCGCCGCCCATCGCGGGGTCGCTGATCGAGTCCGTGCCCCGTTCCAGCCTGCCGGCCATCCGCCGGACCCAGCCTTCGCCGTCGCTCATCGCGATGTCATACCATCCCTGTCCGATCGGACCCGTGCGCCGCACCGTCGTCTCCCCCGTCGGGAGCACCGCCCGCCATGGAGCGGCGACGGGCTGATAGGGGTCGGCTGTTCCGGTGATGGTCCGGTCGTCTCCGGCGTTGGCGAAGTTCAGGACCCAGTCGCCGTGGGTCGCTGCAGGCGCGGCGACGGACAGGGACGGCTCGTCCCGCTCCGCATTGCCTGCGAAATGGCGGTGGAAGCCGTTCGGACCGAGGATCCACAGATCGTAGGGGCCCGCGTCCCAGACGCCGTCCAGGCTCCCGCCGGGGCCGACCGTGTAGCGCCGCGGCGCCCGCTCCAGCCTCAACCGATCATAGACGTGCAGAACCGCCGCTGCCCGACCGGCGTTGCGGAAGGTCAGGCGGATCGCCTCGCCGTCCCGACCTTCATCGGCGGCCAGATCGTAGGGCAGTTGCCGGGACCGCCGCACCCCGGTCGCCTGAACCGGCGGCTCCATCGTTGCGGGCGTCGTCGGGGCGGTCCGGCCGGGCAAGGCGGCGGCCCGCGCCGCCAGCGCGCCGGTCTCCGGCAGGGGCGGGAAGGGCGCATTCGGCGTCCGGAAATCGAAGGCGCCGGTCAAGTCGCCGCACACCGCCCGCCGCCAGGTCGAAATGTTCGGCTCCATCACTCCAAACCGGGTTTCCAGGAAGCGGATCACCGAGGTGTGGTCGAACACCTCCGAGCTGACCCAGCCGCCCCGGCTCCACGGCGAAACGACATACATCGGCACGCGCGGCCCCAGGCCATAGGGTCTTCCCATGAACTCCGGCCGCTCGGTCGCCGCCTCGCTGGCTGTGGTCTGCAGATGGTATTCGCCGGCGGTGTCGACGGTGGATCCGCCTGATTCGCGCGAGGGCGGCGCAGGAGGCGGCATGTGGTCGAAGAAGCCGTCGTTCTCGTCGAACATGATGAACAGGACGGTGCGCGCCCACACCGCCGGATCGGCCGTCAGGGCCTCGATCACCCGGGCCGTATAGTCTGCGCCCTGGGCCGGGCTGGAAGGGCCGGGGTGCTCGGACGCCGCCGCCGGGGCCACGATCCAGGACACCTGGGGCAGGGCGCCCGCCAGCACGTCGTCCCGCAGTCCGTCGAGCCTGCGCGTCGACAGGCCCAGTTCCGCCAGGCGCGGGTCGCTGCCCGGTACGCCCGCGTGGCTGTCGCGGAAGGTCTGGAAGCCGGCGACAGGGTTGTCGGTGAAGTTGTCGGCCATGTCCTGGTAGATGCGCCAGCTCACGCCCGCCTCCAGCAGCCGCTCCGGATAGGTGGTCCAGCGATAGCCGTCCGGATGCCCGCCCTCGCTGACCAGGGCGTCATGGGAGTTGGAGATCGACGGCCCGCCCCTGGTTCCCTCTGGATCGTTGGTCCCGGTCCACAGGAACAGCCGATTGGAGTTCGTTCCCGTCTGGATCGAGCAGTGATAGGCATCGCAGACGGTGAAGGCCTCGGCGAGGGCGTACTGGAACGGAATGTCGTCCGGCCGGAAATAGCCCATCGAATGCTCGGTCTTGGTCGCCGGCCAGGCGCTCATCCGCCCCTCGTCCCAGGCGGCCTGACAGTCAGGCCAGCTGTGCGGCGTGCCCTCGACCCGCATCAGCCGGAAATCCTCGACCGTATTCAGCGCAAAGGGCGCGATCAGCGACGGCCGGTCCGGCCCCTTCGGATTGGCCTGGACCCAGCAGGTCCCGCCGACGCGTCCCGGCGCATCGGCGACCGGGATCGGGAAGCGGTCGCCGAAGCCCCGCACGCCCTTCATCGCCCCGAAATAGTGATCGAACGACCGGTTCTCCTGCATGAGGATGACGACGTGTCCGACATCGGCGACGGTCCCCGTCCGCACGTCGGCGGGAATGCTCAGGGCCCGGGCGAGGACCGGCGTGAAGGCCGAGGCGCCGGCGGCGAGGAGAAGGCTGCGGCGGTTGATCGTCATCGGTCACTCCTCGGCGGGTGTTCGTTCTAACCACGGACATGCGAACCCGAGATGACGGGCTCACCCAGGACATCCCTGCGCGGCTCCGCCAGGGGCCGGCTCCCCGGTGAGAAGGCGGAAGGTACCGGTGCGGCCACTGACACGCCTTGATCCGGCCCGAAAGCGGGACAGATATAGGAGCCTGACATGGCTCACTTCCGGACTGCGATGAAGACCTCGACGATCGCCCTCATGGCCTGCCTGACGCTGGCCGCCTGCGGCAACGCCAACTCCACAAAGGCCCAGGACGGCGTCTTCGCCGAACCGACCGAGCGCCAGACCCCGACCGACGCCTCCACCATGAAGCAGAGCTTCGCCCCCGTGGTGCGCGAGGCGGCCCCGGCCGTGGTCAACATCTCCGCCCGATCGATCCAGCGGGTCCAGGCCGACCCCTTCTTCCAGTTCTTCGGCGGCGGCATGCCCCAGCAGCGGGTGGCGGAATCCGCAGGGTCCGGCGTCATCATCCGCTCCGACGGCATCGTGGTGACCAACAACCACGTCATCGAGGGCGCCCAGCAGATCCGGGTGGTCCTGAACGACCGCCGCGAATATCCGGCCGAGGTCATCCTCGCCGACGAACGCTCCGACATCGCGGTGCTCCAGCTTCAGGGCGTGACCGAACAGCTTCCCGTCCTCGCCATCGACGACCGCGAGGAACAGGAGGTCGGCGACCTGGTCCTGGCCATCGGCAACCCCTTCGGGGTCGGCCAGACCGTGACCAACGGCATCATCTCGGCTCTGAACCGCACCGAGACCGGCATCTCTGACTCGGGCTCCTTCATCCAAACCGATGCGGCCATCAATCCGGGCAACTCCGGCGGGCCCCTGGTCGACATGGACGGCGATGTCATCGGCATCAACACGGCCATCTTCTCCCGCTCGGGCTCGTCGGCGGGCGTCGGATTCGCCGTGCCGGCCTCGATGGTGCGGCGCGTGGTCGATTCCGCGCTCGGCGGCGAGACGGCGGTCGTCCGGCCCTGGCTCGGCGTGAAGGGCGACACGGTCTCGTCCGAGATCGCCCGCTCCCTCGGCATGGCCCGGCCCCAGGGCCTGATCGTCACCGACGTCTGGTCGGGAGGACCGGGCGCGCGCGCGGGCCTGCGCGAAGGCGACGTGATTACGGCCCTCGACGGCGCCGAGGTCCACGACCAGGCCGGTCTGAACTTCCGCGTCGGCACCAGGAACCCGAACGAGTCGGTCGCTGTCACGGTCCTGCGCGACGGCCGCAGCCAGACCCTCAATGCCCGCGTCCAGCCCCTTCCCGGCGACGCCAAGGGCGATGGCGAGGTCATCCAGCAGGGGCCGTTCGCCGGCGCCGAGATCGCGGTGCTGAACCCGGCGCTGGCCGACCGGCTGGGCGGCGATCCCTTCGCCAGCGGAGCCATCGTCACCAATGTCGGAGGCCGCACTGCGGCCCGCGCCAACGGCTTCCAGCCCGGCGACGTGGTGACCCAGATCGATGGCCGCCCTGTGCGGGATCTCGCCGCCGTCCGCCGGGGCGCACGCGGTTCGGAAGTGACCATCCAGCGTCAGGGCCGGGTCATGACCGGTCGTGTGGGTTACGCCGGCTAGGCGCCGGCCTTCGGTCCCAGGAACGACCAGACGTGGCCATAGGGGTCGGTCATCTTGCCGTGGCGGCCATAGAAGTCGTCCTCGGCCGGACGAATGGTGACCGCGCCCCGGGCCGCGGCCCGCGCCATCCAGGCGTCCACGTCGTCGACGGCGAGAGCGATGGAGACGGTCGTGCTTCCCAGACTCCGCGGCGCCTTCGCGCCGATGCGGTCCTGCACCTCGGGGAACTCGTCGGCGAGGTAGATGACGCCGCCGTTGACCGACAGGCTGGCGTGGCCCAGTCGACCGTCGTCCTGATCGTACCGGGCGATGACCTCGGCCCCCAGGGCGTCGCAGTACCAGTCCAGCGCCGCCGGCCCGTCGTGGACCATCAGATAGGGCACGATCGGCGGATCAGGCGGGACGTAGGCCTGCGCCATCTCAGCCCGCCTTGATCGGCGATCCGACCGACCAACTATGGCCGAAGGGGTCCTTGAGGACCCCATAGCGGTCGCCCCAGAACTGGTCGGCCAGGGGATAGACCGGTACGGCGCCGGCCACGATGGCGCGGTTCCACCATTCGTCGGCGTCGTCGACATAGAGGTGCAGCGTCACCGATTTGGGCACGACATCGACCTCGCCGCCCATTTCCGGAAATTCGTCCGACAACATCACGCTGCCGCCGTTGATGTGCAGGTGGGAGTGGATCAGCCGCTCGCCGTCCTCGGCCAGCATGCGCCGCACCTCCACCGCCCCGAAGGCGCGGGCGTAGAACTCGACCGCCGCCTGACCGCCGCGCGAGGCGATGCTCAGATAGGGAGAAACGCCGGTCAGCGGCCGGGGTGCTTCGTCGCGTTCCATGGGATCTCCTTTGCTGCCCGGCCACTCTAACGCGTGAAATCACGGTTGCGAACGCCTACATCTGACCGTTCATGACCGATCTGTTCGAAGCCTCCGGCATCCATGCCCCCGACGCGCCGCTGGCGGATCGCCTTCGCCCGGCCACCCTCGACGAAGTGGTCGGCCAGGATCACCTGCTCGGCGACGGCGGGCCGATCCGGCGCATGATCGAGGCCGGACGACTGGGGTCCATGATTCTGTGGGGACCACCCGGTACGGGCAAGACCACCATCGCCCGGCTGCTGGCGAAGGCCGCCGGCTACCAGTACCAGCAGATCTCGGCCGTCTTCTCCGGCGTCGCCGACCTGAAGAAGGCCTTCGAACAGGCGCGCATGCGCCGCGCCGCCGGCCAGTCGACGCTTCTGTTCGTCGACGAGATCCACCGCTTCAACCGCGCCCAGCAGGACGGCTTCCTGCCCTTCGTGGAAGAGGGGATCGTCACCCTCGTCGGCGCCACGACCGAGAACCCGTCGTTCGAGCTGAACGGCGCCCTGCTGTCCCGTAGCCAGGTCTTTGTGCTCAAGCGACTGGACGACGCCGCCCTCGATCAGTTGCTGACCCGGGCCGAGGCCCACGAAGACAAGCCCCTGCCTCTGACGTCCGAGGCGCGCCAGGCCCTGACGGCCCTGGCCGACGGCGACGGCCGCTATCTTCTGACCATGGCCGAGACCCTGTTCGCCCTGCCGCCCGAGCCCCTGCTGGACGTCCAGGCTCTCGCCGGCACCCTGCAGCGCCGCGCGCCCGCCTACGACAAGTCGAGAGAAGAACACTACAACCTCATCTCCGCCCTGCATAAATCGGTTCGCGGTTCCGACCCGGACGCGGCCCTCTACTGGCTGGCGCGGATGCTCAACGGGGGCGAGGACCCCCTGTATCTGGCGCGGCGGATCGTGCGGATGGCGGTCGAGGACATCGGCGAGGCGGACCCCCTGTCCATCCTCGTCGCCAATGCCGCCAAGGACACTTACGACTTCCTGGGCTCTCCCGAAGGCGAACTGGCCCTGGCCCAGGCCGTGGTCCACCTCGCGACCGCGCCCAAGTCGGTCGGCGTCTATGAAGCCTTCAAGGCGGCGAAGCGCGCAGCTGCCGAGACCGGCTCCCTCATGCCCCCGGCCCATATCCGCAACGCCCCGACAAAGCTCATGAAGTCGCTCGGCTACGGCAAGGGCTACCAGTACGACCCCGACACCGAAGAGGGCTTCTCCGGCGCCAATTTCTTCCCTGACGGGATGGAGCGCCGCACCTTCTACGCACCCAAGGGCGAGGGGCATGAGGCCAAGGTCAAGGCGCGGCTGGAGCGCTGGGCTGCGATGCGGGCTGCGAGGCAGGGCGAGGCATGAACCTCAACCAGGTCACCGTCGAGGTCTCCGACATCCCCCGCGCCCGCGCCTTTTACCAGCGGCTCGGGCTGGAGCTGATCGTGTCCAGCGACCACTACGCCCGCTTCCTCTGCCCGGGCGGCGCGACCTTCTCGATCCACCTCGCTGAGGCCCCGGCACCCGGCGGGACCATGGTCTATTTCGAATGCACCGACCTCGACGACCGGGTCGCCGCCCTCAAGGCCGCCGGCGTCGATTTCGACAGTGGTCCGGTCGACCAGAGCTGGCTCTGGCGCGAGGCCCGCCTGCGCGATCCGGACGGCCATCGCCTATGTCTGTTTTTCGCCGGCGAGAACCGCGTGAACCCACCGTGGCGGGTCCCGGCGGGCTGACGTTGCCGTAACGGCGTTTTTGGGTCTAGCCTCCGCCCATCGATCAACCTTGGGAGGGGACCATGACCGATACGACTGTGAAAACGCCCTGGCACCTGTGGGCGGTGGGGGCTGTCGCCGTTCTGTGGAATGCCTACGGCGGCTACGACTACATCATGAGCATGACCC
Organism: Brevundimonas sp.; assembly: GCF_027484365.1. Classification (GTDB taxonomy): domain Bacteria; phylum Pseudomonadota; class Alphaproteobacteria; order Caulobacterales; family Caulobacteraceae; genus Brevundimonas. The sequence goes on along the minus strand of NZ_JAIXTC010000026.1, from coordinate 136,603 downwards.
AGGGGGCCGCCTACATGGCCACCGCAGGTATGACGCCCGACCAGATCGCCTACTATGAGGCCATGCCGGTCTGGATGACCGCGATCTGGGCCATCGGAGTCTGGGGCGGGGTGCTGGGTTCGCTTCTGCTGCTGCTACGCAGAAAACTGGCCTTTCCGGTCTTCGCCGTCTCCTTCGGGGCCTTCCTTTTCAGCCTGCTCTACACCTATGGCCTCAGCGACGGCGGCAAGGTGATGGGCTTCATGATGCAGGACGGGGTCAAGGTGGCCTCGTCGATGATCGTGATCATGAACGTCATGATCGCCGTCGGCTGCGCCTTCTTCACCGGATACGCCTGGACGATGGCGAAGCGGGGCGTTCTGCGTTGAGCCCGAAGCGACGGGTCTGGCATCTCTGGCTGGTCGGCGGTCTCGCGCTCCTGGTCTGGACGCAGGGGGCCTATGACTGGCTGATGATGACCCGACGCGACCCTGGTTATCTGGCGACGGTTCCGGCGGATTGGCAGGCGTTGGTGTTTGGTCAGCCCCTCTGGGTCAGCATCGCCTGGGCCGTGGCGATCTGGGGCCTTCTCTTCGGAGCCGTCAGTCTTTTTCTGGGTCGGGTCTGGGCCGCATGGCTCCTGTCGATCGCGACTGCGGCCATCCTGCTTGATCAGGCCTATGTCTATCTGCTGCACCCCGACGCCGCCGTCTGGCGGGCTCAGGGGATGGTGATGCCGATCATCCTCTGTCTGGTTTTCGCGGGCTTCGCGGCCTACGCATCTGTCATGGCGAAGCGGGGCGTTCTCCGCTAACCGGCGGGGGTGTCAGATCGCGTCCCCGTTTCCCTTTCGCCTGAAGAGATCGAGGCCGTCCGTTCGTGGGTCATCCACGAGGACGCCTCGACCATCGCCTTCGCCAAGCCCGCCGGCCTGTCCAGCCAGGGTGGCCGCATCCAGGCGCACACCCTGGACGATCTTCTGTGGGCCTTCGCCCGGTCGAACGGCAAGCGGCCGGACCTGGTCCACAGGCTCGACCGCGACACGTCCGGCGTCATTCTGGCCGCGAAGACCAAACCGGCCGCCGGTTTCCTGGGCAAGGCGATCCAGGCCCACAGGCTGACCAAGACCTATCTGGCCCTGGTGTCCGCCGCGCCGGAGCCGTCGAGCGGAGACATCAATGTCCCCCTGGTCCGCCAGGAGATCGGCCGCGAGAGCTATATGCGGGTCGCCGCCTTCGATGCGAAGGGCGCGCAAGGGTCACGCAGCAAATACCGCACCCTGTCGGCCAGCGAGGACGGCGCCCTGGTCGAGCTCCAGCCCTTCACCGGCCGCATGCACCAGCTCCGCGTCCACATGGCCCATATCGGCCGGCCCCTGGTTGGCGATGTTCGCTATGGCGGCGCCCTGACCGCGGCGGGGAGGGGCGCGCCCCGGCTGATGCTGCATGCGGCGTCGCTGAAATTCCCGCACCCGGACGGCGGAGAGCGGACCGTGACCGCCGAACCGCCCGAGGATTTCCGGACCCTGGTCGAGGCGATGGGGCTGAAGATCTAAACCCTTCTCCCCTTGCGGGAGAAGGTGGCCGAGCGAAGCGACGTCGGATGAGGGGTTACACCGACATCGAAGGTCGGCGCTCGATCCACTCACCCCAGCCGCCGGTGCAACCCCTCATCCGTCAGCCTTCGGCTGCCACCTTCTCCCGCAAGGGGAGAAGGAAGTCAGGCGATACCCATCAACGGACGCGTCGATTTGCTCAATTAAATCAAGGCTCGGCCCTGACGAGAGGCCTTTTATGTATCACGCCCTGAAACGCCCCCATACTGGCTCGTTCCAGTCAGAGAGGATCATCATGGGCGAACGCTTCGGACGCATCGGACGCTTCGGACGGCCGTTTCGCGATCGGGCCAGTTGGACTCAGTGGACTATCTGGACTCCAATTTCCGGAGTCTTGTTCATCGGGAACGCCAAACCCGCCCGCCGCGCTTAACGGGACGAAAGGACGACGCCCATGATCCGCACCCTCGTCATCGCGACTGCCGCCCTGTCGCTGGCGGCCTGCGCCAGCCTCGCCCCCTACGGCCCCCGGCAAGGTCCGAACGGGCAGGGCTATTCCGAACAGCGGATCGAGAGCGATCGTTACCGCGTCAGCTATCAGGGCGTCGGTGTGCCGGGACCGGTGGCCGACATGGCCCTGCTGCGTGCGGCCGACCTGACCCTTGAACAGGGCTACGACTGGTTCGAGGTGACCCAGCGCGATGTCGACGGCCGTCCCGACAGCGCCGGCGGCTTCCGGCCCAGCGTCTCGGTCGGCTACGGCGGCGGCTCGGGCCGCTACGGCGGCGTCCGCTATTCCTCATCCGGTGTAGGCGTCGGCGTGGGTCTGAATTTCGAGGGGCCGTCGCCCACCTCGACTATTCTGGAAATCCGCCTCGGCCGCGGCGCCCGCCCCGACCGGGGCGAGGCCTATGAGGCGCGGGAGGTGCGCTACAGTCTCAGCGGCCGCGAGTGAGGGCGCGGTACTCGACCAGCCGTTCCTTGTCGCGCCGCACCTGGTCGCCGATCGTGTTGTCGACGTCCAGAGACGCATAACGGACCCAGCCGTCTACGCCCAGCTTGTCCTTCACCGCGGCTGTCGGCGTTTGCCAGCGGTAGTAGGACAGCCAGGACACCAGGACCCCGAGGCCCAGGGCGACCAGTTGCAACACCCGGAAGCCGATCTCATTGGCGGCCGGGGCGGGCCAGAAGGCGAAGACAGCCAGCCAGACAAGCAGGACGAACGGGGTCGTGATCCGCCCGACCCAGCGCATCCAGTAGCGCTCGCGACGGGTGCGCCACAGGGTCATCTGGGCGAATTTCTCAAGGTATTCCATGCGTGCGCCGATCCACAGCACAAGCCGTGTGAGGAACAGGGCGCGAATGCCCCAGCCCTTGCCGTCCATCTGGAACGTCGTCTCTGCCTGGTCGGAGAGGGCGCGGGCGTTGGTGAACAGGTTCTGCAGCTCCCGGGTCCGCTGGACGACCTCGCGAGACAGTTCGTAGGAATCGTTCTCCAGCCGGAACCGGTACTGGACGAACAGGATCGAGGAGACGCCGAAGAAGATCCCGACGGTGATCAGCATGCCAAGGACCGCCAGCCCCAGTCCCTGCGGCTGCCCGCCGGTCCACTCGGCGAACAGGCCGGGGCCGAGGATCGCCATCGCGGCGAAGGCGATCAGGGCCAATCCCTGGGTCAGGCGTTTTGTGATGACATGCACGCGCAAGGCATTGAAAACGCGACGTCCATATCCGTAGATCCGGCCGCGAATATCGGCGTCGGCGGGGAAGCGTTCCTCGATCTGGCGATTGAACAGGACGTGGAACCGGTCGGGCTTGTTCTCGGTCTCCCAGAACGGGAAGATATCCAGCGGCTGGTTGAAATACTGATCGATATTGGCCGAGATGATCCGGATAGCCTCCGGGTCCATGGTGAAATAATCGCTCTCCTGAATGGGTCTCAGGATACCGTCATCCGATGTCGTCGGTTCCGGCTGATCCGGCGGGGTCGCGGCCGGGACGGGTCGATCGGGAAGATCGGCCGCGCCTGGGGGTGGGGCAGGCGGCGACATCGGGATGTCGAGCGGGCGGGCCGGAGGCGGCGTCTGGTCGTCATGCGACATGGCGGTCGGTCGAGCCCTTGGACAAAACGATCCGGCAGTATGACAGAACCCGTCGCCGGTCCGACGGGGTTCGCTTTCAAGGCGAAGCTTGATATCGCCGTTAACCGTGTAACGCGGCAAGTGAAGTTTCGGTCAGGACTCGTCTGCGGCTCAGTGGCGTGCCATCGCTGCGGCGAATCCGACCAACGGGAAGAGCAGGAACAGTTCGATCCGCACCCAGCGGGCGACCCGCGCGACCTCGGCGCTCTGTGGCGTGAAGGCTGGATCCGCCCGGGACGCCTTCCTCCAGTTCAGGAAGGCGAGCGTTGGCGCGATGGAGCTGAGGCCCATCACCGCGAAGGTCCCGACCTTGGCCCAGAAAAAAGGGTTGGCCTCATAGGCGGTCCAGCCCTTGGCGCCCCAGAGGACCCGGCAGACGCCGATAGCGATGATCAGGAGCGAGGTCATGCCGTAGCCCGCATCCAGCCCCGCCAGACGCACCAACGGCGGGCTGTCGCCGCGAAGATAGGCCAACTCCATGGCCAACATGATCGCCAACCCGAAGACCAGGATGTGATGCGCTATCGCCAGGCCCGTATCGAGTTCTACGCCGGACATGCCCGCCTCCCTTCGCTTTGCCGCATTGCGGAGTATAAGCCGCCGTTCATGACACGTCTTCTGATCGTCGGTTTCGGAGGAGCCCTGGGCTCCATGGCCCGCTATGGCGCGGGAATGCTGGCGCAGAGGCTGGTGCCCGGTGCCACCTGGCCGTGGGGCACCTGCGCCGTGAATGTGCTCGGCGGGCTCCTGATGGGGCTGGTCGCGGGCTGGCTCAGCCAGCGGGGGCAGGGCGGCGAAAACATCCGCCTGTTCGCCGCCGTCGGCGTGCTCGGCGGCTTCACCACCTTCTCGGCCTTCTCGCTGGAGACTGCGCTGATGATCGAGCGGCGTGAGTACGGTCTGGCGGGCGCCTATGTCCTGCTTTCGGTTGTGCTGGCCGTCGCGGCCCTGATAGCCGGACTGATGCTGGCGCGCCGCGCTTTCGGAGACGCCCTGTGAGCTACGATCCCAAGGAAGACGCCGTCGAAGCCCCGGCGCCCAAAGGTCCGGTCGGCGCCCGCGAAGCCCAGATCCTCTATGTCGCCGAGGCCGAGGACGGAATCCGGCTGGATCGCTGGTTCCGCCGCCGTTGGCCCCACCTGTCGAATATCCAGGTGCAGAAGATGGCGCGCGGCGGCCAGATCCGCGTCGACGGCGCCCGGATCAAGCCCGAAGGCCGCCTGACCGCCGGCGCGGCCGTCCGCGTGCCGCCCATTCCTGAGCCGATCATCCGCGCCCCCGGCGAGCACATGGCCCTGACGCCTGCCGACATCGCCTTCGCCAAATCAATGGTGATCTACGAGGACGACCTCGTCATCGCCCTGAACAAGCCCTGGGGTCTTGCAGTGCAGGGCGGCACCAAGACCACACGCCACGTGGACCGCCTCCTGTCGGCCTGGGGCGAGGGGATGGACCGCCCACGGCTGGTGCACCGGCTCGACCGCGACACCTCGGGCGTTCTGCTGCTCGGCAAGGGGCCGGAGGCGGCCAAACGACTGGCCGGCGCCTTCGCGCGCCGCCAGGCGAAAAAGACCTACTGGGCCATCGTCATGGGTCTGCCCAAGCCGAATGCGGGTCAGATCGACCTGCATCTGAAGAAGTCGGGCATCAATGACTACGAGATCATGCGCCCGGCCGATCCCAAGGAGAACGGCGCCGAACCGGCGGAGACCGCCTTCGCCCTGATCAGTCACGCAGGCCAGCGCGCTTCCTGGATGGCGCTGCGACCGTTCACCGGGCGGACCCACCAACTTCGAGCGCACATGAAGGCGATCGGCCATCCGATTCTGGGCGATCCGAAATACGGCGACGAGAAGTCGACTGAACTCAGCGGTCCGCTGAAGCTGCAGCTGCATGCGCGCCGGATCGAGCTGGATCACCCCTCCGGCGGAAAACTGATCGTTGAGGCGCCGATCAGCCCAGAGATGCGGGCGGGCTTCCAGCATTTCGGTTTCGACGAGGGCGAGTCCGATCACGATCCTTTCGAGGGCGTGAAGCGTCAGCGATGACCCGTCCGCTCGCAGTCTTCGATATCGACGGCACCCTGGTCGATAGCCGCGCCTCAATCCTGCAGGCCGCGACGGATGCGGCGCGGGAACTGGGCCTACCCGATCCCGAATACGACCGGGTGCGCCAGATTGTGGGGCTCAGCCTGCCGCATGCCCTGGCGGTGCTGGAGCCCGGGCTGGGCCCCGAAGAGCTTGAGCGGTTCACCGAGGGGTTCCGCGCCAGTTTCAACAGGCTGTATGCGTCGGGCCATGAGGAACCGCTGTATCCCGGCGCGATAGAGACGCTACGGCGGTTGCGTCGCGACGGCTGGCGGCTGTCTTTGGCGACGGGCCAGAACCGCAGGGGTGTGGCGCGCAACCTCGCCCGGGCGGGTTGGGCCGAGCTGTTCGTGTCTTCCCACTGCGCCGAGGACGGGCCGGGCAAGCCGGATCCGGCGATGCTCCATGCCGCGATGACGGCCTGCGGGGCGGACGCCGCCTCGACCGTCATGATCGGGGACACGGCGCACGACATCTCGATGGCCCTGGCCGCACGGGTCCTGCCTCAGGGCGTGGCCTGGGGCTTCCATACGCCTGAGGAACAGCTCGATGCCGGGGCTGCGCATGTCGCAACGGACTTCGCCGACCTGGAAGCCTCCCTCCATCGTTTTGCCGCAAGAGCGTTCGCATGAGCCATATTCCGCCGCTGGACCCCATGGTCGCCGCCCGGAAGGGCTTCCGCGAATCCGAGGAACGGCTGAAGCGCTTCTGGAAGGACGCTTCCATCGAGGCCGGGGACGCCGGGGGGTGGACTGTGCTGCTCGACGGACGTGCGCCCAAGACGCCGGCGCACAACCGCTTTCTGCTGCCGACGGAGGCGGCCGCCCGGATGGTCGCGGACGAATGGGCGGCGCAGGGCGAGTTCCTCGATCCCGGAACCATGCCGGCGACGCGGATCGCGGCCACCGCGATCGACAGGGTGGCGGTCACGCGCGAGCCGGTGGCCGAGGAAATCGCGGCCTATGTCGGGTCCGACCTGCTCTGCTACATCGCCGAACATCCGACGCCGCTGGTCGAGGAACAGGTCCGCGCCTGGACGCCGTGGCGGGAGTGGGCCGAGCGGGAGCTGGGCATCGTCGTCCAGCCGACGGCAGGCATCATCCATCGCCCGCAGCCACCGGAGAGCATCGCCCGGGTGCGGGAACTGGCGCTGGAACTGGACGACTTCCGGCTGACGGCCCTGGCCATGGGCGTGCCCTTGCTGGGCAGCGCCATCCTGGGCCTTGCGGTCCAGCGCGGTTCGCTGGACGGGGAGGCGGCTTTCGAACTGAGCCGGCTCGACGAAGCCTTCCAGGAACGTCAGTGGGGCGTCGACGCCGAGGCCGGGGAACGGACGGCCGCCCGCCGCGCCGAGGCCGTGCTGATCGACCGGTGGTTCCGCGCCCTGGCCTGAGCCCCCCGGGCCGGAAGTGATTAGACTTCCGCCTTCGCCTGAGTGATTCGCAACGACATGACCATCCACACCCCCCCGCCCGAAGGCGGCCGCATCGTCGACGAGCCGATGGGCGACGCCCTGTCGCGGCGCTATCTGGCCTACGCCCTGTCCACGATCACCAACCGGGCCCTGCCGGACGTGCGCGACGGGTTCAAGCCGGTGCACAGGCGGATCATGTACGCCATGCACCAGATGCGGCTGAACCCACAGGCGGCGGCGCGGAAATGCGCCAAGGTCGTCGGCGAGGTGATGGGCACCTATCACCCGCACGGCGACGCCTCGATCTACGACGCCCTGGTCCGCCTGGCCCAGGACTTCGCCCAGCGCTATCCGCTGGTCGACGGGCAGGGCAACTTCGGCAATATCGACGGCGATAACGCTGCGGCCATGCGCTACACCGAGTGCAAGCTGACGGCGGCGGCCGTGCTGCTGATGGACGGGATCGATCAGGATTCCGTCGACTTCCGCCCCACCTACGATGACCAGGACGAGGAACCGGTGGTTCTGCCGGCCGGGTTCCCGAACCTGCTGGCCAACGGCTCGTCGGGCATCGCCGTGGGCATGGCGACCTCCATCCCGCCGCACAACGTCGGCGAACTGATCGATGCGTGCCTGTTGCTGCTGGACCGGCCCGAGGCGACCACGGCCGAACTGGCCGAGATCGTGCCGGGGCCGGATTTCCCGACGGGCGGCGTGGCGGTCGAGGGCCATGCCTCGATCCTGGAGGCCTATGAAACGGGCCGGGGCGGGGTTCGTCTGCGGGCGCGCTGGGAGAGGGAGCCGCTGGAGCGGGGCGGCTATCAGATCGTCATCACCGAGGTCCCCTACCAGGTCCAGAAGGGCAAGCTGATCGAGGCCCTGGCCGAGCTGATCGAACAGAAGAAGGCGCCGCTGCTGGGCGATGTGCGCGACGAGTCGGCCGAGGACATCCGCGTCGTCATCGAGCCCAAGAGCCGCAATATCGACGCGGACAGTCTGATGGAGAGCCTGTTCCGGCTGTCGGACCTGGAGATCCGCTTCCCGGTCAACATGAACGTGCTGGATGCGACCGGCACGCCTCGGGTCATGGGGCTGAAGGCCTGTCTGCAGGCCTTCCTCGATCACCGCCGGGAGGTGCTGAACCGCAGATCGCAATGGCGGATCGAGCGGGTCGAGAAGCGGCTGCATCTGCTGGAAGGCCTGCGGATCGTCTTCCTCAACCTCGACGAGGTCATCCGGATCGTCCGCGAGGAAGAGCAGCCGAAGGCGGTCCTGATCGCCCGGTTCGGCCTGTCTGAGACTCAGGCCGACTACATCCTCGACACCCGTCTGCGTCAGCTGGCGCGGATCGAGGAGATGGCGATCGAGAACGAATACAAGGCCCTGGCCGAAGAACTTGCGAACCTGAAGGCGCTGTCGTCCTCGCCCGCCAAACAGTGGAAGAAGATCGGCCAGGAACTGGCGGCGACGCGAAAGGCCCTGGTCTCGCCGCGACGGACGACGATCGCCGAGGCCGTGGACGCCTCGGCCTTCGTTCCCGCCGAGGCCTTCATTCCGAGAGAGGCCATTACGGTGATCCTGTCCGAGCGGGGCTGGATCCGGGCCGTGAAGGGCAAGGTTGAGGATCCTTCGGAGCTGAAGTTCAAGGAGGGCGATACGCTCGGCTTCCTCGTGCCCGCCTTCACGACCGACAAACTGCTGGTGGCCGCGTCGGACGGGCGGGTGTTCACGGTCGGCGCCGACAAGCTGGCGTCCGGGCGCGGGCATGGCGAGCCGCTGCGACTGATGATCGACCTGGAGGAGAGCGCCGGGATCATCGCGGTCCTCGCCCACCAGCCGGGGTCGAAACTGTTGATGGCGTCGAAGGCCGGTTACGGCTTCATCGCGCCGGAAGACGAACTGCTGGCCCAGAAGCGCGGCGGGAAACAGGTGCTGAACGGCGACCTGCTGGCTGTGCTGCGGGTCACGGGGGACCACATCGTCACCATCGGCGAGAACCTGAAGACCCTGATCTTCCGGGCCGAGGAACTGCCCGAGATGGGGCGCGGCAAGGGGGTCAAGCTGCAGTCATTCAAACAGGGTGGTCTCACGGATATCGCCGTCTTTATCGGCGAGGCCGGGCCGGAGTGGGTCGACGGCGGCGGGCGTCGCCGCAACTGGCCCGACTGGAAGGACTGGCTCGGCAAGCGCGCCGGGGCCGGTCGCATGGGACCGCGCGGCCTTAGGAAGTTCCGATGATCCCGACCCTCTACGGCATCCCGAACTGCGACACGGTGAAGAAGGCGCGGGTCTGGCTGGATCAGCACGGCCGGGCCTTCGTCTTTCATGACTACAAGAAGGCCGGGATCGACCGGGTCTCGCTGGAGGGCTGGGTCGCCGAGCATGGCTGGGAGGTCGTGCTGAACCGGGCCGGGACGACGTTCCGGGCGCTGGACGCGGCGGACAAGGACGGGCTGGACGCCGAAAGGGCCATCACCCTGATGCTGTCCCAGCCCTCGATGATCAAGCGGCCGGTGCTGGACCTGGGCGACCGGACCATCGTCGGGTTCAAGCCCGAGATCTACGAGGCCGCGTTCGCGGCCTGAGCCGTGTCCGATTGGTCCGGACGAAAAACATCCTGACGAAACGGACGAAACGGACGAAATCGGGAGAATTCGTCTGGAAAATCAGAGGCGGCTTGCGGATCGACCCGATCGGGTTCGTCCGGTGAGCGGATGAGGTGCTGAACCTGTCAAAGACCGTCCCGCGGAGATGGTGGGCCTTCTGCGCGGGTGCAAGGCCTGGATAGGAAATAAATCCGCACCACCTCTGGAATCCCGCTCATCCCCTCGGAGGGGGCGTTACCCCTCGACGTCGGTCTCCGGGCGGTCGTGTCCGTCGGCGCGTTCGGTGACCCAGGCGCCGGTCGAGTCGGCGTATTCGATCATGGCGGTCTGGTCGGCGACCCGCTGTTCGCGGCTGGCGCGGACGGCGGCGGCCTTGGCGTCGTCGTGGGCGGGGAAGGTCTCGGAGAAGGTGTCGCCGACCTTGTAGGCCCAGCCCCCGTCATGTTCGACGATGCGGTAGGTGACGTGGCTCATGGCGGATCTCCGTTTGACTTGGGACTTTTCGCCTAGCGCATTCTTTGCCGCGAACCGGCATCCACTTCGCTGGCGAATGCGCTTGATGGCATTTTCTTCGCCGCCGTGCATCCATTCACGCGGTCGGCGCCGACTAAGGTTCAAAGCGCGGGCGATGGGTCGGCGCGTTTGGGGTGAACGACGATGGAAGACCTGTTCCGTTCCTATTGGTGGCTGCTGTTCCCGCTGGGCTGGTTTGTCTCGATCGGCTTTTCCAGTCTGCTGAACTATCGCAAGCAGAAGGATGCGCTGCAGCTGATCCGGACCTACGCCGAACGGGGTGAACAGCCGCCCGAGGCCCTGATGAAGGTGCTGGATCGTCCGATCGACGCGGAGAACGAGAGCCGCGCCTATGACTATGGCTCGCACGGCCGGAACGGGCCGGTCTTCTCGCTGGTGCTGTTCACCATGCTGGGGGCCGGGTTCGGCTATGCCAGCTATGCGGACATCTACGGCGCCGGCGACGCCTTCCTGATCGTGGCCTTCGTCATGGGCGCGCTGGCGGCCGCGACCCTGGTCTCGCTGCTGTTCGGCCGGTCGCGCCAGGACTGATGCCGGTCCGTGGGGGACAGGATGATGGACGACGGGTCCGCGGACGCGGCGCTGGTCGCGGCCGCGCGCGCCGGCTCGGACGCCGCGTTCGCGCGGCTGGTGGAGCGGCATCAGGCCCCGGTGCGGGCCTTTCTGAGGCGGCTGCTGGGACGCAACTGGGACGAGGCCGACGATCTGGCTCAGGAGGTGTTCGTCACGGCCTGGGGATCGCTTGGGCGGTTGAAGGATCCGGCCGGTCTGCGGTCGTGGCTGTTCGGCATCGCCTGGCGCAAGGGCCAGGACCGGATGCGGTCGGGACTGAGGTCGCAGGCGCGCGACCGGTCCTGGCTGGACGAGACGGCGCCGTCGGGCGGGATAACGCAGGAGGACCGGCTTGCCCTGGCCGATGCGATGGCCGGGCTGCCGGCCGATCAGAGGGCCTGTGTCGCCCTGTGTCTGGCCGACGGCTGGTCGCATTCGGAAGCGGCCGAGGCTTTGGGGCTACCGCTCGGGACAGTGAAGTCCCATGTCACCCGGGGCAGGGCGCGATTGCTCGCCGTGCTGACGGGAGGGTCCGATGACTCCTGAGGAACGGTTGAACGCATTCTTCGCCGAGGCCAGGCCGCCCGTGCGCGATCTGGCCTTCCAGGCCCGGGTGGCCGAACGGGTCGCTCGTCGACGCGCGTTCGCCACGGTCGCCGCCCTTATCCCGTGGACCATCGCCGCCATCGTCCTGTGCTGGGTGCTCGGGCCGATGATGGCGCCGGTGGTCGAGGGGCTAGGCCGGACCCTGGCGCCCGCCGCCGCCATCCTGGGGCTGACGGGGCTGGGCGTGGTCGGACTGATGGCGGGCGCGCGTCGGTTAAGAGCACTCTAGGCGGCTTCGAGCGCCTCCAGCTCCTGCTCGTCGGCGTCCATATACTGGAGGCAGCGGTCGCGAGACGCGCGCAGAGTCCGGTCGGTCACGGCGGCGACCAGCGGGCGCGCCGTCTCGTGGTCGGCGTCGGCGCAGATGAAATAGTAGCTGCCATGCTCGGGGATCAGGGCGAGCACGCCCGCAGGGTTGTGAACCAGGGCCTGGCTGAGCGCGGAGTTGAGGCCCTCCGCATATTCGCCGTCGGTCTCGGGAGCGATTGCGGGAACGAGCGCGAGCCACCCGGCATCGCCTGTCGCCATGCCGTCGAACACCTTCTGGATGCCTGTCGGGTCGGCAGGACCCGTCAGCACGGCGACAGTGTGAGCGGCGCCGTCGGCGGCGATCAGGTCGGCGACATGGGCGGCGGTCAGGGCCTGCGGCTCCGAGGCCGCCGTGTTTTCAGCCTCCGCGGCGGGTTCGGCCTGCGAGCAGCCGGCGGCGAGGACGGCGCCCAGGACGAGCGGCAGAAGGCGGATCAACATGGACGTCTCCAGGGGCGCAAAGCCCGAGGCGCGACGCTAGGGGAGACACGGGGACGACGCCAGCGTTCCGCGAAAGGCCGTCAGCTCACGTCAGCCGCCGACCTTACGAAGATTTCACGTCGCGGATCGCATCCGTTGGCTGTTCCCGGCGCCTCTTGTGATCAGAAGGCCCGGGCATCAGGCTCGGCCCATCATCGAAAAAGGGGACATCCCATGGAAGACTTCATTCCGATCTTCGCGATCTTCGCCGTCTTCGGCTCCATCACGGCCATCATTGTCGGCCCGACCTATTTCAAGTCCAGGGAACGTCAGGAGATGCAGGCGACCGTCCGTGCCGCCATCGACAAGGGCCAGCCCCTGCCGCCCGAGGTCATCGAGGCCTTGGGCAAGGAGGCCACCAAGAATATTCCTTCGCGGACCCGCGACATTCGTCGGGGCATCATCTGGCTGGCCACCGGCATCGGCATCGCCGCCTTCAGCCTGATCAACGAGCTCCGCGGCGTCGGCGACGACTGGAGCGACGGCCCGAACTTCGACAGCGGCCTGCTGGGGATCGCGGCCATCCCGGTCACCATCGGTCTGGCCTATATCGTCCTGAGCTTCTTCAACAAGAACAAGGACTGAGCCGGGCTCTGACAGGGGGAACCTGATCATGGCCAAGGCCCTGATGGACCATCATGACGTCGAACTCGCCGCCCTTGCGGCGGCGGGTGGACGGCGTGAGTTCGGCGAACTGGTCCGCCGCCACGGCTCGGCCGTGCGATCCCTGCTGCGACGCATGGGAGCGCAGGGCGCCGAGGCCGACGACGTCGCGCAGGACGCCTTCCTGCAGGCGTTCGAGAAATGCGCCGAGTTCCGGGGCGAGGGCACCTTCGCCGCCTGGGTCAAGCGTATCGCCGCGCGCCTCTATCTGAAGCGCAAGGCCAGGGACGCCCGCTACGTCGCGGAGATCGAACCGGGTGAGGACGACATCGCACCCGCGCCCGATCAGGCCGGGCTGGTGGACCTGGACGAGGCGCTGAAATCACTCAGCGAAACGGAACGTCTCTGCGTGTCCCTGTGCCATGGCGCGGGGCTGTCTCATCCCGAGATCGCCGCCGCCATGAATCTGCCGCTTGGAACGGTGAAGTCTCATGTCAAACGTGGTCTGGATAAACTCCGTGCCCGGCTTTCGCCGGATCTCGGACAGTCGGGGAGGTCGACCCATGTCGGCTGATGAATTCGATCCGATGATCGAGCGGCTGTTCGCCCGCTCGCCCCAGATGCCCGACGCGAGCCTGTTCGCCGCCGAGGTCGAGACCAGACTGCATTCCTCCAGCCGCGTCCGTACCCTGGCGCTGACGGTCGCCGGCCTGATCGGCGGAGTCATCGCGGTCAAGGAATCGATGAACCTGAACCTGCATCTGTCCGACGATCGGGCGCCCGTCGCCGGGCGCGTCATCGGCCAGGGGATTCAGGCAGCCAGCCTGAACGTCCAGGACGCGGTGGGCTCCGGCCTGTCGCAACTGGGTCTGGCGAACATGACCGTCGGGTCGATGGGGGCGATGCAGATGTTCTGGATCGCCGCCGGAGCCCTGATCGCCGTGGCCGCCGCGGGGGTGGTGAGGCTGTCGCAGGACGTATGACTTGAGGGCGTCCGGGTCGACGGGATCGATCCGGACGCCTATCTCTCCGCCGCCATACGCGGAGCACCCATGTCGAGCCAGAAACAGGAAGTCGTGAAGCGGATCACGGTCCCGGACATCATCGCCCGCAAGGGTGGCGAGCCGATCGTGGTCCTGACGGCCTATGACGCGCCCACTGCCGAGATCCTGGATCCGCACTGCGATGTCCTGCTGGTCGGCGACAGCGTCGGCATGGCGGTCCATGGCATGACCTCGACCGTCGGGGTTACGCTGGAGATGATGATCCTGCACGGCCAGGCGGTGATGCGGGGCTCCAGGCGGACCCTGGTGGTCATCGACATGCCGTTCGGCAGCTATGAGGCGGGGGTCGAGCAGGCCTATGCCAACGCCGTCCGTATCCTGAAGGAGACCGGCGCCCAGGCGGTGAAGGTCGAGAGCGGGCCTGAGGCGCCGGCCACGATCGCATATCTGGTCCGGCGCGGCGTGCCGGTGATGGGGCACGTCGGCCTGCTGCCCCAGTCGATCAATATCGACGGGTCGTTCAGGGCCAAGGGCCGCGAGGCTTCGGAGCATGCCCGCATCCTGCAGTCCGCCCATGACACGGCCGACGCCGGCGCCTTTGCGGTGGTCATCGAGGGGGTGGCCGAGCCGCTGGCTCGCGAGATCACCGCGGCGATCACCAAGCCCACGATCGGCATCGGGGCCTCGGCCGCCTGCGACGGACAGGTTCTGGTCACGCCCGACATGCTGGGGCTGTTCGACTGGACGCCGAAATTCGTGCGCAAATACGCCGATCTGCGCGGCGAGATCGGCCGGGCGGTCGAAACCTATGCGGCCGATGTGAAGGCCCGCCGTTTTCCTGCCGAAGTCGAGACCTACTTCTCCAGAAAGCCGGCTCTGCCGTAGTCCCCGTCTTGTCTTCCAAGAGGCGTTGCGAGGGCGAGGGCGACCCTCTAGGGTCCGCGCCGATTGGCTTTTCAGCGTTTTTTTGGGGCGGCTCCGCTAGTGACTGATGTCTTCGAAGAGGTCGAGGAGGATATCCGCTCCGAACGCCTCAAGCGCCTGGCGCGCAATTGGCTGCCCATCGTGGGCGGGATTCTTCTGGTGGCCCTGGTCGCCGCCCTGGCCTGGTGGGGCTGGCAGAGCTTCCAGACGAGCCGCGCGCATGCGGGCTCCATCGCCTATCAGCGCGGCCTCGAGGCCCTGCAGACCGGCAACTCGGCCGGGGCCGAGACCGCCTTCGCCGAGGCCGAGAAAGACGGCAACGGCGCCTACAAGGCCCTGGCCCTGCAGCAGCGCGCCGGCCTGGCCGTCGCCGCCAACCGCATCCCGGACGCCATCAAGCTGTTCGACGAGGCCGCCAAGGCCTCGGGCGATCCGATCCTGCACGACACGGCCGTCTACAAGTCGGTCCTGCTGATGATGGACAACGGCGCTACGCTGGAAGAACTCGAGGCCCGGCTGGAGCCCCTGACCAAGGAGGGCCGGCCGATGCTGCCCTTCGCCCAGGAGGCGCTCGGCATGGCGCGCCTGCAGTTCAACAAGCCCGCCGAGGCGCGCGAGGTGTTCGTGCTGCTGACGCTCGGCCAGGACGTGCCTGATTCGGTGCGTCAGCGCGCCCAGGCCGCGATCGGCATGATCGACACCGGCGTCGCCGCAGGTCTGCCGGCCATCGTCACGGCCCAGTCGGTGACCCCGCCGGCCGCGCCTGCCCCCACGCCCGAACAGCTCGCCCAGGCCGCCCAGGCAGCCCAACAGTGAAGTCCCGCCTGATGACGACCGGAGTTCGGATGACGACCGTGACGCGCGTACTGAAGACCGCCATCGTCCTTGGGCTGGCCGCCTCCCTGGCGTCCTGCGCCTCGGCCCGGCGCATCCTGCCGTTCGGCCTCGGCGAAGATAACGAACCCCAGGCCACGGCGAGCGAAGGACAACGAATCTCGATCCTGTCCTTCGAGCAGCAGCTGGCCCCCTCGGCCGGTCTGGCCGGACGCGATTTCTTCATTCCGGGTCCTGTGGCCGCGACTTCCTGGCCGATGCCCGGCGGAAACGCCGAGGCCTCGATCGAGCATGTGATCGCCGCACCGCAGTTCACCATCGGCTGGCGCCGCCGCATCGGCGAAGGCTCCGCCCGTACGCGTCAGGTGATGGCGCCCGTCGTGGCGGACGCCGGCAAGGTCTTCGTCATGGACGGCGAATCGACGGTCACGGCCGTCGACGCTGCGACCGGCGAGGTGGTGTGGAAGGTCGACGTCAAGCCGGACGGTCGTGAAGCGGCCGGCGGCGTCTCGGCCTTCGGCCTGCCGATCCCCTTCGTCACCCAGGGCGGCGGCGCGCTGAGCGGCGGCTTCGGCGGCGGCGTGGCCGTCGGCGGGGGCAAGGTCTTCGTCGCATCGGGCTATCGCACCATGACCGCGCTGGACGCCGCGACGGGGGCCGTCGTCTGGACCCAGCCTGTCGATGTGCCGATCCATGGCGCGCCGACGGTCGCCGGCAGCCGCGTCTACGTCGTCGATGTCGACAACCAGATCATCGCCTTCAACACCACGACCGGCCTGCAGGACTGGTCCTATCGCGGCATCGTCGAGCCGGCCCGCGTCATGCGCGCGTCCAGCCCGTCGGTCAGCGGCGATACGGTTATCGCCCCCTTCTCGTCGGGTGAGGTGATCGCCCTCCGCGCCACGAACGGCCAGCCGGTCTGGAACCAGGTCCTGTCGCGCACCAGCCGCACCAGCGCCCTGTCGGAAATCCGCGACATCGCCGGCCGTCCGGTGATCTCGCGCGGCTTCGTCTATGCCGTGAGCCACTCCGGCGTGCTGCAGGCCATGGACATCCGCACCGGTCAGCCGAAATGGACCCTGCCGGTCGCGGGCGTCAACGCGCCACTGCCGGCCGGCGACGTCATCTATGTCGTGTCCAAGTCGGGGGAACTGACCCTGATCAACCGCGACTCGGGCGCCGTCTACTGGACCCGCGACCTGAACGAGGGCCGCGTGCGTCAGGAGGGAGGGTTCCTGGGATTCTTCGACCGGACCGTGCGGCCGGAATGGTCGGGGCCGATCCTGGCCTCGAACCGGCTGGTGCTGGTCAATTCGGACGGCGAGGCCGTGGCCTTCGACCCGAAGACCGGCGCCCTGACGGCCACGCTGAACCTCGGCGCGCCGGCCTATATCGCTCCGGCCGCCTACAACGGCGCGCTCTACGTCCTGACCAACAACGGCGAACTGGTCAGCATTCGCTGACCTTCAGAAGGTCTCCGCTCATCCCGGCGAAAGCCGGGATCCGGTGCTCAGGTGAGGCACGGAGCTCCGGATTTCGGTCGGCGCGCAATGTCGACTATCATCGCCCAAAGAACTGGGTCCCGGCTTTCGCCGGGATGAGCGGAATTTAAATGCCACTGAAGCTCGCCATCGTCGGCCGCCCCAATGTGGGCAAGTCGACACTGTTCAACAGACTGGTCGGCAAGCGCCTCGCGCTCGTCGACGATCGCCCGGGCGTAACCCGCGACCGTCGCTATGCCGACGGCCATATCGGCGACATGGACCTGACGCTGATCGACACGGCGGGCTACGAGGACGTTACCGACGACAGTCTGGAAAGCCGTATGCGCGAGCAGACCGAGCTGGCGCTGGAAGACGGCGACGTCATCCTGTTCATGATGGACGCCCGCGAGGGCGTGACCTCGCTGGACGAGATTTTCGCCGAGCGTCTGCGCAAACAGCACAAGCCGGTCATCCTGCTGGCCAACAAGTCCGAGAGCCGCGAGAGCGGCGGCGGGGTGGGCGAGGCCTATTCGCTGGGCTTCGGCGAGCCGGTCGCCATCTCGGCCGAGCACGGCGAGGGGATGGCCGATCTTTACGCCGCCATCCGCGACGCCTCGGCCGACATCTTCATCGAAGAGATTGACGAGCCCGACAAGCCGATCCGCATCGCCATCATCGGCCGTCCGAACGCCGGCAAGTCGACCCTGATCAACCGTCTGATCGGCGAGGACCGCCTTCTGACCGGACCGGAGGCCGGCATCACGCGCGACTCCATCTCCGTCGACTGGGAGTACGAGGGCCACAACATCCGCCTGGTCGATACGGCCGGGATGCGTCGCAAGGCGCGGGTGCAGGAGAAGCTGGAGAAGCTGTCGGTCGCCGACACCATCCGGGCCATCACCTTCGCCGAGGTCGTCGTCCTGGTCATGGACAAGGACAACGCCTTCGACGTCCAGGACCTGCAGCTGGCCGACCTGGTCGAGCGCGAGGGCCGGGCCCTGGTCTATGTGGCCGCGAAATGGGACCTCGAAGAGGAACCCCAGGCCAAGATGGCCGAGCTCAAGCATCTGGCCGAAGACAAGCTGCCGCAGCTCAAGGGTTCGCCTTTCGTTGCCCTGTCGGCCCACTCGGGGCGCGGCGTGGAGCGTCTGATGCCCGCAGTGCTGAAGGCGCACGAGACCTGGTCGGTGAAGGTCAAGACCAAGGACCTGAACGACTGGCTGTCGCTGGCGACCCAGAGGCACCCGCCGCCCGCCGTCGACGGCAAGCGGATCAAGACCAAATACATGGCCCAGACCAAGGCCCGTCCGCCGACCTTCGTGCTGTTCGCCAGCCGGGGCGGGGCCCTGCCCGAACACTATATCCGCTATCTGACCAACTCGATCCGCGAGAGCTTCGACCTGCCCGGCGTGCCGATCCGGCTGACGGTCAAGGGCGGGTCGGAGAACCCCTATGCGACCGGCGGCGCCAAGTCGGGCCCGGAACGCTACAAGGGCGACGCCAAGACCGCGCCGCGCAAGGTGCGCAAGAAGTCGGAAGAGGAATCGCATCTGCCCGGCAAGGCGCTGGAGCAGAAGAAGACCCGCGTCGCCAAGCCGCGCATCATCGGGGCGGTGAAGAACAGCGCCTCGAAGAAAGCCGGGTCGTCGGTGGCGGTCCAGAAGGGCGCGCGGGGCGGGGCGAGGCAGGTGTCACGGTCGGGCCGGGTGCGGACCGGACAGAAGCACGCGCCGAAGAAGTAGGCCGGGCTGCGGAGCAGGTTTGCCCGTCAGGCCGACCCTCGGCGCCCCAGCCGCGCCAGGAAGGCGTCTCGACAGGTGCGGCTGATCACCAGCTCAGCGCCGCTGTCCATCGTGGCCCGCCAGGCCCCGTCGGACAGCGGCCGAAGGTCGGCGACGCGGGCGAGGTTGATCAGGTTGGAGCGATGGCCGCGCGCGAACCGGGCGCTTTCCAGTCTCGCCTCGAGCTGTTGCAGGGTTTCGCGCACAAGACCCTCCTGATCGCGCCAGTGGACCACGGCATAATTGCCGGCCGAGGAGACCCACTCGATCTCGTGCGGGCTGACGGGAACGCGACGGCGACCGACCGCGACGATGAGGGTCGCGGGAGGCTCCGGTGTAACAGCCCGGGGCGCGCGCAAGACCTCCAGTGCGTCTGAGAGGGCCTGCATCTCGCGTCTGTGGCGGTCGGCTCGCAGCCAATAGGCCGCCGCCAGTCCGGCGGCCACGACGGCCGTATACAGAAGGATGGCCACGGGCAGGCGGTCGATGGCACGATGCAGGACTTCGCCGAAGGTCCAGCCCGCCCCGCGCAGGGCGCGGTCGATCGCCGTCGTGGCGATCGCGGCCAGGGGAACGATCGCGAG
This sequence comes from Brevundimonas sp., assembly GCF_027484365.1. Taxonomy (GTDB): domain Bacteria; phylum Pseudomonadota; class Alphaproteobacteria; order Caulobacterales; family Caulobacteraceae; genus Brevundimonas. The sequence continues at coordinate 117,126 of NZ_JAIXTC010000026.1, read as the reverse complement.
CGTCAGGCCTGCGAGGAGGGCGACGGCGCGGGCGCGAGCCTCTGTGAGCCGCAGCACGGTCCAGACGACCAGGCCCACCGCGATCCACGGCGAGAAGATCAGTCCCGCCCACCCGATGGACTCGATGACCCCCAGGCCGTAGTCGCGCCGCAGGAACCAGGAGGCGGAGACGGTCGTCGCGCCGTAGCTGTAGACGGCGAAGGCGCCGAGAACCGCGGGGAAGGGAAGCCTCGGCAAGGTCAGGCGGCCGCGGGGCGGGCCCGGCTCCGGACGAGCAGGACGGCGATCCAGATCACGCTCAGCGACTGGAACAGGACCGTCGGCCAAAGGGCGCTCCAGGGCGGGGGCAGGAAGGTGAGGAAGTTGCCGGAGAAGGCCGACAGCACGGCACCGTAGGCGCCGAGCATCTTCCATAGGTGTTCGAAGGTCCACAGACGAGGGCTGAACGGCCAGTCCAGCGGGCGGCTGAACCGCCACAGGTCCCATCCGCTCATCGACAGCGCCCCGTAGGCCAGGGCGATCAGGATCTGGGGCGGGGTGTCGCCGTAGCCCTTGATCGCCATCCAGGTCGTCAGCAGGCCGATGCCCGCCGCCGCAAGCGTCACGATCCAGTCAAGCGGTCGGGCGCGGTCGCCCGGGTTCAGGTCCGGCCGCTTTCGTCCAAGGACACGCAATCCGGAAAACAGGGTCAGGGACGCCGTCGCGGACAGTCCGAGGAAATAGGGATCGGGCTGAAGCGCCGTCATGGCCCAGGCGCAGATCAGGAGAACGATCATGGAGCCCGCGAACACCCGGCCCGACAGTCGATGCAGGCGGGATCCCTTGCGGGTGAAAATGGGCAGGAGGCCGACGGCGACCGCGAAAAGGCCCACGCCGATGTGGACGGACAGGAGAGATGTGAAGACGGTCATGACCGTCCTGCTGCCCGGTTCGACCCGTCAGGCCGAGCGTCCGGGGACCAGCGACGGCTGGCGGGGACGAGCCGCAGTTAAATGAGGGCGCCGGCGGGCAGGTCCGCCTTCCACGCCTTGAACGAGACCTTCGTCGGCGGCGTCAGGTCGGGGCGCGCCAGTTCGACGATCAGGTGGGCGAGCTCTGACGGGGCCGGCAGGGTCATGGGGTCTTCGCCGGGGAAGGCCTGGGCGCGCATCTGAGTCCGCATCCGGCCGGGGTCGAGGACGCTGATGCGGACGTTGGTGTTCTCGATCTCGTCGCCCCAGGCCAGCATCAGGGCCTCGGCGCCGGCCTTGGTCGCGGCATAGAGGCCCCAGAAGGCCTTGGGCTCGCGGGCGAGGCTGGTGGTCAGGTGGATGACGCGCCCGGCGTCGGAGGCGCGCAACAGGGGCTCCAGCGAACGGATCAGCCGGTAGGTGGCGGTGAAGTTGGTCTTCTCGATCTTGGCGAAGCCGCGCGGGTCGATGTGGCTGACCGGGGTCAGGCCCTGGGCGCCCAGTGTGGCGGCGGCGTTGACCCAGATGTCGAGCTTGCCGAAGCGGCCGAAGATGGCCCCGCCCAGCCGGTCGATACCGCCCCCGTCGACCAGATCAAAAGGCACCAGGGTCGCGTGGCGGCCAGTGGCGGCATAGATGGCGTCGTCCAGCTCTTCCAGCGCGCCTTGCGTCCGGGCGGTGGCGACGACGTGGGCGCCGGCCACGGCGAGGGCGAGGGCGGCCTCGTAGCCTATGCCGCGGGAGGCGCCGACGACGAGGGCGATACGGTCATTCAGGGGGAGGTCGGAAGTCATCGCGCCTGATAGCGCGGCGACCCTGGCGGCGGAAGACGGTTCACGGCGTGGACGTCAGAAGCCGGGGGCCGGCTGCCACAGGCTGAAGCTTACGCCCTGGTCGTCGCAGACGACAGCGCCGAGGCCCGAGGGGCTTTCCGAAGGAATCGCCGCCTTGCCGCCGAGTTCACTGATCCTGGCGCAGACGGCCGCGATGTCATCCACGCGGAAATAGAGGTTGGTGAAGTCGCGAGCGCGCTCGACCTTGCTGAAGCCGAACGGCGGATTGCTGTCGGCGACGTGGGCGTAGGTCGGCTTCGAGGCGTCGGGGTCGAACGTCCAGCCGAACAGGGCACCGTAGAAGGCCCTGGCCTTGTCGATATCGAGGGTGTCGAGCGTGAAGTAGCCGAGGTTCGTCATGGCTTCCTTACCGGGCGCGTCCGCATGCGTGAAGCGCCGCCCGCGTTTCTGGATGTGGGCCTTTAAGCGCTGACCAGCAGTGAAAGTTGCCGCCCGATGACGTCGCGGCCGCCTTCCTCGATCTCGCGGTCCACGAGACGGGTCGGATAGTCGCCGGTGAAATAGTGGTCGGTGAACTGGGGCTCGGCGTCGTTGCGGCCGGTCTCGCCCATGGCCTTGTAGAGACCGTCGACCGACAGGAAGCCGAGCGAATCGACCTCCAGCATCTGGCGCATCTCTTCCAGGGTCTTGTTGGCGGCGATCAGCTGGTCACGTTCCGGCATGTCGATGCCGTAGAAGTCGGGCCAAAGGATCGGCGGGCTGGCGGAACGGAGGTGGACCTCGGTCGCGCCGGCGTCACGCACTGCGCGGACCAGTTTCACCGAGGTGGTGCCGCGCACGATCGAATCGTCGATCAGAACGACCCGCTTGCCCTCGATCACCGCCCGGTTGGGGCTGTGCTTCATGGCCACCCCCTTCTGACGGGCGCCCTGGCTGGGCTGGATGAAGGTGCGGCCGAGGTAGTGGCTGCGGATGATCCCCATTTCATAGGGGATGCCGCTGGCCTGGGCATAGCCGAGGGCGGCCGGCACTCCGGAGTCGGGCACGGGCACGACGACGTCGGCCTCGATCGGGAACTCGCGGGCGAGGCCCTCGCCCATGCGCTTGCGCACGCCATAGACCGAGCGGCCGTTCACGACGCTGTCGGGGCGCGAGAAGTAGACGTATTCGAACAGACAGGGGCGGGCGGCGCGGGCCGGGAAGGGTTTGATGGAGCGCAGGCCCTCGTGGTCGATGACGATGACCTCGCCATGCTCGACGTCGCGCACGAAGGTCGCGCCGATGGTGTCCAGGGCGCAGGTCTCGGACGCCATGACCCAGGCCTCGCCGATCTTGCCCAGCACCAGCGGCCGGATGCCCAGCGGATCGCGGGCTCCGATCAGCTTGGTGCGGGTCTGGGCGACCAGGGCATAGCCGCCCTCGATCCGCGCCAGGGCGTCGATGAAGCGGTCGACGATCTTGGCCTTACGGCTGCGGGCGATCAGGTGGAGAATGACTTCGGAGTCCGAGGTGGACTGGAAGATCGAACCCTCGCCGACCAGCTGGTTCCGCAGATAGTGGAAGTTGGTCAGGTTGCCGTTGTGGGCGATGGCGATGCCGCCCTGGTCCAGGTCGGCGAACATCGGCTGGATGTTGCGCAGGAAGCTGCCGCCGGCGGTGGAGTAGCGGGTGTGGCCCACGGCCGCCGAACCCGGCATGCGTTTGGCCAGGTCGGTGCCGCCGAAAGCCTCGCCGACATGGCCCATGTGGCGTTCGGTGTGGAAGCGCTCGGCATTGACCGAGGCGATACCGCAGGCTTCCTGGCCGCGATGCTGCAGGGCGTGGAGGCCGAGGGCGACGATGCCCGAGGCCTCGTCCTTGTCGGCGCCCCAGACGCCGCAGACGCCGCATTCCAGGCGCGGATGGTCGTCATCCGCGTCTCGATAGTGCTCCCGGTGAACGACCGGAGGCTGGATGTCGTGGGGCAAGCTGCGCATCGTGGAGGCTCCGATGACAGGCGAAATTTTACTGGACGGCGGACGGGCGCGAGTTAGGGCCGGTTTGGGGCGAGGGCAAGGCTTGATCGTTCGAAAAGCCTCTGCGGACGGATGAATCGACCACCGGGCTGATGGCGTCGGCGCCGCGGCCGATGCCGGGGAGGATGATCTGGATGGCGCGGGCGGCTCCGGCGCTGACCGGACGCAGGGTCGCCTCGGACAGCCAGCGCGGCGTCTTTTCGCCGGGCATGGCGGCGACAATGACCAGATGAATGGCGCCCAGTAGGACCAGGGACCGGCCGGTGCCGACAAGGATGCCGATGAACCGGTCGATTCCGCCCAGTGTCGGATGGGCCTGGGCGCGTTTCGACAGAATCGAGCCGAAGATGCGGATTCCGAAATAGACCAGCAGGAAGGAGGCGATCGCGGCGGCGATGGATCCGGCCCAGTCGGGGTCGACCAGGGCGCGCCCAATGGGGGCCGTCAGGGGCAGGGCGACCAAGGCGATGAAGGCCGCCAGCACAAAGCTGAGCAGGGTGATCAGCTCACGCGTGCCGCCGCGAACCCAGCCGGCGGCCGCTGAGGCAAGGATCACGATAATGGCGAAGGCGTCAAAGCCGGTCATTCGGTTCCCGTGCAGACCACCGACATCAATACCTGTTCTGGGAGATTCGTTCGACCGCCTCGGTCAATCGGCTGACGCCTGTGACCAGAACACCGCCCCCCTTGACCGTCAGGGGGGGCGAGAGGGCCTGGTCGAAGCCGAGCTTTTGCGCCTCGCGCAGGCGGGCCTCGGCCCGGCCGACGGCGCGGACCTCTCCGGACAGGCTGATCTCGCCGAAGACGATGCAGCCCTGGGGCAGGGGCATGCCCGTGGCGGATGAAATCAGGGCCGCGGCGGCGGCGAGGTCGGCGGCCGGCTCGTTGATGCGCAGGCCGCCGGCGACGTTCAGATAGACGTCCTGGTCGCCGAAGCCGAAACCGCAGCGGGCCTCCAGCACCGCCAGGATCATGGCGAGGCGGCCTGTCTCCCAGCCGATGACGGCGCGACGCGGCGTGCCATAGGCGGATTTGGACACCAGGGCCTGGATCTCGACCAGAACGGGGCGGGAGCCTTCGATCCCGGCGAAGACGGCCGCGCCGGGCGCACGATCCTTGCCCTCGCCGAGGAACAGGGCCGACGGATTGGAGACTTCGCGCAGGCCCGCGTCGCCCATCTCGAACACGCCGATCTCGTCGGTGGCGCCGAAGCGGTTCTTGCCGGCGCGCAGAATCCGGAAGGGATAGCCTCGCTCGCCCTCGAAGCTGAGGACCGCATCGACCATGTGTTCGACCACGCGCGGGCCTGCGACCTGTCCGTCCTTGGTGACGTGGCCGACGAGGACGACGGCGGGGCCGCCGGCCTTGGCCAGACGGACCAGTTCGCCGGCGCAGGCGCGGACCTGGGTCACGGAGCCGGGCCCGGCCTCGTGGGCGTCGGACCACAGGGTCTGGATCGAATCGACGATGACGATGTCGAACCTGTCCCGCTTCAGAGTCGCGAGGATGTCGCGGAGCGCCGTGGCGGAGGCGAGCTGAACTGGCGCCTCGGACAGGCCCATCCGTTTGGCGCGGGCGCGGATCTGCTCGATCGCCTCCTCGCCGGAGATATAGGCGACGCGGGCGCCGGACAGGGCGGCGCGGCCGGCGACGTCGAGCAGCAAGGTCGACTTGCCGACCCCGGGATCGCCGCTGAGCAGGATGGCCGAGCCGGGCACGACGCCGCCGCCGCAGACGCGGTCGAACTCGGTCACGCCGGTGACGATGCGGGGCGGTTCAGGGGTCTCGGACAGCAGGGATTCGAACTGCAGACCCCGCGCCCTGGCGGTGGACGCGGGCTTCAGAGCGCCGGGGGGCGAGGCCGAACGGCCTTCCTCGACGATGGTGTTCCACTGGCCGCAGGAGCCGCACTGGCCCGACCACTTGCCGTGGACGGCCCCGCAGGACTGACAAACATAGATCGCACCGTCTCTGGCCATACGGACGGCTTACAGGAGTCGCGCGGCGCCGGGCAGGGGGAGTCGATGAGGGTGCGACCGATATTGTCGTGCCCGCTAGCGTGCCCCAAGACAGGTGCGGTCGCAGCGGTTGCCGATGGACGTCAGCAGCTCATAGCTGATTGTCCCCGCGGCCGAGGCGGCATCGTCGATCGGGCGGTTGGCCCCGAACAGTTCGACGCGATCGCCGAGGCCGATGTCGGCGTCGGTCACGTCCACGGCGATAACGTCCATCGACACCCGACCCAGGACCGGGCGCAGGGCGCCGGCGGCCCAGACCCGGCCGTCAGGACAGTTGCTGCGGAAGACGCCGTCGGCGTAGCCCGCGCCGCAGGTGGCGATGCGCCGGGTCCTGCCGGCGATGAAGCCGCGCGAATAGCCGACGCTCTCGCCCGCCGGGAGCTCGCGGATCTGCAGGATTTCGGCGGTCAGGGTCGCGACGGCCTTCAGTCGGGGATCGGGCCGTCCTTCGGGGCCACCGCCGTAGAGGCAGATGCCCGGGCGCACGGCGTCGAAACCATAGTCGGGGCCGAGGAAGCACCCACCGGAATTGGCGAAGGACTTCAGGGCGTCCGGATAACGCGCCGACGCGGCGGCGAAAGCGTCGCGCTGGCGCCGGTTCATCGGTTCGCCCGGTTCGTCGGCGCAGGCGAGGTGGCTCATGACCAGTTCGAGGCCCTGGAAGGGTTCGGGTGCGTCCTCCGGGCGAAAGCCAAGCCGGTTCATGCCGGTGTCGATCTGCAGCCCGCAGGCTCCGCCGCCGGCCGCCGTCCAGGACGCGATCTGATCGCTGTGGTTGAGGATCGGGCGTAGATCGGCGGCCTTCAGCGCACCTGCCGCATCGCCGACGCAGCCGTCCAGCACATAGAGGGTCGGTTCGGGGCCGAGCGCCTCGCGCAGGGCGACGCCTTCGTTCAGGCGAGCGACGAAGAAGGTCCGCGCACCCTCGGCCAGCAGCCGTTTCGCCACCAGAACGGCGCCCAGGCCATAGGCATTGGCCTTCACCACCGGATGCACGGGCACGCCGGTCACGGCCTCCAGCGCATGGAAGTTGTGCGAAAGGGCGTCCAGATCGACGGTCAGGGAGGCGGGAGCGGTCATCGACGCCTTATGCCGCAAGATCGTTGCCGGAAAAGCCGAAAAGCGACCGAAGGGCCCGTCCGCCGCCGTCCTTGACTTGGGACGACGCGTGACCGACCTACGCGCCTCGCTTTCAAGGTCTCGCTGTCCCATGTCCGTCAAGGTCCGTTTCGCCCCGTCGCCCACCGGCAAGCTGCATGTCGGCAACGTCCGCACCGCCCTGGTCAACTGGATGTTCGCCAAGGGCCAGGGTGGCTCGTTCGTCCTGCGCATCGACGACACCGACCTGGCCCGTTCGACGCCGGAGTTCGAGCAGGGGATCGAGGACGACCTGACCTGGCTCGGCCTGCTGTGGGACGAGCGGTACAACCAGTCGAAGCGGTTCGACCGATATGACGACGCGGCCGAGCGGTTGAAGGCGGCCGGGCGCCTGTATCCTGCCTACGATACATCGGAAGAGCTGGACCGCCGTCGCAAGGTGCAGCTGTCGCGCGGACTGCCGCCGATCTATGACCGCGCCGCCCTCGCGCTGACGGACGAAGAGAAGGCCGCGTTCGAGGCCGAGGGCCGGAAGCCGCACTGGCGTTTCAAGCTGGACGGCCGCCGCGTGGCCTGGGAGGACCTGTCGCGCGGTCATGCCGAGGTGGACACGGCCTCGATGTCGGACCCGGTGCTGATCCGCGAGGACGGGCTCTACCTCTACACCCTGCCGTCGGTCGTCGACGACATCGACATGGGGATCACCCACGTCATCCGGGGCGAGGATCATACCACCAACACCGGCGCCCAGATCGAGATTTTTGAAGCCCTGATCGCAGCGGGCCTCGGAACGACGGTGCCGAACTTCGCCCACATGCCGCTGCTGGTCGGGGCCGACGGGGCTGCGCTGTCGAAGCGTCTCGGATCCCTGTCGGTCGCCGAGATGCGGGACCAGGGCTATGAGCCGATCGCCATCACCAGCCATCTGGGCCGGATCGGCACGTCGGATCCGCTGGAAGTCGCCGCCGATATCCATGCCCTGGGCCTCGGCTTCAGCTTCGACAAGATGGGCCGGTCGCCGGCCCGCTACGACACCGAGGATCTGGACCGGCTCAACGCCCAGGCCCTGCACGCCATGCCCTATGCGACGGCGAAGGCGCGGCTGGAGGCGCTGGACTGTGATCTCGGCGAAACCTTCTGGGACGGGGTGCGGGCCAATCTGACGAAGTTCGCCGACGTCGTCGATCTGGCTCGGATGGTACGGGGGCCGGTCACGCCGGTGATCGAGGATCCGGCCTTCGCGGCGGCGGCGCTGGCCGTGCTGCCCGAGGTCATCGACGCGGGCGCATGGTCGGCCTGGACCAATGCGGTCAAGGAAACCACGGGGGCCAAGGGCAAGGCCCTGTTCATGCCGCTCCGTCATATCCTGACGGGCCAGCCGCACGGGCCGGACATGGCGACGATCGTGCCGCTGATCGGACGCGAACGGATCGAGAAGCGGCTCAGGGGCGAAATCGCCTAGGGCGGAAATGAAAAGGGGCGGTCCGGTGGACCGCCCCTTTTGCATTCTAGGCGTTGCAGGCGGCCAGTTGTTCTGCCGACAGGGCCGTGCCCTTCCATGAGAATTCCGTCACCGGCCCAAGACGGGCGGCGACCCGTCGGCAGGCGCGTGGGGCAGGTTGATCGGCGCCCCCCGAAGCGGTGCAGGTCTGGCCTTCGCAACGCCAGCTGGCGCCGTCGATGATGGTGGCGCGGGCAGGAACGCGCGAGGCGTCAGCCAGGACCAGGCGGGTCGGTGCGGTCGACTGGGCGATTGCGGGTGCGCCGGCGAAGGCGGCGCAGAGGGCGAGCAGGGGGAGGACGGCGCGCATGGGGAGACTCCGGGGCAAGGGCGGACCGAGGCGATCCAGCATCAGCACCGGCATAGTGAGTTGTTTTTAAAAACTGTCAATCCAGTTTTCAAAAAGAACGGACTGAGGCGCTGACTTACCAATGATTACTTATCGTCGGTCATGTTTCAAGGCCGGCGAAGCGTCAGCATGTCGCATCGCCAGGATCGCCGCCTCGACCGTGTCGCAGACCGTCCAGGCCTGAAGGAAGGACGCCGGGGTGAAGCCCGTCTCCACGCTCTGGCGCATGAGGGCGAAGAACGTCTCCCAGAAGCCGCCGATATTGAGGAAAATCACCGGCTTGCCGTGCAGGTCCAGTCGCTTCCAGGACAGCAGTTCCACGACCTCCTCCAGAGTGCCGATACCGCCGGGTGCGACCACGAAAGCGTCTGACTGGTCATACATGAGCTGCTTGCGCTCGTGCATCGAGGTGACGACGATGGTTTCGACCTCGTCGAACAGACGTTCGCGGCTGCGCAGGAAGGCGGGCATGATGCCGACAACCCGGCCGCCGGCCTCGTGCGCCGCGCGGGCCGACGCGCCCATCAGGCCCACGCCGCCGCCGCCGTAGACCAGCCTCCAGCCCTCGCGCGCCGTCGCCGCGCCGAATTCGGCGGCGGCCCGGGTGTAGACGGGATCGGCGGCGTCGGAAGAGCCGCAGAAGAGGCAGACCGAGTGGCCTTCGAACGGAGCGATGGTGGGAATGGACGCCGACATGAACCCTCGGGACGAAGCGCAAGGTTGGAGACAGGCCGATCGCGCCGGTCTATCTGGACGAACAGTCCTACAGACCCGACGGACAGGATGAAACGACCGATCGCATCGACATTGGCCGTGCTTGCCGCCCTGGCCGGTTCGGCCTGCAGCGACCAGACCGCGCCGGCTGCCGAGACGACGCAGGAGTCGGGCTGGGTCATGCCGCCCGAGATCGACGGGGTCGCCTCAAGCGGGAGTGAACTGATCGTGCGAGGGCAGGCGTCGCCGCTGGGCCGCGTTGTGGTCAGCGGCGCGGGCGATCTGGCCTATGCCGTGGGGGCGGATGCAGAGGGACGGTTCGAGTTGCGGGTGCCGCGACCGGCGCAGGACATGCTTTTCCTCGTGGAGGCGCGCGTCGGTCAGGCCGGGTTTCCCGCGCCCTACCGTCTGCTGATCGGTGCGGACCCCTCGTCGCCAATCGCTCTCCTGGCCATTGGCGCACCGACGCAGCGGCTCGACGCCGGGTCAGGTCTGGACGCCGTAGACACCGACGGACGGGCGGCTTTCGTCTCCGGACGGGCGCCGAGCGGGACCGAGGTCGTCATCGCGGGGGACGTCCAGCGCACGGTGAGGGCGGACGCCCAGGGGCGCTGGCGGCTTGCGGGCTCCGGGGACGGCACATCGCCGATCACGGTCGACGGAACCGCCTATGCGCCGGCTCCGGGCGGGGCCGCGACGACCGATACATTGCGACGCTCGGGAGCGGGCTGGAGCATCGCCTGGTCGAGTCCTGGCGGCGGTCGTCAGTCAACCTGGTTCCCCGACAAGCCGGCAACGGTTCGTTAACCGGTTCACGCCAACCGTTGGTGTGTTCTCTTCGAGGACACCCACCATCACCGAACTTCTTCAGCCCGGCGTCCGCGTCGGGCTTTTTCTTGTGCATCAACCCGGCAGGGCGTCGGACAGGTCGGGCGCCAGGTCACCGCGCGGCTTGACCGCGACGCGGCCGAGACCCAACCAGCCCGCCATACCGACGAGTTCCGTAGCCAGTCGTGCGGCTGTCTCGGGTGTCGCGAGCGGCTCGCGCCAGGCGGCCTGGACCAGCAGGGCTCCGGCCTGACGATCGGCCTTCAGATCGACCCGTGCCGTGACCGCCTCATCCTCGAGGAAGGGCAGGACATAGTAGCCGTGCGCCCGCTTGTGCGCCGGGGTGTAGATCTCCAGCCGGATGCGGACGTCGAACAGCCGCTCGGACCGGTCGCGAAACCAGATCAGGTTGTCGAAGGGGGAGAGGAGGGCGGCGCCCTGAATCCTGCGCGGCCTGCGGGCGTCGGGTGCGATCCAGGCGGCGCCTTTCCAGCCCGGCACGACGACCGGGGCCAGATCGCCTTCCTCGACCAGTTCGGCGACGCGGTCTCGCGCGTCCTGAAGCGGCAGGCGGAAATAGTCGCGCAGGTCGGCGGTTGTGGCGACGCCCATGGCGGCGGCGGCGATCCGGACCAGAGCCCGCTGGGCGTCGGCCTCGGTCGGGGTCGGCAGGTCCCGAATCGCGGAGGGGATGACGCGCTCGGTGAGGTCATAGACCCGCTCGAAGCCCCGCCGGGTCCTGGTCGTGATCAGCCCGGCCCAGAACAGCCATTCCAGGGCGCGCTTGCCGTCCGACCACTCCCACCAGCCGGGCTTGCCCCGCGGGCCGGCAGCGAAGTCGGCGCCCGTGACGGGGCCGCGCCGTTCGATTTCAGTCAGGACGCCGTCGATATAGTCGCGGCGTTCGCGGCCGAAGCGGTTGAGGCCGGTCCAGATGCCGTGGCCGTCGCGCGCCCGCTCCATCCGCCAGCGCATCAGGGGCTGGATCTCCAGAGGCATCAGCGAGGCCTCGTGACCCCAGTATTCGAACAGCGACGGCCTTTTGCCCCAGGCCTCGGCTTCCAGCAGCGCGCGCGGATAGTCGCCGAGGCGTGAGAAGGCCGGCAGATAGTGGGTGCGGCTGACGACGTTGACGCTGTCGATCTGGATCACACCCAGCCGCCGGGCCGTGTCGCGGAACTGGCGGCTGCCTGCCGTCGGGGGGCGGGGTCTGCCGAAACCCTGGGCGGCCAGGGCCATGCGTCGGGCGAGGGCGGGCGAGATCTGTTCGGTCATGTCCGCCCCGACCCTAAAGGGCGATCCCGGGGGAGTCTCGTCAGCGGCGCTCCGTCCAGAGATCGAGGTCCGTTTCCCGCCCGATCAGGGCCAGTCCCGAGGCGATCGATTCGAACTCGCCGCCGGTCTCGATCTTTGTGGAGTCGAAACGGCGGTGGAAGATGTCCCGCACCGCCGGAACGAAGGAGGTGCCGCCGGTCAGGAAGACCCGGTTGATTTCGTCCGGCCGCAGACCGGCCTGATCGATGGCCTGGTCGACCGCGCCCTCGATGGCGGCCAGCTCCGGCGCGATCCAGGCTTCGAACTCCGACCGGGCGACGGCCGCCTCAAGCCGGATCGACCCGGCCTCGAAGACGAAGGTCGCGGTCTCCTCGGCCGACAGGTCCGTCTTGAGGAGCGAGACCGCCTGGTAGAGGGCATAGCCGTGGTTGTCGTCGAGCACCTCGATCAGACGGCAGACCTTGTCCGGCTCCACGGCGGTGCGGGCCAGGGCGCGGATGTCCTTCATGTCGCGCGAGGCGCGCAACAGGGCCAGCTGGTCCCAGCGGGCGAAAGCGGCGAAGTAGCGTTGCGGGATTGGCAGAACCTTTCCGAACGTCCGGTAGGACCCGCCCTTGCCCAGGGTCGGCGAGACCAACTGGTCGATGATCCGGTAGTCGAAGGCGTCGCCGGCCACGCCCACGCCAGAGCGCGCCAGCGGGGTCGATCGAAGGCCCTCGGGCGAGGGCTCGAAGCGGACGATGGAGAAGTCACTGGTGCCGCCGCCGAAGTCGGCGACGAGAACGGTGGCCGGTTCGGTCAGATTGCGGGCGAAGAAGAAGGCTGCGCCGATGGGTTCGTAGGCATAGCGGATGTCGGTGAAGCCCAGCCGGGCGAAGGCGGTCTGGTACCGCTGCAAGGCCAGATCCGCGTCCGGCGATCCGCCGGCGAAGGTCACCGGCCGCCCGACGATGACGCGGGGCGGCAGGACGTCCATGGGGGCACCTGCATGGTGACGGAGGCGCAGAAGAAAGGCCGCCAGCAGATCCTCGAACCCGTAGCGACGGTTGTCGATGACCGTCTCGGTGAAGGCGGCGCTGGCGGCGAATGTCTTGAACGACTGGATGAAGCGGGTGTCGAGCGGATCCTCGACATAGGCCTCGATGGCCCAGGGGCCGGCCTCGACGACACGCTCGGGCGTCGAGCCGCCCGGACCGGGGTGTAGCTGGAAGCTCAATGTCGACCGGAAGGTGGCGACCTCACCGCCCGGCGCCTCGAACCGCACCACGATGGCCTCGCCGTCTTCGCCAGAGAGAGCCACGACCGTATTGGTGGTGCCGAAGTCGATGCCGATCGTCGCGGGGCGCGAAATCATGAGCCAAGCCTCGGTTGCGGCCGGGACGGCGCTGATGGTCTGCCTTGCCTGTGTGTCCGCCAGAAAGGCGGTAGCGCCGTCTCGAAATCGGGCTAAAGCGCCGAGTGGCTCCGCGGGTAGGATTCGAACCTACGACCAGCCGATTAACAGTCGGCTGCTCTACCACTGAGCTACCGCGGAACAGGGGCTCGGGAGGCGGGCCTATAGCAGCGGCCTTCTTGATTGTGCAACGGGAAATGTCAGCCAACAGCGTTCAGTTCATCGACGACCCCTCGGATCCCCGCGTGGCCGCCTATCGCGATATCCGCGAGCGCGACCTGACGGGACGCGAAGGACTGTTCGTGGCGGAGGGGGAGGTGGTGATCCGCACCCTTCTGTCGCCCGCGTCCCTGTGCCGGGCGCGGTCGCTGCTCATCGCGGCGAATCGGCTTGAGGCCCAGAAGGACCTGATCGCGGCGGCGGGCCCCGAGACGCCCGTCTATGCGGCCTCCCAGGCGGTCATGGACGCCATCGCCGGCTTTCCCCTGCACCGCGGTCTGCTGGCGCTCGGCGAGAAGCCGGTCGAACGACCGGTCGAGGCGGTCCTCGCCGACCTGCCGGAGGACTGTGTCGTCCTGGCCTGCGCCGGGATCGGCAATCACGACAATATGGGCGGGCTTTTCCGGAACGCCGCGGCCTTCGGTGCGGCGGCGGTGCTGAGGGACGAGCGCTGCTGCGATCCCTTCTATCGCAAGGCGATCCGGGTGTCGGTCGGGGCCGTTCTGAGGACACCGGGCGCCGGCGCCGCCTCGCTGGACCATCTGATCGTGGCCCTGCAGGCGGCCCGGTTCCAGGTGATCGCCTTGTCGCCCGGCGCGACGGAGCCACTGTCCGGTCTGGCGGCGGGCGGGCGCAGGGCCATTCTGGTCGGGTCGGAAGGGCCGGGGCTGCCGTCGGAGATTATGGCGCGTGTGAGGACGGTGGGCATCCCGATGGCGGGCGGCTTCGATTCCCTGAACGTCGCCGTAACCAGCGCCCTGGCCCTCTATCAGGTCACGTCGGTGACGGTTCGCTGACAGCGGCGTGATTTCAGCGTGTTAACGCTTCATACACCTTGATGAACGTCGCTTTCCGTGTCGCTATGGACGTCCGGGGAGGACGACATGGCTGCTATTCTGGGGTTCATGAGCCGCAATGTGCGGATCGCGGTCGCGATCGGTGTCGTGGCGGCGGCTGTCGGCGGCGCCGGCGCGATCGGCTGGATGACCGCGCCGATCTGATTTTCATCATCGATCTCGATGAGATCGCGATGGAGGCCTGACCGGGAATCGAACCCGGGTGCAAGGATTTGCAGTCCTCTGCGTCACCACTCCGCCATCAGGCCATAGGGGTTTGTAAAAGCCCCCAGATCGCGAGGGGCGTTCGCTATCAGATCGGGTCCGTGGCTGCAACGCGATTGTCGCAGGACACGCACGGACCTATAAGCGCGGCAGATTTCCGGCCCGGCCGGTCGCTTTCGATTCAGGGATTCCGCGTCACATGGATTACGCCGCCGCTCGCAAAGTCATGGTGGACTCCCAGGTCCGGGTGAATGACGTCACCGACCGCACGCTCCAGGCCGCCCTGATGACCGTGCCGCGCGAACGCTATTGCGCCCCGGACCAGGCCTTCGCCGCCTATGGCGAGGTCGAGGTCGAGATCGCGGCGGGTCGCCGGCTGATGCAGGCCCGCGAAGTCTCAAAGCTGATTCAGGCGCTGGATGCCCGTGAGGGCGAGACCGCCCTGGCGATCGCCGGCCCCTATGCGGCCGCCGTCCTGGCCGCGATGAAGCTCTCCGTGACGGCCCAGGAATCCGAGGCGTCCGTGCTCGACGTGGTCGGACCGGCTCTTGCCGAGGCCGGCGTCGCCTCCGCCGTCGCGCCCCTGTCGCAACCTGCCGGGCAGGACTGGGACATCATCGTCTCCGAAGGCGCGGTCGCCGTTCGGCCGACGGCGTGGCTGGCGGCGCTGCGTGTTGGCGGCCGTCTGGCGGTGGTCGAGCGTCCTGGCCCGAACGGGCGGGCGGTCCTCTATGTGAAGGGTCGCGAGGGCGTGTCGCGCCGCGAACTTTTCGACGCGGCCCCGCCGGTGCTGGCCGAAATGACACCGGCGCCCGCATTCGCCCTCTGATTGCCGCGGTTTCGATGCAATCGGCTGGCGGTCGCGTGAAAAAAACTTAACTGGCGTAGCTGTAGTCGGTCACGCACTAGGCCTGCGAAGAGATTTCGGCGCCGTCCACGACGCCCATCGGGATACTGTCATGTTCAAACGCTCGCGCGCACTCGCCTCCGTCGCCCTGATCGCCGTTACCGCGGGTCTGGCCGCGCCTGCGTGGGCCGAAACCCTGCAGGAGGCCATTGCCCTGGCCTACCGCACCAATCCGACCCTTCAGGGTCAGCGCGCCCAGCAGCGTGCTCTGGACGAAGCGGTGCCCCAGGCCCGCGCCGGCCTGCGCCCGACGCTGTCCGTCAGCGGCTCGGCCAGCTATACCCACCGCGACCAGCCTGTCGCCGGGATCGACCTCAATGGCGACGGCGTCGACGACATTCCCGCCTCGCGCAGCACGAGCGAAACCGATTCGATCGGCGCCAGCATCGGCGTGGACCAGACCCTCTATTCGGGTGGTCGGATCGCGCGCGGCATCGACGCCGCAGAGGCGTCGGTTCTGAGCGGCCGCGAATCCCTGCGCAGCATCGAGCAGCAGGTCCTGGGCGCTGTGATCCAGGCCTATGTCGACGTGCAGCGCGACGTCGAAATCCTGCGCATCCGCGAAGCCAACCTTGCCGTTCTGCGTCGCCAGCTCGACGAATCGAACGCGCGCTTCGAGGTTGGGGAGATCACCCGCACCGACGTGTCCCAGTCGGAGGCCCGTCTGGCCCAGTCCGAAGCCGACCTCGCCGGCGCCCAGGCCCAGCTGTCCGTTTCGCGCGCCTCCTATGCCGCGGTCGTCGGCCAGGCCCCGACCAATCTGGAAGCGCCGCCGCCCCTGCCGGGTGTGCCGACCGATTTCGACGCCGCCCTCGACATCGGGCTTGCCGAGAACCCCAACCTGCTGGCGGCCGAGTACCAGCTGCAGGAAGCCGAGGCCCGTCACGCCCAGGCCCGTTCGGCCTATCTACCTTCCGTGGGTCTTTCGAGTTCCTATGGCGGTTCGACGCCCGTCAACGGCTTCGATCTGTCGGACCGGACCAACACCTTCCAGGCCGGCGTCAGCCTGTCGGTGCCGCTCTTCACCGGCGGTCTGAACAGCTCCCGCGTCGCCCAGGCCCTGGAACAGGCCAACGCCGCCAAGATCGAGATCGATCGCCAGAAGCGGTCCGTCCTGCAGGGCGTCTCGAGCGCCTATGCCCAGGTCGTCTCGAACCGTTCGCAGCTGGAAGCGGGCGTCGCGGGCGTCAGCGCCGCACGCGTGGCTGCCGAGGGGGTCCGTCAGGAGCAGCAGGTCGGTCTGCGCACCACCCTCGACGTACTGAACGGCGAGCTGGAGCTGCGCAACGCCGAGATCAACCTGGCCGTGGCCAAGCGCAATCTCTACGTCGCCCAGGCGTCGCTGCTGACTTCCATGGGTCGGCTGAGCGGCGAGGACCTGAATCCCGCGATCGAGATCTATGATCCGGCCGTGAACGCCGGACGCGTCCGGCTGCGCGGCGCCGTGCCGTGGGATGGTCTGGTCGAGACGCTCGATCGCATCGCCGCGCCGGCGATCACGCCGGCCAACGAGACGGAGAATGCGCCGATCGACACCCAGCTTGACGGTGAGATCGTTCGGACCGCGCCGAACTCAAACTGACGTCGGCGGATTAACCAATCAGGCGAAAACGCCCGTTGATTCCAAAGGGCGTTGGTGCGACGAAATGATTTGGGGCAGGGCTGAGCGCAGGCTCCGATATAACTCGTTCGTCACGCGTGGGCCCAAGGCGGCCGGCGCAGGTTCTTCGAAGGCCCGAATATGACCGACACCACCGCCCAAGAACCGACGATGGAAGAGATCCTGGCGTCCATCCGCCGGATTATCTCTGAAGACGACGCCCCTGCGGCTGAAGCGACGCCGGCGCCCGAGCCCGAGCCGGAACCCGCGCCGGTCGTGATGGATGCGGCGCCCCCGGTCCCTGAGCCGGAACCGGAAGAAGAAGAGGAAGAGATCCTCGACCTGACCGATCGTTACGAGGCCCCGGCTGCAGAGACCATCGGCGACCTGGACGTGACGGCCCCGGCCGACCCGGAACCCGAGCCCTTCCCGACCTCTTTCACGGAGCCGGAGCGTCCAGCCCCCAGCACCCCGGCCGAGCCCTATGACTCGCTGGTCGGCGACAGCGCGGCGGCGGCGTCCGCCTCGGCCTTCGCGGGCCTGTCAGCCGCCTTCCGTCAGCCTGAGCCGGTTCCGACCGGCGGCGTCGGCCCGACGATCGACGACCTCGCCCGCAGCCTGCTGCGCCCGATGCTGAAAGACTGGCTCGACGCCAACCTGCCCGGCATCGTCGAGGCGGCGGTACGCAAGGAAGTCGAACGCATCGCCCGCAGCGCGGGCTAGCCCCGCTCGCCACCGGCGACTATGACCAGCAGGGGCGGCTCTCACGGGCCGCCCCTTCGCATTTCCGGACCTCCCAATGCTCGACAAGACCTTCGATCCCACTGCCGCCGAACCCCGCCTCTATGCCCAGTGGGAGGCCTCGGGAGCCTTCGCGCCGAAGACCGATGGCGCGGCCGAGGCCTATTCGATCGTCATCCCGCCGCCGAACGTGACGGGATCGCTGCACATCGGCCATGCGCTAAACAACACCCTGCAGGACATCCTGGCCCGCTATCACCGGATGCAGGGCAAGGCGGTGCTGTGGCTGCCGGGCACGGACCACGCCGGGATCGCGACGCAGATGGTGGTCGAGCGCCAGCTGGCGGCCGCGGGCAATGTCGGACGCCGCGAGATGGGCCGCGAGGCCTTCGTCGAGAAGATCTGGGAGTGGAAGGCAGAATCTGGCGGGACCATTGTCCAGCAGCTGCGTCGCCTCGGCGCCTCCTGCGACTGGTCGCGTGAGCGGTTCACCCTCGACGAGGGACTGAACGCCGCCGTCCGCAAGGTCTTCGTCAAGCTGCATCAGGAAGGGCTGATCTATCGCGACAAGCGGCTGGTGAACTGGGACCCGCAGTTCCAGACGGCCATCTCGGATCTGGAGGTCGAGCAGCGCGAGGTCGAGGGTGCCTACTGGCATTTCGCCTATCCGCTGGCGGACGGCGTCACCTACGAGCATCCCGTCGCCTTCGATGAGGACGGCAAGGCGACGGAGTGGGAGACGCGTGACTTCATCGTCGTGGCGACGACAAGGCCGGAGACCATGCTGGGCGATACCGGGGTGGCGGTGCATCCGGGCGACGAACGGTATGCCTCTATCGTCGGCCAGTCGGTGATCTTGCCGATCACCGGCCGCCGCATCCCCATCGTCGCCGACGACTATGCCGACCCGACTAAGGGCTCCGGCGCGGTGAAGATCACCCCGGCGCACGACTTCAACGACTTCCAGGTCGGGAAGCGGGCGGGCCTGCGCGCCATCAATGTGATGGATGCGTTCGGCCGCATCCTCGATCACGGCGCGGCCTTCAAAGGTGTCGATGCTGACGGCAACTCGCTGGAAGACCTTGATGTTCTTGAGGTCGTGGACAGTATCCCTGTGGACCTTCAGGGACTCGACCGCTTCGCCGCACGCAAGGCCATCGTCGCCCGCGCCGAGGCCGAGGGCTGGCTGAAGGAGATCGAGAAGACCCGGCATGTCGTGCCGCACGGCGACCGCTCCGGCGTCGTCATCGAACCGTGGCTGACGGACCAGTGGTACGTCGACGCCCACACCCTGGCCCAGCCGGCCCTGAGGGCGGTGGAGCAGGGCGACACGGTGTTCGAGCCGAAGTCGTACGAGAAGATCTATTTCGAATGGCTGCGCAACATCGAGCCCTGGTGCATCAGCCGCCAGCTCTGGTGGGGTCACCGCATCCCGGCCTGGTATGACGCCGACGGAAACATCTATGTCGCCGAGACCGAGGCGGAAGCCGTCGAACAGGCGGGCGGCAAGGCCCTGACCCAGGACGAGGATGTTCTCGACACCTGGTTCTCCTCGGCTTTGTGGCCCTTCTCGACCATGGGCTGGCCGGAGAAGACGGAGGATCTGGAGCGGTTCTATCCGACCTCGGACCTCGTCACGGCGGCGGACATCATCTTCTTCTGGGTCGCCCGGATGATGATGATGGGCCTGCACTTCATGGACGAGGTCCCGTTCAAACGCGTCATCATCAATGGCCTCGTACGCGACGAGAAGGGCCAGAAGATGAGCAAGTCCAAGGGGAACGTGATCGACCCCCTGGTGATCATCGACGAGCTGGGGGCCGATCCCCTGCGCTTCACCATGGCCATCCTGTCGGGCACGCGCGACATCAAGCTGTCGAAGCAGCGGATCGAGGGCTATCGCAACTTCGGCACCAAGCTGTGGAACGCGGCCCGGTTCAGCCAGATGAACGAATGTGCGCGGGTCGAGGGCTTCGATCCGGCCGCCGTCGAACAGACCGTCAACCGCTGGGTTCGCGGCGAGCTGACCAAGACCGAGCGCGCGGTGTCGGAGGCCATCGAGGGGGGGCGGTTCGATGACGCCGCGTCGGCGCTCTACAGGTTCGTCTGGAACGTCTTCTGCGACTGGTATCTGGAGCTGGCCAAGCCGGTGTTCCAGGGCTCGGACGAGGCGGCCAAGGCCGAGACGCGGGCCATGACGGCCTGGACGCTGGACCAGACCCTGAAGCTGCTGCATCCGGTCATGCCCTTCATCACCGAGGAGCTGTGGGCCGAGCTCGGCACGGAGGGCGCGCCGCGCAACGAGCCGACCCTGATCGGCGCCGCCTGGCCTGTGTTGCCGGACGCCTTCATTGACGCGGAGGCCGAGGCCGAGATCGGCTGGTTGGTCGATCTGGTCGGAGAGGTGCGCGGTCTGCGCGCCGAGATGAACGTGCAGCCGGGCGCCAAGCCGCCTCTGACCTTCGTTGCACCGGATGCGGCGACCTCGGACCGGGCGATGCGGCACCGCGACCTGATCCTGACGCTCGCCCGGGTGTCCGAGGTCGCCTCGGCGGATTCGGCGCCGGCCGGGGCCGTGACCTTCGTGTCCGGCGGATCGGCGGCGGCCCTGTCGCTGGCCGGGATCATCGACCTGGCGGCTGAACGGGTCCGCCTGACGAAGGAGATCGCAGCCTTCGAGAGCGACGTCGGCCATGTGATGAAGAAGCTGGGCAACCCGAACTTCGTCGAGCGCGCGGCCCCGGCCGTGATCGACGAGCAGCGGGCCAAACTGGCCGAGGCCGAGGCGGGCAAGGCGCGGCTGGAAGTGGCCCTGGCCCGGCTGGAGAGCCTCTAGCCGATCATGGCCGGCATGTTCGGGCTGACCGACCTGGCCGCGATCAGCGTGTCGTGACTGGTGGCGTGCAGGATCAGGACGAGGGCGCCCAGGAGGGTCAGGGCGAAGGCGGCGTTCAGGAAGCGCATGGCTTGATCTCCGGCTGCGGCGTCGGTCGGAATTCGACCGACGCCGGCTCTGGATTGCGGGATGACGGGTGTCAGGCGGCCTTCTTCGGGGCGAAGGCGTTCGCCTGGAAGGCAGCGTCCACGGGCGTTTCGGCGATGTGGTTGACGTAGTTGGAGATGGTCTTCAGGCCGACGCCCAGCACCACTTCCAGGACGTTGCCGGCGCTGTAACCGGCCGCGATCAGGCGATTGACGTCAGCGTCGGAGACCCAGCCGCGCTCGCGCACCACGCGGGTGGCGAAATCGCGCAGGGCTTCCAGCTTCGCATCGGCGACCGGACCGCCGTTGCGGACGGCGTTGATCACGGTCTGGTCCAGATGCTGGCCCTGGGTGACCGTCGTGTGGGCGGCGACGCAGTAGTGGCAGGCGTTCTCGACCGAGGCGGCGATCAGCACGACCTCGCGCTCCAGCGGCGTCAGGTCAGACTTCTGATAGGCGCCGGCGAGGGCGAGATAGCCTTCGATCACGGCCGGGCTCTCGGCGAACTCGCCGACGAGGTTGGGCACGAGGCCGAAGGCGGCCTTGGCGCCGGCGATGAACGGGCGCGAGCCCTCGGGGGCGGATTCGAGGGTGTGGACAGGGAACTGGGTCATGGTCGGTCTCCTTGATCTGGCAGACGCGGGGTGCGTCGTCGGAGAGAAAGATGCGCCGGCGCTGTCCCTGCCAGTAGCCGCGGAGATCGTCTTTGACTTATGCGTCCAGCGCATGAAAACAGGCGGGATGGATCGCCTGTCCGCCCTTCGCCTGTTCGTCCGCGCGGTCGAGACCGGCAGCTTTTCGCGCGCCGGACGCGACGCCGGCCTGTCCCAGCCCGCGACCAGCCGGGCCATCGCCGCGCTGGAAACCGATCTGGGCGCGCGGCTGCTGCTGCGGACTACACGGCGGCTTTCGGTCACCGAGGCGGGCCAGCGAGTCTATGACCAGGCCCAGCGCCTGCTGGCCGAGGATGTCGCCCTGCTGGAGGCGGCGGCCGGCGCCGACCGGGAGCCCGTGGGCCGGTTGCGGGTCTCGACCTCGGTCGTCTTCGCCACAGCGGAGGTCGCCCCGCATGTGTCCGGGTTTCTGGAAGCCTGGCCGCGGGTCCGGCTGGACCTGGCCGCGACTGATGCGCGAATCGACGCCGTGGCCGAAGGCGTGGATCTGATCCTGCGCCTCGGATCCCTGGTCGACAGCGGAATGACGGGGCGAAGGCTGGGATCGTATGAACGGTGGCTGGTGGCCTCGCCGGGCGTGGCGGCGTCGCTCAGGCCCGAGGCGTCCCTGGAGGACCAGCTGGCGGGGCGGGCCATCGTCTTCTCCGGAACCACGGCCGGGTCGCGCTGGACCCTGACGGGGCCCGGAGGCGTGACCGCATTCGAGGTGTCCGGCCCCGTGACATCCGCTGCAGGCGCCGTGGTCCATGAGCTGGCTGTGGCAGGGGCGGGGATCGCCATGATGCCGTCATTCGCCGTCCGGACCGATGTGGTCAACGGACGGCTGGTCCGGGTTGCACCCGGCTGGACCGGTCCGGCGCTGGATCTGACGGCGCTCTGGACCCATCGCGAACTCCCCCGCAAGGCGCGGGTGTTTCTAGACCACCTGGCCCCGCGCCTGACCCTGGATGACCGCTGATGCGTCTTGATGTTCTTCTGGTGGCCAGGGGTCTGGTCGAGAGCCGCGCCCGGGCACGGGCGGCCATCGAGGCGGGGGGCGTCACGATCGACGGGCGGCCGGCGCGCGCCGCCTCACAAAATGTGGCGGAGGATGCCGTCCTGACGCTGGTGGAGGCTCATGGCTTCGTCGGGCGCGCTGCGCTGAAGCTGGATCACGCCCTGGCCCTCTGGCCTGTGACGGTCCAGGGCCGCGTCGTGCTCGATATCGGCGCCTCGACGGGCGGCTTCACCGAGGTCTGTCTGGCGCGTGGCGCGGCCAGGGTCTTCGCGGTCGACGTCGGCCAGGGGCAGTTGCATCCGAAGGTCTCGGTCGATGCCCGCGTCGTGAACCTCGAGAAGACCGATGCGAGGACGCTCGACCGGGCGTTGATCCCGGAAACGCCGGGTCTGGTCGTCTGCGACGCCAGCTTCATCGGTCTGGCCAAGGTCTTGCCTGCCGCGCTGGACCTTGCGGCGGAGGACGCCGACCTTATCGCCCTGGTCAAACCGCAGTTCGAGGGCGATGGACCGAAGGATGTCGGCAAGAAGGGCGTGGTCAAGGATCCCGAGGTTCAGCAGGACGCGGTCCGCCGGGTCTCGGACTGGCTGACGACCGTCGGCTGGCAGGTGCAGGCCACGACCGAAAGCCCCATCACCGGGGGCGACGGCAATATCGAGTTCCTGCTCTGGGCGCGGCGCTAGCCCGTCGCTCAAGCAGCGAGCGACCGCGTCGCGAGCGTTAGCGACCCTTCAGCCAAAGAAAAAGCCGCCGGTGGATGGCTCCACCGGCGGCCCGTCACGACGTCGATCGACAGGGGGGCTGAAAAATACCGACGTCGCGAACCTGGTCGATCAGCGCGGCAGCCAGCCGCGGCGCGGATCGAAATAGTAGTGGCCGTCCGGGCTGACCTCGTAGCCGTTCTCGTAGCGGCGATCGTTCCGACGGTCATCGCGCCGATCGTCGCGGCGGTCATCCCGGCGGTAGTCGTCGCGATAGCCGCGGTCGTCGTACCGGTTCGAGGTGTAGGCACGGTCGTCGTAGCGGTCGTTCGAGCTGTAATAGGTCGGGGCCTGCGAATAGGTCGAGTTCGAACGGCACTGGTCGTTCGAAGCACGGCCGACCTGGGAGCCGACGATGGCGCCGAGCAGGCCGCCGATGATCGAGCCCTCGGTGCGGTTGCCGCGAGCGGCGATCTGCGACCCGGCGACGGCCCCGACGCCTGAGCCGATCAGGGCGCCCGCTCCGGTCCGGCCCTGACCGAGGGTCTGGCAGCGATCCTGATAGCGGTTGTTGGAGCCGTAGGACTGGCTGTAGCCCTGATTGTAGCCATTGCCATAGCCATAGGACTGGGCCGAGGCGGCGGCGGGCACGAGGGTCGCGGCGGCGGCCAGGGCGGCGGCGACAGCGGCGGATTTCACGAAGTCGGTCATGAGAGAGAACCCCTGTTCGGCGCCGGGGTGGTCCGGCGTCTTGTTGGGTTGATCTATGGGCCCGCCAACCTGAACGCGTTTTGAGCGGGCCGTTCATCTTCGTTCAGGTTTCGGATCGGCGTCAGACCTCTTTCGCCGGCGCCTGATCTGATCGGAAAACCGCTCACACTTTTCCGGATCAGGCCCTAGAAGCCGCCGATGACCATGACGCTGAAGATCGCCCATGTGGCCGGGCAGGGAGATGGCGTGGCCCACACGCCCGCCGGACCTGTGTTCGCGCCCCTGACCCTGCCGGGCGAAACCGTGCGGGGCGAGGTCATCGACGGGCGGATGGAAGCGCCGGAGATCCTGGAGGCCAGTCCCGACCGGATTGCGCCGGTGTCGCCCCACTATGGCGATTGCGGGGGCTGTTCGCTGCAGCACTGGGCGAACGGACCCTATCTGGACTGGAAGCGGGAGCTCATGGTGTCGACCCTGGCCCGCGAGCGGATCGAGACCGAGGTCGAGCCGACCGTGGCGGTGCCGCCGGGCACGAGGCGGCGGCTGGCCCTGCATGCGCGCAGGCTGGAAGACGGACGGGTCGTGCTGGGGTTCAAGGCGCGCAAGTCGTGGAGGCTGGTGGAGGTCTCGACCTGTCCGGTGGCGGATCCCCGGCTGGTGGCGGCCTTCCCGGCTCTGGCCAAGGTGGCGGCGGCCTTCCTGGAGCATCCGAAGTCGGCCCCGACCCTGCATGTGACCTGGACGCTGGACGGGCTGGACGTCGATGTGACGGGCGTCGAGCGGAAGTCCGGAGGCCTGTCGGCGGACCGGCAGATGCAGGCGATCCGGGCGGCGCGGGAGGCGGATGTGGCCCGGCTCAGCCTGGCGGGCGAGACCCTGATGATGGCGCGCCAGCCCCGGGTCCAGTTCGGCCCGGCGACCGTGCCCCTGCCGGCCGGGGGCTTCCTGCAGGCCGTGCCGGAGGCCGAGGCGGCCATGGTCCAGCGGGCGGTGGCGGCGGTGAAGGGGGCGAAGAAGGTGGCGGACCTGTTCTGCGGGACCGGGACCTTCACCTTCCCTCTGGCGACCGTGGCCAGCGTGGTGGCCGCGGACGCCTCGGCGGCGGGGATCGCGGCGCTGAAACAGGGGATCGGCTCGGCCAGGGGGATGAAACAGATCACGGCGGAGGCGCGCGACCTGTTCCGGCGGCCTCTGTCCCCCTACGACCTCAAGGGCTGCGAGGCGATCGTGTTCGACCCTCCGCGCGCCGGGGCCATCGATCAGACGGCCCAGATCAAGGACACGAAGGCCTCGGTCGTGGTCGGGGTGTCGTGCAATCCGCAGACATTCGCGCGGGACGCGCGGGTGCTGATCGACGCGGGGTTCCGGCTGGAGACGGTGACGCCCGTGGACCAGTTCCTGTGGTCGGCCCATGTCGAACTGGTGGGCGTGTTCCGGCGCTAGGCTGCCTTGGCGGAGGCGTTGGCCGCGCCGACGAGCGGCTCGAACAGGTATCGGGCCAGATGGCGGGCGACGGGGACGACGACGCCGTCGCCGGTCAGGTGATAGGCGTCGGTATAGCTGCGGGGCAGGAGGTAGCTGTCCGGCAGGCCCATGAGCCGGGCGGTCTCGCGCGCCGAGATCAGGCGGGAGCGGGTGCGGGGGCCGTCGACGACGAGGAGGGTCTGGCGGCTGGAGCCGCCGGACGGGGTGCGCAGACAGCCGGCGACATCGTCGAAACGGACCTCGGCGCGCTGGGTCTTGACCCCTGCGGCGTCGGCCCGCGTGCGGCGGTAGACGCCCCCGACCATGCGGCGCCCGGCCCGCCGGGCGGCCTGAACCTTGGCGAGGTTGACCGGGCTCATCAGCGACAGGAGGCGGTCGGTCTCGGCGGGGGTATGCCAGGCGACGCTGTCGGGCCGGTCCTCGATCAGGTCGGCGAAGGTCGAGATGCGGCGCTCCGGCGCGGGCAGGTTCCACCAGAGGGCGGAGGTGCGCAAATCATCGGGCAGGCGGTCGACGGCGCGGACGACGGCCGGGGTGTGGAAGGGGGCTATGGGCCCGGGCGAGGTCAGGTCGGCGGCGATGGCCGCTCCGGCGTGGACTCCGATGACGAAGAGGCGCGGGCGAGACTGGGGCACGAACAGGTCGGCGTTGATGACCAGGGCGCCGAAGCGGTAGCCGGCCTCGACGAAGGTTCTGGCCATGGCCTCGAAATCGGCGCCGCTGCGCGAGGTCAGGGCGCCGCAGACGTTTTCGACGGCGACGAGGCGGGGGGCGCGGCCGTCTGCGGCCAGGCCGCGGACGAGGTCCCAGAAGGCGTAGAAGGTCCCCGAGCGTTCACCCGCGAGCCCCGCGCCATGCCCGGCGAGAGACAGGTCCTGACAGGGGAAGCTTCCCCAGACGAGGTCGGGCCGGCCGGGGAGGGCGGCCGCTTCGAGGGCGCGGATGTCGCCGACGGTCAGTTCGCCGCCGGTGCCCCAATTGGCCTGATAGGTCAGGCCCTTGCGCGCGTCGAAATCGTTGGCGAACAGGCAGTCCCAGCCGGCGCCGAGGCCCGCCCGGACCATGCCGCCTCCGGCGAAGAACTCATAGAAGCCGGGCATGGGCTCAGGCCTCGGGGTGGGGAGAATCGCACATCGGGTCAGGGTGCCGACGGGGGCGAGTCGCGTCCATCGGTGGATTGCACTCCGGAAGACCGAGTCCAGAGAGTGCAATTCAAGGAAGTTGTTTTATTGCAGAATCTTGTGGCTAAATCTTTACTACACTTGCGAACAAGGTGTGGACTCGCCGGATGCGTATGATCGTTCTTCGTCATCCTCCGGCGTAGCGAAGCGGGGACCGCCTTGCCGGAGGGTGACGAAAATGGAGCCTAACCGAACAGCTCCAGCTGCGCCCGTGCGTCGGCGGGCACCCTGAACTTCGTCACGTCGAGCTCATGTCTGGGCCCGTCGAGGCCGTAGCGTTTCACCGCCGCCTTGAAGCGGGCGGAGATCAGGTCGGCGACGGGGCCGGTGCCCTTCATCCGCTGGGACCAGTCGGCGTCGTAATCCTTGCCGCCGCGAGTCTGCCGGATGAGCGACATGACGCGGGCGGCGCGGTCCGGGCGGGCGTCGGCCAGCCACTCGGCGAAGAGGGTCTTGATCTCGAGCGGCAGCCGCAGCGTCACATACATGGCCGAGGTCGCCCCGGCCTTCGCCGCCGCCTCCAGCACAGATTCGAGCTCGTGGTCGTTGAGGCCGGGGATGACCGGCGCGAAGCCGACTCCGACGGGAACGCCGGCATCCGCCAGCCGCTTCACCGCGTCGAGGCGGCGGGCGGGCGTCGCCGCGCGGGGTTCCATGGTGCGGGCGAGGTCGCGGTCCAGCGTCGTGATCGAGATGAAGGCGCTGGCCAGACCCTCGCGGCCCATCGGGCCCAGAATGTCCACATCGCGGGTGATCAGGTTCGATTTGGTGATGATGGAGAAGGGCTGACTGAACCGTTGCAGGACCTCCAGCAGGCCTCGCGTGATCTTCTGCGTGCGCTCGACCGGCTGATAGGGGTCGGTGTTGCCGCCTATGTGGATGCGCTTGCAGACATATTTCCGGGCCGCGAGTTCCTGTTCCAGGAGACGCGGTCCTTCGGGCTTGAAGAAGAGCCGGCTCTCGAAATCCAGGCCCGGGGATAGGCCCATCCAGGCATGGGATGGACGGGCGTAGCAGTAGATGCAGCCATGTTCGCAGCCTTTGTAGGGGTTGATCGAGCGGTCGAAACCGACATCGGGACTGGTGTTGGCGGTGATGATCGTGCGGGCGTGTTCGGGCGTCAGGGTGGTCCGGAGCGGGGCCGGCACCGCGTCCTCCGCCGTCCAGCCGTCATCGAAATCCTCGTGCACGACGGGTTCGAACCGGCCGGTGGCGTTGGTGCGGGCGCCGCGTCCCTTCTTCGGCTGGAGAGCGGTAGACATGAGGAGAGGCTATGGCGAGAAATAGAACAAATCAAGAACAATTAGCTCTCAGTCCATCGTCTCGCGAACGCATGAATCTGGGTGTGTTTCGAGCGCGGTAGGTGTGGCCAGATCAATCGTAGCGAGCGAAGGGATGCTCGACCGGTATCAATCTGTCGTTTCGCTGTTCATATTCCAGCACGGTCAGATTGGTGTGGACCACGCGCTCGGCATCAGCGTAGCGGACCATGAGCCCGACATAGGCTGCCCATTCGCCATCCCGGACTTTAGCGATCTGGCCTGGGTCGGTCGGCACATTCGTATCTGGTGACGCGTGAAGCGTCCAAAACCCGCCCTGTGGGCTGAGCGTCCAAGCGACTTTGAAGGGCTTGAAAGTCTCCTCGGCAAACGAGAAGACCGGGACCTTGTCTTTTGGTCCCATAGCGACCTTCACCCCCCATTCCCGCATCCAGCCCGGCCCACGCCCGTGGTTGGTGTACTTGAGCGCCAACGGGATGGAATGGCCGTCCGCCAAGCCTCTGAGTGGGCCAAATGTTACCTCATCCAGCAGTAGATGCGGTCGGTCGGCGGAGGCCAACTGCTTTTCAGCGGCGTCGGCGCTTCGTTTGGTATGACCTGCGGCGTCTTTTGCGAACAGCGCCGCAAAGATGGCTGCGATCATGGTCACAGCTCCCACAATCAGCCCAATCGCTGTGAGAATTGCAGTCAGTCTTGTCCAGACAGCCGCTTCGTAAGCGCTATCAGCGGCCTTCCATTGCGCGCACAAGTCGGAGGAACGGTCGTCTTGGCCTCGCTCGCATGCCTTGGCGAGGCGTTCGGCGAGCGGGTCCATTGGAAGGGCGGGTTGTGCGTTTGTTTTGGGCTGATCGGCCTGCGACCCTGGCCGTTCGGCAGCTTTTTCTTGTGGTGCCGACGCTCCTAAAAGCCCCAACGCCAAGGCAGCACCGCAGATGGTCAGTATGATCCGCCCCATGGAGAGACCTAATGGCAGAATCTAGGTCATCGCAATGCTTCTAGATGCCCGGATCGGCGAAGCCTAAGCGTCCGACCGTCGCCGATTTGACTATCCGGGGCTCGCCCTTCGCGCGATAATCACTGCCATCGCAGGGGAACTGTCATGATCACACTCATCGTCATCGGCGTCGTCGTCGTCATCCTGATCTTCGTGGTCATGGGGGCCTACAACCGGCTGGTCGCGCTGGACCAGAAGGCGGACCAGTCGTTCGCCGACATCGACGTGCAGCTGAAGCAGCGTAACGACCTGATCCCCAACCTGGTCGAGACGGTGAAGGGTTACGCCGCCCACGAGCAGGGCACGCTGGACGCCGTGACCCGGGCGCGGGCCGCCGCCGCCGGGGCGACGACCGTCGACGACAAGGTGACCGCCGACAACATGCTGACCGGAGCCCTCGGCAAGCTGTTCGCCGTTGCCGAGGCCTATCCGGACCTGAAGGCCAACACCAACTTCCTCGAGCTGCAGCGCGAGCTGACGGATATCGAGAACAAGCTGGCCGCCGCTCGCCGCTTCTTCAACAATGCCGTGGCCGAGTTCAATGCGGTGCGGGCCCAGTTCCCGACCGTCCTGTTCGCCGGGATGTTCGGGTTCGGAACCGAGAAGCCCTTCTTCCAGGTGGACGCCGCGGATCGCGCCGCGATGACCGCTGCGCCTCCGTCGGTGAAGTTCTAGGTCCACATGGCCGCTGTCGGTCTCCAGACCCACATCTGGGCGAACAACACCCGGTCGACCCTGCTGCTGATCGGGTTTCCCGTCATGCTGGTCGTGGTGCTGTTCGGGCTGGAACTGGTGCTGATGGGGTTCGGCTTCCTGCCCAATTCGGGCGGGGCGCTGGGCGACGACATAAACTATGCCGTGGGCATGCTGGCGGGAACGATCCCGCTGGCGGTCGTGGTCGCCTTGATCTGGTTCGCCATCGCCTGGTTCGGCAACCAGGCGATGATCGACGTCATGACCGGTGCACGGAAGGTCGAGCGGTCGGACGAGCCCGAGCTCTATAATCTGCTGGAGAATCTGGCGATCTCGCGGGGCCTGCGGACGCCGGCGCTGCGGATCATTGAGTCGGACAGTCTGAACGCCTTCGCCTCGGGCATTCGCGAGGGCCACTACAGCGTGACCGTGACCCGGGGGCTGATGGCCGCCCTGACCCGCGACGAGATGGAGGCGGTGCTCGCCCACGAACTGACCCACGTCATCAACAAGGACGTGCGGACCATGGTGATTGCCTCGATCTTCGCGGGGATCATCAGCGTCATCTGCCAGCTGGTGTTCCGGGGGCTGATGTATATGCGCGGGGGCAAGGACAACAAGAACGCCGGGCCGCTGATCCTGATCGGGTTCGCGGTCGCGGCGGTCGGCTATCTGTTCGCCGTCGTCATCCGGCTGATGCTGTCGCGGACGCGGGAGTATGTGGCGGACGCAGGCGCGGTCGAACTGACCAAGAACCCGGACTCGATGATCTCGGCCCTGCGGAAGGTGTCGGGGCGGTCGAAGTTGCAGGCGCCCGACGATGTCCAGGGCATGTTTCTGGACAATGAGCGGGAAGGTTTCACCGACGCCCTGTTCGCCACCCATCCGTCGATCGACAAGCGGATCGCGGCCCTGGTGAAATTCGGCGGCGGACGCGATCCCGGGGCGTGGGACGTGATCGAGGCTCCGGCGGGGACGGCGGTTCCGGTTTCCTGACCCCTCTCCCACCGGGAGAGGGAGAAACTCAGTCGATGCGCGTCCAGCCGAGGGGTTTGAGGACCTCCATCGGCCGGAACCGGGACTTGTAGTCCATTTTGGCCGAACCCTCGACCCAGTAGCCGAGGTAGACGAAGGGCAGGCGCACGGCCTGGGCCTGACGGACGTGGTCAAGGATGGCGAAGACACCGAGCGATCGCCTGACCATCTCCGGGTCGTAGAAGCTGTAGACCATGGACAGGCCGTCGCTCAGCAGATCGGCCAGGGTCACCGCCACCAGATCGCCGGGGCCCTCGTCGGTGGTCGGAAGGCGGTATTCGATCAGATGGGTCCGGACCGCCGTGTCCTCGACCATGGCGATATAGTCGGGCCAGGTCATGTCGGTCATGCCGCCGCCGGGATGGCGGTGGGCGAGGTAGCGCTTGAGCAGGGCAAACTGCTCCTGGGTCGCCTCGGCCTCGACCAGATCGCGCGACAGGTCGTCGTTGCGGGCCAGAACCTTCCTCTGGCCGCGCGAGAAGACGAACTCCGGCGCCGGCAGGCGCACCGAGACGCAGGCGTCGCAGCCTTCACAGGCCGGGCGATAGGCGATGTTCTGGCTGCGGCGGAATCCGGCGTGGGTCAGTTCGTCATTGACGTGGGCGCCGTCGGAGAAGGGCAGGTTGGCGAACACCTTCCGCTCGGTCATGCCCGGCAGGTAGGGGCAGGGCGCGACTGCCGTCATGAAGAAGCGAAGCTGGCGTGTCGGTACGTGCTGCGTCACGTCAGTGCGTCCGCATCCGATTTTCGTCCGGGGTATGTCCGGGCCGTTGCCATCGGACGATCTGGCGTCAATCCGGCCCGGGCCGCAAGTCCGTTCGCGCCGTAACCGAACGGCGCGGGTCTCACAGGCTGGTGTCCGAGGGCAGGACCGGCGCCTCGCGCAGCAGCACGATGGCGATACGGCGGTTACCGGCCAGAGAGGGATCGTCCGGGTACAGAGGATCGGAGCCCGCCTTTCCCGCGACCGAATAGACGCGGTCGGCGTCGACGCCAGCGGCCTGGAGGATGGCGCGCGAGGCGTCGGCGCGGCCGGCCGACAGTGGCCAGTCGCTGGCGACCGAGGCCCGGCCCGAGCCTGCGACCGCGGAGGTGTGTCCGGAGATGGAGATGCGGTTCGGCAGCTGGTTCACCACCCCGGCGATGGCCCGTAACAGGACCTGGGCGCGGGCGTTGGGGCGGGCCGAGTTCTGTTCGAACATCGAGCGACCTTCCTGGTCGACCAGCTGGATGCGCAGACCTTCGGGCGTCTGGTCGATGATCAGCTGTTTCGACAGCTCGGCCAGTTCGGGCATGCGCTGCATGGCCTGGCGCAGGGATTCGGCGGCGGACCGGAATTCTGCGGCCTCGCGGGCGGCGATCTCCTCGCGCAGTTCCTCTTCGGATGCGGCGGCGAGGTTTGAGTTGGTCCCGGCCTCCTCGGGCGCATCGAGCGGCGCCTCCGGGGCCTGCTGCTCCAGGACCGACATCGAGCCGGAACTCTTGGAGCCGTCCTCGCCGAGCGAGGTGCCGCCGAGGATGCCGCCGGATCCGGACGTGGTCTGGCTGACGCTGGCGGGCGCGAAATATTCGGCGATGCCGCGCTTCTGCTCCGGATCGGTCGTGTTGATCAGCCACATCAGCAGGAAGAAGGCCATCATCGCGGTCACGAAGTCGGCGTAGGCCACCTTCCACGCGCCGCCATGGTGGCCGCCGCCGACCACCTTCTTGACCTTCTTGATGATGATCGGACGTTCGGCGGCGTTCATCGACCCGGGGGAGCTGCGAAAACTGAGTCCAACCCTCGACGATCGAGGTTAATGCGACCTTTCAGCCGGCGCTCAGACAGCCAGAAACCCGAGGTGTTCGAGCAGGATGGTGGCGCCGAGGGCGATCAGGGCGAGGCCGCCGACGAATTCCGCGATCTTGCCGAACCGAGACCCGACCGCGCGACCGATCAGCATGCCGAGCGTGGTCAGGGCGAAGGTCGTCAGGCCGACGCTGAGGGCGATGATCCAGATGTTGGCGCCCAGAAAGGCCAGCCCGACCCCGACGGCCGCCGCGTCGATGCTGGTTCCCACGGCGGTGGCGATCAGGGCCCAGGCGCCGGAGCGGGACGGGGCGGCGTCGGGGTGGGCGGGCCTGGCCGCCTCCCAGATCATCTTGCCGCCGACGACGGCCAGAAGGACGAAGGCGATCCAGTGGTCGACCTCCTGAACGAAGCCCGCAGCGAGCAGACCCAGGCCCCAGCCGATCAGGGGGGTTATGGCCTCGATCACGCCGAAGACGGCCCCGGCCCTGACCGCCGAGCGCCAGGATGGACGGTGGGCGGCTCCGCGTCCCACGGCGGCGGCGAAGGCGTCCGTGGACATGCTGAGAGACAGGACGGCGATGGCTCCGGGCGTCATGATCGATCTCGCCGGACAGTCGCTGTGCCCGGCCGGTTCGGGCGGGGGCCGTCCTAGGGGATGGCGGATCAGTTAGCCCAGACTGAACTGACATGACGGTTGTCGCAGGCGCCGTCAGGTCCTAAACCCGCCGCCACGCGGATGTGGCGAAACTGGTAGACGCACCAGATTTAGGTTCTGGCATCGAGAGATGTGGAGGTTCGAGTCCTCTCATCCGCACCAAGATTCTTGTAGAGCGCTATCGCTCGGCTCGCGGAGCCTCGCTGCTTGAGCGCGGGTCTTAAAGGGCGCTAACGCGCGCGACCCGGTCGCGCGCTGCTTGAGCGCGGATCTTTAAGGGCGCTATCGCTCGCCGCGCGGCGGCTCGCTGCCTGAGCGCCGGTCCACAAAGACAAAAGGCCCGGGATCGCTCCCGGGCCTTTCTCGATTCCGCGATGAGGCGGGATCAGTCCTTGGTATTGTCGACGCCCCGGCCCATGGCCTCGGCGGCGGTTTCGAGACCGCTGTCCTCGGTGATGTCGATGCCCTTGGCGAGCTTCGAGTTCCAGAAGCCGTAGATGGCATAGATGACAGCGCCGACTACGGCGTAGATCCCCAGGATGGTGAGCGGCAGCGTATTGCCGTTCATCGCATGTTCGATCATCGGCCAGAAGTTGAAGGCGGCCAGCGACAGACAGGCGAGGATGCCGGCGCTCGCCGTCCAGACGCCGCCCGGAACCTTGAACGGACGCTCCATATCGGGGTGTTTGATGCGCAGGAAGATCACGCTCAGACAGACGATCGAGAAGGCCACGGCCGTGCCCAGCGACACCAGGTCGCCCAGGATGGAGATGGGCAGGAAGGACGCCGCAATCGCGATCAGGATGCCCAGCAGGATGGTGCCGATCCAGGGGGTGCGGAACTTCGGATGGATGACGGAGAAGACCTTCGGCAGCAGGCCGTCGCGCGCCATGGTGTAGAAGATCCGCGTCTGGCCGTAGCACAGCACCAGCATGACCGAGGTCAGGCCGGTGATGGCGCCGATCTTGATCAGGAAGCTGATCAGGTTCAGCTGCCCGCCTGCGGCGGACGCCAGCGGCACATTGGCCCATTCCAGACCCATGCGATCGATGGCGACAGCGACGGGGGCCGGGCTGGCCAGCTCGAGGTAGGGCACCACGCCGGTCATGACGGCCGCGACGGCCATATAGATGAGGGTGCAGACGAACAGGGCGCCCAGGATGCCGACCGGCACGTCCTTGGACGGGTTCTTGGCCTCGGCCGCAGCCGTCGAAACGGCTTCGAACCCGACATAGGCGAAGAAGATGATCGAGGCACCCCGAAGAATGCCGCTCGCGCCGTACTCGCCGAAGTTGCCCGAGGTGTTCTCCGGGATGAAGGGCACCCAGTTGGCCGGGTTGATATAGCCGATACCGACGGCGATGAAGGTCAACAGCACGACGATCTTGATCATCACGATGATGTTGTTGATCTTGGCCGACTCCGAAACGCCCAGAACCAGAAGTCCACAGACGGCGGCGATGCCGATGGCGGCGACCAGGTTGAACGTGCCCGTCAGCGGGAAGGTGCTGCCGGTTTCCGAGACCACGGCCTGGACGAGCGGCGTGGCGAACGAAGGCCCTTCACCCCCGGCATACTGGATCATCGGGAACAGCATTTCCGATAGTCCGAAGTCCTTGAGGATCGAGACGACGTAGCCGGACCAGCCGACCGCCACGGTCGAGGCCGCGACGCCGTATTCCAGAACCAGCAGCCAGCCCATGATCCAGGCGAAGACCTCGCCCAGGGTGCCGTAGGCATAGGTGTAGGCCGAGCCGGAGACCGGCATGGTCGAGGCCAGTTCGGCGTAGCACAGGCCGGCCAGGCCGCAGGCGATGCCCGCAACCACGAAGGACAGCATGATCGCCGGACCGGCGTTGGCCGCAGCCACCTGACCGGTCAGGACGAAGATGCCCGCGCCGATGATGGCGCCGATGCCCAGGCTCATCAGATTCCACGGACCGAGCGTGCGTTTCAGCTCGCTCTTCGCCGCTTCCTTCTGGATCTGAGCTACGGATTTCTTGAGGAACAAGCGGTTCCCCTTGGGCCTAAGGCCATCTGCGGACATACGTCGCGCCCCCTCGATACAAAAACGCGGCGAACCCTCCCCGGGGTCGCCTTCCAGCGCGGGACGCTAGCGACGGATTATCGCAGGCGCAACGCGGTTTCCGATCAGTGAAGGGGCTGCAACGTTTTCGTGACCCCGCACGTGGCGATCCGGACGCACATTCCTTGGTCGCCGGGCAGCGTCGCGCTAGTGCAGCCGGGATGATCCTGCCCATTCACGCCGTACTGGAAGAGCTGAAGGTCGCCATCGCCGCGAATCCGGCGGTCGTCCTCGCCGCCCCTCCGGGCGCCGGCAAGACCACGGTCGTGCCGCTGGCCTTGCTGGACGCGGACTGGCTGGGCGGCCGGAAGATTCTGTTGCTGGAGCCCCGTCGGCTGGCGGCGCGGGCGGCGGCGGAGCGGATGGCGCAGACCCTGGGTGAGAAGGCCGGGGACACCGTCGGCTATCGCACCCGTTTGCAGAGCCGGATCGGACCGCAGACCCGGATCGAGGTGATCACCGAGGGGGTGTTCACGCGGATGATCCTGGACGATCCGGGTCTGGAGGGCGTCGGGGCGGTGCTTTTCGACGAGTTCCATGAGCGGAGCCTCGATTCCGACCTGGGCCTGGCGCTGGCGCGGGACAGTCAGTCGGTGCTGAGGGACGACCTCAGGCTGGTGGTCATGTCGGCGACGCTCGATATCGCGGGCGTATCGAAGCTTCTGGAGGGCGCGCCGGTGATCGAGGCGCAGGGGCGGGCGTTTCCGGTGGAGACGCTCTACCTCGGCCGCAATCCGGTGGAACGGATCGAGGATGCCACGGCGCGGGCCTGTCTGACGGCCCTGGGCGACCAGACGGGGTCGATCCTCGCCTTTCTGCCCGGGCAGGGGGAGATCCATCGGACGTCGCAGAGGATCGGCGAGCGGTTGCGCGATCCGTCGGTGGATGTCGTCGCCCTGTACGGCGCGCTCGACAAGGAGACCCAGGACCGCGCCATCGAACCGTCTCCGCCCGGGCGACGAAAGATCGTGCTGGCGACCTCTGTGGCCGAGACCAGCCTGACCATCCAGGGCGTCCGGGTGGTCGTCGATTGCGGCCTGTCGCGCGTCCCCCGGTTCGAACCGTCGAGTGGGCTGACGCGGCTGGCCACGGTG
The DNA here is from genome assembly GCF_027484365.1 of Brevundimonas sp. Classification (GTDB taxonomy): domain Bacteria; phylum Pseudomonadota; class Alphaproteobacteria; order Caulobacterales; family Caulobacteraceae; genus Brevundimonas. Next base: position 81,303 of record NZ_JAIXTC010000026.1, on the reverse strand, counting down.
CGGGTCAGCCGCTCTTCGGCGGAGCAGCGGCGCGGCCGGGCGGGGCGGACCGAGCCGGGGGTCTGCTACCGGCTGTGGGACGAGGAGGCGACGCGGGGTCTGGTTCCGCATCAGAGGCCGGAGATTCTCGAGGCCGACCTGACCGGACTGGCGCTGGATCTGGCGCGCTGGGGCGCGCGGACGACGGAGGGACTGGCTCTGCTCGACGCGCCGCCGGCCGGGGCGCTGGCGGAGGCGCGGGCGGTGCTGACGCGGTTGGGGGCGCTGGATGAGGCGGGCGCGCTCACCGATCACGGGCGGCGGCTGACGCGAATGCCCCTGGCGCCGAGGCTGGCGCATCTGGTCACCGTAGCGGCGGATCGGGGCGATGCGGCGCTGGGCGCGCGGATCGCGGCGGTGTTGAGCGAGCCGGGTCTGGGCGGAAACGAGGTCGATCTGAGAGACCGGCTGCGCGGATTCGATCGGGACCGGTCGGCGCGGGCGCAGGATGCGCGCCGGCTGGTCGAGCGCTGGGCCAGGGCGGCAGGCGGGCGGACCGGCGGTGCCGAGATCGAGCCTGGCGACCTGCTGGCCGAGGCCTTCCCCGAGCGGGTGGCCAGGACCCGGGGCAAGCCGGGCGAGGTTTTGCTGGCGTCCGGGCGCGGGGCGTTTCTCGATGCGACGGACGGTCTTGCCCGGGAGATCTGGCTGGCGGTCGGCGATCTCGGGGGCGGGGAAGTGAGGGACCGCATCCGGCTGGCGGCGCCGCTGGACCCGTCGTCGCTGGAGGCGCGGCTGACGAGCGAGGACCGGCTGGTGCGCGAGCCGTCAGGACGGAGGGTGATGCGGCGGATCCGGCGTGTCGGGGCCATCGTCTTCGACGAGAAGATCATCGGGACGCCGGATCGGGCCGCGATCACAGGGGCGCTCCGGGTCGAGGTCGAGGCGGATGGGTTGTCGAGTTTGAGATGGGGCGAACGGTCGAGCGCCCTGCGGGCGCGGCTGGCCTTCCTCCATGGGCTGGATGCCGACTGGCCGGACGTATCCGATGCGGCCCTGATGACGCGACGCCAAGACTGGCTGTGGCCCCTGCTGGAGGGTGTGGAGGACCTGGCGCAGATCAGGGATGAGGCGCTGGTCCAGGGGCTGGAAGCGTTGGTGCCCTGGGACCGGCGGCGGCAGATGGACGAGCTGGCGCCGGCCCGGTTGACGACGCCGCTGGGGTCGTCGGGCATCGACTACGGCGCCGAGGGCGGGCCGCGCGTGGATATCCGGGTTCAGGAGTTGTTCGGGGTGACGACCCATCCTGCAGTGGGGGCCGGGCGTGTCCCGCTGACCCTGGCCCTGCTGTCGCCGGCGCGGCGGCCGATCCAGATGACAAAGGACCTGCCGGGGTTCTGGCGCGGGTCATGGAAGGATGTGCGCTCGGATATGCGAGGTCGCTATCCGAGGCATCCGTGGCCCGAGAACCCCGCGGAGGCGCCGCCGACCAACAGGGTGAAGCCCAGAGGGACCTGAACCGCTTGACCGGCGCAGGGTGTCCGACGCAACGATGGTCAACGACCCGGGGGAATACCGTTGACCGAACCTGCACTGCTGATCGCGCCCAGCCCGGCCTCGACGCGCCGCGTCCTGTTCGCCAGCCTGATCGGCACGACGATCGAGTTTTTTGACTTCTACATCTACGCCACAGCGGCTGTGCTGGTGTTCCCGGCGCTGTTCTTTCCGGGCACGGACCCGGCGGCGGCCCAGTTGAGTTCGTTCGTGACCTTCGCCATCGCCTTCTTCGCGCGGCCGGTCGGGGCGGTCGTGTTCGGCCATTTCGGCGACCGGGTGGGACGCAAGGCGACCCTTGTCGCGGCCCTGATGACCATGGGGCTGTCCACCATCGCCATCGGCCTGTTGCCGACCCATGCCCAGGCCGGGGTGATCGCGCCGTTGCTGCTGGCTGTGTGCCGCTTCGGGCAGGGGTTCGGACTGGGCGGCGAATGGGGCGGGGCGGTGCTTCTGGCGACCGAGAACGCGCCGCCGGGACGCAAGGCCTGGTTCGGCATGTTCCCGCAAATGGGGGCTCCGATCGGTTTCGTCCTGTCGACCGGATCCTTCATCCTGCTGACGACCTTCATGGCCGAGGCGGACTTCCTGGCCTGGGGCTGGCGGATTCCCTTCGTGGCCAGCGCGGTGCTGGTGTTCGTCGGCCTGTGGGTGCGGTTGAGGATCCACGAGACGCCGGAGTTCCAGAAGGTCGTGGACAGGGCCGAGCGGGTTCGGGCGCCGGTCGTGACCCTGTTTGCCCGTTACAAGGGTGCGCTTCTGCTGGGCGCCGTCGGCGGGATGACGACCTTCGTCATCTTCTATCTGCTGACGGTCTGGGGCCTGTCCTGGGCGACGACGGAGCTGGGGCTGGCGCGGGCCGACATCCTGCCGATCCAGCTCGTGGGCGTGCTGTTCTTCGGGGCCATGATCCCGGTCGCGGCCCTGGCGGCGGACAAGTGGGGACAGCTACGGATCCTGATGATGGCGTCGATCGGCATCGGTCTGTTCGGCTTTCTGATCGGCCCGCTGTTCGGCGCGGGCCTGACCGGGTTGCTGATCTATTTCGCGCTCGGCTTCGCCCTGATGGGTTGCACCTATGGTCCATTGAGCGCGGCCATGGCGCGGCCCTTCCCGGCGGCGGTGCGCTATACGGGGGCGTCGATGGCGTTCAACGTGGCGGGCATCCTCGGCGCGTCTTTGGCGCCCTATGTGGCGACCAGGCTGGGCAAGACCTATGGGCTCGGCGCTGTCGGCCTGTACCTGACCGGGGCGGCGGTGCTGACGACCCTGGCGCTGTGGGCCATGACCCGGCTGAAAAACGAGGAAGGCGAGGGCGCGAACTGACGGCCGTCAGACGTCGTCCGTCAATGCATAGACCATCACGCCGGTGGCGATGGCGAGGTTCAGGCTGTCGGCCCGGCCGCGCATCGGGATCTTGACGTTGACATCGCAGGCGTCTGCCAGCGCATCGGTCAGGCCGGCCTGCTCATTGCCCATGAGGATCAGACTGGGCCTGGCGTAGGCGGCCGAACGATAGTCGACGGTGGCGTCCAGACGTGTGCCGACGACACTGCCGGGCCAGGTCTCGCGCCAGGCCAGGAAGTCGGTCGGGCTCGTCCGGGTGATGGCGACGGCGAAGACCGAGCCCATGGTGGCGCGGACTGCCTCGACCGAGAAGGGATCGACACAGTCGCCGATCAGGATGACGCCGCCGCAGCCGGCCGCGTCCGCGGTGCGGATGATGGTGCCGAGATTGCCGGGATCGCGGACCTGTTCCAGGGCGACCCAGCAGGGCGCGGTCTCCGGCTTCAGGGCGGTCAGGGGCGTATAGGCCTGGTCGAAGACGCCCAGGACGGTCTGGGGGTTCTCGCGACGGCTGATCTTCTCAAGGATCGGGTGGGTGACGACGACGATCTCGCCGCCGGCCCTGAGGGTCTCGGCCCTGGCGCGATCCAGCAGAGGGTGCGGACGCGCCTCCATACCGACGAGCAGGGTCTGCGGCGCGCGGCCCTGGTCCAGGGCCTCGCCGATGAATTTCAGACCCTCGGCCAGGAACAGGCCGGTGGCTTCGCGCTCCTTGCGCATGTGCAGGGCGCGGACGGCCTTGACCGTATCGTTGGTCAGGGAGGTGATGAGGCGGTCTTCGCTCATGATGCGGACCACCGGGCGAAGAAGCTGAGACCGATGGCGCGGGGGTCTGGACCGTCCTCGGACAGGGCCAGTTCGCCCCAGTCGATCCGGCCGCCGCGCCCGCCTGTGGCCTCTTTCATCTGGTGCGCCAGCGACAGGCCCGAGATGCGGGCGGCGTAGGCGTTCAGCAGCAGGAAGTCGGCGTCGTCGGCCAGAAGGGCGGCGCAGTCGGCGAGCAGGCCCGGCATGTCCTCGAACAGGCGCCAGACCTCGCCGGTCGGGCCGCGTCCGTACTTTGGCGGATCGAGAATGATGCCGTGATATTTCGCACCGCGACGGACCTCGCGGGCGACGTATTTCCGGGCGTCATCCACGATCCAGCGGATGGGCCTGTCGGACAGGCCCGAGAGTTCGGCGTTCTCGCGGGCCCAGGCGACGGACTTCTTGGAGGCGTCGACATGGGTGACCTCGGCGCCTGCTGATGCCGCCGCGAGGGAGGCGACGCCGGTGTAGCCGAACAGGTTGAGGATGCGCGGGCGCTGGAGGGTGCGGATCCGGGCGTCCAGCCAGTCCCAGTTGGCGGCCTGCTCCGGGAAGAAGGCGAGGTGGCGGAACGGCGTGAAGCGACCGGTGAAACGCACGTCGCGCCAGCTCAGCGGGAAAGCATCGATCGGGCCGTGGGCGTCGAAACGCCAGCGGCCGGCGTCCTCTTCCTCCTGCTGGGGGTCGAAGACCGCGTTGGCGCGGTCGAAGGCGGCGGGGTCGCGGGGCTTCCAGAAACACTGGGGTTCCGGGCGGACGACCGTGTGCCGGCCGTAGCGTTCCAGTTTCCGGCCGTCGCCGCTGTCGAGCAGGGCGTAGTCTGACCAGCCCCGGGTGACGAGGGTTTCGGGCGCAGGTGACAGGACGGGCGGCATCGGCAAGGCCTCTAGAGCCTGATCTGGAAAAGTGTAAGCGGTTTTCGGGTCGGATCAGGCTCCAGAGTAAGTCTGGATCCCGATTCACGGCATCAGCGGACTCGCGACGCGATCCCTCCTGAGCTGATCAAGGTCCGGCCGTCAGGCGGCCTCGCGTCCTGCGTCGACCTCCGCCATCGCCGCGATCTCGACGGCTGGATCGCGCCGATGGCGCGTCTTGTCCCAGGCGAACGGTTCGGCGACCAGTCGCCAGACGGCGTGGCCGAACGCGAGGGTCAGCAGCGACCAGTAGGCCGGAGCGACGATCATGTCGGCGGCGGTGTAGGGCACGCCCGCCCGTCGCGCGCCGATCTTGCCGTTGAGCCAGGCGGCCGCCAGACCGACGACCAGAACCGCCAAGGCGAACCGTGGCGCTTCCGGCGGCAGGCCTGCCACTATTGCAATGGCGATGGTGGCGATGAGCCAGGCCAGGGAGGGCGCGTGGGCGAGGGCGGCCAGCAGCGACATCCCCAGGGTCATTGTCAGTGAAAGGACGCCGTGCCACCCCAACCCGGCCAGCGAGCGGGAGTGGACGCCCCAGGTCTGCATGAAGCCCTTGAGCCAGCGCGTCCGCTGGGGGAGCCAGTCGATCATGTGGCCGGGCGGCGTTTCGTAGGTGGGGCACCGCAGGGCGCCGAGACGATAGCCCTTGCGCCAGAGGCGGAAGCCCAGGTCCGCGTCCTCCGTGACATTGTGGGCATCCCACCCGCCGACCGCTCGCAGGGCCTCGACGCGGAAATGATTGCTGGTGCCGCCCAGCGGAAACGGCAGTCCGAGCCGCGCCATGGCGGGCAGGGTGACCTCGAACAGGGCAGCGTATTCAACAGCGAACTGTCGATCGAGAAAGCCGCTGCCCGAGCCGGCCGGAGGGCGTATCCGCAGCGGCGCCTGGAGTGTGGCGAGGCGCGCGGCGGGATCGGCGGCGAACCGGGCGGCGGCCTCGCGCAACTGGAGCGGGTCGGGATCGTCCTCGGCGTCATAGACGGTGAGAAGGGCGCCGGAGGCGACCGCGAGGCCTGCGTTGAGGGCGGCCGGTTTCGTTCTCGGGCCGCCCGGCGGAACGATGAGCACCTTGAGCCAGGCGGGGATGGCGCATTCAGCGGCCGCCTCGAGGGTGGGATGATCGTGCGCCTCCAGAAGCAGGAAGCCTTCGAGCCGGTTGCGGGGGTAGTCGATCGCGTCAAGGCGATCGATGAGCTGTGGCAGGATCTCGGCCTCGTCGAGCAGCGCGGCGAGGATGGTGTACCGTGGGAGGCGGCGCGCCGGTTCCGGGTCGGGGTCGAGGCGGAGGCTGACGAGGATCAGCAGGACACGCCAGGCGGCTGCCGAGAGGAATGTGATCTGCGCCAGCAGAATCAGAACCATGCCGGTGGCGGGGGCGTTCGCGACAAATCCCCATCCAAGACCGCCGCCGACCGTCGCGACAACGATCCACTGACCAAGGCCTAACGACCGCATATCCGCATGATAGGGATACCCGCTCGTCGAAGCATGTATGCCACTTCCGATGCGCGTCATGGTTAACGAACTATCCCAAGGTTGTGCTTGGGGCAAGGCGTTGGCGCCGTCACGGCAATGGGGCTATGCAGGGGCGAGGCGGGCCCCGTTGGCGCGTCGGTCCTCCTTCAGGGAGATCAGCGTGTCGGCTGAAACCGTGATGTCCTCAACAGCTCGATCCCGCTCGACCCGCAAGCCGAAGGGCGAGGGCTACGCCCGCCGTGCCGAGATTCTCGCCGCCGCAGAGCGCATCTTTGTGGAGGTCGGATACGAGGGCGCGACGATCCGCCGGATCGCGGACGAGGTCGGCCTGTCATCGACGGCGCTCTACATGCATTTTTCCGAAAAGAGCGAGATCCTGCACGAGATCTGCCGGCTGGCCTTCTCACGGCTTCAGGCGGCGAACGTGGCGGTCGCCGCCGAGGGCGGGTCGCCGGACGTCATCCTGCGCAGATTGATGGAGGCCTATGTCGATTTCGGCTTCGAGAACCCCAACGCCTATCGCCTGACCTATCTGACCCGCCCGATCGAGGCGCGGGACGGTGCGCAGAGCGCGGCCCAGATGCTGGGCGGCGACCTGTTCCGGGGGTTCGAAGCCCTCGTCGAGGAGGCGGGCGCGGCGGGCCATCTTCGAGGTGACGCCCGCGCCACGGCCCAGGCGCTGTGGGCCGGAGCGCACGGCGTCGTCTCGCTGATGATCACCAAACCCTATTTCGACTGGGTCGATCGCAACCTGCTGACCCGAACCATGCTCGACGCCCTGTTCGCGGGGCTGTTCAAGCCCTGACCCTCAGGGCTGATAGGGCTGGGGGCCTCCGGCGCCGAGCGCGATGTCTGCCGAGGTCGTGAGCGGGGCCGAGCCGCCGTTCAGGCGCGCCTTGTAGACCGCCATGTTCTCCATCACCCGCATCATATAGTTGCGCGTCTCCGTGAACGGCGCGCACTCGATGAAGTCGACGGGATCGATGCCGCCGCCCGCGACGCCGCCGCGCGGATCCCCGCAGCGTGCCACCCACTGGGGACCCCGCGCCGGGCCGGCGTTGTAGCCGACGGTGGTCAGCAGCATGGAGCCGCGGAACTGGCTCATCAACTCGCCGAGATGATAGCTGCCCAGGGTCATGTTGTAGTCCGGATCCCACAGCCGCTCGGCCGAGTAGCTCATCCCCAGACGACGCGCGACGCCCGAGGCCGTGGAGGGCAGGAACTGCATCATGCCGCGCGCATCGGCGCCGGAGCGGGCGCGGGGGTCGAAGCTGGATTCCTGACGCGTGATTGCCAGGGTGAAGGGCAGGGGGGCGGCGCCGGCGATTTCCGGCGGAATGCGGATCGGGTACTGGCGCTCGGGCAGAAGGAAACCGCGCTGGCTGGCGGCGCGACCGACCATCATGGCTGCGAAGCCGTCGCCATAGCCGCGCGTCATGTCCATCAGCAGCGCCAGATCGTTGATGCCCGGCAGGGTGTCGTCGAGGTGGTAGGCGAAGACGCGATACAGGCTCATCTCGCCGGTCTCGCCGAGGATGCGCGCAGCGCGGACGACCTCGTTGGCCTCGAAGGCGCTGACGTCGTTCGGGGTCGGGACCGGCTCGCCGGGCAGGGTCAGGGTGGTGATCCCGGCCTTCTCTGCCGCGAGCTGGCCGTAGAAGGTCTGGATGTGACGCGCGCCGCCCTGGTAGAAACCTTGAGCGCGGGCCTGGTCCCCCTGGGCCTCGGCCGCGCGGCCCAGCCAGTAGAGGGCGCGTCCCTGGGTGATCGGGGTCGAGGACGACTGACGCAGGGTCTCGAAATGACCGGCGGCGCGGGCGGGATCGCCGAGCTTGGTCAGGGCGACCCAGCCGGCGAAGAATTCGGCATCGACCTTGCGTTCGCCTGCCGGGAAGCCGTGACCGGCCATGGCGTCATAGGCTGCGCGCCATTCGCGGCGCTCCAGGGCGTCGAGGAAATAGTTGCGGCGCTCGTTCCACAGGGCGGTCTGGCCGTCGGCGTGCAGGGGCGCGGCAGGCAGGGCGGAGAGGAGGGCGAAGCCCTCGGACTGGCGGTTGGCGGCGCGCAGGATGCGGACGCGTTCCAGCACCACCGACGGGTCCATCGCCTGCGACGGCGACAGGTTGGCGACGACGCTGTCAGGGGAATATGCGCTGCGCAGGGTCATGGCCGCCTGGGCGGTGGCGCGGCGCTCCGGCGAGACCAGATTGAGCATGGCGCGCGTCGCCGGGCCGTGCGGGCCGCTGAGCAGCATGTTGATGCGGGCGTCGTGGTCGCTTTGGGTCAGGGCGGAGCCCCAACGGGCCAGAATTCGGCTCTGGGTCGCCTGGTCGAAGGACTGGGTCTGCCACCACTCCTGGATCAGAAGGCGGGCCTCGCCGGATCGGCCGCGTTGATCCAGGGCGTCGGCGAGGGCCATCGCGCCCTGAACCGTGGTCGGGCGGGAGGAGCCGAAGAAGGCCAGGGTCGCATCGGCGTCCATGCCGGCGCGCTCCAGAGCCTGTTCTGCGGCGGCGATGCGAGACTCGGCGCGGGGCCAGGCCCGCATCGACTGAACGTCGTTGGACAGTTCCGTGTAGGACAGCTGGGAAGCGGCCGTATCGACCAGAGCCCATTCGACCAGCTTCCGGGCCGTCGGGTCGCCGATGCGGGACATTGCGGCCTGGGTTCCAGCGATGTCGCGGGCGCGGGCGGCGGCCAGACCCTCACGGAAGGCCGCAGTGTCGGCGTCGCCGAGAATCCGGGCCTGATAGCCGCTCGGGCCCGCCACATAGGGCGTCGGCTGGCGGTTCAGGTCGGCGGTCTGGGGAATCGGCGCGAGAACGGCCAGTACGGCCGCGAGGCTGGTCGCGAGCATGATGTGTCCGATCCCCATTCATCCCGGTTGCGGGTTTGAGCCCGGCAACCTACCCTCTTGCGTCTCGTTTCAGGCGCCCGTCGCCATCCCCACGCAAGGTAGACTTGTTTCAATGACCGCCCCCTTGTTCAAGGGTGTGATCACCGCCCTGATCACACCACTTCGTGACGGAAACGTGGACGAAGCCGCGCTCGAACGTCTGGTCGAGCGCCAGATCGCCGCAGGCGTCCACGGTATCGTCGCCGTGGGCACGACCGGTGAAGGCGGCGGCCTCACCATCGAAGAGCATAAGCGGGTGACCGCGCTTTGCGTCCGCGTCGCGGCCGGCCGGACCAGGGTCATCGCCGGGGCCGGTTCGCCCGCGACCTATGAGTCGATCGATCTTGCCGCCCACGGCAAGGCCTGCGGCGCCGACGGCGCCCTGGTCGTCACCCCCTATTACAACCGACCGTCCCAGGCGGGGCTGATCGCCCATTTCGAAGCTGTGGCCGAGGCGGTGCAACTGCCGCTGATCCTCTACAACGTTCCCGCCCGGACCGGCGTCGATCTGTCGAACGAGAGCGTCGCCCGGCTGGCGAAACACCCGAACATCGTCGCCATCAAGGACGCCACAGGCGACCTGGGCCGGGCCAGCTGGATGCACGCCCATCTCGTGTCGTCGGACACCCAGTTCGATCTGATCTCCGGCGATGACCACAGCTTCCCCGGCTATATGGCGCACGGCGGCGTCGGCCTGATCTCTGTGACGGCCAATGTGGCCCCGGAGGCGATGGTGGCCCTCTACAACGCGGTCGCCGCCGGCGACTTCGCGACGGCCCGTTCGTGGCAGGACCGGTTGATCGGCCTGCACAAGGCCCTGTTCCTGGACGCCTCTCCCGCGCCCGCCAAATACGCCCTGGCGAAGCTGGGGCTCTGCAGCGAGGAGATGCGGCTGCCGCTGGTCCCGACGAACGATGCGGTCAAGCCCGCCATCGATGCGGCGATGGCGGCGGCGGGTCTCTGATGGCCACGACCCGGGAAAAGGCTGCGGCGACCGCCAAGGCGCCGATCACCAAGGCCAAGCTGATCGCCGAGAACCGCCGCGCGCGGTTCGACTATTTCCTCGAGGACAATCTCGAGGCCGGGATCATGCTGCTGGGGACCGAGATCAAGGCCCTGCGCATGGGACGGGCCAATATCGCCGAGAGCTATGCGGCGGTGGAGGGGCGCGAGATCGTGCTGATCAACGCCGACATCCCGCCCTATGCCCAGGCCAACCGGTTCAATCACGAGCCGCGTCGGCCGCGGAAACTGCTGCTGCACAGAAAGCAGATCGATCGGCTGATCGGGGCGGTCCAGAAGGACGGCCAGACTATCATCCCGCTCAAGCTCTATCTGAACGACGACGGCAAGGCGAAGCTCGAGATCGCCCTGGCCAAGGGCAAGAAGCTGCACGACAAGCGCGAGGCCTCGGCCGATCGCGACTGGGCGCGGGACAAGGCGCGTCTCATGCGGGACAAGGGTTAAGATCAGGCCTTTTGCCACTCCGCAGTGCGCTTCTTGTCCTTGGAAGCATTAAGCAGGGGCTGGAACCGGGCGATAAGAGCCATTTCTTCTGCGCCACAAAGGCTGGTCCGCCTGTCATGAATCGTCAGCCAGTCGCTGGTCTTCCAGTAGGTCGAAACCCTTGCGCCAGCCCCTAGTCTTTCAGCAATGATGGTGTGGAATGGCCGGTCCCAGTTTCCGAGATGCATCCGAATACGACGCCACCATCCATTGCTGCCCATACCGACATACAGCACCTCTGCGGCACCCGCTGTCTCGCTGACGACCAAGTAGACGCAAGGCTGAGGGTCCGCTGGCGACCGCCTCTTGCAGTCTACGCCCCCTTTGTCGCTTCTCGACTGACAGAGGCTCCAGTCGCCGACTTTCGCAAACCCCATCGTCTCGATCTCGTCGGTTGTCGTCAGAGGGTTAGTCATCGTCAGCCCGTTTTTCCTCAACTAGCGTCTTCGCACGCTGGAAAATCTCCTCGAACATCTCCGGCGTCAGGCGGCCCGTGTTCGTGTTGAGCCGGGAGCAGTGGTAGCTGTTGATCAGGGTGTAGGGACCGACCCTGGCCTGAACGCCGTGTCCTGCGGCCATGGCCGAGGCGGGCGCGCCGAGCGCCTTCAGCACGCTCTTCCTCGACACATCGCCCAGGGTGACGATGACCTTGAGCCGGGGCAGGGCGGCCAGACGGTCGATCAGGAAGGGGCGGCAGGTCTTCTCCTCGACGGGCAGGGGCTTGTTCAGCGGCGGGGCGCAGCGGACGGCGTTGGTGATCATGCAATCGACGAGCTCAAGCCCGTCGTCCGGCCGGGCGTCATAGGTGCCGGTGGCAAAGCCGGTCCTGAGCAGGGTCTCGTACAGGATCACCCCCGCGCCATCGCCGGTGAAAGGGCGGCCGGTCCGGTTCGCGCCGGTCCGGCCGGGAGCGAGACCGGCGACCAGCAGGCGGGCGTCGGGATCGCCGAACGACGGGGCGGGGCCGTTCCACCAGTCCGGATTCTGATGCCGGTTCTCCTGACGGTAGGCGACCAGGCGGGGGCAGAGCGGGCAGTCGCGGGACGGTTCGGGGGTCATGCGCGGTCGTCCCGGTCGAAGGTGCGCACCGAGGGCGTGGTCGCGGGCGTGCGTGGGCGGCCGTAGTCCTGCAGCAGGTCGGCCAGATCGACGAAGTCGTCGGCCTGGCGCCGCAGTTCATCGGCGATCATCGGCGGCTGGCTTTTCAGGGTCGAGACGACGGTGACGCGGACGCCCTTCGCCTGCACCGCCTGGACCAGCCTGCGGAAGTCGCCGTCGCCGGAGAAGAGGATGGCGTGGTCGATACGCGGGGCCAGCTCCAGCATGTCCACGGCGATCTCGATGTCCATGTTTCCCTTGGTTCGGGTGTGGCCCTGGGCGTCGGTGAACCGCTTCACCGGCTTGGTCACCATCGCGAAGCCGTTGTAGCCCAGCCAGTCGATCAGGGGGCGGATCGGAGAGAACTCTTCGCCCTCGGTCACCGCCGTGTAATAATGCGCGCGAACCAGGACGGCTTTCTCCCGGAACACATCGACCATCTTCCTGAAGTCGATGTCCGCGTTCAGGGCCTTGGTCGCCGAATACAGATTGGCCCCGTCGATAAACAGCGCCAGGCGGTCGGTCGGATAGAGTCTCATGGAAATCGCGTCCCCGGAAATGGTCCCAGCCCCTGAGGCGGTCAGCGTCAATATCGACGACGACCTGGATCTGGACACGGCCGTCATCGTCGCCCTGGGCTGCAATGACAAGGGGGTGTGGGCGTCGTGCCGGGAGGCGCTGGAGGCGGCCCTGGCCCGGTTCCGGTCCGAAGGCATCGACGTCGTGGCGCGGTCCAGCTGGTGGGCGTCGCAGGCCTGGCCCGACCCGAACGATCCGCCCTTCCTGAACGGCGTCGTCCTCGTGCGGACCGCCCATGATCCACACGCCCTGATGGCGGCGCTGGGCCGGATCGAGGCGGCGTTCGGACGCCGGCGCGGCGCGGTCAACGCGCCGCGGACGCTGGACCTCGACCTGATCGCCTATGGCCGGGAGCAGGTGGATTGCGAGGGGCTGATCCTGCCGCATCCGCGCGCGGCCGACCGTCTGTTCGTCATGGGGCCGCTGGCGGAGATCGCGCCGGGGTGGCGGCATCCCGTGCTGGGTGAGACCTCCGCGGCGCTCGCTGGACGGACGACAGTGGGGATTGACGCGCGGGCGGTGACCTGATCGCCCCAAAACCGCCCCTGTAGCGTTGCACAAACCGGCCCATACCTGTATTTGGCGCGGTTCTCCCGCCGACCCCGAAGGATTCTCATGGCTCGCGTCACTGTCGAAGACTGCATCGAGAAGGTGCCGAACCGGTTCGGCCTGGTCCTGCTGGCCGGTAACCGCGCCCGCGCGATCGCCAACGGCGCCGCCCTGACGCTCGATCGCGACAACGACAAGAACCCGGTCGTCGCCCTGCGCGAGATCGCGGAAGACACCGTCGTTCCCGCCGAACTGCTGGAGACCGTCGTGGTCGCCCTGCAGCGCGTCGACGAGCGCACCGAAGCTGAGGACGAGGCGGAAATCGTCGGTCTGCTGGCCGAGCCGCAGCACATGAACATGGCCGAGGCCGAACTGATCCGCGCGCTGCAGAGCGACCGGGACGGCGGCCAGGAGGAGCGGTACTGACGGCCGAACCCGCCAACGGTATCACCATTCTCCCGGCGCGGTCCGGTACGACCCCGCCGCCGACCCCGACTGCCAATGATATCGTTTCGCCGTCGGCCGTGATGCCGGCGGCGAAACGCATTCCGGTCCTGCGCCAGTTCGAGCTGATCGAGGCCGTGAAGGCCTATGACCCGACCGCCGACGAGGCCCTGCTGAACCGGGCCTATGTCTATGCGATGAAGATGCACGGCTCGCAGCTGCGGGCCTCGGGCGACCCCTATTTCGCCCACCCGATCCAGGTCGCGGGCATCCTGACCGACTACAAGCTCGACACCGCCACTATCGTGACCGCCCTTCTGCACGACGTGGTCGAGGACACCTCTGCGACGCGTGACGACATCGCCGCCATGTTCGGCGAGGAGGTGGCCGTCCTGGTCGAGGGGGTGACCAAGCTGAGCCGGCTGGAGCTGCAGGCCGAGCACACACGCCAGGCCGAGAACCTGCGCAAATTCATCCTGGCCATCAGCCGTGACGTCCGGGTCCTGCTGGTCAAGCTGGCGGACCGTCTGCACAACATGCGGACGCTGAAATACGTCAAGCCGGAGAAGCGCGAGCGGATCTCCAGGGAGACGCTGGAAGTCTATGCGCCCCTGGGCCGGTCGATCGGCATCCACTCGATCGCCTCCGAGCTGGAAGAGCTGGCGTTCGAGCATCTGAACCCCACGGCCCGGACCGCCATCGAGCGGCGGCTGGAGGCGCTGAAGCTTGAACACGGCCATGCGACCGAAGGGGTCGCCGCCGAGATCCAGCAGGTGTTGAGCGAGGCGGGGATAACCGCCCGGGTCTATGGCCGCCAGAAGACGCCCTATTCGATCTGGAGAAAGCTGCAGCGCAAGTCGGTCGGCTTCTCGTCCCTGTCGGACATCTACGGCTTCCGCGTGCTCGTGGAGTTCGAGGACGACTGTTACCGGGCGCTGGGCGTCATCCATCGGGCCTGGCCGATGGTGCCGGAGCGTTTCAAGGACTTCATCTCCACGCCCAAGTCGAACAACTATCGCTCCCTGCACACCACGGTGGTCGGGCCGGGCGGTCTGCGTATCGAGATGCAGATCCGCACCGAGGCGATGGACCGGGTCGCCGAGGACGGGGTGGCGGCGCACTGGGCCTACAAGAACCACTCCTACGGCTTCGACCCCGAGGCGATGGAAAAAGGCGGCGGGCGCGACCCGCTGCAGAACCTGCGCCACCTCGTGCAGGTCATCGAGCACGGGGAGGGGGGCGAGGACTGGGTCGAGCACGCCAAGCTCGAGATGTACCTGGACCAGGTCTTCGTCTTTACGCCCAAGGGCGCCCTGATCACCCTGCCGCGCGGCGGCATGGCGCTGGACTTCGCCTATGCGGTTCACACCGAGGTCGGAGACACGGCGGTGGGGGTGAAGATCAATGGTGAACTGAAGCCGATGCGCACGGCGCTCCAGAACGGCGATGTGGTCGAGATCATCCGCGGCAAGAAGCGCGAGGCGCCGGCCGACTGGCGCAGTCTGACCGTCACCGGCCGGGCGCGCTCGGCGATCCGTCGCCATATTCGCTCATCGGAGCGGGACGAGTTCCAGAAACTGGGCAAGACGACGCTGGAACAGGCCTTGACCCGGGCCGGCAAGTCGCTGGCGGAGGTGTCGCTGAAGGCGGCGGTCGAGACCCTGGCGACAGGGACCCAGGACGAACTGTTCGACGCCGTCGGACGCGGACGCCTGACGGCCAACAAGGTCGTCGAGACCCTGTTCCCGGCGCTGAAGGGCACGCTGACGGCGGGCGCGGACCGCAAGAAGATCGGCGACGCCCAGGCGCGGCTGTTCGTGCGCGGCGGCGGCCTGACCCCCGGCGTCAGCATCCATTTCGGCGCCTGTTGCACGCCCGTGCCCGGCGACCGGATCGTCGGCATCCTGGAGCCCGAGAAGGGGCTGACGGTCCACGTCATCGACTGCCAGAAGCTGGCCGATTTCGCCGACGACGACAGCGTCTGGCAGGATCTGCAGTGGACACCGCAGGCCGAGCAGGGCGTGGTCGGGGTCGCCCGGCTGCGGGCCACGATCCAGAACGCGCCGGGCGTCCTGGGTCAGGTGGCCACGGTGATCGGCGAGGCCGGGGGCAATATCCTGAACCTCAGGATGGCCCACCGGCAGTCGGACTTCTTCGACATGGACCTCGACGTCGAGGTCGCCGACGCCAAACACGCGACGAGCATCATCGCCGCCCTGAGGGCCAATCCAAGCGTGGATACTGTGGAGCGGTCGCGCGGCTGACGGCTATTTCTTGCCGGGCGGCTGGGTGAAGGGCGAGGTCCCGACCGACACCGCCGGCTTGGGCTTATCAGCCTTGGGTTTGCGGATTTCCTTGTTGGACTTCACTTGACCCTTGGCCATGGCCGGTACTCCCGACGCGCGCCACCGGGAGGGCGGGCGCTGTCTGCGTCGAGCCTAGACCTTTCCACCGCTGACGTCGCCTGCGCTTCACAAGGCTGTTGACTGGAACAAACTGCCAACATAGAACAATACCGGAACACGCAATCTGGGGATAAGACGATGACACGGGTGGTTCGGGAAGCGCTGTCGCTTGCATCGTGCGGCGGCTTTGTCTGGATGGTGTGGCAGGTCGCCCTGTTGGCGAGATGAGTCGCCTCCGGCCTGCGCTCGAGGTTCAGGCCATCACCGATACGCCCGCAGAGACCGGTTTCGTCCATCTGAGGGTCCGTTCGGCCTATTCGCTGCTGGAAGGCGCGATCAAGGCGGGCAAGGTGGGGCGGCTGGCGGCCGATGCGGGCATGCCCGCGGTGGCGGTGGCGGACCGGGTCAATCTGTTCGGGGCACTGGAGTTCTCCGAAGCCGCCAGGGGCGCGGGGGTTCAACCGTTGATCGCCTGTGCGCTGCCGGTCACCGGCATCGGCGGCAAGCGGGGTGAGCGCTGGGCCAAGACCCCGACCGTCGTCCTGATCTGCCAGAGCGAAAAGGGGTGGCGAAACCTCTGCGCCCTGTCGTCGGAAGCTTACCTTCTGGCCGGCGACGACGAGCCCAATGTGGCGTGGGGCCGGGTCGCCGAACTGTCCGAGGGACTGATCCTGCTGTCCGGTGGGCCGGACGGTCCTGTCGATCCCCTGTACGTACAGAACAAGCCGGGCGAGGCCGCCCATGCGCTGGCGACCATGGCCGGTGTGTTCGGCGATCGCTTCTACGTCGAGCTCCAGCGTCACGGCCGGCCTGATGAGGCTGTTGCCGAGCGTGGACTGGTCGAATGGGCCTATGCCAATGACGCGCCGCTGACGGCGACCAACGATGTCCATTACGCAAAGCAGAGCCAGGCGCGGTCGCACGACGCCCTGCTGTGCATCGCCGACGGCGCCTTCACCGGTCAGGAGGATCGCCGCCGGATCACTGACCAGCACTTCTTCAAGACCGCCGCCGAGATGCGGACCCTGTTCGTGGATCTGCCCGAGGCCTGCGACACCACGATCGAGATCGCGCGCCGTTGCGCCTTCCTGGTCAAGACCCACCCGCCGATCCTGCCGCGCTTCGATACCGGCGACGGCCGGACCGAGCCCGACGAACTGATGCACCAGGCCCGTGAGGGTCTAAAGGCGCGTCTGAAACAGGTGACGCCGTCTGCGCCCGAGGCCGACTACTGGGCCCGGCTGGAATGGGAGGTGGGGATCATCACCCAGATGGGCTTCCCCGGCTATTTCCTGATCGTGGCGGACTTCATCAAATGGGCCAAGTCGCACGGGATTCCCGTGGGTCCGGGCCGGGGATCGGGCGCAGGGTCGCTGGTCGCCTGGGCTCTGACCATCACGGATCTGGATCCGTTGCGGTTCGGTCTGCTGTTCGAGCGCTTCCTGAACCCCGAACGGGTGTCCATGCCCGACTTCGACATCGACTTCTGCCAGGAGCGGCGGGAGGAGGTGATCACCTACGTCCAGGAGCGCTACGGCAAGGACCGGGTCGCCCAGATCATCACCTTCGGCACCCTGCAGGCGCGGGCCGTGCTGCGGGACGTGGGGCGGGTGCTGCAGATGCCCCTCGGTCAGGTCGACCGGCTCTGCAAGATGGTGCCGAACAACCCGGCCAATCCCACGACCCTGGCCCAGGCCATCGAGATCGAGTCGCGTCTGAGAGAGGCGCGGGACGCCGAGCCGGCCGTGGCCAATCTGCTGGCGACGTCGCTGGAGCTGGAAGGGCTGTATCGCAACGCCTCGACCCACGCCGCCGGCATTGTCATCGGCGACCGACCCCTGGTCGAGCTGACGCCCCTTTATCAGGATCCTCGCTCGGACATCCCGGCCACCCAGTTCAACATGAAATGGGTCGAGCCGGCCGGCCTGGTGAAGTTCGACTTCCTCGGCCTCAAGACCCTGACGGTGCTGGACCGGGCGCACGGCTATCTGAGCCGCAGGGGCGCGGCGGTCGACTTCAACCTGCTGCCGCTGGACGATGCATCGACCTATGAGCTGATGGCCTCGGGCCAGACGGTCGGGGTGTTCCAGCTGGAATCCCAGGGCATGCGCGACACCCTGCGCAAGATGCGCTGCGGTTCCATCGAGGAGATCACCGCCCTGATCTCCCTCTACCGGCCCGGGCCGATGGAGATGATCGACACCTATATCGACCGCAAGTTCGGGCGACAGGAGGTCGACTACCTGCATCCGTCCCTGCAGGAGACCCTGTCGGAGACCTACGGCGTCATCATCTACCAGGAACAGGTGATGAAGATCGCCCAGATCCTGGCCGGCTATTCGCTGGGCGAGGCCGACCTTCTTCGACGCGCCATGGGCAAGAAGAAGAAGGAGGAGATGGACATCCAGAAGGCGCGCTTCATAAAGGGCGCCTCCGAAAAGTCCGTGCCGGAACAGCAGTCTGACGGCATCTTCGAACTTGTGGCCAAGTTCGCCGGCTACGGCTTCAACAAGTCGCACGCCGCCGCCTATGCGCTGATTTCGTATCAGACCGGCTGGCTGAAGGCGAACCATCCGGTCGAGTTCTTCGCCGCCTCGATGTCGCTGGACCTGTCCAACACCGACAAGCTGGCGGTCTTCTATCAGGACGCCCGCAAGTTCGAGGTGCCCGTGCGCGCGCCCGACGTGAACGCCTCCTCAGCCGACTTCGACGTGGCCTGGGACGACGACGGCAAGGGTGCTGTCCTCTATGCGCTCGGCGCCATCCGCAACGTGGGGCTGGAGGCGATGAAGCACGTCGTCGAGGTGCGCGAGACCGGCGGCCGGTTCGCCGACATCTTCGACTTCCTCGAGCGCGTCGATCCGCGCGCCGTCAACAAGCGGGCCCTGGAAGGTCTGGCCAGGGCGGGAGCTTTCGACAGCATCCATCCCAACCGCCGCCAGCTGTTCGAACAGGCCGATGTGCTGATGGCCTATTGCCAGAGCGTGGCGGCGGACCGGAACTCATCGCAGGTGTCGCTGTTCGGCGCGGATCAGGCCGGGGCGTCGCGACCCCGGCTCAAGAGCATGGACCCCTGGGTCGGGCCCGAACGACTGGACCAGGAACTCTCGGCCGTCGGTTTCTATCTGTCGGGCCACCCCCTGGAGGATATGGAGGGGGCGCTGCGTCGCAAGCGGGTGACCTTCGTCGCCGAGGCCGTGCAGCGTGCCGAACAGGGCCACGACGCCTTCATGATGGCCGGCGTCGTGCGTCGTCGTCAGGAACGGGCCAGCGCCAAGTCCGGCGAGAAGTTCGCCTTCGTCACCTTTTCGGACCCGACCGGCGAGTTCGAATGCCTGTTCCCGCCGGAACAGCTTCGGAAATGCCGCGACCTGCTCGAGGTCGGCGCCGCCCTGATGGTGCGGGTCCGGGCCAAGTCGTCGGACGGCGAGGTGCGGTTCTTCGGCGACGACTGTTCGAAACTGGATGCGCTGGTGGACGACGCCTCGGTGGGGCTCCGGGTCCACGTCTCGGCGAGATCGACCGACCCGGCGGCGATCCAGGCGCGGCTGGCGCGCGCTCTGGCCCAGGGCAAGGGCGGGGAAATCACCCTGATCGCCTCGCTGGACGGCCGCCGCGAGGTCGAGGTGCGACTGCCGGGCCGCTACCGGCTGGACGGCGCGCTGCGCGGGGCGCTGAAGTCGGCGCCCGGCGTGCTCATGCTGGAAGAGGCATGATGCGTCTCGGGGCCGCTGTCCGGGCTGCCCTGTCGTCGCTGGTCCTGATCGGCGCCCTGTCGGTGGGCGGATGTGCCGCGCTGGGTGCGCCCTCCCTTGCCGGTCCGGCCGGGGACCTTGAGGGGCGGCTTTCCGTCATTCTCGACGATCCCGGACTGGCCGGGACGCGATGGGGCATGATGGCCATGACCCTGGACGGCCAGGTGCTGGTGGACATTCGCGCCGACGACCGCTTCAGCCCGGCGTCCAATACCAAGATCTTCGCCACGGCCACGGCGTTCGCACTGCTGCAGGGGCTGGACGCCCCCGATCCTGCGGACGGCACCTCCATAAGACTGGAGGACCGGGGGGACGGCGGGGCCGTCGATGTCGTCCTTGTCGGCGCAGGCGATCCTGCGCTGGGCGACGGCCCCGCTTGCATGACGAACTGCCTCGCTCAACTCGCCGATGCCGTCGCGACCCGTACGCTGCGCGTCGGCGACGTCATCGGCGACGACCGCCTGTACCCCGACGAGCGTCGCGGCCCCGGCTGGGCCTGGGAGGACATGCAGGAAGGGTTCGGCACGGCCGTCTCGGCCCTGACGGTCAACGACAACATCGTGGTTCTGCAGGTCTCGCCCGGGGTGAGAGCGGGTGCGCCGGTGCAGGCTGCGTGGCGTGCGGGGGACGATCTGCTGCCGCTGGTCAACACGGCGGTGACCGTCGCAGAGGGCGAGGCCGCCCTGAGGCTGGAGCGGCGACCGGGCGAGGACGCCGTTCGCCTGTATGGCCGGATGCCGGTGGGAGGCGCTGCCATCCCGCTACGGGTCGGGCTGGACGATCCCGCTAGGATGGCGGCCATGCGGTTCAGGTCCCTGCTCGAGGCGCGCGGCGTCACGGTGGACGGCACGGTTCGGACCCGCCACCGCCCGCTGGACCTGTCCGACGATCCCGCCAGGGGCGAGGCATCGCCGGCCGGTGTTGAACCTGGGGGTGTCGAGGCCGCGCGCCTCGCCCGTCCGCCTCTGCTGGGAAGCCTGACCCGCACCGCGAAATTCAGTCAGAATCTGCACGCCGAACTGATGCTGCGCCGCCTTGGACGCGTCGAGGGCGCCGGGTCGAGCGCCGATGGCCTGGCACAGGTCCGGGCGATGCTGGCGACGGCGGGCATCCAGCCATCGGCCTTCGATCTTTACGACGGGTCCGGGCTGTCGGCCTATAACCGGGTCAGCCCCCGAGCCACGGCGACCTTCCTGCTCTGGACGAGCCGCCAGCCCTGGGGCGAGGCCTGGCGGGCGACCTTGCCGGTCGGGGGTCGGGACGGCACCCTGGCGCGGCGGTTCGTCGACACGCCGCTGGAGGGGCGGATTTTCGCCAAGACGGGCACGCTGAACGGGGTCAACGCCCTTGCCGGCTTCCTGACGGCGGCCAGCGGGCGGACGCTCGTGGTCGCGATCTACGCCAACGATCGCCCCTCGACGGCGGGCTCGGCGACCGAGGTGATGGACCTCGCCCTCGTGGCGCTGGCGGCGGGAAACTGACGGGTTCGGTCCGGGGGCGGCTGGACGCCATGCGGGTTATCCGGCTGGAACGTTATCCGTTCCGGGGCGCGTTTCGCTTGCCTTCCTGCCCCGTCCCGACTATATGCCCGCCCACTTCACACGCAGGCGTGGCGCGTTTCGGGGAGAAATCCTGAAGCGCTCCGTTCCGAGGGATCCTCTGATCCTTTCACCGTCTGCGGCGGAATAATCGGAAAAAGGACTTCCAAAGATGGCTCTGCCAGACTTCTCCATGCGCACCCTGCTCGAAGCAGGCGCCCACTTCGGCCACCAGACGCACCGCTGGAACCCGAAGATGGAGCGCTACATCTTCGGCTCGCGCTCGAACATCCACATCATCGACCTGTCGCAGACGATGCCGCTGTTCCACCAGGCTCTGGTGGCCGTGCGCGAAGTCGCCGCCAAGGGCGGTCGCGTTCTGTTCGTCGGCACCAAGCGCCAGGCCGCCGAGCCCGTCGCCGAGGCCGCCAAGCGCTGCGCCCAGTACTACATGAACAACCGCTGGCTCGGCGGCACCCTGACCAACTGGCGCACCGTGTCGGGCTCGATCGCCCGCCTGCGCGAGCTGGAAGGCCTGCTGGAGCGCGGCGGCGAAGGCCGGGTCAAGAAGGAACTGCTGACTCTCGAGCGCGAGAAGGAAAAGCTGGAGCTTTCCCTGGGCGGCATCAAGGACATGGGCTCCATTCCGGACATCATGTTCGTGATCGACACCAACAAGGAAGCGATCGCGATCCTCGAGGCCCGCAAGCTGAACATTCCGATCATCGCGATCCTGGACACCAACTCGGATCCCGACGGCATCACCTATCCGATCCCGGGCAACGATGACGCCGCGCGCGCCATCCAGACCTACTGCGATCTGATCGCCGACGCCGTCCTCGACGGTCTGGCCGCCGGCGCCGCCCACTCGGGCGTCGATCTGGGCGCTTCGGAAAACCCCGTCGAGCCTATGCTGGCCGAGGCCTCGGCCCCGGTTGAAGCCGACGCCGCCCCCGCGGGCGCCGAGGCAGTCGCCGAGGAAATGCTGGCCGCTTCGGGCGAAGAGTCGCCTGTCGAGGAACCGGCTGCCGAAGAAGAGCAAGCCAACGCCTGATCGGACCGGTCCGGCGTTCCGGACCGTCCGCAAAACTGACATGCGGCCGGGCTAATCCAAGCCCGGCCGCTCACGCATTCAAGACCTCAGGAGACCAGAAATGGCCGAGATCACCGCCGCCCTCGTCATGGAACTGCGCGCCAAATCCGGCGTCGGCATGATGGATTGCAAGAAGGCGCTCCAGGAAACCGACGGCGACATCAATGCCGCGATCGACTGGCTGCGCGCCAAGGGCCTGTCCAAGGCCGCCAAGAAGGCCGACCGCGTCGCCGCCGAGGGCCTTGTGGCCGTCGCGTCCAAGGAAGACGGCAAGGGCGAAATCGGTGCCGCCATCGAGTTCAACTCGGAAACCGACTTCGTCGCCCGCAACGAGCTGTTCCAGAACGCCGCCAAGGCCTTCGCCCAGAAGGGTCTGGAGCACCACACCGTCGAGGCCCTGCATGGCGCCGAGCTGGAAAACGGCAACACCATCCAGGCCGAGGTCACCAACATGATCGCGACCATCGGCGAGAACATGCAGCTGCGCCGCGCCGCCCGCCTGTCGGTCGATGAAGGCGTCGTCGCCTCCTACGTCCACAATGCCGTGGCGCCGGGTCTGGGCCGCATCGGCGTGCTGGTCGCCCTGCACGGCGGTGGCGACAAGGTCGCCCTGCGTGAACTGGGCCGCAAGATCGCCATGCACGTGGCCGCGACCGCTCCGCTGTCGCTGAACACGGACGATCTGGATCCGGCCGCGGTCGAGAAGGAACGTCAGGTCCTGACCGAAAAGGCCAAGGAAGAAGGCAAGCCGGAAAACATGATCGCCAAGATCGTGGAAGGCCAGATCAACAAGTTCCAGAAGGACGTGGTGCTGACCAAGCAGCCGTTCGTCATGAACCCGGACGTGACCATCGAACAGCTGGTCGCCGACACGGGCAAGGAACTGGGCGCTCCGGGCCTGCACCTGGCCGGCTTCGTCCGCCTGGCTCTGGGCGAGGGCGTGGAGAAGGTCGAGGGTCCGGACTTCGCTTCGGAAGTCGCCTCGATGATGGCTCCGCAAGCTTAAGCGCAAAGACTTCGTGACACCCGGGGCGCGTTCGGCTTTGAAGCCGGACGCGCCCTTCGTCTATAAGGGCCCGCCGATTCCCCACGAAGCGAGACCCCCATGCCGACTTCCGACAGCGCCCCCAGATACAAGAAGGTGCTGCTGAAGGTGTCGGGCGAGGTCCTGATGGGGGATCAGGGCTACGGCATCGACATGCACACGGTCGACACGGTGGCGGCGGCCATCGCGCGCGTCGCCAAGGGCGGGACCCAGATCTGCCTCGTCATCGGCGGCGGCAACATCTTCCGCGGCCTGTCGACGGCGGCGGCGGACATGGAACGCGCGAGCGCCGACTACATGGGCATGCTGGCCACCGTCATGAACGCGCTCGCCATGCAGAATGCGCTCGAGAAGATCGGAGTTGATACCCGGGTGCAGAGCGCCATCCCGATGGCCGCCATCGCCGAGCCCTATATCCGTCGTCGCGCCGTGCGCCACATGGAGAAGGGCAGGGTGGTGATCTTCGCCGCCGGCACCGGCAATCCCTATTTCACGACGGACACGGCCGCCGCCTTGCGCGCCGCCGAAATGGGGTGCGACGCCCTGCTGAAGGGAACCTCCGTCGACGGCGTCTATTCGGCTGATCCGAAGAAGGACAAGACCGCGACCCGCTACGATCACCTGTCCTACCAGGACGTGCTGTCCCAGAACCTGAAGGTCATGGACGCCGCCGCGATCGCCCTGATGCGCGAGTCCCGGATCCCGATCGTGGTGTTTTCGATCCGTGAGGAAGATTCGCTGCGAAAGGTGCTGAAGGGCAAAGGAACGTTCACGGTGATCAGTGACGTTCCGTCCAAAGCCGCCTGAGACACGACCGAGAATGAGGAGACCCCGATGGCCAAGCCCGAACTGAAAACCTATCGCGACCGCATGGACAGGGCCGTGACCTCGCTGAAAGAGGAGTTTCAGGGCCTGCGCACGGGCCGGGCCAACGCCGGCCTTCTGGATCCGGTGCAGGTGCAGGCTTACGGCTCGTCGTCGCCCCTGAACGCCGTGGCGGCGATCAGTGTGCCCGAACCGCGCATGATCTCGGTCAGCGTGTGGGACAAGTCGATGGTCGGGCCGGTCGAAAAGGCCATCCGCGCCGCCGGCCTCGGACTGAACCCGATCGTGGACGGCCAGACGCTGCGCATTCCGGTGCCGCCCCTGACCGAGGAGCGACGCAAGGAACTGGCCAAGCTCGCCGGCAAATACGCCGAGCAGCAGAAGATCGCCGTGCGCAATGTGCGCCGCGACGCCAACGAGGACCTCAAGAAGGCCGAGAAGGCGGGCGACATCAGCCAGGACGAGCAAAAGAAGATGGAAACCGAGGTCCAGAAGGACACGGACGCGGCCATCAAGCGCATCGACGAGACCTTGAAGACCAAGGAAGTTGAGATCATGCAGGTTTGAGGCTTTTCCTCGAACCTCGACAGAACGGATAGCGGATGACGGCCCCCACCGGCGGCGCGCCGGCCCCTGACGCGGGGCCCCGGCATGTCGCACTGATCATGGACGGCAACGGTCGCTGGGCTCAGGCTCGCGGTCTGCCCAGGGCCATGGGCCATCGTGAGGGTGTCCAGGCGCTCAAGCGAACCGTTCAGGCCGCCCCGCAGTTTGGCATCGAATGCCTGACGGTGTTCGGCTTCTCGACCGAGAACTGGCGCCGCCCGGTGGAGGAGGTCTCGGACCTGATGGGACTGGTCCGATCCTATGTCGCGAGCGATCTGGCCCGGCTGGAACGTGAAGGCGTGCGCGTGCGGGTCCTGGGCCGACGCACGGGACTTCCGGCCGACATCGCGGCGATCGTGGAACGGGCCGAGCGCTCGACGGCGCACAACAGCCGTTTTCTGCTGCAGGTGGCGTTCAACTACGGCGGCCGGGCGGACATCGTCGATGCGGCCCAGGCCTATGTGGATCAACTGCTGGCCGGCCAGGCGACCGGTCCGCTGGACGAGGCGGCCCTGGGCCTTGGCCTGTCGACGGCGGGCGGTCCTCCGGTGGACCTGATCGTACGGACCTCCGGCGAGCAGAGACTGTCCAACTTCCTCCTGTGGGAGGCGGCCTATGCCGAACTGGTCTATCAGGACGTGCTGTGGCCTGACTACGGAACCGAAGCCCTCGGCGATGCGGTGAGCCAGTATCGGCAGCGGGACCGGCGCTTCGGCGCTGTCGCGGTCGAGCCCGCGCTCGCGGTCGGCTGATGGCGTTCAAGGTGCGCGACATCGGGCTGCGCGCCGCCTCGGCCGTCGTCCTCGCGCCGGGCGCCTTGCTGGCCGTCTGGTTCGGCGGACCCTGGATCCTCGGCGTCCTGCTGATCGCCTGTATGGTCCTGTCGATGGAATGGGCGCGGATGAGTGCGCCGGGCGACTGGAAGGCCGTCGCCGCCGCTGTGGCCCTGGCGCTTGTCGCGACGCTTCTGTCCAACCCGAGCCAGACCCTGTCCTTCAGCCTGGTGCTTCTGGTCTTCGGCGCGGCCGCGGCCGGCCTGTTCGCAAGGGCCCGCGGACAGTCGGGCATCGATGCCGCCTATGGCGTTCTCTATCTCGGCTGGCCGGCCCTGTTGCTGATCTGGCTGCGGGACGGGAACACGGCGGTCGGATTCTACTGGGTGACCCTGGCCTTCGTCGTCGCCTGGGCTTCGGACATCGTGGCCTTCCTGGTGGGAAGCGCGGTCGGCGGACCGAAGCTCTGGCCCCGCTATTCGCCCAACAAGACCTGGTCCGGATTTATCGGAGGGCTGCTGGCCGGAACCCTGGCGGGCGCCGCCATGGCGGCCCTGCCGGAGGCCGGCGTGCGCTCAATCGCCTGGAGCGCCCTTCTCGGACTGGCTGCGGCGCTCGCCACCATGGCCGGCGACCTGTGGGAGTCGGCGCTGAAAAGACGGTTCGGGGTCAAGGATGCGGGC
Source organism: Brevundimonas sp. (assembly GCF_027484365.1). Taxonomy (GTDB): domain Bacteria; phylum Pseudomonadota; class Alphaproteobacteria; order Caulobacterales; family Caulobacteraceae; genus Brevundimonas. The sequence goes on along the minus strand of NZ_JAIXTC010000026.1, from coordinate 55,428 downwards.
AATCTGATCCCCGGTCACGGCGGGCTTATGGATCGGGTCGACGGGCTGATGTTCGCGATTGTCGTCGTCGCCGTCGGACGGACCCTGGCCACCTATGTCGGTGCAGGCGCGTGATCCGGCGTCGTGTGACCGTGCTGGGGTCCACCGGATCTGTGGGCGCCTCGACGCTTGACCTTATGGACCAGGCCGAGAAGGCCGGCACCGGGGCGTTCGAGGTTGTGGCCCTCACCGGCGGAAAGAACATCGAGCGACTGGCCGAACAGGCGCGTCGCTGGCGGCCCGCCGTGGCGGTCACCGCCGACCCGAACCGGCTGGAGGCCCTGCGGACCGCCCTCGGCGGGACCGGAATTGCCGTGGCGGCGGGAGAAGCGGCTGTGGTTGAGGCGGCGACGCGACCGACGGACCTCGTCATGGCGGCCATCGTCGGGGCGGCGGGTCTGAAGTCGGCCTGGGCCGCAGCCGCGACGGGCGCGACGCTGGCGCTGGCCAACAAGGAAAGTCTGGTCTGTTGCGGTCGGGCGCTGATCGAGCGGGTGACGGCGTCCGGCGGGCGGCTGATCCCCGTGGATTCCGAGCACTCCGCCATCTTTCAGGTCTTTCCGGCCGAGGCGCCAGACCGTGTGGCGCGGCTGATCCTCACGGCCTCGGGCGGTCCCTTCCGCCAGACGTCTCGCACTGACATGGCCGCCATGACGCCCGAACAGGCGGTGGCCCATCCCAACTGGAGCATGGGCGCCAAGATCTCGGTCGACAGCGCCACCATGGCCAACAAGGGCCTCGAGATGATCGAGGCGGCCTACCTTTTCGACATGCCGGCCGAGCGGATCGACGTCGTGGTCCACCCCGAATCGATCATCCACAGCCTGGTCGAGTTCATCGACGGCTCGACCCTGGCACAGATGGGGCCGCCGGACATGAAGACGCCGATCGCCTGCGCCCTCGCCTGGCCCGACCGGATGGCCTGGCCGGCACCGAAGCTGGACCTCGCGGCATTGGGCCGTCTGACCTTTGAGGCGCCGGATCCGGAGCGGTTCCCGTCGCTGAGACTGGCGCGCGAGGCGCTGGTGGCGGGGAGGGGGGCGCCCACCATCTTCAACGCCGCCAACGAGGTCGCGGCCCTGGCCTTCCTTGACCGTCGTCTGGCCTTTCTCAATATTGCCGCAGTCGTCGCCGAAACCCTTGCTCGGATGACGAAGACGGAGGCGTATGCCGATTTCGACGATGCCTGCGCCGGCGCACTCGCGCTCGATGCCCGCGCCCGTCGGGTCGCGATCGAAATCGTCGGGAATCTGGCGCTCGCCGCCTGAGCCATTCGGCTCGACGGCAATGGAGACGGCATGCTGAACGCGCTGGGACAGGCCCTGATCTACGTCGTGCCGTTTCTGCTGGTGCTGACGGTCATCGTCACCATCCACGAGCTTGGACACTTCCTTGTGGCGCGCGCCTTCGGCGTGAAGGTCGACCGGTTCGCCATCGGTTTCGGCAAGGCCCTCTTCAGCCGCACCGACCGGAACGGCATCGAATGGCGCGTCGGCTGGATGCCGCTGGGCGGCTATGTGAAATTCTCCGGCGACCTGGATGCGTCCAGCGTGCCGGACAGCCGGGGGCTGGACGCCCTGAAGTCAGAGATCATTGCTAGAGACGGGGACGGGGCCGAGCGCGACTATTTCCATTTCAAGCCGGTATGGCAGCGGATGCTGATCGTCGCCGCCGGGCCGGTATCGAACTTCATCCTCGCCATCTTCATCTTCACCGTGCTGTTTTCGGCGATCGGGGACCGGTTGCGGCCGGCCCAGGTGGCCGAGGTCGCGGCGGGATCGCCCGCTGCTGCTGCCGGATTCCAGACCGGCGACCTGATCACGGCGATCAACGGTCGCGTCATCGGTGACGCCGGCGAAGTGACGCGCAAGGTCACCCTGTCCAGCGGCGACGCCCTGCGCTTCACCGTGGAACGGAACGGGGCCCCGATCGAACTGGTCGCGACACCCGTTCGTCGCACCGAGGCCGATCCCATCGCCGGTCGTGTCAGCGTGGGCCGGATCGGTCTTTCGCTGACCAGTCCGCCGGGAACGACGCGGTACATCCGCTACAATCCGGTCGAGGCCGTCGGTCGTGGCGTCCGGGAGACGGGCGATATCCTCGGGACCACCCTGACCTACCTCGGACGTATCTTCACCGGCCGTGAGTCGGGCGACCAGTTGAGTGGACCCCTGGGGATCGCCAAGGCGTCCGGGGCCCTGACCAATGCCGCAGTCGCCGCGAATCCCGATCCGGGTGCCATGGCGCTGAACCTGCTCCTGACGCTAACGAGCTTCGCCGCCATACTTTCGATCGGAATCGGCTTTCTAAACCTGTTGCCCATCCCCGTTCTGGATGGCGGACATCTGGTCTTCTACGCCTACGAAGCTGTGGCGAAGAAACCCGTTGCCGCCAACGTTCAGGAGGCCGGATACAGGGTCGGTCTTGCTTTGCTGGCGGGTTTGATGTTGTTCGCCACCTGGAACGACCTGCAGAAGTCGAACGTGTTCCAATTCCTCGGCGGGCTCGTCAGTTGAGCCGACGCCAGCCCCCGATGGTTCCCCGCATGATCCTGAACGACCTCCGCGCCGCTTCCAATCCGGGTGACCGCAACCTGCGCAGGACCTGCGCAGCGACCGCAAGCCTCCTGGCGCTTGTCGCGGGCGCCCCGGCCCTCGCCCAGACGGCGCCTGCGGCCCCGGCGGCGCCCGCTGCGTCCGCCCAGCAGGCTGCGCCCTCCGAGACGGGCGTGGTCAACCGCATCCTGGTCCAGGGCAACCAGCGCATCGACCAGACCACGGTCCTGTCCTACCTGCCGATCCAGCCGGGCGACACGATCGATCCGGTGATCCTCGACGTCGCGATCCGCACCCTGACGCGCACCCAGCTGTTCGCCGACATCCAGATCGGCCTGCAGCCGAACGGCGATCTCGTCGTCCGCATCGTCGAGAACCCCATCATCAACCAGGTGGTGTTCGAGGGGAACGGCGCGATCAGCGAGGACAAGCTGCGCGAGGAAGTGACCATCGCGCCGCGCGGAATCTACACCCGCGCCCGGGTGCAGGAGGACGTGGGCAAGATCATCGAGCTCTACCGGCTGTCCGGCCGCATCTCGGCCAACGTGACGCCCAAGCTGGTCCAGCTGGAGCAGAACCGCGTAGACCTGATCTTCGAGATCGATGAGGGCCCGGAGACGGGCGTGCAGTCGATCACCTTCCTGGGCAACAGCGCCTTCTCCGACAGCGAACTGCGCGAGGTCATGGTGACCAAGCAGACGCAGTGGTGGCGGCTGTTCACCAAGAACGACAACTACGACCCGGGCCGCCTCGATTACGATCGCGAGCAGCTGCGGAAATTCTACACCAATCGCGGCTATTATGACTTCCGGATCACCTCGGCCGTGGCCGAGCTGGCGCCGGACGACAGCGCCTTCGCCATGACCCTGACGGTCGACGAGGGTGACAAGTACAATTTCGGCGACATCCAGGTCGTCACCGAAAACGATCGCCTCAACGCGGACTTCCTCGAGCTGCTGCTGCCGATCCGCACGGGTGACCTGTACGAGAGCGACAAGATCGAGAGTTCGGTCGACGCCCTGACCTTCGCGGCGGGCTCGGCGGGCTACGCCTTCGTCGACATCAACCCGACCTATCGGCCTAATCCCGAGACCGACACCATCGACGTCACGTTCAACGTGTCGGAAGGTCAGCGCGTCTACGTTGACCGCATCAACGTCATCGGCAACACCCGCACCATCGATCCGGTCATCCGGCGCGAGTTGATGTTGACCGAGGGCGACGCCTTCAACCGCACCCTGCTGGAGCGGTCGCGCAACAATCTGCGGGCCCTGGGCTTCTTCAAGGAAGTGACCGTCGACGAGGCCCGCGGCGCGGCGCCGGACCGCTCGATTGTCAACGTCACCGTTGAGGAACAGCCGACCGGCGAGCTCTCCGTCGGCGCCGGGTTCAGCTCGGTCGACAGCTTCGTGGTCAACCTGGGCATTTCCGAGCGGAACTTCCGCGGCCGGGGCCAGAATGTGGTCGCCCGCGTCGAATGGGGCTCGCTGCGCCAGCAGATCGACTTCCGCTTCACCGAACCCCGCTTCCTCGGCCGGGACATCGGAGCCGGTTTCGACCTGTTCCACTCGCGCTACGACTTCCAGGAAGAGTCCTCGTTCGACTACCGGTCGACCGGCGCTGGCCTGCGCCTGACCTATCCGCTCAACGGCTACAGCCGCCTGTCGACCCGATACTTCATCAAGGACGACGAGATCCTGGTGCCGGTCGGATACTGCGACACCGGCGGTTCCGGTTCGTCCGCCCTGTGCGAACAGGTCGGCGCCTCGCTGAACTCGTCCGTCGGCTATACGCTGGTCGTGGACCGCCGGAACGACCCGGTGCGGGCGACCCGCGGCTGGAGCGGCTCGCTCCGTCAGGATTTCGCGGGTCTCGGCGGCGACGTGAACTATGTGAAGACCGAGGTCGACGCGACCCTGTACTACGGCATCACGCCCAGCTGGATTGTTACGGTTGCGGGCTCCGCCGGCTACGTCTCGGGCTGGGCCGGCGACGCGGTGCGCATTAACGACCGCTTCTTCAAGGGCGGCAACAGCTTCCGGGGCTTCGAGAACGCCGGGATGGGTCCGCGCGACCTGACGACCCAGGACGCGCTGGGCGGCAATTTCTACGCGGTCGGCACGGTCGAACTGACCCTGCCCAACGTCCTGCCGGAACAGTACGGCATCAAGACATCATTGTTCGCCGACGTCGGCACCCTGGGTGTTCTGGACAACCGCTACACCCTCGGATCCAACGGCCTGCCGGACACCTCGATCGCGGACGACCTGTCGCTGCGGGCCTCCGCCGGTCTCAGCGTTCACTGGAAGTCGCCGATGGGCCCGATCCGGTTCGACTTCAGCCAGATTCTGAGCAACGAAGAGTACGACCGGACCGAGACCTTCCGCTTCTCGACCTCAACCCAATTCTAAGCCCGGGCCTGTCGGCCCTATAAGGTTATCCATGAAAATCCTCGCTATCGGCGCTTTCGCCCTGGCTTCGCTCGTCGCCTCCGCCGCCGCCGCCCAGACCCAGGGCCCGCAGAACCCCGGCCCCGTCATTCCGGGCGTCTGCGTCTATTTCAACCAGCAGCTGCTGGCGACCTCGACCGCCGGTCAGTCCGTTCAGGCCCGCATGGAGCAGCTGGCCACGGAAGTTCAGGGCGAACTGGCCCCCTACGCCACCGCGATCCAGACCGAGATCACGTCGCTGCAACAGGGCGGTCAGGCTGCGGATCCGGACGGCGCTCGCCGCACGGCCTTGCAGGCTCGCATCACGGAAGCCCAGACCCTGGAACAGACGCGGCAGGACGAGCTACGCTACACCCTTTCGGAACAGCGCCGCCTGATCTCGGCCCAGGTCGAGCCGATCCTGGTCGCCGTCTATCAGGAGCGCGGCTGCGGCATCCTGATAGACCGTGAGAGCGTGTTCATCCTGAACCCGGCCATGGATGTGACCGAGGTTGTCATCCAGCGCCTGAACACGGCCCTGCCGACCCTGACGTTCAACCGGATGCCGATCCCGGTCCAGGCTCAGTAAAGGCGCAGGGCATGACGCCCGACGCCCGTTTCTTCGATACGCTGAGCCCGCTCGGCGTCGACGACCTCGCGGCCCTGACGGGCGGCGAGGTCGTTCGTCCTTCGGCGGCCCGCATTCTGCGTGTCGCGCCCCTGGCGTCGGCGGACGGTCAGGCTGTGGCCTTTCTCGGTGACCGGAAATTCCTTCAGGCCCTGGGAGCGACCGCCGCAGGCTGCGTGATCGTGCCGAGAGAGGCCGTGGACGCGGCTCCAGCCGGCGCGGCCGTCATCGTCTCCCGGACGCCGCAGGCCGCCTGGGCCGCCGTCGCCGTGGCCCTGCATCGGCCTGTTGGCCTGACCGCAGTCCCACTGGCCGAGGTCAGCGAGGACGAAAGCGTCGTGATCGAGCCCGGCGTGGTCCTGGGACAGGGCGCGCGCATAGGGCGCGGCAGCCGGATCGGTGCCAATACGGTGATCGGGCCAGGCGTCCAGATCGGCCGCGATTGCGACATCGGCCCGAACGTCACCGTCCGCTTCGCCCTGATCGGCGACCGGGTGAAGATCTATGCTGGCGCAAGGCTGGGCGAGGCCGGGTTCGGGGCGGCCGGGGCGGCGACGGGACCAGTCGACGTGCCCCAGCTGGGCCGGGTGATCATCCAGGACGGGGTGACGATCGGCGCCAACACCTGCATCGACCGCGGGGCCTACGACGACACTGTGATCGGCGAGAACACGAAGATCGATAATCTGGTCATGATCGCCCATAACTGCGTGATCGGCCGCAACTGCCTGATCGCCGGTCAGACGGGGATTTCGGGCTCCGTGACGATTGCCGACGGCGTCATGTTCGGCGGCCAGGCGGGCGTCGGCGACCACTTCAGCATCGGCGTCGGCGCGCGGGTCGCGGCGGGCGCGGGCGTGCTCGCGGATATTCCGGCGGGAGAGACCTGGTCCGGCTATCCGGCCAAACCGATCCGTCAGTTCTTGCGCGAGACCGTCTGGGTCTCCAAGCAGGCGGGGCGAAAGAGAGAGCGGACGGATGACTGAGCCTGGGGTGACGATCGACTACGCCGAGGTCATGCGTCGGCTGCCCCACCGCTATCCCTTCCTGCTGGTGGACAAGGCCGAGGCCTTCGTGGCCAGCACATCCATCACCGGCATCAAGAACGTCACTCACAACGAGCCGTTCTTCCCGGGACATTTCCCGATCGATCCGGTCATGCCGGGCGTCCTGATCGTCGAGGCCATGGCCCAGACGGGCGCCCTGCTGATGTCCAAGAGCCTGGACGTGGAGGTCGAGGGCAAGGTCATCATGTTCATGTCCATCGACGGCGTCCGCTTCCGCAAGCCGGCGCGGCCCGGCGATCAGCTGAAGATGAATGTGATCGTGACGAAGCAGCGCGGCGACATCTTCAAATTCCGGGGCGAGACCTTCATCGACGGCAAGCTGGCGGCAGAAGCCGACTTCGCGGCCATGGTGGTCACTGTCGACCAGCCGGTCACGGCATGAGCCAGATTCACCCCACCGCCATCGTCGACGGCTCGGTCGAACTGGGCGCGGATGTGGCGATCGGGCCGTGGTGCACGGTTGGGCCGGGCGTGACGCTCGACGACGGCGTCCATCTGGTCAGCCATGTGGTGGTGCAGCAGGACACGACCGTCGGCGCCCGCACCGTCATCCATCCGTTCGCCGTGATCGGGGGCGACCCCCAGCACAACGGCTACAAGGGCGAGACCGTCCGGCTGGAGATCGGTACGGACAATTCGATCCGCGAGCACGCCACCTTCAACCGGGGCACGCCTCAGGGGTCGGGCGTCACCCGTGTCGGCTCCAACGGCCTGTTCATGACCGGCGCCCACGTCGGTCACGACGCGATCGTCGGCGACAATGTGGTGATGGCCAACAGCGCGACCCTGGGCGGTCACGCGTGCATCGGTGACAAGGTCTTCCTCGGCGGCCTGTGCGCCGTGCACCAGAACGGCCGTGTGGGGCAGGGCGCCATCGTCGGCGGTCTGGCGGCCGTGACGCGCGACGTGATCCCCTATGGCTCGGCCTGGGGCAACCATGCCCGACTGCACGGCCTGAACCTGATCGGGCTGAAGCGGAAGGGCTATGGCAAGGACGCGGTCCGGCGGTTGCTGGCGGCCTTCCGCGACCTGTTCGAGGGCGCGGATGTGTTCGCCGACCGGCTGGAGACGGTCGAGGCCGGCTACGCCGACCTGCCCGAGATCATGGAGATCACGGCCTTCATCCGCGAAGGGGGCAAGCGGCCGCTCTGCCTGCCCGGCGAATGACCAATCCCGGGCGCCAAACCCGCCAAATTTCGTCGCCAACCCGACCAGTCGGCTGGTCAACCTCGCCAACTTCACCAAATGCCCGGTTCGGCCCGGGAGGCGGGCCTTGACCCCCGGCAAACTGGGCCTGATCGCGGGCGGCGGCGCCCTGCCGCTGGCCGTCGCGGCACGGTGCGAGGCCGAGGGACGACCTGTTTTCGTGGTCCGTCTGACGAGTTTCGCCGACCCGCATCTGATCCGCTATCCGGGGATCGAGGCCGGTATGGCCGAGATCGGCAAGGTGTTGTCGGCGCTGAAGGCGGCGGGCTGCACGGCGGTCTGTTTCGCCGGCACGGTCAGTCGCCCGGATTTCAAGGCGCTCAAGCCCGATCTGAAGGGGGCGATGGTGATGCCGGGGATCATCGCGGCGGCGACGAAGGGCGATGACGCCCTGCTGCGCAAGATCCTGTCGGTGTTCGAGGCCGAGGGCTACGCCATCGAGGGCGCGGACGACATTCTGGGCGGCGAAACCCTGCCGATCGGCGCGCTCGGGCGAGTGCAACCGGATGAGGGCCATCTCTCCGATCTCAGAAAGGCCCTGCATGTCGCAGAGAAGGCCGGCGAGCTCGACATCGGCCAGGGCGCGGTCGTCTGCGACGGCCTGGTGCTCGCTGTGGAGGCCCAGGAAGGCACGGACGCCATGCTCGGACGCGTGGCCGGCCTGCCTGCGGACCTGCGCGGGGCGCCCGGCAAGCCGAAGGGCGCTCTGGGCAAGGCCCCCAAGCCGATCCAGGATCTGAGGGTCGACATGCCGGTGATCGGCGCCCGGACCCTCGAGATGGCCGCCGCCGCCGGACTGGCGGGCGTGGGCGGGGTCGCGGGCCGACTGATCCTGATCGACCGGGCTGCGATCATCGAGGCGGCGGATCGTCTGGGTCTGTTCGTCTGGGGCGAGGACCGCTCGTGAAGATCATGCTGGTCGCCGCAGAGGCTTCGGGCGATGCGCTGGGCGCCGGTCTGGCGCAGGCCTTGCGAGTGCGGCGACCGGACATCGACTTCGTCGGCGTCGGCGGTCCGAAGATGGCGTCCGAGGGCATCGAGAGCCCGTTCGACATCGCCGAACTGTCGATTCTCGGCTGGCTGGAGGGTCTGCGCGCCTATGGCCGGGTCAAGGCGCGGGTCGCCGACACCGTAGCCCTGGCGGTGCGGGAGCGGCCGGATGCAGTCGTCCTGATCGACAGCTGGGGCTTCACCATCCGGGTGGCCAGGGCCCTGCGCGGGGCGCTGCCCGGCGTACCCCTGATCAAATACGTCGGGCCCCAGGTCTGGGCGTCGCGGCCGGGGCGGGCGAAGACCCTGGCCGGAGCGGTGGATCACCTGCTGGCGCTCTATGCCTTTGACGCGCCGTGGTTCGAACGCGAGGGGTTGCCGACGACCGTGGTCGGGTCGCAGGCCCTGCATGTCGACATGGGGGGGGGCGATCCGACCGGCTTCCGCGCCGCGCGGGACATCGCGCCGGACGCCCGGCTGCTGCTGGTCCTGCCGGGAAGCCGGCCGAGCGAGGTCCGGCTGATGACGCCCGTCTATGAGGCGGCGATCAAACGGCTGAAGGCCGCCGATGCAAAACTCGAGGTCGCCGTGGTCGTCGCGGGCACCGTCGCCGAGGACGTCACGGCCCGGATCGCCGCCTGGCCCTTCCGCGCCCATGTCGTGACCGAGGCGGACAAATACGCAGCGATGAAGGCCGCGACCGTGGCCCTTGCGACCAGCGGCACGGTATCGACCGAACTGGCCCTGGCCGGGGCCCCCATGGTCATCGGCTACCGGTTCGCGCCGCTCAGCTATGCGATCATGAAGCCCTTCTTCACGGGCCGGTACGCGACCCTGTTCAACCATGCGGCGGACGAAGAGATCGCGCGGGAGCTGATCCAGACCGACGCGACGCCCGAGAAGGTCGCGGCCGAGGTGGGGCGGCTGCTGAGCAATCCGGATGCCCGGACAGCCCAGAGCCGTCGGCAGACCGAGGCGCTGGACTATATGGGGCGGAGCGGTGCGGACCCTTCGACCCTGGCCGCCGAGGCCGTCCTGAACGTCATTGCGGGGACCTCTGGATCAAATAGCCTATCCGCCATAGGTTCGGCTGGCTGATCCATTCTGGATGACTGTCGAATGACTTCTGCCCGCCCGCCCAAGAAGAGCGAGACGCTGGAAATCCGGCTGCCGCACGCGTCGAAGCTCGCCTTCATGGAACGCTGCCGTGCCGCCGGTCTGACTGCCAGCGAGGTCGTGCGCGGCCTGATCGAGACCGAGACCGAGGCGGCTCCCAGAGTCAGACGGACGATGAAGACCTGGCAGGCGCTGGTCGCTGCCGTGGCGGGCATCGTCATCGGCGCGGCGGCGGCGCCGTCGATCGCCCAGGCCTTGCCGGGCTCTCGCGTCGCCTTCGATCAGATGGACGCCAACCACGACGGTGTCGTCTCGTTTTCCGAATTCCGGGCTCGCTAGCGGATCCGCCGGACCAGCCGGCCCGGTCGCAGGTTGATCCAGGTCCACGGCTTCCACAGGGCCGCGCCCGGCTTCCATGAGGCGACAACGACCTCTGCACGCCCGATCAGATTGCTGACCGGCAGCAGACCGACCCCGATGTCCCCCGACCAGCGGCTGTCCAGCGAGTTGTCGCGATTGTCGCCCATGACGAACAGCTGACCCGGGGGCACGACCTGGACCGGCCGATCGTCGCCGGCTTCGGGACCGCCGTCGAAGGTGACATAGGCGCGACCGTCCGCCTGACGCTCCTCGACCTGCTCCACGGGCCGTCCCGGCTGATCGAGGTCGAGACCCGGACCGAGCGCCCGCTGCGGGAGGGCCTGGCCGTTGACCGTCACGACGCCGTCGGAGACCGACACCGTGTCGCCGGGCAGTCCGATCACCCGCTTGATCCAGGTCTCCTGCGGATTGCTGGGGCGACGGAAGACGACGACGTCGCCTCGCTTCGGCAGATGCTCGAACAGCCGTCCAGAGGGGAGGGGCGGATTGAACGGCAGGGAGGCGCGGCTCCAGCCATAGGCGAATTTGGACACCACCAGATAGTCGCCGACGATCAGTCCCGGCTCCATCGAGGCCGAGGGGATGGTGAAGGGCTGGAAGGCGACGGTTTGAATCAGGACCGCAGCGGCCAGGGCGGCGGCCATGGTGCGGACCGTCTCGACGATCTCGTCCATGGCGGACGGCGCGGCGTCGGTTGCGGAGGGGACTTGGGCTTTAGGAGTGTCGGGGGTCTGGGTCATGGCGACAGTCGAACCGCGATCCGGTCGTCACGCCAGAGATGTCGTGTCCGGACACGCCCTTGAACGTGTCCGGACAAAGAAAAACGCCGGGGCGCGGGCCCCGGCGTCCTGTCTGTCGTTCCGGATCAGCCCCGGTTCTGGATCGGCACGTAATCGCGTTGCGTCGGGCCGGTGTAGAGCTGGCGTGGGCGGCCGATCTTCTGCGCCGGATCGGCCAGCATTTCTTCCCACTGGGCGATCCAGCCGACGGTGCGGGCCAGGGCGAACAGCACGGTGAACATCGAGGTCGGGAAGCCCATCGCCGACAGGGTGATGCCCGAATAGAAGTCGACGTTCGGGAACAGCTTGCGTTCAATGAAATACTCGTCCGACAGGGCGATGCGTTCCAGTTCCTTGGCGACCTGGAACAGGGGATCGTTCTCGGCGCCGACGAGGTCGAGGATCTCGTCCGCCGACTGCTTCATCACGGTCGCCCGGGGATCGTAGTTCTTGTACACGCGGTGGCCGAAGCCCATCAGCTTGTATTTCTTGGCCTTCACGCCCTCGATGAACTCCGGGATCTTGTCCGGGGTGCCGATCTCCTTGAGCATCATCAGCGCCTCTTCGTTGGCGCCGCCGTGCGACGGGCCCCAGAGGCAGGCGATGCCGGCGGCGATACAGGCGAACGGGTTCGCCCCCGACGACCCGGCCAGACGGACGGTCGAGGTCGAGGCGTTCTGCTCATGGTCGGCGTGCAGGGTGAAGATCCGGTCCATGGCCCGGGCCATCTTCGGATCGACCACATAGTCCTCGGCCGGGACGGCGAAACACATGCGCAGGAAGTTCTCGGCGTAGGAGAGGTCGTTGCGCGGCGAAACGAACGGCTGGCCGATGTGGTATTTGTAGGCGCGGGCCGCGATCGTCGGCATCTTGGCGATCAGGCGGATGGCCGAGATGTTGCGCTGGACCGGATCATGGATGTCCAGGCTGTCGTGGTAGAAGGCCGACAGAGCGCCGACAGCGCCTACCATGATCGCCATCGGATGGGCGTCGCGACGGAAGCCCTCGAAGAAGCGGTCGAACTGGGCGTGCAGCATGGTGTGCCGCGTCACCGTCTCCTCAAATGCGGCGTACTGAGCGGCTGTCGGCAGTTCGCCGTGGAGCAGCAGGTGGCAGACCTCGATGAAGTTCGACTTCTCGGCCAGCTGACCGATCGGATAGCCGCGGTGCAGAAGCACGCCGGCGTCCCCGTCGATATAGGTGATGGCGCTTTCGCAAGCCGCAGTCGAGGTGAAGCCCGGGTCGAAGGTGAAGGCGTCGGTCGCGCTGTACAGTTTGCGGATGTCGATCACATCCGGGCCGGTCGAACCGGACAGGACCGGCAATTCGACGGACTTGTCGCCGAGGGTCAGGGTCGCCGTGGCGGCGGATTTCGAGGCTTCAGTCATCAGGCGCCCTTGCTTTGGTGTTTGGCCCGGACGGGAAGCCCCGGACCCCGATTGTTATGCCCGTTCACTTACTGTGTTGCAGCGCATCATCCAAGCGCCCAAGCGCGTCTTCGCGTCCGAGGGCCGAGAGGGTTTTTGCGATGTCCGGAGATGCAGAGCCGCCGGTCAGAGCCGCGCGCATCGGCGGCCCGATCTTGCCGAAACCGACGCCCTCTTCCTCTGCGAACGCCTTCAACTCCGCTTCAAGGGCGAAGACGTCCCAGCTCTCGAACAGGTTCAGGCGCGCGCGGACCCGGGCGATACGTTCCGCGGTCTCTCCGGACAGCAGGGTCCGAGCCTTTTCGTCGAGGTCGAGCGGGCGTGTCTTGAGGACGAAAGCCGTCTGATCGGCCAGTTCGAGCAAGGTCTTCGCGCGATCCTTGACGAAGGGCATGGCGCGCTGGAGCCGGGCCTCGTCGCCTTCGTTCAGGGGCGTGCCCCTTGAGAGATGGGCGTCGAGCGTCATGCCGGCCAGGCGGTCGTCGGCGGCGAGCCGCAGCCAGTGCGAATTGACGTGGGCCAGCTTGTCGAAATCGAGCCGGGCCGGAGCCTTGCCCACCCCGTCGAGATCGAACCATTCGCGCGCCTGGGCGTCGCCGAACAGTTCATCGTCGCCATGGGCCCAGCCGAGCCGGGCCAGGTAGTTGCGCATGGCCTCGGGCAGATAGCCCATTTCGGCATACTCATGGACCGCCTGGGCCCCGTGGCGCTTCGACAGCTTGGCCCCGTCGGGACCGTGGATCAGGGGGATGTGGGCGAAGACCGGCCGGGTCCAGCCGAGCGCGTCATAGATCAGCGACTGGCGCGCGGCGTTGTTGAGATGGTCGTCGCCGCGGATGACGTGGGTGACGCCCATGTCGTGGTCATCCACGACCACGGCGAGATTGTAGGTCGGCGCCCCGTCGGAGCGCAGCAGGACAAGATCGTCCAGATCGTTTGCGTCCCAGCTGACCTCGCCCTGGACGGCGTCGGCCACGACCACCCGGCCCGGCAGGGGCCGACGGAAGCGGACCACGTGCGGCTGGTCCAGATCGTCGACGGTCGGGGTGCGGTCGCGCCAGGGCGATTCGAAGGTGCGGCGTTCGGCCTTGGCCTCGTCGCGCAGCCGGCCCGTCTCTTCAGCCGAGGTGAAGTCGCGGTAGGCGGCGCCGAGTTCGAGCAACCGGTCGACGACCTCGCGGTGGCGGTCGGCCTGGGCGTGCTGGAAGACGGGCTCCTCGTCGGCGAACAGCTCAAGCCAGCTCAGGCCGTCGAAGATGGCCTTGACGGCGTCGTCGGTGGAGCGCTCGCGGTCGGTGTCCTCGATGCGGACCAGGAATTTGCCGCCCCGACCTTTCGCGTAAAGGTAGTTGAACAACGCCGTTCTCGCGCCTCCTATGTGGAGGTAGCCTGTGGGCGAGGGGGCGAAACGGGTGACGACCTGGGGGGAGGAATCTGCGGGCATGGGAGAGGGATCCGAACGGGTCGCCCTTATACCCCCCGATGCGGCAAAGCCCAGCCTGTCGGCACGGGTTCGTGCCTGGGCCCTGGACGAGGTGGTGGCCCAGTCCCTGCGGTGGCGGCTCTGGGCCCCTGTGGCCTTCGGCGGCGGGGCGGCGATCTATTTCGCCCTGAGGTCCGAGCCGCCGCTCTGGCCGCTGGTGGTCTCTGCGGCGCTCGCGACGGGGGTATGGCTGGGCGCCAGGCGGCTGGGGCGCGGGCGGGCGGTCACTCTTCCGCTGATGCTGGTCGCCTGCCTGTTCCTCGGGCTGGCGGGGGCGAAATTGCGGGCGGAACGGGTCGCGGCCCCGATCGCTCCGCCGCTGGCCGAGCCGACCGTGGTCGAGGGCTGGGTCGTCGATGTCGACAGTCCCGGCGACCGGGGCCACCGGATCGTCCTCGCACCGGTACGAATTCAGGGACTTGAGCCTGACGCGACCCCGATCCGGCTCCGGGCCACGGTGAAGGGCGAGCCGCCGGGTCCGGGGGAGGCGATCCGGCTGTTCGCCATCCTCAATCCGCCCCCGCCTCCGGCCAGTCCGGGTGCGTATGACTTCGGGCGCAACGCATACTTTCAGGGGCTGGGCGGCACGGCCTTCGCCCTCGGAGAGACGCGGCAGGCCTATCTGGCACCGCCGCCGTGGCGACTGCGTCTGGCGATGGCGGTCAACAAGGCGCGGTTCGCCCTGGCGCAGCGGATCGTCGACCGGCTGGGCGAACGGACCGGCGGGATCGCTGCGGCCATGACCACCGGGCACGAGACCTGGATCCAGCGGGAAGATCTCGACGCCATGCGCGATTCCGGGCTGGCGCACATCCTGTCGATTTCGGGCCTGCATATGGCCATTGTCGGCGGCTTCGCCTTCTTCGTGGTCCGGCTGGGCGTCGCGGCCTGGCCCTGGCTGGCGCTTCGCGTGTCGGGGAAGAAGGTGGCGGCCGTCGTCGGACTGGCCGCCGTGTGGAGCTATCTGGTCCTGTCGGGAGCGCCGGCGCCGGCGCAGCGGGCGGCGATTACGGCGTCTGTGGCGTTTGCCTCGATACTCCTCGACAGGCCCGCGATCACCATGCACGCGCTGGCGGTTGCGGCCATGGTGGTGCTGATCCTGCAGCCCGAGGCCATCGTGACGCCGGGGTTCCAGATGTCGTTCGCGGCGACGGCGGCGCTCGTGGCCCTGTCTGAGGCCTGGCCGCCGAGGACACGGGAGCTGTCCGTGCCCTGGCCGATCGCAGCGTTCCAGTCGGTCAGGCACTGGCTGGTGATCGCGGTGACGGCGAGTCTGGTCGCGGGCGCCGCGACGGGGCCGTTCGCGGTCCAGCATTTCAATCGCGCCGCCCTGTACGGGCTGGTTGCGAATCTGACGACCTCGCCGATCGCGGACTTCGTGATGATGCCGGCGCTGGCACTGGGCGCACTGCTGGAGCCGGTCGGACTGGGCGGACCCTTCCTGTGGGTGGCGGGGAAGGGCGTCGATCTGATGCTGGCGATCGGTCACTGGACGGCCGGGCTTCCGGGGGCGGTGAAGACGATCGCCAGCGCGCCGGATGCTGTGTTGCCGATCTCGTTCCTCGGCGTCCTGTTCCTGTGCCTGTGGCAGGGGCGTCTGCGCTGGATGGGCCTGCCGTTCGCCTGCGCGGTCCTGGTCTGGCCGCGTGCGCCGACACCGACGGTGTGGATCGGGGACGGCGGGACCAATGCGGCGTTCAGCGAGGCCGGCGTGGCGGTCGTGGTCAGGCCCGGCGTGCGTCCGTTCGCGGCGGACCTGTGGTCGCGGCGGCGGGGCCTGACGCTGGAGCCTCGGCCGGACGAAGGATGGACCTGCTTGAGGTCAAGTTGCGCGCCGGACGGGGCCGCGTCTGGCCCGGTCGCGCTGTGGTGGGGCAAGGACGCGCCCGGCGACCAGCAACTCGCCGCGCTCTGTGCATCGGCGCCGTTGGTCAGCGTCCGGGCCGTTGTTCAAGCGCTGCCTCCGTCCTGCGACGGCAAGCTGGTCCTGGACGGGCTCGATTACCAGAAAGGCGGATCGGTCGAGCTGTGGCGCACTGCCCAAGGCTGGCGCGCGGTCTGGGCTGCCGAGGTGCGTGGCGACCGGCCGTGGAGCCGCATCGGCGATCCCGATGCGGCGGATGCTGGCGTCAGTGATACTGGCGGATGAGGCCGACCAGCTTGCCCTGGACCTCGACCTGGTCGGGGCCGAAAATGCGGGTCTCATAGTTGCGATTGGCTGGCTCCAGAGCGATGGAATTGCCCTTCTTGCGCAGACGTTTGAGGGTCGCCTCTTCACCTTCCACCAGAGCCACGACGATCTCGCCCGAGGAGGCGGTGTCGACGCGTTTGATGACCACCAGGTCTCCGTTGAGGATTCCGGCCTCGATCATCGAGTCGCCTTCGATCTCCAGCATGTAGTGCTCCCCGGCGCCCAGCATGGTTTCGGGCACATGGAAGCGGCCGTTGTCGCCCTGCAGGGCGGCGATGGGCACGCCGGCGGCGATCTTGCCGACGAGGGTCAGTTCGCGGGTGTCGTTGGCGGGCTGTGCCGAAGCGCTGCGTCCGCCGCCCTCGATCACCGCAGGGGTGAATCCGGCGCGGCCGCGAACGGGGCCGGTCGTCGCCTGTTCCGGCAGTTTGGTGACCTCAAGCGCCCGGGCGCGGTGGGCGAGGCGGCGGATGAAGCCGCGTTCCTCCAGCGCCGTGATCAGCCGGTGGATGCCCGATTTGGACGCCAGATCCAGCGCTTCCTTCATCTCGTCGAAGGAGGGGGAGACGCCGGTCTCCTTGATCCGTTCGTGGATGAACATCAGGAGTTCGTGCTGCTTGCGGGTCAGCATGGGGGAATCGCCTTCAGAACAAGTCGTGAACCGTTGGCGATGTTCTGTAAGTGTTCTTGCCTAATGTCAACTTAACGGCAGGGCGGTCACCTCCCTGCGCGCGAAGGCGCGCGGGGAGGACAGATCGCGCAGCGATCAGGAGGGGGCGACACCGTGTCTAATGCAGAGGGCAGACCTTCCAATTCGGTGTCGCCCCCTCCTGGCGTCCTTCGGCCGCCTGTCCTCCCCATTCGCCTGCGCGAATGGGGAGGTGACGTTACGCGAGCAGCGTTTGGGTCGCCGCCTCGACATCGGGCTGACGCATCAGGCTTTCGCCGACGAGGATGGCTGTAGCACCGGCGCCGGAGACTTCCGCGACGTCGGCCGGACTGAAGATCCCGCTCTCGGCCACCAGCAACGACCCCGCCGGCGACAGCGGCGCAAGCCGGGCCGTGGCGCCCAGATCAACCTCGAAGGTCCGCAACGACCGATTGTTGATCCCGACCAGGTCCCCGCCGAGGTCGGCGGCGCGGGCCATCTCGGCCTCGTCATGGGTCTCGATCAGGGCGTCCATGCTGAACCGGCGCGCCTCGGCCAGAAGTTCGGCCGCCAGGACATCGTCGATCATGGCCAGGATGATCAGGATACAGTCGGCGCCCAGGGCCCGGCTCTCGGCCACCTGCCAGGGATCGACGAGGAAGTCCTTGCGCAGACAGGGCAGGGTGACCGCGGCGCGGGCCTTGATCAGGTAGTCGTCGGCGCCCTGGAAGCTTGGGCCGTCGGTCAGGATCGACAGACAGGCCGCGCCGCCGGCCTCATAGGCTTGAGCGAGCGCGGGCGGATCGAAGTCGGGACGGATCAGGCCCTTGGACGGACTGGCCTTCTTGATTTCGGCGATCAGGGCGGGGCGGCCGGACCCGGCGCGCCGTTCGAGGGCGCTCCGGAAGCCGCGCGGCATCCCGGCGATCAGGGCCAGGGATTCGACCTCGGTCTGAGACCGGGCGGCTTTCCGGACAGCGACGTCCTCGCGCTTGTAGGCGGCGATACGGTCGAGGATGTCGGTCATGCGGGGTCTTCGGTAACGGGCGGCGGCGTCGAGGTGATGCGGGCCAGACCGGCGAGAGCCTCGGCTGCCCTGCCGTCGTCGATGGCCGCGGCAGCGAGGGCGACACCGGATTTCAGGTCGGAGGCCCTGTCTGCGACCACGAGGGCGGCGGCGGCATTGAGCAACACCACGTCGCGGTAGGGGCCGGTCTGACCCGCGAGGAGGGCGGTCAGGGCGGCGGCGTTGGTCTCGGCGTCGCCGCCGCGCAGGGATTCGATGTCGGCGCGCGGCAGGCCTGCGTCCTCGGGCGTGACCTCGAAACGGCGGACGGCGCCGTCCTTCCACTCTGCCACCTCGGTCGGGCCCGTGGTGGTCAGTTCGTCGAGGCCTTGGCCGTGGACGGTCCAGGCGCGGATGGCGCCGAGCCGTCCCAGCACCTCGGCGAGCGGCTCCAGAAGACGCGGATCATAGACGCCCATGACCTGTCGCTTCGCTCCGGCCGGGTTCGACAGCGGGCCCAGCAAGTTAAAGACGGTGCGGAACCCGATCTCCGCCCGGACCGGCCCCACGTGGCGCATGGCCCCGTGGTAGGCGGGGGCGAACAGGAAGGCGATGCCGGCCTCGTCGAGGGCCTGACGCTGCTGTGCGAGACCGGCGGTCAGGTCGACGCCGAGAACGCCGAGCACGTCCGACGATCCGGACTTCGAACTCATGGCCCGGTTGCCGTGCTTGGCGACCTTCAGGCCCGCGCCGGCGAGCACGAGGGCGGCGGCCGTCGAGATGTTGAAGGTGTGGGCCCCGTCGCCGCCCGTGCCGCAGGTGTCGATGACGTCGTAGGGATGGTCGAGCGTTGTGGCGGCGTCGCGCATGGCCTGGGCGAAGGCGGCGATCTCCTCGACCGTCTCGCCTCTGATTCGCAGGGCGGTGACGGCGGCGGCGACCTGGGCCGGGGTCGGCTCGCCGCGCAGGCAGGCGGCGAAGAAGTCGCCGGCCTCGCTTGATGTGAGCGACTGCCCGTCAACCAGCTTCGCTAGCAGCGGTTTGAATCCGTTAGACACCCTAACCCCCGCTCATCCCCGCGAAAGCGGGGACCCAGTTCTTGAGTGAGGCAGGGCGTGCGGGATGGGCGCCGGCGATGGACCTGTGAAAACCGTCGCCCAAAGCACTGGGTCCCCGCTTTCGCGGGGATGAGCGGAAGGGGTGGGTCACTGAATCACACCATAGCCAGACGCTTGACGCCCGCCTGGTCGAGGAAGTTGGCCAGCATTTCGTGGCCGTGTTCGGTGGCGATGGATTCGGGGTGGAACTGGACCCCGTGGATCGGCCGCTCGTGGTGCTGGAAGCCCATGATCTCGCCGTCCTCGGTCCAGGCCGTGACGTTCAGGGTGTTGGGCAGGGTTTCGCGCTGCACCGCCAGCGAGTGATACCGGGTCGCGGTGAAAGGCGAGGGCAGGCCGGCGAACATGCCCTTGCCCTCGTGAATGATCGGCGAGGTCTTGCCGTGCATCAGGGCCTTGGCGCGGATGACGTGGCCGCCCATGGCCTGGCCGATCGCCTGATGGCCGAGGCAGACGCCCAGGATCGGCATGTCCAGCGGCGCGGTGTCGATCAGGGGCAGGCAGATGCCCGCCTGATCGGGGGCGCAGGGGCCGGGCGACAGCAGGATCGCCTCGGGCTTCAGGGCCCAGGCCTCCTCGGTCGTCAGGTCGTCGTTGCGCACGACGTGAGTCTGCGCGCCCAGCTCCGCGAGGTAGTGGACGAGGTTGTAGGTAAAGCTGTCGTAGTTATCGACGACGAGGATCATCCGGCGCTTCTAGAGGCTGTGGATCGCCCCGCCAAGCGGACGCGCACGAACACGGATCGTTAACCCCGGCGGACTGAAATCGGGGCTTCCATCGGAGCCCATGATTCCATGCGCGATACCCAGGTCCAGATCGACGCCGCCCGTGTGGCGCTGGCCGAGCCGGTGGCGCGCAACGGCGTGTCCGGGACACTGGCCGCAGCCTGTCTGGCCGCCTGTGCGGCGGTGCTTCTGGCCGGGGTGATGATCCTGGGGCCGGGCGTCGCGATCGAGGACCCGGCGCCGGCTCAGGACCAGACCTTCTAGATTTCGCCGGCCGTATTGAGCGGCGCGCCCAGTTCGAACCGCCAGGCGTCCTCGGCGGCGCGCATCGGGGCGCGGGCCTTGGCCTCGGTCTCGGCGAACTCGGCGGCCGGATCGCTGTCGGCGACGACGCCGGCGCCCGCCTGGACGAAGACCTGGCCGTCGGCGAACATGGCGGTGCGCAGGACGATGCAGATGTCCGCCTCTCCGCCTGCCGAGATATAGCCGACCCCGCCGCCATAGCCGACGCCGCGCTTCTCGGTCTCCAGTTCGTCGATGATCTCCATGGCCCGGACCTTGGGAGCGCCGGACAGGGTGCCGGCGGGCAGGGCGGCCAGCAGTGTGTCGACCGCATCGAGATCCGGGTGGGCCCGGCCCTCGACATTGGAGACGATGTGCATGACCTGGCTGTAGCGTTCGACAACGAAGCTCTCGGTCACCCTGACCGTGCCGGGCGCGGCGACCCGGCCCACGTCATTGCGGCCCAGGTCCAGCAGCATCAGGTGCTCGGCCAGCTCCTTGGGATCGGCCAGCAGTTCAACTTCCAGTGCCTTGTCGGCCTCGGGTGTCGCCCCGCGCGGGCGGGTGCCGGCCAGAGGCCGGATGGTGACGCCGCCGTCCTTGAGCCGGACGAGGATTTCCGGGCTGGAGCCGGCCAGCTGGAAATCGTCGAAGTTGAGGAAGTACAGATAGGGCGAGGGATTCTGGCGACGCAGGGAGCGGTAGAAGGCGAACGGATCCCCGGACCAGGGTGCGCGGAAGCGGTGGCTGAGGACCACCTGGAAGATGTCTCCGGCGGCGATATAGGATTTGGCCGCCGCGACGAGGTCGCCGTAGCCGTCGGCGTTCACGGGCGAGCGGAAGTCGAGAGGGGCGGTCGGCTCCGCCGCGCCGCGGGCGACCAACGGCCGACGCAGGCGGGCCTCGAAATCGTCCAGCCGGACCTCTGCCGCAGTGACGGCCTGGGCTGGAGAGACGTCGCCGGGCCAGACCGGAGCCATGACGACGATCTCGTGCTTCACCGAATCGAACACGGCCACCAGTGAAGGCCGGGTCAGGACCGCGTCGGGCAGGTCGAGCGGATCGGGGTTCGGCGCGCCCAGCGGCTCGAGCAGGCGGACCATGTCATAGCCGAAGACCCCGAACAGGCCGGCGGCCATCGGCGGCAGGCCCTCGGGCAGGTCGAAGCGGGTCTCGGCGATCAGGGCGCGCAGGCTGTCGAGCGCCCCCCCGGCCTGGGGTGCATAGCGTTTGGCGGCGATGTCCGCGCCACGCGCGATGGAGGCGACACCATCGCGGCAACGCCAGACCACGTCCGGCTCGAGGGTGATGATCGAATAGCGGCCGTTGAGGGCCCCGCCCTCGACCGATTCCAGCAGGAAGGCGTGGGGTCGGCCCCAGCCCACCTTAAGATAGGCCGAGACCGGGGTCTCCAGATCATCGACGATCCGGCGCACGACGACCTGCGGCCGGCCCTGCGTCAGCCCGGCGACGATCTCCGCGCGATCCGGCTCCGTGCCGCCTGGGCTCATTGAGCGGGGGCGGTCGGCGCGGTCGCGCCAGGGGCCGGGGCGGTCACACCGAGCGCCTCGATGGCGCGGGCGGGATCGTTCTCGGCCTTGGAGGCGCGGGCGGCTGCGGCCACGAGGCCTTCGCCGGCCCCGTTGACCAGTTCCTGGGCCATGCGAGCGCGGATCTGGTCGGCGATCGGGGCAGCCAGGACGGCTGCCGGCGCGCGAACCGCATCGACGCGACCCACGACGAAGGCCGTCTCCGACGCCGGGCCGGTGAAGACCTGGCCGCGGCCCTGTCCGAACAGGCCGCCGAGGATGCCGTCGCCGAGCGCACCCTGCGCCTCGGCGTTCTGCTGCACCCCGGCGCGGGTGGTCAGGGTCGCTCCGGCCGAGGCCGCGACCGCCGCGATATCCTCGCCGCCGCGAACACGCGCGGCCAGTTCCTCGGCCTTGTTGGTCAGGCGACGGGCGTTTTCACGGGCGATCCACTGTCGGGCCAGGGGCTCGCGCACATCGGCGAGGGTCGGCAGGGCCGCAGGCTGGATGTCGTCGAGACGCAGGACGAAATACTGGCCCTGGCCGGCGTCGATCACGTCGGACTCGGCGCCTTCCGTGAGGGCATAGGCGTTCTGGGTGATCTGCGGCGGGGCGTTCATCGGCTGGCCGTCCGGCAGGCGACCGTCCTGGGTGAAGGGAGGCAGCTGCACGATGCGGGCACCG
This sequence comes from Brevundimonas sp., assembly GCF_027484365.1. Taxonomy (GTDB): domain Bacteria; phylum Pseudomonadota; class Alphaproteobacteria; order Caulobacterales; family Caulobacteraceae; genus Brevundimonas. The sequence continues at coordinate 33,144 of NZ_JAIXTC010000026.1, read as the reverse complement.
ACTTCACGCACGGCGTCGGCGAGGGGCTTGCCGTCGGTGCGCGCCTTTTCATAGGCCTCGACGCGGCTGAAGACGCGGCTCTTGGCGTCCTCTTCCTGCAGTTCGGCGACGATGGCTTCGCGGACGCCTTCCAGCGTTGCGGGCGCGCCGGGCGTGACAGAGACCAGCTTGGCGACCGTGAAGCCGACACGGCCCTGGATCGGGGCCGAGACCTGACCGGCGGTCAGGCCGAAGACGGCGGTTCCGACAGCGGGGTCCGGCACGGCGCTTTGCGGTTGGGCCGCGTATTCGGCCGGCTGGATCCGGTTGGCCTCGGCCACGGCGGCCGGAGTCTGGCCCCCGCGCAGGGCGGCGGCGATCCGGTCGGCGGCGGCGCGGTCGCCCACGGTCAGGGTGGTGAAGGTGCGGCGCTCAGGCGTCGACAGGCCGTCCTTGCGGAAGTTGAACCGCTCGACGATGCGGGCCTCCGGGATGGCCGGAGCGGCGGCGCCGGCGGCGTCGTTGAACAGGACCACCGAGGCGATGCGGAACTCGGGGCGACGCAGCTGGGCGGCGTTCTCGTTCATGAAGGCGGTCAGCTGGGCGTCCGTAGGGGCGCCGGCGGCGCCGGCCATAGCCTGGGTCACGTTGAACCAGCGGCCGTCACGCAGCTCCAGGGCACGACCGGCGACCAGGGCGCCGTAGATGCGGGGCGAACGGATACCGGCCTCGACCGCGCTGCCGAAATGTTCGGTGACGGCGGTGTCGCGGAACTCGTCTTCCAGCTGGACCGGGGTGAAGTTCTGTTGCGCCAGGGTCTGTTCGTACTGGGCCTGGTCGAAGGCGCCCGTGACCTGGTTGAAGAAGGCGGGGATTTCGCGAATGCGCTTGATGATCAGGGATTCGTCGGGGCGGATGCCGACGTTGCGCGCCCATTCCAGGAAGCCGAGACGCTGGGTCTGGGCTTCCAGATAGCGGACGTGGACATTGGCGGTGACCAGGTCCTCGGTCGTCAGGGGGCGGCCTTCCTGTTCGGAGGCATTGGTGCGGATCCGCTCGAAATCGGTGCGGAACTGGGCCGCGTCCACCGAGCGTTCGCCGGCCGAGATCACATGCTGGGCGCCGAGGCTCTTGAAGACATCGGTCTGGGAGCCGCCGACGACGGCGAAGCTGATGATCAGCAGGACGAACAGGGCGGCAGCCCACTTGGACTTGGCGAAGTCGCGGAAGACGGAAATCATCGAAAGGGCCTGACGGTCGGACGGCGAAGAGCGCCACCGCGCCGTATAGGGGAGGGGGCCGTCACCCCGCAAGCGCGAGTCGCCTCAGGCTTGGCATCCCGAGAGACGGCGCCTGGGCCTTGATCGGCTGAGGGGAGATCGCTTCGCGATCTCTCTGATGTCGTGAATCAAGGCCCGGCTTTAAACTCTTGAGCCTGATCCGACCGGAAAACCGCTTCACACTTTTCCGGATCAGGCTCTAGACAGGGCGGATGAAACAATCCGTGAAGTTGATCGTCGGCAATTGGAAGATGAACGGCCTGGCCGCCGATCTGGCGGACGCCGTCGCCGGGATGCTGGCTGACCTGAAGGCGCGCCCGGCCGCTGCGCGCGTGGGTCTGTGCCCGCCGGCGACCCTGATCGAACGGATGGCTCGCGCCGTCGATGGCGGCCCGATCGCGATCGGAGGCCAGGACTGCCGGGTCGAGATCAAGGGGGCCTTCACCGGCGGGGTCTCGGCGGAAATGCTGGTCGATGCGGGGGCGACGATGGTCATCCTCGGCCATTCGGAACGGCGTCAGGAGTTCGGCGAGTCGGACGCGCTCGTCTCGGACAAGGTCGGGGCCGCCCTGCGGGCAGGACTGATGCCCATCATCTGCGTCGGCGAGACCCTCGCGCAGCGGGAGGCCGGAGAGGCCGCAACGATTGTGCGCGGTCAGATCCTCGGCTCCTTGAACGACCAACTGGCGGGTCAGGACTGGGCCCTGGCCTATGAGCCGGTCTGGGCCATCGGCACGGGGCTGACGCCGACGCTGGACCAGATCGCCGAAATCCACGCCGCCGCGCGCGGCGCGATGATCGAAAGACTGGGGGACGGCGGCCGCGCGGCGCCGATTCTGTACGGCGGTTCGGTGAATCCAGGGAACGCTCGCGACATTCTGGCCGTGGACGAGGTGGGCGGGGCCCTGGTCGGCGGGGCGTCATTGAAGGCTGTCGACTTCCTGGCGATCATTCGCGCCGCCTGACCGGCCGGCGTTGCCCGTGCGTCACAAGAATGATAGACGCCGCCGCTTGATCGGCGGTCGTCCGCCACACATGTAAGTCCCCATGCTCCAGACCATTCTTCTCGTCGCCATGATCATCATCTCGATCGCCCTGTCCGGGGTGATCCTGCTGCAGCGCTCCGAGGGCGGCGCCCTGGGCATGGGCGGCGGGCCTTCGGGCTTCATGACCGCGCGCGGCGCGGGCAATCTTCTGACCACCACCACCTGGTGGCTGGGCGGCCTGTTCGTCGTCTGCGCCATCAGCCTGACCATCGTCGGCAATATGGAACGCGCCAGCCGTTCGGTCGTGGACGCCGACGCCGTCGGCTCCATCGCGCTCGATACGGCTCCGGCCGCCGCCCAGCAGACCGCTCCGGCGGAAACGGCTCCGGCCGCGCCTGCCGCGCCGTCGCTCGACGACCTGGAAGCCAGCCTGCCGACGGCCGGCCCCGCCCCGGCCCCCGCGCCGGCGCAGTAGGGTGAGGGCGGAGCCCCTCCGCCGCACCTGCCGCCACCAACACCTCCGCTCCGGACCGGCTCCGGGGCGGAGTTTTGTTTTCAACAGCGGATCGCATCGCGGTCCGCGACTTTTCAGCAAGACGGATCGCGGTGCGGTCCTTCGGCGCCCGAATCAGGGCTAAGGTGATGCCCCGTGGCTAGATATGTATTCATCACGGGCGGCGTGGTTTCCTCGCTGGGCAAGGGGCTGGCGTCGGCGGCCCTCGGCGCATTGCTTCAGGCGCGCGGCTACAAGGTCCGCCTGCGCAAGCTCGACCCCTATCTGAACGTCGATCCGGGCACGATGAGCCCCTACCAGCACGGCGAGGTCTTCGTGACCGACGACGGGGCCGAGACCGACCTCGACCTCGGCCACTACGAGCGGTTCACCGGCGTCTCGGCGGCCCGGTCCGACAACATAACCACCGGCCGGATCTATTCGACCATCCTCGAGAAGGAGCGCCGCGGCGACTATCTGGGCGCCACGGTCCAGGTGATCCCGCACGTCACCGACCAGATCAAATCCTTCTGCCTGACGCCCGCCGTGACGGACGAGGGCGAGGACGTCGATTTCGTCCTGGTCGAGATCGGCGGCACGGTCGGCGACATCGAGGGCCTGCCCTTCTTCGAAGCCATCCGTCAGCTGGGTCAGGACCTGCCGCGCGGGCAGTCCTGCTTCGTCCACCTGACCCTGCTGCCCTTCATCAAGACCGCCGGCGAGATGAAGACCAAGCCGACCCAGCACTCGGTCAAGGAGCTGCGCTCCATCGGCATCCAGCCGGACATCCTGTTGTGCCGCTGCGAATTCCCGATCCCCGAGGACGAGAAGCGCAAGATCGGCCTGTTCTGCAACGTCCGGCCCTCCGGCGTCATCCAGGCGATGGATTCCGAAGACATCTATGCAGTGCCGCTCGACTATCACCGCGAGGGGCTGGACGCCGAGGTCCTGGCCCATTTCGGCATCACCGATGCACCCGCCCCCGACATGAGCGGCTGGAACGAGATCGTGCGTCGCCGCCTGCAGCCGGACGGCGAGGTCACGGTCGCCGTGGTCGGCAAATACACGGTGCTCAAGGACGCCTATAAATCCCTGATCGAGGCTCTGCATCACGGCGGGGTGGCCAACCAGGTCAAGGTCAATATCGACTGGGTCGAGGCCGACACCTTCGAGGGCGACCGTCAGGCCTGCGAGGACCGGCTTCAGGGGGCGCATGCCGTTCTGGTGCCCGGCGGCTTCGGCGAGCGCGGGGCCGAGGGCAAGATCGAGGCGGCCCGCTTCGCCCGCGAGCGCAACATCCCCTATTTCGGCATCTGTTTCGGCATGCAGATGGCCGTCATCGAGGCGGCCCGGAACCAGGCCGGCTATCCCAGGGCCTCCTCCACCGAGTTCGGCCCGACCGAGGAGCCGGTCGTCGGCCTGATGACCGAATGGACCCAGGGCAACCAGAGGGTCCTGCGTCAGCAGGGCGGCGATCTGGGCGGGACCATGCGTCTGGGCGCCTATGATTCCACATTGGCCCCGGGTTCGAGGATCGCCGAGATCTACGGCACGACCGCCATCAGCGAGCGGCACCGTCACCGCTACGAGGTCAACATCAACTATCGCGACGCGATCGAGGACAAGGGCCTGATCTTCGCCGGCCTGTCGCCCGACGGCGTCCTGCCCGAGACGGTTGAGCGCAACGACCACCCCTGGTTCATAGGCGTCCAGTACCACCCCGAACTGAAGAGCCGCCCGTTCAAGCCCCACCCGCTGTTCGCGAGCTTCATCGAGGCGGCGGTGGTGCAGAGCCGGCTGGTCTGAGGGTCGGTCCGGCGCTCCCGAGGTCTTGAGTTGGAGCGCTGGCGGACAGGGTGGGATTCGAACCCACGGTAGGCTTCCACCTACGGCGGTTTTCAAGACCGCTGCCTTAAACCACTCGGCCACCTGTCCGGCTGGAGAGGGGGCATAGCAGGGCATTTCCCGTTAACCAAAACGGAAATCGGTTCGGCGATGATTTCGTCATGTCGATGCCGCCCGTCCTTCTCCGCCGCGCCGCCCGGGTCGCGGTCGTCGCCGCCGTGACGGCCCTGCTGGCGGCCTGCGCCAGTGCGGGGGCGTCGTCGGGCGGTCTGTCCGGTCCCGTGCGCAGCGGACCCCGTCTGGCCGAGGCCGCGCCTGTGGTGACCGATCCGGCGCCGATCGTGTCGGGGACCATGCGGCGCTATCAGATCCGCGGTCGCTGGTATCAGCCGGAGGAACAGCCGGACTATGACGTCGTCGGCCTGGCCTCCTGGTACGGCGACCAGTTCAACGGGCGGCCCACGGCGACCGGCGAACGGTTCGACATGCAGGCCCTGACCGCCGCCCACAAGACATTGCCCCTGCCGGGACTGGTGGAGGTGACAAACCTGGCCAACGGGCGGCGCGTGGTCCTGAGGGTCAATGATCGCGGCCCCTTCGTCGACGACCGGATCATCGACCTGTCGCGCGGCGCGGCCGAGGCTCTGGACCTGTTGAACCGGGGCGTCGGGGAGGTGAGGGTCCGCTATCTGGGCCGCGCCCCGCGTCTGGGCGGCGGGACCGTGTTGCAGGTCGCCGAGGCGGCGCCCCCGCCTCCGGTCGCGCCGCCCGTGGACGCCGGCCAGAGGTACTGGATCGAGGTCGCCGCCTATCGCGACCAGCCCCGGGCCCAGACCGTCGCGGAGCGAATCGGTCGCTCTGCCCGCGTCCAGGCCGCGACCGACCAGAGCATGTTCCGCGTCCTCATGGGGCCGTGGAACGACGCCGACGCCGCCGAACGGGCCCGCCGGACGGTCATGGCCGACGGATTCGCCGACGCCCTGTTGATATCGGCGCCCTGAACCGACTGCGCCCTTGGCCCCGTCGCTCCGGATCGCCATTGTGCGCCGGTGACCCGAGGACAATTCATAACGCTTGAGGGCGGGGAGGGGACCGGCAAGTCCACCCAGGCCGCCAGACTGGTCGCCCGGCTGGCCGCGCGCGGCCTCGACGTCGTGCACACGCGCGAACCCGGCGGCTCGCCCGGCGCCGAGGAGATCCGTCACATCGCCCTGAACGGCGACGCCGGCCGCTGGTCGCCCCTGACCGAGACCCTTTTGATGTTCGCATCGCGCAGCGACCATCTGGAAAAGACCATCCGCCCGGCGCTGGAGGCCGGTCGCTGGGTCGTCTGCGACCGGTTCGCCGATTCCAGCCGCGCCTATCAGGGGGCCGGCGGGGGGGCTCCGGCCGACCTCATCGAGACCCTGGACGGCGCCATCGTCGGTGACGACCAGCCCGACCTGACCCTGATCTTCGACCTTCCGGTCGAGGTGGGTCTGGAGCGGGCCCTGGCCCGGGGCGCGGCGGAGACGCGGTTCGAGTCCAAGGGGCTGGCCTTCCATCGCCGCCTGCGCGACGGCTTCCTGTCCGTGGCGGCCCAGCACACCGAGCGCTGCCGGATCATCGACGCCACCGGCGAACCGGATGCGGTGTCCGAACGCGTCTGGCGCGCCATCGAGCCGATCCTGCCGTGAGCGAGCATCCGCGCGACCGTTTCGACCTGCTCCCGTCGCCGGATGCCGAGCTCGCCTTCCTCGACGCCCTGGATCGCGGCCGGCTGCACCACGCCTGGCTGATCTGCGGTCCCGAGGGACTGGGCAAGGCGACCTTCGCCTATCGCGCCGCGCGGCGTCTGCTGGGCGCGGCGCCGGATCCCTCGCGCGGACCTCTGGGCGCGCGACCCTCCGATCCGGTCAGCCAGCTGGTCACGGCCCAGTCCCACCCCGACCTGCTGGTGCTGGAACGGCTCGTCGAGGGCGGAAAGATGAAGAAGTCGATCTCCGTCGATCAGGCGCGCGACCTGCCGGACTTCTTCTCCAAGAGCCCATCCCGGGCCGACTACCGCGTCGCCATCATCGACGCGGCCGACGATCTGAATCTTAATGCCGCCAATGCCTTGCTGAAGGTTCTGGAGGAGCCACCTGAGCGTGGGGTCCTGTTCCTCGTGACCCATGCGCCGGGCCGGTTGCTGGCCACGATCCGCTCGCGCTGTCGTCGCCTGACCTTCCAGCCCTGGACCCAGGCGGCTGTGACGGCCCTGCTGGAGCGGCAGACGGAACTCGACGGTGACGAGGCCGAACGGATCGCCGGCATGGCGCGCGGGTCGCCCGGCGCGGCCCTGTCCCTGGCCACGACGGCCAATCTCGAACTCGACCGGCTGGCGCGGCGCTGGGTCGACGAGGGTCCGGTGGATCGTGCCGAGGCTCTGTCCCTCGCCGACGGGTTCCGGGGCGCGGAGGGTCAGGCGCGGTTCGAGGCTCTGCTCGATCGGCTCGCCGCCGCCGTCAAGGCGCGGTCCCTGGCGCAGGGCGGGCAGGGGGCCGCCTGGGCCGATCTGTGGACCCGGTTGACCGAGGCCCCCGAGCGGGCGGCGGCGATCAATCTGGACAAGGGCGACCTGCTGGCCGGGGCGCTGGCGGACCTTGCGCGCGTGAAACGGATGGCCGGCTGATGCTGATCGACAGCCATGTGAACCTGCACGCCGTCCAGTTCGACGAGGATCGCGACGCCGTAATCGCCCGCGCCCGCGAGGCCGGGGTTCAGATGATGGTCGAGATCTCCGACAAGCTGTCGACCTTCGAGGCGACCCACGCCCTGGCCATGGCGCATCCGGACATCTGGTGCACGGTCGGTGCCCATCCGCATGAGGCCAAGGACCATACGGCGATGACCGCCGACGACCTGATCGTCCTGGCACAGCGGCCGCGCGTGGTCGGCATCGGCGAATGCGGTCTCGACTTCCACTACGACCTGAGCCCGCGCGAGGTTCAGGCCGAGGTCTTCAGAACCCACATCAAGGCGGCCCAGGCCACAGGCCTGCCGCTGGTGGTGCACACCCGGGAGGCGGACGCCGAAATGGCCGCCATCCTGCGCGAAGGACAGGCGAAGGCGCCGTCCCGGTTCCTCATGCATTGCTACACCAGCGGCGCAGAACTGGCGGAACAGGCGGCAGAAATGGGAGCCTGGTTCTCGGTCTCCGGCATCGCCACCTTCAAGGCGGCCGAGGACGTGCGCGAGGTGATCCGGGCCATGCCCGCCGACCGGATCATCGTCGAGACCGACTGCCCCTATCTGGCGCCCGTACCGCACAGGGGGCGTCGCAACGAGCCGGCCTATGTCGGTCATGTGCTCCAGGCCCTGGCCGACATCCGCGGCTGGAGCCGGGAGGAGGCGGAGGCGAAGACGACGGACGCCTTCTTCGCCCTGTTCGACAGGATCCCGCGCCCGTGACCGATCAGCTGGAGATCACCCTCCTGGGCAGCGGGTCGTCCGGCGGGGTGCCGCGCGGCGACGGCGACTGGGGGGCCTGCGATCCGGCCGAGCCGAAGAACCGCCGCAGCCGCTGTTCGGCCCTGGTCCGGCGGCGCGGCCCGGACGGCGACACGACCGTCCTGATCGACACCTCTCCAGACCTTCGCGAGCAGATGTTGAGAGCGGATGTGAAGTCCGTGGATGCGGTCCTGTACACCCACGACCACGCCGACCAGACCCACGGTATCGACGATCTGCGCGTCTTCGCCATTCGCGGCCGCCGGCGGATTCCGGCCTGGATGGACGTCGCCACGCGCGACGCGCTCGTGCCGCGCTTTCCCTATATCTTCGAGAGCCATCTCGGTTATCCGGCCATCCTCGCGCTCAATGAGATTCCGTCCCATGGCGCGCCCTGGTCCGTGGACGGTCCCGGCGGCGCGGTTCCGGTCGTGACCTTTGATCAGGGCCACGGGCCGATCCGGTCGGTCGGGTACCGCATCGGGCCTGTGGCGTACTCCAGCGACATCGACGCCCTGGACGACGCGGCGTTCGAGGCGATGGCCGGTTGCAGCCTCTGGATCGTCGACGCCTTGCGCTGGACGACACATCCGACCCACAGCCACGTCGACCGGACCCTGGACTGGATCGCCCGCAGCGGCGTCGAGCGCGCCGTGCTGACGAACCTCCATATCGATCTGGATTACAACGCCTTGTCGGCGCTTCTTCCGGCCAATGTCGAGGTGGGATTTGACGGCTGGAGCGCCACAACGGCGTTCTGAGCCCATCTCCAATTTCGCATAATATATCTTAGGCGCAAACTGTATCCATGTCCGACGTCCTGCCTCTCGCCACCCTGTCGCCGGTTTCCAGGGACTGGACGGCCCATGCCGTGCGGCGCATCGAGGCCGACTACAACCGGTCAGCCGACACCCACCTGATCCCCGTCGATCTGCCCGCCCTGGCCGACATCGCCCTCTACCTCAAGGACGAGTCCAGCCACCCGACCGGCAGCCTCAAGCACCGGCTGGCCCGGTCCCTGTTCCTCTATGCGCTCTGCAACGGCTGGATCGGCGAAGGCATGACGATCATCGAGGCCTCCAGCGGCTCGACGGCGGTGTCTGAGGCCTATTTCGCCCGGATGCTGAAACTGCCCTTCATCGCCGTCGTCCCGCGTTCGACCGCGCCGGAAAAGATCCAGGCGATCGAGTTCTACGGCGGCCGTTGCCATTTCGTGGACCGTCCCGGCGACGCCTATGCGGCCTCCGAACAGCTCGCCCGGGACCTCGGCGGCCACTACATGGACCAGTTCACCTATGCCGAGCGGGCCACGGACTGGCGCGGCAACAACAATATCGCCGAGAGCATCTTCGCCCAGATGTCGCGCGAACCCTGTCCCATCCCGCGCTGGGTGGTCTGCGGCGCGGGCACCGGCGGCACCTCCGCCACCATCGGCCGGTTCGCCCGCTACAATCTGCATGAGACCCGGGTCTGCGTCGCGGATCCCGAGGCCTCGGTCTTCCACCGCCACTGGGCCGATCCGGCGGTTCAGACGACGTCTGAAGTCCCGTCACGGATCGAGGGCATCGGCCGCGCCCGGGTCGAGCCCTCCTTCATCCCCGGCGTGGTCGACCGGATGATCGCCGTGCCCGACGTCGCCTCGATCGCAGCGGCCCGGGTGCTGAGCCGCCGTCTGGGCCGACGGGTCGGCGGATCGACCGGCACCAACCTGTGGGCCTGCGCCCTGCTCGCCTCCGAGATGGCCGATGCCGGTGAGCGCGGCTCGATCGTCTCCATCCTGTGTGACCACGGTGACCGCTATGGCTCGACCTGTTTCAACGACGACTGGCTGGCGGCCCAGGGCTTTGACGTCGACCCCTGGGAGCGCAGAATGGACGCCTTCTTCGCGGATGGGCGGCTACCCGGCTGATTGAAGTCGGGCCCCCTGCCCTCTGATCCTGTTCATATTTCTTACGGAGCCACCATGGCCGGTCTCAAGGACAAACGCGGCTTCATCGACAAGGACCGTCTGGACCTGTCCGAGCGTCAGGCCGTCGAATACTGGATGAAGCGCTGGGGCGTGACCCGCGACCAGATCACCGCCGCCCACAGGAAGGCCGGCCGCATGGTCAAGGACATCGCGGCGGAGCTGGGGAAGAAGCGCTGAGCTTAATCCTCGACCGGACCGTAGATATCGAATCCCAACCGAAGGCCCCGGCTTCCGATCATAGCCAGCGTGTCGGGTTCTAAATCCAAGCCTTCGTTCGAGGATTCCATGAACAGGCCGCAGAAAAGATCCCCGTCATAGCGCGCACTGAGATCAGCCCAGACTTCGAGATTTTCGGTCAGGCCGTAAAACAGCTCGCGAATCTGGCCGTCCAGATCGCCGGGCTCTCGGTCGCCGACGGACAGCCGCCAAGAGCCCGCCTTCGACACGCGACCGCTGGGCCAGACATGTCCTTTAAGTTCGGTCTTCGTAGGCTCGGCACCGATCAGCGCCGTCACTTTCGCGGGATCGAGATCGTCGCCATAGAAGCGAAGCGTCAGAACTGTACGTCCGATGCCCGCCATCTACAGATGGATCGTCCGCCCGTAGGCGTCCAGCGCCGCCTCGTGCATGGCTTCCGACATGGTCGGGTGTGGATAGACGATGCCGTGGATGTCTTCCTCGGTCGCTTCCATGGTGATGGCGGTGACATAGCCCTGGATCATCTCGGTGACCTCGTGGCCGATCATATGGGCGCCGATCAGGGCCCCGGTCTTCGCATCGAAGATGACCTTGACGAAGCCGTCGACCTCGCCCGCCGCCACGGCCTTGCCATTCACCCGGAACGGGAAGCGGCCGATCCTGACCTCGCGCTTCGCCTCGCGCGCGCCCTGCTCCGTGATCCCGACCGAGGCCACCTGGGGCTGGGCATAGGTGCAGCCGGCGATCGGCGAATGGACGTTCGGGGTCTTGTAGCCGGCGATATACTCGGCCGCGTGGATGCCTTCGTGGCTGGCTTTGTGCGCCAGCCAGGGCGCGCCGGCGCAATCGCCGATGGCGTAGAGCCCCTTCACATTCGTCGCGCAGTGGCCGTCGATGGTGATGTGGCCGCGGTCCATGTTGACGCCCAGCGCCTCCAGACCGATGCCGTCGGTGTTGGCGGTGATGCCGACCGCCGAGATACAGACCTCGGCCTCGAGCGTTTCGGCCTTGCCGTCCTTCTCGATGGCGACCTGGACCCCCTTCCCGGCCCGGGACACCTTCGTGACCTTGCAGCCGAGACGGAACTTGATGCCGCGCTTCTCGAACGACTTCTGGGCGGCCTTGGAGACCTCCTCGTCCTCGACGGGCATGATGCGATCGACCGCTTCCACCACGGTCACTTCAGCGCCCAGAGCCCTGTAGAAACTGCCGAATTCGATGCCGATGGCACCGGAGCCGATGACGATGATGGAGGCCGGCATCGTCCTGGGGGCCAGGGCCTCGCGGTAGGCCCAGATCCGGTCGCCGTCGGCCTCCAGGCCGATCTGGGGGATGGCCCTGGCGCGGGCACCGACGGCCAGAATAACCGCCTTGGCCTCGACCGTGCGCGAACCGCCGGCCTTCAGGGCGATGACCACTTTCGGGGCGGCGGCGCCCTTCTCGAGCTTGGCCGAGCCCTCGATGACCTCGATCTTGTTCTTCTTCATCAGGAAGGCGACGCCCTTGTTCATCGTCGCCGCCACGCCGCGCGAGCGCTGGATGATGGCGTCGAAGTCGAAGGTCGCGCCCGAGGCGGACAGGCCGTACTCCTTCAGATGGGACAGGCTCTCGAACTTCTCACCCGACTTGAGCAGGGCCTTGGTCGGGATACAGCCCCAGTTCAGGCAGATGCCGCCCAGGCTCTCGCGCTCGACGATGGCGACCTTCTGGCCCAGCTGACTGGCGCGGATCGCGGCCACATAGCCCCCGGGGCCCGAACCAATGACGATGAGATCGAAGTCGGCCAAGTCGAAGCCTCCGCTGCAAGATCATGGGGTTGTAGCGGCCTGCGCCCCCGGCTGAAAGCTTGGCGGTCCCGCTCGTAACCAGCCGTGACCGGCTGATCCCGTCGGGGCCGGTCCTTGCATGCCGGTCTGACGGCGCCGGTTTCGGTCAGCCGCGCGACACCCTGACCATCACGAGGCGGCGGCCGTCGTTGGCGCGGGCAGGTCCTCTGCCCGGGCGGTCAGGACCCCGCTGGCCACCGTGCACAGGATGGCGAGCAGGAAGGCCCAGTGCTGAAGACCCCGCCAGAAGCCGACGCTCAAGGGCGCCACGCTGTACCGACCCAGATCGATGAGCGGCAAACGGTGGCTGAGGATGTCCGCGCCCTCCGTCTCCCTCGGCAGGTGCAGGATCAGGCGGGCGCCCGCGACGCCGGCGACCACGAGGAAGCCGAGGGCGGCCAGCAGGGCCGTGCGGGCCGGGTCGCCGACGTCGATGGTGGTGCTGACCTTGTCGAGGCCCACCGCCCCGATGACGATCGAGCCCACGCTCAGCGTCGTGCTGTGCAGAAACTGGGCGGATCTCTCAAGCCTGTCGGCGTCCATCGGCGGCCCCTCCCCGGCGCGAAGGTGCGCCACCTCGCCGACCGGCGCAATCGGTCGGGTCAGAGGACCTTGTCGATTTCGGGGGCGATCTCGGCCGGCTCGATCCGGGGCGCGAAACGGGCGACCACCCTTCCCTCGCGGTCGGTCAGGAACTTCGTGAAGTTCCACTTCACGTCGCGTATGCCGAGGAATCCGCGCCTCTGCCGGGTCAGCCAGTCGTAGAGCGGATGCCGGTTCGGGCCATTCACCTCGATCTTGTCGAACATCGGAAAGTTGACGTCGAAGGTCGAGCTGCAGAAGGAGGCGATCTCCGCCGCCCGGCCCGGCTCCTGGGCGCCGAACTGGTTGCACGGAAAGCCCAGCACCTCGAAGGGTCGGTCAGAGTACTGGCGATGCAGGGCCTCCAGCCCGGCGTACTGGCCGGTGAACCCGCATTTCGACGCGGTGTTGACGATCAGCAGGGCCTGGCCCCGGAACCGGCCCAGCGGGACCTCGGTCCCGTCGATCCCGATTGCGGTGAAGTCATAGACCGAGCCGGTCATCGCCTTAGGCCAGCATGGTCACAGGGTCTTCGATCAGGGGCTTGAACGCCTGCAGGAAGCGGGCGCCGGTCGCGCCGTCAACCACGCGGTGATCGCAGGTGACGGTGACCGTCATCACGGTCGCCACGGTCAGTTGGCCGTTCTTCACCACCGGACGCTGCTCGCCGGCGCCCACGCTCATGATGGCGCCCTGGGGCTCGTTGATGATCGAGGAGAACTGCTTGATGCCGAACATGCCCAGGTTGGAGACCGAGAAGGTGCCGCCCTGGAACTCTTCCGGCTTCAGCTTGCGCTCGCGCGCCCGTTTGGCCAGATCCTTCGACTCTACAGCGATCTGCGACAGGGTCTTGGTTTCGGCCTTGAAGATGATCGGGGTGATCAGGCCGCCGTCGATCGCCACCGCCATGGCCACGTCGGCGTTGTGGTGCAGGGCGATGCCTTCCGGGGAATAGCTGGCGTTGGCTTCCGGCACGGCCTTCAGGGCCATAGCGGCGGCCTTGATGACGAAGTCGTTGACCGAGACCTTCACTCCCGATTTCTCGAGCATGGCGTTGACCTTGGCGCGCGCGGCCAGCAAGGCGTCGATCTCGACGTCAATGGTCAGGGGGAAGTGCGGCACGTTCTGGATCGAGCCGACCATGCGGCGGGCGATCGCCTTGCGCATGCCGTCCAGGGGAACGAGGTCGTAGCTGCCGTCCGGGATGCCCATCTCGGCGAGCGACTGGACCTTGCGGGCCTCAATGCCCGAAGCCGCGGTCGCGGGCGCAGCGGCCGGGCGGGCGCCGCCCTTGCCGGCGGCCTCCACGTCGGACTTCACGATACGGCCATGCGGGCCGGAGCCCTTCAGGGTCGACAGGTCGAGGCCGGCGTCCTTCGCCAGACGACGCGCCAGGGGCGAGGCGAAGACGCGTTCGCCGGATTTCGCGACAGGGGCAGCGGCGGGCGCCGGTGCGGCGGCCCCGGGAGCCTCGGCAGGAGCGGCTGCTGCCGCAGCCTTCGGAGCCTCGGCCGGGGCCGGTGAAGCGGTCTTGGGCGCGGGCGCGGCCGCGCCGCCCTCGTCCGCCAGACGCGCGATCGGCGTATTGACCTTCACGCCCTCGGTCCCTTCGGCCACGAGGATGTCCGTGATCGTGCCTTCGTCGACGGCCTCGACCTCCATCGTGGCCTTGTCTGTCTCGATCTCGGCGATCACATCGCCGGCCTTGACGATGTCACCGGCCTTTACGTGCCATTTGGCCAGAACGCCCTCCTCCATCGTGGGCGACAGGGCGGGCATCAGGATGTCGGTCATGCTTCGCTCTTGGTCTCGGCGACGGTTTGATAGCCGGGGCCGGCCAGGGCCGCTTCCAGCCCGGACAGCACCTGACGATAGGTCTCGTCCTCATCCAGCCCCTTGGCCGCATGATAGACATAGGCGATGTTCCGGGCCGCGATGGCCAGAAGGCCTCCATAGGCCCGGGGGTCCTGGAAGGCCGGCTTGATCGCCATCACGGGTTCGCCGCGCGACCACCAGCAGCGCAGCATCTCGACCGCATCGAGATCGGAGGCGACGCTGTCCGGGACGGTCAGCTGGAACTCGGACGGCTCGTTGCTCACGCCATCACCGCCTTCACGGCTGCGACGATCTTGTCCACGCCCGGAAGCGACAGGACCTCCAGATTGGCGGCATAGGGCAGAGGCACGTCTTCCTGGTGAACCCGCATCGGCGGGGCATCCAGATAGTCGAAGGCATGTTCGATGACGCGGGCCACGACCTCGGCGCCGACGCCCATCGGACCCCAGCCTTCCTCGGCCGAGACCAGACGGCTGGTCTTCTTGACGCTGGCGACGATGGTCTCGTGGTCCAGCGGACGCAGGGTGCGGAGATCGACCACCTCGCAGGAGATGCCCTCGGCCTCCAGCTGTTCGGCGGCCTGCAGGGCGAAGCCGACCATGCGGGCGTGGGCCGTGATGGTCACGTCCGTGCCCTCGCGGCGGACCTTGGCCTTGCCGATCGGGACGATCCAGTCCTCGACGTCCGGCACATCGAACTCGATGCCGTACATCATCTCGTGTTCGAGGAAGACGACCGGGTTCGGATCGCGGATGGCGGCTTTCAGCAGGCCCTTGGCGTCGGCGGAGTCATAGGGCGCGACGACTTTCAGGCCGGGCACCTGGGCGTACCAGGCGGAATAGTCCTGGCTGTGCTGGGCGCCGACGCGGCTGGCGGCGCCGTTCGGGCCGCGGAACACGATGGGGGCCCGGATCTGGCCGCCCGACATATAGAGGGTCTTGGCCGCCGAGTTGATGATGTGGTCGATCGCCTGCATGGCGAAGTTGAACGTCATGAACTCGACAATGGGGCGCAGGCCCGACATCGCGGCGCCGACGCCCAGACCGGCGAAACCGTGCTCGGTGATCGGGGTGTCGACCACGCGGCGGTCGCCGAACTCCTGCAGCAGTTCGCGGCTGACCTTGTAGGCGCCCTGGTACTGGGCGACTTCCTCGCCGATCAGGAAGACGTTGTCATCCCGGCGCATTTCCTCAGCCATGGCGTCGCGCAGGGCGTCGCGGACGGTCGTCTTGACCAGTCTGGCGTCGGCCGGGATTTCCGGATCACGCAGCTCGGCCTTCGGGGCGGCTGCGGGAGCGGCTGCCTTCTCGGGTTCGCCGGGGGCATCGGCGACGGGCGCCGCAGCCGCAGGCTCGGCTTTCGGCGCGGGCGCAGCCGCCCCGGCCTCACCGGCCATCCGGGCGATCGGCGTGTTGACCTTAACGCCCTCGGCGCCCTCGGCCACCAGGATCTCGGCGATCTCGCCCTCGTCGACGGCCTCGACCTCCATCGTGGCCTTGTCGGTCTCGATCTCGGCGATCACATCGCCCGCCTTGACCGTGTCGCCCGCCTTCACGTGCCACTTGGTCAGATTGCCCTCTTCCATCGTGGGCGACAGCGCCGGCATCAGAATGTCGGTCACTGGGCGTTCTCCAAGACGGGGGTCTCCACATAGACGTCGGTATAGAGTTCGGATGGATCGGGCTCAGGGCTTTCCTGGGCGAACTGGACCGCCTCGGCGACGATCTGCTTGATCTCGGCGTCGATGGCCTTCAGCTCGTCCTCGGTGGCCTTGGCCTGTTCGAGCAGCATCTTCACGTGGTCGATCGGGTCGCGGGTCTTCTTGACCTCGTCGACCTCGTCCTTGGACCGGTATTTGGCCGGGTCCGACATCGAGTGACCGCGATAGCGATAGGTCTTCACCTCGAGGATGAAGGGGCCGCCGCCTTCGCGGGCCCGCTTCACGGCGCGCTCGACCGCGTCCTTGACCGCCAGCACGTCCATGCCGTCGACCTGTTCGCCCGGGATGCCGAAGCTGGAGCCGCGCATATAGAGCTCGGTCGTCGAGGACGAGCGCTCGATGCTCGTGCCCATGGCGTACTGGTTGTTCTCGATGATGTAGATGGCCGGCAGCTTCCACAGCTGGGCCATGTTGAAGCTCTCGTAGACCTGGCCCTGGTTCGAGGCGCCGTCGCCGAAATAGATGAAGGCGACCGAGTCATCGCCGCGGTACTTGCCGGCGAAGGCCAGACCCGTGCCGAGGGCCACCTGGGCGCCGACGATGCCGTGACCGCCGTAGAAGCCGGTCGGCACGTCGAACATGTGCATCGACCCGCCCTTGCCCTTGGACGACCCGCCCGAGCGACCGGTCAGTTCGGCCATGACCTCTTTCGGGTCCATGCCGGCGGCCAGCATATGGCCGTGGTCACGGTAGCCGGTGATGATCTTGTCATGGCCCTGTTTGACGCTCTCCTGAACGCCGACGGCCACGGCCTCCTGGCCGATGTACAGATGGCAGAATCCGCCGATCAGACCCATGCCGTACAGCTGGCCTGCCCGCTCCTCGAAGCGGCGGATCAGGACCATCTCGCGATAGTACCGAAGCAGGTCCTCCTTGGACGCCGTCGGCGCGTTTGGAATCTTGGCGGACCCTTTGGAATCCGTGGTCTTCTGGGCGGCTCTCGCCATCCGGCATCTCCCGGTGGAGCCCATGGCGAAACGCGCCGTGCGGGCCTCTTGTCGTTACGGAAAGCGGCTGTAGCAGCCTTCGTTCCCCAAAGGCAAAGCACGCAACCCGGGCTGTAACAAGAGTTCAGGAGAGGGTTGCGCTCGCGGCGACGGGCGCGACGGCGACCGTGCGGATCACATAGTCGCGCGGATCGCTGAAACCGAGCACGGCGCGGGCCCGCTCTTCCAGCAGGTCGCGCGACAGGCTGCCGGTGCGCAGGTAGTGGACACGCACCTCGAGGTCCGCCCGCTGTTCGGTCAGGGAGGTGAGTTGCGCCTCGCGCTGGGCCAGCCGCGCATCGCGGGCAGCGCCGCTGAGCAGGCCCCGTTCTCCTGTCAGCGCCTGAACGCCCAGATAGACGACAAGCAGAAACAGGAAGGCAGACAGCGAATAGGGCTTCATCCGTTCGGGCATCACGAACGCTCCTTCTGAGCGTGAACACAGTTGATCCTGTGTGACCGAAAATGCCTAACAAACCCTAGCTTTGCCGTAGAACTACGTAGTTTTACGGCGAAGGCGGACGCCGTTGACGCCCGCCCCTGTCGATCGCCTACTTCAGCAGCATTCCGTCGCCGTAGTAGCTGGCCTGATCCCCCAGCAGTTCCTCGATGCGGAGGAGCTGGTTGTATTTGGCCGTACGGTCCGAGCGGGCGAGGGAGCCGGTCTTGATCTGTCCACAGTTGGTGGCGACGGCCAGGTCGGCGATGGTCGAATCCTCGGTTTCGCCCGAGCGGTGGCTCATGACGGCCGTGTAGCCGGCGCGGTGAGCCATATCGACGGCGTCCAGGGTCTCGGACAGGGTGCCGATCTGGTTGACCTTGATCAGGATCGAATTGGCCAGGCCTTCACCGATGCCGGCCGCCAGTCGGGCCGGGTTGGTGACGAACAGGTCGTCGCCGACAATCTGGACCCGCTCGCCAAGCGCGTCGGTCAGCAGCTTCCAGCCCTCGAAATCGTCTTCGGCGCAGCCGTCCTCGATAGAGACGATCGGGAAGCGTTCGCACAGGTCGGCCAGATAGGCCACCATGCCTTCGCCGCCGAGGATCTTGCCCTCCCCGGCCATGTTGTAGGCGCCGTCCTTGAAGAATTCGGTCGCGGCGACGTCCAGCGCGAGGTGGAAGTCCTCACCCGCCAGATAGCCGGCCGCCTGGCCCGCCTTGGTGATGAAGCTCAGGGCTTCCTCGGCCGAGGCCAGGTTCGGGGCGAAACCGCCCTCGTCGCCGACGTTGGTGTTGTGGCCGGCGTCCTTCAGCTGCTTCTTCAGGGCATGGAAGATTTCCGAGCCCATGCGCAGGCCTTCGGAGAAGCTCTCGGCGCCCGTCGGCAGGATCATGAACTCCTGGATGTCGATCGGATTGTCGGCATGGGCGCCGCCGTTGATGATGTTCATCATCGGGGTCGGCAGGACGCGGGCCGAGATGCCGCCGACATAGCGGAACAGCGGCAGGCCGACGGAAATGGCGCTGGCCTTGGCGACCGCGAGGGAGACGCCGAGGATGGCGTTGGCGCCCAGACGGCCCTTGTTCTCGGTGCCGTCGAGGGTGATCAGGGCCTCGTCGATACGGCGCTGGTCCTCGGCGTCCATGCCCGACAGGGCGTCGAAGATCTCGCCGTTGACGGCGTCGACGGCGTTCTGGACGCCCTTGCCGCCCCAGCGGTCCTTGTCGCCGTCACGCAGTTCGACCGCCTCGTGGGCGCCGGTCGAGGCGCCGGACGGCACGGCGGCGCGACCGAAACTGCCGTCATCCAGAACCACATCGACCTCGACCGTGGGGTTGCCCCGGCTGTCGAGAATCTGGCGGGCGACGATGTCGGCGATGTCGGTCATGGAGAGGCTTTCGAGTGCGAGGGAGTGCAGGCGTCGGGGTTTAGCCCGACACCCGCGAATCGCCAACCATGCAGCCGGACCGGATCAGCCGCAGCTTTCGACCAGCTGGATGGCCGGGCTTCCGCGACGGGCGAAGATCCGAAATCACACGAAAACGGCGCGCGGTTGACCCGCGCGCCGTAAACTTCACGGTTTCGGCGGGAGACCGGCGCCCGGCCTCGCGTCGAAACTAGTCTTCCTTGGGCGTCAGAACCTGACGGCCGCGATAGGTGCCGGTCTTCAGGTCGATGTGGTGCGAGCGACGCAGCTCGCCCGTGTCCTTGTCCTCGGTGTACGGGTTCGTACCCAGGGCGTCGTGGGCGCGGCGCATGTTGCGACGCGAGGGCGATACTTTGCGCTTAGGAACGGCCATGTCCGTCTCGATCTCGTATACGGCGCCGGTTCCCGCGAGGGCCTGACGCAAAAAACAGAAGCGGCGGCCCTTCGAAAGAGCCGCCAGCGAGCGCGGGCTTATGCCTCAAGCCGGATGGAAGTTCAACCCTCCTGACTCGCCGGCCAGCGAGACCGTTCGAGGCCGTAGTAGAGACTGTCCATCCACTGGCCGCCGACATGCCAGGTGGCCTTTGCCTCGCCGGTCCTGACGAAGCCCAGCCGCTCCAGCAATCGGATCGACGCCGCATTGTACGGATCGACGTCGGCATTGAGCGCCTTTAGGTCCTCCGTCGCGAAGACGTGGTCGATCACGGCGCTGAGAGCCTCGGTCGCCAGCCCCCGCCCCCAGACGTCCGGGTGCAGGATGTAGCCCACGTCGGGTGCCTTCCAGCACCCGGCCTTGCCGATCACGCGGCCCTCGTATTCGACGACGAAATCCGCCGCGCCCGCCGCCGTATTGGCGATCATCGCCTCCAGCCAGGTTCGCGACTGTTCGATGTCCTCATGTGGCGGAGTCGACCACCAGCGCATGGCCTCCGGGTGCGACAGGACGGCGTGGATGGCGTCCAGATCGTCAGATCGCGCGGGGCGTAGAATGAGACGCCCGGTCCGGATCGTCGTCATCCCAGGGGCTTCTCGAGGATGATGAAGCTGAGATCGTCCCGCAGCGGCAGTCCCATGCGCGGGTCGTCATAGGGAAAGGGCGCGGTTTCGCCGGTCGCGACGTAGCCCAGCCGCTCGTACCAGGCGATCAGGCTCTGTCGCTGGGGAAAAACCTGGATGCGGGATCGGCTGGCACCGAACCGCCCGGCCATGGCCGATTCGGCCGCCGCGACCATGCGTCTGCCGAGTCCCGAGGCCTGAAGCGTCGGGCGCACCGACAGCATTCCGAAATATCCCGCGTCCGCCGAAAGTTTCAGGACCCGCACGCAGGCGACGAGTTCGGAGCGGTCCCAGGCCGTCAGCACGAACTGGTCCGGATCGGCGATGATGACGCCCAGTTCGTCCGCATCGGTTCGCTGCCCGCCGAGCAGATCGGCCTCGGTGGTCCAGCCGGCGCGGGAGGCCTCGCCGCGATATGCGCTTTCGATCAGGCCATGCAGGGCCGGGATGTCCGACGCCTCGGCGTCGCGGATAAGAAGCTCAGTCATGCTCCAGCATATCCGCAACCGCCTCGCCGATCGCAAGGGAACTGGTCAGGCCCGGGCTTTCGATGCCGAACAGGGCGACCAGGCCGTCGATGCCGTGGTCGTCGGCGCCGCGCAGCTGGAAGTCGGGCTGGGGCTCTCCCGGACCATGCAGCTTGGGCCGGATCCCGGCGTAGTCGGGCGTGAGGGCCCCGTCGGGAAGGCCCGGCCAGAAGCGGCGGATATAGGTCGCGAAATCCTCGGCCCGGCCCGGATCGACGGAATAGTCCTCGGTCTCGACGTATTCGAGGTCCGGCCCGAATACTGCCTGTCCGCCCAGATCCCTGCGATAGTGGGTGCCCAGCGCCCCCGCGATGGGCGGCGGATAGATCAGCCGCTCGAACGGAGCCTTGCCGGTCAGGCGGAAATAGACGCCCTTGCCGAAATGGCCCTCGGGGATGCGATCTGCCGGGAAGCCCGCGATCCGCCCCGCGACCTCCTGCGAAGACAGGCCGGGTGCGGGGACCAGCAGGCGACAGGTCAGGGTCGCCCCGCCGCCTCCGGAATCGGGCCCTCCGGCCGTGACCGTGAACCCGCCGCCCGGCAGGGGCTCGGCCCGTTCGAACGGTGTCGAGACCACGACCGAGCCGCCGGCGTCTCCGATCTCGCCCTCCAAGGCCAGCATATAGTCGTGGCTGGCGAACAGCCCGCTTTCGGGCGACAGGATGGCGGCATGGGCGTTCAGCCCCGGCTCGAGCGCCCGCGCCTGTTCGCCTGTCAGATGCTCCAGGCCCTCGACGCCGTTCGTCCTCGCCTGTTCGAAGATCGCCTCGATATGGGCGACCTCGTCCTCGCGCGTCGCCACGACCAGTTTCCCGCATTTGCGGTAGTCGATCTTGCGGGTTTCCAGATAGGCGTACAGCGCCCGCCGCCCCTCGACGCAGAACCGCGCCTTCAGCGATCCGGTCGGATAGTAGAGCCCGCCGTGGATGACCTCGGAGTTGCGCGAGGAGACGCCCTGGCCGATGTGCGGCTCCTTCTCGAGCACGAGCACGGTCAGCCCCCGTTTCGACAGCGCCCGCCCGCAGGCGAGGCCTACCGCCCCTGCCCCGACCACGACCGCGTCGAAGTCGAACGCCGTCATTCCGGCCTGCCGTACCGCCGCGCGGCCTCATCCTCGAAACTCTGGATCAGCTTGCCGACGGCGAGGTCGAAATTGGCAGTCAGCATGGCGTTCAGGATCGGGCTTTTGAAGGCGAAGTCGATCGTGAACTCCAGCCGCGTACCCTCTGGAGTCTCATGGAAATCCCAGCGGTTCTTGAGGTGCCTGAACGGACCGCGCAACAGTCCGACCTCGACGCGCGGCAGGTTGCGGTCATGCCGGACCCAGGTCGAGAACCGCTCCTTCAGGAACGAGAACCCTACCGCCGCCTCGGCGTCCAGCAGGGACACGCCTTCGCTTTCCTCGCGCCGGTTCCAGACCCGCATGGAACTGACCCATTTCACGAAGCGCGGATAGGCCTCCACGTCCGCCACCAGGTCGGCGAGCTGGGCGGGCGTATAGGGCAGAGTGCGGGTGACGCGGTGGACGGCCATCTAGACTCCTTCTCCCCTCGGGGGAGAAGGTGGCTCGCGAAGCGAGACGGATGAGGGGGTTGCGTCCGCACGCTCGATCGGCAGGAGCCGGTTCGCTGAACCCGCCCCCTCATCCGAGCCCTGCGGGCCCACCTTCTCCCCCGGGGGGAGAAGGGTGACGGACTGCATGATCAACGCCTGTTCTGCCCCTCGCGCGCCGCCTTCAGCCGGGCGAAGTCGTCTCCGGCGTGATGCGACGACCGCGTCAGCGGCGATGACGACACCATCAGGAAACCCTTGGCCCGGGCGATCGCCTCATAGGCCTTGAACTCTTCGGGCGTGACGAACCGGTCGATGGCGGCGTGTTTGCGTGTCGGCTGCAGGTACTGGCCGATGGTGATGAAGTCGACGCCGGCGGAGCGCATGTCGTCCATCACCTGCATGACCTCCTCCTTGGTCTCGCCCAGACCGACCATGATGCCGGACTTGGTGAACTGGTTGGGGTCACGCTCCTTGACCATCTGCAACAGGCGCAGGGAGTGGAAGTAGCGGGCGCCCGGCCGGATCTTCAGATACAGCCGCGGCACGGTTTCGAGGTTGTGGTTGAACACGTCCGGCCGGGCGTCGATCATCACCTCGGCCGCGCCGTCCTTGCGCAGGAAGTCAGGCGTCAGGATCTCGATCGTGGTGTTCGGGGCCTGCAACCGGATCTGGCGCACGACCTCGGCGAAATGGGCCGCGCCCCCGTCCGAGACGTCATCCCGATCGACCGAGGTGATCACCACATGGTTCAGCCCCAGCTGCGACACCGCCAGCCCGACCTTGCCCGGCTCTTCCGGATCCAGCGGCTGGGGCAGGCCCGTCTTGACGTTGCAGAAGGCGCAGGCCCTCGTGCAGGTGTCGCCCATGATCATCAGGGTGGCGTGCTTCTGGCTCCAGCATTCGCCGATGTTCGGACAGGCCGCCTCCTCGCAGACGGTCACCAGCCCCTTGGACCGGACGATGTCCTTCGTGGCGTTGTACTGGCCCGACCCGGGCGCCTTGACCCTCAGCCAGTCGGGCTTGCGCAGCACGGCCGTCTCGGGCCGGTTCTGCTTTTCCGGGTGACGCAGGTCTGACGGTTTGCGCGTCAGGGTGTCGATGAGGGTGACCATCGAGGCGGGCCGGGCTCCTGGGACTTGAACAGGGTATGTCGTCGTTCCGCCTGCGGAAGGCAAGTCACGGCCTGTGTCGGTGTGCGTGGAGGCCGTTGTACCGAGATGGCTCCGCCCCAAAACAGGCTCGCTCGACGTCAGTTCCAGGTGGAAGGTGGACATTCGCTCCACGCCGCCCGCTTTTCGGCCGGGGCGGCGAACGGGGAGTCAGATGGGGTGGGTGCCCATCCCCCCGCCGGAAGTCAGGATCACGCTCGACCAGGCGCCATTTGGGGCCCGCACTGGATTGCCAGTCGGCTGCGGTCCGTGAAGCCACACGAGCAAAGGCGTGGCGTGCCAAGGCCCGTCGATCGCGCTCTTATACAGGGAGACGAGCAGAACGACGAAATGGCCGCTCTGCAGATCGCTAGGCCACGGCAGCCAAGCCCCCATCCCCATTTCGTGAGCTTCTTTTGGAAAAACCGCTTCTTGGGGATTCCAGTTGGTCGCTAGGATTTCGTCCCACGCAGCCCGCACGCTGGCACCGTTATCCAAGTGTGGATCTCGCACGCCTTTTGGGATGATCAGATGCCCCAAGGCTGGGGTTTGTCCCACATTCTCGTATCGGATTGGGATACTTAGCTGCGGCGGTTGATCTTGTCCGCCGGACGGCGGCGTGAAGAAAATCTGCGATTCCCGACTGTTGAGCGTCAGTTTCATCCAAGGACGGCTGTGTTGAAACGCAATCTCGGACGCTGATGCCGCAGCGTCGGCGCTTCTACTCGCCGCGATCAAGGCTGCCGTGTTCGCGGCGAGCTGTCTCCAGAGCAGATAGAGGCCTACGCCCGCAGTGACGACGCTCAGCCAAGCCGCGAGCGCGGCGACGCAGGCCCAATAAGCGGCGTCTCGTTGTGCTAAGAGGCTCGCGAAATCGAGGTCGTTCGAGGTCAAAATCAGCGCCTTGTTTGGGCGGGTGGAGTAACGAAGAAGCGGCGCTGGGTCCCTATTTCGGTGCCTCGGCAGCCGCAGGTTTCCCCTTGGCGACGCTCGCCACTTCTACCATCGGGTCCTAGGTCCGCAACGGCACGAAGACGGAAGTTCGCCCGAGCCCAGGATCGGCACCCGTGAAACATTGGGGCCTACACCTCGCCCGCCTCTCCAAACCCTCACGCCGTGTAACGCATCTTTTCATCAGCGCCGGGCTTAACTAGTTTGCGCGCCTGACAGCGAGGGGGCGGCGACAAGGCCCCCCGGAGGAGACGCGTATTGCTTAGGCCCGGCCTCGACCCATCGGCAGGCGAAGAATCCCTGTTCGACGCCCTGATCGCGGCGCGCGCCCGCTATGGCGACAAGGAGATTCTGGAGGACCAGGACCGCAAGCCCCTCACCTACACCGGCCTGATCCGCGCGGCCTTCGTGCTGGGCCGCAAGATCGCGGGCATGACGCAACCCGCCGAGCGCGTCGGCATCCTGCTGCCCTCTTCCATGGGCGTCGTGGTGACCTTCTTCGGCCTGCACGCCTTCGGCCGCGTACCGGTGATGCTGAACTTCACCTCGGGCGAGCGGAATCTGAAGGCGGCGATCCAGGCGGCCGGGGTCCGGAAGATCCTGTGCGCCCGTCGCTTCGTCGAACAGGCCAAGCTCGAGGAGCTGATCGCCCAGCTGGAGACGGTCGCCGAGATCGTCTGGCTCGACGACGTCCGCGCCACGATCGGCCTGCAGGACAAGCTGTTCGGCCTCATGGCGGGCATCGCGCCCAAGCAGTTCCGCGTGAAGACCCAACCCGACGATCCGGGCGTGGTCCTGTTCACCTCCGGCAGCTTCGGCGCGCCCAAGGGCGTGCTGCTGAGCCAGAAGAACCTCGTCGCCAATGCGCGTCAGGTGAACGCCCACATCCCGCTCGATCCGGACTGGGTGATGTTCAATCCCCTGCCGACCTTCCATTGTTTCGGCCTGACCGGCGGGGTCATCCTGCCGATCCTGAACGGGCTGAAGACCTTCCAGTACCCCTCCCCCCTGCACGGCAAACAGATCGTCGCCCTGCTGGCCGAGGTGAAGGCCTCCATCCTGTTCGCGACCGACACCTTCCTGAACCAGTGGGCGCGCGTGGCCTCGCCGGACGATTTCCGCACCCTGCAGTTCGTGGTCGCGGGCGCCGAGCGGGTCCGCGACGAGACCCACCACCTGTTCAACACCAAGTTCGGCGGCGTGAAGCTGCTGGAAGGCTATGGCGCGACCGAAGCGGCGCCCGTGGTCGCCGTGAACCATCCCGACCGCAACCGGCCGGGCAGCGTCGGCCAGCTCCTGCCCGGCATGGAGGCGCGTCTGGAGGCGGTCGAGGGCATTACCGAGGGCAAGCGCCTGTTCCTGCGCGGCCCCAATGTCATGGCCGGTTATATGTCGCCCGAGGATCCGACGAGGATCGATCCGCTGGACGGCGGCTGGCACGACACCGGCGACATCGTCGACATCGACCCTGAGGGCTATATCGCCATCCTTGGCCGGGTGAAGCGGTTCGCCAAGATCGGCGGCGAGATGGTCTCCTTGAGCGCCGTTGAAGGTCTGGTCCAGGCCGTCTGGCCCGACAACCGCCATGCCGTCATCTCGATCGCCGACAGCCGCAAGGGCGAGAAACTGGTCCTGGTCACCGAGCGAAGCGATGCCGACGTCGGCAAGATCGCCGAGTGGGCCCGCGCCCACGGGGCTCCTGAGCTGGCTGTGCCCAAGAAGATCGTCAGGGTGCGGGAACTGCCGGTGCTGGGGACCGGCAAGACGGACTATGTCGCGATCCAGGGCCTGGTGGACCTGGCCGAGGCGGCCTGATCGGGTCCTGCCAGAAGCCTGAGAATATTTTCTTCTCTCGCTCTTGTGGAGGCCAGAGGCAGCCACCACCTGCCTGGCCGGGTCTTTGAAAGCTGTATTCACACCTGTTCGCGCCGTCCGCTGCGGTCAGGACGCCAGCCTGAAGCATTCTGCGTAAGTCTCTGATTCAGCGGAAATCACGACCCATTCGTCCGTTTCGTCCGTTTCGTCATCTTGTTTTTCGTCCTGACGAATGGACGAAATCAGCCGATCCGAACGCCCGTCATCGAGATCGAGCCGCCTTCGATCACGTCGTTGAAGAAGCTGACAGCGTCGCCCGGTTCGGCCTGCGCCGCGACGTACAGCAGCGGCAGATAGTGTTCGTCGGTCGGCACGCTCAGCTGCGCATCCTCGGCCAGGTCGACCCAGTCGATCAGGGCGTCGTGGTCGCTGCGCTCGAAGGCTGACTTGACCGCTTCGTTGAAACTCGTCGCCCACGGATAGGCCTCGCCGCCGTCCCGTTTCCAGGTCCTCAGATTGTGGACAAAGTCGCCGCTGCCGGCGATGACATAACCCTCTTCTCGCAGAGGTCTCAGCCGCTTCGCCAGTTCGTAGTGCTGGCGCGCCGTCAGGTCGCGATCGAGCGAAAGCTGCACCACCGGTACGTCCGCCTCGGGCCAGACATGGACCAGCACCGACCAGGTCCCGTGGTCCAGCCCCCACAGTTCGACAGGCTGGGCGCCGACCAGTTCGGCGACGCGCCGGGCCAGCTCCGGTGACCCCGGCGCCGGATACTGCATCGCATGCAGTTTCGGGCCGAAGTTTCCGAAATCATGGATAGTTTCAGGCCTCGCCTGTGCCGTCACGCCGAGCCCGCGAGTCTCCCAGTGGGCCGAGACCATGACGACACCCTTCGGCTTGCCGATGGCCTCGCCGAGCGCGCGCCAGGCGTCGGCATAGGGCCCGCCCAGCGCGTTCATCGGCGAACCGTGCCCAAAGAAGACTGCGGGCTGGCGCATGGCTCAGGCCGTCAGCTTCTTCGCCAGTCCGGCGATGTATTCGCCCTGGTGACGGGCGCCGGCCAGCTCATTGGCGCTGGGCTGACGCGAACCGTCGCCGCCGGTGATGGTAGTGGCGCCATAGGGCGATCCGCCGGAGATCTCCTCCAGGGTCATCTGGCCCTGGAAGGCGTAGGGCAGGCCCGCGACCACCATGCCGTGGTGCATCAGGGTCTGGATCAGGCCGATCAGGGTCGTCTCATTGCCCCCGTGCTGGGTCGCGGACGAGGTGAAGGCGCCGCCGATCTTGCCGACCAGCTTGCCCTGGAACCACACGCCGCCGGTCTGGTCCCAGAAGTTCCGCATCTGGGCCGCCGCGGTGCCGAAGCGGGTCCCCGCCCCCACGATGATGGCGTCGTACTGTTCCAGCTCGTTGACGTCGGCGAGCGGGGCCTTCTGGTCCAGTTTGTAGTGCGACTTGATCGCCAGCTCTTCGGGCACGGTCTCCTGGACGCGGCGGATGTCGACCTCGACGCCCGTAACGGAGCGCGCGCCCTCAGCGACGGCTTCCGCCATCTGCTCGATGTGGCCGTAGGTCGAGTGATAGAGAACCAGCACCTTGGTCATCGGTCGTTCCTGTCTTTGTTCTGCAACTATTGCAGTGACAGATTTAACCATCCCCTGCGCAGGTTCAAGTCCCCCGGCCGGTTTTCGATCCGATGGGACAGAGCCCGGCATAGAGCGACGCCTCCTCCGGGACCCGCAGGCCCCGGGCCGCCCTGAAGCGATGTTCCACCGCCATGGCCTGCTGCTCGATGTTCAGCGCGTCCCACCCGCATGGAGCCCTGGGGTAGCCATAGGCGGAGGGGCCGTCCCCTGCCCTGATCTTGCCGGCCAACAGGTTGACGCCCCGCTGAGCCTGCCAGACGTGAACCAGCTCATGGATCAGAACGGCTTGGAGCCCGACCGGGGCGACGCCGAAGTCCGCGGGCAGGCTCCGACCCGGCCACAGGATCCAGTCGCGCCCGAACCAGCGCCCCGGAACGAAGGCCCGATCGAACGGCCAGGGCGTCGGCACCAGTCGGATGGACCCGAGGTCAAGTGCATCCCCGAACTCGCTCCGGGCCAGCCGCCGCTCGCCGTCGGTCAGCGCCCTCACGGCCTGTTCTGGCCCTCAGAGGGCCCGACCCACTCCCAGTGCCAGGGCTCGTAGAGATAGGGCACGAAGCCGAACCGGCCGGCGTTCTTCACCAGCCAGCGATAGGTCGCGCCCTGGCTCATATGCTGCCGGCTCTCCGGCTGGGTCGAATCGACCCCCATCCCCAGCAACTGGCCGACATAGAGATCGACGGCCGTTCCCGTCCGGTGGGGCGAACACACCGCCCGCCTCAGGCCGTCGCAGTTCCGCTCGGCCGCACAGCGCGCCGCATCAGCCTCCGGGTCCCGGAAGCCCGAGAAGATCTGCAGCAGTTCGGGGTCGTTGCGGACCTCCGGTACTTCCGCGCGTGCGGCGGTGACCATCCGACGATAGGCGTCCAGCACGTCGCGCCTCAGCAGCCGGGTCAGCCGGTCGGCGTGCTCTTCCGGCGCCTCGAGATAGCCGAGCTCGCGCAGGGGCGGCGGATCGGGGCATTCGTCGCGCACCCGAGCCATCACGAACGGCCGCCGCTCCTGCAGGATACCCTTCAACACATTGAAGGTCGCCGGATCGAACCGACCCGTCGCAGGGAGCGCATACCGGGCCTGGAAGGCCGCCAGGGCCGCAGCGAAGTCGGATGTGCCCGGTTCGCAGTCCGTGCCCAGTTCCTTCTGCAGCAGCGGCAGATAGGTGGTCCAGCCGACCTCGGCCGCTCCGAACGGCGTCCACTCCAGTGAATAGAGGGAGATGGCGTTATCCACGGCCTGATCGGCCCAGGCCTGCCGCTGGGTCTCGCACCGCCCCTGGGCCGAGGCGGCGTTGGGCAGGCCCCATGCCAGGGCCGCCGCCACAATCAATCCCGCCATCCCCGCGCGCATCCCGAGAGGAAGCCTCACGGTTGCGGCGCAAGCAAGGCCCCTCTCCCGCCGCGATCAAAACTGGCATGGTGAGATCGTCCGCCGACTCAGGCGACGCCGCTGGATTTCCACATGTCCGACGCTCCCAGGTCGCCCCGGCGCAGCAATGCCGTCCTCGCCGCCTTTTCGGCGGTCTGCCTGCCGCTGGCCGCCTTCGGAGTCGCCCTGCCGGTCACCCTGCCCGAGTTCTACGCCACCCATGTGGGGCTGGAACTGGGTGTCGTGGCAGCGGTGTTCATGGCGGTCCGCCTGATCGACATCACCTTCGACCCCTTCATCGGCTGGGCCATGGACCGAACGAAGACCCGGTTCGGCCGCTATCGCCCCTGGATGGTCGCCTCGACGCCGATCCTGATGCTGGCGGCCTTCATGATGTTCGTGGCGGTTCAACCCGGAGCGGGGGCCGTCTATCTGTTCGGCTGGCTGCTGGTCCTCTATCTGGGATTCTCGATCGGGACCCTAGGCCAGCTCGGCTGGGCCTCGGTCCTGGCGCCCGAGTACGACCAGCGCAGCCGTGTCTATGGCTGGTGGCAGGTGTTCAACATCATCGGCGTCATCCTGATCCTGATCCTGCCGACGGTCGTCATCCAGACAGGCATCGGGGACTATGCCGACGGCGTGAGGATCATGGGCTGGGCCATATTGATCGCCCTGCCGGTCACCGTCGGTCTCGCCCTGTTCGCCGTGCCGGAGCCGGTCAATGCCGGGGCCGCGCCCCACGGGGGGCTCGGCGCCTATCTGGAGCTGTTCAGGCGCAAGGCCGTGCGCAAGCTGCTGCTGGCCGACGTGGTTCTGGGCGTCGCCCCGGGCATCACGGGGTCGCTGCTGTTCTTCTTCTTCGGCCAGATCAAGGGCTACGACCACACCCAGGCGTCGCTGTTCATGCTGCTGTATTTCGTCGCCGGCCTGATCGGCGCGCCCTTCTGGGCCTGGCTGGCGACGCGGATCGGCAAGGACAGGGCGCTGGCGGTGGCCAGTCTGGTCTTCGCCGCCTTCTATATCGGCGCGACCCTGGTCCCCGGAGGCAATTTCGCGGTGACGGCGGCGGCCATGTTCATCGCCGGCCTGCCCTATGCGGCGGGACTATTCCTGCTGCGGGCCATGATGGCCGACGTGGGCGACGAGGTCCGGCTCGAGACCGGGGTGGACCGGACGGGGCTGATGTTCTCCATCCTGTCGGCGACGACCAAGGTCGGGCATGTCGTGGCCCTGATCCCCTATCTGATCCTTCAGTGGGTCGG
This sequence comes from Brevundimonas sp., assembly GCF_027484365.1. Taxonomy (GTDB): domain Bacteria; phylum Pseudomonadota; class Alphaproteobacteria; order Caulobacterales; family Caulobacteraceae; genus Brevundimonas. The sequence continues at coordinate 2,781 of NZ_JAIXTC010000026.1, read as the reverse complement.
CTTCCAGGCCGTGCCGCCGCCGGAGGGGAATACCGACAGCTCGCTGCTGATCCTCCAGATCCTGTTCATCGCCCTGCCCGGCCTGCTGCTGGCCAGCGCCGCCCTGCTGCTGAAGAACTACCCGCTGACGCCGGCCCGGCACGACGAGATCCGCAAGGCGCTCGACGCCCGCGACGGGAGCCTCTCCCAGGGAGGCGGGGCATGACCCCGGTCGACCGGCTCAAGGCCATCATGGTCCGTCTGAGGGACCCCGACGGCGGCTGCCCGTGGGACGTCGAACAGACCTTCGCGACCATCGCCCCCTATACGATCGAGGAGGCCTATGAGGTGGCCGACGCCATCGAGCGGGGCGACATGGGGGAGCTCAGGGCCGAGCTCGGGGACCTGCTGTTCCAGGTCGTCTTCCATGCCCGGATGGCCGAGGAACAGGGGCTGTTCGCCTTCGACGACGTGGCCGACGCCATGTCGGAGAAGCTGGTCCGCCGCCATCCCCATGTCTTCGCCGACGAGGCGGCCCAGACCTCCGGCCCGGCCCAGAAGCTGCGCTGGGAGGACATCAAGGCGGCGGAGCGGGCCGGAAAGGCCCAGCACGGGGTGCTGGACGACGTGCCCGTGGGCCTGCCCGCCCTGCACCGCGCGGCCAAGCTGACGAAGCGGGCGGCCCGGGTCGGGTTCGACTGGCCCTCGACCGACGAGGTCTTCGACAAGCTGGCCGAGGAGGTCGCCGAGCTGAAGGTCGAGATCGCAGCGGGCGACCTGGACAAGGCCCGCGAGGAGGTCGGCGACCTGCTGTTCGTGGTGGCCAACCTGGCCCGGAAACTGGGCGTGGAGCCCGAGGACGCCCTGCGCGGGGCCAACGCCAAATTCGTGCGCCGGTTCGGCTTCATCGAGGCGGAACTGGCCAAGGCCGGGCGGACGCCGGAGCAGTCGGACCTGGCCGAGATGGACGGCCTGTGGGACGCGGCCAAGGTGGCGGAGCGGGCCTGACAGCTTGCAAGCTTAACCATATGTGTGATGATGAGTTCCTCTGCCAGCGGGGGAACGCGGGAAGATGTCAGGGTCAGTGCGGCTGGGGCCGCTCCTTCTTGTTTTACTGGTCATGATCGCAGTGGGGCTGCCGGGACAGAGTCGGGCCGAGGACGCGCCGACGACGTGCCGGATGGGAGCCTATGTCACCAAGCTTTACGGCATCGATTCCGGTGACGGCACCTTCAAGGCCGTGTTCTGGATGTGGAGCGTGTGTCCGGAGCAGACCGACGAGCCCCTGATGACCCTGGAGTTTCCAAACGGCGAGGACATCAGCGCCGACCTGGAGGACAAGCTGGAGCGTGACGATGGCTGGTGGTCGACCCGAAAGTTCATAGGTACCTTTCGCAACACCTTCGAACTCAAAGATTTTCCCTTCGACCGGCAGCAGCTCACCATCCAGGTGGAAGAGGCTGTGCTGGACGATCGCGAATTGCTCTACACCGCCGACAGCGACGAATCCGGACTGAGCCCCGCAGTGAGCGTTCCCGGCTGGGAGCTGGATAAGCTCACCGCAGCCGCGTCCGTCTATACCTATCCGACAACGTTCGGCGATCCGAGCCTGCCGGATGGAAGCAGCCGATATGCGCGGCTGACCGTCTCCATTCCGGCCGAGCGAGCCCACTGGGCCACCTTTGCCCAGGCGACGTTCAGCCTGTACATCGTCGCCCTCCTTGTCTTCGCCGGCATGCTGTTCAACATCGTCAGCGAGTCGATGTTCCTCGGGCGGATGGGTGTTCTCGGCTCCGCACTGTTCGCCGTCGTGGTCGGATACTCGACGACCGACAACCTGATCGGCGCCCGCGGAGGAATGTACCTTCTGGACTACCTCTATCTGACATTGCTGCTCCTGATCGTCGCATCGACCGCCTGGACCATCGCCGCCCACAGGTGGGTCGCCACCGCACTGAGTCCCGATGCCATGTTGCGCCAGGACCGACTGGTTTCGGCGGGACTGGCCGGATCCTACCTCCTCGCCAACCTAGTGTTGCTCGTCATGGCCCAGACCTAGGCGGCAACGGATTGGACTCTGAAAAACAGGGTGCAGAGAGTCCAACGGCTACGGCTCGATCTCTGGACTTTCGGCCACCGCCTTCAAATCACTAAGAGTTCCCTCCTCCGTCGAGACGAGCCTCAGCGGCTCCCGCCTGGGCTCCAGCCGGGGCTGCGCCGCGATGTCGGGCAGGTCGGCCATGACCTGGGCGCGGGCTCGATCAGCGAGCCTGTCGTAGACGCGCATCCAGGTCGAGGCCTCTGACGCGCGGCCCGTGCCGAGGGCCCGGCGGATGTTCATGAAGGCTTCGTCGGCCAGGTCGGCGAAGCTGACGTCGTCGTCGGGATGATATTCGCCAGGCTCCGGCGGCGCCTCGCATCCGGGCTGGTCCATACGCCGCCAGCCTCCGACCCGCGCATGCTGGCGGAAGGAACTCAGCGACATGCCGTAGCGCTGGCAGACGGTCGTCGCCTTGACGCCTGCGAGATACTCCCGCCGGGCATGATCCCAATAGTCGCCGCCGAGACCGTCGAGGGATAGCGGGTCGAGTTGCGTGTTCGAGGTCATGGCGGGAACCCTGCCATGGGGGTGCGTCAGATTCGGACGTTGGCACCTTAAGCAGACCCTCCGGACGTCCGCTATGGGTGGTGGGCTCAACTGATCGCTGCAACACACTCGGCGAAGGTCTCCGCTGGTGTCCGATAGAGCAAGGTCTTTCTGGGTCGTTCGTTGAGCTGCCGGGCGATGGAGCTGAGCTGGGC
>NZ_JAIXTC010000011.1 GCF_027484365.1 Brevundimonas sp. | reverse complement strand
GCGTCGACTATCACGTGCCCTTCGGCGGCTCGAAATCCTCCAGCTACGGTGCCCGCGAACAGGGATTCGCCGCCGTCGAATTCTTCACCCAGACCAAGACAAGCTACAGCTGGAGCTGAAGGGATGGCGGAGCCTGAACTGGTCTGGGATGTCGGGGCGGAGCTTGGCGAAGGTCCGGTCTGGGACGACGGGCGTCGGGCCGTCTGGTTCGTCGACATCAAGGGTCGCAAACTGCATCGCTACGGCGTCGCTGAGGGCGCCAGGGCCTCGTGGACGACACCGGACCAGATCGGCTTCGCCCTGCCCGCCGAGGACGGGTCGCTGGTCTGCGGCATTCGTGGCGGCCTGTACCGGTTCGATCCGGACAGAGGTTCATTCGACCTGATCATCCGGGTGGAGGACGACCGCCCGCAGAACCGGCTTAACGATGGTTTCGTCGCCCCTGACGGATCCCTCTGGTTCGGCTCGATGGACGACAGCGAGGCGACCGTCTCGGGTGCTCTCTACCGGTTCCACAATGGCGAAATCGTGCGCCACGACGACGGCTATCGCGTCACCAACGGACCCGCGATGAGCCCGGATGGCCGCACCCTCTATCACCACGACACGACCGAGCGACGCATCTTCGCCTTCAGCCATGCCGACGGCGTCCTGACCGACAAGCGGCTGTTCGCCGAGACCCCCGACGGGTTCGCCGACGGCCCCAGTGTCGATGCGGAGGGCGTCCTGCACGTCGGGCTATTCAATGGCTGGGGTGTTGCGCGCTTCGCGCCGAGCGGCGACCGCATCGGCACGATCCGGCTTCCCGTCCAGACCGTGACCAAGGCTGCGTTCGGCGGCGACGACCTGCGCGACCTCTATTGCACCACCGCCTGGCTGAACAATGCCGACAAGCGGGCGGAGCAGCCGACGCTCGGCGGCCTTTTCCGCGTGCGGGTCGAGACGCCGGGCCTGCCCCAACATCGTGTGCGGCTTTGATCCAGCTGACCCATCAAGACTGGGCGCTGTCGATCCGACCGGACATCGGGGCGTCGGTCACGCAACTGACATGGCGGGGCCAGAACATCCTTCGGCCTGCGCCGGAGGGGGACGTAGGGCCGCTGGAGACGGGCTGCTTTCCATTGCTTCCCTACGCCAATCGCATCGATCGCGGCGTTTTCAGTTTCGCCGGGCGGAACGTCGCCCTGCCCCTGACCCCCGGTTTTGAACCCCATGCCCTGCACGGCGTCGGCTGGCTGAGGCCGTGGCGGGTGGTGCGAACGGGTCCTGAGTTCGTCGACCTGGCCCTGACGGGCGCGGCCGGTCCAGACTGGCCCTGGGCCTGGAGCGCCGCACACAGTCTTCGCCTCGACGACCACGGGCTGGAGATCAGCCTTTCGATCACCAACGAGGACCGCGAGCCCATGCCCGCGGGACTGGGCCTGCATCCCTATTTCAGTATCAAACCCGAAGCGGTCCTGACGGCGCCGGCCGGGAGGGTCTGGGCCAATGGCGCCGATGAGATTCCGGAGCAGTTGATCCCGGCCGCCGGGATCATGGACTGGACCGAGGGCGCCGAGGTGAACTCGGCCCCGTTCGTGGACAACGCCTATGCCGACTGGTCCGGCCAGGCCCGGCTGGTCCACGCCGGAACCGAGGTTCGCGTGTCTGCATCCGCCAACGCCCACTGGCTGCAGATCTATGCCCCCAGAGATGCCGACTTCGTTTGTCTCGAGCCGGTTACCCATCGCCCGAACGCCCATAACGCCCCCGCCGATGAGCACACCGGCATGGTCATGCTGATGTCTGGCGAGACCCTCTCCATGTCGATGCGGATCGACGCCGCCCTGGTCGGAGACCATCCATGATCGCTCGCCGCTGGTTGTTCATCGCGTTCGCCTTGACCGCAATGCTGGCAGCGCCCGCCTCGGCCCAGTCAACGCCCGAGTGGAACGACGACATCACCGAACAGGCCCCCGCCTGGTATGCGACGGCCGAGGCCCGGGCTATCGCCGACAGCGTCGTCGCCCACCAGTCGCCCGAAGGCGGGTGGCCCAAGAACACCTCGCTGGCCGTACCGCCCGACGTCAAGGCTGTGGATGAGGGGTCAAAGAACACCTTCGACAATGAGGGAACCACATTGCCGATGGCCTTCCTGGCGAGGGTGATCGCGGCCGGAGAACGGCCCGCCGATCGCGCGGCGTTCGACCGGGGCCTAGACTACACCCTGGCGGCCCAGTCGCCGAGCGGCGGCTGGCCCCAGTTCTATCCGCTCCGCCCCGGCTACTATTCCCATATCACCTACAACGACGACGCCATGGTGCGGATCATGATCCTGCTGCGTGAGATCGCGGAGGGATCCGGTCCCTATCGCTTCGTCGACGACGACCGTCGCAGCCGGGCGGGCGCGGCCGTGGCCCGCGGCATCCAGACCATGCTCGCCACCCAGGTCCGCCAGGACGGCGTCCTGACCGTCTGGTGCGCCCAGCATGACCAGCAGACGCTGGAGCCCGCATGGGCGCGCGCCTTCGAGCCGCCGTCCCTGTCGGGCAGCGAAAGCGTCGGCATCACCCGCTTCCTGATGTCGATCCCCGATCCGTCCCCGCAGGTCATCGCCGCCGTGGAAGGCGCCGTGCGCTGGTTCGAGGCCAGCGCCGTCCGGGGCATCCGCCTGCAGCCGATCACCGCACCGGACGGCCAGCCGGACCTTCAGGTGGTCGCCGATCCCCAGGCTCCGCCGATCTGGGCCCGGTTCTATGACCTGCAGACCAACCGCCCGATCTTCCTCGGCCGTGACAGCGTCGTCCACTTCGAGGTGTCGCAGATCGAGCGCGAGCGTCGCATGGGCTACCGCTACTATGGCGATCGGCCGGCCGCCCTGTTGCGTGACGACTATCCGGCCTGGCGCCGCCGTGTCGGCCTGTCCTGATCTTCCTGTTCAATTCACTGACAAGGCCAGTCCATGTTCGCATCCATCGCTGCTGCACTGATGTTGCAGGTCACCGGCCCGGCGTCGCCTGCACCCGAACCGCCTCGACCCATTTCGGCGTCGAAGATCATCCTGGTCGGCGACTCGACGACGGCGGTAATCGGCGGTTGGGGACCCAGCTTCTGCTCGGATCACGTCACCTCGTTCGTCGCCTGCGTGAACCTGGCGCGCGGAGGACGCAGCAGCGGCAGCTATTTCGTCGAAGGGTCCTGGGATCTTGCTCTGGCGGAGATGTCCACGCCGGGCTTCGTCGCGACTTATGTGCTGATCCAGTTCGGCCATAATGATCAGCCGGGCAAGCCTGGCCGGTCGACCGACCTCGCCACCGAGTTTCCCGCCAACCTGCGCCGCTACGTTGCCGAAACGCGCGCCCGCGGCGCCATTCCGGTCCTCGTCACGCCCTTAACGCGACGCCAGTTCGTAGACGGCCGACTCCAGAATGACCTTGAACCCTGGGCAGAGGCGGCGCGCGCCGTCGCCGCCGAAACAAATACGCCGCTGGTCGACCTGAATGCCTCTAGCGTAGCAGCGGTCCAGGCAATGGGTCCGACCCTGGCTGCCCGCTTCGCTCAAGTTGCGCCCTCTCCCGAGGTCTCAGCCGCCATGCTGACCGGCACAACCATCGCCTCAACGCCGCCGGCGCCTGCGCCGGTTGCGACCGCGCCGGCGACTGCACCATCCACGGCGCAGAACAACGCGGCCGTTGAACCCTTGGGACAGGCGCGAACTGCCTTCGACTACACCCATCTCGGACGTGCCGGAGCGGACTTCTTCGCCGCCCTGGTGACGCGCGATCTCATGATCGCTGTTCCTGCGCTGCGCCGCGGGCTGGTCCCCTGAACGATCAGCGCGCGACCTGCTCGGCCTCGACACGCTGGTAGCCGGCCTCGATCACGGCGACCATGGCGGCCGAAGCGGCCTCGGGATCGGAGGCCTCGATCGCGTCGACGATCCGTTCGTGCAGATCGACAGTCTCGCGATGCAGGCCCTCGCTGCGGGTCGGCGGGCTGAGGGTGAAGGCTTCCAGCAGAGCGGTCTCGATGACGCTGGCCAACGACCGCATCATCGGGTTCTGCGACGCGACGGCGATACGCAGATGCAGCGCCAGATCGGCCCGCGCGAACGCGTATTCCGACGTCTGCTCCCGCCTCATGGCCTCGATCGCTTCCCGCATGCCCGCAAGGTCATCACTGCTGCGATGACGGGCAGCCAGGCCCGCCGCGGCCGGCTCCAGCGCGTGCCGCACCTCGGCGAGATGACGACGAAACGCGGCGTCCATTCCGTTGGCCACCTGCCAGGCGAGGACCTCGGTATCGAAGAAGTTCCATCGCATCGGGTCCGTAACCTTGGTTCCGACCCGCGTCTTCACAACCAGAAAGCCCTTTGCGGACAGCGTCTTCAACGCTTCGCGCAGCGCCGTCCGCGACACGCCGAACCGCTCCAGCAAATCCGCCTCATTGGGTAGCTTTTCACCCGGCCGGATACGGCCGCTGAGGATGTCCTGGCCGAGCGACCGGACGATCTGGTCGTGACTTGAAACGGTCTGGCGAACGCTGCGACCGGCGGAGGCACGATCCATGAACTGCGACGGAGTCTGCGTCATCACGCTCTATATGCCCCGCCCGAAACCGCAACGCCATGACCCTCGCGCTGGCCGAACCCGTGGCATCCAGCCTTCAAGCCGATGCGATCCGTCGGGGTCCGATCCATGGCGGCGGAGTCTGGCGGGTCGCCACCCCGGTTCAGGTCGGCCTTGATCCGCATCAAGGTATCGCAGGAAAAACCATGCGCATGGCACGCCCTCCGCACAAGGCGGACAACAGGACCAGCGGTGAGCGCAATCTGCAACGTGATATTGAGCGCCTGTTTCGGCGGCACAGCCCACGCCAGTGGATCTGTTTTTAGAGTCTGTCCCACCCTGTCCCCGGCCGTGTCGATCATGGTCCCGACAGAACGACTTAGGCAGGTGGCGTCTGACGCCCGTCAATGACCGGGAAGACCCTGCCCCCGCCGTCTGACGCCGGACAATCGCCCGGCCCGGACTCTGGGAGTACGCGAACACCGGAAACATCAAGCGAATGGCCGCGTCATCGGGTCTGGCTCGGCCTGGCGGTGCTGATGGTGACGGCGATAGGCCTGGTGATCGCATGGCGCGTGATGCGGTCGGCCGAGGTGGAGATCCATACCGTCAGGACCTCGACCATAGAGCGTGTGCTCGCCGTTGTCGGCCGCGCCCGCCCGGGCGACCTGCTGGATGTCCGCTCTCCCAACGCGGGGCAGGTGATGCGGCTGTTCCACGATGACGGCGACCGCGTCGCCCTGAACGAGCCCCTGGCGATCATCAAGGCGACGGTCCAACGGGCCGATATCGACGCGGGCAATGCCCGGGCCAGGGCCGCCCGCGCGGAGCGGGACAGGGCCGCACTGGTCTTCAACCGGACCCGGATCCTGGCCGGTCGCGGGATCGCGGCGCCGGCGGCGCTGGACGAAGCGCGCGCGACCCTGCAGGCGGCCGAAGCGAACCTGGACGCCGCGGACGCGGCGACGATTGCGGCAATGGAGCGGGCCAGTGCGTTCATCGTGCGGGCCCCGATGGCCGGCATCGTCCTCTTTCGACCGATCGACACCGGTCAGGTGATCTCGCCCACCACCAACCTCTTCCAGCTCGGATCCATCGGGGGATCGGAAATCCAGGCCCAGGTCGATGAGGCCTATGCCGATGCCCTGCATCCGGGCCTCGTCGCCCGGGCGGTGCTGACGGGATCCGATCAGACCTTCCAGGCTCGGGTCACCGAGGTCTCGCCCCAGATCGACAGCACGACCGGGGGCCGACTGGTCAAGCTGGTTCCAGTCGATGGGCCGGTGCTGGCCCCGGGGCGCTCGATCGACGTCAGCATAGTGGTGGACCGCCGCGCGGATGGCATCGTGATCCCGCGACAGGCCGTGATCGATCCGTCCACCAACCCCCGCGCCTATGTGGTGGACGCCGCAAACGTTACACGGGTCCGCAGCATCACCATCCTGCGCTGGCCGTCGATCGGCGCGATTGTCCAGAGCGGGCTTTCGCCGGGCGATCGGATCGTCCTCACCCCGGGTTCGACTCGCCCCGGTGCGCATGTCCGGCCGATCACCTCATCGGCTCAAGGGGACAGGTGAGGCCGTGTTCGCATTCACCGTGGCCCGCCGTTACCTCCTTTCAAATCCGCTTCAGACCCTTCTGCTCGTCGCCGGCGTGGCCCTGGGCGTGACGATCTTCGTCTTCATCACCGCCCTGATCGAGGGGTTGGCCCTGACTCTGACCGATCGCGTCACCGCGACCAGCGCCCATGTCAGCCTGATGCCGGAGACACGCAGGCCACGCGTCCTCGGCGCCCCCGGCGTCGATACCCAGGCCGTCGCCCTCGTTTCGACCTTCCAGCGGCAACAGATTCGGGAGTGGTCGTCGATCATCGCCCTGGTGCGTGAACAGCCCGGGATTTCGGCCGTCAGCCCGCAGATCACAGGCAGTGCGTTCCTTCTGAAGGGAGAAGCGGCCGCGCCCGTGTCGGTCACCGGCGTCGACACCGAAGACCTGGACTCCATTACGCCCATATCCACGCTTCTCATCGGCGGCGACGCCAATCTCGACGCCGGCGGCCTTCTGATCGGGAACCGGCTCGCCGACGACCTGGGACTGTCGGCCGGTCCGGCCGTCATGTTTCGAACCGATCGGGGCGTCGAGCGTCTCGTGACCATCCAGGGCGTTTTCCGGACCGGCGTGCAGGCTCTGGATGAACGGGTCGCCTTCCTGTCGCTGCAGACGGCGCGGCCGTTGTTTCTTCTCCCCGAGGGGGTCACCAATATCGAGATCAAGCTGCAGGACCCGCAACAGGCGCGACCCCTGGCGGCCTTCCTGCGAGACGCGACGGGACTTCGGACGACCCCGTGGCAGGACAAGAATGTCGGGCTCGACGAGGCTCTGGTCGCCCAGGCCGAGACCGGCCGGCTGATCCAGATGTTCTCGCTCGTGTCGATCATCATCGGCGTCGCCAGCGCCCTGGTCCTGTCGACCTATCGGCGCCGGAGCGAGATCGGCATCATGCGCGCCTTCGGGGTTTCCGGCCGCTTCGTTTCGAGCGTGTTCGTGCTTCAGGGCCTGATGATCGGCCTGATCGGCGCGATCACCGGCTGCGCGGTCGGCTTCGGCCTGTGTGAGATCCTCGCCGGCCTGACCAAGGCCGACGGAAGCGCTGCGCTTCCCATAGCGCCGGAACAGGGCGGCTATCTGGCGGCGCTCGTGCTGACGACCCTGGGCTCCGTCCTGGCGTCCCTGGCTCCCGCGCGATCCGCGGCCCGCCTCGATCCTCTCGAGGCCATCCAGCAATGACCCTTCTGCTCGACGCCCGACAGGTCCGCATGACCTTCCGAAACGGCGACCAGATGACGCCGGTCCTGAGAGATGTCGATGTCCAGCTCGGCACCGGAGAACTCACCGCCCTGCTCGGTCCATCGGGCTCCGGAAAGTCGACCCTGCTCTCGATCGTGGGCCTGCTCCTGACCCCGACGGCGGGGACGATCGAAATCGCGGGGGAAAGGGTCGAAGGACTTTCCGATGCGCGGCGGACCCAGTTTCGCAATCACCGGCTTGGCTTTGTCTTCCAGTTCCACAATCTGCTGCCGGACTTCACCGCAACGGAGAATGTCGCCTTCCCGGCAGCGGCCACCGCCGGACGGTTGACCTCCGCCATGCGTAGCCGGGCCCGGGACCTGCTGCAGCGGGTCGGCCTCGGCGACCGGATGGATTTTCCGGCCACACGATTGTCGGGCGGTCAGAAACAACGTGTGGCGATCGCCCGCGCCCTGATGAACAGGCCTCAGCTCATCCTGGCGGACGAACCGACCGGTGCGCTGGATCGGGAGGCGGCGGATCAGGTCCTGGCCCTGATGAAGGAGGTCAATGCGCAGGACGGCGCCACCTTCCTGATCTGTACTCACGATGCTCACGTCGCCCGGCACTGTGGGCGCAGCATTACCCTGAGGGATGGGCGGGTGGTCCCGGCCGCACCAGCGAAGCCCTAGGCCGCCTTCGCCGCCCCTGTGGAGGGCAAGATCGTGTCCGGCGGCATCGCTGAGCGGTTGCCGACCGAGCGGATGGCGTTCGCTACCGGTCTAGAGGGCGGGTCAGTTCGCAATAGGCCCTTGGCAGGGGATCTGCCCCCTCTCGTCCCATGGTCATGTTGAGAGTCCCCAGGGGTGATAGCTGATCGTGGGCTCCGGTGGGGCGGCGCTCTGCCGATCACCACGCCCTACGCGTTCAGGCGATAGCCGATGCCGGGTTCCGTTTCGATCAGGGTCGGTCGGCTGGCATCGGCCTCCAGCTTCTGGCGCAGCTGTCCGACGACGACGCGGAGGTACTGGGTGTCCTCGCGGTGCGCGCCTCCCCAGACGGCGACCAGCAGGTCGCGGTGGCCAATCACCTTGCCTGCATCACGGGCGAGATGGGCGAGGACGTCGTATTCCTTGGGCGTCAGGCGGACGATCTCGCCGGATCGCAGGACGCGCCGGTGCTCCAGGTCGATGTTCACGTCGCCCGCCACGATCGGACCGGTCGGTGTGGCCCGGGGGGCCGTCTGGCGCAGGACGGCACGCAGCCGGGCCAGCAGTTCGCCGACGCCGAAGGGCTTCTCCACATAATCATTGGCCCCCAGGTCCAGCGCCTCGATCTTCTCGGCCTCCCGGTCACGCGCGGACAGGATGACGATGGGCCCCGCGTAGAACTCGCGCGCCCGCTTCAGCACGTCCTTGCCGTCCATGTCGGGCAGGCCGAGGTCCAGCACCACGGCGTCGGGGTTCCAAAGGGCGATGGCGCGCAGTCCCTCCTGCCCGCTGTCGGATCGCTTAGGATCGAAGCCGGCGGCGTCCAGCGCGGGCGACAGGAAGCGGTGGATCTGGGGCTCGTCGTCGATGACGAGGATGGTGGTGCGGGCGGCGGACATCGGGCGGTTATAGCAGCTGGTGGTGGGTCGCGATGGCCTTGGGCAGGCTGATCAGGACTCGCGTGCCGAGGTCGTCGTGGATCGGGCTGGCGGCGGCGATACGGCCGTTCATGGCCTCAACAAACCCCTTGGCGATAGCGAGACCCAGCCCGGCCCCCTGCGAGCGGTCCGAAGGTTCGTCCATGCGGCGGAACTTGTCGAACACCCGTTCCAGCTCGGCCGTCGGAATGCCGCGCCCTTCGTCCTCGATCGAGATGACCACCGAGCCGCGATCCTCGTAGGCCGCCAGCTCGATCCGCGACCCGTCGGAGCTGTAGGCGATCGCGTTCTCCAGGATATTGACCACCGCCTGTTCGAGCAGGCCCTGGTCCAGCATCACCAGGCTGAGATCGGCCGGGAAGTCCCGCGTCAGGTCGCGGTCGCCCAGACGCCGCGAGACTCGCTCAGCCGCCGCGTTCAGGACGTCGCGGACGTCGGTCCAGTCGGCCTTCACGTTCAGGCCGCCGCCCTCCAGCCGGGTCATGTCGAGCAGGTCGCCGACGTAGCGGTTCAGCCGCTCGGCCTCCTCGCGGATGGAGGCAAGCAGGTCGGCCCGGACCTCGGGCTTCAGGGTCTCGCCATAGTCGATCAGGGTGGTGGCCGAGCCCAGCACGGTCGACAAGGGCGTGCGCAGGTCGTGGCTGACCGAGTTCATCAGGGCCCCGCGAAAGCGGTCGGTGCGCCGCAGGGTCTCGGTTTCCAGCGCCTGTCCGGCCAGTTCGGCGCGTTCGAGGGCCACCGCCCCCTGGTCCATGACGGCCAGGGCCAGGCGTTCCTCGTCCGAGCCGGGAGCCAGGGCGGCGGCCTCGACGCCTGCCACGCCCGAGCGTTTGCGCACGCCGTTCAGGGGACGGAAGGTCCAGCGGGTCTGCGGCAGGGTCCCGGTGCCGTAGCCGGCCGCCTCCCCCCGCTCCCAGGCCCAGCGGGCGGCGGCCATGTCGGCGGGGCTGAGGGTGTTCGGCGGCTCGGTCGCGCCGGCCTTCAACGGGGCGAGGGCGGCGACGGCGATGTCCTCGCCCTCGGGCAGAAGGACGACGGCGCGGGCCCCGGCGGCGGCGGCGGTCTGTTCGGCCAGGATGCGGGCGGCGGTCCCGCGGTCTTCGGCGGCCGACAGGCTCTGGCTGGCGACCAGCAGGGCGGAGACGGCCGAGGCACGGCGTTGGGCCCGGCGGGCCTGTTCGCGCACCCGCCCGGCCAGGACCCCAGTGACGGTCGCCACGGCCCAGAAGACGAACAGGGTCAGGAAGTCGGTGGGCGAGCCGATGGCGAAACTGTAGCGCGGCTCCAGAAACAGGAAGTTGTAAACGAGGAAGGCTGCGGTCGCCGCTGCGAGCGCCGGACGCAGGCCGTACAGGACGCCCGCCGCCAAGACGGCCGACAGATAGACGACACCGAGATCGACGCGCTCGAAGCTGCTATCGAGCAGGAGGGCGATGCCGGTTGCGACGGCCACAAAGGCCGCGCCGATGGCATAGCCGCGCCAGTCCCACAGGCGCTCGGTCGCCGTCTGGGCGGGACGGGGCGTGGGTGCATCAGGCGTCGCCACGTCAGTCACGACATGGATGGCCACGCCCCGGGCGGCGCGCAGCAGCTCGGCCGCCAGCGACCGGCCGAAGACCTCGCTGAACCTTGACCGCCAGCCGGTCACGACCGAACGGCCCAGCACGATCTGGGTGATGTTGTTACGGTGGGCGTAGTCCGAGACGGTGCGCACCACGTCGTCCCCGCTGAGCAGGACCGTGCGGCCGCCCAGCTGTTCGGCCAGCTTGAAGGCCTCGGCCAGCCGTTGCGCCCGGCCCACGTCGCCCGAGGCGCTGGAGGGCCGGTCCACCGTGGCGACGGTCCAGGGGGCGTCCATCATCATGTCCGACATGCGCCGGCCGGTGCGCACCAGCATGCCGGCCATCCCGTCGCCGCCGACCAGGACCAGCACCCGCTCGCCCGCCGCCCAGGGGCCCTGAACGCCTCGCTCGCGCAGGGTCGCCACCAGCTGGTCGTCCACCGTCTGGGCGGCGCGGCGCAGAGCCAGTTCGCGGAGCGCCGTCAGGTTCTCGACCTTGAAGAAGTTCTGGGAGGCCAGGCGCGCGGTCTCGGGGACATAGACCTTGCCCGCCTCCAGCCGCTTGCGCAGCTCCTCGGGCGTGATGTCGACGACCTCGATGTCGTCGGCGCGGCTGAGGGCGCTATCGGGGACCGCCTCCCTCTGGCGCACGCCGGTAATACGCAGGACGACGTCGGACAGGCTTTCCAGATGCTGGACGTTCAGTGTGGTCCAGACGTCGATGCCCGCCGACAGGATCTCCTCGACGTCCTGCCAGCGCTTGGGATGGCGCGAACCCGGGGCGTTGGAATGGGCGTACTCGTCGACCAGCAGCAGTTCGGGCCGCCGGGAGAGAGCCCCGTCGATATCGAACTCCAGCATGATCCGGTCCCGGTGCTCGATCGGTCGGCGGGCCATGACCTCCAGCCCGCGCAGCAGGCTTTCGGTCTCCTTGCGCCCGTGGGTCTCGACCACCCCGACCACGACGTCGCCGCCCTCCGCCTTTCGGCGACGGGCGGCGCGAAGCATTTCATAGGTCTTGCCGACCCCGGGCGACATGCCGAGGAAGACCTTCAGCCGGCCGCGCTTGCGCTTGCGCGCCAGGGTCTGGCTCGGCGTCGGATCGGGTGCGGGGTCGGCTTCAGGCTGTGGCAAATCAGCCGGCCGGGAAGCGTTGGTCGAGCGCCCGGTTGGTCAGCAGGACATTGACCGTGGGCTGGCCGATGAAGCCGAGCAGGGCTCCGTGGGTATTCGCATCGATCACGGCCTGGACCTCCGGGACAGGGACGCCGCGGGCCCGGGCCACGCGATCCGCCTGCAGCCGAGCGTAGGCCGGGGACACATCAGGGTCGAGACCCGAGGCCGAGGTCGTGACGGCGTCGGCGGGGATCGGCTTGTCCCCGGTCTCGCCCCGCTGTTCGGCGACGGCGGTCCGGATCCGGTCGGCCAGGTCCGTGTTCAGCGGACCCAGGTTGGACCCGGACGAGGCCGAGGCGTCGTAGCCGTCGCCGGCCGCCGACGGGCGGGGGTGAAGGTAGCGGGCCTCGGTGAAACCCTGGCCGATCAGGGCCGAGCCGCGGATGTTCCCGTCGGCGTCGCGGATCAGGCTGCCGTTGGCCTGGGCCGGGAAAAGGCCCTGCGCCAGGCCGGTGATGCCGAGCGGATAGGCCACGCCCAGCAGCAGGGTGAACAGGGCGACCATGACGACCGCCGGACGAAGCTGGCTCAACATCAGACCGACCTCAGGACGTGGACCAAGGCGCCGGCATCTGCGTGGGACGCGATGCCGAACACCACGATGGCGACGAGGCAGACGCCGGCGAAGAGGGCGTCGTTGGAGCCGGAGGCCCTGAAGCGGGATTTGCGGGACATCGAACGGACTTTCAGAAACAGGGAAGACATGAGGCTCAGGCCAGACCGAGCCCGGTGATGACCAGGTCGATCAGCTTGATGCCGACGAAGGGGGCGACGAGACCGCCGAGGCCGTAGATCAGCAGGTTGCGGCTCAGCAGCGCCTCGGCCCCGATGGCGCGGTATTTGACGCCGCGAAGGGCCAGGGGGATCAGGGCCACGATCACCAGGGCGTTGAAGATCACCGCAGACAGGATGGCGCTTTCCGGACTGCCCAGATCCATGACGTTCAGGGCCCCGAGCGCCGGCAGGGCGACCACGAACATCGCCGGGATGATGGCGAAATACTTGGCCACGTCGTTGGCGATCGAGAAGGTGGTCAGGGCCCCGCGGGTGATCAGCAGCTGCTTGCCGACCTCGACGATCTCGATGACCTTGGTGGGGTCGCTGTCGAGGTCGACCATATTGCCGGCCTCGCGGGCGGCCTGGGCCCCGGTCTGCATGGCCACGCCGACATCCGCTTGCGCAAGGGCGGGCGCATCGTTGGCCCCGTCGCCGCACATGGCGACCAGACGGCCCCTGGCCTGTTCGGCCTTGATGAGGCGCATCTTGTCCTCGGGCGTGGCCTCGGCGAGGTAGTCGTCGACCCCCGCCTCACTGGCGATGGCCGCCGCCGTGACCGGATTGTCGCCGGTGATCATGACGGTGCGCAGGCCCATCCGGCGCAGCTCGGCGAACCGCTCCTTCACGCCCGGCTTGACCACGTCCTTCAGGTGGATGACGCCGACCAGTACGCCGTTCTCGGTGACGGCCAGAGGCGTGCCGCCGGAGCGGGCGATGCGGTCGACGGCGGCGCGGAACTCGGCCGGGGCGGCGTCCTGGGTCATGTTCAGCGACTTCAGGACGGCGTCGATGGAGCCCTTGCGCCAGGCGTTCTCGCCGGATTCCAGGCCCGACTGACGGGTGGTGGCGGTGAAGGGGATGGCCTTCGATCCCACGGGCTGTTCGACGACGATCCCGGCCTGTTTGCCGAGTTCGACGATCGATCGGCCTTCCGGTGTCTCGTCGGCGAGGGAAGCGGTAACCGCCGCGCGCAACGCCACTTCGGGACGGACGCCGGGGACGGGGATGACCTCGGTGGCCATGCGGTTGCCGAAGGTGATGGTGCCGGTCTTGTCGAGCAGCAGGGTGTCGACGTCGCCGGCCGCCTCCACCGCCCGACCCGACGTGGCGAGCACATTGACCTTCAGCAACCGGTCCATGCCGGCGATGCCGACGGCGGACAGCAGACCCCCGATGGTGGTGGGAATGAGGGTGATGAACAGGGCCCCGAGCACGATGGGGTCCAGCTTGACGCCCGAATAGGCGCCCAGACCCAGCAAGGTGACGACGGCGATCAGGAACACGAGGGTCAGGCCGGCCAGCAGGACGGACAGGGCGAGTTCGTTCGGCGTCTTGCGCCGGTTCGCGCCCTCGACCATGGCGATCATACGGTCGAGGAAGGTCGAGCCGGGGGCCGAGGTGATGCGCACCTTGATCCAGTCGGAGACCACGGTGGTGCCGCCGGTGACGGCCGACCGGTCGCCACCGCTCTCGCGGATCACGGGGGCGCTTTCGCCGGTGATGGCGGCCTCGTTGACCGAGGCGACGCCCTCGACGATCTCGCCGTCCGAGGGGACGACGTCGCCGGCCTCGACCAGGACGATCTGACCGACCGTCAGCTGGTGTGCAGGTGTCGGGACCGTGGTGCCGGTCGTCGGGTCGACGATCAGCTTGGCCTTTGTGTCCACCCGGGTGGCGCGCAGGCTGTCGGCGGCGGCCTTGCCCCGGCCCTCGGCCACGCTCTCGGCGACGTTGGCGAACAGGACGGTCAGCCACAGCCAGACGGCAAGCTGGATCGCGAAGCCCGCTGCGCCGCCTGATGCGATCGCCACCCCCGCCGAGACGGTGGAAAGCAGGGCGACCAGCCAGGTGGCGAAGATCACCGGGTTCCTGAGCAGTCGCCGGGGGTTCAGCTTGACGAAGGCGTCGCCGACCGCCCGGCCGAGCATGGCCCCGGTCAGGGCCCCGCCGAGCGGACTGGGGGAACGGCCCACCACCGGGGCCGTGTTTTCGGGATTTGCGAAAGTCATTTCAGGTGTCCAGACGGATCACGACCGGGCCGCAGCGGCGAGCATCTGGAAATGCTCGACGATGGGTCCAAGGGCGAGGGCGGGGAAGAACTGCAGTCCGCCCAGGATGAGGATGACGCCGATCAGGAGGCCGGCGAACAGGCCGCCGTCGGTCGGCAGGGTGCCGGCGGAGGGGGCCAGCTTCGGCTTGACCACCAGCGATCCGGCGATGGCCAGCACCGCCACGGCGGGCACGAACCGGCCCAGCAGCATGCCGAGGCCGAGCGTCGTGTTCCACCAGGGGGCGTTGGCCGTCAGACCGGCGAAGGCCGAGCCGTTGTTCGCAGCCGCAGAGGTGTAGGCATAGAGGATCTCGGACAGGCCGTGGGGGCCGGCGTTGAGCAACCCTTTCAGCGCCTCCGGACAGATTGCGGCGACGGCCCCGAAGCCGAGGATGGCGGCGGGCATCGCGAGCAGGCCGATCATGGCGTACTGGATCTCGCGCGCCTCGATCTTCTTGCCGAGATACTCGGGCGTCCGTCCGACCATCAGACCGGCCACGAAGACCGACAGGATGGCCATGACGACCATGAGGGCGATGCCCGAGCCGATGCCGCCGGGCAGGATCTCGCCCAACTGCATCAGAAACATCTGTATGCCGCCCGACAGGGGCAGGTAGCTGGCGTGCATGGAATTGACCGAGCCGTTGGAGGCCCCCGTCGTCGGACCGGCCCATGCGACGGAGGACGGCACGCCGAAGCGGGTCTCCTTGCCCTCCATGTTGACAGTCTGGCTGATGCCCGCGGCCTGGAGCGCGGGGGCGGGATGGCTTTCGGCGACGTACATGGCGGCGGTC
The DNA here is from genome assembly GCF_027484365.1 of Brevundimonas sp. Lineage (GTDB taxonomy): Bacteria > Pseudomonadota > Alphaproteobacteria > Caulobacterales > Caulobacteraceae > Brevundimonas. The sequence goes on along the minus strand of NZ_JAIXTC010000011.1, from coordinate 1,529 downwards.
AGGCCGCCCAGCAGGATCAGGCCGGCGAGGACCAGGGCGCGGACCTCCTTCTTCGCCATGACGCTGCGGCCGAAGGCGAAGAAGGCGGCCCAGCCCAGGACGTTGATCGAAACGGCCGTGATCAGGTTGGTCAGGGCCGAGGGGTTCTCCAGCGGGTGGGCGGAGTTGGCGTTGAAGACGCCGCCGCCGTTGATGCCCAGCATCTTGATGGCCAGCTGGCTGGCGACCGGGAACAGGGCGATCGTCTGATCCGCGCCTTCCAGCGTCGTCGCGGTGGCCGACGCCGCCAGCGACTGGGCCACGCCCAGACCGGCGAGAACGGCCGCCAGAACGATGGAGGCGGGCAGCAGCAGGTACAGGGTGGTCCGGGTCATGTCGGCCCAGAAATTGCCGATCCCCTCGCCGCGACTGGCCACGAAGGCCCGGGCCAGGGCGGCGGCGATGGCAGCCCCGGTGGCGGCGGACAGGAAGTTCTGGGTCGTCAGCCCGACCATCTGGCTGAAGGTCGACATGGTCGCCTCACCGCCATAGCTCTGCCAGTTGGTGTTGGTGACGAAGCTGACGGCGGTGTTGAAGGCCAGGTGGGGCGAGACGCCCTCGAAGCCTTGCGGGTTCAGCGGCAGGCCGCCCTGAAGCCGCAGGATGGCATAGAGCAGGAGGAAGCCCATGGCGTTGAAGACGACCAGGGCGCCGGCATAGCCGACCCAGCCCTGGCTCCTGTCCGGGTTCACGCCCGCCAGGCCGTAGAAGACGCGTTCGACGGGCCGCAGGACGGGGTCGAGCCAGGTGCGCTCGCCGTTCCAGACGCGCGACAGATAGAGGCCGAGCGGCCAGCCGAGCGCGACCGACAGCCCGAGCGTAAGGGCGATTTCCGCCCAGCCTTGAAGGGTCATGGCGAGCGGCTCCCCTAGAACCGCTCGGGGCGCACGAGCGCCACGATCATATAGATGCCGACGACGACCGCGCCGGCGCCCCAGAGGAGGTTCAGCAGCATCGTCACACCTTGTTCAGCAGAACGGCGAGAACGGCGAAGGCCAGAAAGGCCCCGCCGCCGATCGCCAGAAAAATCACGTCGGCCATGCCGAAGTCTCCGGGCTCAGGTTCGAGGCCGGATGTCGCAGGTGTGGGCGTAAGGGGGCGATGAGGAAGGGGGACGACCGCATAAGCGGAGCGTAAGGACGCTGGTTCAGGCCTGCCGCAGCCAGAGAGACAAATGCGGGCTGGTGACGGAGGGTCCGGGTCGCCGGCAGGACGGAGGAGGACGTCCAAACGGCGTCCGGAATTCGCACCTCTTCCGCGGTCCGCGCACGACGGTTCAGACGATCGTCGCCGCCTGGGCCCCGCGCCGCTCGCGCCGGCGCGCTCCGCGTGTGTGTTTGGTCCAGCAAAAAGCCCCGGTGCTTGGGGCGCCGGGGCTTTTAGATCTTGGGTGCGGGAGCAGGATTTGAACCTGCGACCTTCAGGTTATGAGCCTGACGAGCTACCGGGCTGCTCCATCCCGCGGCAAGAGCGGCTATGTGAGGAAGAAG